>DMMY01000024.1:0-35582 GCA_003452935.1 Elusimicrobiota bacterium
GCGGTGAAGGCTCCGCCCATGGCGTCGGCGGTCACGCTCTGGGAGGCTTCGTCGAAGGCGGCCCGGGACTTGCCGCTGCCGACGGCGAGGATAAGGGCCGAGAACATGAGGGCGAGCTTGAGATTGTTCATATCTCCTCCTGCGACTGCCTGGCCTTTCTGACTTGGAGTGTTCATGTTACTAGTGTGAGCCCTGAACCTTCCAAATTCAAGAAAAATGACGGTAAAAATCGGCAAAAAAATGGTAAAGGCCTATTTCGTCGGCAATCTGTGCCGTATGGACTTGTATAGAGAGTTGGATAATCCATAAGAAACTATCGTGATTTAAGTGCGCGGCTGAAAGCGAGGGCATCGGCGATAAGGCGGCGGTCGAGGCCCGGCCTCAGCCACGCCTGGCGCAGCGTGCGCTCCAGACGATCCGCCTCGGCCTGGGCCGGCCGGCCTATATGGGCGGCCAGCCCGTGGCGATCGTGCAGTTCGCCGAGCAAGGCTTGCAGTTCTTGCAGGGCGACGACGATGCGTCTTGCCCGGGAGTTCCGCGCGGCGAAGGGTTCCAAAAGATAGCGCAGCCGCTTGACCCGGATGCGCGCCACATGAGCGTCGCGCTCGGCGCCTCCGCGACGCACGACGTTGAAGCGGCGGTCCATCTGCCGGGCCGCCTTGGCGATGGCTCGCGCCGCCTCGCCGCCGTAGCGTCTTTTCGAGCCGCGGACCCGCGCGAGCCTTCGTTTCAGTTCATCCGCGATTTTGTAGACCCGCTTGAGCGTATGGGAAAGCAGCCGTTTTTTGTGACGACCGCGTGCGGCCTCGCAATGGACTCTTAGCTTCGTTAGAGCCGCGGCTTCCGTTGCCCGCCGCGCTCCTGGGCGGCCGCGCAGCCATTGCGCCCAGACCTCGGCGTCGCGCGCGGCGTTCGTGGACCGGGCCAAGAGTTTCAAGCGCCGCCGCACGGTCTTGGTCGCGGCGCGGCCCAGCGGGCCGCGGTAGGAGCTCAACAAGACCCGCAGCCGGCGCAGAGAAGTCCGGAAATCGTGCAGGGCATCGCCGTCCGATCCCTGGCGCAGGCGGCCGGCCGCGTCGCGGGTTCGCTTGAGCCAACGCGCGGCCAGGGCCGCGGCCGCCAACGCCGCGTCCGAGCTTAGGCCGAGTGCTGTTATTCGTCCCGGGAGCATGAGTATCTCGAATATTAAAAGAAATATTGGGCCTGCAGGAATACGAGGTTGGGCTGGCGGCCGTATTCCGTGTCCCGGCCCGCGCCGAACCTCTGCCAGCCCGCGCAGAGGTAGAGATCGGGCAGGGCATTATACTGCAGGCTCGGCGCCAGAAAATGGCTGGAATCGCCGAGATTCGCTATGAGTATCCCTTCGAGCTTGAGCAACGGATGCAGGTCCTTTGAGAACGTGGCTCCGGCGTAGTCCCTGGCTAAGGCTACCGACCGGCCGGCCAGCAGAGCGGCGCGGTCATAACCGTCGGGATGAGCGCTGCCTTGCCCGTTGTGATAGTACTCTATGAGGGCGGTGGAATCCTTGAGCCAGCGCGCCCGGGGCTCGGAGCCGAACGAGTATTCGTAGCCCAGGCTTGCCCGCCAGAAAGTCCGCGACGATCGCGGGTCCGTATAGGACCATTCCCCGTGCAGCGAGCCTTGCGCGAAATCGCCGGCGAAGTCCCCTCCCGCGATCCAGCTTCCGGTCGAGCCCGCCACCTTTCCTCCCATGAGCGAGAAGTCGCAATCCCGCCAGTGGGACTTGCCGCGCGTCAGGACCGCGCTGCGGATCCAATCTTTGTGCGGCGCATAGGCGAGTTCCGCCTGTGATAGTTCGCCCAAGCCCTGGCGCAGGGTGAGGGCGTCCACGCCTCGGCGTTCCTCGCGCTCCAGGGCCGCGGGCTGGTAGGGGTTGAGGACGTCCGTCGGGTTCCATAGTTTTCCCGTGCCCCAGGCCACGCGTTGGCGGCCGAAGCGAAGAGCCGCGTCCTCGGACTCGACTCCTCCCCAGCCCCGGTAGAGGCGGTGGCGCCAGAGAGAGGTCGCGGAAGCGTCGACATCTGAATCAAGGTCGAGCCAGGCGTCCGGCTCGGCGAGCCCGAAAAGACGGTGCTCGGCGGTCCTGAAAAAACTTCCGGCCAGGACCTCATGGTCGTAGTCCACGTGCGCCCTGAAGATCGAAGATTTGGCCTCCAGGGTCAGGCGGGCGCGGCTTGTGTTCAGAAAGAAGGGGCGGCCGTCGATAGGCGAGCGGGAATAGTCCCAAAGTTCCTTGAGGTAGCCGGAAGCCTCGAGCCGGGAGGGCCCGGCGGCGAATTCCCTTGCCCGGGCCGGAACAGCCGCCAGGAGCAGCAGGAGGATCGCGGTCTCACCTTTCATGTCTCGACAAGCCTGCCGTCGCGCAGATGGACGACCCTCCGGGCGCGGGAAAGGACCGCGGGGTCGTGGCTGGAAAAAAGCAGGGTGATGTTGTGCTCGCGGTTCAGCTGCTCCATGATGTCCAGCAGGGCGGCCGCGGTTTTGGAGTCCAGGTTGGCGGTGGGCTCGTCGGCCAGAACCACCAGGGGGCGATGCACGATGGCTCGGGCCACGGCCACTCGCTGCTGCTGGCCCCCGGAGAGCAGATCGGGCCGCCGTCCGGCCTGGGACTCAAGGCCGACCCAGCGCAGGACTTCCATGGCCCTGGCGCGGCGCTCGCCGGCGGGGGTTTTCTGCAGGACCAGCGGATATTCCACGTTTTCCACGGCGCTTAGGACGGGGATAAGGTTGTAGGCCTGGAAGATGAAGCCCAGGGCGCGCAGCCGGAAATCAGCGGCTTGGGCGGGGTCAAGGGATGTGACGCGGCGGCCTTCGAACAGCACCTCGCCCGAGGTAGGCGCGTCGAGCGTGCCGATGATGTTGAGCAGCGTGGACTTGCCCGAGCCCGACGGTCCGGCTATGGCGGTGAATTCCCCCGCGTGGAAGTCGAGGGAAAGTCCGGTCAGGGCCGCCACCTTGAAGGCGCCGCGCGAGCGGCCGTCGCCGTAGGTCTTGCTCACGTGCCGGACGCTGATGAGCGGCGCGTTAGACATGGCGCAGTGCCTCCGCGGCATTGAGCCGGCAGGCGCGCAGCGCCGGCGCGATGGCCGCGGCCACGCTGGTGGCCAGGACCGAGGCCGCGGCAAAAGCATGGCTGGGCCATGCCGGGTGCAGATAAATGACGGCCGGGAAGGGCAGGAAATAAGACAAGGCGTCGCCCACGGCCAAGTGCAACCCTGCCCGGCCGTAGTACCCGATGAGAGCCATGCCTCCCAGCAGGCCCATAAGAGTCCCCACGACGCCCAGCAGGAGCGCTTCGGCCAGGACCAGCCGCATGATCCAGGCCGGCCGCGCGCCGATGGCCATGAGCACGCCGAACTCGCGGATGCGTTCGAAAAGGCTCATAAGCAGGGTGTTGAGAATGCCCAGGGCCACGATGAGGAAGACCACGCAGAGCACGATGTCCAGGAGTCCGTTTTGAAACTTCTGGACGCTTACGATCTCATGGTCTATATCGCTCCATTTAAGGACCTGCAACGGCCGCTGACCCAGCTTTTCCGCCAATTCCCGGGCCACGCGATCGACCATGTCTATGTCTTCGAGGCGGAGCGCGAACTGGTTGACCTTGCGGCCCGAGGCCAGCAGGCTTTGCCCGGCCGCGAGCGGTATATAGATGAACTGGCCGTCGAAGGTCATGCTTCCGGTGCGATAGATGCCGGCGATCCGGAAAGCCTCGGCCCCCATGCTGCCGTCGTCGGCCTGAGCCATGACCACGGCTTTCTCCCCGAGGCGCAGGTCCAGGCGCTGGGCCAGCTTCGCGCCGATGACGGCGCCTCTCTCGTTGCGGCCCAGGTATTCTCCTTGGACCATGTAGTCCGAGATCGAGGTGATCTTCCGTTCCTTGTCGGGCTCGATGGCGCAGATCATGGCGCCCACCGAGCCCGTGGGCGAGGATACCAGTCCCGTGATGTGGATGCGCTTGCCGAAGGCCTTGATCCCGGTCTGGCTTGAGAGGATGGAGGCGACGGCGTCCGGGTCCTCGATGGAACGGTCCGGGAACTTCACCTCCTTGATGCTCCTGTGCTGGATTTGGATGTGCCCGGTAATCGAGCCCGTGGCTTTTTCGACGAGCTGGCGCTGCACGCTCTTGATCATGCTCTGCCCGAACATGATGGCGGCCAGGCCGCAGGCCATGGAGGCCACGGTGATGAGGCTGCGGCGCAGATTCCGGCACACATTACGCCAAGCCAGACGGATCATCGGGTGCCAGACGTGAACTTCCGGAACTTGTCGCGACCGACCTTGAATTGTTTCAACATTAGCGGACGCCCTTTTGTAGTCGGGCGAGACTGAAGAAAGAATCATCGATCCGGATATCGAATTCGATGTCTCTATAGGCCAGGATGGTTCGCTGGCCCGGTTTCTTGTGCGGCTGGCATTCCAGCCGCGTGGGCACGAGGCGTCCGCCCATCCGTTCGATCCCGGAAAGCGCGATGGTTCGCACCAGTTCCCCGCGTTCGCTGTAATCCTCTTCACGCAAGGCCACCACTTCATCGGAGGGATAGGCCGCGACCCGGAGGATCACCTTGCCCCAGACCACCGGGGCTTCGGGCTTGGGCAGGGCCTCGATGCGGTATACAGTGCGGCCCTCTTCGGGTGTTTTGTCGAGCAGCCTGTGTTCATAGTCCTTGACGATGGAATCCGACTTGATGATGTCCTCGTAGGTGAAATCCGATCCCTGCCACGAGCTGTGCATCATGGTGGGCGGTACCTTGATGACGCGCTCCACCCGGGGCAGCCAAAGCCACATCTCGTTGTGTCGGCGAAGCGTCACATTGCCCTTATCCTTGGGCGGGGAGTGGATGAGGATGAAAGCCATATCCCGGCCGCGGTTAAATCCCTCGATGTTCAGGGTCCGTCGCCAGGAGGGCGTGACAATGGTCATGGTCAGGCGGGCGTGGCTGGTTTCCCCGCGCAGGGCCTTATTGGCGCGGTCTACGATTTCATGAAGGCTGAGTTCGGCGCTCGCGGTTGCCGCGGCTGAAATAAACAGGAGGCAGACGGTCGAGAGCACGATGTGATTCTATAATTATTCCGGCGCGGCATGCGTCTGGACGCAAGGCGCGAAAGTCAAATGTCAAATATCAAGACCTGACCCCGATTTCATATAATGGGGCGATGACGAAGCGATACTTCTGCGTTCACGGACATTTTTACCAGCCGCCCCGGGAGAATCCCTGGACCGAGACGGTGGAGCGCCAGCCTTCGGCCCGGCCCGAGCACGACTGGAACCGGCGCATCGCCCGCGAGTGCTACATCCCCAATACCCAGGCCCGCATTCTCAACGGGCATGGCCGCATCGTGGACTTGGTCAACAATTACGAGCATATGAGTTTCAATTACGGGCCTACCCTCATGGCTTGGTTCCAGAAGGCCTACCCTCACGATTACCCCTTTCTGAAAGAGGCCGACCGCCGCAGCTCGGCGCGCCTGGGCGGCCATGGCAATGCCCTGGCCCAGGCCTACAACCACATGATCCTTCCCCTCTGCGTCCCGAGGGATATGGATACCCAGATCCGGTGGGGGCTGGCCGATTTTCGGCACCGTTTCAGCCGCAAGCCCGAAGCCATGTGGATTCCGGAGACCGCGGTCAATGAGGCGGTGCTCAAGGCCCTCGTTGACCACGGCATGAAGTACGCTTTGCTCGCTCCGGGCCAGGCCTTGCGGGTCAGGCCCATAGGCGCGCCGCAATGGACCGACGTTTCCGCCGGAGGGCTCGACCCTCGGCGGGTCTATCGCTGGTCGGTGCCAGGCACCCACAACCGGCGCAATCTGGCGCTTTTCTTCTACGACGGCGGCCTTTCCCACAGCGTGGCCTTTGAGAAGGTCATGGTCAACGCCAAGGCCTGGGCCGGCCGCATCTCCGAGGCCTTTTCCGCCAGCTCCGCCGAACCCCAGCTTGTCTCCATCTGCACGGACGGGGAATCCTACGGCCACCATGAGCATTTCGGGGACATGGGTCTGGCGCACTTGCTGACCCGCGAACTGCCCGCCCTGGGCGTAGAGGTCGTCAACTACGGCCATTATCTGGCCAAGCATCCTCCGCAATGGGAGGTGGAGCTCAAGCCGGGCTCGGACGGCCGGGGCACTTCCTGGAGCTGCGCTCACGGCGTGGCGCGTTGGACGGATGCCTGCGGCTGCGGGGCCGAAGGCCGCCAGCTCCTGTGGCGGCGCCCCATGCGCGAGGCGCTCGATTGGCTGCGCGACCACCTGGCCGTGGTCTATGAGCGCGAAGGCGGGCGGATATTCCATGACCCTTGGCAGGCCAGGGACGGCTATATCGACGTCATCCTGGACCGTTCCGAGGCTTCGGTGGCGCGGTTCATGACCGAACGGCTCAAGGTCCCGGACGAGCCCGAGGTCCGGCAGAAAGCCTTGCGTCTCTTGGAGATGCAGAGAAACGCCATGCTCATGTACACGAGCTGCGGCTGGTTTTTCTCGGACATCTCGGGCATCGAGGCGGTGCAGAATCTCCAATACGCGGCTCGCGCCGTGGAGCTGGCTCGCGAAGCGGCCGGCGTGGAATTGGAGGGAGGCCTGACGGCGCGGCTCAAGCTCGCTCCCAGCAATTATCCGGTGCACCGCGACGGCGAGGGAGTGTATCGGAATCTGGCCGCGGCCGGCCGCGTGCCCCAGGACTCGGTCGCCGCGCATCACGCCGTTTCAACCATCTTCGCGGAGCCGCCCCAAGGCTGGCCCTTGGGTCATTTTCAGGCGACCTCGTCGGACGTGGTCCGTCACCGCGCTTCCGGAACGCGGCTTTCCGTCGGCCGGGTGACGCTGCGCGACGGCGTGACGACGAGCTCGTTTTCGCGGGTCTTTCTGTCCGCGGCGCTGCCGGACTATA
The DNA here is from genome assembly GCA_003452935.1 of Elusimicrobiota bacterium. GTDB lineage: Bacteria > Elusimicrobiota > Elusimicrobia > UBA1565 > UBA9628 > UBA9628. The sequence continues at coordinate 6,908 of DMMY01000024.1, forward strand.
CCATCGCGGCTTGCGTGAGGCCGGCGGATGTCCCTCAGGCCGAATACGACGCCCTGGTCCAGAGGGTCCTTCAGATCGACGGCGCGTCTTTGGACCTGGCCGAGTTGGGCGGAGGGCTTTTCCCCGGGAAGCGCTACGCCCTCCAGGACCTGCTCTCGGACGAGCAGGAGCGCGTGCTGGCGTGCATCATCGAACGCCGTCGCCAGCTCGCCGAGGACATGCCGCTGCTCAATTTGGGCGAGTGCCTCAGCCTCGCCGAACAGCATGCCCGCATCGGTCTGGACCTGCCTCCGGGGCTGCGCGGCCAGGCCGAGGCCGCCCTGGAGTCGTGGCTGATGCGCCGGGCGCGCGAGTTCATGCAGCGGCCCGAGGCCCCGCTCTCGGATATCGGAGAGGTCGTGGCGCGGGGCAAATCCGCGGGGCTCGCGGCCCCTTCGGCCGCGGCCGAGGAAGCCTGGGAGAGCTGCTTCGTATGGGTCATGGACGGCGTGGACCATGAGTTCTCCGCGCTTTGGCTCAAGCGGCTGACGAGCTTGGCGCGGATGGCCGCCGAGACCGGGCTGACGCGCTGGCGCTACCGCGCGCAAAACCGTCTTTTCGCCATTTTGCGGCGGCTGCCGGCCCAGGGCGATGAAAAGGTCGGACTGGTCGGAGAGATCGACGAGGCGGCGCGCCTTCTGGAGGTCTCCGCCGATGTCTAGGAGCAAGGTATGAAGAAAACGGATATGGAGTTTGCGGAGTCTTTCCCGGCTTTCTGCCGGGCGCTTCGCGCGGAGGGCGCGTTCCTGGTGGCGCAGGACGAGAAGCATCGGCCCAATGCCATGACCATCGGCTGGGCTGCGATCGGCGTGATCTGGGGCGAGCCCATCCTGACCGTCCTGGTGCGGCCTTCTCGCCACACCTTCGGCCTGATGGAGAAGGCGAAGCGTTTTTCCGTGTGCATCCCCCCCGCGGGCAAGCTGGGCAAGGAACTGGCCTTTTGCGGCAGCCGTTCCGGCCGGGATTGCGACAAGATCAAGGAATGCGGGCTCAAGCTGGCCGCCGGCAAGGAGCCGGACGTCTCGGTCTTGGCGGACTGCGTCCTTTTCTATGAGTGCGAGACCGTGCACAAGACGCATGTCCTTAAGGATAATCTCGAGGCCGGCATCATCGCGAGATACTATCCCCGCGGCGATTTCCACACGATCTACAACGGCCGCATCCTGCACGCCTATAAGAGCGCCGTTTAGCTGCTGCGTCGGGGTGGCCGTGCAGTTGGCCTTGTAAAGTCCCGAGATTTTTATTAAATTCCAAACATGCCCCGCATTCTGATCGTTGAGGATGACGGCGATCTCCAGCAGATCCTGAGCCTGGCTTTCAACCGGGAAGGCTTCGAGACCCACTATGCCTTCAACGGCAAGGAAGGCTACGATAAGGTCCTCTCTCTGCAGCCGGATCTTATCCTGCTCGACCTCATGCTGCCCGTACTCAACGGCGTGGAAGTGATCAAGCTCGTCACCTCGAACACCTTGGTGCGCGACATCCCCATCGTGGTCATGACCGCGCACAGCGACAAGGCCGACATGCTCGAACAGTCCATCCGCGCGCACGGCGTGCGCGAGTACGTGCGCAAGCCCTTCGAGATCAAGGGCCTTATCAGCCTGGCGCGCCGCCTCATCGCCCAGTATCCCCGGGCTCCCCTGCCCCAGGCCGAGGTGGCCAAGGGCGAGGTGCGCCTCGATACGCGCTTCCGCACGGTCTGGATCAACGGCCAGAGAGTCGCCTCGCTGCCTCCCACCCGCGCCGAGGTGCTCAAGATGCTCCTGGAGGCGAAAGGTCCGGTGAAGCGCGAGAAGATCATGGCCGCGGTCTGGGGCCCGGGCGAGCACGTCAGCGCCTTGGAGAAGACCATCCAGCGGCTGCGCGAGGACCTGGGCGCCGACGGCAGCCGCCGCATCCAGACCACGGCCGAGGGCTACGAGCTCATCGGTTGAGCGAGTCAGTTCGCTTATCGGCGCGGCTCTAATCCCGAGGTTTCGCCGCGAAAGCGGGTTTTTGTCATAAAGGCTAGGTTGAAAATTTTACCCATGCGAGGGGTCAGGACGTATCGTAAACGGCGAGATCGAATTTCTTGAGTACATCAAATACTTTCCCGGAGACCCTCCCGCGAGGTCCTTATACCATTGGCAAATCAGCGAATCTTTATTAATGAGCCGACAGCCTATATAGCCGGACACATAAGCAAACAGCCATTGATTTTCGTCACGCTCGCAGCCTTCGTAGCTATGGTACTTGCAGAGCTCCCGGCCCTCGATAATCCTGCATTTTGCGTCAAAAGGGTAAGATTGGACAACACGCACATCATTGACGCCTTGCTCATCCATTACGAAATCCAGGTCTTTGCGAATTCGACTGGAGGTTGGCGACTTGACGCTTCCGGGATATTTAATGCCTCCCTCGATTCTCGGCATATCAACGGTCCGCGCCAATTTCCATCCGCCGATGAAATCCGATGCCCTTATAAATCGAGGGCCGATCTTGGTTAGTTCGTAGGCTTGTTTGCTGGTCCAGGCGGACTTCTCGTCGCCGGCGGTTCTTGCCGCAACAGCCCGGAATTGCGGAACTTTTACGGTAGAATCTCGTGACGCGTCCAGGCCGGCGCTTGCCGCCAGCTTCTCAGCCGAAGGCATCTGGGCGCCGATCACGGCAGGAATCCCGATCTGAATCGACAGAACGGCTAGAGCGACTGCCAGGATATTCGTGCGTGTCATGAATTTCTCCTCCCTGCCGGTCTATAATGACATGGTAATGCGACAGCGCGAGGAGCGCATGGGGCGAAGGTCCTATTTGCGGGAGGCTATAGACCTAGCGCAGTATTGAGATGTCCCGCCGGAGAAACGGGCGTCGGTTGAGCGCGCGGCTCAGTGAATGGGCGCCGAGCCGGAGTGATGGCCGGTTGTCAGGACGCCGTGGCGGAGCTCCTCGAGCGTTTGCGGCGTCTGGATGAGGCGCAGCTCCTCCTGGATATAATGCAGCAGGGCCGGCCCCAGGATGATTCCCGGCACCCCCATGATGCGCTCTCCCACGAGGATCACGAGCAGGGTCTGCCACATGGGGGCGTTGATTCGTGAGCCCACGATGCGGCTGTTGAGGAAGTACTCGCCTTTGTGGATGACGATGAGAAACCCCAGCGCGAAGACCGCGTGGCGCGGGGAGATGGTCAGGGCCGTGCCCACGATGATGGTGTTGGAGAGGATGTTTCCGACGATGGGCAGGATGCCCAATAGAAAGGTCGCCGTCACGAGGAATGGTTTGTGCGGGAATTGCATCAGGGAAAGGAAGACGGCCGTCAGGAGGGTGTTGACGGCGGCGATGCCGATCTGGGCGCCGAAGACCTTCTCGAAACTGAATAGGAAGTTGCGCAGGCGGGCGTCGACTTCCCGGCGCACGCAATCGAGGAGGTTCGGCTCAAAGCGCTGCTCCGGGGTGCTGAAAAAGCAGAGGATTGCGACGAAAATAGCGATGACGACGTGAAAGAAGCCCAGGGTGAGAAAGCCGCTGGCCTTGGTGATGATCTCGGCGTTGTCCTTGATCTCCTTGATGACGACCTCGCGCAGCTCGTAGACGTTGTCAAAGGGAAGGTCGATTCCGTAGGATTCGGAGAGCGCGATGAGCTTGGGGATGGCCGTGGCCGCGATCTGGGGCAAAGTCGAGATGGTTTGCCGGACGAAGCGGACGAACATCACCGAGACGAGCGTGGCGGCCATGAGGAAGACGAGCAGGGCCAGCCAGCGCGACAGATCGGGGCTCAGCTTGCGGATGAAGAGCCGGTAGGTCAGGTCCAGGATCATGAAGGAAAAAAGGCCGGCCAGGATGACCGGACCCAGGCGCAGCCAGACCGCCGCGGCCAAGAATACGGCCATTAGGGCGTAAGAGACTTTCTTGACTCCCGTCATAATGGAGAGGATAGCAATTTCGCCTCTGGACCTGCAGGCTGTTATTCTTCGCGGCCGGACGCTTTAGGCGAGGCATAGCCCCCGAAGAGCCCTTGAAAGACTCTCCAGCCCCGCGATCTCATCCAGCCCGGATAAAGGGAATCGTACCAGGTGCATTTTACGCACACGCCGGGGAAATCCCCGCGCTCGTGGCGCGCCAGCAAATCCTTGAGCTTCGGCCCGGAAAGGATATCGGCCAGGCGCTCTTGACGCAGGTCTCCGATGATCAAGGTGGCCTCGCAGTCCCGGCAGGTGCAGGCGTTGACGCGGCCGTCGGCGAGCACCGCGGGCCCGGTGATCAGGCGATGGCAGGGGCCTCGGCGGGCGCGGACCTCCTTGGGCGTCAGCCCCGCTTTTTTGAGGTCCTCGGCCGTTATCTTTCCCCCCCAATTGTCGAAATCCTCGTTGGCGTCGATCAGGACGATTCCGGCGTCGCGCAGCCGGCAAAGATGGTCCCATAGCTCGCCCTTCGCGTTGCCCCGGGGGGCGCGTATGTTGATTTGCAGGTGAAGCTTCGAGGCCAGACGCTGCTTCGTTTCCGCCAGGTGTTTGATGTTGGCGGCGGCCTCGTGGAACTTGTCTACGCCCATGATATTGAGGTAGGTCCGCGGGTCGAAGCCGCCCAAGGAGCAGAATATCCACAGCCTCTCGCCGTAGGACGCCAGGCGTTGGGCGTATTCCGGCTTCATGAGGATGGCGTTGGTGTAGAAATGGAATCGTCTGACGCGCGGCTGGGCGTTGAGGAAGTCGAGCCGCTCGAAAAGATGGCCGTCGACGAACGGCTCTCCGACGATCGGGGTCAGGTCGATCTCGACGGGTCCCCGGGCCGCGTCCAGGAACTGGGTCACGGCGTCGCGGAACAATTCCATGGGCATGACGGCCTTGGCCCGCGTGGTTTGGCCGTAGGCGCAGAACACGCAGCGGGCGTTGCAGATATTGGTGACCTCGATGAACAGGGCGTTGGGCCAGGCTCCGAATGGATGCAGCCGGTTGGCCAGCATCGAGCGCATCAAGGCGTAGTTGAGCAGAACGCGTCCCCATTCGCGCGCCTTGGAGACGCGGGCGCGGGCCGGTTCGGGCAGCGCCGCGCGCCAAAAAAATTTGGCCCAACTCATCATCGTGTGCATCGTCAAGCGAGTCTTAAAATATTTAACCATATATGCCATGATATAATTATTCTTATGAAAGCCACTGCCCGGGCCTTGTCCTTGCTGGAGACGGGCCGCATTTTTATCGGGCAACGGCTAGGGCCGAAAACCCTTCCCGCCGTCTCTCCGCGGCGCATTCTCATCCTGGGCTACGCCGCCATCGGCGACTGCATCTTCTTCCTGCCGGTCCTGGAGGAATTGCGGCGGCGATGGCCGGACGCGAAAATCACCTGGCTGGCCGACTGCCGGCCCTTGATCGACGAACTGGTCCCGGCCACGGGTCTCGTCGACGAAATTTGGTACAGGGATTGGGAGAATCCGGACCCGCGCGGCGCCGCGGACATCCAGCGGCGCATCCGGGAAGGAAACTTTGACCTCGCGCTGCTGAGCCTTTCTTCCCCCATGCACGACTTCCAGGGGGCGATCCGGGACATCCCCTTGCGGGTCGGCCATTGCCGCGCCTTTGGAGACTTCCCCCCCGGCTGGTCGGGCCCGCGCCGAGCCTGGTGGAGCCTGCGCCGGGGCATGGTCACCGGAGAACTCGCCCGCCGCGCCGTCCTCAACCGGAAAGCCTGGATAGCGCCAGGCTCCGAGCACGCGGTGTGGCGCAATCTGCGGCTATTGGAGGCGCTGGGCATCCCGAAGCCGGAACCAGCCAGGCCCCGCCTGCCGGCGCGCCCCGCGGATTTGTCGGGCCTGGATCCTGCCAAGAAGAGGATCGCCGTGCACCTGGGACCCCCGGGAAATCAATATTTCAAGATGTGGCGTCCCGAGCGTTTCGGCCGCCTCTGCGCTCTTCTTTCCGAGGCCGTGTCCGCGGAATTCGTCATCGTGGGGGCCGCGGACGAGTCAGCCAGCCTGGAAGCCGCGCGCCGCGCCTGCGCCCCGCTGCGCCTTCATTCCCGGCTCGGCAAGTGCTCATTGCTCGAGACCTTCGGGCTCTTGGCGAACTGCGATTTGTTCATCGGAAATGACACGGGATTGGCCAAGGCCGCCATGGCCTTGGGCATCCCGACCGTGACCGTTTACGGGCCCACGGATCCCGCGGAACTGGGCATTCTCTGGGAGCCGGACAAGCACCTGGAGGTCCGCACCGGCATCTCCTGCAGCCCCTGCATCCGCCTGGGAATGGCCAAGGCCGCCGACCTGGACTACTCCAATTGCGGCCATCACGATTGCCTGGAGAAACTTGCGCCCGAGACCGTGTTCGCGGCCATTCAGGCAAAATATCTGCGGTGCCTGACGTGAACTTCCGGAACTTGTCCGCGGTGGGGGCGGACAGGTTCACGTCAGATCCCGCTTCTATTTAGGGCCGCGCCAGGGCCAACTGCAGCCCGACCGGCGGATGGCCCAACAGGGCGCGCAAGGACCAAGGGCTTGGGTCTGATGCCGGCGCCGATTGGCCGCAACCGGATACGAAGCAGAACGTGAGACGGCCGTTGCGGCCGTGCTTGCGCCGCAAAGCATCGAGCTGGTCGCCGGAGTCCACGACTTGTTGGGCGCGGTCCAAAACGACCCAGGTGTCCTGGTAGGTTCGCTCAAGCTGGAAAATAGCTGGCATCTTGTTGTCCTCCAAATGGCCTTAGGTTGCGCGGCATGCCATTTTTTACCAAAGGCGTGTTTCGAACTTGTTAAACCGGAGAGATTTGTTTTGGGCCTAATCCGGCCTGGGTCCAATGGCTTTGCTTCCTTGCCCCAGGGGCTCAGTCCCATTTATCGGGCCAAATGTTAATCTCATGACGTGGAGGCAAAATTTTTTTCGCGCGGCCGCAAGATTTTAAGCGCGTTCCTCGCGGCGGCGCTTATAGCCTTGACGCCCGGTTTGGGCTGTTACGAAGCCGTCGCCGCCGTCATCCTGAGGCGCGGCGGCTTCGCGGCCCATGTCGTTGTCCCCGGCCCGATCCGCGTCGCGGTCCTGGGCGATGTATCCGGGCAACTCGGCCTTGCCAAGCCCGGCTTGCTGGCCTTGCCGGTCCATCGGGTTGCGCGCGTCAGCCAAGCCGGGAGCGCCTCGGTCGTCCGGCTCGAGGATAGTCCGGCCGTTTCCGCGGTCAAGGCCGCCGTCGATCATCAGGCCCTCGCCCAAGTCCTTCCCGTCGGTCCCGCGCAAGACGACGTCCTCGCTTTCGTCCATGCGCTGGCCGCGCCCGGCAACGAGCGGCAGGAGTTGTTAAGCCGCGCCTTTGAGAACGGCGCGGCTGGATTTCCGGGCATGGACCTCTCGCTCCAGGAAAAGGGCACTTCCCATCCTTATGATGAAGCGACGCTGCGCTGGAAGATTTCTTTGGGAAAGCCCGGCAACCGCGCGTGGAAGGACCGCATAAGAATAAGTCTTCATGGAATCCAGTCCTGCGCCGTTGGCGGGGCTCGCAGCGCGCCCGCGGGCCTCAAGGCCATGCTTGCTTTGGTGACCTTGCACGAGGCGGCCGATCCGCCCATCTTGAGCGTTCTGGCGGCAACGGCCGTTCTCCTGCCTTTTCCGCTGATCGGATCCTTCGCCTTCCATGAGTTGGGTCATTTTCTGGCTTATCGGCTGCTGGGGGCTCGAGCGAACGTCCGATTTTACGAGTCGTCGGACGACTCTTTCGGCGGCTACGTTCAGGCCGCGACGTCGGCGCGGCAGGCATCCGCGCTCACTCAAGTCTTCGTCTCGTTGAGCGGTCCTGCCTTCGGGTGGATATACCGCGCCGGCCTTCTCGCGGCCGGCCTCGCCGCCGGCTCCTCCGGACTTATCCCCCTTACGGCGTATCTGTCCATTCTCGGCATGTTCGAGCTGCACAAGGCGTTCATGTCGACCTACTCCGATTATGCCAAGGCCGCGGAATATTTCAGGATGATGCGGGATTCCGGGACCTGGAATATCCTCTTAAATCCGGCGCCGCGTGAGGAGTTGGAGCGCGTTGCCCGATCCTACAATGCCACTCCGCAAGGAACCATGAGCCGGGCTCTTCAATTGTTGGACTTCGCGAGCGAGAATTCCGATAAAGGGCGTCTGATCGTCTCCAACCCGGGACAAGACGATCTGCGTATCAAGCTGCCGGAGAGCAAGCCCGGGCGCAAGGCTGGGCGGACGCATGGCGCGGGCAGACTCGTGCTTCGTTTTGGCCGGATAGACGACGATATCGGCATGGTGGTGGACGGATCTCTTCTCGGATGCCTGAAAGCCGCGCGAGCGCGGCTTGGAATTTCGACCGGGGCGGCCATCCGCCTCGCTCTGGGCTTGCTCGACGGCGTGCGGCCCCGGCTTCGCGATGACGGCACTATCCTGATCCGCGGACGCAAGGCAACGCCCGTGAGCATCAAGCTCTGGAGCGGCCCGCGCAGGCCGCCGACGACGCGCTAGCCCCCGGTTAGGCGAACATGGCCAGGACGGCGTTGACGCGGCGGTAGACCTCCACCAGGAGGCCGTGATACTCGATGGGCTTGGGGTAAGGGTCGAAACTTTTGGACATGTCCTCGCTGGCCGCGGGGATGGTGAAGTAGAAGCTCGCGCCCGCCCCTTTCCAGCTTTCGGCCCAGATGCGGCCGCCGTGAAGCTCGACCATGACGCGCGCCAGGCACAGGCCGAGGCCGGTGCCGACGCTCTTCTTGGGAGCGCTGTTGGCGGATTGCTCGAACATGTCGAAGATCTTGTCCAGGTCCTCGACCGCGATGCCGCAGCCCGTGTCCTTGATCCGGAAGACCAGCGTGCCCGCGTGCTCGAGGCGGCCCGCCTTGACCGAGACCTCGACCTTGCCGCGCGCCGGCGTGAATTTGACGGCGTTGGATATGAGATTGGTCAGCACCTGCACGATGCGCCGTTCCTCGGCCGATATCCGGGGCAGGCCCTCCTCTATCTCCTTGACCAGCCTGACGCCCTTGGAAAGGGCCAAGGCCTGCATGGAGCCGACCGCCTCCGTGATAAGCATCCGCGCCTCGCAGGGTTGCTTCATGACGAGCATCTTTCCGGCTTTGATCTTGGCGTAATCCATGATATCGTTGATCAGCCCTTCGAGGCGCGCGGTATTCTTGAGGGCCATGTCCAGCGTCTGGTATTCGTCCGCCTCCAGCTTGCGGGATATCTGTTCTTGGAGTATCTCCAGGCCCAGACGGATGGCCGTCACGGGCGCGCGCAGCTCATGCGTGAGATAGGAAGCCTGGACCTGCGCCTTGCCTTGATCCGGGTCCGGAGGAGCCTCGGGCCGGCGCGTCGCCAGATCTTCCCATTTGTTGGCCTTCATATCCTTATTGTGATGGCGCGCTGTTACGTCCCGATTTCGACTCTGTTGCGGAATTGTTACAATCGGCCGGGCGGCCCATCATGGAACTTTTTTCAGCCTCGATCGTATGCTAGGTGTGAGCCCGGCGCGAAACCAGGAAGTCCTGGAGAAATTTGTGGCGGATTACTCGGAAAGGGGCTACCAATTCGCCTTCGGGCTTTGCCGCAACGCCGAGGATGCCAAGGAGTTGGTTCAGGAGGCGTTCTGCCGCGTTTTTCGCAAATGGAATCAATATGATTCTTCCCAGCCGTTGGAGGCGTGGTTTATAAGCATCCTGAGAAACGTTTATATGGACAGCGTCAAGCGCTATGAGCGGCGCTGCGTCCTCTCCTTGGACGCGACGCTGGACGAGGACGGCGGCAGCCTCTCTGATTGCTTGGCTGACGCAAACGAAGAAGAGGTCTTGGACCGGATTTCCCGGCAGCGGATGGCGGTCGAGGTCCAGAAGGCTCTGCGAGGACTCAAGGTGGAGTACAAGGCGATCTTGACTCTCTATGACGTGGAGGGGCTGACTTACGAGCGGATCGCGCAGGTCCTGCAATGTCCCTTGGGCACGGTCCGTTCGCGCATCAGCCGCGCGCGGTCGGCTCTTAAAGAAGCGGTTCTGCGCATGGGCAAAGAGGTGAATGGTTATGGAATGTGAGTTCATCCGGAATTTTTTGGAACCTTATGCGGCCGGGCAGGCGTCGGCCCGGGAAGCGGCCTTGGTGGAGGAGCATGTCAAGGCTTGTCCGGCCTGCGGCCGCGAGTTGGGATGGATCCGGGGACTCAAGGCTTCGCTGCGGGCCGCGCCTCGGCCGGCTATTCCCGACGATCTGCGGGCGCAACTCATGCGGCAGGCGCGGTCCATGGCCGGCGCCGCGCGGCGCCCAGCGGCGCGGGAGCCTTGGCGAGCGGCCATCGGCTTCGGTTTTGCCTCTGCCTTTGCCGCAGCCGCGGCCGTGCTGGCCTTCGGCCATTTCTTCTCGGGCGGGGCCGATGAATTGTCCTTGGACGAGGTTTTGACGGCTCACCGCCGCTACGAGCTGACCATGCCGGCCGCGGACCGAGAGGCCATCTACGCGGACTTGGGCCTCGGCGAGGGCAAGGGAGGCGACGATGATTAACCGGCTTTTGTGGCTGACGCTGGCCGTTTGGCCCGCGCGCGCGGGGCAGCCCGAGGCCCTGGACGTTCTGCGCCAAAGCCTCGATGCCCCGGATGCTCCCTATTCGGCCGAGCTCGAGGTGGAGCGACGGGAAGGGCCGCACGGCGACGCCCGGCGGCTGCGCATGAAGACGCGCTTTTCCCCTCCCGGATCTTACAGGCGTGAGTTTCTCGACGCCTCCGGAAAGGCGGTCCGGCTTCTGGTGCAGGATGGCAAGACCGAGTGGATTTACGATCCCGCCAAGCGCAAGGCCTGGCAGGGAGAGCCTTGCGACCCCCTCTACAAACGCTTCGGCCCGGACGAGGAAGTCGACCGTCTGGACGAGAATTACGACGTTGCCATTTCCACGGGCGGTCGGGTCGCGGGGCGTCCGGTCTGGCTTTTGGAACTGCGTTCGCGGCGCGGCAGCGCCCTGGCCCGCAGGCTTTGGGTGGATCGCGAAAACTTCCTGGTTCTGCGCAGCGAGGCTTACCGTTCGGACGGGTCCTTGGCCGAGGCCCTTCGGGTGACGAAGCTGGGCCTGGGAAAGGCCCAGGACTCCGGTCTGTTCCGCTTCTCCCCCCCGGCCGGGACCGTTGTGGTCCGGCGCGAGGAGCCGGATTATCTGGCCCTTGACGAGGCCAAGTCTTCGGGGGTGGAGCCGCGGCTTCCGTCCTGGCTGCCTTCAGGCTTCGTGTTCGAGAGCCTCGATGTCATGCGCAGGGGCCGCGGCCATGTAATACATTACCGTTTCTCGGACGGGGTTCAGGTCGTCTCCCTTTTTCAATGCCCGCCGCGCGTGCGCTTGGGCCTGGGCAAACGCCGGCATGAGCGCGTCAAGCTTGCTACGGGCAAGGGCACTCTCGCCCGGGCCGCGGAGGGCAACGTCCTGTCTTGGTCCGCGGCTGGTTGGCGCTTCATCCTGGTCGGTTCACTGGCCGAGAAGACCCTGGAGCGCATGGCCGAATCCGTCAAATGAGCGTTGAGAAGACCTCCGGCGCGGCCGTGTACGCGCCCGCGCTCCCGCAACGGGGACTCTTGCGGGACATCCATCCCGCGGAGCGTCCGCGCGAGAAGCTGGCGCGCCGCGGCCCGCAGCCCTTGAGCGATCAGGAACTCCTCGCCCTGGTCCTGCGCAGCGGCTGCGCGGGCCGCGGCGTCATGGACCTGGCCGCGATCGTGATGGAGGGCTTCCCCGAGGGTCTCGCCGGCGCGCAATTTTCCGCGCTGCGGCGCATCAAGGGCATGGGAGTAAGCCGCGCCGCGGCCGTGGTCGCGGCTTTCGAATTGGGCCGGCGCTGGGCAGGCCGGCAAGAGCTTCGCCCCGTGCTCGACAGCCCGGGCCGGGTGATCGAGGCCGTGCCCGCCGCGGTGCGCGATGGCCGCAAGGAGCACTTGCTGGCCTTCTATCTCAACGCCCGCAGCCAGCTTCTGGCCCAGGAGACGGTCTCCATCGGCACGCTCTCGGCCAGCCTGGTGCATCCCCGCGAGGTGTTTTCTCCGGCCGTGGCCCATTCGGCCGCCGCGGTCATCGTGGTGCATAACCATCCCTCCGGAGACTGCTCTCCCTCGGCCGACGACCGTGACACCACCCGCCGCCTGGTCCGGGCCGGCGAAATCCTGGGCATACCGCTGATGGATCATGTCATCGTGGCCGGCCCGGGCTTCTACAGCTTCCGCGAGCACGGGTTGCTGGGTTAAGCTTCCCAATTTTTTGTACCTTTTCTCTTGATGCTCCCCGCCAGGCGGACGTTGGCGCGCGTGCTCTCGCGGCTGCTGCTGGCCGGGCTTTTCGCCTGGGCCGGCTGGCGGCTGGCCATCGTCGCCCGGGACGCCTATGATTATCACGGCGGCCGCTTCTTCGACGAGACCGGCCGCTACGGCCGCGCGGTCCCGGCTTTGGAGCGCTCGCTGAGGCGGCGGCCGGCTGATCCGCGCGCCTGCCGAACGCATTTGCGGCTGGGACGCATCTATGCGCGCCGCTTCGAAAGGTGCCTCGAAGCCAGACGCCATTTCGAGTCCGCGGCTCGAGAGTTTCCCGACGACAAGGTCTGCGCGCTTGAGGCCAGGACCGAGATCATCAACTGCCCGGATTTCTTTCCCTTGGAGCGCGGCCGCGCCTGGGTTTACGGAGACACGGCCAGCGGCGGCCGCAACATGCGCTTGGAGGTCGAAGGTCTAGTCTCCAAAGAGGGACAGCCCTTGCTGCAAAATTCGCTTTTCGCCGGCAACAAGCGCATCAGCGTCTTCAGAAAGCAATACGTCAAGAAGGATTGGGCTGTTTGGGAGTTGGACGCCGGACGCGAGACCGCGGTCCTGCGCTACCCCTTCCGCGCGGGCAACTCCTGGAGCGTCGCCCGAGGCCAGAAGGAAACCTTATCCTACAGCATCGAGGCTGATGACGTGGAGGTCAAGACCAAGGCCGGGACTTTTTTTGGATGCATCAAGGTGCGCGAGCTCGACTCTCGCGTGCGCCGCGCCTGGAAATACGACTACTACGCTCCCGGCGTGGGCCGGGTCAAGACCACGGTCGGCGCGCCCGGCGTCGAGAGCCCTAATACCGAGCTCATCACATATAGATAGCAGATAGCAGGATAGCAGTGCCAGACGTGAACTTCGTGAACTTTTTTAACGTGCATGGAATTCGTGTTCAGAGGCAACTGTCTGATTCTTCGAACTTAGTTCCGGAAGTTCACGTCTGGCACCTTCCAGGTTAATTGGTAGAATATCCGGGCATGTTTGCATTGCCTCGGCCGCTTTCCCATTCCTCCATCACCATGTACCGGGAGTGTCCTCTTCGCTACAAGCTCAAGTACGTGGACAATATCCCGGAGAAGCCGAAGCATTTCTTTTCCTTCGGACAGAGCATGCACAAGGCGCTGGAGCTTTTCTACGCGGTCAAGGCCTTGCCTGCCCCGTCCTGCGACGAGCTCCTGCGCGGTTACCAGGAGAGCTGGATATCGGTCGGCTACCGCGATCAAGTCCAGGAGCAGGAGTATTTCCAGGAGGGCAAGGATATTCTCCGGGAGTACCATCGCCGGCATGCCCCGGATTTCCGGATTCCGTTCTCCGTGGAATATGATTTTCATATGGAGGTCGACGGGGTTCCGGTCACCGGCAAGGTGGACCGCATCGATCGCCTCGAGGACGGCCGTCTGGCCGTGCTCGATTACAAGACCGGCAAGGCGCTGGCCGCGGCCCGCATCCAGGAAGACGCGCAGCTCACCATGTACCAGCTGGCCTGCGAGTCCTTGCTTCAGGCCGAGGTCGGCCGCCTGACTTTCTATCACCTGCCCTCCCACAAGGAGCATTCGGTGGAGCGGCGGCCGCAGGACAAGGTCGAGGAACTGCGCCGGCGCATCGTGGAGACGGCGGAAGGCATCACGGCGCGCCGTTTCGACCCCCAGCCCGCGGAGAAGTCCTGCAAGTGGTGCGACTTCAAGGCCTACTGCCCTATCTTCGGCAACGCCTCGCCGGGGGCTGCTCCGGCCGCCGCGTCAGGGGCCGAGGACGAACTCGCGGCCCTCATCGACCGCTACGGAGAACTGCGCCAGCGTCAGGCCGAGGTGGAAAGCGAGACGGCCCGGGTCAAGGAGGCCATCCTCGCGATCCTAAGGAGCAAGGGTTATGTCCGCGCTTTCGGCGCGCGCTACGAGATACTGCGCAGCGGGAGCGATAAATGGGATTTCCCGGAGCACAACAAGAAGAAGGTCCTGCATGCGCTCAAGTCCGCGGGCCTCTATGAGCGGATACTGGCGCCTTCGGCGCCCCTTATACAGAAGCTCCTTAACGACCCCGGCACGGAGCCGGATCTGCGCGCCGCCTTGCGCGAGCTCGGCTCCCGGGTCGAGGCCTCGGAGCTCAAGGTGACGCCGCTGTGATCCGGGAAGTCGTCGTCGCCCTGGATCAGGGCAGCTCCAATTCCCGGGCCCTGGCCATGGACTGTCGCGGCAAGGTCGTGGCGCGGTCCCAATATCCGGTGCGGACCTTTTATCCCAAGGCCGGCTGGGCCGAGCACGACGCCTTGGAGATCGCCCGGACCCAGGAGCGCGCCTTGGACGACGTCCTTGCCCGGCTGCCCCGCTCTTGCGAGGTCCTGGCCCTCGGCATCTCCTCGCAGCGTTCCACGGTCGTTTTCTGGGACCGCAAGACCGGCAAGCCGGCGGCCCGGGCGCCGAGCTGGCAGGACGGACGGGCCGCGAGCGTGGTGGCGCCCATGCAGGGGCGGCAGGCTGAGGCGCATGAACGCACGGGACTTTATCTGACGCCGTACTATTCCGCGCCCAAGATCAGGTGGTTCCTGGACAATGAGCCAGCGGTCCGGCGGCTCGCGCAGGAAGATCGGCTCCTGGCCGCGCCGGTATCGACCTTTTTGGTCTGGCGCCTGACCCGAGGCGAGGTTTTCGCCGTCGATCCGTCCCTGGCTCAGCGGATGATGCTCTTTAACCTGCGTTCCATGGATTGGGACCCGGACATGCTCTCGCTGTTTGGGATTCCGCGTTCGATTTTACCCAGCATATTCTCATCCGCGGGCGACTGGGGTTCTGTCCAGCGCGGCGGCCGCAAGCTCCCCATACGCGCCTGTCTCGGCGACCAACAGGCCGCGACGGTCGGCCTCGGGGGCATAGAGGCCGGCGCGTCCGTCGCCAATTATGGAACCGGCGCCTTCTTCCTGCACAATACCGGAGAATCCCAGCATCGCGTTCCCGGTCTTTTGACGTCGATAGCCTGGAAGCTGCAAGACCGGCCCGCCGTCTTTCTGCAGGAGGGAACGGTGCATGCCGCCGGCGCCTCTTTCGAATGGCTGCGTCAAAACCTGGGCCTGCTCAAGAAAAATTCCGACATCGATCGTCTCTGCCGCCTTTCGCGCCAGCGGGTCCTGGCTTTGATCGCCATCGGCGGCCTGGGCGCGCCGCGCTGGGATTACCGGACCAAGACCGGGTTCTTCGGGCTGACCTCACAGACCCGGGCTGCGGACATGGTCCGCGGCGTGACCGAGGGCATCGCTTTCCTGGTCGCCGACATCGTCTCGGCGCTGCGCGCGGCGGGCATCGAGCCCGGCCGAGTCCGGGCCTCGGGAGGGCTCTCCCGGATTTCGTATCTGCTGCAGTTCCAGGCCGATATCCTGGGCCTGGAGATCGAGCGCTGCGGCGAGGCCGAGGTCACGGCCCTGGGCGCCGCGTCATTGGCGGCCGAGGCCGCGGGCGCGCCGTGGGCGCCGCGTCTGCGTCAGGCCAAGGCCGACCGCATCTTCAAGCCGACCCTGGGCCGCGACGAAGCGCGCGCCCTGCTGGACACCTGGTCCGCCTTCGTCCGCATGGGGTCAGGTCTTGATATTTGACATTTGACATAAGCTCAAGCCCGACACCGCTTGCAGCAATCCGGAAAATCCGCGAACTTCCAAATCCGCTCCGCCCAGGTTCTGCTCGTCATTGAAGCCGGTTCGCAGGCCAACGCAAAACATTCCAGCCGCGCGGGCGGCGCGCACTCCGATGGCCGAATCCTCGACGGCCAGGCAGCGATTCGGGGGTATCCCCAGTTTTGTCGCGGCCAATAGATATAGGTCCGGCGCGGGCTTTGTGCGGCCGGGCGCATCATCGCCGGTTACCACCGCGGCAAAGATCCGGCGCAGATGGAATCGGTCTAGAACCATGGCCACCCAGGAAGCGGGAGACGAAGAAGCCAGGGCCAGAGGAAGCCGGCGCCGCCTATAGCTCGACAAGAATTCGCGCAGGCCGGGGGTTAATGTCACTTTCCGGCCATAAATCTGCCGGGCCAGGACCTCGCAGCGTCTTAAGAAATCGGCTTTCCCGAGCTTAAGACCGTATGCGCGAACCAGCCTATGATAGAGGTCAACGACGCTGAGGCCCACGACATGGCGATGATCCTCCGGTCCCCAGCGGCCGATGAGCCGGCTTAAAAACGGGCCTTCGGCCCGCAGCCATTGGTGCTCGCTGTCCACCATGACTCCGTCCATGTCCAGGATGACGGCCTCGAAAGGGAGCCGCTCCCTAGACGCCCGCTTACGCGGCTTCATCAATGGGTTCCAGCTGTTGGAACCGGTAGAGGGTCGCATAGACCCCCCCTTGGGCGAGGAGCTCCGCGTGGGTCCCGGCTTCCGCCACTTCCCCCCGGTTGAGGACCACGATGCGGTGCGCGTTTTGCAGGGTCGCCAGCCGGTGGGCGATGATGAGGACCGTGCGGCCGGGATAAAGCCGTTCCAGGGACTGCTGGACGCTTCTTTCGCTGCCTGCGTCAAGGTTGGATGTGGCCTCGTCCAGGAGAAGCAGCGAGGGGTTCTTGAGCACCGCCCGCGCGATGGCGATGCGCTGTCGTTGCCCGCCGGAGAGGCGCAAGCCGCGGTCTCCCAGGGACGTGTCCATTCCCGAGGGCAGATGAGCGACGAATTCGGCGGCATCCGCCACCTTGAGCGCTTCCAAGACCTCGCCGGCGGAGGCGCCGGGACGGCCCACGGCCACGTTGGCGGCCAGCGTGTCGTTGAAGAGGATCGTGTCCTGGGTGACCAGGCCGAGGTGGCTGCGCAGGGAAGCGCTGGAATAGTCCCTCAGATCCTTGCCGTCGATCAGGATGCGGCCTTCCGTCGGATCGAAGAGCCGCAGCAGCAGATGGACCAACGTGGTCTTCCCCGAGCCGCTGGGTCCGGCCACGGCCACCACCTCGCCGGCCTTTATGCTCAGGTTGACGCGGCGCAGGGCCCAGTGGTCCCGGCTGGGGTACTGGAACGAGACGTTCTCGAAGATGATGCCGCTTTTGAGGCCGGTAAAAGCAAAGGCGTCGGGCTTTTCCCGGACCGTCGGCTTTTCCTCGAGCACGGCGAATATCCGGTCCGCGGCGGCCATGGCCATCTGCAGGGTCGCGTTCATCTGCGAGAGGTTTTTCACCGGCGCGTAGGCCATGAAAAAACTGCCCAGGAAAGTGAAGAAGTCTCCGGGCGTCATCCGGCCATGGAAAATCTCCCGGCCGGCCTTGTAGACGATGGCGGCCAGGATAAGGCTGCCCAGAAATTCCATCAAGGGTCCGGAAAGGGCGGTGGCCCGGAAGTACCGCATCATCTGGTCGAAGAAGGCGGAACTTTCGGAGTTGAACTTGCGGATGGCGTCGGCTTCGTAGTTGAAGGCCTTGACCACGAGCATCCCCTGAAGGCTTTCCTGGAAGCGGTGGTATATCTCGCCCATGACCTCCTGGCTCTTGCGGCTGGCGGCGCGCAGCTTGCGGCCCAGGATCGCCAGGACCGCCGCGGCCATGGGCATGGCGAGCAGCGCGATGAGCGCGAAGCGCCAGTTGATGAAGAACATGACGAAAAGGAGCACGATGACGGTCAGTGTGTCGCGCACCATGTAAAGCGGCACGAATTGCAGCCCTGATTGCAGGTTGGTCAGGTCGTTGGTCAGGCGCGAGAGCACCTCGCCGCTTTTTGATCTCCAAAAGAAGTCCAAGGACAGGGTGTGGAGATGGACGAAGAGCTCCTCGCGCAGGCGCTGGGTGATTCTCTGGCCGATGTAGCTCATGAGGTAGCTCTGCACGTAAGTCAGCACCATCTTGACCAGGAAGATGCCGGGGATGGCCAGGACCACGGCGACGAGCAGCCTGGGATCCTTGCGCTCGAAGATGGAATTGACCGCGGGCTTTAGTATCCAGACCGTGGCGCCGTTGAGCAGCGCCACCCCGGCCATGACCAGGCAGGCCTGCAGAAATCTTTCCCTATGGTCCAGGAGATAGGGCTTCAGGCGCCGCAGCGATCCCATCAGCGGGTCGCGGCTGTTTTTTTAAGCCGCGGCAGGGCATCTGCGATTTGCTGGATGGCTTGGCGGATGTTTTCCACGGAGTTGGCGTAAGAAAAGCGCAGATAGCCCTCGCCGCAGGCGCCGAAAGCCGTGCCCGAGAGGCAGGCCACGCCCGCCTCCTGCAGCAGGAAATCCGCGACTTCTTTGGAGGGTTTTCCCAGCTTGCGGATATTTGGAAACACGTAAAAGGAGGCTTTGGGCGTTTTGCAGGAAAAGCCGGGCAGCTTGTTCAATCCTTCGACGATGACGTCGCGGCGCCGTTGGAACTCGGCGACCATCTTGTCGACTTCTCCCTGCGGCCCTTTGAGGGCCTCGATGGCCGCGATCTGGGCGAATGAGGCGGTGCAGGAGTGGCAGTTCGTAGACAGCCGCGCCAGGGCCGTGACGAGGTCCTTATTGGCCGCCGCGTAACCCAATCGCCAGCCGGTCATGGCATAGGTCTTGGAAAAGCCTTCCAGGATGATGGTGCGCTCCTTCATGCCGGGAAACTCGGCGATGGAGTGATGCCGGGCCTTGTCGTAGAGTATGCGGGAGTATATTTCATCGGAGAGCACCATGACGTCCGGGTGCTTGGCCAGTATCCTGGCGATCTGTTCGAGAGCGTCCTTTTCCAGGAAACCTCCCGTGGGGTTGGCCGGGGAATTGATGATGAGAAGCTTGGTCTTGGGCGTGATCAGACGTTCTAATTCCGCGATATCGAGGTTGAAGTCGTTTTCCTCGCGAATCGGGAGGGGAACCGCTTTGGCTCCTATGAAGTTGATCATGGATTCATAGATGGGGAAGCCGGGATTGGGGTAGATCACCTCATCGCCCGGGTTGACCAGGGCCATGATGGTGAAAAACACCACCGGCTTGCCGCCCGGCATGATGATCGTCTCTTCCGGGGCGTAGTTGACTCCACGGGTCTTCGTGAGGTACTCGGCCAAGGCCGCGCGGGTTTCCGGCAGCCCCGCGGCCGGGCCGTAATGCGTCCAGCCTTTGTCGATGGCGTCCTTGGCTTTTTCGCGGATGTTTTTTGGCGTATCGAAATCCGGTTCTCCGATTTCCAAGTGAATGATTTTGCGTCCTTGGGCCTCGAGCGCGCGGGCGCGGACGAGGACATCGAAAGCCGTTTCCGTTCCCAACCGCGGCATCCAATCGGCGAATTCCATAGGCCTATTTTAGCAGAAATATCGACTCAAAAATAACGCAAGAAGGCTTCCGCGACGGCTTTGGCGACTTGGGTCTCGTCCTGGGGTTGGCCTAGGATTTCGGCCATGGAGGTCCAACCCGGATCCCCGCGCGCGGCCACGAGGTGCAGGGCGGCCAGATCGCAATTGACGTTGAGGACGAAGCTCAGGCCCGATATCCCGTTGCGGACCGAGACCGAGACTTCCGCGATGCGCCGCCCGCCCGCCCAGAGCCCGCTGCGGCCGCGCCGCCGGGCCGCGGCTATCTCGTAGGGCCGCAAGGCTTCGATAAGCACGGCTTCTACCGAGCGCTCGAAAGCTCGCGGGGTCAGATCTCTTTCGCGCAGGTGGAAGATCGGATAGCCGGCGATCTGTCCGGGTCCATGATAGAGCGGCTCGCCGCGGGAATAAACCGCGGGGTGCTGGGCCAGCAGCAGGATATCGGGGACTTCTCCGGCGCCGCGACGGCGCATGAGGCTGGTCTTCAGGGCCAGGACTTCGCGCAGCGGCCGCAGACCGAGGTGTCGGACCAGCATGGAGGCTAACTGGCTGAGGGCGTCAAGATATGCAGAGCCTCTCCGAGGCAGGCTTCGGCCGCCTCCTGGATCGCCTCTCCCAGGGTCGGGTGGGGATGGACGGTAGCGGCCAGGTCGTCGACGCGCACCCCCGCTTTCACGGCCAGGCAGAGTTCCCCGATGATATCCGCGGCGCTGGGGCCGACAATGGCTCCGCCAAGAACCTTGTGGGTGTTCTTGTCGGCGACGATCTTGACGAAGCCTTCGGTTTCGCGAATGGCCTGCGCTTTTCCCAGCGCGGCAAACGGAAATCTGCCGACCATGACTTCGGCGCCCCGGTTTCTGGCCTCGGTCTCCGTTTCTCCCACCGCCGCGATTTCCGGGTCGGTGAAGACCGCGGCCGGGATGGCGCCGCGCGGCTGTTGGGGCCTTCCCGCGATGCAGAGCGCGGCCAAAACAGCCTCCCGTGAAGCCTTATGCGCGAGATAGGGAGGCCCCACCACGTCGCCCACGGCGTAAATATTCGGGACCTTGGTCTGGAAGCGGTCGTTTACCAGGATGTGGCCCTTGGCGTCGCAGGAGATGCCGATATCCTCGATGCCCAGGTCCTTGCTGTTGGGAATGCGGCCGACGCTGAGGAGTATCTTGTCGACCTCCAATGAGCGGTTTCCGGCCGGAGTCTCGACCGTGACCAAAAGGCCGCCGGCTCCCTTCTCGAAACCTCGCGCCTTTGAGTTTACCATCACTTCCATTCCCAGGCGTTGGAGATTGCGGGCCACGGGCGCGACTAGGCTGGGTTCCAGGCCGCTGAGTATCTGGGGCAGGAACTCGACGACCGTGACCTGGGAGCCCAGCTTGGCGAAGACCGTGCCCAGCTCAAGGCCGATCACGCCGCCGCCGATGACCATCAGCCGCGCGGGGATTTCGCGCAAATCCAGGGCTTCGGTGGAACTGATAACGCCGGCGCCGTCGAAGGCAAAGCCGGGAATGGGAATAGGCTTTGAACCGGTCACCACGATCGCGGACTCAAAGGCTACCGTCTCGGTCCCGCCGGGCGCGGCCACGGAAGCCTCGTGCGCTCCAGTCAATCTCGCGGTTCCGGACAGGACCGAGACATTGTTGCCCTTGGCCAGGGTCGCGATGCCGCGGTTGAGGCCCGCGACCATGGTGTTTTTCCAGTCCACGACCTTGGGCCAGTTCAGCCGCAGATCCGGGGCTTCGAGGCCCTGGGCCTTGGCCTTGCGCACTTTATGCAGCTGGCCGGCAAAGTGGATCAGGGCCTTGGAAGGGATGCAGCCGCTATTGAGGCAGACTCCTCCGAGACGGTCCTTTTCAACGAGCAAGGTCTTTTTTCCCAATTTGCCGAGCTTGAGGGCGGCGACGTAGCCCCCCGGGCCGGCGCCGACGACAAGAACCTCGGTGTTGATGGCCATGGAGATCTCCTATTTCTGGGTTCCGTTAAGGATGCTTTGGGCGAAGGCTTCCGCGGCCTTGTAGGAGCTGCGCACGAATGGCCCGGAAGAGACGTGCGCGAACCCCATGCCGCGCGCCGTTTGGGCGTAATGATCGAATTCTCCGGGCGTGACAAATCGGGCCACCGCCAGGTGGCGCTGCGTGCCCGTGGGCCGCAAGTACTGCCCCAACGTGAGCAAGTCAACGCCGCAATCCCGCAAGTCGCGCAACGCGGCCGTGATTTCCTCGTCCGTCTCCCCCAATCCCAGCATCAGGGAAGATTTTAGCGGTTTTTTGGGCGCTAGCCGGCGCAACGCGGCCAGGACCGAAAGGGACAGACGGTAGCCGCTGCGGGGATCGCGCGCGCGCGACGATATCCGCTCCACCGTTTCCAGGTTATGGCCTATGACGTCGGGGCCCGAGGCCAGGATGGTTTTTAAGGGAGTTCCCTCCCCGCGAAAGTCCTGCAGCAATATCTCAAGGAGGGTCTTTGGGGTTTTGCGTTTCACCGCCGCGACGCAGGCCGCGATGTGGCCGGATCCTTGGTCAGGCAGGTCGTCGCGACAAACGGTCGTGAGTACGGCATAGCGGAGGTTCATCTCCGTCACGGTTCGCGCCAGGTTGTCGGGCTCCTGCGGCGACGGCGCTGGCGGGCGGGCCATGCTGGCGACCGCGCAGAACCTGCAGGTCCGCGTGCAAAGGCCGCCCAGGATCATGAAGGTGGCTGTGCCGGCGCCCCAGCATTCCCCGAGGTTCGGGCACTTGGCGCTGGCGCAGACGGTGTGCAGCCCGCGGTCTTGGCAGACGGCGCGAATGCGCGCGACGGCCGGGCCGGAAGGCAGCGGGACCTTGAGCCAGGGCGGCAGCGGAGTCCGCGCGGGTCTAGTCATGGCCGGCGAGATAGCGCTCCGCTTCTAAAGCGGCCATGCAGCCCGTGCCCGCGGCGGTGATCGCTTGACGATATCGGGAATCCATCACGTCGCCGGCGGCGAATACGCCGGGCACCGAGGTCCGGCAGCGGCCGTCCGTGATCACGTATCCGTTTTCATCCAGTTTGAGCTGCCCGCCGAGAAAGCCGGTCGTGGGCGCGTGTCCGATGGCGACGAAAAGGCCTTGGCAGGAGAAATCTCGCAGGGTCCCGGCTTTGACGTCCTTGATGCGAACGCCGGTCACGCTGTCCTGGCCCATGACTTCGGTCACGATGCTGTTCCAGATAAAGGCGATCTTCGGGTTGCGCCGGGCCCTTTCCTGCATGACCGCCGAGGCGCGCAAGACTTCTCGGCGGTGAATGAGGGTGACTCGGGTGGCAAAGCGGGTCAGAAACAGGGCTTCCTCGAGGGCCGTGTCTCCGCCGCCCACGACCGCGACCTCCTTGCCCCGGAAGAAGAATCCATCGCACGTGGCGCAGGCCGAGACGCCGTGGCCCATGAGACGTTTTTCGGATTCAATGTCCAGAAGCCGAGCCTTGGCTCCGGTGGCCACGATAAGGGCCTGGCATGAGGCGCTCTTGCCTTCCGTCGTTTCCGCGTGGAACGGCGGGCGGCCCAGGTCGGTCTTGGACACGTATTCCGGCACGATCAAGACGCCCAAGCGCGCGCATTGCTTTTGCATTCTTTCCATGAGTTCCGGCCCGGGGACGGGTTCGGAAAACCCGGGAAAGTTCTCCACGTCCGACGTGATCATGAGTTGGCCGCCGAGGGCCACGCCCCCGAAGAGCAGCGGGTCTAGGTTCGCGCGGGCGCAGTAGATGGCCGCGGTGTAGGCCGCCGGCCCCGAGCCTATGATGACGACTTTTTTGGAAAAGGTCATGGCCATCCGGGATGCTCCTCCTTAGGGCTCGTTAAGAAATAAATGATCGTTTGCATCCCATCCGGCTGCGTTGTTCGGTGCTCACATGCCTGCGGGCATGATCGCTCCTCGCGTCTTGCCGGCTGGGCGCCTCGACGCCCAAATTCCTGTCACTAATTCTTTAATGAGCCCTTAGACGGTGAAAACGCAGATATTATAACATTAACTTAACATCCGCGAGGTTGACAGATTCCTCCGCATGCCTTAGACTATGAGCACGATGGCGAAACCTATATCCAAAAAGGTCCTGGTCGTGGAGGACGAAACTGATTTCCGCGATATGATCACGCATTTCCTGGAGCATGCCGGTTACCAAGTCGCGGCCGCGGGCAATGGCGAGGACGGCTTGGCCCTGTATCGGCAGACCAGCCCCGACGTGGTGATCCTCGACGTCAACTTGCCGGACATGAGCGGATTCGATATATGCCGTAGGATCCGGAAGGAAGGCCCGCGGCCCGAGACTCCGGTCCTTATTTGCACGGTCCACTCCGAGGTTTCGGGGGTTGCCGAGGGTTTGGATTGCGGCGCCACGGACTATGTGCTCAAACCTTTCCAGGTTCCCGATCTGATCGAGCGTTTACGCCGCGCGTTAGGCCAGGATGACGACACAGAATAGGATCGCGGTTGTCGACGACGACCCGGAATGGGGCGATTTCGTCGTTTTCCTCCTGGGCAAGAGGGGCTATGAGGTGACGCATTTCTCCTCCGCGGGCAAGTTCTTCGACGCGCTCGTCAAGAACCGATTCATCCTGGTGGTTTTGGATATGCGCTTGCCCGGAATGCACGGCCGGGAGGTCATCCGCGTCCTGCGCGCTAATCCCGAGACGCGGGATTTGGTCATCGTCGGGGTATCGGCTGAGGATGTGCGCAGCGCCGAAGCGGTCGCGGCGCTCAATGTCGGGGCCGACGAATACCTGAACAAGCCGGTGGATGCCGAGTTTCTGGCGGCGCGGGTTGAGGCGCTGCTGCGCCGGGCCTCGGACCGGTCGGTCCGGGAGCCGGAACGCCTTTGCGTCGGGGACTTGGTGGTCTTTTCCGAGCGGCAAGAGGTTACCATAAAGGGCCAGAGCGCCAGCCTGACGAACTTGGAATTCAAGCTTTTGGACTATTTCCTGCGCAACGCCAACCGCGTGCTGACCCGGCAGCTCATGCTCGAGCAGGTCTGGGGGGTCAAGACGCCCATGGACACCCGGACCGTGGACAAGCACGTGGAAGCCTTGCGCCGCAAGCTTGGCGATTTCGGCAAGCGCTTCGAGACCGTGATCAAGGTCGGCTACGTGCTCAAGGTCTGATCAGGCCGGCGGATCGCTTTGCAGCGGCGGCGTCTCTCCTTGCCCGGCGGCAAAGCGCAGGGTGACGGTGGCGCCGATCCGGGCGTTGTTGACGGCCTCCAACGTCGCTCCCCAGCGGCCCAATATGCGGTGGGTCAGGGCCAGACCCAAGCCCATGTGTCCCGGCTTGGATGAGGAGAATGGCTCCGGCAGCCGTTCCAGGGCTTCGGGGGTGAATCCCGTTCCCGTGTCGGCGAACGCAACGCAGACCGTCGCGGTCCGCGGGTCCTTGCAAAGGCGTACGGTCAGGGAACCTCCCTGGGGCATGCTTTCATAAGCGTTGCGCAGCACTTGGTAGAAAGCCAGACGCAGGGCTTCCGGGTGGAAGATAACCGGGGGCATGTTCGTGTCCAGGCTGCGCGAGACCCTGATGCCTTGCCGGCGCAGGGTCGGCTCCCAGACAGACAAGGCGCTGGTTACTGCCGCTTCCAGGCGGCCCGGAACGGCGGGCGCGCCGGCCTCATCGAGAAACTCCCCTAGGGCGGTGGTGGCGTCCGTACCCTGCGTTAGAGCCCCGGCCGCGAGCTTGAGCCTGATTCTTTGCGGGTCCGTCAAGGACGAGGCGGAGAGTTTGCGCAGGTGGGCGTAAGCCAGGGCCAGGGATTGGCGCATGAAATCGAGGGCCTTGGACCAGCCCGTGTCGAGCGCCCCGGCCGCGGCGAGGCCGGGCATGGGCGGAACATCGGCCTCCGTGGCTGTCGGCCCGTGAGGCTCGGAGACGCTGGGCGCGGCTGATTGGGTGGAGAGCGTCGAGATTCGGGCCTGCGCCTCGCGCAACTGGTTCTTGATGGTGTCGATCTTCAGGGCATCCGCGAGGAGCCTTTCGCGCATTCGCGCCTTGAGGGCGGCCGTCTCCGCGGCTGAATTCGAGCGTTCATCGTCGAGTTGGGCTTGGAGCGCGACGAGTTTGGCCGCGGCGGCGGCCTGTATGGAGAGTTCGGCGTCGCGTTTTTTGAGAGATTCACCCAGGTCGGCCAAACGAGCCTTGAGGATTTCATTTTCCTGGCCCGCCGCCGACTCGGCGGCGGCGGCCTGCATGGAAAGTTCGGCGGTGCGCTCGGCGAGAGATTTGCCCAGATCAGCCAGGCGGGCCTTGAGGATATTGGTTTCTTTTTCCGCCGCCGCCTGCGCGGCGGCGGCCTCGGTCCGGACTGTTTCCAACTGTCGCGTCATATCCGCGAGGACGGCTTGGGTTTCGCCCAAACGGCTGGCCAGCAGCTCGCCTTCCTTTTGCATGACCGCCGTCGCCACCGAGGATTCCGTGCGCGCGGCTTCCAGCTGTCCATTGAGCTCCGCGATCGCGGCTTGAGCCGTTCCCAGACGGATTCGCAGCATTTCGCATTCGCGCCGCACCGAATCTTCCGATTCTTTTCGGTTGAGCGTTTTGGTGTCCATGAGGCGCATCAGCTCGGCGATGCGCGCCTGGGACATTTCCTCCTGCCGGCTCAGAGTCTGAATGCGCTGCTGCGAACGGTCCAGAAGCCCCTGGAGGTCTCGGACGCGTTGTTCCGCCTCTGCCGCGGCGGTCCATCTTTTCTGCTCCCCTGATTCCAGGGCGCGCTCAAGTTCAGCAATCTTTTGGTCGCGCTGCGAGATTTGCTGGTTGAGTGCCGCCGCGTGCTGCTGCAGGGAGTCCCACCGCTTCTCCCAGACGGCGCCGGCTTCCTGCACCGCGGCCAGTAGATGGGAGAGCCGCGCGACTTCCTGCGTCAGGCCGGCCGCCTTGATCCGGGCCTCGGCAAGCTCGGTTTTGTGCTCTTCCAGGGCCTGCAGGGCCACGGCCAGCATCTCGTCCGGCTGGGGCTGGACCCAGGGAATGGGGCGGCCCTCTCGCAATGCGGCGTTGATGCCGCAGAGCTGCTGCTCGGCCGCGAAGAGTTCCTGCCGGGCGATATCCCGGTCCTGATCTTGGTCCATGGCTATCGGTCGCTAAGAAGGAGTATAGGGTCTAAGCATAACGAATTTATTGCGATGAGGGGTTTTTTACGCTTGACATTCGGGTTCAATTTGTCAAATATGTCAAATGTCAAGACCTGACCCCACTATGACCGCTCAAGAGCGCAGGAAGGTGTTGATAGTCGAGGATGAGACGGATTTTCGGGATATGCTCCGGCATGTCCTGGAGCATGCCGGCTATCAGGTCGCGGCCGCGGGCAATGGCGAGGACGGCTTGGGCCTGTACCGGCAGACTCTCCCCGACGTGGTGATCCTCGACGTCAACTTGCCCGATATGAGCGGCTTCGATATATGCCGCAAGATCCGAGAGGACGGGCCGCGCTCCGAGACGCCGATCCTCATGTGCACCGTGCGCTCGGAGGTTTCCGGAGTCGCCGAAGGGCTGGGTTTGGGCGCCACCGATTATGTGCTCAAACCTTTCCAGGTTTCCGATCTGCTCGAGCGTTTGAGCCGGGCTCTGCAACGGAAAGATGGCCGCGAAAAATAGGGTCGCCGTTGTCGACGGCGATCCTGAATGGGGAGAGTTCCTTGTAACCCTGCTGGGCAAAGAGGGCTATGAGGTGACCCATTTCCCCTCGGCGGGGAAATTCTTCGACGCGATCATTAAGGCTCGTTTTGCACTGGCCGTTTTGGACATGCGCCTGCCCGGGATGCACGGCCGCGAGGTCATCCGCGTCCTGCGCGCCAATGCCGAAACGCGTCATATGCTCCTCGTGGGGGTTTCGGCGCAGGACGTCAGCAGCGCCGATACGGTCGCGGCGCTCGAGGCGGGGGCCGACGAATACCTCTGCAAGCCCGTGGACGCCGAATTTTTTGTCGTGCGCATCGCGTCCTTGCTGCGCCGCGCCGCGGTCCGGGCGAGCCCGGAGCCGGAGCGTCTTTGCGCCGGAGGCTTGGTGATCTTTCCCGAGTTGCAGGAGGTCCACCTGGACGGCCTGAGCCCCAGCCTGACCAATCTGGAGTTCCGGCTCTTGGAATACTTCTTGCGCAACGCCAACCGGGTCCTGACCCGGCAGCTCATGCTGGAGCAGGTCTGGGGGGTCAAGACGCCCCTGGATACCCGGACCGTGGACAAGCACGTGGAAGCCTTGCGCCGCAAGCTGGGCAAGTTCGGAGAGCGCTTCGAAACCGTGGTTAAAGTCGGCTACGTGTTCAAGGTCTGATTGCCGGCCGGCAGGGGCGGCGGTTCTCCCTGGCCGGCGGCAAATCGCAGGGTGATCGCGGCGCCCCCTTTGTCGTTGTTGGCCGCCGTCAGTTCCCCTCCCCATCGGCCGAGGATGCGCCGCGCCAAGGCCAGGCCCAGGCCGAGATGCCCGGGCTTTGTCGACACGAACGGCTCCGGTAGGCGGGCCAGCGCCTCTCGGCTGAATCCCGATCCCGTGTCCGATAGAATGACGCAGGCATAGTCCTGGGACGGGTCCGGGACGAAGCGTACCGATAATATCCCGCCGCGAGGCATGCACTCGAAGGCGTTGCGCAGTATCTGGTAAACGGCGATGTGCAGGGCCTCGGGATGGAACAGGACCTGGGGCATTTGGCCTTCGCTGCGGCGGGCTATGACGATCCCCCTCTGGCGCAGGGCCGGCTCCCAGACGGTGAGCGCGGCGGAAATCGCCGGTTCGATGCGTCCTAGGGAGGGGACCGCTCCGGCCTCGTCGAGGAATTCCCTGAGGATGGTGAGAGCGTCCGAGCCTTGGGCCAGCGAACTGGCGGCCAGCCGCAGGCGCGCGCGCTGATCGTTTTCCAGAGGCGTGGCCGAGAGTTTTCGTAATTGAGCGTAGGCCGAGGCCAGCCCCCGGCGCATGTAGTCGATGACCTTGGACCAGGCCGTTTCCAGGACCGGTTCCAGTGACGGCAACGCGGGCAAGCCCGCGGCGGCGGCTTCCTCGGCCGCGGCCAAGGGGCCGCGGTCGTCGCAAGCGCCGGGCGTTTTACTCTCGCCGGTGGCGGCTGGCTTCTCCGAAAGCGCTCCTGGAGCCGCTTGGGCGGCTTTCCGGGAAAGCTCTTCGATCTTTTTTTGCGCGCCTTCGAAACATTTGTTGAGGTCCGCGATTTTTTTGGCCGCCGTGGCTTGCTCTTCCCTGAGGCGGTTTT
>DMMY01000024.1:35777-47262 GCA_003452935.1 Elusimicrobiota bacterium
CCTGAGGCGGTTTTCCAGGGCGGCTATTTTCGCGGCGCTTGCGGCTTGCTCTTCTCTAAGTCGGCTTTCCAAGCCGGCGATCTTTCCCGCTCCTATCTGCTTTTCCCCTCGAAGCTGGAATTCCAGATAGGCCAGCTGCCCCGCCCCTTCGGAATGTTCCGCCCGTTGCTGGTTTTCCAGGGACTCGACCCTCTTGGCCGCGCTGTCCCGCTCGATTATGAGCTGGTTCTCCAGAGCCGCGATCTTCTGCGCCGCATCCTCTTGTTCGATCCTGAGTTGCCTCTTCAGTTCTTCGATCCTGGAGGCTGTCGAGGATTGGTCGGCTTTGAGTCCGAGAATCTGCTCTTCCAGGCCCGCGCTTTTGGCGGCGCTTGCGGCTCGCTCGGCGCTGAGCGTGTTCTCGAGCTCCGCGATCCGGAAGGCGGCGGCGGCCTGCTGCTCCCGAAACTGGCCCTGGAGGGCGGCCCTTTTGGCTGCTTCGGCGGCTTCTTCTTCCCGGAACCGTTCCTGGAGGGCTTCCAACCTCATTATCTCCGCGGCCCGCGTCTGCTGGAGCTGATATTCCAGGGCCGCGATCTTGGCGGCCTCCGCGGCGCGGGCTTGGCGCAGTTGTTCCTCCAGAACAGGGACCTTGTCCGCCTCTGTCGCGCGTTTCGAGGTTTGTGCCAGTTGGCCGCGCAAGGCTTCCAGTTCCTTGCGGACAGAGGATGTTTCCAGTAACGATTTCGTGCGGATATCCTCGAGTTCTCGGGTCAATTCTCCGATCGCCTGGTGGGCCTGGGCGAGGTGGTTGCGCAGTATCCGAGCTTCTTGCAGGGCCGCGTCCTGGGACTGGGGCCGGAGTTCTTGGTTTTGACGCTGAGCTTCCTCCAAAGCTTCAGCCAGAAAAGCGATCCTCTGGTCGCGTTGGGAGAGTTCCTTGAGGAGGATTTCAACCCGCTGTTCCAAGGTCTTCCACCGCTGCTGCCAGTCGGTCCCGGAGTTCTCGGCGTCCTTGAGCAGGGCGGAGAGCCGTTTGACTTCCTTGGCGAGGCTCGTGGTTCGAGTCGCCTGGAGTTGGAGTTTCCGGGCCTCGAGATGGGGCAGGGCCGCGGCGAGGCGGGATTCCGGAGGGAACGTCGCCTCGGGCGCGGGCGGTCCCTCCTCGCCTAGTGTCGCCTTGAGCTGCTGGAGCCTCTCCTCGGCGGAGGAAAGCTCCTGGCGGGCGCGTGTCCGATCGCGCTCATTATCCATGCTAGATTGATTATAAAAAACCAGCGTGACGGATTTATTGCCGGTGCTGGTGCCTGACGTGAACTTTCGGAACTTATTCCGGATCGTGCACCTAAACGCACAATGAATATAAATTGCAAAAGTTCACGAAGTTCACGTCTGGCACGTAACAACCGCCGTATTGACAAGTTCCATGACCTCCATTAAACTAAATGAAATATGAATTGGACATTTTGGCTGGGGATTGCGGCAGGGGGCGTTTTGGCGTGGTGGAGCTTCCAGGAAGGCGGAGGCGGCAGAACCTTGTTCAGCCTTCATGGGATCGTGATAGTCTTGGGCGGCACCGTCGTGGCCACCTTGATCAATTGCCCTTTCCGTCACATTGTCAGCGCGCTGGGAAGCATAGTCTCGCTGTTTTTGCCTTCGCGCCTGCCGGCTCCCGGGGATATCGTCGGGGAAATGACTCGTTTGGCGCGCCGGGCCCAAACCGAGGGCGGGCTGCTCTCGCTGCAGGGCGAATCGGCAAACTTTGCCGGAGGCTTCTTGAATCGAGCCATCAACGTGGCCATCGCGACGGGCGAATCGGATGAAACCCGCCGCATCCTGGAGTCCGAGGTCCGGCGCATGCGTATCCAGGCGCAGGAGGACGCGAACCTCTTGCGCACCATGGGAACGCTTTCTCCCATGTTCGGTCTCTTGGGAACCCTGCTGGGCATGATCCGGGTCTTGGAGACCATCTCCACGCCGGCCAAGGTGGGCCCGGCCATGGCCTTGGCCCTCTCCTCGGCGTTCATCGGGATATCCTTTGCCAACCTGGTCTGCGTGCCTGTCGCCGGCCAGTTGCGCCTGCGCGCCATCAACGAGACCATGGTGCTGGAGATGATCCTGGAGGGCGTCCTGGATATTTCCGCCGGCAAGCCGCCTTCCATCGTGGAACTGCACCTGCTGAGCTATTCCGCGCAGCGCCAGAGGGGCGCGGCCGCCTCTTCCGGGGCGGGAGCCTGATGGCGATTTGGAGCGAGCGCGAGGAGGATTACGAGGCGCTGCTTAACCGCAGCGCCTTGTGGGCCGTTACCTACGGCGACCTGATGAGTTATCTGGTCATCTTCTTCATGCTGCTCTACGCCACGGTGACCAGCAAGAGTCTCGAGCTGCAGATGAGCATGAAAAGCGTCGAGTCTCAGTTCGGCAAGGAGGCCACAATCATCACCGAGCTTTTCACCCGGCACGGCATCCAGCAGATCGCAAAGCTGGAGTTTCGGGACAACAAGCTGCGCCTTATCTTCAACGCTCCCATCCTCTTCGATTCCGGCAGCGCCACTCTCAAGGAAAGCAGTACCCCCCATCTCATCAAGCTCGGCGAGAGTTTGGCCGAGATTCCCAACCCCATTCAGATCGAAGGCCATACGGATAACGTGCCTCTGAGCAATAATAAAAAGTTCGTTTCAAATTGGGAGCTTTCCTCGGCTCGGGCCTTTGCCGTGCTGCGGGCCCTGGAGATCAGCGGCCTTCCCCCCTACCGGCTTTCGGCCATCGGCTACGGGGAATTCAGGCCGGTTCAGCCCAACGACACGGAGGAGGGGCGATCCGCCAACCGCCGCATCGAGGTCAACATCATGAGGCTGGAGGAGTAGAAAACGCCGTCAATTCGCCGCGGCGACGCGCAGAGGAAGGCGGAACGCGAAACGGCTGCCTTTGCCCAGCTCCGATTCCACCCATATCTTGCCCCCGTGAAGCTCGACGATCTTCTTGCAGATGGCCAGTCCCAGGCCGTAGCCGGCGGAGCGCTTCTCCCCCTCCAGCTGTCCGAACTTCTCGAAAATATACTCCAGCTTGTTCTTGGGGATCCCGGGCCCCGAGTCGGCCACGGAGAACTCCGCCGACTGGCCGTCCCCGGCGCCGACGCGCAGGGTGACGCGGCCGCCCTTCGGGGTGAACTTGAGGGCGTTGCCCAGGAGGTTCATGAGCACGCGTTCGATGAGATTGCGGTCGCAGGGGACCGGCTGCGCCAGATTTCCCCCCTGCTCGAAAGTCATGGCGACGCCGAGAGTCTCCTCCTGGAGAGCGTAGAGCGCTTTGGTGCGCTCCACGAATTCCGCGGCGGTCACCGGCTGGATGTTGAGTTTCATGGTGCCGGAGTCGATCTTGGCCGTGTCCAGGATATCCGTGACCAGCTGGCGCATGCGCTCGGCGGAGCGGCGCACGTAAGACAGGTAGGTCGCGATCTGATCGGCCTTGAGCTGTCCCCAGCGCAGCTGCATGATGTGGATGAATCCGTCGATATTGGTCAAGGGGCCGCGCAGGTCGTGCACGATGCCGTGGTAGAAATCCTCGCGCAGCCGGGCGAGGTCCCTTTCCGCGGTGACGTCTCTTAGGGTTGCGACGATGCCGATCTCGCGCTTGTTATGCAGGACCGTGACGGCGCGGCAGAAGAAGATTCCCAGGCGGCGCCCTTGCGTATCGTGCATCTCGAGTTCGCGCGACTCGCTGACCTTGCGGCGCTGCAGCAGCGCCAGGATCATCTCGCGCAGGGCCGGCTCCCGAAAGGTCTCATGCACCGTGCGGCCCTTCGGCCCCGTGATATGGCTGGTCTCACCGGCCAGAAGCGCCCGGGCCGTGACGTTCATGTAGATTATCTTCCCGTCGAAGTTGGCCATGACGATGCCGTCGGGAATGGTATGGACCAGGGATTCGACCTTGGCCTTTTCCTCCAGAAGGCGGTCGACCTGCATTTCCTGGTAGGTGCGCAGGGTGCGCATCATGACGTTGAAGCTTCGGGTCAGGACGTTGAGCTCTCCCCACCCGGTCTCCGGCACCGGCTGGCTGAATTCGTTGGCGGATGCGCGCTTGGCGCCGGCTATGAGGGTTTTCAGAGGATCGGCCATGCGCCCTCCCATCCAATAGGCGCAGAGGATTACGAGGCTGGCCAACGCCATCAGGAATGCCAAGGCGTTCCTGCGGAAGTGGGGGCTGGTGGCCAGGGCCTCAGACCGGGGCTGGAGGCTCAGGACGCGCCAAGGCAGGAATTTGGCGCTGGCCCAGCCCGCGACCATGGGGCCGCGCCGGGTGGGGACTCCGTCAAGCCAGCCGCTGGCCTCGGGCAAGGGCCCCGGTCCTTTCCATCCCGCTTCCGGGAAATCGTCGCGGAACCCAGGCAGCGGCCGGTTGTCCTCGTCGAGGAGCAGGGTCCTGCCGGCCTTGCCCACGGTCTGGGCGTTGAAGCGGCGGAGCAGCGGCTCGATAGAGTATTCGGCGTAGAGCATCCGATCCCGGGACAGGGGGTGCAGGACCGGCAGAAAAGGGCGGCCTTGGCGTAGGGCGACTTTGCCCCACATGGCCCGCCCCGTCTTTCGCGCCTGGGCCAGGAACGGATCGGATGAGCGGTCTTCATAGCCGGATGGGAAGGCCTGGGCGTCCGCGAAGCGGACCGTCTCCTTTCCATCCGGGCCCACGATGGAAACGAGTCCCAGAGCCGAGTGTTCCACCGCCGCTTTCTGCAGGATGCGGAATTCGTCCGGCAGCCGCGGGACCGCTACGGAGCGGGAAGCTCCGCGCCCCAGGGAAGGGGTCCCCTCGTTGATCCGTTCCAACTCCTGGACGAAGCTCAGGGCGCGGTTGATGTCGGCCGCGAACGAATCCGTCACGTCGGCGAAGAGCTTTGTGACCTGCAGATGCAATTCGCGGGCGTTGTCTTGGGCTATGGCCTGGGAACGCAACAGCCAGAGTCCGGTGACCAGCACGGGCGTCAAGGAAAAGCCCAGCAGGACCAGGGTAAATCGAACGGTCAGCCGCACGAATTTATATTATCAATTTCCGAGCGTCCGGTCATAAGAGCTCGGAGGATTGCTCGCGCTTGAGCGTAAGCTGTCCTTGCGCGGCCAGGGCATAGGCCTGGGTGAGTATCTTGGAGCGGGCTTCCACGACCTTGTCCAAGGGCTGCGGCTGCTCGCGGTAGTCGCGCAGGGCGGCCTGGGCTTCCGCGGGCAGGAGTTCCATGACGCGCCCGATGAGCTCCTCGGGCGCGCCGCGCAGGGCTACTCCCCATTCCGGATAGGGGACGGCGGTCAAGAGGCGCCGGAGCTCCGCCGTCTGAAGGTCTCCGAGGCTTTCGAAGGGAATCATCGAGCTCTCGACCTTCTCCGCCGCGGCCGGGTCGCGAGACATCATGTCTCCGAGTATGCCTTCGCGCTGCTGCGCCGGAATGCGGCTCAGGATGCGTCCCAGGCGATCGGCGCCGTGGATGCCGAAATCCACGACCGTGCGCAGGCGGTTCTCCAGCATGGCCAGCCTCTCGGGGTCGGCCATGGTCAGGCGCGAGAGGTTTTGCGATACCTCGGACTGCAGGACGGCGGGCAGGGCGGCGAAGAGCCGGGTGGCCACGGCTTCATTGGTGTCGGCGAGATTGCCGAACAAGAGCGCCAAGTCCTCCGGCTTCTCCTTGGCCAGGAAGTCGGCCAGGTCGGCCGCCGAGTGCGCGGTCAGGAAATCAAAACGCCGGCCCAGGGCCGCGACCGGGCGTTGCGCTCCCGAGGCGTCATCCGCTTGGGAGAGGCCGGGTATGCCGCCGGGGAGTATTTCGGGAAGCTCCTCGACTCGGCCGGACGGAGCCGCGCCGATGGCCGGCTGTTCTCCGTACATGCCCCTGACTCGGCCTATCTCGGAGACGAAGGTCTTTATGAGGCTCATGGCTATGAGATAGCCGAGCAGGCCCATGAAGAAAAGCAGAGCCAGGCCTATGGCAAAATAGAACAGGGCCCGGGCCCCGTCCTGGAGGACGGAGCGCATCAGCCCCTCGGAGCCGAGGACCATTCTGCGCCAGGGCGGCAAGAGCGGCGCGCGCAGGACCGTCAGGATGTCTCCCCGGTTGGCGTCCAGGCGCAGAAGGTCGGGGAGGACGCGCCGCGCCATGTCCGCCTGGGCCTCGCTGATGCCGGTGTCCAGGATGACCGTGGCATGCAGGTTCTTGATGATGAGCCCGCTCAGGCGCAGGGTCTGTTCCTGGTCTTTCTGGAGGTATTCGGCTTCGGTCGCCTTTTGCGTCGGGTTTTGGGAATAACCCGGCAGGAATCTCGCGGGCGTCTCTTCCTGTTGGGGTTTCTTGATCGGCGTGACAACCTCGGTTTGCGTCCGCGCCTCGGATTTTTCCCCCTCGACCGTGACCAGTATCTTGGCGCGGCCTGGTCCCAGGAGTTGGTCCAGGAATTCGGTGGCTTCGGCGGTGAGGCGGGCGCCCGCCTCGTTTTCCTCCGTGGTGGACCACGCCCGCGCCGAGGCGGTCAGGGCCAGGGCCAGGGCCAGCAGGAGCGTCTTCGTGCGCGTTCTCACCAATTTTAGTATAGGCATTGCCTGTGAAGAAATTATTGCGGAGGCGGCGGCGTGGAGACGGCGGGCGGATTGTCCGGCAGGATGAAGGTGAACCTGCTGCCCTTTCCGACCTGGGACTCCACGGCGATGCGGCCGCCGTGCATGTCGATGATGGATTTGGAGATGACCAAGCCCAGACCCACCCCGGTGGCGCGCAGAGGATTCTTGACGCGCTCGAAAGGCCGGAATATCTTGGCCAAGCTCTCGGGCGGTATCCCCACCCCCGAATCCGCTACCGAGCATTGCACCGCGCCGGCCGTTCTCTTGAGCTCCACGAGAATCTTGCCCCCCGGCCGCGTGAATTTGAGGGCGTTGGAAATGAGGTTGGTGAGGACGTGGGTGATCAGGTCCGGATCGGCGCGCCAGGTCACTCCGTTGTCCGCGGCGCAGGTCAGCGAGATGCGGGCCTCGGCGGCCTTGGGCTGGAAGAATATGACCGCGTCCTCGACGAGCTGTCCCAGGGGAATCTGGCGCGGGGCGTAATCGAGCTTCCCGCGCTCGATTTTGGCCATGTCCAGAAGATTGGTGACGAAGTGGCCGAGGCGGTTGACGTTGCTCATGATGCGGTGCAGGTTTTCCCGCTCCACGGATGAGAGCCGCTGCGGATCGGCCAGGAGGGCCTTGACATAGCTTTCAATGGCTCCCAGGGGAGAGCGCAATTCGTGCGTGACCGATGCGACGAAGGTCTTTTTGAGCCCGTCGAGTTCCTGGAGCCTGACGGCCATATCGTTGACGCCCTGGGCCAGGCGCGAGAGCTCATCGGTCCCTTTGACGTTTACCCGCGTCCCGCTTTTGCCGGAACCGATGTTTCTTAAGGCCGACTCGATGCGCAGGATGCGGCGGGTCATGGTCCAGCCCAAGGGAAAACAAAACAGTATTCCCAGCAAAGCCACGGTGCTGCCCGCGGTGAGCAAATTATGGAAGACCTTTTCCCTGGCCAGCCGTTGGTTCTGGGCCAGAGCGGCGCGGGAAAACCAGACCTCTATGGCGCGGTTGCCTCCCTTGCCTTCCGCCGGAGGCGCGACGGATACCAGCTCGATGCGCGCGCTCTGAGGCGAGGCGGGCGGGCCGCCCTTGCCCGGGGAGGGCGGCGGGGCCGCGGCCCCGACGTCCTGCCAGCCTGATCCTTGGTCGAGGCGCACCCGCACGACTTCCCGATAGAGGCGCGGCAGCTCTTGGAGATAGTCCAAGAGCATCAGCGGATCATTGGACAGCATGGACTCCGAGGCCATATCCGCTATATTGGCCTTGCAGAGGCGGATATTCTCCTCCTCTCTTTGGCGCAGCGTCGCGTTTTGCAGGGAAAAGAATGCGAAGCCGCAGGCCAGGATGGTCACGAGGATGGTCGTGGAGATGACCAGGGCCAGTTTCAGTCGGATGCTCATGAGTCGAGAATCGTGGAAAGCATGATCATGGAGTTCGCCGCCGCGGCGCCTTGTTTTCGATCCGGTCCAGGGCCTTGCGGGCCTGGGCGTTCTGCGGGTCGATCTGCAGGATGCGCATGAACATGGCCGTGGCCTGCAGATACTCGCCGCGGGCATAGTGCTCGACGCCCTTCTGGAAGAGCCGCTCCACGTCGCGCGGGTCGCTGCGGCTGGCCTGCGTCGCGGCCTGGGCCGGACGCGGCGCTCGGACCGGCCGGACCACGGCGGGCGCGGCTTGGGCGGGCTCCGTGACTGCCGCGGGGGCCGCGGCCCCTTGAACTTTGGGCGCGGGCGTCACGATTGGGGGTTGCGCTCCCCCTTCGGAGATCGGAGCACGGCTTGCTCCTGCGGGGACAGCGGGCCCTTGTCCTGCGCCCCCTTCGGAGATCGGAGCACGGCTTGCTCCTGCGGGGGCCGCGAGCCCCGGCTCGCGGGGCAGAGCGGGTTCGGCAGCACCGCCGGAGCCCAGCCTTTGCCGGGCCACTTGGATGTGGTGCCTCAGACTCTCGATTTCCGCGGGTCGGGTTTCCATGCTCAGGGCCTTCTCCCAAGAGTTGACGGCGTTCTGGAAGCGGCCCAGTATATAGTACATAGAACCGACCCTCTCTATCGCGGTGACGTTGTCTTGATCGAGGTCGAGGATATCCTGGAGCAGAATTTCGACGGTCTCGAATTCCTGGCGGGAATTGGCCGCTTCGACGCGGAAGAGCAGCTCATCGACGAAGCTGCGGGGGTGGTCGGGCGGCAGGCGCTCGGCCTTCAGGCCCACGGCCGCCTCCATGTCCGTCAGGAAGCGGTCGAACTTCGCGTCGTTGCGGCTGAGGCTGAGTGCATAGGAGCCCTTGAGTATGGCTTTGCGGTCCCTGCCCTTGATGAAATTATAGACGGCTGAATTGGCGACGTTTTCCCAATGGTTCAGCGGCCCGGACCAGTCCGCGTAGTAATAGGAAGCGAGCTCCAAGCGGTTGGCCAGCCGGACCAGGGGCGGATTCGGGGTCTGGTTTTGGATGAGGCGGACGATGGCCTCGTGGGCTTGACGATAGAGGCGCCCCTCGATGAGGCGGCGGACCTCGGCCAGTTGCGGGTCCTCGATGCTGTGGGGCCGCAGTTCGTCGGCGTATTCATAGCCGTAGCTTGGGCCGCGTCCCTCGCGCAGCTGCCGGGCCTGTTCCAGCAGTTCCTTGGAGATTTCGTCGTCGGCGGTCGGGGCGCCGAAATGCCAGCCGAAGGAAACTCGATGGGTCCCCTGCGTTCCCTTGACCGTTCCCAAGGGCATCAAGAAGGCATAGTCCATTTGGATTTTGTTGACGCGGTAGCTCAGGCCCACGGACAACTGCTGGAAGTCCCGGCTGCCGAATCCCATGGACCCCCGCAGCCCGAATTGCCCGCTCGTGAGCGTGGGGAATATCCGCTCGCCGGCCAGGATGAAGTCCCTATCCTGGCCGCCCACCGGGGATTCCTCCTGGCGCATTTCGGCCATGAGGCTCAGCCAAAGGCTTTTGTAAGCCGCTCCGGCGCGCAAGCTCATGGGCAGCTTCTCCGGCGCGCCAAACCCTACGTCGGGCCGCATGATGTGGTGCGCGGCCAGGCCGAGCTGGATGCGGCGCGGGAAGCGGTAGAGAAATCCCAGGTCCGCGTCGAAAGTGCTCTTGCTGTTGTTGCCTACCAGGACCGGATCATCGCCGTTGACGCAGCCGCCGGCGCCGCAGGCGTTGGTGGCTTCCGGGGGCCGGCCGAAGGAATGCTTGAGCTGCTTGAAGTTCAGTCCGCCCAGGAGGCGGCTGCCGCTGTCGCGCTGCCACAACAGCCGTCCGTAGGAGAGGTGGATGGTCTGCTCGGAATAGAGGCTGCTGGCGCCGAAGCGCTGCCAGGCGGTGCCGAAGGTCCCGGCGCGTCCGCCCTTGAGAGGCTGCGCGTAGGCGAGCTGCATGATGCTGAGGTCCGAGCCGTCCGAGAGGCCCATGTAGAAACGGCTGTAGGCGGTGGAGAATTGGGGCCGTTCCAGCTGCGCGAGGCCCGCGGGGTTGTAATAGATGGCGTAGACGTCGTCGGCCAGGGCGGTGAAGGCATTGCCCATTCCCGGAGCCCGGGCGCCGGCGCCGAGGTCCTCGAAGGACGCCGCCGCGGGTCGTGCCGCCAGGGCCAGGAGCAGCGCCGCCTGGAGCCAGGAGGTCTTCATCGGATGACCACCACCAGGCCGCGCACCACGCTGCGCTCGGCTTCGATGACGTAGACGTAGACGCCGGCCGAGACGATCTTGCCTTCATCCGATTTTCCGTTCCAAACCAGTTGTTCCGCTGAGGGGGTGCCGGCCGCCATGGAGGCGACGCGCTTGCCATCCAGGTCGAATATCCTGCCCGTGATCGAGGAAAACTGGGGGTTGGAGAAATTGAAGTAGGCGGCGTCGTTCTTGCCGTCTCCGTTGGGGGTGATGAACCGGTTGCTCGCGCCCTGGAATTGGAAGGCGCGCGGCAGCAGGGAATTTTGCTGCGCCGAGGACACCCACACCAGGCCCGCGAAGATCAGTTTCCAGAGGGTCATGGAGATGACTCTGCCGTGCTGTCAGAGTGTATACATTTCGTGCGAAGGAATTGTTAACAACGGGCGAAATGCGGGCGATTTTATCCGGCATTAGCGCGATAAAATGAGATTCTCGCGGGCTGGCTCCGGGATAGAGGAGCCCGCACGCCGGGAGCAATGATTGTCCCAGGCTGGAGGGAACTATCGCTATTTCACCACGACGATGGTCTGGTGCTGCTTGGCGCCGGAGGAGTCCGTGATCCTGGCCATGTAGGCGCCTGACTCGACCATCTTGCCCGACTCCTTGCCCGTCCAGGTGATCGGCGCGCCGTTTGTGCTCGTGGCCTCGAACACCTTTTTTCCCCTCATGTTGAATATCTCCACCTTGGTCGCCGTCTCGAAGGTCGCGCCCGTGGAACTGCTCGGCGAGAGGAAGCTTTTTCTGGACTTGGCTTGGCCCGGCGGCGTCTTGCCTGAGGATTTGACCACGCTGACGGTGATGGACTGCGCCCCGCTGTTGCCGGCCGCGTCATAGGCCTTGACCATGATGGCATGGCTGCCCAAGGCCAGGGCCGAGGTATCGAGGCCGTAGACATAGGGCGCTGAGGTCAACGTAGACTTGAGCAGGGCGTCAATATAGAACTCGAGCTTGACCACTCCCGTGTTGTCCGAGGCCGAGGCCGCGACGTTGACGGTTCCCGAGACATTGGCCCCGTTGGCCGGCGAAATGATGGCGGCCGTGGGAGCCAGGATGTCGGGCAAAGCCGAGGTGCGGGCCGAGGCCGTCGCGCTGTTGGCGGAGTTGTTGCCCGCGGCGTCATAGGCGCGCAGCCGGGCGTAGTAGGCCGTGCCGGCCGAGAGTCCGGTGATGCTGGCGCTGGTGACGCTGCCCAGGTCCTTGCTCTGGTAGCCGGTCACGAAGCTTGAGAAGGCCGAGTTGAGCGAGACGTCGAGCCTGTAGCCGG
>DMMY01000024.1:47383-51641 GCA_003452935.1 Elusimicrobiota bacterium
ACCAAGACAGGCTGAGGCTCGACGCGGCGGGGCTGCCCAGAGCCGGATTGGCCGGAGCCGAGGGCGCGGTGGTGTCAGGCACCGTATTGGCAACCGTGACCGAGACCTGGGCCGACTGGCCCACGTTGCCGGCCGCGTCATGGGCCTTGGCCAGAAGCGCGTGGCTGCCGTTGGAAAGCTGGGTCGTGTCCAGGCTGTAGGCATAGGGTGAGGCCGTGTCAGTCGCCTTCAGCGATCCGTCCATATAGAACTCGACCTTGCTTACGCCCACGTTGTCCGAGGCCGAGGCGCTGACGGCGAGCGTGCCCGATACCGTCGCCCCATTGGCCGGAGCGGTGATGGCTGCCGTCGGCGCCGTGGCATCGGGAGCCGCGGACGTAGTCGCCGAGGCCGCGGCGCTGTTGGCGGACGCGTTGCCCGCCGCGTCATAGGCGCGCAGCCGGGCGTAGTAGGCCGTGCTGGCGGAGAGCCCCGTGATGCTGGCGCTGGTCACGTTGCCCAGGTCCTTGTTTTGGTAGCCGGTCACGAAGCTTGAGAAGGCGGAGTTAAGCGAGACATCAAGCCTGTAGCCGGTCACGCCGACGTTGTCCGTTGAGGCGGACCAAGCCAGGCTGAGGCTCGACGCGGCCGGGTTGTTTAGGGCCGCGTTGCTCGGGGCCGAGGGCGCGGCGGTGTCCGCAGCGCCGGCATCAAGCGTCGCATAAAAGGACCAGTGGTCTGCTCCGGTTGTCGGAGTGGCTGAATATGTCGCGGGCAGAGTTCCATAGGCGTAGGCATAGTAGCGGAAAGAGCCGGCCGTCCCGTGCTTGCGGAAATGGAGGTTGTTGTCATTGCTCAGATAGGCGAGCCAATACGCGCCGGCCGGAAGTGAAACCGGCGTGATGACGCCGGCGGTATTCCATCCCGCGACAGGGGTGATTTCGTTGGTCTCGGCCTTCTTCGCGCCCGGGCCGCCGCCCGGTCCGGTGGCGTCATAAACGCCCATGCGCAGCTTGCCGCTTGCCTGGGTGACATAGAAAGAGAGACTTTGGATGGTGCCGGTTTGGGCAAGAGTCGCTGATTGAGTCATCAAGAGATTGCCATTGCCGGAATCATCGATTCCCAATATATTGGTTTCTCCCATGGTTATGGAGCTGGATTGGGACAGGGTGGCGGCTGAAGCCGGGGCGCTGTTGGCCGAGACGTTGCCCGCCGCGTCGTAGGCGCGCAGCCGGGCGTAATAGACCGTGCCGGCGGAGAGGCCGGTGATGGATGTGCTGGTCACATTGCCCAGTTCCTTGTTGTTGTAGCCGGTCACAAAGGAAGAGAAGGCGGAATTGAGCGAGACATCCAACTTATAGCCGGTGACCCCCGCGTTATCCGTGGCCGCTGACCAAGAGAGGCCTATGCTCGTCGAGTTCAAGGCCGCGGCCGCGAGATTGCCGGGAGCGCCTGGAGCCGTGGCGTCGACAGGCGCGGTCGTGCCCGAGGCCGAGGCGCTGTTGCTCGACGTATTGCCAGCCGCATCGTAGGCGCGCAACCGGGCGTAATAGGCCGTGCCGGCGGAGAGCCCGGTGATGGAAGCGCTGGTCACGTTGCCGAGGTCCTTGGCGCTGTAGCCGGTGACGAAGCTCGAGAAAGCGGCGTTCGGCGAGACGTCAAGCTTGTAGCCGTTCACGGCCATGTTGTCCGTGGCCGCGGTCCAGGTCAGGTTGAGCGAACTGCTCGTAGCGCCGCCCAAAGACAGCGCGGTCGGGGCGCCGGGAGCCTGAGTATCAACGACGGCGCCGCCATAAATATCCGGTTTTGGATTGCCCAGGTATGTCCAGATGTAATCGGTCAGAGGAGTCGAACTTTGCGAAGCCAAAGCGGCAAAACCTCTGTTGCCATTGGCGCCTGCTCCATTGTAGGCGGCCATTTTGGCGGCCCAAAATTGTTCGTTTGGATACGGCCAAAGAGGATCGCTTGTAGACGCGACATTCCATCCTGCGTCCCCGTAAAAGGTCCCGCTGCCTCCATATTGGTAGAGGATATTGGTGCCGATTCCCGCGTTCGCCAAAGTTGAGTTGGGTTCGGTTCGGGGCAGGTATTTTAAGCCCGCATTGTTTAATGTTGTTTGCGTCGCGTTATTGAAGGATGCATATCCGGACACAGGATATCCAGAGCCAAGACCGCCTCCGCTTGCCAGGTATACATGGGAATTGGATGCTTGCGTGGGACCGTTGTAAAATGCGGTCGACGCGTTCGGTACTTGAATGATCGAATTCGATAAATTGATGGTTCCAGAATAGTTTCCTCGCAGTCCTATCCCGGCATGAGCGGAGTCAGCTCCCCACGCGGTTTGAGTGTTGAAATTATTGTTGCCGATAGTCAAGTTGGACAGAGTCAGGACCGCGGGCGTCACCCAATCCTGGGTTTGTTGGAAACCATTCACGCCGCCCCACAACACATTATGGGAGAAGGTCGCCGCTGTTTTCAATTTTTCAGGGCAGAATCCCACCATGTTTGGGTTGTTAAGAACGATGTTGCCTAGGAATAAATGATTCGATTCTCCGCTGGACGACCCTCCGCCCGTGGCGATGGCTTCCGGTGATCCGGAACCCGGGTTGATGTTCCCATCAATGACCACGCAGTTTTGCATGATATTGCTGCTGCTGTTGTAAAAGCGCAGACCGGCGGTCATGACGCCGGTGGGCGTGCTATCCAGCCGCACAATTATCCGGCGGAAAATGATGCGGTTGGTGCCACCGTTAATCGAACTGGTATAGAACCCATACCGTCCCTTGCCCCATACCCAGCAATCTTCCACCAAGCTGTATGACGAACCTCCCGCTATGCTGGCTATCGGATATTCTCCAGCGGGATAGCCGTCGGCGCTTCCTCCCGTCATGAAGCCGCAATGAGTCACCTTGTTGTAGTCGCCCATAAGGGAAAATGCGCCGCCAGAGCCGTTTCGGAACACGATCCCGTCGATATGCAGATAGTTGATCTTCCCTGACGGGTAATTGCGGTTGTTGTTGGAAAATGCGGGATAGTTCAACTGGCCGTCAAGAACCGCCATCCCCATATGCTCGGCCTTGATGGTCGTGGGATTGCCGGCCGTGCCGGACGGCGGCCATACTTGCGGGCTGGCATAATCGCCGATCATGTTGTTGGCGCCGGTATAGGTCCCGTCTTTGATGATCAGCGTGTCGCCGGAGGACAACAGGCTGATGCCGGAGGCGATGTATTTCTTGGGGCTGCTGGAAGAGCCGTTGCCGGAGTCGTTCGCGGCCGATGCGTCGACATAATAGGTATTCCCTCCGGCCGCGGCGGAGGTGGCTCCAGCGGCAGCGGCGCTATTGGCCGAGGTGTTGCCCGCGGCGTCATAAGCCCGCAGACGTGCGTAATAGGCCGTGCCGGCGGAGAGCCCTGTGATGGCAGTGCTCGCGACATTGCCCAGGTCCTTGTTGTTGTAGCCGGTGACAAAGCTCGAGAAAGCGGAGTTAAGCGACACATCCAACTTGTAGCCGGCGACGCCCACGTTGTCGGTCGAGGCGGACCAGGCCAGGTTGAGGCTTGAGACGGTGGGGCTGCTCAGCGTCACGTTGGAGGGCGCCGCGGGCGCCGTGAGATCAGCCGCATTGAAGACTACGTCTACCCAGTAATTAGTGGAATCGAAGGTCTGGGTGGGGAAAGCCGGGGCGGCGCTATAGATGAAAACGCTGTTGATGCCTTGCAGGGGATAGCGCACATACGGGCCCGCGGCGAAATACGCGGCATCCTTGGCATAAAAGCCCACGTCGGTATGATAAGAGATCACATACTGCGTGTCGCTATTGATGGCTATGGGGGTTGGGAAAGAGGCCTGCTGCCAACCCGAGGCGGTCTCGCCGGCGAACGTCACGGAGCCCAGCAGGGTCCCGCTGTTGGTCCAGAGATGCCCGCTGTGGGAGCCGGTGTTGCTGCTCCCTTTGTAGAAGCGCAGCCCTTGGACGCTGCCCGGAACCGCGGACATGAACCGCAACCCCAGTTCGAGCGCGGCAGAGTCGTATTCGCTGGCCAGAGCAGGGGTGACGGAATTGTCCCATAGGCTGTAGGGTCCCGCTCCAATAATCACGGTATTGGCAACCGTGACCGAGACCTGCGCGGACTGGCCGATGTTTCCAGCCGCGTCATAGGCCTTGGCCAGAAGCGCGTGACTGCCGTTGGAAAGCTGGGTCGTGTTCAGGCTGTAGGAATAAGGCGAGCTCGTGTCCGTGGCCTTCAAGCTCCCGTCGACGTAGAACTCGACCTTGCT
>DMMY01000001.1:0-160749 GCA_003452935.1 Elusimicrobiota bacterium
CACTTTTGAAAAATTAGCGACAAGAGATCGGTAAGGCCTTGACAAATCGCGAAGCCGGGCTATACTGGTGATGTCGGAAGGTCGCGAGCCCGTCCTGAGTCCGGTGCCGTCGACGTGGTCGCGAATGTGGAAGTGGTTGTAGCGGACCGCAAGCCGGACGACGCAGTCGGGACGTTGCAGTCGCAAAACGTTCCGGACTCAGGACGGGTGTCCGTATCAAATGGGGCGCCAAGGCAGTCGATAGAACGACGCTTGCCTTGGCGCCTCTCCTTTTAGGGAACGCCCCAGACCGGATGCCATTGGGGAATCAGGCGGACATCCTTAAGCAGGGCGGAGGCCTGACGGAAATA
This sequence comes from Elusimicrobiota bacterium, assembly GCA_003452935.1. Lineage (GTDB taxonomy): Bacteria > Elusimicrobiota > Elusimicrobia > UBA1565 > UBA9628 > UBA9628. Next base: position 351 of record DMMY01000001.1, read on the forward strand.
CAGCACCACATCCCGGATGCGCGCCGGCTCTTCGCCGTTGCGGGCCGTGGCCGGCTGCAGAACGAGAGGAATGACAGGGGAAGCCTCCTGCATCAAGCGGATGACTTGCCTCCACTCGGCCTTGGTGGTTCTCCTGGTCAAGACGACTTTGACGAAGGTCCGCTTCGGAGCCAGGCGAAGAAACTCCAAATGCCGGGACCACAGCTGCCGGCCCGTGGCCGAGGGCAGCTTTATGTCCATGGCGACCATATCGCACAAGCGGGAGGCTTTTTGGAAGGATGCCGGCAGAGTCCCGTTGGTCTCCAGATAATTTTTCATCCCCTGCCGTCTCACCCACCCCATCATGGAGGTCACGAACGCCTCCTGAAGCAGCGGCTCACCCCCGGTCCAAGAGACCGCGTGGTGCCGCCGGCGCTGGAGAACGCCGGAGAGTTCGGCCTGCAGACGCCTCAGGGACCACGACTGCCCGGCCGACCTGGAGGTGTCGCAATAGCGGCAAGCGAGGTTGCAGCCGGCCAGGCGCACGAAGGCGTGGCGCTGGCCAAGGTAGAGCCCCTCCCCCTGCAGGGAAGAAAAGACTTCCACGATGCGGCCAGCCCTGCCGTCGTCCGCGCTCATGGCGATCGTTCCAAGGCCGGGTCCGCGCGGCCCGCCGCTTTAAATCCGCGCGCGCGCAGAAGGCAGGAATCGCATCGGCCGCAAGGCCTTAGGCCCCCGCGGTAGCATGACCAGGTCAACTCCAAAGGCACATGCAGGCGCGCCGCGAGGCGGACGATCCCTTTCTTATCCAGACGCTCCAGGGGAGCCAGAACGCAAATAGGGCGCCCCTGCGCGCCTCGCCGGGTGCCCAGACGGGCGACTGTCCCGAAGGCCCGGGTAAAATCCGGGCGGCAGTCGGGGTAGCCGGAATAATCCTGGCAGTTGCTGCCGATGACCACGGCCCGCGCGCCTTGAGCATCGGCCAGGGACACGGCCAGAGACAGAAACACGGTATTGCGGCCCGGAACATAGGTGGTCGGGATCGGCCCCTTGCCGATGCGCCCGGGCGCCTGCGCCGGCAGCTCCTGCTTGCGATCCACCAGGGAGCTGCTCTTAAGCCAGGGCAAAGAGAGGCTCACCTCCATCCGCGATACGCCGGCCCGCCGGGAGATGGCACGCGCGGCCGCGATCTCCCGGACATGCCGTTGTCCATACCGCACCGTGAGCGCCGTGACCTCATAGCCCTGGCTCTTAGCCCAATAAAGGGCCGTGGCCGAGTCGAGCCCGCCGGAAAGAAGGACGACGGCTTTGCGCGCCATCGCGGAGCTACTCTTGGCCGGGCTTGACCGGAAATCGGCCGGCCAAGGCCTGGCGGCATATTTCGGTTAGCTCGGGAGTGGTCTTTTCCGCGCCCATCAGCCATTCAAGATACGACGGCTCCTTGCGCGCCACCTCTTGCAGGGTCAGGGTCCTATGCTTGCCGAAGTTGAAGCTGGCCTGGCCGTTGCGCCAGACCAGCTTTCCATCAGCGTCCACATTGCGGCTGTCGCGCATCTGGCAGAACCCGGCCAACCCCGAAAGATCCCGGGGCAAATCAGGATAGCGCTCGACCTGCGCCTCCAGGACCGCGAGAGAGGCCCGCGCATCGGTTTCGGCTCGGTGAGCTCCCTCCAAGGTCCGCCCGCAGTAGAATTTATAGGCGGCCGACAAATTCCTGGGCTCGAGACGATGGAATATGGTCAAGGCGTCCACGACGCGGCGGCCCTCCATGGGAAATTGAAGGCCGGACCGCTTGAACTCCGCCAGCAGCATGGGAATGTCGAATTTCAAGACGCCGAAGCCCGCCAGATCGGCATCGCCGATGAAGCTCAATATCTTCGGCGCCAGCTGGACGAATTTAGGCTGGCCCCGCACCATGGCGTCCGTAATATGGTGCACAGCCGAAGCCTCCGCCGGAATAGGCATGCCGGGGTCCACCAAGGCGGCCAGAATATCCTCGGACCCGTCCGGCTCCCGCCGCAGCAGGGCTATATCCACGATGCGGTCGCGCTCGCACGCCACTCCCGTGGTCTCCAGATCGAAAAAAACGACCGGCTTGGTCAGACGCATCATGGGGACTTCACCTCCGGGACGGCCGATGGCGCCATCCCCGTCGAAGATTGCACCGCGGCGGTAGACAGGGCCGCGCCCGGCGCGAAAACCTCCACCAAAGGCACCGACGAGCGAGCCACGACGCTTGCCGCCGGCCCGGGAAGCGGCGCGGTGGAAAGACCGCAATCAAAAACAATGTGGTTATAAGGCGCCACGGTGTAGTGCTCCATGCCTCGTTCCAGATTGACGTAAATATCTTCCTGGGAATACGACACGTCGGCGTCCTGCCGCGAAAATTCGTCGGTCACCAGAGGTTTGAGCGTTCCGCAAATGCGCCGCATCCGGCGCCAGGCGTCCCGGCGCCTGCCGGCCACGAACCAGCTCCAGCCGTCAAGGGAATACCGGACCTCACCGCCTCCCGTGTCGACATAACCGACCTCCTGGACCGGGCCCTTGCGCGGCTGGTTCTTGCGGACGGTCTCGGCTACGCAACCGGCCGCCAAAAGGCAGCAGGCCATGAGCCGCAGTCCCGGAAAACGCCGCCTTGCCACGGCCATCATTATATCATTGGCCGCGCAGAGCCCGCCCCCGGCCTACCGAGGACGGTCAAGACGCCGCGCGCAATCCCGGCCGTCAAGAAGGGCCTCTTCCATGAAGGAATACTTCCAGGCGCCATAGCGGCCGATGGATTGCACGCCTTGACGGGCCAAGTGCCGGCCAATGGCCGCCAAGGCGGGCTTGCGCTCAAAGTCATAGATCACATAGGCGTAGGGAATCAGATTCCACTCCTTGACCAGGAACCGATCGCCGGTCCGAAGTATGCCGCATTCCCGCAAGCCGGCCAAGGTTTCGCGCTCCAGCGAACGCAAATCAACCCGCGCTCCTCCGGGTCTAGAAACCTCGACATACAGAGACATAGTCCCGGCCGGCGCGTTGCCGGGACAGAAATTGCTGTAATAACCGACCCTGTAAAATGGATACCTTCTCTCCGAGAAATACACCCAATGCCGGCCCGAGAGGTCCGCGCGATCGACTCCCAAATTAAGGCACCAGACGCTGGCATGACGAAGCCGCTGCCTGGCCGCCAGCATGGCTTGCGGCCACGGTCCGGAAAGATCGATGAACTCCGGCAGGGGGAGGGTGTTGACCAGGTGCTTGAACCGCACCTCTCCCAGGCCTTCTATCCGCGCGACCCGAGACCGCACATTTATGCCGGCGACCCGCGCCGAGGTGTGGATGCGCCCCGAGGGCAACCGCGCAGCCAAGGCATCCGCCAGGGCCTGCGCCCCGCCGCGACGCGGGTAATAGAATACCGCGTTGTAGCCGAAGCCCTTGGTCTGATCCATGAGCGCGCCGGCGAGAACCTCGGAGGGGTTCGGCTTGGGAACGAACCGCGCCTGCCAATCCGTGGTCAGGCGGGAAAGCGGCACGCCGAAAAGCTTGCGGTTGTAAGGGTACAAAAAATGCCGGCAAATGCCGGGCCCAAACTGGCGCAAACACCAGCCCGCAAAGGAAGGATCGCGCTTTAAAGGCTCGCGGCGCCCAGGACGCAAGGCGCCCAAAAACCCGGCGAGGCAATCGACCACGGTTGAGAACGGCAAGCCAAAGGTGTTCGCTTGAAAAGGATAGCGGGTATCGCAGCCCTGCAGACGGATCCAAGCGCTGCGTTTAAGCGCCGTGAGGTTCGCGCGTAACAGCCTCCGAACCAGACTTTTTCCGTAGGAGTCGTGCAGATGGAGAAGATGCCCGGTCCGATCAAAAACGAAGCCTTTGCGCGCGACCGAGCCGGATGTCCCGCCCACGCGCGATTCCTTCTCCGCCAGGAGCCAGGCGCGCCGCGAGCCCTTCTGGAGGTGATAGGCCGCGGATAATCCCGCCAAGCCCCCGCCTAAAATCAGGACCTCCGCGTCATAAGGCGCGGGCCCGGCGCCGCGCTTTACCAAATTTCCACCTTGGCCAAGACTCGGCTAAGAAGGAGCACCTCCACGAAAATAGCCGCATAAATGCAAAGCGCCCAGACCAATGACAGCTGCGTCACGAGGAAAGCGCAAAAACTGAGGAAGACCGAGGCCAAGGCGGCCAGGCCCACCACCTGCCCGCGAGAATACCCCATTTTTTCCAAACGCAAAGCGAAGTGGTCCTTGGAACCCAGAAAAGGAGACTGCCCCCTGCGCAAACGCAGGCACATCACCAGAATAGTATCGTACATCGGCACCAAAAGGATCAGCAGCGGGGCAAAAACTCCGAGATCGTTGATGTCGCTGTAACGGGTCCCGAGAGCGAGGCCCGCAAGGATGAACCCCAAAGTCATGCTCCCGGAGTCGCCCATGAAAATCTTATGCCGGGAAGACAAGTTCCATGGGACAAAACCCAGCGCCGCTCCGGCGAGAGCGGCGGAGGCGAAGTTGACATAAAGTTCCTCGGAAGGCAATGAGATCATGAGAAAACCAGCGGCCGCTATGGCCGCCTGGCTGGCGCTCAGGCCGTCCATGACGTCGACGATGTTGAAGGCGTTGGTAAGGCCCACGACCCAAAGCAAGGTCAGGCCGACGCCCAGGTACTCCGGCGCGATGAAGCGGATGCTCATGCCGAAAAACAACAGGCACAGAGCGGCCAGGGACTGCACGGCGAATTTCGGCTTGAAGTGAAGCCCGTGGGGTTTTTTGAGGTCGTCGACCACCCCGAGAAGGAAGACCAGGCCGCCTCCCAACATCAAGCCGCGCAGGCTGCGCAGGGTTCCGGTCGGAAACTGCGTGAAGAAGCGCAGCATAAGCAGGGTGGCGATGAAGCTAAAAAAAATCGCGATCCCGCCCAGAGACGGGGTTGTCACCTTGTGCGTCTTGACCGAGGAAGAGGGCGCGTCCACCCAGCCGTAACGCAAGGCCAGAAGCCGGACCAGGGGCGTCAGCAGCAGGGAGAGGCCGAAGGCCGCGGTGGCCGCCAGCAGGTACAGCTTCCAGTATGCCAGAAGGCTTTGCATGCTATTGGAGGCGATAAACCCCGCAGGCAGGTCCCTGAAACACCGGGGTGATAAAATCCGGCTCCAAACCCGCCCAATTGCGGGAGCCGCGTTCGGAGAGCGGCCGCAGCGCGGGCCGCAAACGTCGGGCCTCATGCGGCACAAGCAGCACATAGCCGAGCCCTTCCGCCTTCAGGCGCCGAGCGTACGCTCCCGGACTATCCGCCTGCTCGGCCCAGGCCAGGAACCGGTTGGGAGCGTTGACGGTCGTGGCTGCGTGAGGTTGCTTCACATAATAGCCCCTTTGCTCGCCCACGATGAGGATTCTATCATTTCTATCCAAATTCTCCTCTGCCCATCGAGCGCAGGGATAGTATTCCAATCGGCGAGACAGGAAAACCTGCCGGTCCTCAAGCCCCAGCAGAGGCGCGGCGCTGCCGAAGACCGCGTGAACAAAGAAGAAAACCAGCAGATGCGTCGCCGTGAGCAGGCCGACGCCCGAGGCCAAGACCGCCCGTCCCGCCCGGTTCAAGCGCGTCCAAAGCGCGCGCAGCCCCCAAGCGGCCGCCAAGCATAGCAGCGGGGCCAGGACCACGAGGAAGCGCAAGACCACTCCCGTCGAGAACCATATCCCAAGGTAAAATCCGCAAAAAACCAAAAGCCGCCGCAAAGCCTCGCTGTTTCGGCTGGCCCAGATGGCTACGGGCAGGGACCAGAAGCAAAGCTCCCAACCCATGTCGCCCAAGACGTCCATGCCTCCCCCAAAACGGAGGCTATTGCCCAGAAGCTGGACGGGCAGATGCGCCAGGGCCTGGTACCAAGGGCCGCCGAAGCCGTACTCCGTGAGGACATGGAAATACCCCTGCGCGGACGCCCCTTCCCACCCGGCCCGACTGCTGGCAAAAAACCGATAAAAAAAAGGAAAAACAGGATTGCCCACATTGACCGCGTTCTTGATGAGCCAGGGCGCAAACACCGCCGTGACCGTGGCGACGAATATCCCCAGATCCGCGCCGCGGCGCAGCCTTTGCCCGGCTCGCGCGCAGGCGAGGCGCCCCAGCAAGGTCGCGCCCAAAACACCGGCCGTCGCGCCGGCGACATACTTGGTTCCCAGGGCCAAGCCGGAAAAAAGCGCGCTTAAAACCAGCCACCTCCGCGTCAAGGCGCCGTTCTCTTCATCCAGCCAGCGGCCGAACGAGATCGCCGCAGCCGTAGTCCAGAGCATGACTAAAGGCTCCACGTAGGTAGTCGAGGCCAGCAGCATGACGGCCGTGTGGGTGGCCAGCAAAGCGCAGGCCAGCCAACGCACCTCGGCGGGGACCGAATCCGGGCACACGGCCCATAGCCAGGCCGCGCAGAGAGCCGTGGCAAGCCACATCAGCATTTGCGCCAGCAAATCGCAATGGAGCGCCAAGGCCAAGGAGAAAAGCATTTCGGCGTTCTGAGGGAAATGAGAAAAAATCAAGTGATCAACGGTGATCAGCCGGCCCGCCCCTAGATAGGCCTGGGGCAAAGCCAAATGGTAGACCAGCGAATCGTACTGATGAGGCGGCACCCAGGCAAGCCACAGCAAAATTCCCAACGGCAACAGGACCGCGGCCGCGGCCCAGGGACATCGACGCCACTGCTCCGCGATCCTGTTGCCAGCCAAGGCCTCGCGCCATTGCGAGAATCCCATCAGCCAAAAAACGGCCAGGACCGAAGCCACGACCCACGGCCGCAGCAGACCCAAAACGGCGAGAGCAAAAATCGTCAAGCTCAAAATACCCAGCCCCAGGGAAGCTCCCACCACTGTTTTTTGGCCCCCTGGAAGCTCGCCCAACCCCAGCCTATCCGCCGCGGCGCGGCCGCAGCCCAAGGCGATGCTCCCCACGACACCCAACAAAACCATGGCCTCCAGGCCGCGGCGCAGCACCGGCCAGAAAAAACCGGCTGCGGTTAGTATCCCAAAGGCCGCCGTGCCCCAAGCAAACCAGGCGGGCCAACGGAGGGATCCAGGCTGAGCCTGGATTTCTGGAGCGCCGGGACTCATCGCTCTTTCGGGGTCAGTAGGGAGCAGCGCCGCAAGCCGGCCTTGTGCAGAATATATTGGCCCAGCAAGGTCAATGTGGAAAGTCCGTAGACAACGCTGCGCCTAAAATTGATGGACGAGGCCTCGGCAAAATATCTGGCGGCCACGGGAATATCCCCCATGCGGAATCCGCAACATGCCGCCTGAAAAAGAAATTGCTGGTCAAAAACGAAATCGTCGCTGTTGAGCTCCCAAGGGATGGTCTCCAGAACCTGGCGCGAATAGGCGCGCAATCCGGAATGCCATTCGCCGAGATTCTGTCCGGAAATCAGGTTTTCCAGCAGGGTCAACCCTCGGTTGGACACATACTTATACAGGGGCATGCCTCCAGCCAGGGCCTCCACGCGAGTGCGAATGCGGTTGCCGCATACCACATCGCAAACGCCGGCGGCGATAAGACCCGTCATATAGGGCGTCAGCCGGGCATCGTACTGGTAATCGGGATGGATCATGACCACGATATCCGCGCCGCGTTTGAGGGCTTCGGCATAACAGGACTTCTGGTTGCCGCCATAGCCGCGGTTGCGTTCATGAACAATGGTGACCAAGCCCAGTCGCCGGGACAACGCCGCCGTGCCATCCCGGGAAGCGTCGTCAACCAGGACGATTTCATGGACCGAACCATGCGGAATGTCCCGGATCGTCTTTTCCAGGGTCTTTTCTGCGTTGTAGGCCGGCAAAACCGCTATGACTTTCATTGCGGATTCACGTATTGTGGCTTTTTTTTCATGCCCCATGCAAAGCCCGGCGCGCTGGCGATACGCATCAACGTTTTTTCGCCAATTCCTGGGAGAAAAGCGCGTAGCGCTGCGGCGATCCGATGTCCGCCAAAAGCCCGGACTCATGGTAGCCGACCAGGGCTTCTCCCGCTTTGATAACGGCCGGAAACACATCCTTGACGAAGTCGCTGGGCAGGTTATCCGGAACAAAATGAAAAATGCCCCGTCGGATTATCCAAAGAGGCGAGAGCGCAAATCCCGGCTGGTCCGCCGCCGCGCAGAGCGGAAAATCCACGATTCTTTGTCCCGGCCCCAGGGCCACCACTTCTCCAGCGCAACCGTGCAGTTCGGCGCAGCGCGCGGCCCGGCCCCGGCAGGAAACGCCGGGGGACGGCATCTTCCGGCCGCATCCATGCAGGGCCAAGGTGGCCAGGGCTTGATGGGTGCGGTGCAACGATATCATGCGGCTGCAATCCGTCCTCGGGTAGATGTCTCCAAAGAGCACTAAAATATCATCCGGCAGGGAAGCCGCGCCAAGGGACTTGATCAGGCCCGCCGTGCCGCGCGGAACATCCGCCACACAATAGCGCAATTTGATCCCCAGAGCCGAGCCGTCCCCGAAGCGCGCGCGGATCTGTTCCGGCTTGGAATCCAGGCAGAGGATGGCGGAATCAATCCCCGCGGTCTTGAGCCACTCCAACTGGTGCTCCAAAAGCGGCCGGCCGGCCACCGGCAAGAGCGCCTTGGGCAAATTTTCGCCATTGACGGGCTGGCATTCTCCATGCCCGCCGCTGACAATAACCGCCGCCAGATTTTCAACCACCGCGAAATAACCGCACTTTAGAATGGCCGCATCCGCATTGTCCCGGTCCGCTTCGCGCGAGGCGGATTGCCGGAAAATCACTGCTCTGTCTAGATAATTTTATATGAATTATTTTATCCTATTTGGGGCAAGCCAACAAGCCAAGAGACCCTCGCGGCTGATTGCGCGCGTCTTCGCAAAGACTTAGAATTTCTCTATGCGCAAGGCGTTTCTACGGCTGGTTTTTTCCACGCCGGAGCGGGTCTGGATCGCCGTCGCCCTCGGCCTGCGCCTGGCGTTCGCGCTTAAGGTAGGCGACCGGTTCCATCAGATCGACGAGGTGGGCTTCGACGCTCCCGCGTGGCTTCTGGCCACGACCGGGTCATTTCGCGTTGACGGCCAAACTCTGGTCGTCCCTCCCGTCCCCAACGCCTTCTTCGCTTTTTTTTATTGGCTCTTTGGCCGGCACATGCTCTACCCGCGCCTGGCCCAGGCCGCGGTCTCTGCCGGCACCGCCTGGGTCTTAGGCCGCATGACCGGGACCCTCACCGGTTCCTGCCGGGCCGGACGATTGGCTCTGGTCACGGCCGCGGTCTACCCGTTCTTCATATATTATTCCGGGATGCTTTTGTCGGAATCACTCTATATCGCGGCGTCGACGCTCGGACTGTGGTGGCTCTGTCAGAGCCTCCAAGAACGCGGCGCTTGCCGATGGCGGGCTCCGGCTAGCGGCCTCGCCCTGGCTTTGGCGGCCCTCTGCCGGGCCGAAGGAGCTCCTATCGCGGCCCTTATCTGGCTCGGCGCCATGCTGCCCTGCCTCATGGGCCGCTGGCCTTGGCGGACCTGGTTAACGGCCGTCCTGATGTGGGTCATGCCCCTTCTGGCCTGGTCCGGGCGAAATCAAGCCGCGGTCGGCTCCTTTGCCCTCGACAACCACGGCGGCATGGCCATGCTGCACGGGAACTTGCTCTTCGATCTCAATGAAATCGATACCGCCATGGCCCAGGCCGAGCTGGAACAAATTCCGTTCTACCGGGAAAGCCTCCACCTCTCGCCGCCCCTGCGCGACCGTATCTATATCCGGGAAAGCCTGCGCTTCATCCGCGCAAACCCGGGGAAAGTCCTCCGGCAATGGGCCGAAAAATTCGTCAATTTCTGGCGCTTCTATCCGCGTACGGACAAGGCCTACCATGAAACCCGTCACAGTCATCCCGGCGCGGGCCTGAGCCGGACGGCCCTCGTCATCATCAGCTTGGCTTTCGAGCCCGCCCTCATTCTGGGCGGGCTTTGGGGTTTCTGGGTGTTGCGCCGGCGGTGGAGCGAACTTTTTCCATGCGCCCTGTTCACTCTAGGAACCATGCTCATCCACGTCGTCAGCGTCAGCCAGATGCGCTATCGCCTGCCGGTCATGCCTGTCCTCATTCTGGGGGCAACCGCATGGACAGCCGCCCTGTTCAAGCAGGATTGCCGGCCCGAGGACCGCGCCTAGTGCCTCCCCAGCCGCCAGCCTATTATCGCTACAGTTCATGGTCCGCCATCTCTTGGGTCTCATTGCGCGCCAGGCGCCAGGTCTTGCGCCGTTTCATGGAAACCCTCCAGCCCCGCCCTAGCGACGAAGTCATCGACGTCGGCGTTACCGGGGACAGCGGTCGCGCGGAATCCAATTTCTTCGAAGCGCTCTACCCTTTCCGGGAGCGGATAACCGCCACCAGCATCGAAGACGCCGGCGGGATATGCGCCATGTATCCGGGGGTGAAATTCGTTCCCTGGCAGGCCGGCCGCCGGCTGCCGTTCGGCGACCGCCGCTTCAACCTGGCATTTTCGAACGCGGTAGTCGAACATGTAGGGGCCACGGAAAGACAGCGCGCTTTCGTCCATGACGTCGTCCGAGTCAGCCAGCGCGGGCTCATCGCCACCCCGTATCGATATTTCCCCATCGAATCGCACACGGTCCTTCCACTGGCGCACTGGCTGCCGCGCGCCTGGCATCGGCGCCTGCTGGGAAATCTGGGCTTCACCGAATTCGCCGAACCGGAACAATTGAACCTGCTCGATCGCGGCGAGCTTCTAGGCCTTTTTCCCCCGGAGGTCCGCGTAAGGATTTTTTCCGCCAGCATCCTGGGCTGGCCGTCTAACATCATGGCAGCCTACTGGCACTGAACTTACCTGGATCAATCGCGGAAGCGATAGCGCAGAATCGCCACCAGGACCCGCCAGCCGTCGCGCCAAAAGCGTATCTTCTTGCCCTCGGCGCGGCTGCGGGCCTTATAGAAAACGGGGACCTCAAGGAACCGGAGTCCTCGCTTGGCGAGTTTCGCCGAAATCTCCCAGTCATAGTCAAACCCGTCGCTGCGCAAGGTCAGGGACCTGATGTCCGCGGCGCGGAAAACCTTGAACATAGTCGCCCCATCGGTAAGCCGCGTGCCATAAAGCCAATTGAACAGTTCCGTATAGCAGAGCCCCCCCCAATTGACCAGCAACCCGTAATAACGCTCCCAGATGCCTTGAAACTGGCGGTATTGCCAGCGCTGCCTATGCCTCATGGCGCGAGAACCGAACACGACGTCGGCATTGCCGGCGCGCAGGGGGAGCAAGAGCTCCGCCGTGTCCGCCGGGTCATATTCGAGGTCGCCATCCTGGACGAGAAGATAGTTTCCCGTCGCCAAAGCCAAACCGGCGCGCACCGCCGCGCCCTTGCCGCGGGGCCGATCCTCATAGACGATCTTGACTCCGGCGCGGCCCTCATAGCGCCGAACCAAGTCCCGAGTCCCATCCGTGGAATTGCCTTCCACGATGATGACCTCCTTCTCCAAGCCCCCCAGGTCCACGGCCAGAACCCGATCCAGGAGAGTGGCGAGCGTCGAGCTCTCATTATAAGCGGGCACAATGATGGAAAGCCTGGCCGGCTGACCCGACTCATTTACTGACATAAATTATCTTGGAGCCCTCCGGCTCCAACTGGAAAGAAATCTCCCGCCAAGCGGGCAAGGCGCGCAAAATCGACTTTCGCTTGGCGGGCGGACAGAACAAAAGAAGAAACCCTCCCCCGCCCGCCCCCAAAATTTTCCCGCCCGCGGCGCCGCGCTTTCTGGCCAGCTCATAGGCATGGTCGATGGCCGCGTTCGATATGCCCGCGGCCAAGCCGCGCTTCATGACCCATCCCTCATGGAGAATTTCTCCCAGTGAGTCCACCCGCCCGCGCTGCAGTTCCTGCCGGGCCGACTCGGCCAAATCCCGCATGCGCCTCAAGACGGCCTCGTTGCTGCGAAATTCGGCCCTAGCCCGGCGCAGAAGCGGCCCCGCCTTGCGCGTCACCCCTGAATAAAGGAGCACGACGCGCTGGGAAAGCCGCGCCCAGACCGAAGCCGGGCAGATGAGCGGGTCGACCCGGACGGCTTCGTCCGGTAAAAACTCAAAAAACTTGAAGCCCCCGTAGGCCGCGATGTATTGGTCCTGCTTGCCGATGGGTTCCTTCAGACGATCGATCTCTATCTCGCAAGCCTCGCGCGCGAGCTGCTCCGCCGTGCAGAACTCGCCCTGATAGGCGTGCAGGGCGTGCAGGACGCCCACCGTGAAGCTCGACGACGAGCCCAGGCCGGTCCCGCCGGGGACGTCGGCCATGGAGGTGATCTCGATTCCCCCGGAGATGCCCGCCTTGCGCAGACATTCGCGCAGAATGGGGTGCCGGATATTCTCGACGCCGGAAACCAGCTCGGTGCGGCGGTACTTGAGGATGATGTTGTCGTCAAAATAGCGGTTGACCGTGATGTACATGTACTTATCGATGGCCGTGGACACCACGGCGCCCGGCTGCCGGCGATAGAACGCGCTCAAATCCGTGCCGCCACCGGCCAAGCTTATCCGAAATGGCGTACGCGAAATGATCATGTCTGCGCTCCTCTGGAACGTTTCAAAAAAGCTTCCATGCGCTCCGGGGTTCCCAAGTCCGCGACGAGTTCGCTGGTCACAAACCCCGTGAGCCGTTCGCCTCGGGCCAGAGCCAAAGGAAAGATGTCTCGCCCGAAATCGCTGGCCCGATCCCGCGGGACGAGCGACATAAGGCGCCCCGTCACCACCCAGACCGCGGCGCAGGCCAAAGTCCCGCAAGCCTCGCCGGGCGCCGCCCGGCAGAATCCGGTGATGCGCTCGCCCTCCATTCGTACGAGGTCGGAGTCATGCGGGTGATCCGTGTCAGCCAAGACCAAGGTCGCCGCCCCGCCGCTTCGCCGATGGCAAGCCAGAAGCTCCGGCAAGGAGAAATCCGCGTAGATATCGCCGTAGACGACCAGGGCATCCCCGGTCACCAGGGGCCATATATCCCTGACGCAGCCCGCCGTCCCCCGCGGAGATTGTTCCACGTGATAGTCCACGCGCAAACCCCAGCGGCTTCCGTCGCCGAAATGCTCCGCGATGCAGTCGGCCTTGTACCCCAGGCACATGACGACATGGCGGATGCCGGATTTTCCGAGCCAATTGATTTGGTGCTCCAAGAGGGGCTTGCCCGCGATCGGAATCATGACCTTGGGGATGCGGTCGCTCCAGGGGCGCATACGCACGCCCCGTCCGCCGGCGACTATGACGGCCTGCATATCCTCGGGGGCCAAGCCGAGGCAGTATAGCAAATCAGGTCTTGGAGATAATCCAGGCCGCGGCCGCGGCCAGGTCCGGGCACACCTTATGCGGCCGGGCGCGATAGACGCCATCGCGCCCGCCCTTGCCGGTGCGCACCAGGATCGCCGTGCAGCCGGCGCGGCGCGCCGTCAGGATATCGGTGGTGGAATCGCCCACGAAATAATCGCGCTTAAGCCGCAGACCGAATCGGCGCTGCGCCCTCCGGAGCATTCCGAGAGCCGGCTTGCGGCAGGAACAGCGGCGGCCGCCGGCCGACACGGGCGCGTGCGGGCAAAAATAGAGGCCGTCAAGCCTGGCGCCGCGCGCGGCCAAGCGCCGGCGCAAGAAGCGATGGATATCGGCCAAAACGGCGCGCGTCAGATAGCCGCGTCCCACCCCGGACTGATTGGTCACCACCACGACTTTAAAGCCGGCGCGGCGCAGCCGGACGATGGCGCGAGCCGCGCCCGGGATCAGCCGCACTTGCTCCGGACGACGGAGATAATCCACTTCCTCGATGATGACGCCGTCGCGGTCCAAAAAAACCGCGCGGACCTTAGCGGCCGCCGGAGCGCCAAGATTCGATCTTTTCAGTTTTTTCTTTGCCTGAGGAAAAAGGTAAGGACGTGGCTGACGGCCAAATGCAGGTCCTCGACCACGCCGTACTCCTGCGAGGGCACCACCACCGCGACGTCCACCAAGGCCTTGAGTTTTCCCCCGTCGAAGCCCAAAAGCGCCGCCGTCCGCGCGCCCCGGGCTCGGGCCATCCGCGCGGCGGCGATCAGATTGGGGGAGTTGCCGCTGCCGCTGATGAGGAGCACAACGTCTCTCGGAATGAGAAGGTTTTCAAGTTGCTTGACAAAAATATCGTCGAACGTGTGGTCATTGCTCATGGCCGTGATAAAGGCCGCATTCTCCGACAACGAGATGCACTTGAGCGCGCGCCTCCCCTTGGGGGCCGCGGTCTTGGAAAAATCCACCGCGATGCTGGCCGCCGTGGCGGCGGAGCCGCCGTTGCCCATCACGAACACATGCCGGCCCTCGCGTTCGGCCGCCAACAGCAGCCGAGACAATCGTTCCACGGCGGCCAAATCCAACATCTCCCACTGCTCGATCTCCCGGCCGCGATACCATCGCGCGAAATCCCGCAGGCCCAGCCCCCCGGGACCGGTCTTGCGGAAATGTCCCGGCAGCGTCCCCTTGACGTTTTTTGGCGCCATGCGGAAAGAATAGCAAAAATTGTAAAATGGCAGCGTATGGCGCCGCTTTTTTCCATCATCCTTCCAACCTACAACCGCGCGCACATGCTGCCCGGAGCCCTCTACACCGTCAAGAACCAGACTTTCTCCGATTACGAAGTCCTCATCGTGGACGATGGCTCCACCGACGCCACCGCGCGGATCATCCAAGAATACCTGAAGGATGCCCGTTTCAAATATCACCGCCTGGAAAAAAATATCGGCAACATGTACTGCCGCAACTTGGCCCTGCGGATGGCCGCGGGCGAGTGGATAACCAACATTGACTCGGATGATTTCTGGACCTTGGACCGCCTGGAAAAGTTCGCCGGATATTTCAAAAGCCGCCCGCGAGCCGGGTTTGTCTTCTCCAACGGCTATCTGCATCGCTTCGGCCGCATCATCGCCATGGCATTCGACCCCTCCCGGCCCATAGTCGAGGGCAGAGTCCCGGGCCATTATGCCGTAGGCGAGGAGTATCTGCCCTACCTGACCACCAACCTCGCCATCCCCCGGTCCCTTTACGAAAAATACGGGCATTACCGAAAGGACATGGTCATTCTCGACAACGAGCTCTACGCGCGCATGCTGGCCGACGGCGTCGAAGTCGGAGTCATCCGCGAACCCCTGGCCGTCCGCCGCATCCACGAAGGCCAAGTGACGCATCACTGGATCGAGGAATACCCGGAAGCAATCGAAGCCCTCAAAGCAGGCAACACCCCCGCGGAGGTATTTGAAAAAGAGAAAACCAAGCTGGTTTTCGAAGTCGCCAATTACCTTTTGCGCGCCCAACAACCTCTCAAGGCGCGCGAGTTCCTGCTCGCGCAACTCGGCAACGCGGCCCGCTCCTCCCGTCTTTTCAAACTCACCTTCCTGCCCGCCTGGACCCTGGCCTGGGCCAAAGGACTGCGCAAGGCTTATCTCATCGCGCGCCATAATCCCGCATGGGCGTCGCCCGAGACGCGCAAAATCTACGGCCTCATAAACCCATTGATCGCGCGGGAACAAAGCCTTGCCGCCCGCAAAACCTGAACGCCTTATCGCTTCGCGGGATTGACCCCGGCGCCCGAATTGAGGGCCGGGATCGGGACGCCGGGCAAGAAGGGCATGGCGCCCTTGAGCGCTCCCTGGGAATTCATCTTCTGATAAAGGACGGCCAGATTGTTCTTGGCTTGCGCGGAATCGCGGTTGAGGGCAAGGGCCCTCAGATAGGCGGCCTCCGCGTCTTTCCAGCGATCCAGCAGGAAATAGGCATTGGCCAGGTTGGTGTAAGCCTCGGGCGTCTCATGCTTATGGGTGAATTCCCCGCTGGGAAGCTGGATATAGCGTTGATAGTCGAGGATGCTCTTGCGCAGCCAGCCCCGGGACAACAACCCCGGTGACACGGCGCATTTTGGAGCGTTGATGAGCATTTCGTACGTCGCCGCGGCTTTCTCATAATAGGACCGCGCCTCGGCCGCGCGGCCTTGGGTGTGCGCCGACTGGCCCCAAATCATGTAGATCTGGCCGATGCGGTTATAATTCGGCTCGAAAACCGGGTCGATGGCCTGATACATGCGAAATCTATTCAGGGCTTTCTGGAGGTAGCCGTGCGCTTCCTGGGGCCGGTTTTGGTTCATGGCCCATTCCGCCCGGCGCATGTGCAGGTTGCCGACCTGATGATGCATCTGCACGTAGTTGGGGGCAAGCCGCCGCACGTCCTCGTAAGAATCCAGGGCGCGCTCATAATCGTCGCGAGGGATATCGTTCTTATCGCCCCACCCGGGATTATAGACCTTGTTCATGTTGAAGCGATCATTGTAAACATTGCCCATGAAATACATGGACATCACGAAATTCGGGTTGAGCTTTTGGACAAGAAGGTAGTTGGCCAGGGCGTCGTCCCAACGCCGCTCCTTGGAAAAATAGATGGCGATATTGTGATGGACGTCGGCCTTGAAGTATCCCCAAAACAAATAAAGCGGCTGGCACATGGCCAGGACCAGGAGCGCCACCAAGGGATTTTCCGCGAGGTAAACCAGCCGCGCCAGTATCCCCCCCAGGGACAAGACGCACCCGACAAAGACCGTCCAAGCCAGCCACCACTGCAGCAGCTCCCCGCCCACGGGCAGACGCGCCACCGGCCCCTGCAAGGACGAGAATTGCTTCAGCAGCAGAAAACCGACGTAGGCCATTACCCCCCAGGCCGCGAGCCGCGCCGGCCAAACGATGAACTCGGCCGCCAAGCCGGCCAGAGAGGGCGCGGCCGGCTGCGCGGAGCCCTTGTCGGGCTCGGGGGCGCGCAGCTCATGAAGCTCGTAAAGAGCCTTGCCGCGGGCCAGGGTAACGATCATGCCCGAAAGCAGTCCCAAATACACGCCGCTGGAGACGAAGCGCATGCTGACGTCGAAAAAATTATGGCCCAGCATGCCCATGAACGCGATCATGTAGCCGAGCAGGTCATAGGCGCGCGGCGGCGCGCGGCCGTCCTTGGTGGAGAAGAGGATCGTCAGCTGGCCGAGCGCGCGCAAGCCGACGACCAGGGTGCTCACCACCAGCCAGATAAAAATGCCGAACCCGAGGATGCCGTTGTCGAAAAGCTGCTCGATGTACTCGTCCTCGGCGTGGTCGGTCTCGGTATTGTGCTTTCCCTCGATATGAAAAATCGGGGGCCGGCGGAAAGCCGGGTAAATGGGGGGGAAACTCCCGATGCCGGTGCCGATCAAGGGATGCGTCCGGATCATCTCCCAGGTCGCCTCCCAGGTGAAAAGCCGGAAATTGACCGAAACCATGCGCAGGCGCAGGTCCTTGGCCACATAACCGCCGAACCCAAGCACGCCGACGGCGACCGCGGCGAGGACGGCCTTGCGGTAGGGGGCCACGACGCGAGGGAAATAGACGAACGTGAACACCCCGAAAAGGAAGCTGACCAGCGCGAATGCCACCCAGGCGCCCTTGGTTCCGGTCGTGATGAGGTCCACCAAGAGCATGCCCATAAGCGGGATGAGACTCGCGCGCCGGGTCTTGAGATATTGGGTCAGCAGGATCGGGAAGATGATGACTAGAAAATCCGCGAAAAAATTCGGGTTGCCGTAGGTCGAGAAAACGCGATCCCCGAAGGCGGCGCGCCAAATAAACGGATCGATGCCCTGTCCCGCCCCGCGGGGGAACCAAGTCGTGTCAATCCACTGCAGGAACCCGTAGCCCACGGCTATCCAGGCCGTGAGAATCAGGATATTGGTGAGCCGCTGCGCGGCCTCGGCGTCGAATTCGTAGATCACGATAAGCGCCACGATCATGAAGAAGCAATGGCGCAGGAAAAAATCCACGCTGGCCATATGATAGGGCGCGTGCAGGAACGACAATATCCCCACCAGCAGATAAGCCAAGAAAGGCGACAGGCAGATCAGATCGTTGCGGTTGAGCGCGCTGCGGCCCAAGGACACAAGTCGGGCGCCCCACATGGTCAGCAGGACCAGCCCCCCCATCTGCATGATCGTGATCTTGACCTGGGCCGAATCGTAGGTGCGCAGATAGAAAAGAGAGGAAATCAGGCAATAAAGAATGGGCAGCCACCACACGATGGCTTTGTGGGAAAAATTCGCCATCGCGCCGGTTTCGGGGTTCTTGCCCGGGTCCCTATGGTTCTTGCGTTCGCCCATGAATTGTCAATTTTTACAAATAATAAGCCGCCCGTCCACCGACTTGGCGGCGGGCGCTCACCGCCGCGCTCACGCCGTCCGCTCGCGCGCCCGATACCAGGCGATGGTCCGCCTCAGTCCTTCCGCCAGCCCGATGCGGGCGCTAAAGCCCGCCGCCTCGCGGGCCTTGGCCGTGCTGCAAAAGCGTCTCGGCTGGCCGGCGGGTCGGCCGGCGTCGAAAAGCAGGCTGGCCCGGGATCCGGCGCCGTCCCGGATCATCCCGGCCAGATCGCGGATAGTGACCTCCTCGTCCGAGCCCAGATTGACCGGATCGCACTCGCAGTAGCGCTGCGTCACGTCGAGCAATCCTCGGGCGAAGTCCTCGACGTAAAGAAAAGAACGCGTCTGGGTGCCGTCGCCCCAGACGCGTATGGGATTCTCCCCGCCCACGACCCGGCGTATCAAGGCCGCGATCACGTGGCAATCCTCCCTGTCGAAATGGTCCCGCGGCCCGTAGGCGTTGATGGGGCGGACCACGGCCAGCTTCATGCCGAACTCGCAGCGATAAGCCGCAGCCTGGAACTCGGCCATGCGCTTGGCCCAGCCATAGCCTTCGTTCGTGCGCTCCGGCCGGTCCAAAAAACCGTCGGCCTCGGCCATGGGAATCGGGCAGGAGCGGGCGTAGACGCAAGCCGAGCTGACCACCAGGAACCTCTCCACGCCGCGGACCCGGGCGGCCTCCAACATATTCAAGGACAACAGCATGTTGTCCCGAAACATCGTGCCGTGATGCGCCTGATTGTAGCCGACGCCGGCCACGCGGGCGGAGAGGTTGAGCACCACGTCCTGGCCGCGGCAGACCCGCAGGCAATCATCGTAACAACGCAAATCCGCGCGCACCAGCTTCACCTCTCGCGACAATCCCGGCAGATTCTCCGGGCGCAAGACCTTGTCGGCCACCGTGATCCGAGCCCGGGGCGAGCGCCGCAGGAGCTCTTCGACCGCGTGGCTGCCCACGAAGCCGGTCCCTCCCGTCACCAGGACTTTTTTCCCATCCCAAAAAGATTTCATAATTTCCTCGCCTGCCGGCCGTCGCCCCCCGGCAGATGCCGGACCAGGGCCAAAGTGATGCCGAAGCAGCCCAACATCGTCCCGAAAATAACCGCCAGGCCGCCGGTTAGGACATAGACCCAATGAATAGTGATCCGTCCGCTGGTCACGTACTCCACGACGGTGCGCGAATTAAGCAGGACTCCGCCAAGCCCTAACAGGCCGCCCAAGCCCGCGGCCGCCTCGGGCATATAAGTCCAGCTCAACCAGCGCGTACGGCGGCCGGTCATGGCGTCGGAAAGACTTTGGGCCAGACAGCCAAAGCAAAGCGCCGCCAGACCGCAGCAAGCCAGGGTCACGATCGTGAGCAGCCGGTAGATCATAAACTCCTCGAGTTTGCCCCGGGCCGCGTAGTAGAGGATGGGCTCGACCCCGTAGCCCAGCGCCAGGCAGCCGAAAAAAGCCCCGATGGGCCCGAAGATGCGCAAAGGATAGATCGCGAAGACCATCCCCAGGATGACGCGCAAAAAACGGACCCCGTCGGCCGCCACATTAAGCTTGGAGCGCCCCCGCCTCTCGGCGTAAGGAATGTCCCGCTCCGCGATGCGGGCCCCGAGGGCCGCGGCGCGGGCCGTCATGGCCGGAGTGAAATGCAGGCCCGCGGGCAGGGGCGAAAGCCGCCTCAGCAGTTCCCGGCGGAACAGCCGCATGCCGCTGGCGGAATCCGTCACCGCGACGCCGGTCAAGCTTGAAATCACAAGGGCGTAGAAAGAGTTGCCCATGCGGCGCAACGCGGGCATCCGCGAGCCGCCATGGAGGCGATTGCCTACCGCCATGTCCGCCCCCCGCGCCAGGGCGCCATAGAGTTCCACGAAGGCCAGCGGGTCGCAGGTCCCATCGGCGTCCAGAAAGCCCAAAAGCTCTCCCGAAGCCGCGGCAAAGCCCGTCATGAGAGCCGCCCCGTAGCCCCGGTTGACGGGATGGACCACAAGCCGCGCCTCGGGAAACGAGGCGACGATCTCGCGGGTTCGATCGCGCGATCCGTCGTCGACCACAACCACCTCGACGCGTTCCAGGCCGGTGTCGCGGCAGATGACCTCGCGGGCCTCCAGGCAGCGCCGCACGATGTCCGAGGCCGCGGCCTCCTCGTTGAAGGCCGGAATCACGATGGAAAGAGTCTGCCCCTGGCCCATGAGTTATCCTCTTTGAAAAAAAGCCGTCTTCAATAGGGCATAAGCGACCCGGCCCTTCCGGGCCAATTCCCGCAGCGAGCGGGTCCGCCAAAGCTGCCCGATGACATAGCCGGGGCGAAGGTAGAACCAGTTATTGATGATGGAATTGATCCGGAATTGATCCTCCAGGGACATTTTCTCGGCCCAGCCGGGCATGGCAAAGCCCGGTTGCGGGTCGCGGGCATGCCTGAGCCAATGCTCGGCCGAGATAATGCCGCGGCGGACGGCCTCGTCATAGAGCTCGCTGCCCGGGATGAGCAGCAGGACAAAGGTCTGGATCGTGGTGGGCGAAAGCTCCCGGATGAACTCCTTGAGCCGCATCTGCTTGGCCCACTCCTGGTTGTGGGGCAATCCGATGATGAAGTTGGCCGTCGTTTGAACGCCGTGCTGGCGGCACCGGAGGAAGGCTTGACGCACCTCGTCGAGGGTGACGCCCTTATGGATGGCCCGCAGCCCCTCGTCGGTGAAGTCCTCCACGCCTATGGAGACGTGGACCAACCCCGCTTCCCGAGCCGCGCGGAGAGTGGCGTCGTCAAGTCCGTTGGCCCGGCCCCGGAAAGCCCAGGCGATGGCAAGACCCCGACGCGACAGCTCCCGGGAGAATTCCCGGACCCGCTGGGGAGTGATGTTAAAGGTATCGTCGATCAGGAAAACATTGCGAACCTTAAACCGTTCCACCTTGCGCTGAATCTCATCGACGATGCTGCCTATGCTGCGCAGCCGGGCCTTGCGCCCCGCCGAATTGCAGTAGGTGCACCGGAAGGGGCAGCCCCGGGCGGTGGCGACCACGAGCAGACCGCCGGGATCATGAAGAAAGGGGTGGTAGTAGCGATCCACGCCGACAAAAGCCTGGTCCGTGAAAGGCATTTCGTCGATATTCTCAAACGCGTTCTCGAAAACCGCCGGGGGCACGGGAACGCCGTCCTCCTTGGTCCAGATGTTGGCAATGCCCGCGACGGGCCGCTCCCCCAAGAGCCGCGCCACGACCTCGCAGAGGGCCTTTTCCCCCTCCCCTTGACAGACCAGGTCGACGGCGGGCTGCGCCGCGGTCTCCTTGGGAAATAGAAGGGTATGCGGGCCGCCGGCTATGACCGTAACGCGCGGGTTGGCCGCCTTGGCCTCCCGGGCAATGGCGAAGGCTTCGTGGAGATTCGTGGAAAAACACGTGATTCCCACCAGGAAAGGATCCTCGCGGCGCATCAGCGCGGCCAGCCCTTCCGGGCTGTAAGGCTCGACCAGATAATCCTTGACCAGGATGCGAAGCTCCGGCTGCCGCTCGCGAAGATAGGTGGCCAGATAAAGCAGGCTCATAGGGGGGCAAGCCATGAGGTCCGTCGCGCGAAGATTGTAGCGCCCGCCGCTGGCCCCAAGCAGGTTGAAGCCCGGAGGATTTATCAGCAGGACGGTCCGGGAGGTCAGCGCAGTCATATCCCCGTAGGCCTGACCGTCCGGGCCGGCGCTCCATAAGCCACCACGTCCGGCGCGATGTCTTCCAAGACGACGGAGCCGGCGCCCACGACGGCGCCGGAGCCGATCCGCACGCCCTCCTTGATCGCGGCTCCGATGCCCACCCAGGCGCCTCGTCCCACGCTCACGCGCGCGGCCAGGCGCGCGCCGGGAGCGATATGCGCGCCGTCCTCGATTTCGCACTCGTGGTCGACGCTGGCGCTGGTGTTGACGATGACGACTTTCCCGATCCGGGCCGCCGGATTGACGACGGCCCCGGCCGCGACCACGGTGCCGGCTCCCAATCGGGCGTCGCCGGCGACCGTGGCCCGAGGATGGACGGCCGTCACCAGCGTGAAGCCCTTTTTCGACGCGAATTCGGCAAGCCGAAGCCGCTGGCGGCAGTCGCCGAAGGCGAGGATCATGTGCCGGAATCCGTTTTCAAGCAGCGCATCAAGCTGTTCTTGCCCCCCCAAGACCCTGGCGCCGCAGAAGGCCTCCCCGCGACGCGAGGCATTGACGTCGTCGATAAATCCCCGTATCCGGTAGCGGCCCATCAGGCGCAGTATATCGGCTACCACGCGGGCATGGCCCGAGGCCCCCCAGACAACGACGGCGGTTTTCCTCGCGACGGCGCTCATGTCAACGCACCCCCGATATAATCTTAGCCGCGGTTTCCAGCCCCATGCGCGTCGCACCGTCCACGTTGACGTAACAGAAGCGGCCCTGACGGCCTATGCTGTAAAGATTGCCTATCCGGTCCAAGCGGCCCAGGAGGGCGGCAAGTATCGAGTCGATGCCCAACACGAATCGCGGATAGGCAAACTTGTGATGCGCCGAACGATAATCCAGGATATCCTCGCGGCGCAGGGCGAAGACCTCGTTGTAGAGGGGCAAGGTCTTGCCCATCAAATCGTCGTCCGTCGCCGTCCATTCCCAATCGCCCTCGTTGCAGGGATACTCGAACGTCAGCGAGGTATGTCCCGGAGGAACCATCTCGAATGGATCGCGATTGAACTCCGCGACGCGGTTGAACGGGTAGCGCTTGTCGGAAAAATAGGTCCAATGGTAGCCGGAGACCTGCGGCCGCTTGACGCGCACGAAGAGAAACCGCTCGGAGCAGAACTCCAGCTTGTCCGCCTCGCGCACGATTTCCGCGGGCATCCCGGCGGTGCGCCGCACGAGGAGGTTGACCGGGATGGTGGATATCACGGCGGCGTCCGTCGTGTCGAGGCTGCGGCGCGCGGTCTCGACGGACACGATCCGATCATCGCGCAGGCGCAGGGCCGTCACCTCCTCGCCCAGGAAGACGCGGCCCGTCCTTTCGATCTCGCCCAGAAAATAGCGCGCCAGCTCGCCGATGCCTCCCTTGACATAGAACGTCTGCCATTGCGACAGGTCCTCGGGGTTCAAGTCCGTCTTCTTAAAAAACTCCCGCTTGATCAATCGGCGGATGCTCAGGAGCGGGATCTTGGTTTCGCCGATCATCTTGGATAGCCGATGGGGGTCGGCCCGCCAGACTCTGTATATGTAAGGGCCGAAATAAGTCTCGTATAAAACCCGCCCGAACCGGCGAATGATCCATTCATCAAGATGCTCGGTCGGCGCGATGCCGAAGACGAAAGCCTTAAGGCGCGCCAGGAAGAAACTCCAGCAGGCATAAGCCATCTTGAAGCCGCGCAAAGCCAGGAGGGCGTCGAAACCGACCAAGGGATAAGAAAGAAGCTTTGAGAAAATATAAAGCCTCACCTTGATCTTGCGCTCCAAGAACCTCTCCGGGAGCAATTTCTTGTAAAAATCGACGACCTCTTGGTCATTGGTGTGGAAATTATGGGGACCGTAGTCGAATTTCCAGCCGTCCCAGTCCAGAGTGGCGGCAAGCCCCCCCGCGGCAGGCTCCTTCTCGACGAGGGTCACATCGAAACCCTCCCTCGCCAGCTTCCAAGCCGCCGCCAAGCCGGATATGCCGGCGCCAATGACGACCACGCGGCCAAGCCGCGCGCCGGGGCTCACGAGTCGGGCCCGCGACGCAGGGCCTGGACCAACGGCGCCATGCCCGGCGCGCCGAAGGAAGATCGCAAGAGGCTCTTATACCACTTTTTTATCCGGGCTCCATCCTGCCCGGCCTCGGCGACGGCTTGGCAAACCCGGGCGACCTCTTGATCCGAAAGGTCATAGTAGCAGGGCAGGCACAGGATGGTCTCGGTGACCTGACGAGCCACCGGCAGCAAGTCCTTGAACCAGGGCATATCGGAGCGATACGGCTCGCAGAGGTGAGCGCCCGGATAGAAATAGCGCCGCGTCTGGACGCCCCGGCTCCACAAGCGGGCCCAGAGCTGGTCGCGGCTGATGCCGAAATCGCGCTGCACAAAAACGGGCAGATACTGCCCGTTGCCCCGCACCTCGCGCGAGAGCTCGAAGAGGCGTATGCCGGCGACGGCTCCCAGGCCGGCGCGGTAGAGTTCATGGATGCGCCGCAGCCGGGCGATGGTCCGGGGCATGGCCGGCAGCAGGGAGAGTCCGTAGGCGGCGCTGACCTCGTTCATCTTGGCGTTGGTGCCGATATACTGGACATTGTCCAAGCCGTTGAATCCGAAATTCTTGAGCAGCCGCAGGCGCGCCGCCAGTTCCGCGTTGTCGGTGAGGACCGCCCCCCCCTCGAAAGTGTGAAAAAGCTTCGTGCCGTGGAAGCTGAGGACCTCGGCGTCGCCGAAATGACCGACCGGAGTCCCTTTATAGGAAGTCATGAAGCTGTGGGCGGCATCATAAATGACTTTCAGACGATGCTTGCGCGCGATCCGACCTATGGCCTCCACGTCGCAGAACTGCCCGAAAACATGCACGCCCAGGATGGCGGAGGTGTGGGGCGTCACCAATTCTTCGATATGCGCCGGCGAGATGGTCAGCCGATCCGGATCGATGTCGCAAAAGACCGGGATAAGACGCTGCCACATGATCGCATGGGCCGTGGCCACGAAGGTAAAAGGAGTCGTGATGATCTCGCCTTCCAGATCCAGGGCCTTGAGAACCAGCTGCAGGCCGATGGTGGCGTTGCAGACCAAAACGCAGTGCCTGACGCCGTGAATGCGGGCGACTTCATGCTCAAGCTCCCGAACCATCTTGCCGCCATTGGTAAACCAGCGGGCTTCGAGGACCTCCTCGACGCGGCCGAAGAATCTCCGGTGGTCGATGGCGCGGGGACGAAAGTAAGAGATGGCTTTTTGGGCATTTCTCATGGCTTTACAGCAAGACGCCTTCTGCGTCGCGGGGATCAGGCCCGCGCAGAGCCTACGCGTGCATGATAGTTGATTTTTGTTCTATTGTCTATCGCCGTCCAACCGACGACGGATGCCGCAAGCCGTTGGACAAGGGAATTTCAAAACGAATATGATGTGACCTGGCGCGGAAACGGCTCATGCGAGGCAACTCAAACAACCTTCAGGGGGATTTCCGTTACTATCAGAGACCCCTGCACGGCGTGCGTTGGATACATCAATTGCAGCATGCCCCGCGCTTGCGAATGATGCAGCGCTTCATGAGCGCCCTGGCGCCGCAGCCAAGCGACCTCGTGCTCGACCTAGGCGCTTCCAACCTCTCCGACCCGATGGAGAACATATTTGAAAACAGCTATCCCTACAAGCACAAAATCATAGCCGCCGGAACCGAGGATTGCTCGTTTCTTGAACAAAAATACCCCGGACTTCGCTTTGTTCGCACGAAATCGGGAGAGAAGCTCCCCTTTTCGGATAATTTTTTCTCTATCGGCTTTTGCAACGCCGTCATCGAGCATGTCGGATCAAGCCGGGAGCAGAGGTTTTTTCTCAGCGAGCTGCTCCGCGTCTCCCGGCGCGTGTTCCTGGCGACGCCCAACCGCTGGTTCCCCGTCGAGCTGCATACGCGCATCCCCTTCCTGCACTGGCTGCCCCAAAGATTATTCCGATCCCTGCTGCGGCGGCTCAGGCTGGAATTTTACGCCGACGAGAGGAATTTAAACCTTCTCACGCCGCGCCAGTTACGCGCCTTGGTTCCTCCCGGCAGTTATCGGAAGGTTTCTCTTTCTTACCACTATTTCCTCGGCTTGCCCAGCAATCTCGTGCTGATCATCGAGAAGCAACCGCCGGCATAAGAGCCCGCCCCAAAACCCGCTCTTTCGAGGCGAAAGAAGCGCGCCCGTTTTCAAGCCCGCCGGTCCGTCTGCGGAGCCGATACA
Source organism: Elusimicrobiota bacterium (assembly GCA_003452935.1). Classification (GTDB taxonomy): domain Bacteria; phylum Elusimicrobiota; class Elusimicrobia; order UBA1565; family UBA9628; genus UBA9628. The sequence continues at coordinate 26,379 of DMMY01000001.1, forward strand.
CGAAGAAAGTCTCATTGGCCAGGCTTGAGCCCTCGATGGCGGGCGCCCATCCCGCCCTCCAGGAAGGAAATTGCGCGACGATCTCGTAGTCGCCGCCCCAAGTCTCCAGCTCCTGACGAGCCGCCGCGTCGACGACCAGATAGTCCGGCGGCAGCCTGCCTTCCAGGGACCGGGGGCCGTCAAAAACGACGAGATGGTAGCGGTTGTAAGAAAAGGCCGGGGTATGGGCGGGTTCCGGATAGCGCAGCAATCCTACGCGGCTGCCGGCCGGGACATTCGCGTCCACCCACGCGGCGGCCTGCGCCCGAGTTGCCAAAGGGGTCGAATCGCGCCGCATATTCTCAAGAACAACGGCGGCCCTTAAGCCGCTGTCGACCAGAGCCGCCGCCAAGACCAGAGCGCGCAGCCCTCGCGGCAGGCGCAAAAGAAGCACGGCCGCCATGAGGCAGGCCAGCGCGGCGACGCTATGCAGCAAACGAAACCCGGCGGCAGACATCATGGTTGGAAACCGCGCCGCGATCAGGCTGCCGCCGGCCAAAGCGCCGGCTGCGAGAACCTTGGCGTCATCGTTGCCCCGCAAGAGCGTCCATCCCAAGCCCGCGGCCCCAAAGACGGCCACCACCATCCCCATGCCCGCCGCTGAGGCGCCCGGCACAGACGGCAGCGACCGCCACGAGTCAAATCCAAGCCGCTGCGGAGAAAGGACCTCGAGCTCCCAGGCAAAATCCTTATAAGACAAAAAGAGATAAGGGTTGCTTAAAGCAAATACCGCCATGGCGAGCAGGACGGCGCCTGAGGCCCATCGCCATTCGCCTTCGCCTGCCGCCCCCCGCCACCGACGCATCCCCCAAGCCAGCAACGGCCATACGACAAAAACCGGCAGAGACAGGTTGGCCCCCAACGCCATGCCGGCGCAGAATCCGCCCAGGAGGTAGTCCTTGCGCCGGCCGCGCCGCACCGCCGAGACCGTCAGCCAAGAGGCGGCCAAGACCCAAAAAGTCGCGTACGCATAGGGTTTAATCAGGTGCGAATTCTCAACCGCGACGGGGCACAAAGCGAAAAAAACGGCCGCGCAGAGACCCGCCCCCCAACCCCCCAGACGGCAGCCCAACCCGAAAAGCAAGACAAGGCCGGCCAAATGGAAAAGAAAGACGAACACCCTCCCTAAAAGGAACAGTCGCCCCATGTCCTCGGGATATTGCAGATAATGAGCGACGCCGGGAACCAAGCGGACAACCCCGCCCAATGCTCCCGCCGCCACAAAAGCGCCGAATGGGTAAAGAAACGCCCCGCCGTAACTAACGTAAAGCGGCTTGAATTCAAGCTTCCATGGCCGCATCCGGGCGAGATTGGTGAACGGTTTTTTCTCATCCGGAGACTCCGTTTGCAGCAGCATCGAGCGGATGGAAAAATCGAGCTTCTCCGGCGGGAATTCCCATCCCGGAGGAAATTCGCCCGCGCCGCGGAAGAGATTGGCGGGCTCTTCGCGCATTTCCAGATGCGTGCGCTGGATATCCGCATAAAGCTTCTCCCAACCCTGCGCGAGCTTGCCCGCCGCCTCGGGCGTGGGCCGCTGCCCCCCGGGCAACACGCGCAGGCGCGCCGGGCCCGGAAGCCCCCAACCCAGGCCGGTGAGACCCACGCCGATGCCCAGGACCAGGACCGCGGCCAAGGCGGCCCATTGGCTCCGGCCGCCGCGCACTCCTTTCAGGGTCCAAAGCATGCGCAGATAGCGCCGCGCCAGGAGGCCGACGTCCGCCTTGGATTCCCCGCCCAAGCGCGGCTCATAGAAAAAAGGGATCTCCTCCGCCTTGCCGCCGTGGGCTAAAAGCTGAACCAGCCCCTCCTGCTGCACGGAAAAATCCTCGGCGCGCATCGGCAGATCCAGCATGGCCTGCCTGCGGTAAAGACGGAATCCGCTGGAGCTGTCCCGGATCGTCAAGTCCAGAAGGCGGCGCGTCACCGCATTAAGACACCAGCTCAGCACGTAGCGCCACCAGGGCATGCGCGCGCCTCCGCCCGCCACGAAGCGCGAGGCGATGATCAAATCGCCGCGCAGCCGCCGGTCCCAAAGCTCCCGAAAATAGCGGACTGGATGAGAGCCGTCCGCGTCCATGGCCAGGACCCATTGCCCGCGCGCCAGCGCGATGCCCTCGCGGATGGCGGCGCCGAAGCCCCGGCCGCGCTGGCGGACCACGCGCGCCCCGGCCGCCGCGGCCGCGGCCGCGGTCTGGTCGCGGGACCCGCCGTCGACGACCAGCATCTCGAAACTCCCGGTCAGCTCAGCGGCCGCGGCGCGCGCTCCGGCAAGGACCTCCCCCAGGTGGGAGCCTTCGTTAAGCGTCGGCAGCAAAATCGTCAGTTCGGGATCGGATCCGGTCATCTCATGCCTCGAAAAAAAAGGTCTTGCGCATCTCTCTGAGGCCCCGCGAGCGGGAATAGATGCCGTAGACCCACAGGTATAGGGACGGGGACAACACGGCCAGTAAAACGCTGGCCAAGCGGAACCGGCCCAAGCCCGAGCCTTTAAAACTCCCCGCCTTTTCCCGCCACAACTTCCAGGCCTGCGCCGGCCGGGCCTCCAAAGCCGCTTGCAATATCCGCCGACGCCAAGTCTCCATTTCCCGATTCAGCCGGCAGCGCGGCGTCAGACTGCGCCGCGAGACGGCCAGCCGGCGCTCCAGCTCCGCGGCCAGTATCTCGTTCATGCGCAGGTCCATATCCAATTTGCGCCGATCCGCGAGGTGGCCGGCGCACCAGTTGCCGCCGTGAATGCGGTGCGCCCCCAAAAGACGCGCCATATTGGCGATCTCCGCGAAGAAAAGCGCGCCCTCCATCAAGAAGGCGTCGGCATCTATCACAAGCTCAGCGGGGATGGCTCCCAAGCGGCCGATCAATTTCCGGCGCAGGCAGAGGCCGCTGGTCGCGCCGAACTCGGCGCGGCCGTCCAAAAAATCATCCAAGCCATAGCGCGTCGGCCAGGCCGGAAAATACTGGGGCAAAGGCGCAAGCGCCGCGTCCGTATCCTGGAGCCAATGCTCGACGAGGCCGACAGCCGGATCGTCAAAGCGCCCGGCCACGGCCGAGAGCTTTTCCGGACGCCACACGTCGTCGGAGTCGAGCAGGCAGACGATCTCCCCGCGCGCCTCGGCGAAGCCGCGGTTAAGCGCTTGGGCCTGGCCCTGGCGAGCCTGCAGGCAAACCCGGACGCGATCGCCGTAGGACGCCAGGATGGCGCGCGAGTCGTCGGTCGAGCCGTCGTCGACCACGATGACTTCCACGTCTCCGGAAGCGAAATCCTGTCCCAGGACGCTGTCTACGGCCTGGCGCAGAAAGCGGCCGTAGTTGTGGTTGTTGATGACCACGGAAAAAAATGGCGCCGCCATGACGTCATTTTAACTAATAATGGGCTCCAGCGTCAGGCAAGCGTTGCCTGGCTATCCGCGGTTTTCGTGCCAAAGCTCGAGCATGAGCAGGGCCCAAAGCCTATAGCCATGGTCGCGCCGGCCGCTCTGGTGCTCGTCCCAGATGCGCCTCAGGGCCTTCTCCTCGAAAACATCTCGCCCCAAGGCTCCGCCGCCCAGCGCATGCTGCGCCCAATAATCCTTGAGCGGCCCCCTAAACCAGGCTCCCAGCGGGATGCCGAATCCCATTTTCCCCCGGTTCAGTATCCGGGGCGGGAGCTTGTCGCGGAAAGTTTGCTTCAAAAGCCACTTGTGCCCGCGCAATCCTTTGAGCTTCCAATCCCCGGGCATGCGGAAAACCATTTCCACGAACTCATGATCGAGGAAAGGCGAACGCCCCTCCAGGGAATTGGCCATGGTGGCTATGTCTATCTTGGTCATGAGGCATTCCGGCAAATAGGTCTTGAAATCCGCGTAAAGCATCCGGTTGACGAAGTCTTCCCGTCCGCAGGCGGCGAAAACGCTGGCGAGGTATTCCTGCGCCGAGCCCTGCCGCGCTCCAAGCCGGGCCAGAAATCGGGGAGAATAAAGACCCGCCTTGTCCTCTTCCGAAAAATAACAGACCATTTTAAGGTGCCGTTTAGGAATGTCGGTGAAGAGCGCGGAACGCAGAAAACGCTTGAGCCGCCACGTGAAACCGTAAGGGGCGCGATAGTCGGGCAGGACTTCCGCCCCGGCCTGGAGAGCTGATCGGACGGGCGCGGGCAGGACGTCGAAGAGCCGGGCCAATTTCATGGCGCAGTAGCGCACGTAGCCGGCGAAATTCTCATCGCCTCCGTCGCCGTTCAAGGCCACGGTGACGAACCGCCGGGTCTCCCGGGAGACGTAATAGGACGGCAGGGCCGAGGGATCGGCATAGGGCTCGCCGTAATGCCAGGCGAGCTTGGGCAGGATATCCGCCATCTCCGCCTTCACGATGAACTCGCTGTGGTCGCAGCCGTAGCGCCGCGCCACTTCCTTGGCGAAATGCAGTTCGGAAAACTCCTGTTCTTCGAATCCTATGGAAAAAGTCTTCACCGGACGCGGCGACATCTCGCTCATCAAGGCCACGATGATGGACGAATCGATGCCTCCGGACAGGAAGGCTCCCAGAGGCACGTCGGAAATCATGCGCAAACGAACGGCCTCCCGGAGCTTGTCCGCGAGCAAGCCCTTGGCCTCTTCCACGTCCGTCGTAATCGGGGGCTGCCCCAGAGGCAGGTCCCAATACCGCTCGATCGTGACCTCTCCTTTCTCGTAGACCAGGGTGTGTCCAGGCTCCAGCTTGCGGATTTCCTCATAGACGCTCTGGGGCGAAGGAATATATTGCAGGGAAAGGAAAACGTCTATAGCCGCGGGATTGATCTCCCGCGAGATGCCGGGCCAGGCAAAAAGCGAGCGCAGCTCCGAGGCAAAAGCCAGAAACCCCGGCTGGCGGGTATAAAGCAGAGGCTTCTTGCCGATGCGATCCCTGGCCAGGAACAGCCGCTGACGGGCGCTATCCCAGATCGCGAAGGCGAACATCCCGCGCAGGCGCGTGACGCAAGCGTTCCCCATCCGCTCAAAAAGGACGAGTATCACCTCGGTGTCCGTCTTGGTTCGGAACTTGCAGCCCTGGGCCTCGAGTTCGGCGCGCAGTTCGAGGAAATTGTAGATTTCGCCGTTGAATACGATGGTGTATCGGCCGTCGACCGTGGAAATAGGCTGGTGCCCGGTGCTCAGGTCGATAATGGCCAGACGCCTCATGGCCAGGCCCGCGGGCCCTTCTATGTAGGCTCCGGAGTCATCCGGACCGCGATGAAGCAGCGCATCATTGGCCGCCTTGAGCCGGCGCGGGTCCGGACTCGTCCCATCCCTGTAAACGATGCCGCAGATTCCACACATAAGCGCCTAGCCCTTGGCTCCTTGGGTATACATTTTTTCGTAGCTGCCCGCTACGCGCTCCAGGGAATAGTCCCGCACGGCGCGCTGCCGGGCGGCGGCTCCCAATCGACCGGCAAGCTCGGGTTCGCGCAGATACCGCTGCATCTGGGCCCGCAGCCCGGCCTCATCGCCAGGAGCGAAGAGCAAGCCGGTTTCCTCTTCCGTCACGGCCTCCGCCGTACCCCCCACCCGGCTGCCCAGAATCCCCAGCCCCGAGGCCATGGCCTCCAGCAAAGAGTTGGAAAGGCCCTCGGACAGCGAAGGGAGGATGAAAACATCCGCGGCCGCATAAGCCTCTGACACGTTGGCCAAAAAAGGCAGCGCCAAGACCCGTCCCGCAAGGGGACTGCTCGCGGCCAAGGCTTGAAGCTTATCTCCTTGCGAACCTTGCCCCACGATGGCCACGAAACTGGGCTGCGCCGACGCGGGCGCGTCGGCGAGCCAGGCCCGCAGAAAAAAATCGAGCTGCTTCTCGGCGGAGAGCCGCCCCACGTAAAGGAAACAGAGCCCCTCGGGCCAGCCCAGCTTGCGCCGTAAAGCCAGTTTTTCCTCAGCCGTGACCGGATGATAACGGGAAACATCGACGCCGTTGGGCTCTACCCGCACGGAAACCGAGCCCAAATACTCCGCGCATTCCTCGGCCAGCTCGCGGGTCACGGCCACGAAATGGGGCCCAAGCCAGGAAAGCAGTCCAAGCTTGATCCTCCCCCCTATCGTGCGCGCCGAGACGGCCAATTCCCCGATGCCTCGGCCGCCTCCGAGCTTGATGAAGACCTTCTTGCCCAGCAGCTTTCCGGCCAAGGCCGCGGGCAGGGCGGGCGAGCCGGCCAGGTGTACATGCACCGCGACGTAGTCGGCGCGCCGCGCCCAAAGCCAGACTCCCAGCGCGGCCATGAAAGTCAAGCTGTTGAGAAAGCCCGAGCCCGCGCACCAAAGCCGTTGCACCGGGACCCCGCGAATCTCCTCCCGCGCGGGAAGCCCGGGCAGCCGGCGGGTCAGCACGCGCACCTTGACCCCGCGACGCAGCAGGGCCGCCGAAAGCTCCAAGGCCTGCTTCTCGGCCCCCCCTACGTAAGGATGGAAGCTGGCGCTGACCATCACCACCGCGGCTCCGGAACTCATGGCTTCATCGCCGCCGGCCCAGGATGCCGGGCTTGGGAACCAGGCCATGGGCCAACAACCTCAGCACGTCGTAGCCGGCCGTTTCATACCAGGCTGATAATTCCTCTTTGGTGTGATGGAACTGGAACGGCGGTGAAAGCCAGTCGAAGTTCTCGATCAAGCGAACGCGGAAATCGCGATGCGCCGAGAACGTCAGGTACTTCAAGGCCGGCAGAGCTCCGAGCCAGGCCAGAGGATAGCAGAGCGCGTAGGTCAGCGGCAGGGGCAAGCGCACCGTGAAAACCCGCAAGACGTCGCTGATCAGCTGCCGCGCGGCCACGATGATCCATGACAAGCGCCGATGGCGCGCCACCCACAAGCGGTCCGGCCGCAGCGGGTTGGTGGCGAAATCGCGGTAGCGTCCCGCTTTGCCGTAGAGCCAGACGCTGAGCCGTCCGTTGGGCTTGACCAGTCCGGCGACCGCCTGGAAGGCCGCTCGGGTATCGGGCGTGTGATGCAGGACCCCGTGGCTGTAGACGAAATCGAACGTCCCGGCCTTAAGCGGCGGTTTGAGGAGATTGCCCTGGACCAAGTGCAGATTGGGTCGGACGCGCGCCGCGTCCGCCAAGCGCAGCAGGCTCTCGGACAGGTCCAAAGCCACGACTTCCGCGCCCAAGTCCAGGGCGACTAGAGCATAACGCCCCATCCCGCAGCCCGCGTCGAGGACAAGCTTGCCCTTGAGATCCGTTGCGCACAGCTGGCTCTCCTCGAGGAAGATGCCGCGGTCCTCGGCCAAGGAACCGGGGTAGCGGGTCCATTCCCAACAAAAACTTGCGCTGGTCCGGACAACGCGCGCGTCCTTGGCGCCCGCGGGCAGCAGCCTCGGCACGCCGGAAATGATGGGATATTCCCGGCCGCAGCCCGCGCAGGCCAGCACCCCATCGTCGATCTCTTCGTCCGGCATCTGCTCGAGCCGCGAAAAGCGCAGCGGCGCGGCGCAGCATGGCGCGGCCAGCAATGGCAGCAGGGAAAGTTTCACGGGCGGCCCCCGGCCGCGGATCCGGTAGGCGTTTGCCGGGACGCCAAAGAGGCCTTGATTCCTCCCAGGGAAAGCCCGACGCGGTACAGGAAAATCAGGCCGAGCCCGGTCACCGTGATATACATCAGCATGTGCAGGCCCAGGGCATAGGCAAAGGCTTCAGGCGCCGAGGCGCCGAACTTTTCCAGGATGGATTTGACCATGGCTTCGAACGTACCGATACCGCCGGGCACCGCGGGCATGGCCGAGCCGGCGCCCGCCCAAGAGAGAACCAGGATGGCCCTGGGATAATCGATGAGGTCGGCAAGCCCCAGGGCTTGCGCGGCCAGCCAATATACGACGGCGTCAACCGCCCAGAGACCAAGGCTCAGCGCCGCCACCGGAACGAGAGCCCGCGGCCGGCGCAAAACAGCCGCGCCCAGGGCCAGATGCTCCACCATCTCATGAAGCTTGGGCCAGGCCCGCAGGCGGCGCTCCAGCCAGGCCCCGTCTTCAAGGGTCCGCTCCGCCAGGACCAGGAAAATCAGGGCCGCGATCACCGCGCCGAGCAGAAGAGCTCCGGCGTGCCGGATAGGAGCGGGCACGATATCCGGTGCAAGCCATGCGGCGCCGCAGAACAGGCCGAGCAAGGCCGCGACATCAAGAGCCCGCTCCACCACCACGCTGGCCAGGGAAGTCGCCACGGGTATTCCCAGCTGGCGAGCCGCCAAGACGCCGCGAAGGACTTCGCCGAGCCTGGCAAAAAGCATGTTGTTGACCGCCAGGCCGATGGCTTCCAGGCGGAACAGGTCCATGACCGAAGCGGACACGGCCTGGCTAAGAAGTATGCGCCAACGCAAGGCGCGAATGAGGATGTCCAGGAGCCCGATGAGCAGTATGGGGACAAGCCAACGCCATTTGGCGCCGGCCAATATCCCTCCCAACGTCGCGAACTGGACGTTGCGCGCCGCCAGCCAGAGGCACAAGGCGGTGAAAAAAACAGCTACCCCGACCGAAATAGTCCTGCGATTCATATGCTCCTCGGTAAAACTCCCATTGACTCAAGACCGCGGCCGCCGCGCCATGAATACAGCCATATGGCCCAAGAGCCCATGCCGATGAGCATGAAAAACCGCCAGAGGGTCGGCTGAAAATCGAGGACCAACGTCGCCGGCGCTCTAAAAAGAGCCGTTCCCGGCGGCTCGGAGGGCAAATTCACCGCCTGGAAATATCCCCACGGCTCGGGACTGACTGATTTCCCGTTGAGCCAAGCGCGCCAGCCGGGGTAGGCGGGCACGGTGACAACGAGCCGGTCGGCCCCCGGCGGAGGCGAACCGCCCGCGCGCCAGCGCTCGGGCCTCTCCATGGAGACGGCGACCCGCGGCTGGTCGAAGGGAACTCCCTGCGCGGCGAAGTAGGCCAGGGGCAGCGCGCCGGCTTGAGCCTCAAGCGCCCCGCCCGCGGTCAGGGCATAAGCCACGCCCGCGCCGCGCATGGCGGGAGTGCCCGCGCGGCTCAAGTAGGTCCGGCTTGCGTCCGCGACCGCCCGGCCCTCGCTGGCCGCGGCAAAATCAGGATAGCCGGACAGGTAGAAGGCGTCGTAGCCGTTGACGTTCATGGCCCGATACAGCATGGACTTGTTGGGATTGGCCAAGGCGGGGTCGACGAGAACGCGAAATAGTCGTCCGCCGACGGCCCTTGCGACGGCGGGATTGGCGGCCAAGAACGGGGCGGCGTCCTGGGGAACGACGAAACGATGCCCCCACGCCAGAAGCTCGGCCGCGGCCGCCGCCGCCAGAAAGGCCCTGACCCCGCTGCTGGGCAGGCCGCGAAAGACGAATCGCGCGCCCGAGGCCGCGGCCAGCAAGAGCCCCCACAGGGATAAGAAAAGATAGCGCGCCGGGGTTCTAAGAAGACCCGCGGGACTCAGGCAAACCGCGCGGTAAAGCGGATTGTGTTCGCCCAAGGCCAAGAACACTCCCAATGCCACAAGCAGCCAGGCGCGCCAAGCCCGGGCCCGCCACAGCCCCAACGCCGCGGCCGCCAAGCCCAACCAGCCGATGAAAACCCCGGAGGACTCGAAAAAAACGGACGGGTAGCCGCGGAATGTCCCATTCATGGGGTTTCCAAAAACGTCCGGAAGCAGCCAGGTCAGCAAGGCTCCGGGCCGCGCCGAATAAGCGGTGGCAAACGCCTGGGGCCATACTTTCCTGACGGAATGACTGAGAAACTCCCAGGTGGCGGGCCATTGCACGGCAGCCAGGCCCGACGCCATTGCCGCCTCGATCATGAGCCGCCCCAGGAGCCGGCCCCTCTGCGCGTGACACAGGCTCCAGGCCGCCATGCCGACGGCGTTTACGACCAGGAATTGCGGATGTCCGGAAAGGAATTGCAGGGTCCAAGCGGCCGCGAGCAGTCCCCGGCGCCCGGCCAAGAACGCCAGCCAGCACCAAGGCGCCCAAGCCAGGCAAGCCAGCAGCGTGGGGATGCCTTCCGTGATCCGATACAAAAGAAAAGGCGAAAAAGCCCAGGCGCACGCCAGGAAAGAACAGACCCCCGCCGGCAGCTTTTCCCGTCTGGCCAGAAGCATCATCCCAAGAGCGGCCCAAAGCATGTGGAAAGCGAAATCCCAAGTGAGCGACAGATTCATGGGCAAGACGGCGGCCAATAGGGATACCGGATAGAACAGCGCGGTCTGCGGATTGGCGGCCAGGGGCAAGCCGCAGAAAATAAACGGGTTCCAGAATGGCAGCCTCCCCGACTGCAGGGAGCTCACGACCGTATGGCGCAAGGGAATATGGTACGCGTAAAGATCGCCGAAATTGGCCGGGACCAGGCTGGCGCGCCAGAGCGACGGGCAGAGCAAAGACAAGGACACCGCCGCGCCAAGCGCCAAAAGAATGGATTCTCTACGCTTCATTCGTCCATGTCCGGCTGGTCCATTGTGCCCCGAATAATCGAAGGCTCCGATTATACCAATATACTCCGAACCCCAGCAGGACGAGAGCGCTCAGGCCGACGCCCCGGAGCCACGACGCCGGCGCGTAAAAAAAATGAAGCCGCCAAGGCCCGGGCGGCACGCGGACCTTCTGGAAAGCGGCCAGGGCCGGCAAGGGCTTTGCCAAGGATCTACCCCGCGCCGTCTCCAGCACCGCGCTCCAGCCCGGATAGCGGGGCTCGGCGACGAACGCCCAGCCGGCGCCCGAGCCCTCCACCTCATAGCGGTCTTCCCGCGGCCAGTTGAGCGGCAGGGCCTTGCCCAAGGCAGGCAGCGGCCCATCGGGCAGACCGGCGGGCAACAGATCGCCGGCCTGCTCCGTCAACGCCCAAGCCGAGGAGACCGGAGCCGCGAGCCGGTACACGTGCCAAAGGACCTTGCCTTCGTAACGCAGAAGCTTGGAGGGAGCCGTGGGATCGCGCGTGAGAAGCGTATCCGCGCCGAGCCAGGGCATCAATCGCGCCGCGGCCGCGGCCGAACCCTGCCGGTAGAGAAAATCCATGAGCTCGTAATTGGACCGCGGCACCAAAGGCTCTCCGAAATTTCCGGCCGCGCGCAGCCTAAAGGGAGCGTTGGTCATTCCGTAAAGCCGCCATTTCCAATCCCTCACCCCGGAGCCGCTGTGGCTTTCCAAGGCGAGCGGCGAGAGCAGATAGCGAGCTTTTCGGCCGCCTTCTTGAAGGCTCCTGACCAGAGGGCCCGCCTCGGTAAAGAGCCCGCGCGGCGCCGCCGGAGCGGCGCGGGCATAGCAGACGAGTTCCGCGGCCAGCAGGAAAAAGGCCGCGGTTCTCACCGCGGGTCCGCAGCGCGACAAGCCCGCGGCGGCCAAGAGCGCCGCGGGCAGCCAGCCCAAGAAGGAAACATTGCCGGGGTAACGCACGAAACGCAAGGGCGGCAGATGCTCCCAGAGGGCGCGAGAGACCGGATTGGTATCTCCCAATATAAGCAGCAGGACCGCGGCCCCAAGCGCGGCCAGGCCAACGGCGCGGCGGCGGCCCAGGCTCCAAAGCCCCCACGCCGCGGCCGCGCTCCCGACAAAGCCCAGGGTGCTGCATTGATGCCAATCCACGGCCGGATCAAAGCGCTTCCAATATGCCAGAACCGGACTCACCCACTGCACCAGATCCCGCCAGGAATATCCAAACCGCAGAGTCTCTTCCAGAGCCATCCCGCCGGCGCGTCTCGACATCGCCATGAGTTCGCCGCCGGGCCATAACTGGCAAGCGGTCAGCGCCGCGCTGAGGACGGCGGCCGCGGCCCAGCCGCGGCCGCTGGATATCAGCCAGCGGCTCCAGGATTGCCGCGGCGCGGCCAGAATGCACATCACCGCCCAGGCGAGAATCGCGGACCCGGCTAAAAAAGGCGGGTAACCGGCCAGAAACGCCAGGGCTAAAGTGAGCGCCAACAAGGCGGGCTCGCGAAAAAACAAAAAAAGCCCGGGCGTCAGGCTCAAGACGGAGAGATGATTCAAGAACGGCATATGGCCGGCCATGCCGCCTCCGCAGGCAAAGACCGCAGCCCCCCCCAGAGCCGCGCCGCGGCTCAGGCGCAGGGACCGCAGCCACAAGAACGCAAGCCAGCCGGCCAAGGCATAATGTATCCCATGAAAAAAAGAGGCGGCCGTGGCGAATCCGAACAGGAAGAATGGGATCTGTCCTGGATAAAAAGCGGCGCTCTGCATTTTGGCGGCCATGGGCATGCCGAAATAGATGTACGGGTCCCAGAGAGGCAGCCGCCCCTTCTCCAGCAGCTGGGCGCCCAAAGCCTGCCAGGGATGATGGATATAGGTCATGTCTCCCCAATAGGGAGTCAGGCCCCGCAGCCAGATCGGACCGAACACGGCCAAAACCAGGCCGGCCAGGCACGCCGCGGCCAACGCCTCATGGGAGGTCCGCTTCATGGCGCCCCTAGGCCGGGACAGGTCGCGGCCCCCCTCTGTCGTGCTTGCCTAGCCAGGTCGTCGCGGCCCAGTTCTTGATACAGGGCCGCCAGCTGCGTCCAGGTGGAGGCCCGAAAAGGGTCCTGGGCAGCGGAGCTTTCCATATCAGCGGCAGCGGCCAGGAGCCGCTCTTTCGCGCCGGTCTGCCGAGCCAGGGCCGCCTCGATCTGTCCGGATAGCCGCGCCGTCTCCGGATGATCCGCGCGCCGCGCCGACCGCTCCAGAAGAGCCAAGGCCCGGTCCGATGGCCCCTCGGCCCGCGCCATGGCCTCGGCGCGGACCCTCAGGCGCTCCGCCGCCCATCTTTGCCAGACGGCGCCTGCGCCAAGCCCGGCCGCGGCCAGGACCAGGGCGCAGGCCGGCAGCCTCCAGCGTTGCGGGACGCGCCAGACCCGGCCGCTCCTAGGCAGGCAAGAGGCGGCCACATAGCAAAACAACCACAGAACGCCGGGGATGGAGAGCGCGTAATCCCAGCAAGACTGTACCAACAGCGCCGCAGCGCCAATGCGCTTGGCTTGCGGCCCGCTCTTAAGAAAACGCAGCAACCCAGCCAGCCACGCCAGGGCAAAGGGCCAGCCGCATTGCGCGGCCGTCTCCAGGATATGCTGGTGGGCAAAGAGCGTGGCGAGCGGCCGGCTTGATTGGACATAGGCCGGCAGGACGTAGGCGTAGGTTCCGGGCCCGAAACCAAACCACGGCCTGGACCCGGCCATGGCCGCCGCCGCCCGCCACCACTGCCAACGATGCAGCATGTCGGGAGAGTCCAGTTTCGCATAGACCAGCAGCAGGCACGCCAAACCCATGAGAGCTCCTGCCCCGGCCCAGAGGGGGCTGCGGCGCTTCACGATCAGCAGGGCCGCGGCCAAACCCAGCCAGGCGCCCACGCTTCGGGTCCAGGCCAGGCAAATCAACAGCCCGGCTCCCAGGATCCAATCCCGCTTTTCAACGGCAAGGGGCAGCAGCAGCAGGATGGCGCCGGCAAAAACGTTTTGATTGAGCAGGCTCGCGCCGGGCCGCGGCACGCCCATGACAAAATACTGGTAAAAAGCCGTGAGGACCAGAGCCCAGGCCAGAGCTCGAAGCGCCCGATCCGCAAAACGCCTCTCATGATCCGGCATGACATTGACCGCCAGCATGACGCCCAGGCCGGCCAGCCAGACATTCCAGGCGGGCAGCGCGTAGGCGCGCAGCGGTCCCAGGAACGCGGCCATGCCCGCCCACGCGGCCAAAAACGCCGCCCACGCCAGGACCCGGCTAGACGGCAGGGGAACATCCCCGATCACCAAACGCCGGCACGCCCAAAAAGCGCAACCACCCAAGGCCGCCAGCAAGAGGATGGATTGGGCCCACAAGTCCCAGGCCCCGTTAAGCAGAGGGCCCGGAACGATCAGCAGCCCCAGGAGGATGGCCAGCACGAGGCCGCGATCAGTCCGGCATGATCTTGGGAGTCACGAAAATCAACAGCTCGGAGCGCGTCCTGACCACGGACTTCTTGCGGAACAGCCAGCCCAAGATCGGGATATCGCCCAGCAGAGGTATCTTGGCGACCTGGTTGCTCATCGAATCGCTGATCAGGCCCCCGATGACGATGGTCTCCCCGTCCTTGACCAGGACCGTGGTCTGGGCCGAACGCGCGTCATAAGCCGGCGCTCCGGTCGTGCTGGCCGCGGCCGTGGCCGAAGGCTGGCTGACGTCGGGATTGACCACGAGAGTGATGCGGCCATCCGCGTTGATAGTGGGAGTGACGGAAAGCTTGATGCCCGTAACGATGTAGGAAACCGTCTGGGTGGCCACGCCGGTGGATGCCACGTTGGACGTCACGTATGGAGTCGACGTCGTGACATTGATGTTGGCCGGCTGGTTATTGAGGGTCGCGATCTTGGGGTCCGAGAGAACCTTGACCTTGCCCTGCGCAGCCGCCGCGGTCAGGGAGGCGTTGAGATAATAATTATTGGTCACCCGGCCCAAGGTCAACGCCCCAAAAACGCTACTGGCCGGCAGCGTGACGCCCGTGCCCGCGCCCGTGGCGCCCACGCCGGAGGTAATGACATTATCCGTCCTCCTATCAAAAGGCTTGCCTATGGTAGACCCCGGAGCTATGCTGCCGCCGATGACATTGGTCCCGAGTTGTCCGCCGAGACGTCCGTTGTCCAACCCGAAGTAACTCCACTGAATGCCGTAATGCAGCGAATTATTCAAGCTCACTTCTACCAGCTTGGCCTCGATAAGCACCTGCTTGGGCCGCACATCCAGCGCGGCGATGAGCCTCTCCGTCGACGACATGCCGTCCAGGGATTCAGTCACGATGACGGAATTGGTCTTGGTGTCCGCCGAGGTCGTACCGGAGCGGCCTTCGGCCGTGCGCACCGCGGTGATCGCGGCCATGATCTCCTGGGCTTTGCTGTAATTGAGCGGAATGACCTTGGTGATGGTCGAAGCCGTGGTGCGTTCCTTGGCCAACTGGCCGGGCGTCATGATGCGCAGGATGTTGTCGCCGACCTGGGAGGTCACCAAGCCGGTCATGGCCAGGATAGTCCGGAAAGCTTCGTTAAAAGGCACGTCGCTGAGATGCAGGGTTATGGGCGCGGCCGCGGCCACATCAGGGCCGTGGATGATGTTGACGCGGGCCTTGGCGGCCAGAAGCTTGACGACGTCCTTGATGTCGGTGTTGTCGAAGTCCAGGGTCACGAGGTCCCGCGGCAGCCGGCCCATGATGTCGCCGCGGCCCGCGGCCACGCCCGAGGAGGGCTTGGCCGCGCGACGGGGGTTGTCTTCGACCGCGGCGGCCGCCACCGCGGCCGGAGCTTTCGCCTCGGGCTGTGCCGGCTCATCGCCGGGCATGGGGGCAAGCTCCTCAGCGATCGCCACGGGCGCGGCCGCGGCCACGGCCAAGGGCTCGGCTGCGGGCTTGGGCTTGAGCCGCGGCCTGGCAGCCGGAGCCGGGTCGGACGGACCCGGCAGTTCCGCCGCCTTGGTCCGGCCTTGAGCCGACCCGTCTCCCACCAACTGGACGATCAGATCATTGCCCGACATGGCCACGCGATAGCCGGCCATCTCGTTAAGGTCCATGACGATGCGCGAAACCATGCGCGGCGAGCGTTGAAACTGGCCGGCGCGCACGCGCTTGAGATAGGCGCCTTTTCCCGCGATCTCCTTGGCCCCGACCTGGTTTTCCGTGTCGAACAGTTCAATGACCAGCCGGGGAGGATTGGCGGTCAAAAATCCGTTGTACTGCGCCGCGGCGCTGAGTTGGATGGTCACGCTGTCGTCTTCGACGCTGAGGCCGTTGAGCGTGACCTCGGCCCCGGCCGCCCAGGCCCGAACCGCCAGGGTCTCGGGGCAGACCATGGACAAACAAAGCGCCACGGCTACAAACCTCTTCAAAGTCGCTCGAATCATAGGGTTCTCCCGCTCCCGGTCACTCCTTCTCTTCCTCGCCCAAACGGAAAACCTGGACATCTCCCTCGGCCGCCGTCAGGGTCGCCATCTTCTCCCTGAAGTTGATGCTCCCGCCCACGGCCGGGACAGCCTTGTTCTTGCCGTCGTAGAGCCGGCCGCGGCGCAGCAGGAAGGTCGCGCCGAACTCGTTGTCCACGAACAAGGCGAAATCCGAGACCGAATCCTTCATGATGCCGCGCAGCGACAGCTTATGGATGCTGAAATCATCCATGCTAAACGGCCGCGCGGCCCCGCGGCTGCCCCCCCACCGGGCGAACGGATCGCGCAAGCGTTCCGCGGTGTATATGCTGCTCACGCTCGCCGCCGCGGCGCTCGACGCCTTGACCTCGGACGGGACGTCCGCCGGCGAGGCGGCGTACGCCCGGGAGGCCGTCAGCCCCCAGAATAAAAACGCCGCCGAAAGAAATGCCTTGGTCATCCTTCTTTATACTGGTACGATACCAGGTCCAAGTTCACCTGCATCTCGCCCGTCTCCGCTCCCGGCTCGCCATAGACCACATTGTAGACGTTATAGAGACGCTGCTCCAGGGCCAAGCCGGCCAGGAACCTGCCTATGCCGTGAAAAGTCCCCCGCACCGTCACGGGAAACCTGAATTCCGTGAAGTATTGCTGGCTCTTGCTGGGACCCGGCGAAAAACTGAGCAGCGTGACTCGGTATTTCTGGCCGACGCTGCCCAAGGTGACCAATATATCAGGCACCGACTTGGTCTTGGGCAGCCGCTTTTCAGCCTCGATCTTGCGCTCATTGAGGCTCACCAGCTGCTTCTCGAGATCATCGAGCCGTGCCGCCTGGCGCTTGGCCGCCTCTATCTCGCGCTCAAGGGCTTCGATCTTGCCTTTGATCTCGGCAGTCTGCTTGGAGATGGGCAGCCAGAAAAATTTGGCGTAGCAGAAAAGAAAAGCTCCCAGCCCAATGACGCCGCCAACCAAAATCTGCTGCTGCTGTTTGGTCAGTTTTATGCTCATCTTTGTCTCATAGCTGGGGCGTATACATGGTGGTCAAGGAGAACCCCCGCAGAATTCCCTCGGCCGTCTCCCGGGCGATAACCGGCCCCAATTCAATATTGCCGAAGCGCCCCGTCTCCTCCATCTTCCTGACCCAAGCCGCTATATCCTCGTTGGAACGCGCCTCGGCCGTGATGTTGAGCTTCATGGGGGAGTTGCCGCCTCCAGTCGTGTTCAGCGTCTGGACGCGCACCCCGGGAGGGACGCTGCGCGCGAAATCGGACATGAAATAAGGGTAGGCCCGGCGGCCGCGGTCCAAGTCGTCGATGACCTTCAGGCGCGCCCTGAGCAGGTTGGCCGCGTTCTCAGCCTCCTTGACCTTGGCCACCACCGCGGCAAGCCGCTTGTATTCCGCCTCATGCTCCGCCAGCGTGCTCTCCAAACCCTTGAGGCGCATCCAAAAAACGACGGAAACGGCCACGACCAGCAACGCCGCGGCGCCGCCGGCCAAGCCGAATTGCGCGATCTTCTGCTTCTGCTGCGCCTTGGCCAGGATGTCGCCCGGAACCAGGTTGACCTTGATCATTCAGGAATCACTTTATAGTTTAATAATCGCTGCATGGTTTTGGAATCGTTCTATTCTCAAAGCCAATCCTTATTGTGCCGCAAGGCCAGCCCCACCGCCACGCCGAAAGCCGGGGTCAGCTCCGGCGGCAGATCCGCCGGCGGGTTTTTCAGAAAAGCGAAAGGTTCCAGGACCGAAACCGGGACCTTGAGCTCCGACGAAAGATGCTTGGCCAGATTCTTGAGCCGGGCCGACCCGCCGGACAGCACGATGCGGCCGATGGACCGTTCCGGTCCCTGGGAAAGATAGAAATCAACGGATCGGTGCACCTCGGCCACGAGGTCCTTGATCACGGCCGCTATGGTCTGGGAAACTCCCAGCGCCTCGCGGTTGCCCTCGGCCAGGGCCTTTTCCTTTTCCGCGGCGTCGACGATGACGCCGTGCGTCTTCTTGAGTTCTTCGGCCTTGGCCGCGTCGACCTGCAGGCTTTTCATGATGGACTTGGTCAGGGTATTTCCGGAAATAAAAACGTCGCGCACCACCCGGGTCACGCCGTTCTCCAGGATGGACAGGTTGGTCACCATGTGCCCGATATTAAGATAGAGGGTGGCGCCGGTCTCGGCCTTGGGCTCCCGCAGCTTCTCGTAAACATTTTCCAAGGCGAAGGAATCGACGTCGATGATCGTGGGCACGAGCCCCGCCCCCTGAAGGATATCCAGCCGGGAAGCCACGAGGTCCTTCTTGGCGGCCACCAGCACCGTCTCCATTTTTTTCATCCCGTCTTCCACGATCTCATTCAAGATATGAAAGCCGAGCTGCACCTCGTTGATGTCGAACGGGATGAAAGGCTCAGCCTCGCTCGTCAAGGTCGCGGAAAGCTCGCTCTTGGTCAGTCTCGGGAATTTCACGTAACGCACGATGACGGAATTGCCTGAAAGCGAGGTCGCCGCTTCCTTGAGCTTGATGCCCCTTTCGATCAAAAAGGCCCGCAGCATGTTGACCGTCTGGGTTTTCTTCTCCTCCGGGCTGGCGTCCGGCTTGCAGGCGACGGGAAGGTGGCCCCAGGTTTTAACGAACAGGGTCCCGCCTTCCTCCTGGATAAGGGCGATCTTGACCGCATAGCTTCCGATATCGACGCCGATAACATACTTCGGGCCGACAAAGGCGGCCGTCAAGCTCTTAAGACTCTTTAACTTCTCTTTAATGTCTGCCAGTTTATCGCCCATAAAAAAACGCCGCCGCCCCGGTCTTTAAGTTCGGTGACCCAGGGCGAACTCGGCGCACTAATTTTTTCCGAAAATCCCGGCCCTCAGAAATTCCTTGGCCGGCAACACATTTATAACAGGATTCTTTGGTCTTGTCAAGTCCTTTGTTATGATAATTTAATTTTTAGTACAATACCAGCCATGGATACGCTGCTGTTCGACTTCGGCGGGACCCTGGACTCGGACGGACAGCCCTGGATCGAGCGCTTCTACCGCATCTATGAGGAAAGCGGCGTCAAGGCGCCCCGTCCCCGCTTTGACCGCGCCTTCTATGATTCGGACGACAATTTGCCGCAGCGCTTTTCCCTGCGGGGGCTCTCCCTGGAGCAAACCATCTCCCTGCAGGTGCGCTGCGTCTTGGAAAGCCTCCATACGGACAACTCCGGGTTGGCCGACGCGATCACGGCGCGCTTTCTGGCCGAGTCCCGAGCCTCTTTCCAGAGGCTCAGACCGGTCCTGGAGCGCCTGCGCGGACGCTGCCGCCTGGGCATAGTCTCCAATTTCTACGGCAATCTCGACAGCGTGCTCGAGTCCGAAGGCCTGCGCGGCCTGTTCTCCACGGTCGTTGATTCCGGAGTCTTGGGGGTCACCAAACCGGACAAAAGGATATTTCTTAGGGCCTTGGACGACCTCTCAGCCTCTCCGGCCCAAGCCTTCATGATCGGCGACTCCATCCCCCGCGACATGCGCGGCGCCGAGAGCCTGGACATGGGCCATGTCCTCGTTGGAGACCTCGCGCGGCCGGCCTGCTGCCCTCGGGCGCTGCGCGCGGCTTCCGTGGCCGATCTGGAAAGCGTATTGTCGATGCCTGAAGGACAACAGCCCGTCCGGCGCCGCGCGCCCTTGCGCGCGGGCATCATCGCGGCGGGGGACGGCGCGCGGCTTAAGTCCAGCCATCCCGGGACCATCAAGCCTCTTATTCCAATTCGCGGCCGTCCCCTCTGCCACTGGGTCGCCGCGGCCCTGCACGCGGCCGGGGTCGACGACCTCACCGTCCTTTTTAATTCCCGCGGCCGCCGCGCCCAGGAAAGCCTCGCGGCCGCCTTTCCGCAATTGCGCTGGACCTTTTTGGAAAAAGATACCGCCTCTTCCTGGGAAAGCTTCCGTCTGGTCGCCCAGACCCTCGCCGGCTCGGCCGATGATTTTCTCATCAGCACCGTAGACGCCATCATCCCCCCAGCGGAGGTGCGGCGCTTCGCCGAGGAGTCCCGGCGCGCGCAGGCCCCCGCCGCTCTGGCCCTGACCCCGTTCGTGGACGATGAAAAACCCCTCTGGGCCGGTCTCGACGGCCGCGGCCGGGTGACCTCCTTGGGTATGGCGCCGCGCGACGGAGCAACGGCGAGCGGGCCCGCCCACGTCACTTGCGGGCTCTACTATCTGACGGCGGCCACGGCCCGCGCCATGCCGCCGGCGCAGGCGCATGGCCGCCTGCGCGACTACCTCGCCGCGCTGGTCCGCGGCGGCTTGACCGCCGGCGTGGTCTTATCCAAGACCCTGGACGTGGATCGTCCCGAGGATATCCGGCAGGCCGAGGATTTCGTGGCCGCGTTCAGGAATTGAGGCTTAGGGAGAAAGATCACATGGTTTCTTGTCTGGGCATTTTCCGGGAGCTGTCGAACTCCCCAAACCGGGAAAGCGACGACGCCTTGATCCTCAAAGCCGTCATGGAGCAGCTCTCCATCTATAAAGCCCGCACCCAGACCATGACTCCCGAAGAGGCCGACACCGCGGACCTGGGCTCCTGGGACATGATCGTTCCCATGTGCGAGTCCTATCCGCGCCTGCGCCACCTTATCGCTCTGCAGCGCTCCAAGCCCGTCCTCATGGTCAACCCGCCGGAATCGGTCCTGGCCTGCTACCGGTTGAGCATGTACGAAGCCTTTGCCCGAGACCCCAGCATCCTCTTCCCGGCGACCGAAGCCCGCAATATCCAGGGCGCGTCTCCGCTCAAGCCCCCCGCCTTCGATGGCGCGGGCGGGCTCTGGGTCAAACGCGGCGACGTCCACAACACCTGCACCCATGACGTGGTCTACGCGCGCGACTGGTCCGAGGTGGAAGCCATCCGCCAAGACTTCGCGTCCCGCGAGATATCCTCCTTGATCCTGCAGGAACACGTCGACGGCGACCTGGTGAAGTTCTACGGCGTGGGTCCGGGGCGCTGGTTCACCTATTTCTACCATGACCCGAGCACGGCCCGCAAGCTTCCGTTCGACATCGACATCCTGGCCGCCATGGCCGCGGCCGGAGCCGGAGCCCTCAAGCTCGAAGTCTTCGGCGGCGACGCCATCATCACCCCCGAGGGGCGCATCTATCTCATCGACATAAACTCCTGGCCGAGCTTCGCGCGCGTGCGCGCGGAAGCGGCCATCCAGATAGCCTGGCAGCTGCGCACCAGGCTCAAAACCCTACAAGCCGTCCGGAGACCCTGACCATGCCCGCCACCACCGACTCCGCACAGAAAACTTTTCGTTACGCCCCAGGCCCCAAGTCCAAAGCCCTATATGACGAGGAGCAGAAACACATCGCCCCGGGGCTGCAGACCATCGCCCTCTATTCGCAGATCGCGGTGGAGAGCGGCCACGGCCGCCATCTGCGCGACCTCGATGGGAAGGAATACCTGGATTTCGTGGCCGGCATCGGCGTGGCATCCTTGGGCTATTCCCACCCGGAATACGTGCGCATCGTTTCCGAACAGCTGGCCAAGGTATCGATCGGCAGCTTCACCAGCCCCCACCGGGCGAATTTCGTCAAGACCCTGGCCACGGTGACCCCGAAGGGCCTCGACCGCATCCAGCTTTACTCATCGGGCGCCGAGGCCGTGGAGGCGGCGGTACGCCTGGCCAAGAGCCGGACCAAAAAATACGAGCTCATCGGATTCTGGGGCGGGTTTCACGGCAAGACCGGAGGCGTGTTGGGCGTGTTGGGCGATACCTTCAAGCACGAGCTTGGCCCCCTCATGCCCGGCCTGCATCTGGCGCCCTACCCCAACGCGGATCACTGCCCCTTGGGAACCAAGGGCGAGCACGATTGCGCCGCCCACTGCCTGGACTTCCTGCGCGAAATGATCAAGCGCGCCACCGCCGGCGCCGTCGCCGCGGTGATCGCCGAGCCCGTCCAGGGCACGGCCGGCAACGTCATCCCGGCGGCGGGTTTTCTCAAGGGCCTGCGCGCGCTGACCACGGAGATGGGCGCCATGCTCATCGGCGACGAGATGATCACGGGCTTCGGCCGCACCGGAAAATGGTGGGGCTGCGACCATGAAGAGATCATCCCCGACATCATCACCGTGGGCAAGGGCTTGGGCGGCGGATTCCCGGTCTCGGGGGTCATCTCCTCCACCGAGATTTCCACATCCAAGCCCTGGGGAAATCCCAGCGGCTCATCGTCGAGCTACGGCGGCAACCCCCTGGCCTCGGCGGCCTGCGACGCGGCCCTGGGCATCATCATCAAGGAGAACCTCGTGGAAAACTCGCGCCGGGTAGGCGCGCTGCTTCTGCAGAAGCTCGTCGCCCTGAAGGCCAAGAGCCCTCTGATCGGCCTGGCGCGCGGGCGCGGGCTCATGATCGGCGTCGAGCTCGTCAACCCCAAGACGCGCAAGCCCCTGGAAGGCCCCCTCTGCCGCGAACTGTTCGAGGAGTGCCTCACCCGCGGGCTGCTCACCATGTCCTACAATCCCATGCTGCGCATCAACCCGCCGCTGACCATCACGGAAAGCGAAGCGATCCAGGGCGTGGAAATTCTAGCCGAGGGCCTATCGGCCGTGGCCGGACGGCACGGCCTGGCCTAGGCAACGCTCCTTTATGAGCCGGCTCAAGGGCGCGCTGATTGGATACGGAGCGATCGCGCATAACGCGCACGCCGCGGCTTTCCGCGGTCGCGACGACTTCGAGATCTCAGCCGTGGCCGACTCCTCCCCGGAGCGTCTGGCTCTGGCGAAGTCGGTCTTCGGGCAAGCGCGCACCTACCGAAGCCTCGAGGACCTCCTGGCCGCGGAGGAGGGGCTTGACTTCGTGGATCTGGCCACCCCTCCATGGCTGCACGGCCATCAGGTCCTGCTCGCCCTTAAGAAAGGGCTGCACGTCCTTTGCGAAAAACCCCTCACCCTGGACCGGTCCGAATACCGATTGATAGCCGAGGAGTCGCGCCGCAGCGGCAGGACCGTCTTCACGGTTCATAATTGGGCTTACTCGCCCATATGGAGCAAGGCCGCCGAATTGATCGCGGCCGGGGAATTGGGAGATATCCATCATGCCGAGCTCCACGCCGTGCGCACCAAGCCCTCGGTCGCAGCCAGCCCCGGGGACTGGCGCACGGACGTCCATCTCGCCGGAGGAGGCATTCTCGTAGACCACGGCTGGCACAACCTCTATCTCCTGCGCCGCGTTCTATTCCCGCAAGGCCGGATGCCTTCCTTGAGCGAGACGAATGCCTTCTTTCATAGGCCGACCCCGACGTCCGCTGAAATCGAAGCCACGGTCTTCTTCCGCTTTCCCGCGGCCACGGCCCTCATCCACCTCACCTGGCGCGGCGCGTCCCGGTCCAACTGGGCCGTGGCGCACGGCTCCAAAGCGACCTTGGAACTGCGCGACGATCATATCCTGCTCAATTCGGGTCCGGGGCTCCAGCGGAGGTTCGACTTCCCCGATAAGCTCTCCGCGGGATCGGCCCATCCGGAATGGTTTGCCGCGACCCTCCCGGATTTTAGAAGCGAGATACAGGAAACGGCGTCTCGCGGCCGCAATCTCGCCGAAGCCGGCTTCGTGCTCGATTTGCTGCGTCAAGCCTACGACGGCCCAGGCCAGCCCCGCCCCCCGCGGCGCGTGGCCCGGCCCAAGGAGGCGGCCAAGCCGTGATCACCGACGCCATCCTCTGGGTCTCCAACCCCGCCCTGCTCCTGCGGCGCGTGGCCGGCCTGACGGTCGTGGAACGCCATTTGCACACCCTGGCCCGCGCCGGCCTGCGACGAGTTTGGGTTTCCTCGGAACACAACGTCGAACCCGCGGCCGGTCTGCGCCTGCCGGCGTCCCTCGCTATTTTCTGGAAAAACCGCGGCTCGGCCCAGTGCGAACCGCCCTACCTGGTCGTCTCCGCGAGCCATTTCATACGCATCGACACCCTCGCGCATATCGCCCGACACCATGACGGCCAGCACAGGGCATTCGTGGACCAGCGCAACGCCTCCGTCGTTCAAGTCCTGCCCTCGCGCGTCGAAGACCTTCCGCCCTGCCAAACCCAGCCCCTGCCTCCGGGCGTCTGCATACCCCTGACCAGCCAGATCGAATCCGATATGACCCAGGACTGGCTTCTGGCCGCCGGAATCAAGGAAGCCGACGGATTCATGGCGAGGAACTTCGATCGCCACATTTCCCTGGCCATCTCCCGGGCGCTCCTGAATACCTCGATTTCCCCCACCCAGATGACTATTTTAAGCTGTCTCCTGGGCCTGAGCGGAACCTTTTTCTTCCTGCTCCATGGCTGGGGCGCCCACATGACCGGAGCCATGCTGGTCTGGCTGCATTCCGTGCTGGACGGCTGCGACGGCGAATTGGCGCGCATACGCTTCCAGGAAACGCCCCTGGGCGCGGATATCGATTTTTGGGGAGACAACGTCGTGCACGTCTCCCTTTTCGCATGCCTGGCCGCTGGTTTCGCGCGCGCTGACGCAAGTCCGTTGCCTCTGCTGGCCGGTTTAATGGCGATGGTCGGTATTTTAGGCTCGGCATCCCTTGTCTACCGCCAAAGAATCGCGCACCGCGCCGGAGCGCGGCAGGGCGATTCCTCCGGCCCGAAATCCCGGCTGGCGCGCTTGGAAAAGATTCTCGAGCAGCGCGATTTTATTTATCTGCTGCTGCTATTGGCTTATCTGCAGCGCACGTATGAGTTTCTTTGGGCCGGGGCCGTGGGCGTCCTGCTTTTTTTCGCCATGACGATCTACATAGGGAGGGTCAACCGTGAACAAACATTCCAGCCGCGTCGCGCCAGCTAAGGGAAAACTCGGAGTCCTGCTGCCGGGCATGGGCGCCGTAACCAGCACGTTCATCGCCGGCGTTGAGCTCGCCAAAAAGGGCAAGGGCCGCCTGATCGGTTCGCTGACGCAAATGCAGACCATCCGCCTGGGCAAACGCTACGAGCACCGCTCCCCCCTGATCAAGGATTTCGTCCCTCTGGCCGGACTCTCCGATCTGGTCTTCGGCGGTTGGGACCTGTTCCCGGACAACATGCACGAAGCCGTCTTGAAAGCCGGCGTCCTGGATCGCTGGCAAGTCGAGCCGGTGCGGCGCGAACTGGAGGCGGTGCGCCCCATGCCCGCCGTTTGGGACCCCGCCTATCTGCGCAACCTCAAAGCCACCCACGCCAAGAAAGGCCGCACCAAGTGGGACTTGGCCCAACAGCTTTTGGCCGACATCGAGCGCTTCCAAAAGCGCGCCGGCGTCGATCGGCTGGTCATGCTTTGGTGCGGCTCCACCGAGATACTGCCCAATGACTCACCCTCCCACCGCTGCCTGACCGCCTTGGAGAAGGGACTGCGCGAGAACGATCCGGCTATCCCGCCTTCGATGATTTACGCCTATGCGGCGGCGAAGCTGGGCATCCCGTACGGCAACGGCGCGCCCAACCTCTCCGGAGACGTCCCGGCCCTGGTGGAACTCGCCGAAAAGACGGGCTCTCCCATCGCCGGCAAGGATTTCAAGACCGGACAGACCCTGATGAAGACCACCATAGCGCCCATGCTCAAGGCCCGCATGCTGTCCTTGCGCGGGTGGTATTCGACGAACATCCTCGGCAACCGCGACGGCGAGGTGCTCGACGACCCCGGGTCGTTCAAAACCAAGGAAAAAAGCAAGATGTCCGTCCTCGACACAATCCTCGAGCCGGAACTCTATCCCGAGCTTTACGGCCGCTACCATCACAAGGTCCGCATCGACTATTATCCTCCGCGCGGCGATGCCAAGGAGGGGTGGGACAACATCGACATAGCCGGCTGGCTGGAAATGCCGATGCAAATCAAGATAAATTTCCTATGCCGCGATTCCATTCTCGCCGCGCCCATAGCCTTGGACCTGGTCCTGTTCCTGGACCTGGCCAAGCGTTCGGGACTGCGCGGCATTCAAGAGTGGCTGTCGTTCTACTTCAAGTCACCCCAGTGCAGGGCCGATCTGTCCCCGGAGCACAACATCTTCATCCAGCATCTTAAACTCAAAAACACCCTGCGCCTCTTGATGGGAGAGGAAGTCCTTGACCATTCCGGCCTGGACTACTATGACCCGGACAAGGGTCTTCCGGCTCCCGCGCCCGCGGCAAAACCCTTGAGCCGCGACCAAGGCAAATCAAGGAAACGCCCCGTTACAGCTCCATAGCCGTATTCGCGGTTCATGGCGAGATAGAACCCCGGATTCCCGGGCATTTCTCTCTATTGTCAAATATTATTTATTTATTCATATTAAATTAACATTATCGACATTATTCATTTTTCCATATAGCGCCGGATTTTGTATAATTTTTCGTCGTGATCCGGCTTGTTATGAGCATGTTGTTAGCCGCAATATTGGTTTCGCCAGGTCTGGCTGAGACCGACGCGGTCAATTCCGCCGGTTACCAAACCGGCGAAGCATCGCCATTTTCGCCTCCATACGACCCGGACTTCGCGCCGTCGCCCTCGCAGCCGTCCCAGGACGCAATTCCAGAGCCGGAAGAGCCGCCGCCCAGCGCCCCGGCGCCAAAGACGCGCTTGGCTCCAGTCAAAAAGAAGGTCCTTGCCCCCCCGGCGCAGGCGCCCGCTCCGGCGCCCCTGGCCCAGCCGTTGACCCCGCCGGCGCCGGCCGCCGATCCGGGTTCCCCGGGACCCGCCGCCCCCCCCGCTCTCTCCTCGGCGACCGCCATTATACCGGCCGCGTCGACCGAGACTTTGCCCGCTCCGAGCTCGACGCCTCCCGGCCAGGTTCCAAGGCCATGGGTTGTCGGAGAAATCCAAATCGAAGGCAACAAGAACGTCAAGCCCAGCGTTATCCGCTCTCACGTCAAAGCCCGAAAGGGCGACCTCTACGACCGCCCCGACCTGGACCGCGACGTGCAGAGCGTGCTGGGACTGGGCAACTTCGAACGGGTTGCCGCGGACGTGAGTCTGACGGATCAGCCGGTGCCGGCCCATTTACGCAAAGTCGCGGGAGCCGACCGGATGGCGCGCATAACCTTCATCGTCAGAGAAAAACCGCTCATTAAAAAGGTCAAGTTCAGCGGCAACAAGAAAGTCTCCCGGGCGGTGCTGGAGGACGCCACCGCTCTCAAGGCCAAAGATCCCCTTGACGAACTCAAGCTGCGCGATGACCAAGACAAGATCCTGGCCAAATACCGGGAAAAAGGCTTCCTGGACGCCACGGCGCGTTCCCGGGTTGATCGCGACACCTCGACCTTGCAGGCCTTCGTCAATTGGACCATCGAAGAAGGGCCCAAATCCCACATCGAATTGGTCTCCATCGCCGGCGTCAAGGCCGTCAAGCCGGACAAGCTGCTCAAGCTCATGAAAAATCGGTCAAAGGGCTGGTTTCGCTCCGGCGTCTTCACGGAAAAAGAGCTCCCCGAGGACCTAAAGAAACTCGAAGCCTTCTATCTCAACCGCGGCTATCTGGACATCTCCATCAGCACCCCGACGATCACGGTCAGCCCGGACAAGACCAAGATCTTTATCGCCCTGGGGATCGCGGAGGGCCGGGCGTACCGTTACGGCGACACCAGCTTCTCCGGCAACATCATCTTCACTTCCACGGAACTGGTCAAGACCCTGGAATACCGCCGCGGCAAGATATTCAACCAGGAAAAATTCGAGGGCTCGATCCGGGCCATCCAAGAGCTCTACGCCGACCAAGGCCGCTTGCGCGCGCGCGTCACTCCGATCAAGAGCTTCAACAAGGCCAGCGATCTCATGGACGTGGAGCTCGGCATCGTCGAGGGCAATATCGTATACGTCGACCACGTCGATATCGAAGGCAACAAGGCCACCAAGACCCACGTCTTGCGCCGGGAACTCACCGTCAAGCCCGGACAGATGTTCTCCCTCTCGCGCATCCGCAAAAGCCACGACCGCATCATGAACCTGGGCTTCATCGACGGCGTGGACTTTGACATCCAGCCCACCGCGGACCCGGACAAGGTGGACTTGGTCTTCGACGTCACCGAAGGCAAGCCCGGGATGCTGACCGCCGGGGCGGCCTATTCATCCCTGGACGGGCTCATCGGCACCCTCTCTTTGCAGCATCTCAACCTCTTCGGCCGCGCCCAGCGCGCCTCGGTCCAGTGGTCCTTCGGCAAGCGCGTCCAGGACTACTCGCTGAGCTGGATGACCCCCTGGGTCAACAACAAGCCGGTCAGCTTCGGCGTGGACGTCTTCAACACGCGGCGCGTAAGCCCCTTCGAAACCAGCCTCAGCGGCTATGTCGAGAAAAAGACCGGCGCCACCATCAGGGTCGGGCCGAGGTTCGAGGAAGACAAGTACCACCTCAACCTCACGTACACCCTCTCCCGCATCTCGATCCAGGACGTCCAGGACCAGTTCCGGGGAACGCTGACGCCGGGCACGAGCCTTTACTCCTCCGTCTCCGCCGAGTTCGCCCGGGACACGCGCGATTATTTCCTAGACCCGTCCCGCGGCACCCGCCATTCCATCGGAGCGGCGATCTCGGGAGGCCCCCTGATGGGCGATATCCACTATTTCAAGCCCTGGATATCCAACGCCGCCCACTTGACTTTATTCCGGATCGAGGATTATCCTTTCGTGCTCAGTTTCTCCAACCGCATCTCCTATGTCACCCAGTTCGGCGAAACCAAGGAAGTCCCGGTCTTCGAGCGTTTCTTCGTGGGCGGACAGGACTCCCTGCGCGGCTACGCCGCGGCCGGAGAAGTCGGGTACCCGTCGGGCGGCAAGACCTACGACGTTTTCAACGTCGAGTTCAGTTTCCCTCTGGCTCGGGAACGAAAGAAAAGCATCGTCAAGTTCGTCACCTTCTTCGACATGGGCTCGGCCTGGGACCGGGTCAAGGACATCAGCGGCCGCATCGGCTCGGGGCAGCGCGACCTCAAGACGGACGCCGGCTTCGGCATCCGATTCGTCACGCCCGCCTTCCCCATTCGCTTGGATTGGGGATACGGCTTCAACCACCGCCCGGGTGAGCGGCTTTATCAAATAAACTTCGGACTGGGGCAATTCTTCTGATGAAAGCCACGACACGAATTCTCGCCGTCCTGTCGATTCTGCTCGCCTCCCCGTTGGCCGCCATCGAACTCTCCCTGGAGGAGAACCGGGCGGAACGGGGAAATATAGGCTTCCTGGACATGCAGCGCGTATTCCAACTCTTCCCCGAAACGCTCAAGGCCAAGGAGAGCTTCGCGCAAGCCGTGCGGCAAGCCGAGGACCAAATCAACCTGCACAAAGCCGAGGTTTTGCGCTTGCGCGCCGAGATTGACGCGCTCAAGGTCGAGCGCGAGGTCCTGGCCAAGTCCACGCCCACCGTCGCCGCACCCCCTGCGCCGCCTCCGGCGGCCGCGCCGGCCCCCTCCTCCGCGCCGGCAGCAGCCCCGGCGCAAATGCAGGCTCCCGGCGCCGCGGTCGTGGCTGTCTCCAGCGCGGCCGTTGCCACGGATGCCCCGCCTTCTGCAGCCGCGCCCAAGACCCCAGCCAGCCCCATCATGAATCTGCCCGGCTTCGGACCGTCTTCCGGGGAAGAGAGCCCCAGCACAGCGCCTGGAGCCGATTCCGAACCTCTTATCATCGACATACCGGGCGCTACGGCAGGACCCGAGGAGGCCTCACCGCCTCCGGCAAGCCCCGCGGCCCAGCCGTCCGTCCCGAGCTTGACGGCCGCTCTGCCGCCGGCGACCACTCAGGCCATGCCCGCCCCGGCGCCGGCCGCCCTTCCCGGCCCCTCGGCCTTGCAGGAGCTCGACGCCAAGATAGCGCGCGCCGAGGCGGAACTGGAGCGCATGCAAATCGAGTCGCGCGAACAACAGGCGGCGGCGGAGAAGAACCTCCTGGACCTGGAAAGCCGCAAATCCGAGATCCTCCTGGGCAAGATATACCGGGCCGTTCAAGAAGTGGCCCGCCGCGAAGGAGTCAGCGTAATCGTGGACAAGGGCGCCATCCTTTACGGGCACAACGCGGTCGATCTCACGGACAAGGTCCTCAAATACCTTAAGGCCCCCTGAGGTGAAAACCATGAGCACTGCCCCAGCGTTGAGCAAAAACGTCGCCGAAATCGCGCAAATCGTCGGCGGCCAGGCTGAAGGCGACACAGCGCAGGTCCTCGCCGGGGTGGCCGGCCTTGCCGACGCCGGCCCCCAGGATATCTCCTTCTTGGGCAACATGAAGTACCTCGCGGCCGCGGCCTCCACCCGGGCCGGCTGCGTCCTGTTGCCCGTTTCGGCGCGCCAGGTGGCCTGCGCCGCCAAGGCGCGCATTTTTGTCGAGGACCCGCAGTATGCCTTCTCCCAGGTCTTGGCTCTTATCGAAAGCCAACGCCCCAAGCCCGCGCCCGTCCTTGACCCGAAGGCCCATATCCACTATCAGGCCCGGCTGGGCGTTGGCGTCAGCGTAGGCGCCTTCACGGTCGTGGAGCGCGGCGCCCTGGTCGGAGAAGGAACCGAGATTTCCGCCCAGTGCTATATCGGAGAAAACGTCCGCATAGGCCGCCGCTGCCTCATCTACCCCCAGGTCACGATCCGCGACAACTGCATCGTGGGAGACCGCTGCATCCTCCATCCGGGCGTGGTCGTCGGCGCCGATGGTTTCGGTTTTTCCACGGACCGCAAGACCGGGCAGCACCGCAAGATCCCGCAGATCGGCAACGTCGTCATCGAAGACGACGTGGAGATAGGCGCCAATTCAACCATCGACCGGGGGACTGTCGGCTCTACATCCATCGCGGCCGGAACCAAGATCGACAACCTCGTCCAAATCGGCCATAACTGCCGTATCGGCCGGGGCTGCATCCTCGTCGCCCAAGCGGGCATCGCGGGCTCGACGGCAGTGGGAGACCGCGTCATACTGGGCGGCCAAGTCGGAGTGGCCGGGCATCTGCGTATCGGCGACGGCGCCCAAATCGCGGCCCAAAGCGGCATTATGTCGGACGTGGACAAGGGGCAGGTCCTCTTCGGCTCGCCGGCTCGCCCTCACCGGGAGGCCTTCAAGCTCCAGGCCCTCTACGGACGGCTCCCGGAGATGCACGCGGCGCTCAAGGACATCCGCCGCAAACTCGGTCTCGTCGACAAGGGCTCGTCTCAAACACCGGAGGTATAGAATGAACGCCTCGATTCCCCAAACCACGCTCCAGGGCGAGGTTGTACTCAAAGGCATCGGACTGCACACGGGCAACCATTCGCAGATCGTATTCCGCCCGGCTCCCGCCAACTCGGGAATCCGTTTCTTTCGAACGGATCTCCCAGGCAATCCCATGATCCCCGCCCTCCTCGACTGCGTCGTCACCACGGTGCGGGGCACGAATCTCGGCCTGGGAGAAGCCCGGGTTCATACGGTGGAACACGTTCTTTCGGCCTGCACGGGGGTTGGCCTCGACAACGTCGACATTCATGTCTCGGCCAACGAGCCCCCGATCCTCGACGGATCGGCGCGGCCCTTCGCCGAGGCCCTGCGCCAGTCCGGCCTGCAGAGCCTCGCCGCATCCAAGCGTTGCCAGAGCATCCCGGGAGAAGTCGCCTATGAAGATGGAACCGCGAGATACCGGGCGCTGCCTGCCGAGAACTTCGAAATAACGGCCACCCTCATACACAACCATCCCATGATGCCCCGCATGACCTACGCCTTCCGGTTCGACCAGGAGGCCTACTTCCGCGAAGTGGCGCCGGCGCGCACCTTCTGTTTCGAGCACGAGGTCGCATTCTTGCGCTCGCAGGGCCTGGCCCAGGGCGGATCTTTAGAAAACGCCATCGTCATCGGCAAGGACCGCTTTCATACCACCCCCGACGGCCTGCGCTTTGCGGACGAATTCGTCCGCCACAAGCTGCTGGACCTCATCGGCGATTTGACCCTCGTCGGCCGGCCGCTCTTCAAGATGCGCATCGAGGCGCAATGCCTGGGGCATGCTCATAACGTCGAGTTCGCCAAGCGCATCTGCGCCGCGGCCGCGACCCTGCGCAGGAAGACCCTTTCGGTGGAGGCCTAAATGTCCGATCCTGAAGCCGGCGCGCCCGAAGCCACTGCCTTTCCCCTGAGAACCCTGGACACAAAGGCCATCCGCAAGGCGATTCCCCACCGTTATCCGTTCCTTCTGATCGACCGCGTCGATATTTTGGAGGAAGACAAAAAGGCCGTGGGGACGAAATGCGTCACCGTCAATGAGCCGTTTTTCCCGGGGCATTTTCCCGAGCACCCCGTCATGCCGGGCGTGCTGATCATCGAAGCCATGGCCCAGACCGCCGCCGCCATGATGCTTTCAAAGCCCGCTTACGCCGGCAAACTCGCTTATTTCATGGGCATCGACGGGGCGAAATTCCGCCAACCCGTGTTCCCGGGAAGCGTGCTCAAGCTGCACCTGGAGGCCTTGCGCTTGGGCCGGGCCGGCAAGTTCCGGGGGCAGGCCATCGTCGAAGGCAAACTCGCGGCCGAAGCCGAGATTCTTTTCGCTCTCGTAGACCAGGAGAAATAAAATGTCCATACATCCCTCCGCCATCATCCATGCCGGCGCCCAGGTCGACCCCTCCGCCGAGATCGGACCCTACTCGATCATCGGCCCGGACACCGTCATAGGTCCCGGCTGCCAAATCGGCCCCCACTGCGTGGTGGAATACACCGCCATGGGCCGGGGCAACCGTCTTTTGGCCGGCTGTTACGTGGGCACCCCGCCTCAAGACGTCAAGTATGCCGGCGAACCCACCCGCCTGATCATGGGCGACGGCAATCTCGTGCGCGAGGGAGTGACTTTGAACCGCGGCACGACGGCGACTCGCGAGACCCGGATCGGGTCCGGCTGCCTGTTCATGGCCCTTTCCCACGTGGCCCACGACTGCCGCGTGGGCAACGGCGTCATTCTGGTCAACGGCGTCGGCTTGGCCGGACATGTCACGATCGGCGACAATGCGGTCATGGGCGGCATGTCCGGGGTGCATCAATTCGTGCGCATCGGCCGCCTCTGCATGATCAGCGGCGGCTCCATGCTCGGAAAGGATATCCCCCCGTTCTGCACCGCCCAGGGCGATCGCGCCGGCCTGCGCGGCCTCAACACGATCGGCCTGCGCCGGGCCGGCTTTACCCCGGCCACGATCCGCGCCATAAGGACCGCCTACGTGACTCTCTTCAACCAAGGCCTGCGCCTGGAAGAGGCCGTCGCCAAGCTGCGCGCTTCCAATCCCATCCGAGAGGTCGGCGAGATGCTGGACTTCATCTCCAGCGGCAAGCGCGGCATCATGCGTCCCAAACGCGCCGTCCGCTCGGAGGAAGGAGTAGAAGCCTAGTGGAGCCCATCGGCCTTCTCGCGGGGTCGGGGCGCTTCCCTCTGCTGTTCGCCGCGGAAGCCAAGCGCATGAACGTCCCGGTCCTGGCCTTGGGCATCAAGGGCGTGACCGATCCCGCGCTCGAGCAGGTCGCGGGGCCCGTGACGTACTTCGCGCTGGGTCAAATATCCAAACCCATCGCGCTGCTCAAGTCGGCGGGCGTGACCCGCGCCGTCATGATCGGGAAAGTCCAGCATTCGTCCTTGTTCGGCGGCGTCCGGCCCGACTTGCGGGCCATCCAGGTGCTGGCCCGGCTGAAGGACAAGCGCACGGATACGATCCTCAAAGCCGTGGCCGATGAGTTTTCCAAGGATGGAATAGAACTGCTTTCTTCCGCGACCTTCCTATCGCACCTCATAGTGGCTCAGGGCAAATTGAGCGCCCGCGGGCCTACCGCTCAAGAGGCGGCCGATATCCGCCTGGGCTGGGCCGCGGCTAAAGCCGTGGCCGGCTTTGACATCGGCCAAACCGTGGTCGTCAAGGACGGCGCGGTCATCGCGGTCGAGGCCATGGAAGGCACCGACGCGGCCGTCCTGCGCGCCCATGACATCGCGCGTTCGCATGGCCGCAAAACCGCCCTGACCGTGGTCAAGGTGGCCAAACCCCGCCAGGACCTGCGCTTCGACATACCCGTGCTGGGGCTGGACTCCCTGGGGGTCTTTGCCGCGGCCGGCGTTTCCGCAGTGGCGGTGGAGGCCGGGACCGCGATTATTTTCGACAAGGACGATTTCCTGCGCCGGGCCGACGCGCAGAAGCTGGCCATCGTTGGCGTTAGCCCTGAAAGCATGGAGGCCTCATGACCCACCATCCCCGCATTAAAATCGGCGTCATCGGCGCCGGAAAAATCGGCGCCTTGCACGCCAAGGTGCTGGGCAAGACCCAAGGCTTCGAGCTCTGCGCGGTCTGCGACACCAACCTCTGGCGCGCCCAATTCGCGGCTTGGCAATGCAACACGGTGCCCTCGCGCGATTATCGCGACGTCATCGCCAAATCCGACGCGGTGATCGTGGCCGTGCCCACCCCCCTGCACCGGGAGGTAGGTCTCGCCGTCCTCAATGCCGGGCGTCACTGTCTCATCGAGAAGCCCATCGCCTCCTCCGTCGAGGAGGCCAAGGAACTTTTGGCCGCCGCCGAGGCCAACAAGCTCGTGCTCATGGTGGGCCACGTGGAGCGCTTCAATCCCGTCGTCCTGGAGGCCATCAAGCATATACGCCAGCCGCGTTTCATAACGGTCGAAAGGCTGGGCCCCTACGACCCCCGCATGAACCATATCGGCGTGGTCCTGGACCTGATGATCCACGACCTCGACATCCTCCTGACGCTGGTCGGCTCTCCGGTGCAATCCCTGGAAGCCGTGGGCGCGCACCTCTTATCCCCGCATGAAGATATCGCCAACGTCCGGGTGCGCTTTAAGTCCGGCTGCATAGCGGATCTGACCGCCAGCCGGATTTCCCTGGACCGTTGCCGAAAACTGCGGGTGTTCCAGAAGGACTCGTACATTTCTCTCGACTATGCCAGCACGGCGCTCAAGATCTATAAGAAGAGGACCGCCGTCATCAAGAGCCTCAAGGACATCGATATCCTGCGGCCGAAATTCCCAAAAACAGAGCCGCTGCGCAATGAGCACGAACACTTTCTCGACTGCATCCGCCATAATCGAAAGCCTTGGCCCAGCGGCGAGCACGGCATAGAGGCCCTCAAGCTGGCCCTGCAAATATCGGAAGAGCTGGAGCGCTACGAGGTCTCCGACTACGCCGAAGCCAGGTCCCTGATCCCTCCCTGGGCCCACGATCTGGGCCGGATCGCCAAGACCGTAGGCAAGGATATACTGCGCAGCGACTGACTCCCTTGAGCCCCGCTTCATTCATGGGACACCCTCTGATTCTCATAGTGGCCGGCGACCCCTCGGGGGATTTGCATGGATCCCATTTGGCGCGGGCCCTGCGCCGCGAGGGCGCGCGCGTGGCCGCGGTAGGGGGCCCCCTGCTGCGGCTAGAGGCCGATGAGTTCATCGAAGATCTGGCCTCCCGCGGCCTTACCGGATTCTGGGAACCCCTGGCCAAGCTGGGTTTCCTCGTGCGTTTGGCCCTTCGGCTCAAGCGGTTTTTGAAGGCGCGCCGGCCCGCGGCAATGGTGTGCATCGACTATTATGGTTTCAACCGCCGGGCCCTGGCCTTGGCCAAATCCGCCAAGGTCCCGGCCTTTTATTACATCAGCCCCCAAGTATGGGCCAGCCGAGCCGGCCGGGTGCGCGCGCTCAAGAAATTCGTGCGGAGCATGCTCGTTATTTTCCCCTTCGAAGAGCGCCTTTACCGCCAAGCCGGCGTGAATTGCACGTTCGTGGGCCATCCGCTCCTCGATCTCGCGCCGCAGCCCCCCGCCAAACGACTTTTGCAGCCGCCGCTCAAGCTGGGCCTGCTGCCGGGCAGCCGGGCCTCCGAGGTCAACCGCCACCTTCCCCTCTTCTTGGAGTCTCTCCGCCTCATCCGGCGCCAGTTCCCGCAATCCCAAGCGACCGTCTTCGCCTCGCCGAACCTGCCGGACTCGGCCTACGCAGCCGCCGTCGCGGCCGGCTGCGAGCTCGTGCGCGAGCTCGGGTACCGCCGCCGCGCGGAATTGGATCTGGCCCTCTGCTCTTCAGGCACCGCGACCCTGGAGAACGCCCTTTTGGGCCTGCCCATGGTGGTCGTCTACAAGCTCTCCTGGCCTACCTACGCGGTGGCCCGCTCTCTCATCCGCGTGCGCCACATCGCCATGGCCAACATCCTCGCCGGCCGGACATTGGTTCCGGAACTCATCCAGCGCCGCGCCACCCCGCCGGACGTCGCGCGGGCCGCGCGCGAACTTCTGGAAGACCCGCGGCGCTACGCCCGCGTCCGCCAAGACCTCATCGCCCTGCGTCCCCTTTTAGGCAAGCCGGGAGCGACGCAGCGCGCGGCGCTGGCCATTTTGGCCGATTTGCGGACAGACTCCGGCCCCGCCGGCGCCCGGGAGCGGCCGCAGCCATGAACGGGGCTCTCCGCTTTTGGCCTTATTTAAAACCCCACGGCCGGCGCCTGGCTTGGGCCGTCCTGGCCATGTGCGTCGTAGCCTTGATCAACGGCGGATCGGTCTTGCTGCTCAAACCCATCGTCGACCGTATTTTCATCGCCCGCGATTTGGCCATGCTCTGGCTGGCGGTGGCCGGCGTCCCGCTTTTGATCGCGGGCAAGACCGTGGCCTCCTATGTCCAGAATTACCTCATGAGCTGGATCGGCCAGACAGTGGCTCAAGGCATTCGCGAGGATCTTTTCCGCCGGCTCATGGAACTGCCCATAGACTTCCACGATCATCGTCACTCGGGAGAGATTCTCTCCCGGGTCACCAGCGATCTGACCATGGTGCAGGCCGCCCTCGTCTCCGTCCCACTCTATCTCATCCGAGATTCCATGACCCTGGCGGCCCTGACGGGATCGCTGTTTTACCTGGATTGGCGTTTCGCCCTCATCGCTCTGGCCGGCGCTCCCTTGACCGCGACCGCCTTCCTGATCTTGAGCCGAAAGATGCGCCGCTCCAGTCTCCAATGCCAGACCATGCTGGAACGCCTGACCGAACGTTTCGAGGAGAGCCTGCGCGGGATTTTCGCCATTCAATCCCTGAACTACGAGGCCGGCGCCATCGAAAAATTCCAAGCCGAGAACGACTCGTTTTTTTCTTTGATGATGCGGTATTTGCGCGCCACGGCCTTGGCCGCGCCCCTGATGGAGCTCTGCGGCGCGTTGGTCGCCGCCGCCCTTATTTTTTTCGGCGGCACCGCCGTCATCGAGGCCCGCATGACGCCCGGAGCGTTTTTCGCCTTCTTGGGCGCTTTTCTATCGGCGATCGCGCCGATCAAGAACCTGGCGCGCACCAACTCCGACCTCCAGCGGGCCCTGGCCTCGGGCGAGCGCATCTTCGAACTCTTAGACCACGAGCCGCGGCGCGCCCGCGGCCGGCAGTTCGCCGGACTGCGCCAAGATCTGCGCCTGGACCGCGTCTGCTTCCTTCATCCCGGCGCGACGCGACAGGCCCTCGTCGACATTTCCTTTTTGCTCGGCCGCGGCGGCAGCCTGGCCGTGGTAGGACCGGCGGGGGCGGGCAAGACCACCCTCATGCGCCTTTTGCTGCTGCTCAACGAACCGACCTCGGGCCGGATACTGTTCGACGGGACAGATTCGCGGGATTTGGACCCGTCCTCGCTGCGCGGCCGCGTGGGCATCATATCGGAGAAAACCAAGATCTTCAACGAGACTCTCTGGGGAAATATCGCTTTGGGCCGCAAGGACGTATCCCAAGAGCAAATGGACCGCGCCTGCCGCGCCGCCGGACTCGGCGAGTGGATCGCGGCCCAACCCGAGGGTCCCTACGCGCGGCTCGATCACGGCGGGGCGGCCCTCGGAGCGGGGCTGCGCAAGCGCATCGCCCTGGCGCGCGTGGCGCTCAAGTCGCCCGATCTGCTTCTCTTGGACGAAGCCACGGCCGGCCTCGACGCGGAGGGACAGGCCGAGTTCCTCACGCTATTGGCGCCGCTGCTCAAGGACCGCGCGGTCGTTTGCGCGGGTCATCGTCTGCAAGCGGCCCTGGGCTTGACGCGGGTCCTCATGCTGGCTGACGGCCGGATCGCGGATTGCGGCGACCACGAGAGCCTGCTAGCGCGCAACCCTTTCTATCAACGGCTCTACTGCGGCCCGGCCGCCGCGGAAGCCATCGACCCTGTGCCATGAACGCCCTAGACAAGCCCCAGCTCATCGCGCAGTTCTCCAGCTACGCCGCGCATGTGGACACGGCCATTCTGGGCAAAGCCTACGACTATTCCATCAAGGCCCACGGCAACCAAGAACGAGCCTCCGGGGAGGATTATTTCATACACTGCCGGTGCGTGGCCACCTCCCTGGTGGAATGGAAGATGGATTTGCCCACCATCTGCGCCGGCCTTCTGCACGACGTCATCGAGGATACCCCCACTTCCCAGGAAACCCTGCGCGTGGAATTCGGCGAGGAGATCACCCGATTGGTGCTCGGGGTGACCAAATTGGAGCACCTGCAGTACTCCTCGCGCGACGACATACAGGCCGAGAACTGGCGCAAGATGCTGCTGGCGACCGCCCAGGATATTCGCGTGATAGTCATCAAGCTCGCCGACCGCCTGCATAACATGCAGACGCTGGGCTTCCTGCCGGCCGATAAGCAGCAGCGCATCGCCCACGAGACCCTGGCGCTCTACGCCCCCTTGGCTCATCGTCTCGGGATGTTCCAGCTCAAGGGCCAGCTGGAAGACCTGGCCTTTGAGCGCCTCTACCCCCAGGAATTCAAGGAACTGGAAGCCAAGGTCAACGCCATGCTGGCGACCCGGGAGCTGACGCTCAAGAAATTCAAGGATGCCGTGGGCAATTCCCTGTCCAACACCGCCATAGCCCATCGCATACTGGCCCGGTCAAAAAGCCTCTACTCCATCTACGGCAAGATGCAGCGCCAAGACAAGCCGTTCGAGGAAATCCAAGACGCCCTGGGGGTGCGCATCATCACGGACACGGTGTCCAACTGCTACGCCCTGCTGGGCATCGTGCACACCCAGTTCAAGCCCGTGGCCGGGACCTTCACGGATTACATCTCCATCCCAAAGATGAATCTCTACCAAAGCCTGCACACCACCGTGATGGGCCCGGGCGGCGAGCTCGTCGAAATACAGATACGCACCGAGGAGATGCACCGCACCGCCGAGTACGGCATCGCCGCGCACTGGCGCTACAAGACCGGAGAGCATGCCCGCGACGCCCATCTCGAGGAAAAGCTGAACTGGCTGCGGCAATGGATCGAATGGCTCCAAGACCTCAAGAGCCCGCGAGAATTCCTGGACAGCCTCAAGACCGACCTGGAGCTCAACCAAGTCTTCGTCTTCACCCCGGCCGGGGAAGTCAAGGCCCTGCCCGCCGGCGCCACGCCTCTTGATTTCGCGTTCGCCGTGCACACGGACATCGGCCAGGCTTGCGTGGGCGCTCAGGTCAACAACAAGATGGTGAAGCTCGATTATCAGTTCAAGTCCGGCGACATCTGCAAGATTATCACCAAGAAAGGCTCCGCGCCGAAGAAGGATTGGCTTATGTACGTCAAGACCGCCCGCGCCAGGTCCAAGATCCGGCATTATCTGCGCGAAAAGGGGATCGTGGCCTAAGTCGAGCCCGACGCGGCTTGTGAACGCAGACAAATTGGTAAAATCACGGATATCTTTGCGAGGTTTTTTCCCATGAGAATCGCCCTCTGTCAGCTGGACATGGTCTGGGATGATAAATCGGCCAACAAGGACCGCATCCTGTCGCTCATGGACCGCCTCTCCCCGGCGCCAGCCATGGACTGGCTCATATTCCCGGAAATGACCCTTTCCGGTTTCTCCATGAACGCGCAAAGGGCCAGTCTAGACGAGACGGACATCGGCTTTTTCGCCGACTTGGCCCGGCGCCACCGGACCTGCATCTCCTTCGGCGGCGTCCAGCAAGGCCGCAACAATCTCGTGACCATGGATGCCTCGGGGAAAATATTCAGCGTTTATTCAAAGATCCACCTCTATTCTTTCGGCGGGGAGGACAAAACCTACCAGCCCGGATCCAAGCCCGAGCGCTTCGTCGTCTGCAATATGCGCGTGGTCCCGGCCGTCTGCTTCGATCTTCGCTTCCCTTACCTTTTCTGGAACGAAGCCCCCCGAACCGATCTCTTCGTGGTTATCGCGTCCTGGCCGGCCCGCCGCAGCGAGCACTGGATGCGGCTTTTGCAGGCCCGCGCCATCGAGAATCAATGCTACGTGGTCGGAGTCAACCGCACGGGCCGGGATCCCCTTCTGGAATACAGCGGCAACTCCATGATCTTCGATCCTTTGGGCAAGACCGTGCTGGACTGCAAGGACGCGGAAGGCGTCTTTGTCGCCTCGCTGGACGTCAACGCGGAGCTGGTCGCCAAGACGCGCGTCCGATTCCCCTTCCTAAAGGACCGGCTTCCGGCTTTTTCCTTTTCATGAAGAAAATATCCAGCCCTAAAGAAGCGGTTTCCCACATTCATGACGGCGCCGTGCTCATGATCGGAGGCTTCATGTGCTGCGGCCAGCCTTTGCGGCTGATCGAGGAACTTCTCAAGCAGGGGGCCAAGGGCCTCACCGTCATCACCAACGACGCCGGCTTCCCGGAACGGGGCGTAGGCAAGCTCGTGGTCGCGGGCCGGGTCAGACGCCTGGTCGCCTCGCATATCGGCCTCAATCCGGTCGCCGGCCAAAGAATGCACTCCGGCGCCATGGCGGTGGATCTCATACCCCAAGGGACCCTGGCCGAGAGAATCCGCTGCGCCGGCGCGGGCCTGGGCGGCATCCTGACCCCCACCGGCCTGGGCACGGAGGCGGAGTCGGGTAAACGCAAGATCGACGTCGACGGCAGAAAATACATCCTGGAAACCCCGCTCAAGGCGGACTTCGCCTTGGTCAAGGTTTCGGTCTGCGACCGATGCGGCAACGGCTTTATCGCCAAGGCGGCCAAGAACTTCAATCCCCTCATGGCCATGGCGGCCCAGCACACCATCGCCGAGGCTGACGAACTCGTGGAAATCGGCGCCTTGGATCCCGAACGAGTCACCCTTCCCGGCGTCTTCGTCAACACGGTGGCCTTCGAGGTCCGGCGATGAAGGCCGGGAAGGCGGTCTCTTCCGCGGAGAAGCGCGAGCGCATCGCCCGCCGCGTAGCGGCTGAACTGCCCAGCAAATCCTTGGTCAACCTGGGCATCGGCCTGCCCACTCTCGTGGCTAATTTCATATCCCCGGACCGCGCCGTCTTCCTCCATTCCGAGAACGGCTTTATCGGACTTGGCCCCGAGCCGGCCCAAGGCCGCGCGGACGCGGACCTCGTCAACGCCGGAGGCAAGCCCGTCTCCATCGTGCCCGGCGGCTGCTATTTTGATTCCGCCCTTTCATTCGCCATCATCCGCGGCGGCCATCTCGACGTCACCGTTCTCGGAGCCCTGGAAGTCGACGAGGAAGGCAATCTCGCCAACTACACGATCCCCGGGGTCATGGTCCCCGGCATGGGCGGGGCCATGGACCTGGTGGTGGGAGCCAAGAAGGTCATCATCGCCATGGAGCATGTCAACAAGCACGGCCAGCCCAAAATCGTCAAGCGCTGCACCCTGCCCTTGACCGCGCAGCGCGAGGTCGACCTCATCATCACGGACATGGCCGTCATCCGCGTGGCGCACGACGGGCTGGTTTTGGAGGAGATATCCGAGGATACCACCGTCGAAGAGGTTATACGCCGCACCGGCGCCAAGCTGCAGATTCACCAAAAAGTCGCGGAATTCTAATAATAGAGGCCCCTTTATGAACCCACAGCGCATGCGCTTGTTTTTTCCCGCCTTGCTGGTTCTGTCCGGATGCGGACACGCGCCGCCGGCCCAGCCCCGGCTCGCGCGCCTCTACGGCGCCGAGGCCCTGCAGAAAGAATTGGGCGCCATCTTCAAAGAGCCCTATTGCGACACCCAAACCGTGGACATTATCTACGCCACGAACCGCACCCCCATCGGCGACCCGTC
Source organism: Elusimicrobiota bacterium (assembly GCA_003452935.1). GTDB lineage: Bacteria > Elusimicrobiota > Elusimicrobia > UBA1565 > UBA9628 > UBA9628. The sequence continues at coordinate 68,110 of DMMY01000001.1, forward strand.
CAACTGCGACAACACCGCCTTCGGCATCGATTCAACGGAGCGGATGTCCTACGGCGTCTGCACCATCAACGTGCCCAAACGCCACAAGACCGGCGGCTTCGAGCTGGCCGCCAACCCGCGCGCCGACCCGCACCAATACTACCGGACCATCTCCCATGCCCCCCTCGACGAGAACTCTTTGCTCGAGCGCCTGCGCCAGAGGCCGGGGGCGGACATCTTGGTCTTCGTGCACGGGTTCAACGTGAAATTCGAGGAAGCGGTGCTGCGCGCCTCGCAGATCGCCTATGATCTCAAATACCAGGGACCCATCATCCTTTTCTCCTGGCCCGCGGGGGCCGAAGAGGGATTCTTGAGCTCGGCCTTGGTCAACCGCACATACGAATCCAATCTGGCCAACGCCACCAAGACCGTAGCCCCGGCCGCGGCCTTCTTCAAGAGCCTCGCCGGCCTCAACCAGACCGTGCATGTCATGGTGCATTCCATGGGCCACCAGGTCGCCCTGCGCGCCCTGGCCCAGGCAGCCCAATCTCCCGGCCCGCCGTTCATCGGAGAGCTCATGCTCAACGCTCCGGACATTCCGCTGCGGGATTTTCAGAGCTTGGCCCCCCTGGTCAAAAAGCTGGCCAACCGCATCACGGTCTATTGCTCCTATAATGACAACGCCATAGCGGCATCGGAAAGCTACAACAAGAACCGGCGCATGGGCGGCTGCGAGCGCGTCCCGGGAGTAGACATGATCAACGTAGGCGACATCGACGCCCCGGCCTTGGGCATCGGCGGCTTGGGCCACGGCTACTACGCCTCGCGTCCCATCCTGACCGACATCTTCCAGACGCTCTTGGGCATTCCCGCCCAGCAGCGGCTTTTCATCCGCAAAAGCGAGCCCAACAGCACGGAAGATTATTACCTGCGCCCCTAACTGCTCGGCGGGCAGGACATGCTGAAAGGCCTAAAAACGCCTGGAGACATTTCCCATAGCCGCTTACCCTTAAGGCCCAGGTCCCGGGGCCATCGACAGGCTACACTTGCAATAATGAAGCCTTCGAAGCGGAATAAGAATCTCGCTATAGCAGCGCTAACCCTGCTGTTCGCCCAGCAACGCGTTGTTGTTTGCGGAACTATTATGCCCGTTGTCTCCCAGACCCAAACCGCCCTTCCCGCGAACGCCGATATGCGGACTGCCGCCAACTGGGCGCGTAGCGTCCCGTCAATTTCTCTTCATAGCCTCCTCTTGCAGACCCCGCCCGGTCTGACCGGCACTTTAGTCAACGGGGTAGCCGTGCCAGGCACGCTCGCCCCGGCGCAGCGCGCCAACTTGGAGGCCAAGCCGGAAGCCGCGGCAATTCCGTTGCCGCCGGATTCGCAACCACCCGTCGCAGCAAAGGTCGCGCGCGCCATCCCGGGGTCTGGCGCCTCCTTAGATTTAGCCGCGCTTGCCCCGAATGAAACCCCGATGCATCCAGAAGCGACAGCTGTTACGGGCACGGAAAGACGTCTCGATATTGAACGAATGATAAAGAAAAGGATTGAGCGGCTGAACCATGACTATGCTCCCTACAGATATGCGGACGCCGGCATATCGGCCAGGAACATCCTGCGCCAACTAGGACCCCGTTTCGATGAGTTGCTGGTCGACCCCGGTTTGGTTCTGCGCATTGAGGCTTTTGCTGATTTCGTCCGCGCAAACCGTCTTAATGACGCCAACCCCTGGCGGGCCCGCTTGTTGTTTTCCTCTAGTTTAGGCGCGCGGACCGTTTACCGCGCTCTCGCTTTGACGGACGAGGAGCGCCAGAACATTCTGCGCGCAGGGATATTCTCCACCTTGGCGCTCAAAACACGCGGTTTGGTGCGCAGAGACTTGCCAAAGTTGCCTTTTCTGGGAGCTCCGGCCGACCTCTTTCGGGACTTCGACGGCGGCAAAGGCAGCGCGAAACTCCATATCGGAATGGATGGAGAAGAATTCGTGTTGAAACGATACGTGCTGGAAACTCCGCCTGGAATATTCCCTATCGCCAAAGCTTTTGATTTAAAACTGTCCGCCCTGCTTATAGAATCGCCTGTTTTATCAGTTGCGGAAAAGCCGGAAATCGCCCTGGCTGCTGCGAAGCCATATCTTGGCAATAATCCGGGCAAACAGCTTGTCCTTTTTGAGCTGGAAGTGCCGGAGTTGGACTTGCTCTATCCTCAAAATGAACATGAACCACATGCGGTGGTGGCTAATAAATCGGCCGGCAGTCTGATCCGCATTACAAATCCGGAAGGAAATCACACGACCTATACCTATGGGCGCGAAGCAGAATCCTTCCTGCTTCACTGGATCGGACCGGATGAAATTCGCAGCTGGCAAATTACTACGGAGCGCTACGCTTACGAGTTCCCCAAGGCGATCAATAGGGAATAAACTTTCTTGAAGTACTAGCCTAGGCCCTGCTCGCCTGACGCGACGCGAGAATCTGGGCGATGCGATCGAGCAGTTCCTGGGGAACGAAAGGCTTGGTCAGGAAGCCCTGCACCGGGACCGTCGCGGTAAATAGACGACTGAGTTCGCGCAGCGCCGAGACCACGAGTATGGGGATGTCCCGCGTGCGGGGATTGTTGCGGATCATGGTTCCAACGGTATATCCGTCGGATCTGGGCATCATGATGTCCAGGATGATAAGGTCCGGCAGAAACGCTGTTTCATCCAAAGGCCGTATGCCAAGCGCTTGAAACGTCTCCGCTCCGGAACCGCTCTTTGAAACGACATGCCCTGCCTTTTCCAAAATCTTCGCCATTACCTCGACCACGCCGGGATCATCGTCCGCTATTAGGATGTTAGCCATGCCATAATCTTACTACGAATGCGACTCCCAGTCAACACGACCCGAGGACATTATTCCGTCGGCGGTTTACGGAAAAGGGCATCCCAGGAATCCTTGACCGCGCTCTGCGGCCGGGGCGTCCGGCGGACAGGCCCGGCATCCGAATTGGGCCGGAAGTAATCGCAGTAGTTGGCGCTCTCCGGATCGCGGACCGGCTCCGCCTGCGTTTCGCGGCACTGCGCGCGATAAGTCGGCTCCTCGAAAACGCAGTTGCGGCAACAACGCGTATCCGCGCCGCACCCGGGGCAATGCCCGCCGCGGCCGAAGGCGTTGGACGCGAGCTCCGAGCCGCACGAGTAGCACCGCGGGCTCATTTCTGAAAAATCTCCTTGGGCTCGATCCGCCGCCACTCACCGGGGGCCAAACCTGCCAAGGTCAGGGCTCCCACGGCCACGCGCACCAAGCGCAAGGTCGGATGTCCCACCGCGGCGGTCATGCGCCGCACCTGCCGATTGCGGCCCTCGCGCAGCGTCAGTTCCACCCAGGCCGCGGGAACGGTCTTGCGCCAGCGAATCGGCGGCTGGCGCGCCGGAAGCTTCGGCTCGGCGTCTAGCAGCCGGATCCGGCAGGGACGGGTCGGACCGTCGGCCAAAACCGGACCCGCGGCCAACCTCTCCAAGGCCGCGCCGCAAGGAATACGCTCCACCTGCGCCCAATAAGTGCGCGGATGGCCGTAGCCGGGATCGGTCAGCCGCGCCTGCAAACGGCCGTCGTCGGTCAAAATCAGCAGTCCCTCGCTGTCATGATCCAGGCGGCCCGCCGCATACACGCCCGCGGGCAAGCCGAATCCGGAGAGTCCGGGATGGCCGTCATGCGCCGTGAAATTAGATAGGACCCCATAGGGTTTGTGGAATGCGATGATCATGGCACGCCGCTTTTTAAAAAACCCCATTCCTGTAATTATCGACGCCGGCTTCTCCGCCCTCCAACAGGCAAGTTCGTCTCGAGGGCGGCGGGGCTTGCGCCCGCAGCCGCGACCAAGCGCCGCAAGGTTTGTCCCTGTTCCACCAAGGAGAGCTCTTGAAAATCACGCCCCTTCAGGTATTTTCTCAGGCGCGGCCCGACCTCCGCATCCCACGCCATGCTCATGTCTTCGAGAAACGTCCGGAGCTTCTCAACCTCATACGCCGCATGCGAAAAGGGGGCCTCCACCCTTGCGCGCGGGGCTAAGACCCGGACAAACAGCCCTCCTTGCGTAATCGCGTCAACGAGTTCCGGATTGGCCCCGGATTGACCTCGCGAGGAGAGCAGGTTGGCTTTGCAAACCAATTCTCCCGCCACGCCTCGCTCCAACGCCAGAACTCCCGCGGGCAGCGGCTCGCCCTCAGGAACAAAAAGGTCCATGTATTGGTCACGCCGAAGTTGCTCGAAACGTCCCGCCCCCTGTAGCACGATGAGGCGCTCGCCTTGCGCCACAGCGATGCCCGGACGAATCACTCCGGAAAGATCCAATATCTCCCCGGCCTGCTGGCGCTGTAGAAGGGCCTCGTAAAATACCGCGCTAGGTAAAGGCACCGCGCGGCTTGGGTTCGACCGAGCGCCCAGGGCGGATGCGGCAAGAATCCCGGGCCAGAGGAGCCAAATAACGCATGCTGCAGCAACAATAAAAGACCGAAACCCCGCCGGAAATCTTTCATGCACGCAGCCCATCATCACGTATATTATAGTCGGGTCGGCTTCGTGCGTTCAGGGTCCAAGGCCCAGGATAGCCGTAGGGCTTTTGGCCTAGGTAAAAAATGGCCGCCGCCAACCGGGCGCCCGCGCAATCCCCTGGACCGTTACCTAGCGGGCCGTACGGCGCGGCCGGACTTGATGCAATCCGTGCAGACGTAAACCGTGCGCGTGCGTCCCGAGATGACGACTTTCTGCCTTTGCAGGTTGGGCCGGAAAATACGCTTCGTAGCCCTGTTGGAATGGCTGTAGCTAAAACCCGCCACCGGACCTTTGGAGCAGATGCCGCATTTAAATGACATATCTTTTCCTTTTGAGAGGTCCGTAAATTTTACAATATACGGCGGTATGGGGCAAACCGAAGAAACCGCCGGCGCGCCGCCGGGACGCGGCAGCGCCGACTTTATGCGGAGTTCGGTCCAATACCTCAAGGGCGTCGGCCCCCGCCGCGCGGCCGTTCTCAAGCGCCTGGACATTGAAACCGTTGCGGATCTCATCCAATATTTCCCGCGCGACTGGCAAGACCGGCGCCAACCCACGGATATTTCCAGGCCCCTGGAAAGCCAGCATGCCGCGATCCGAGGCCGGGTGCTCAGCGCGAATATTTTGCGGGCCGGGCCCCGCATGACCATCTACAAGGCGGTCCTCGACACCGGCGCCGCGACCGTGGATGCCCTGTGGTTCAAGCACGCCAGCCGCCGCTACGACGTCTTCGCGCCCCTCAAGCGCGACGCCGCCCCCGGCAACGAGCTTTGGGTGGTAGGCCGCTGCGACCCGGGCCTGCTCGGCGCGCGCGAGGTCCATGTTGAGGAGCATTATCCGGTTGCGGACCCCCGCTCCCAACTCCACATCGGACGCATAGTCCCCGTCTATGCCTTGACCGCGGGGCTCTCGCAGCGTTTCCTGCGCGAACTCATCGCCGCGGCGCTATCCCGAGCCAAAGCCGGCCTAATCGAAGATCTGCCGGCGCCGCTTCTCCAGCGGCGCATGTTGACGACTTACGCCCAAGCTCTGAGCGGCATCCATTTCCCCGCCTCGTCGGAAGGACTGGACGCCTCCCGAAAACGCCTGGCGTATGAGGAGTTTCTGCTTTTGGAATTGGCCTGGGTGCTCAAGCGCCGCCAGACCAAGGCCTTGCTCAAAGACTACGGATACGACATCCGGCGCAAGCTGTTGACACCGTTTCGAGATCGCCTGGGCTTCGAGTTTACCCGGGCGCAAAAACGCGTCATCAATGAGATTTTCGACGATATGCGCCGCCCCGTGCCCATGACTCGCTTGCTGCAAGGCGACGTCGGATCGGGCAAGACCGTCGTGGCGCTCTCCGCGCTGCTCTTGGCCGTGGAAAACGGCTATCAAGGCGCCTTTATGGCGCCAACCGAGATATTGGCCGATCAACACCTGGCCACCATGCGCAATTTCCTCCGCGGCCTGCCCGTGCGCACGGCCATGCTCACCTCGCGTTTGAACGCCAGGCAACGCGAAGCCGCTCTCTCTCAAATACGGCGCGGGGAGGTGGACATCGCGGTAGGCACGCACGCTCTTCTCGAAAACGACGTGCAATTCCCGCGCCTGCGCTTGGCAATCATCGATGAACAGCACCGCTTCGGGGTGCGCCAACGCGCGACCCTGCGGCAGAAGGGGGCGCATTTGGATCTCCTGGTCATGACCGCAACCCCCATCCCCCGCACCCTGGCCTTGGCGCTCTATGGCGACCTCGACCTCTCAACGCTTGACGAACTGCCCCCGGGCAAGACGACGCCTCGCACTCTTCACTCCAGCGAAAGCGAGGCCCTGGATTGCCTGAGAGCCGAAGCCGCGGCGGGCCATCAAGCCTTCATCGTCTATCCCATCATCGAGGAGTCCAGCCGTCTGGACCTGCAATCCGCCAAGAAGGAATACGAACGGCTGCGCGCCGGTCCGCTGCGCGATCTCAAGGTCGCGCTTATCCATGGCGCCTTGCCCGGCCGGCAGAAAGCGAGGATCATGGAGGAGTTCGCCGCCGGCCTCTGGCAGGTGCTCGTCGCGACCCCGGTCATCGAGGTGGGCATCGACGTTCCCAACGCTACCGTCATGGTCATCCAAAACGCGGACCGGTTCGGCATGTCCAGCCTCCATCAACTGCGCGGACGCATCGGCCGAGGCCGCCTGGCATCCACCTGTTTTTTGGTCGCGCAGCCCAGGACAGCCCACGCCCGGCAGCGCTTGGAGACTTTGACGCGGTCCAATGACGGCTTCCGCATCGGCGAGGAAGATTTGAAGCTGCGCGGCCCCGGAGAATTCATAGGCACGGCCCAGCACGGCGAACTCACGCTGAAAGTAGCGGACATATTCAAGGATTCCGCGCTGCTCGCCGCGGCCCGCCAGGATGCGGAGCAGCTATTGGCCGCCGACCCGCGCCTGACGGCGCCGCGCAACAGAGGCTTGCGGGACAAGCTGCTGGCTCTCTACCAGCAACGCTGGGACTGCGTTGACCTGGCCTAGTATCCGGGCCAACTGTCGCCGGGACACTCTCCGCCGTCAAATGCTTAAATATGACATGATCGCCGTATGGACGCTGCTCGTTGTTTCGGGCATAACGAGAGAGAGAACATGACATTCATCGAAAGACTCGGCCTGCCGGCCCGCGGACGCGAAGACGAACTGCGCGGCGCGCTGCAAGACCGCATACTGGTCCTGGACGGCTCCATGGGCAGCCAGCTTCAGGCCGCGGGATTGAACGCCTCGGATTTCGGCGATCCGCAGCGCGAAGGCTGCTATGACGCCCTGGTCCTGACCCGGCCCGACGTAGTCGCCTCGGTCCACGAGCGCTACCTCGCCGCCGGAGCGGACATCATCGAAACCAACTCCTTCGGCGCCACGCGCCATGTCTTGGCCGAATACGGACTGGGCGACAAGGTGCTGGAACTCAACAAAACCGCCGCGCGGCTCGCGGCGGAGGCGGCCCGCCGTCACGCGACTTCTCAGAAGCCTCGCTTTGTGGCCGGGTCCATGGGCCCCGGAACAAAAACAATATCCTTAAACGGCGGCATCACCTTCGCCGAGGTCGCCGCGGCCCACGCGGAGCAGGCCCAAGGCCTCATGGAGGGCGGGGCAGATCTGCTGCTTCTGGAGACTCAGCAGGACACCTTGAACGTTAAAGCCTCCTTGGACGGCATCGCGGACTGCTTCCAGAAACTCGGCCAGCGAGTGCCGGTCATCCTCTCCGTTTCCATTGAAGCCTCCGGGACCATGCTGTCGGGCCAGACCCCGGAAGCCTTGGCCGACGCCTTGGCTCATTGGGGGCTCCTGGGCCTGGGCCTCAATTGCGCCCTGGGTCCGGAGCGGATGACCGATCATGTCCGCGTCCTGGCCCAGCTCGCCGCGGGCTTTACCGTCTGCTACCCGAACGCGGGCTTGCCCGACGAGGAGGGGCGATACGGAGAATCCCCGGAATCCTTCGCGCAGAAGCTCGAACGATTCTGCCGCGAAGGCTGGATCAATGTGCTGGGCGGTTGCTGCGGCACGACCCCGGAGCACATCCGCGCCGTGGCGCAAATGGCCGCGGCTCATCGCCCGCGACGACCCGCGCCCGCGCGGCGCTGGGCTATTTCCGGCCTGGAGTCTCTCACCGTTGACGACCAGCGGCGGCCAGTCCTCGTGGGCGAGCGCGCCAACGTGGTGGGCTCGAGGTTGTTCAAGGAACTCATCGCGCGTGAAGATTTCGCCGCGGCCGCGGACGTCGGCCGCAGGCAGGCGCGCGGCGGCGCCCAGATCATAGACGTCTGCCTGGCCAATCCCGACCGCGACGAACTGCAGGACATGGAATGCCTCTTACGGCGCCTGACCACGGCCGTGCGCGTTCCCCTCATGATCGATTCGATGGATCCTGAAGTCATAGCCGCGGCCCTGCGCCGTTGCCCGGGCAAATGTATCATCAACTCGGTCAATTTGGAAGAGGGGGAGGGCCGCTTCGCCAGAGTGGCTCCCTTGGCGCGCCGTTACGGCGCCGCCTTGGTGGTCGGCGCCATCGACGAAGACAAGATCCAAGGCATGGCGCTGACGCGCCAGCGCAAGCTCGCCATAGCCCAAAGAAGCCATCGCCTGCTCACCGAGAAATACGGCCTGCCCGAGGAGGATCTTTACTTCGACTGCCTGGTATTCCCCGTGGGCACCGGCGACGGGAAATATTACGGCAGCGCGGCCGAAACCGCGGCGGCGGTGAGTCTGATCAAGCAAGCCCTTCCCAATTGCCGCACGGTCTTGGGAGTATCAAATGTTTCCTTCGGCCTGCCTCCCGCGGGCCGCGAGGTCTTAAACGCCGTGTTCTTGCACCGCTGCGTCGACGCCGGCCTGGACCTGGCCATCGTCAACACCGAAAAACTGGCTCGTTACGCCGAGATTTCCGAACCGGAACGCCGGCTGGCGGAGGCCCTGCTCGATTGGAAGGGCCCGGGCGACCCCGCTGTTCGCGCGGGCTGCGATCCGGTAGCCGAGTTCACGGCCCATTTCCGCCAGGCTCGCCCCAAGAACCTTTTAGACGATCGGCGTCGGCTGCCGGCCGAGGAGCGCGTCAAATTAGCCGTCGTTTCCGCCATGCGCGAAGGCCTGGAGGACGCCCTGGGCGAACTGTTGGGGCGCATGGAACCGCTTGCCATCGTCAACGGTCCGCTGATGGCCGGCATGGCGGAGGTCGGCCGTCTCTTCGCGGCCAACCAGCTCATAGTAGCCGAGGTCCTGCAGTGCGCCGAGGTGATGAAGGTCGCGGTAAACTTTCTGGAGCCTCGCTTGGCCGCCGGCCAGGCCGCGGCGCGCGCCGTCGTGGCCCTGGCCACGGTCAAAGGCGATGTCCACGACATCGGCAAGAATCTCGTGCATATCATCCTTAAGAACAACGGCTATGCGGTCGTGGACCTGGGCATCAAAGCCTCATCCGAGCAAATCCTGGACGGTTTGCGCCGGCATAAGGCCCAAGCCCTTGGTCTTTCCGGCCTGCTGGTGCGCTCCTGCCAGGAAATGGCGGTTACAGCCGGGGACTTGGCCCACGCCGGAGTCGACATTCCTATCGTAGCCGGAGGCGCGGCGCTCTCCGCCCGGTTTGTCGCTCAAAAAATAGCGCCGTGCTACCCGGGGCCGGTATTCCACGCCAAGGACGCCCTGGCCGGCTTGGACATCCTCAACGACTTTTTCCAGCCGGATCGCCGCGACGCCCGCGTCACAAGCAACCGCGCAGAACAGGAACGATTGCGCGGGGAAGGCTCCTCTGTCCCCATGGCCTCCGAATCCGCCGCCATCACCGACCGCCCAGCCCCCATCGTCCACAATAGCCCCATCCCCGTGCCTCCTGACCTTGACTTGCACACGGTCAGCGATTTGGGGCACGAGGACGCGTTTGCCGCCGTAGACGTCCAGCTGCTTTACGCCAGACAGTTGGGCTTAAAAGGCAGCGTGCCCCGTCTTTTTAAGGAAAAAGACCCGAAGGCCGAGGATCTGCGCCAGCGCGTAGATGCGGTCCGCCGTCACGCCCTCAGCCAGGGGCTACTGCGGCTTCGCGCCGCATATCGTTTCGTCGCCTGCCAAGCCGACGGCGACTCTCTGGCGATCTACCGCCTGCCGGACGGGAAGGACATTCTGGCCCGGTTCCCTTTCCCCCGGCAAGACAGCGCGCAGGGCCTTTGTCTCGCCGATTTCGTCGCACCCAAGTCCTCCGGCCGAATGGACTATGTCGCGCTCTTCGTCGTCTGCGCGGGCGCGGGCGTAAGCGAGGCGGCCGCGAGCGCCCGAGAGGCCGGAGAATATTTCAAGTCCCACGCCCTCGCGGCTCTGGCCTTGTCCCTGGCCGAGGCCGGAGCCGAGGTCCTCCATGGCCGCCTTCGGTCTCTGTGGGGCATTGGCCAGCGCGGCCAGCGCTTCAGCATCGGCTATCCCGCCTGCCCCGACCTGCGCGGACAGACGCAGCTCCTCGAACTTTTGGACAGCCGCAGAACCGCGGGGGTCGCCTTGACTGAAAGCTTCATGATGGAGCCCGAAGCCAGCGTCTCGGCTTTTGTTTTCCACCATCCCCAAGCCCGCCTTTTCTCGGTCGCCCGGGCCGGGGCCGCGGCCGGCCAGTGAGCGCGGCCTGGATACTGGCCGCGCTCCTGCCTCTCTCCGCGCTCGCGCCGGCCGCGGAATCGCCCGCTGCCGCGGCCCAGAGGCAGGTTGACGCCGTCTTTGTCAAGGTCGGCGATCTTCTGTCCCGCCAGGCCGGCGCCGACGCCCGCGCCGCGGCCCAGCTGGACGGACAGATCGAATCCTTGGCTCCGGCCGTGCTGCGCTGGAAATGGCGGGCCGTAGCTCCTCTCGCCAATATCCTTTTCGACTCCGGCCGGCCTCTCAAGGCCCGACTCTTCGCCCTCTCCTTCATGGGACTGACGCACGATCCACTGGCTCTGCCGCACCTTAAAGGCGTGTTGCTCGACCCGCGTCAACCCCCGACTCTTCGCTCCGCCGCGGCTTCGGCCTTGCCCCTGCTGAGGATATCGCGCCAATCCGCCCGCCAGCCGCTTTGCGATGCCCTCAAGGATGAAAGCCTGCCTCAAGATTTGGCGCGGTCGATTTTGGCCGAGACGGCTCGTTTGGGCTGCGATGACGCACGCCTGCTTGAGCATCGTCTGCATGGGTTCGGCATCCGGCCGCAAGGCCGGGAGCAAGACGCCGCGTTTTTCGCCATCGCCACGTTGGGTCGTTCGCGCCCGATCGAGGCGGCCCGGGTCTTGATGCGGCTTCTGGAGGTCTATCCGCGCGGCTCTCCGGAAAAACCGGCGATCTTAAAGGCGCTGTGGATCAAGCGCCGGGATTTGCCGGCTTTTAGGAATGATGCCTCCTCCGCCTTGATCGTTCTGCTGCGTTCCGAGTCCGATTGCCCGGCCGCCATCGTGGCTGCCATTCCGCTTTTAGCCTCATTGCGAAATCCAAGGGATGTTCCCCTGCTGCGCCGATTCCTGGACAATCCGGACGCCGAGGTGGCCACCGTCGCGGCCGAGGCGTTGGCGGACTTGCAGGTCTTGCCGGCCCGGGAGGACATCGTCCGCATCCTGGCGCGCGTCCACCAAGATCCGCGCTTCGCGCCCGCGGCCGGCAGGCCGGACCCAAAGGCCCTAATCGGGCGTCTGGAAAAAGCCGAGAAAAAACTTAGGTGAAATTTCTTCTCAAAAAAAGGCCGCCGCGCATTCAACGCAATGCCAGCTGGTACGACTTGACCCTGAAGGCAGGCCGGTAGGACTGTTTGGCCTGGGCCAGACCGGCATCTCCCATGTCGCTTTCCTTATTAAGGAATTCCACCCCATGGAACAACCTTTTGGCGCATTCCCTGTCCAGAAATTGGTAAAGCCCCTTGATCTGGTCCGTGGCTTTCTCAAAATGAAGCGTCCAGGTATCCTCCTTGAGCCTGGAGCCGATGCCAAAGCCGCGGACCTTGTTGTCCACGCAGACCATGACGCCTTGCAGCTCCAACCCGGAAAAATTCTCCAAACACTTCGTGATGGCCCGCCGTTCGCACTCCAGGACCGCGGTCCAATCCTCGCCTAGCCGTTCCTCGCGCCAGCCTTCCAGACAGCCCAGGCACTCGCCGGCGTTCTCCGGCGCGATCAACCGGACCTCCACCCGTCCAGGCGCCTCAAAGGCGCGCTCAAACTGACGGATAAGGTTGCGCTTCTTGGAATAATCGCGCCCTTGCAGTTCCGCCAGGGCCGCGGCTCCATACACATAGTCCTCGTCTTCCAGCAATTCAGAGATGGTAAAGTATTTTTGGATTTCGACCGCTCCAAACCTCTCCAAATAACTCTGGGGGACGTGGTGGTATTGCCTGTAGCCTGTCGCCAACGCCCGCTCCCTCAGCCATGCCGGCGGCTTGAGTTCTCCGGGGCCGACCGGCAAAAGCAGGTGCTTGCGCTGCGGATCGTCCATGCGCCGTTCCGCGAATAAGACGGCGTCGCTGTCCACAGCGAATAGAGTGTCGAAAATACACTGGCTCCACGCTATCAAAGACGCCAGGGAGTAGGCCGAGAGGGGATATTTCTGCCCGGCAAAAAAGGGATTAAGCTTCCCATAATGCTCGGGCCGCAACAATTCGAAGTCCATCAGCGCTGCCTCAAGAGCATGGGGTCATGCCCCGCCATCCTGGAAAATCCCAGCCGCTCATAAAAGCGGCGGGATCGCGGAACCGCGATCAGACCTACCCAGCCCAGCCCGTCGGCCCGCAGCCGGTCGGCGAGCCGGCGCACAATCGCGGCGCCGACGCCCTGGCCCCGGTGAGACGCCCTGACAAAAACATCCTGGATGTATCCGTCGCTGGCTTGGTCGCTTATGGCGCGGCCCATGCCCACGGCCAGGCCGCCGTCTTTGGCCAGCAGGAAGCAATGGCTCCCGCCCACCCAACGGCGCAGCCGCGCCAAGTTGTCCCGAGACTTCCACCACCCAGCCTCTCGGTAGAGAGAGGCGATCTCCCGCAGGACCCCGGGCCCCGGCCGGCGCACGCACGCGTAGCGCAGCTCCGCCATTTGATCAGCGCCTCCCCGTCATCGCTGCACTCAGTGTACCAAACCATACAGCCGGCCTGAAACTCCCGTATTTGCATGCCCTCGGGACAATTGATAAAGTGAACCTATGCCTCTCATCGCGGTCTACCCCGGCAGTTTCGACCCCTTGACCAAGGGCCACCTCGACATCATCCAGCGCGCCTGCCGCATGTTCGACCGCGTCATCGTGGCCGTGTCCAACAACCCCAGCAAGAAGCACACTTTCAGCGTAGCCGAGCGCATGCAAATGGTCGAGGCCTCCATCGTGGACCTGCGCAACGCGGATGTGGACACGTTCTCCGGTCTGCTGGTGGATTATATCAAGGCCGCAAAAGCCAGAATCCTCATCCGGGGCCTGCGCGTCGTTTCCGACATGGACTACGAATTCCAGATGGCGTCCATAAACCGGCGCCTTTACAAGGAAGTGGAGACTGTTTTCCTCATGCCGGATGAGCAGTACACCTACCTCTCCTCTTCCGTGGTCAAGGAAGTCTGCCGGACCGGCGCCAACATAGACGCATTCGTCACCGGCCCCGTGGCGCGCCTGCTGCGCCGCAGATTTAAGGCGAGGAAATAGGAGCCGTCGCGCCTTTGGCGGATCATCACGATATGCTGCGCAAGCCGTGGTTGGTTTTAGCCGCGCTCAGCCTAGCCCTGGGACTCGTGTTGTGCGCCGTCCTGTTTCGCGCCTACCGCGGGGGCATCACCATCCGCATAGGCGACGCGCCTCATCCTGTCCTGGAGCCGCCATCACGCAACGCGGGCCGAGGCGGCGCCCCGTTAGGACTGGAAGAAAAAGGCGCCTACACCAACGAGGAGCTGCAGCGCCTGCTGCAGCAGGAAGGCTCGGCCTTGGGCCTTGAGGACGTCGCCCGCAACAACATACAGGCGGAGGCACAGACCAGAGGTTTCCTGGGCCCGCGACTAGGTTCGCCGGAAAACCGCGCCCAAGCCGAGGCCTCCATTCGTCAAATGGCGCGCATGCGTCGGAGCATCGAATCCAACAAAAAACCAGCGGTTCGTCTCCAAGGAGAACGAGTCGCCCTGCTCTCCCAGAAGGATCCGGGCGGCATGGCCATAGAAACAGAGGCGCTGCCGCCGCCTCACCCTGGGCCTGTCGCTCAGCCTTCCCCAACGAGCCCGCCCGCGGCCGCGGATGCCTGGTCCGGCCTTTATGGCGGCACTCGCGTCGGGACATTCACGATTTCCGACTCAAAGACTTGGCGAGAAGTCTGGCGCGGCGTCTCCGCGACGGCGGCGCCGCCGGTGAATTTCTCCCGGCAACAGGTCGTCGCCGTTTTTCTTGGCCGCCGGCCCACGGGCGGATACCGGGTCGAGATAGCGCCCCCGTCGCCGATCGACCCCACGGCATTGATCGTGAGCTTCCGCGAAATTGCCCCGCCCCCGGGGCCGACGCCCCCCGAAGGAGCCACCGCGCCCTATGCCCTGCGGGCCATCCCGCGCAGCGACCTGCCCGTCCGCTTCGAAAAAACGCCATGATCGCCCGCCGCGACGACGCCGCTATCGCCTATCCCTTCAAGAATGGCATATATCTCAACATCACCAATCGCTGCCCCACTGCCTGCCGCTTCTGCATTAAGCGCCTCTTGAAGTGGCGTTTTGAGCAATGGAATTTTCGGCTGGCCGGAGCGGAGCCGTCGGTCTCCCAAATCCTCGCCGCGATCTGCGCCGTGGCGCGGCGCAAGCGCTTCTCGGAAATCGTGTTCTGCGGCTATGGGGAGAGCACCTACCGTTTGCCGGAGATCCTTGAAATCTCCCGGGAAATCCGCGCGCTCCGCCCCAGGGCGCGGCTGCGGCTCAACACCGTCGGCCTGGGGAACCTCATTTGGGATCGGAATATCGTCCCGGAACTGCGCAGCGCCTTGGACGCCGTGGCCGTCAGCATCAACACCGCGGATCCAGATCAGTGGGTCCGCATCCATGCGCCCCTGGCTCATTTCCGCCGCAAGGGATTCGAGAGCGCCATCGAATTCGTGCGCCATTGCGTGGCCTCTGGTTTAGATACCACGGTGACCGCGGTGCGGCTCCCCGGAGCCGACGTGGCCGCGGTACGCCGGCTCGCGGCATCTCTGGGCGCTAAATTTCGCCCCAGACCCGCGCTTTAGCGTTATGACCAACCTCGACGCGCGCGAAGAGGCGGCCGCCATGCCGGCGGCTTCGCGGTCTGGTCATTTGCTGGAGAATTCCTTTGACCTCGCGGCTGAGGTTGGCTTCTACCTTCTTTTCTCTCTCTTTCCATTCTTGCTTTTCCTAATGACCCTTTTGCGGCAGCTGCCCCTCCCGGTCGACGGCGCGCGTCTTTTGGCAGTGAGCCAAGACGTTCTACCTGACCATATTTACGCGTTGATAATTCCGCTAGCCGTCAAAGCTCTGGCCGCGGCCACGGGGCGGCTGGCTTTTCCCGCCTTGATCCTGTCCTTATGGACCGCCTCCGCGGCGGTCTCAAGTCTCCTAAACGCCATCGGGCGCAGCGGCCGCCTCTCTGGCCGGAACCCCTATTGGAGGGAAAAGGCCCTCTCCCTGCTCTTGACCGCCGTCTTCGGCGGCCTGCTCCTGGTCGCGCTCTTGCTGCTTTTTCTCGGCCCCCTCATCCAACGGTTGCTGGCGGAGTGGTTCGGCTATGCCATGCTTTGGCGGGTAGGAGTCTTTGCCGCGCGCTGGAGCGTCGTCATTGTTTTGATGTTGGCAACCGTCTCCATCCTGTATCACTGCGCGCCGGGCGCGCGGTCCAAACATCGGATATTATCGGCCGGCGCCTGGTTCGCCGCTATCGGATGGATTATCTCTTCCAAGGTCTTCGGCTTTTACTTAAACTTCTTCGGCAAGATGGATATTTTCTATGGCGGCGTAGGCGCCCTGCTCTCGCTCATGACCTGGCTCTATCTCATGGCGCTCATTGTGCTCTTGGGCGCGCGAATCGATAACGCTATCGACCAACGGACGCTTTAACTCTTGCGCGCAACCGTGAGGGTCAACCCCTCGGCTCCTTCCACGCGCACCTCGGCCCCCTTGGGAATATTCCCTTCCAGGCTTTTAGCGCGCCACAACTCTCCGCCCAAGGCGACCTTCCCCTCCGGCAAGAGATCTTCCCGCACGACCGCGGTCTGGCCCACCAACCCATCCGCGCCCGTCTTAGGGCGGCGTTTAAATACGCGCGCCGTGAGCGCGATAAGCGCCAGAACCAGCGCCGCCAGGGTTGCCACGGTGCTGGCTAGCACGCTCCAGGATACGCTCACCCCGCCGCTGTCGCGAAACAGCATCATGGCCCCGAAAAGAATGGCCGCGGTGCCGCTGACCGCCAAAAGGCCGTAGCTTGTGATCTTGATTTCCAGGACGTAGAGAAGGAAGCCGAACAAAATTAAAAGGACGCCGGCAAAACTCGCGGAAAGCGTCTGGAAGGAATAGAAGGCCAGGATCAGGGAGATCGCCCCCACTATGCCGGGCAGAATGAGTCCTGGGCTGTAAAGCTCGATAAGCAGGCCGGAGACGCCCAAGGTCATGAGGATCATGGCTATATTCGGGTCAGCGACCGTGGCCAAGAGCTTTTGCCGCGGGGTCATATCCAAACGGATGATCCCGGCATCCTTGGTGCGCACGGGGCGGCCTTTGAAGTCCGGCAGGATCTTGCCGTCCGCCTTGCGCAGCAGGTCCTGCAGATTATCCGCCTCCATATCCACCACCTTGAGCCGCACGGCTTCGGAGGAAACCACGGACGTGCTGCGCGAAACGACTTCAAACGCCCACTGAACGTTGCGGCCGCGGCGCGAGGCGATGGCCTGCAAATAGGCGGCGGCATCGTTGGTGATCTTTCCTTCCATGGCCGCGTCAACTTTTTCTTTCTCTTTGCCCGCCCCGGGCACGCCGCCGATTTGGACCGGGTGCGCAGCGCCGATGTTGGTCCCGGGGGTCATGGCGGCCACGTGCGCCGCCATGGCGATAAACACTCCGGCCGACGCGGCGCGGGCCCCGGCCGGGGCCACATAAACGATGACCGGGACTTCCGAGGCGAGAATGGCCTTGACGATCTCGCGCATCGAGAGGTCGAGGCCTCCCGGCGTATCGAGTTCAATGACCAGCGCCGCGCAATGCTTTTGGGCCGCGGCGCTGACAGCCCCTGTTAGGTACTCGGCCGACGCCGGGTTGATGACCCCCGAATAGGCCGCCACCATGACCTGGGCGGCCGTCGGCTCAATGGGACGCCCCCCCCAAGCCAACTGCGCCAACAGCGCCGCCGTAATGATTCTGATCATACGTTCCCCTATCGGACCGTTTTCATGCGCGACGGCGGCCAATAAATAAACCAGGCCCGGCCCTTGAGATATTTCCCCTCCACCGGTCCCCAATAACGGGAATCGCACGACCTATCGCGGTTGTCCCCCATGACAAAGTAGCTGCGCTCCGGCACGCGGACCGGCCCGAAGTAGTCCCGCTGTATCTCCTCGAGCTCCCGGTCCAGGGCGTGGCCCTGCCAGAGTTCCTGGTAACGCGGCACGGACAGTTGACGGGCCTTGACGGACTCGGGCTGCCGCGCCGCCCCATCCAGATACTGGGCATAAGGTTCGTCGCGCAACTCCTGCCCGTTGACGAATACCCGGCCGGCGCTGACCTGCACGGTGTCGCCCGGCACGCCAATGACCCGCTTGATGAAATCCTTGCCGTACTGTATCGAGCCGCAATGCAGGTCCCGCGGGTCGTCGGCCGGAAAGCGGAACACAATGACATCCCCGCGCTGTACCGAGCGCATGGCCAGAATGCGTTTCCCCGCGAAAGGCACGCGCAAGCCATAGATGAACTTGTTGACAAAAAGATGGTCTCCCTCCAGCAGGGTGCTGCGCATGGAGCCCGAAGGAATCTTGAAGGCCTGGACGACGAAATACATGAGGACGGCGGCCAGCAAGACCGCGGAAAACACGGTTTCGGCCCACTCCAGGTCCTCGGTCAGATAATAGCGCCTCTGCGCCGGATCCGCGCCGCGGGAATACCCCCGCCAAAATCCAATTGCCCCGGCAATGAGCGCCGCGGCCAGGCTAGGATAGAGTTCGGCGGTCGAGACCGCGTGGGCGGCGATCGAAATGAACTTCGCCCGGCTGTCCAGGGACATCATCACGATCCACACCACGGCGAAAGCCGCGAGCGCTTGAAAAACCGCATGCAAAAGCCCGGTTTTAAACGGCGTGTCTATAGCGCCGGACTTGCTCCAGTGGCGGCTGGCCCAAGCGAAGGCGCCCATGGCTAATCCCACGAAAAAAAGTCTCTCTTCCATTATCAGACCATCCTCACGTCAAAATCCGATATATCTTATTTCTTGTCTTCATCGAGCCGCAGGACCGCCAAAAAGGCTTCCTGCGGCAATTCCACGGCGCCGAACTGCTTGGCGCGTTTCTTCCCTTCCTTCTGCTTGGAAAGAAGTTTGCGTTTGCGCGTGATGTCGCCGCCGTAACATTTGGCCAGGACATCCTTGCGCTTGGCCGAAAGCGTCTCCCGGGCGATAATGCGGCTGTCGATGCGCGCCTGGATGGCCACCTCGAAATTCTGTCTATGAATGAGCTCTTTGAGTTTGGCGCACATAAGCCGCCCCACGTCATAGGCCTTGTCGCGATGCACGACGGAGCTCAAGGCGTCCACGGGCTCGCCGTGGATCAATATCTCCATGCGCACCATGTCCGAGGCGCGATTGCCCGCATCCGCATAGTCCAACGAAGCATAACCTTTGGAAACGGATTTCAGCCGGTCGTAAAAATTCACGACCATCTCGCACAGCGGCAAGCGGTAGCGGATCAGCATCCGATTCGCGGCGATATACTCGATGCCCACGTACTCTCCGCGCCTTTCCTTGAGCAGATTGAGGACGCCCTCCTGATGCTCAACCGGAAGAACGATCGTCACCAGAACAAAGGGCTCCTCGATGCTCTGGATATCGCCATGGGGAGGGAATTTGGCCGGGTTGTCGATAACCAAATCCTCGCCCTTTCGCGTCTTGACGCGGTAGACCACGTTGGGGCTGGTCACGATGAGGCTGAGGTCGAACTCCCGCTCCAGGCGCTCCTTGACGATGTCCATGTGGAGCAGACCCAAAAACCCCAGACGAAAACCAAAGCCCAGGGCCTGGGAGCTTTCCGGCTGGTAGTTGAAGGAACTGTCCTCCAGATTGAGCTTCTCCAGGGCCGCGGCCAGGTCCGGATAGTCGGCGGGGTTGACCGGAAAGATGCCCGCGAAGACCACGGGCTTGGCCTCCTTGTAACCCGGCAATGGTTCGGTCCGGGGCCGCGCCGCCTCCATGAGAGTGTCCCCTACGCGGACCTGATGTATGTCCTTGATGCCGCAAATCACGTAGCCCACCTCGCCGGCGGAAAGCCGCTCGCCGGCCGCCATCTTGGGGATCAGATGACCGACTTCCTCCACCACGATCTCGTGCCCGGTCGAGAAGAAACGCAGCTTCATGCCCGCGGCCATGCCGCCGTCAACCACGCGCACCAGGAGAATCACGCCCCGATACACGCTGAAGTTCGAGTCGAAGATGAGAGCGGCCAGGGGCGCCTCGGGATCGCCCTGCGGCGGCGGCACGTCCCGGACGATCGCCTCCAGCACTTCCGCCGTGCCCAAACCCTGCTTGGCCGATATCGCCAGGGGATCGGAATCTATCTTAAGGACGTCGAAGATTTGCTCGGTCACGCCCTCGACATCGGCCGCCGGAAGATCCACTTTATTTATGATGGGCACGAGTCGCAGGCTCAGGGCTTGCGCCAAGGTGGCATTGGCAAGAGTCTGGGCCTCCACCCCCTGGGTGGCGTCGACCACAAGAAGCGCGCCCTCGCAGGCGGCCAGCGCGCGGGACACCTCATATGAAAAATCAACGTGCCCCGGGGTATCGATCAGGTTGAGTATATAGTCCTGGCCGTCCTCGGCGCGGTAGCGCATCCGCACGGCCTTGGCCTTGATGGTAATGCCTCTTTCGCGCTCCAGCTCCATGGAATCCATGACCTGGGCCTGCATCTCGCGCGCGGAAATAGTCCCCGTGGCCTCCAAAAGCCTGTCCGCCAACGTTGATTTACCGTGGTCGATGTGGGCGATAATGGAAAAATTTCGGATGCGCGCCGGGGCGGTCATGGCTTCAGAGTCCCTGCTCGCGCATGAGGCGCCGGATTTCATCCGAATCGGAGCAGTGTAAAGACTTGGCGACCAATTTAGCCATGGCGCCATGGCGCAGCCCGCGGACCGTCTGCTTTATGCGCAGGTACATCCGCGGGGAGATGGATAGGGTATCGCACCCCATGCCGACCAGGAGCGGAACCGCGTGCGGATCGGAGGTCATTTCGCCGCAGACGCTGACCCACTTCCCCGCCTTGTGCGCCGTCTGCACGACGTGCTGAATCAGCCGCAGAACCGCGGGGTGAAAGGGATCGTAAAGATGAGTCACATGCTCATTGATCCGGTCCACGGCCAGCGTGTATTGGATCAGATCGTTGGTCCCCACGGAAACAAAATCAATGTGCGGAATAAAGGAGTCCAGAATAACAGCGGCCGACGGGATCTCCACCATGATGCCCAATTCGATCGCCTTAGGCAGCGCCACGCCCTCGGCCTCTAATTCCCCCACGGCCTGGGCCAGGAGCCGCCGCACGGCTTGGATCTCGCCCACGGAGGAAACCATGGGGATCATGATCTTCACGTTGCCTTTCGACGTGGCCCGCAGGATGGCGCGCAGTTGTGTTTTGAAAAGATCCAGATGCCGTAAAAAAAGCCTCACGCCCCGCAGCCCCATGAAAGGATTGACTTCGTTCTTCGGACCCTCGATGCCCAATTGGGAAAGCCGGTCGCCGCCAATGTCGGCGGTACGGATCACGACGGGATGGGGCAGCATGGCCTTGGCGACGGAAATATAGGCTCGGGCCTGTTCTTCTTCGGACGGGGCCGCGGGACGGTTGAGGAACAAATATTCCGTGCGGAACAGCCCGATGCCGTCAGTCTGCAGCGCCAGGATGCTTTTCATCTCTTCCGGCGTGTCCAGGTTCACTTCGAGCCGGAAGCGTTTGTCGTCCTGGGTCACGGTCGCCACCCCACGCAGGGCCTCCAGGGCCCGTTCCGCCTCCTGCGCCTGCAGCTGCACCTTCTCATATTTGGCGACCGCTTCCGGCGTGGGATTAATGATCACCATGCCTTGCTCGCCATCCACCACGACGGTGTCGCCGCTCTTGACCCGCCGGCTCACGTCTGACAGCCCGACCACGGCCGGGATCTCAAGGCTTTGGGCGAGAATGGCGGTATGGCTGGTCTTGCCTCCCAAATCCGTGGCGAAACCTTGGATATGGCTTTCCTGCAGGTTGATGGTGTCCGAGGGAAGCAGATTCCTGGAGATGAGGATGCACGGCTGGGCAATATCCGCCAAACTGCGCCGCGCCCGCCGCAGCAAATGCGCCAAAAGCCGCTTGCCCACGTCAAAAAGGTCGTGCCGCCGCTCCCTGAAAAATTCATCCTCCAGCTTCTCGAACTGCTGATTGACGGCCTCCAAGGCCTCGGAAAGGGCAAACTCCGCGTTGACCCCTTCGGCCAAGATTCTTTTTGGCACGTCGTGAGTGATAAGGGTGTCGCGCAGAATCAGCCGATGCGCGTCAATAAGCTTGGCATGCTTCTTGCCCAGGAGCTTAAGGACCTTGCCCTCGGCGGCGTCGAGGTCGCGATGGGTGGCCTTTTGAGCCGCTTTGAAGCGCTTGACCTCTTCACGCAAGCGTTCCCTGGGGATCTCCACCCGGGTGACTACGATTTCTTCGTCCTCCAGGACATACGCCTTCCCGATGGAAATTCCGGGGCTCGCGGCAATACCTTTAATGATGATCATTCTTCGTCGAATTTCCTTCTAAAGAGTTCCTCGATGGCCGCTAGGGCCTCTTGCTCATCCGGTCCGGTGACGCGCAAGGTGACCTGCGCGCCGTATTCCGCCGCCAAAAGCATAAGCTGCATGACGCTCTTTCCATTGACCTCGGCGCCCTCCTTACAGACCATGATCTCGCTCTTGAAACGCCCCGCCTCGCGCACGAACATCCCCGCCGGCTTGGCGTGCAGCCCGAGTCTTGGGGTAACCCGCAGGATTTTCTTGATCATAGCCACCCCGTCCAAGACGCGAGGACTCCGATCAGAATGGTGGCTGCGTAAAGCCGATATGAAGAAACCCGCAGCGCGCGCAACCCTACCGCCGCAGCCATGGCCAGGATGCCCACGGGGCGCTGCCAAGGTACGGTATCGCGCAGCAACACCACCGCGGCAGCCAAAGCCAATGCCATCCCGCCCAGACGCAGCGCCCGGATGCGTCCCTGACCCGACCAGTCTTTCAAATTCACCGCGATCTGTTCCTTCCACCTATATCCCTGCCCGAGGAAACGCCAGCGCATGTACAAAACCGGCACATTGAAGGAGACGAGGTAGACGGCGGCGGCCAGCACCACGGCCTCTTCCGGGCTTCCTGAGCAAATCCAGGCGCTCGCCAAAGCCAGAGCCGCGCAGACCGGCCTTAGAGTACCCCAGAAGAGCGCGTCGCCCAGGCCGGCCAACGCCGCGGCGGCCGCGGTCTTGAGCGCCCGCAGCCGATCCAGCTTTTCGGTTCGCTGCGCGCCCTCGATTGCGGCCGCTTCCTCCTCCAGAGCGCAGACCATGCCTAAAACCAATGACGCCATATAGGGTTGCGTATTAAAATATTCCTGGTGACGCAACTGCGCCGCGCGGCGTTCTCCAGCTCTTCCAGCATAGCATTGCTTCAGCCACGGGTCCACGCAATAGGCAAAACCCAGGCCTTGCATGCGCTCAAAACTCCAGCCCGCCTGCAGACACAAAACTCTCAAGAACAGCTTCAGCCGCATCGCTAGGTTCACGGGGTCACCCTCAAGGCGTACAGCAGGACGCCCATTCCCAGCCAGGGCGCCAGCCTCCAAGCAAATTGGAGTCCATCGAGCACGGACTCGGGCAGACGCGCGCCGATAACGCCCGCCGCGGGAGCAACCAGGAACACGCAGCCCGCCATGACCGCAAGGGTCACCGCCGCTTGCTGTGCTAGCGCCGCAAGCTGCATAGCCCCGATTCCGGGCTCTTGGCCGTTTCTAAGTCGCTCCTCGGCGCGGCAGCAGAAAGCCCGGCGACGCTGCCGAAGGGCTGTTTCAAGCCTCTGGTGCAGCCAGCCCAGACCGAGACCGAGAGGCAGCGCCAACTCCGGCCCGGCGGGCCAAGGCCCGCCGCAGAGCAGAACCGCGGCGCCGACCGCCACCGTGACATTGAGGGGGAGCTTGTTGCCTACAGGAAGATCGTCGATGCTCAACAGCTCTCCGCAGACCCCGAGCAAAAGACCAGTCTGGGGAATTCCCAAAAACCAACCCAACAACGGGCCCACCGCCAGGGGTCGGGAAACCATCATCTGTCCCACCTGGACGCCGTCGAGCTCCACGATCGCGATCAGGCCGACTGACGCCATGATCGCCAGCCAGCCGCCCGGCGTCATTGCCCCCCCTCGCCAAGCATTTCCAGCACATCCAGCGTCGCGTCATCCGGAAGGGCGCGCCCTTCCAGAGCCGCCCCGCGCAAAGCAATAGCGCGCAAGGCTTCCCTATCCTCGGGGCTGAGAAAAATGGCCTTCCCCAACTGCACCCGCCCTGCCGTATAGTGCAATCCCCCCACGTTGACCGATTGAAAAGACGCGCCCTGATCCAACAGGCGCAACGCCTCCAGCGGTCCGGGCGTGAGCACCAGCACCCGGCGCCGGTCCTGCGTGTCGCACAACCGCCGGGCGGCCTGCTCTACGGACAGAGTCAAAAGTTCCACGCCCGCGGGCATAGCCATCTGCATGAGCGCGGTCTGGGTCTGGTCGGACGCCACCGCATCAGCCGCCACGATCACGACCTCCACCTTCAGATGCGGTATCCAGCCCATGACCACCTGCCCATGGATCAGCCTGTCATCGATGCGAACCAGGGCTATCTGCATGGGATCATCCCCGCCGGGCCAAAAAGCGGCTGCGCACGTCGCAGATGCACCTCTGGCCGTCGGCTATGACCTTGGCCACAAGTTCCGGCAGGGCGCAGTCGCAGCGGCGGCTGAACGCCGACACCAGCATATAGAGGTTCACTCCCGTGACCATCTCCACGTTGGGCATATCTTGCACGAGGGGGAAAGCCAGGTTGCTCGGTGTTCCCCCGGGCATATCCGTAAACAGGACCAACCCGTCGCCGCCGCGGAGTTCGGCGACGGCCCGCCTAATGCGCTCGCGTATCTCCGCGACGCTCAGCCGGGAAGAGATGGGGATAACCCTCACTCCCTCTGCCTGCCGCCCCACGATCGACTCGGCCGCCTCCATAAGATACGCCCCGAACTCGCCATGCGTGACAATGATGAAGTTTATCACTGGTTTATGTCGCGGTGGAATTCCTGGATGGAATGGCCGCTCGTGCGCAGTTTTTGGGCCAAATAGTGCGTCACGAAAACGCTGCGGTGGTGTCCCCCGGTGCAGCCGACGGCGATCGTCAGATACGACTTGCCCTCCCGGACATAATGGGGAAGCAGAGCGTTGATGAGCTTGAGGTAATGCCCCAGGAACTTCTTGGCGATCGGCTGGCTCAATATATATCGCTGAACTCCCACATTCAAGCCGGTCAGCTGGCGCAGCCGCACGACATAATTTGGATTGGGCAAGAACCGCACATCCATGACGATATCGGCATCCATGGGCAGCCCGTGCTTATAGCCGAACGACACGATGTTAAGGGCCATCTCTCGGGCGCGCGTGAGTTCCAGGGTTTCGGAAAGGCGTTCTTTGAGCTCGCCGAGGGTCATGGAGGAAGTATCGATAACTTTATCCGCGATCTCCTTGAGCGGTATCAGCCTCTGTCGTTCCTTACGAATGGCTTGATCCACCTTTTTGCCCAAGGGATGCCGGTGCCGCGTTTCGGAAAAACGCTGTATCACCACGGCGTCGGAAGCCTCCAAGAACAAAATACGATGGTGCACGCCCCGGGCCTTGAGCCGATTGAGAATGGCGGGCAGCCCAGCCAGGAACCGTCCCTCTCGGATATCCATGCCCAGCGCTACCCGGTTTAAATGGGGAGAGTTGGCCAAGAGATTCGCAAAATGGTCCATCAGGGCTATGGGCAGGTTGTCAATGCAGAAAAAACCAAAGTCTTCAAAACACTTAAGGGCTTGGCTCTTGCCGGCGCCGGAGATGCCGGTGATGATATAGACCTTTCGCTCTACAGTCGAACCGCTAGTCAACGGATCCTCACCTGGCGCGCATCCTCTCTATGAGCCTCTGATTGAAGGTTTCGGCGGCGAAATACCCCTGGCTGCGCAACCGCTGATTAAGAGCGGCCACCTCGATAATGACGGCAAGGTTTCGCCCTGGGCTGACCGGAATGCGAATCTGGGGGATTTCAACTCCCAAGATCGAGACCTTCTTGGCGTCTAGGCCGGTGCGATCATAATGGGTCTGGGCATTCCAGGGCTCGAGATAAATCGATAATTCGATGCGGGTGTGATCCAGAATTGAACCGATGCCAAAGAGCAGTTTGACGTCGATGATCCCCAATCCGCGAACCTCGAGGTAATGTTTCAATGGCTCTGGGCAGATGCCTCGCAAAACCGCCCCGTGCCGATGCTGGATTTCAACGGCATCGTCCGCCACCAGGATATGTCCACGCTTAAGCAGTTCCAAGGCGCATTCCGACTTGCCGATGCCTGGCTCCCCCTGGATCAGAACGCCCAAGCCGTAAATATCGACCAACACTCCGTGCACGGTCGTCGCGGGAGCAAGCTTCTCTTCCAAGACGTCGCTCAACTCCCCGACAAAAGTCGCCGTGTCCAGACTGGAACGAAGCAGCGGCACGGCGTTTTTTCGGCAGACCGCGGCCAAAACCCCGGGGGCTTTCAGGTTGCGGGTGAGGATCAGGCACGGCAACTCCCGCGGTTTGAGCATGGATTCCAAGGCCGCGGTCAATTGACGCCGCGGGGCCTGCATGCAATAGGCCTGCTCGCCAAAGCCGATGATCTGTATGCGTTCCGGCCGGAAATGTTCCAAGAACCCGCTCAGGGCTAGTCCTGGGCGATTGAGTTCTATGACCGAAATGCGACGATTAAGGGATTTTTCCCCGGCGACAAGTTCGAGCTTAAGGTTTTCCCTTTGCTCCCGCAGCAAGTCGCTTACATTGTAATCCGCGGCGGCCCGGCGATCCATCTATCGCGCCGCCTTTTTCACCGGCTGCACAATGCCATAGGACTCGTCACTGCGCCGGAAAACGGCCTGGATCTGCTTGGATCCTCGGTCCTGATAAAGCCGGAAAGACTGCCCGAGGGCTTCCATATCCCGCACCGCCTCATTGGCCGTCATTGGAGCGACGGGCTGTCGTATGACTGCGAACTGTGCCAGCGGCGGAAGAGTCTCGACGAGCTCCTCTCGGCGCACCGTGTCCTTGCCGTGTCGCGTCTTGTACCTGGTCCTCACCTTTTCTTTGAACTTCTTCATCTGCGCGTCGATTTTATCCGAGGCCAGATCAACGGCGGAGTAAAGATCCGCCGCCGCGGCCAGAGCGCGAAAGGTTTGACCAGGCGCATGTATGAGCATCTCGCAATTATGAGACCTCTTTTCTATGAATAAGAAGGCCTGGCCCCAGACGATATGGTCGAAATATTTCTGGGCCTTTTCCATCTTCGCGTGCACATAATTACGAATCGCATCCGTGATCTTAAGTTGCTTTGCCGTCAGTTGTATTTCCACATCCGCTCCTTACAATCCGATCGAATAGAATAACCAAGAGCGCCATGTCGGACTCCAGGCCGGGCGCTGACGAACATTGAAGCACTTTGCCGGATGACTGTCAATTATCGAGATTATAATAGAATTGACTATACCTCAAAAATTAGGTACGCTTTGTGCAGTGCTCCTTGGCCGGTCTATGCTGATTATTCCGCAAAAAATTATTTCGCATAAACTGTTATTTTTAAACGATAAATAAAAAGATTTGCTCTTATACACACCTGTGGATAACTTGTGAACAATTTAGAACCGTCTGGTCTCTGGTCACAGAGCGTGGAACGTCTGCGCTCAGAAATCGGTGAAGACGCGGATTTATGGTTGCGCCCAATAGAAGTTGTCAAGCTGGATAATCATGTTTTACATCTTAAGGTGCCTAATAAGTTCTTTTCTGACGGCATAAAAGATCGTTACCAGAAGCGGCTCATCGGCATTTTCAAAGACATAACAGGCATCGATATCGGCATTGATTATGAAATCTCCATGGATCTTAAAAGCGTCCTGGCGCCTACGGACCCTATTTCAGATCCTGGCCCCCAATCCGAATTCCCGTTAAGCGAATTTAATCCGCGATACACCTTCGCTTCGTTCGTCATCGGAAAATCAAATCGTTTAGCCTACGCCACGGCGGAGGTTATCGCCAAGAACCCGGGGACGCAATACAACCCGTTTTTCCTCTATGGCGGTGTCGGCCTTGGAAAGACGCACCTTCTTCATGCCATCGGAAACGCGCTGCGCAAAGAATATCCTCGTACGCGCGTTCTCTACACCACGGCGGAGCAATTCGTCAATGAGTACATAAATTCCATCCATCATCGTCGTACGGATGATTTTAGGGCGAAGTACCGAAACCTGGATTGTCTCCTTATCGATGACATACAGTTTTTGATCGCAAAGGAACAAAGCGAGCAAGAATTTTTCCATACATTTAATTCTCTCTTTGATTCTCGCCGGCAAATCGTTATCACTTCGGACCGCGTACCTAAGGAAATGACGCCATACGAGCGTCGCCTCATCTCGCGCTTTGAATGGGGCCAGGTAGCGGACATTACCGCGCCGGATTTGGAAACCCGAATAGCCATATTGCGAAAAAAGGCGGAACTGGAACAGTTTTATGTTCCGGACGACGTTATTCTTTTCGTGGCTTCCGTAGTAAAAAGCAACATTCGTCTATTGGAGGGATCTTTAATCAGATTAAAAGCCTTTGCCTCCATGACCGGCAGCAGTTTGACCGTAGATGACGCGAAGGAAATACTCAAGGATTCTTTGCCGCATGACACGTCTTCTCCTGTTCGCCTGGAAACGATACAACGGCTGGTCGCGCATAAATACTCCCTGGATGTTAAGGATTTGAAAGGACAACAAAGAACGGCTTCCATTGCTTTGCCTCGGCAATTGTCAATGTACCTGGCTTGCGTGATGACGGAGCTTTCCTCGACAGATATAGGGCGCGCCTTTGGCGGGCGGGATCACACGACGGTCCTTCACGCGAGAAAAAAAATACAGAAGATGTTGGATGAAGATCCTTTTTTCCTGGAATTAGTCAACAAGCTTCAAGCGGATATAAAGGTTGTGGAAAATTAAGTGGATCAGGCAAATAACGATAAAGAAAGAAGGCCGCCTGTGTATAAAATTAGAAGAGACGCTGTTTTATCCACAAATAAAAAGCTCCGTTCTTCCGTCAGAATAACGAGGTTATCCTCGCTTTACTGATCATTAATAAGGGGATGATGATAAGATGAAAATACATTGCACAAAGGAAGACCTTTCAAAAGGCGTTCAGACCATACAGTCCGCTTTATCAGTTAGAACCACCTTGCCTATACTCCTTAATTTTATGATGGAAACCGACAACGCTAAGGTAAAGGTGGTTTCCACTGACCTGGAAATGGGAGTCAAGCATTATATTCCTGCGGAAGTAGAGGCCGACGGAAGCATTACAATTCCAGCTAAAAAATTCTCAGATATACTTCATAGCCTTCCTGAGGGTAAGGACGTGGAGCTTTCGGTTGATGCGGGCGATAAAGTCCAATTAAAATGCGGACGTTCGAGATTTTCTATTATTGGCGCGCCAAAAGCCGAATATCCGGTTCTTCCGGAGTTCGATAAGTCAAATTCCTTTGAATTACCGCTTCAGATTTTTGCGGATATGGTTCGTAAAACTATTTTCGCGGCGTCCTCAGATGAAACCCGTCATGTATTGAACGGCGTCTATTGGGTGGCGAAGAAAGGAAGTCTCGACATGGTAGCAACAGACGGGCGCAGGCTTTCGATTATATGTAATAATTTAATGCCTAAAGATAAAGACTTCCAAATTATTGTACCAACAAAAGTTCTCTCCGAGCTGCTTCGTCTATTAAGCGCGCTTGATGTAAAGATGGATTCCGGAGAGAAGCTGCATTTAGGCGTTACGGAAAACCAAATAGTTTTCAATTTTAAAGAAACGACGCTATTATCTCGTCTTATAGGAGGAACTTTTCCCAATTATGAGCAGGTTATTCCAAAAAAGAAGGATATAACTATTTTACTCGACACCAAGGATTTGTTGGCTGTCACCAAACGAGCCGCTCTTTGTGCCCTAGATCGCGGCGGATCGGTAAAATTTTCTTTACAAAACAAAAGCCTTCATATTTCTGCTTCTTCTCAAAACTTGGAATTCAATGATGAGTTGGGGACGGATTACTCGGGGGCTGATTTTCAAGTCGCGTTTAACCCTCATTTTTTTGTCGATGCGTTGAAGCATATCGATACCGAAAAGGTGTCGCTTGGATTTACCACTCCGGTCAATCCGGCTTTGATAGAGCCGGTAAACGGCGGGGATTACCGGTTTGTGATTATGCCTATGAGGATTTGACGCGGGATGATAAACACGCGTAAGGCGCGTTGGTCTACCGCCGAGGCCTTGGTCGCGTCATTCCAATTTCGCACGGGCATGTCGGGAGACCGGATGGCCATTCTAGGAACGGTATGGCAAAAGGAGTTGGGACATTTATCCCGGCATTTGGAACTCGTTGGTTTTAGAAACGGATTTATTTATGTCAAGCCTCGGTCCGCGGCGGCAGCGCAGGAATTGCAGTTGAGTTCCGCCGGCATGGTGAAAAGTCTTAATAAGTATTTCAGCCGCGCATGGATCAAAGGGATTAAGATAGCAACCAGATGAGTAATGAGAGAGACGTTAAGATAGGTAAAAATGAGCGGCGGAGCGCGGAAGGCTCCGATCGGAGGGATATGTCTCAGACCATAGCGGAGAAAGCGGAATCAAAAAAACAGGATTTAAGGACCGCTGAGGCCTACGACGCTTCTAAGATTCAAGTGTTGGAAGGCCTGGAAGCCGTGCGCAAGCGGCCGGCGATGTATATCGGATCGACCGGGCCGACGGGCCTTCATCATTTGGTTTATGAAGCCGTCGATAACGCGGTTGATGAGATATTGGCGGGACGCTGTTCTTCGGTTGACGTTATTTTGCACGAGGGAAATTCCGTCACAGTGCTTGATAATGGCTCTGGAATTCCCGTAGACCCCATGAAGGATCCCAAGCTTCCCGCGAACCTGCGGGGCAAGTCCGCCTTGGAAGTCGTTATGACCGTGCTCCACGCGGGCGGCAAATTCGACAAGCGCGCGTATAAAGTTTCCGGCGGACTGCATGGCGTGGGTATATCGGTGGTCAACGCGCTTTCCGAGTGGGTGCGTGTCGAGGTTTATCGGGAAGGGAAGGTTTGGGCGCAGTCTTACAAGCGCGGCAAGCCGGACGACGAAATCAAGATTACGGGGAAGACCGAGGAGCACGGCACCCGCGTGACTTTTAAGCCGGACCCGGAAATTTTTGAACAGCACCAGTTCTCATACGACGTGCTGTCTAATCGCTTGCGCGAGTTGGCCTTCCTTAACGCGGGCGCCAAGATCACCATCATAGATGAACGGGAGGATAAGAAACATACTTTTCACTATGAGGGCGGAATCAAGCAGTTTGTCCAATATTTGAACGCGAACAAGAAGACGTTGTTCGTTGAGCCTGTCAGTTTTGTGATTGACAAGGAGGATGTCTCCGTAGATGTCTCCATCCAATATAACGACGAGTATTCCGAGAACGTTTATAGTTTTGTCAATAATATAAACACGCCCGAGGGCGGAACGCATCTGTCTGGTTTTCGTTCTGCCCTTACGCGCGTTATTAACGACTACATCAAGAAGTATGACATGCTGAAGGGAAAGAATTACACGGTGCAGGGCGACGACGTTCGCGAAGGGCTCACCGCGGTGCTTTCGGTAAAGATCCCCAACCCCCAGTTCGAGGGGCAGACCAAGTCCAAGCTCGGCAACGCCGAAGTCGAGGGGGTCGTCAAATCTATCGTAGGCGAGGCGCTGGCGGTATTTTTCGAGGAGAACCCGGCGACGGCGAAGATCGTCTGCCAGAAATCCATGGCCGCGGGAGAAGCGCGCGAGGCCGCGCGTAAAGCCAAGGAACTGACGCGGCGCAAGGGCGTTTTGGACGGTTCCAGCCTGCCCGGCAAGCTGGCTGACTGCCAAGAGCGCGACCCGGAACACGCCGAGCTTTTTATCGTCGAGGGAGATTCTGCCGGCGGGTCGGCCAAGCAGGGGCGGGATCGGGCCTTTCAGGCGATCCTTCCGATCAAAGGCAAGATTCTCAACGTCGAGAAAGCCCGGCTGGTGAAGGTTCTTTCCAACGACGAGGTGCGCACACTTATTGCGGCCATTGGCACCGGCATCGGCAACCAGCGCGAGGGCTCTCCTGCTCCGGGGGAAGCCGAGGCAGAGGACGGTCTGAAGATTGATAAATTGCGTTATCACAAGCTGATCATCATGGCGGACGCCGACGTCGACGGCCAGCATATCCGCACACTGCTGTTGACTTTTTTCTACCGGCAGATGAAGCCGTTGATAGAACACGGGCATGTTTATATCGCCCAGCCGCCCCTCTATAAAGTTAAGAAGGGCAAGACCGAGATGTATGTCGAGAACGACGAGAAGATGGAGGCGTGGCTTTTAAATGAGGGACGCCGCTCGGTCGCCATCACGGCCATTAATCCCAACAACGGCAAAAGCAAGACGCTCGACGCCGACGATCTTAAGGACCTGCTGAAGCTGTTGGCGGAGTTGGAGAATCTTCTTCGGCATTTGGAGCGCAAGAGCCTGCACCTGGAACATTTCTTGGCATATAAGGAACAAGGCAGGCTGCCGCTTTATCGCGTGGAGCAGTCCGCGGGAGAGTATCTTTTCTTTTACAGCGAAAAGGAATGGCACCAATTTCGCGACGCGTACGTGGCCGAACAAAAGGTCAAGCTCGCGGAGGAACGCAAAGGGAAGCCGGCGCCGGAGGACGCGGTCCCGGTGGAGGCCGACGAAGAGGCCTTGGAGCCGGATATGCAGGAACTGTGGGAGATGGCGAAGCTCGAGGCGCTGGCCGGAAAACTTGAGGAAATGGGGCTGGAGTTGAAATGGTATCAAGTGCTGCGCGACGAGAAGACGAAGCCGCTTTTTCGCGCGAAGGGAGAGCGTTCCGAAACCGAGGGATATAGTCTGCGGGATCTCCTTGAGACGGTGCGCGAGGCGGGCCGGTCCGGGGCCACTATTCAGCGCTATAAGGGTCTGGGAGAAATGAATCCGGAGCAGCTTTGGGAGACCACCATGGACCCCAAACGGAGAAAACTTCTTCAGGTGACGCTGGAAGACCCGGCGGACGCGGAGCTGGCCTTCACCACGCTTATGGGGGATCGCGTAGAGCCTCGCCGCGCCTTTATTGAGCGGCATGCCAAGGAAGTAAAGAATCTCGACATCTAGTCCAGCGGATCAGGGAGAATATATGGGAAAGCCCGAAAGCGAGCTGATCAACGAACCCGTCGGCAACGTCGCTCCGCGCGACATCGGCGCGGAAATGAAATCGTCCTATATCGATTATTCCATGTCGGTCATCGTAGGCCGCGCCTTGCCCGACGTGCGCGACGGCCTCAAGCCGGTGCATCGCCGCATTCTTTATGCCATGCACAGCGAGGGTCTGGCCTCCAATAAGAAGTACTCCAAATGCGCCGGCGTGGTCGGGGAAGTGCTGAAGAAATACCATCCCCACGGCGACTCCGCGGTTTATGACGCCTTGGTGCGCATGGTTCAGGATTTTTCCTTGCTGCACCCTCTTATCGACGGGCAGGGAAATTTCGGGTCCGTTGACGGCGATCCGGCCGCCGCTTACCGCTATACGGAGTGCCGCCTTTCCAAGGTCTCCGAGGAAGTCCTGGCCGATATTGATCAGGACACCGTGGATTTTACTCCCAATTTTGACGGCACGACCGCCGAGCCCGTTGTGCTGCCTTCGCGAGTGCCCAACCTGCTGGTGAATGGATCCTCGGGCATCGCGGTCGGTATGGCGACCAATATTCCTCCCCATAATTTGTCCGAAATTTGCGACGCCGCCGTGGCCATCATCAGCGAGCCGAAGATAGAGACAAAGGAGCTTATGAAGATCGTTAAGGGGCCGGATTTCCCCACGGGCGGCATCGTGCGGGGAAAATCCGGCATCCGGGACTACTTTGAGACGGGCCGCGGCTCTATCCGGGTGCAGGCGCGCACGGAGATAGAAGATATCAAGGGCAATCGCCAGGCCATCATTGTCACCGAGCTTCCCTACCAAGTCAATAAGGCGGCGCTGCTGGAAACGATAGCCGGGTTGGTCAGGGATAAGAAGATACAGGATATTTCCGATATTCGTGACGAGTCCGACCGCAAGGGCATGCGCGTGGTCATCGAAGTCAAGCGGGACGGCAACGCGAACGTGGTTCTCAACCAGCTTTACAAGCACACCCAGATGGAGACGACTTTCGGTGTCATCTTGCTGTCGTTGGTCGACGGCCGGCCGCGGGTTCTCTCCGTGCGCGACATGCTTGGGCACTATATTCAGCACCGCAAGGTCGTCGTCGTGCGCCGGACCAAGTATCAGTTGCGCCGGGCCCTGGACCGGGCCCATATCCTGGAAGGCTTCCTGATCGCGCTCCGGAATATCGATAAAGTCATAAAAATAATTCGCGGCGCCAAGGACACGGACGAGGCGCGGCTGAAGCTTATGATGGAGTTCGAGCTTTCCAAGGCCCAGACTCAGGCGATTCTGGACATGCGCCTGCATCAGCTCACGCGGCTTTCCGTCAATGAAATCCAGGAAGAACATGACGGCCTTATGAAGCGCATCGCGGAGCTCAAGGCCATACTGGCGGATGTCAAGAAGGTGATGGCCATCATCGTTAAAGAGCTTGAAACCGTCAAGGAACAGTATGGCAAGTCTCGGCGGACGCAAATTACGACGGAGGCGGCGGAGATGACGTTGGAGGACCTCATCACCAAGGAAGAGGTTCTTATCTCTCTATCCAATGGCGGCTACATTAAGCGCATCCCCGTGAACACCTATGAGGCCCAGGGACGCGGCGGCAAGGGCATTCTGGGAGCTGACGTCAAGGAAGAGGATTTTATCGAGCATATTTTTATCACGGACACGCACGCGACGTTGTTGTTTTTTACTACTCGCGGCCGGGTCTTCGCTTTGAAGGCCTATGAGGTGCCTGAGGGCAACCGGACTTCGCGGGGCAAGGCCGTGGTCAACTTGCTGGCGATCACGGGAGAAGAAAAAATCACATCGACCATAGCTATCCGGTCATTCGGGGAGAAGAAAGGCAAGGAGACCTTCCTGGTTATGTGCACGCGGGCCGGGACGATCAAAAAGACGCCGCTGGCGGATTTTGAGAATATCCGGCGTTCCGGGATTATCGCCATCAGCCTGGAGGAAGGGGATATTCTTGTCGAGGCCCAGCATACCGGCGGAGCGGATGAAATTCTTATCGGGACCAAGGAGGGCATGTCCATCCGATTTAAAGAGACGGATGTTCGAGCCATGGGGCGTGGCGCCAAAGGGGTCAAGGGTATCCGGCTTGGCAAGAGCGATCAGGTGATCGGCATGGAGGCTGTGTCCGTCGGCAGCAAGAAGACGTTATTGACGGTCTGCGAGAACGGCTACGGGAAACGCACCGACGCCTCCGAGTACCGGGGACAGCATCGCGGCGGGGGCGGCATCATTACCATCAAGGCGACCGAGCGTAACGGCGTGGTCATCGGGGTCAAGCTCGTCACCGACGAAGAGGATCTCATGGTGATGACCGAGAAAGGCAAAACCATTCGTCTACGCTGCAAAGATATTAAAGTCATATCGCGCAACACGCAAGGAGTTCGGCTGGTGAAACTCGATGAAGGCGACAAGGTCGGGCACGTGGCGCCCTTGGCCATGGAGCCGGCGGGTTCCCCGGAATTGCCCATAGCGGACGTTAAGTAGGGACCCATTGGCAGAGCGATCAATCATTGCGGCAGCCCTGGCGATCTGCCTGACCGTGTTGGGCGCGGGGCCTCTCGCGGGTGAACTGAGCGTCGAGAGTCTGCATTGGGAGCTGGCGCAGCCGGTCCGGGGGCGCAAGCCGGTTTATGCGGATATCGTGAGCTTGGAGACGGCGCCGCCGCGCATCGCGGGCAAGCTTCGGGCCCGGGTGGTGCTTAAAAACCGGGGTCCGCTGGCGGCCGACGGCATACTCTTGCGCTATTGTCTCTTGGCGCGTTTGGCGCCGGTGCGCAGCCGGCAGGACGGCGTTTGGGCGCTGCCCTTTTTGATCGAAGAGAAACGGGTGGCCAAAGTCGGGCCCAATCAACTTTTTGAAGTGTCGTTGGACCCCTCGGCGTCCATGGCCCTGCCGTTCAACCGCTATCTGCGGCGGGTTTACGCCTCGGGATTTTGGCCGGACCAGTTGAAGCTCCAGGTGATGCTCAGCCCGCACCGCGGAGCCGTCGAGACCATCGCTACCCAGGAGATAATCCTCCCTGTAACCAAATGAACGATATAAACCTGATACGTAAAGAGCCGGGAAAAGCCCGAGAGGCAATCAAGGATCGGGGCGGACGTTATCTGCCCGTGCTGGAGACGCTCATTGAGGCCGATGCGCAATATAGGGAATTGCTCCAGCAGGTCGAAGCCTTGCGCGCCCGGCGCAATTCCGCGTCCCAAGCGGTGGGCAAGGCCAAGGCCGGCAAGGATGACGCCGAGGCGAGCCGTCTTATGGCCGAGGTGGCGCAAATCAAGGCTGACATGGCGGGCAAGGACGAGGCCTTGGGCGGCTTGGGGGCACGAGTGAGGCAGACCGCGTTGGGCTTGCCCAACTTCCCGCATCCGTCGGTGCCCAAGGGGAAGAGCGCGGATGATAATCCGGTCGTTCGCACGGGGGCGGCCGTCAAGCCGTTGGGTTTTAAACCCCAGGATCACCAAACCTTCGGCGAGAAATTGGGTCTGCTGGACAGCGCGGCGGCGGCCAAGCTGTCGGGATCTCGCTTTTCGCTTTGGCGCGGCGCCGGCGCCAGGTTGATGCGCGCGATCATTTCCTTTCTGCTCGATCTGCACACCGGGGAGCACGGGTATCAGGAGATGTGGGTGCCGGCCTTGGTGAGGCCGGATATTCTTGAGGGGACAGGACAACTGCCGAAGTTCGAAGCGGATCTGTATAAAATCGCGGCCACGGAGGGCGAGAAGACCGAGACGTTGTTTCTTATCCCCACCGCGGAAGTGCCGTTGACCAATTTGGTGCGCGACCAGATTATTCCAGAGGCGGATTTGCCCATGAGATTGACGGCGTACACCCCGTGTTTTCGCCAGGAGGCAGGTTCCTATGGCAAGGATGTTCGCGGACTTATACGCAATCATCAGTTCGATAAGGTGGAGCTGGTGTGGGTTACAAAGCCGGAAGAGTCTTTGGCCGCGCTGGAGTCCTTGACAGGACACGCCGAGGCGGTGCTCAAGCGGCTGGAATTGCCGTTCCGGGTGGTGGAGCTGTGCACGGCTGATTTGGGCTTTTCGGCGGCCAAAACGTACGATCTGGAAGTGTGGATGGCGGGCGAGGGCCAATACCGGGAGATATCGTCATGCTCGAATTGCGGCGATTTCCAGGCGCGGCGCATGAACGCCCGCGTGCGGCGATCCGGCCAGGGCGGCGTGGAATTCGTGCACACCCTCAACGGCAGCGGCGTGGCCGTGGGCCGTCTCTTTGCCGCGATTTTGGAGAATTATCAACAGCCGGACGGTAGTCTGGTTATTCCCAAGGCATTGGTGCCATACTTCGGAGCGGAACGGATAGCCGCGCCTAAGGCATGAAAAGCGCGCGGGCGTCTGGGTGCAAGAGCGGCGGCAAGGCGACGGCCATGCATCGGTTGATCCGTCTTGTGGCGCGGTTGCGTTCCCCCCGGGGCTGCCCGTGGGATAGAAAACAGACGCATTTGACTCTTATTCGTTTTTTGAATGAGGAGACCCGAGAACTTGCGGCGGCCCTGCGGCGTGGTCGATGGCATGAGATCGAGGACGAGTTGGGCGACGTGTTGCTTCAAGTGCTCCTGCATGCGCAGATAGCCAGTGAAAAGGGGCTCTTTAATATCGAGGACGTCGCGCGCAGCCAGCACCGCAAGCTGGTGCGGCGCCACCCGCATGTTTTTGGGCGCAGGCGTCTGGAGAGCGCGGCCGCGGTTCTCGCCAATTGGCGGGAGATAAAACGATCGGAACGCGGTCAGCGGCGCCGGGACATCCAACAGCGGCGAGGTTAGAGGCGGTCGTCGCGGCGGACGGGTCACCAATCCGGCGGTATATCCAGCTTGCGGCGCAAATCGGCTTGGACCTGGGAGAGGCAGGCGGATAATTTTGGGAAGGCGTAGGGCGGGGGTTTGAGCAGAGAGCTGAGGCGATTCCAGCCTTGGCGCGGCCGGCCTTGCGCGGCATAGTCGTAGTAAAGCGCCACGACTCCTCCCAGGTATTCCCCGGGTTGTTTCTCTTTTGGAATGAGGGCGAGCCGATCCTCCAGGCCTTTTATTTTCTCGGCGAAGAAATCCGGAAACTTCGTCGAGGCGTCGATGAAGTCCCCTTTTCGCCATTCATAGATCCTGGTCTGATAAGCGTTCTGCGACATGGCGTAGAAGTTTTCGCAGCCCACGGAAAAATATCGGCCCAAGGCGAGGGTTTGGGAGACGATCACGGGACGGCCGGCGCCACGCAAAGCCCGGAGTTCGCCTTGTGGAAAGGAACCGACTCTTCGTACGCGAGGCCCCTGGCAGCGCAGGACGTAGAGAGTGCGTGTGTTGAGCCCGGGCGTCGTGGCATGATAGACGATAGCGCGAGAGCCGTCCGCGAAAAGGTCGAGGAAGCCCTGGCCCGGCAGGGCCGGATCAAACTTGAGACGGTCGATAAAAGACGGATGGGTATAGACGAGATAGGATTTTCCTTTTAAGGTTGCGTAGACCGCGAGCTTGTTGAGGTTCTTGGCGGGATTGCGGAAGAGCACCGCGGCCAGCGGGACTCCCCCGACTACGGCGGAGGCGGTTTGTTCCTGGCGCATGCCCTTATCGGCCGTTTCAGGGATGGCGCGGCCTTCTCGGGGCGGCAGTTTTGGAGGCTCAGCCCAGGCGCACATGACGCCAAAAAGCAGCAGGCTTGGGGCGATGACGCGGGTCATGGACGCTTGAGCCAGCCCTTGCGCAGGATATGTTCGGCGATCTGAACGGAATTGAGGGCCGCGCCTTTAAGAAGATTATCGGATACGACCCAGAGGCAGAGCTCGCGAGCGTCGATGCCGGGGCGCAGCCGCCCTGTGAAAACCGGGGCCAGGCCGGCCATGGCCAGGGGCGTGGGGTAGTTGGCGGTCATTAATTTGAGCCCCGGGGCATGCCGGAGGAGGCGGCGCGCTCGTTGCGGCGCAAAGGGGCGGGAGAAGCGAAGCCAGGCGGCCAGGGAATGTCCGCGCACCACGGGAACGCGCACCGCGGTGACGCTGACGCGCAGATGCGCGGCGGACCATACCTTGCGTAGTTCGCGGGCGACTTTTGTTTCCTCCCCGCAGTGTCCCTGGGGGTCGAAACTTCCGACTTGCGGAAAGACATTGCCGGCGATGGGCTGGGGCAGGGCGCGGCGCGCGGGGCAAGGCCAGATAGGCGCGCGGCCGTCAGGCGCGAGGGTCTGCCGCGCGGCGTTGGCGCGGCTTTGGTCAAAAAATTCCGTCAGGGCGTCTCGGCCCGCGCCAGAGACCGCTTGATAGGTGGCTAGTCGGACTTCTCGGACCGTGGCGGCTTTGTGCAAAGGCCAGCCGGCCACCGCGATGCCGGTCATGGTGCAATTGGGGCCCGCGATGAGGCGTTGGTGGAAGTTGAGCGCGCTGGAGTTGACCTCCGGGATAACGAGAGGAACCTTTGGATCGAGGCGAAACTCAGAGCTGTCATCGATGACCCACACGCCGCCGGCGGCCAGCTTTGGTCCGAATCGGCGCGCCACCTCCTCCGAGCTGACCATAAAGACCAGCTGGCAGCAGGACAGGAGTTTGGCGTCGATGGCCGGGGCTTGAAGCGTTCGGCCGCGGAAACGGACGTTCTGCAAAGAACGGCCGGATGAGAAAGGCTGAAGTTGGGCGACAGGGAAACGGCGGCGTTCGAGGAGCGCGAGCAGTTCGCGTCCGACCATGCCGGTGGCTCCAACGACGGCAATGCGTAATCCGGCGGATTTAGGGGTTGGCATAGGGTATTCTATAGGGCTCTCCCAAGCCCGTGCTGCCTAATATATCTCGCACGGCCCCGCGGAGGTAGTATCCGGAGGCCGGGCACTTTTCGTCGGTTATTGAAAAAATGAAAGGTTGGCGACGACGGATTTTAGATACGCGTTCCCAATCGAGGCCATCATTGGAAGACTCTATCCATGCCTCGGCGATGTTTTCCCCCCACGCGGAGAAACGGGCCACGCACTTCTTGGTGTCGCGCGTAAAAAGAAATTCGGATACGCTGATTTCACTGGTGCTGGGCGGGGCGAGTTTGATGGCAAGGGCCGGGTAAATGGTTTTTATCGGGGTTTCCAGGCTGCCTTCGGGAGTCCTTGGGGGCACGCCTGATATGGAGCGGTTATTCCAGGCCTTTGTTTCCCGCGGACCGGTATCATCTACCCCCGCGGCCGCGAGAATCGGGGAACTCGCGGCTTTTTGAAACATGTTTGTGGGTGACCATATGATCAGGTAATTCGGGCGCTTAAAGCTTATTAGGGATAATGGGACTTCTGCCCACAACCATTCTCCGGAACCTATTCCTTCTATATGAGCCTGAGGGTCGGCCTCCAAAGGAAGATCCTTGGTTTCGGCAAGAAAGAAGCTTTGTTGAGATGTGAAGGCTGGAGACTGTGATATAGCCATATATATCTTGCCTGGTATGACCTCGCGTAGCCAGGGCTTGTTTGGGGTGGGGCGCGTCTTTGCACGGCCGACCTTGGCTCCAATGAATGCGCGTTTGAATTCGCCAGTGGGCGCAGGCGGTAATTTAACGATCCAGGAGTTATTGAAGCCTATGTACCAGTTGGCGTCATCTCCACCATCAGCGAACCTGGTAAAATCGTTAATGTTCTGGGTTAAAGCAATATAAGTAGGAAGTATAGTGCTTGTTGCCGATGCGTGAGAATTATTCGCGGCTTGGCACGAAGGTATAATTAGCGAAGCTATAAATATTAAAAAAATCATTATTTTGTAAGCACTTTTACTATTTTGTCAAAATCAGTTAGAGAATAAAAGAAGATAGTTACGCTCCCTTTTGTTGGGTCCTTCTTTGTTTTGATGTCAACCTTTGTGCCTAATCTGTGTTGTAAAGATGTTTCAATTGATTTTATATCAGCTGATTTTGACGGTTTGTTTGTTTTATATGAATCAGATATATCATCTTTTTTATTGGTTGTTCTCGCCAGATCTTCTGTATCCCTAACCGATAGATTTTGTTCTAATACACGATTGAATAGGACTTGACGTAAAGAATGATCAGGTACCATTAATATCGCTCTAGCATGACCTTCACTAATTTGTCTGCATTGTATTGATTTTTGGATGTTTTCTGGTAGTTCAAGAAGACGCAGTGTATTTGAGACAGATGATTTTGACTTTCCTACCACTTGTGTGAGTTCTGTCTGAGATATTTGAAATTCCTTCATGAGTCGCAGATAGCCGAGAGCCTGCTCAATGGCATTTAGGTCCTCGCGCTGCAAATTTTCCACCAGAGCCAGGGCGAGGCGTTGTTTGTCTGATTTCGCAGATCGGATTATAACTTCGACTTCATTCATTCCTGCGAGTTCGCAGGCGCGTAATCGTCTTTCTCCGGCAATAATCTCATAGTTATCTTTTGCTTGGTCATATGATACCACGATAGGCTGTGCCAGACCATGTTCTTTTATTGAAGAGGCCAACTCGCTTAATTTTTCTTGGTCAAAATGTTTGCGTGGTTGGTATCTGTTTACACATATTTTTTCAATTGGTATCTTGAGGGAAACGTCCTGTTGGGTTCCGGTTGAAGAAGTATTTTTAGAAATTTCTTCTGTCGGTATGAGAGCCGCAAGTCCTCTTCCTAAAGCTTTTCTCATGAGATCTTCTCCGCTGGTTTGTTTTCAGGTTTGGCATCCGAGACTGGGTCTTGAATTCCGCGCCGCGCCAGGAATTCTCTGGCCAGATCAGCATAAGCTTCCGCTCCCCTTGACCGCGGATCATATTGAAAAATGCATTGTCCAAATCCTGGAGCTTCCGCAAGGCGTATGTTCCGTGGTATTATGGTCTTGAAAATGGATTTGCCAAAGTATTTCTCAACCTCTTGTTTTACTTGGTTGGATAGCACCATGCGCGAATCAAACATTGTTAGAACTCCCCCCTCTAATTCCAGGGATGGATTCAGGGCTTCTTTTACTTTATTGATTGTGTCTAGGAAGTGGGCTAGGCCTTCCATTGAGTAATATTCACCTTGTATTGGAATTATAACCTTGTTTGCTG
Source organism: Elusimicrobiota bacterium (assembly GCA_003452935.1). GTDB lineage: Bacteria > Elusimicrobiota > Elusimicrobia > UBA1565 > UBA9628 > UBA9628. The sequence continues at coordinate 109,829 of DMMY01000001.1, forward strand.
CGTTTAGAGCGTTAATTGTGAGCAGGCCAAGCGACGGAGGGCAATCTATAACAACAAATTTAAATCTATCTTTCACTGCTGAGATAGCGCCTTTTAGGCGGCTTTCCCTGGCCAATGCTGGTACAAGCTCTACTTCAGCTCCAACCAGCTCTGGTCCAGATCCGCAAACGAATAGAGTTGGTATTACGGTTCCTTTGATGGTTTTTTCAATCGGTAACAACTCAACAAGGACATTATATGCGCTAGGTGTAAATTGCCTCTTGTCAAAGCCAAGCCCGGATGTCGCGTTGCCTTGAGGGTCAAGATCTATGAGCAAGGTCTCCTGTTTGAGCAAGGCGATGGCCGCGGCAAGGTTTATGGCGGTTGTGGTCTTTCCAACCCCCCCCTTCTGATTTGCAACAACAATTATTTCTGCCAATGCATTCTCCGGTGGTTGGAGTGGTGGGAATTTTGTTCGTTGCGGGGCATGCACGATATTTATAGCATTCATCGTGCTGCGCAATCAACTCATCGACGCAGCGTTGTGAAAAAGTTTTCACGTTTGAACTCAGCAAGTATGACGGATAAAGTTTTCACGTGAAACACGCAGGCAGGTGTAGTCTGTTAGGTGCTTTTTAATGCTATGTATTATCTTTTAATATGTTTAAGAGCAGTTGTGTTGTAAGTCGGGTCGGAATTGTGCCGGGATGGGCCCACGCGTCGGGTATTCAATTGCAGGGGGATAGGGCTATGCGAACGGGGCAGAGGCTCGGAATTTGGTCAGGCCTGCAGATATCCCATCAGGCGATAGATGAGCTTGGCCGCGGCGACTTCGGATGAAACGGTATCTTGCAGGGGGCAAAGCTCCATGATTTCCGCGCCGACAACTTTTTTTGACGCGATGACGGCTTTGAAAAGAGCGAGCGCCTCGTGCCAGAGGTATCCGCCGGGCTGGGGCGTGCCTACTCCCGGCATGGCCGCGGGGTCGAAGCCGTCCAGGTCGATGGAAAGATAAACCGTGGGGGGCAATCGGCGCAGGACTTGCGGAATCAGCCGCCGCATGTCGCGATGCTCATGCCACAAAAATGTCGAGACGCGGCCGCGGTTAAGCAAGTGGGCTTCCTCCTCGGCCACGGAACGGATGCCTACCTGGACAATGGGGCATTGCCTGGATATGGGATACATGGCGCAGGCGTGATTCAAGGGGGAACCCTCATATTCCGGCCGCATATCCGCGTGGGCGTCAAAGTGCAGAACGCCCAAGTCAGGGTATCGGCGCAGAAAAGGGGGGATTGTCGCGTGAGAAAGGGAATGCTCGCCGCCGAGGCAAAAAAGAGTCTTGTCCGGCATGGCGGCAATGCGCGCCACGGTCGCGGCAATGCGGGCAAAGACGCGGTGCGCCGGGCCTGCTAGGCGGGGGGGGCGAAGGGTGTGGATTCCGCCGGAGTAAGTTTGGCGGCCCAGTTCCTCGTCGAAGAGCTCGACGCCCAAGGAGCCTTCGAGCAACGCCGCGGGGCCGCGACAGGTTCCTTTCTTGTGAGAGGTGGTGCGTTCATAAGCCAGCGGCAAGACGACGAATCGCGCCTTTTTCAGCGGCGCCGCCACGCCCATAAAATGGCCCGCGCGAGTCTCCCCGGCGGGCTGGAGCGCGGAGAGAGGAAAGCGCATCACCGCAACGCGGTTGGAGCGGGGATATTCGCGTCGTTTAGGAGATCGCTGTACTTGCGCGCCTTGCGGGCGCGCCAGGATCCCTTATGATAGGCGTAGGAGGCAAGCAGCGGCACGGCGATGGTCGCTTCGCAGAATACCATCTGTTCGTAAACGGTATCGACCTTGCCCCAGGAGCAGGCTTCGCGCAGGGTTGATCCGGACAAGGCGCCGTCGCGCTCGTCCGCGACGGTGATCTGGACTGCGTACTTGTGCATCTTTCCCTCATAGCCCAGCATCTCCATCCCGACGGTAATGTCCTGGGCGAAGTTCTTGGGAACCCCGCCTCCGATCATGACCAGCCCCGTGTCCTTGGCCGCCATCTTGAGCCGGACCAACTCCCGGAAATCGCGGGCGGAGTCGATGGTCGCGTGGGCGTCCGGGTTGTGCCACTGGTGATGCAGGAAGCCGAAACCGGCGGAACAGTCGGAAAATGCGGGCACGAATATGGGCACGCGCTTCTTGTAAGCGGCCAGCGTGATGGAGTCCTTGACCTTGCAGTTCTTGACCAGGTATTTGCCCATTTCCTCGATGAACTCTCGGGAGGAATAGGGTTGGGGCTTGAGCGAGTCCGCAATTTTGGCAATGGTGTCGTCGGACTTGCCCAATTCGTCCTCGCAAATAAAGGTGTCGTAGATGCGGTCGACGCGCACGGAGCGCAGGGCGTGGTCGTCGGTCCATTTGCTGCCCCTGTAGTGCTTGAAGCCGAGGGACTCGAAGAAGTCCTGGTCGACGATATTGGCTCCCGTAGACACTATGGCGTCGACCATGTTGTTGTTAACCATGTCATAGACGACGCGCTTGAGGCCGGCTGAAAAAAGCGAACCGGCCAGGCACAGGATGACGTCGCAATCCTTGTCCGCCAGCATGCGGTCGTAAATCTCGCTGGCGCGCGCCAAGTCCCGGGCGGAAAAGGACATCTTGGACATGGCCTCTATGAGCGCGCGGCTGTCGTGCTTGGCGATATCGATGTGCTCGATAGGCTCTTGAAGAAAATCGGATTTTTTTAAATCATGTCTTTGGCTCATGGTGTCCTCGTCGCCGACGACGTCGCTCTGCGGTTGGGCGACGTCCTCCTGCATGGACGCGCTCAAGCCGTGAAAAAATATTCTATAACATAAATGCGCCATGTCAAAACTTTCTTTTGCGCGGACAGGGATTTTCTGGGCCTTAACCGCCGCTTGCGCGGCGGCGGCCGCAAGCTCGGCGCACGCCCGCAAGCCGCGCAATCCGCGCTGGCATAAAAAAATCTCGTCGCCGGCGCGGGTGCCGCGGCTCGAGGCGGAGTCCCTGGAAAAGAGCAGCGCGCCCCGATCCGCCCAGGAGCCGGGCCAGGGCGCGGCGCGACTCTCGCCGGGGCGCTGGCGTCCCGAGGTCAAGAAAGCGGTGGAGGATCTCGTGGCCGGACGCGGCAAGGACTCGTCCAAGTATGACGCGCAAAACCCTCCGGCGGCGGTTGTCGCTTTCAACGACGCGGCCATCGTCAACGATATAGGCGAGGCGGTGTTCCAACGGATGGTTGACCGGGCGGATTTTAAGTTCCATGATGGCTTTTGGCGGGAGGTTCCTATCGCCTATGGGCGCCAACGGCTGCGCGCGGCGCAAGAAATCTTCGCGCAGACGCCCGTGTCGACCTGGCCCCAGCAGCCCGCTTACCACCAATACCGCAAGGGGTTTTTTCAAGCTTACCAGGACATGTGTTCTAAACTCGGGCGTCTGGAATGTCGAACTTGGCTGGCCAAGCTCTTGCGCGGATATCGCGCGGAGGAGGTGTCCTCTTATGCCATGGCTACCATGGGAGAGGCATTCATGCGGCCCGTGCAGGAAGAGTTGGTGCGCTCCTCTCCGGAGGACACGGCCCCGATCGCCATTCGCCGCGGCTTGGCTTTCATCCCGGAAATCAAGGAGCTTGTTTCCTTGTTGCTTAAGTCCGGCTTTGACGTCTGGGTCATAGACGCCAACGAGCAGAAACAATTGGAGGTCGTGACCCGAGAATATGGAATCGATATCTCCCGCAACTGGGGCATCCGCGGCAAGCTCGTCCAAGACAAGTTGAGCGGGGAGGTCTCCGAGCCTGTTCCCATAAACGGAGGCAAGGCCGTGATCGCGGTCACGCAGCTGGGTCGCCCGCCGGCCTTGGTCGTGGGTTCCAGTCGCGACGATCAGGAGATGCTTTTTTACGGCGGGGGAGTTAAACTCCTGCTCGACCGGGGGGATCCGGCCTTGCGCCGGCTGGCCGAAGAAAAAGGGTGGCTGGTGCAGCCGGCTTTTCTGCCGAGGGCGCCTGTTCCCGAGCCGGCCAAGCCGTGAATTTTTCTAGTGCGAAGGTGAGTCATTTTGTATTATGTTCCTGCGAAAGCGCCGAGAACGAGGACAATACATATGGCTAAGCCCAAAACCCAGGAGGTGGGGGATCTCTTTGTTTCGGAGACCGAGCTGACGATTAAGCTCTTGCCCTCCCGGAAAAGCGGCACGCAGCGCATCCGATGGTTTTCCGGAGGTTGCGTGAAAAACTTGAAACTGGCGGCCAAGGATATCTCCTGCCTGGTCGGCCGGCTCCAAGGGCGTTCTCGCGTGATCCGGGGACTGACCGTCATGACGGACCGCGGTGCGGCTTGCGACCTTGAGCGCACGGGCGTGCCGCGGGCCGTGACCAAGGCCGGATTCGAAGTCCTCAGGTAAGACTAGCCCAGTCGATATAGCGCCAGCGCGTTGCGCGTGGCGATTTGTGCCGCCTCATGGCCGGGCATGCCCCATAGCTCGGCCAAGGCCGCGCAGATTTGAGTCGCGGCCGCGGGTTCGTTGCGCTGTCCCCGGCGGGTTTGAGGCGGAAGGTAAGGACTGTCGGTCTCGAGGACCGTGTGGTCTGGGCCGATTCGGAGGAAGGCCGCGCGCAGGGCGGAGTTTTTCGGGTAGGTGATGGGGCCGTCGGCGCCCAAAGCGAAGCCGGCCGCGGCCAAGAAGGCCGCGTCATCAGGACTTCCGGAAAAACAATGCACGACGCCCCAGAACCGGTATGGGGGAGGACTCGAGGGGAAGATTTCCGCGACGATGGCGCGCAGGTCCGCATAGGCGTCGCGGCAGTGGATGACCACCGGTTTTTCCCAGCGGCGGCAGGCGGCGAGGATGCGGCGCAGGGCGGCCGTCTGAACGGGCGCGGGGACAGAGGCGCGCGTATAATCGAGACCGATCTCTCCTATCGCGACAACCTCGGGCAAGAGGGAGTGTTCGGCGAGGCGCGAGAGCAGTTCGTCGGTGTATTGATCGGCGTAGTAGGGATGCAGACCCAAGGCGCAACGCACGGTTTTTGGGCGCGCGCGGGCGAAGGCCAAAACACGGGACCAGTGCTTGGGGCAATCCCCAATTTCGACAAGCCGTGAGACTCCCGCGGCCGCGGCGCGGGCAAGAACCGCCTCCCGGTCCGCGTCGAACTGCGGGTCCGTCAGATGGACATGGCTGTCGAATAATGGCGCAGGGCAACCGGATTCGCGCATGGGCTAGGGGGACGGCAGCCGGCGTTTGGGTCCGGCGGCGGGGGTTTCTCCGCGGCGCTGGGCCGGAGCAGGCGGCAGGCGGTCGTAGAGCGCCAAAACGGCGGGGTCGGTTTCGCGGGCCAGGTAGTCGGCGCGCGCCTTGGCGGCGGGAGCGGATTGCGCATAATAATGGTCTAAAACCATGACCCGCGCCAGCAAGCGGACCGCGGGGTCCGGATCCGCCAGGGCGCGCGTCACGAGAGGCAGGGTTTCCGACGGCTCGAGATCCGCGAACAAGTTGAGGGCTCTGGCGCGGACCAGGGGCTGCGCGCTTTGCAGCCATTCATCGCGGCGCACGCGCACGGCGGACGGTGATTTCTTGGCGATTTGAAAAAGGGCGTAATCGGCGTTATGGCGGACTATTTCCGCGTCGTCATCAAGCATTTCGGCGAGGGCGTCGATCCAGCGCGGGTCCTTGAATTGAGCCGCCTTGGCGGCCGCTTCGGCGCGCAGCGAGGCGTCTTCGCTTGTCAGCAGGCGCCCCAGGGTTTCGACCTGGGCGTAGCGCAGAAGCTCTTCTCGCCGGTAATCGAGAATTTCTCTTATGCGCTGCTCGGCCGGCTCGCCGTCGTCGTAGCGCGGGTTGGCCCGGTAGAGGGCTAGATAGAAGGGCAAGGCGGCCTCGCGATCAGCGCGCTGCTTGAAATGGAGTTGAGCGAGCTTGGCGGCGCTGTAAAGATCCTCCGGGGCGCTTTCCCATGCGTCGGTGAATCGGCGCAAGGCCTGTTGCGCGTCGCCGTCGCTAAGAGCCAGAGCGGCCTCGATCCTGGCAGCCCCGGCATGCGCGGGCTGACGGGATAGAGTTTCCGCCACCATGGCCCGGGCTCCGGCAATGCCGTCCCGGTTCCAAATCGCGAGAGCGAGGGTGGAATAAATCCGCGGGTCATCCGGCTTTAAACGGCGGAGTTCTTCAAGAGCTTCCCGAGCCAGGAGCGCTTCTTCCGCGCCGGGGCCGGAGGCAGGGCGTTGCGCCAGGCGCCCGAGCTCTTCCAAGGCCATGCGGGTCTCAAAGGCTTGGGGATTCGCCGTGGCCAGGCGCGACCAATGCGTGAGAGCGGCGCGCCAGTCGCCTGACTCGGAGGCTAGCTGTCCCCGGTAATAAAGAAGCCCCGGCTCATCGGGGTGGGCGGCGAGCGCGGAGTCAAGGAGGCGAAGAGCTTCGGACCGCCGGCCTCGGGATGCGGCTATGTGGGCAAGATAATTGAGAGTATTGGGCTCGTGGGGAGAAGCGGCGAGAATCTTATTGAGCCGGGCTTCGTTTTCCGCGGACGGGTCGAAGGCGCCGGCGTCCAAAAAATGCCGATCCTGGTACAGGACGACCAGGGAATGGGCCCGCAGGAAGGCTTCGTCGCCGAAGAACCCGCGGGCCCAATACATGACATAGAACGCGTCGACCGGCCGGCCGTTGTGGTATAGGGCTTCGGCCAAGCGCAGGTGGTTTATGGGATCGAGAAAGCGGGCGCGAAAGTCGGAACGGGCTTTCTGCAGTTCGGAGGCGGATCGAGCGGACCGGGATTTTTGGGGCGGGGCCGGCACGCGGCGGGAGAGCCACCGATAGAAGAGTCCAACGTAGAAGACAACGGCGACCGCAATGATGCACGCGGCAGCGGCGATGATGAATTGGTGGCGGCGCCTGGCGCGCATGGACTGTTATAAGGTCTCTGCGTGGGGATCGCGCAGGCTGTTGAGGATGTCGCGATAAACCGCGTCATCGAGGCCGGCATAGAAATGATAGAGGACTTTTTCACCCAGGATATAGGACTCGATATAGGGTTGAGGCAGTTCTACCGCGAGTTGGATGCCGCTTAAGGATGAGACCTGGATGTTCTTTATGGAGAACTTGTCGCCCCTGGATTGGTGTTGGGCGGCGATCAATTGGGAGAGTCGGTCTATGCCGGCGATGCTGCCGGCGAAGGGGTTGGGCTGGACCTCGAGGCGGACTATCCCCAGTTGTCCAAAGAGTCCCTCGTTAAGGAAGTTCGTTGGGTCGGTTCCAATCCGGCAGAAATGGACTACCTCCTGGGAGCGTTGGGGGTCCTTGAAGGAGTCGACGGCCTCATAAGACTTGGGCAAACGGATGACGTAGCCTGTTTGTCCGACAAAGGCGGCCTCGCCTCCGGAAGAAGCGAGTTGGGATGAGGGCGCAGAGGAAGGCGGGCTGGGCGACTGCATGCGGGAGACGATGAGCGCCGCCGCGGCCACGAGGACTGCGCCGATGATCAAGAAGATGAGACTGGCGCGGCTGGGGGTCGAGCGCGGCGAGGGATCCGCCGCGGTCTGGGGGGCCAGCAGCGCGGACTTCAGGGAGTCTTCGAAATCAGGGGCGCTGATGCCCTCGCTGGCCAGCTGCTGGCGCAAGTCGTCAACCGGGTGCTTGTCGAGATTGGCCTGGAGATAGGCGACGACTTCTGGTTTCACCATTCCTTGAAATGAGGAGGCGGCTGCCGTGATTGAGCGAGACGCTGTCTGATTTTACAATCTTTTTCAAGGGCCTGCCGGGGCTTCTGAAAAAGGCCTGCGCCCGGCAGGACTTGAACCTGCGACCAACCCGTTATGAGCGGGCTGCTCTGACCAACTGAGCTACGGGCGCGCATATGGATTCTACTATACTTTTCCGGGGCACGGGGCGCCGGCCTCGGATTCCGACAACATCTGCTCGAAGACCTTGCTGCGAAACTCCAGGGGAGAGTGGACCTTCGCCAAGACGTCCTTGCCGCCGCCAGCGACCATGACGGTGACGTCTCCGTAGTCGAGCAACATCCCGGCGAGGCCTTGGTTGACTGTAATGACTCCGACCTTGCCGAGCGTGGTTTCCAAGGTCTGCCGCCTGGGCCATCCGGCCTTGATGAAAAACCGTTTGTTCGTCAATCCGTATTCGCAGGACAGATGCCTGCTAAAGAGAGGCAGACTGGCGGCTAGAACCCCGGCGGCGGCCAGCAGGCCGAGCTCAAAGGACCAGAAGCGGGCGATCGCCAAGCTCAACGCCGTTCCCGTCAGCCAAAGAAAGGCGGGCTGCAGAAAAACGACGGGGTGCGGCCGCGTTCTATGCACGAGCCGCTCTCCCGGCAGTAATGTCTCATTGATGTAGCACATGGCGCCTCCAATAATGTCCTTTTACATTTCAAATCGTGTCATGAGATGGAGCGCTGCGCCGGTCAAGGGAGGATTGCCGCCGGCCAGGAACCACAGGCGTTCCCGGATACCGGTCCCGGAGCTCTCCATGATGACCAGCCGTCTCGCTTTTAAGTCTTCCTGGATAGTCGCGGCGCTTAGCGCGGCCACGCCCTCGGCCCGTATGGCCATCAGACGCAGGAGCTCGGGGTCATTGGCCTGCGCCGCGATATGGAAGCGAATCCGCGCTCGGCGGAGGTATCCGTCCACTTGCTTGCGCAGCGCGTGATCCGGAGGTCTAAGCAGCAAGGGGAACTCTGGCCCGGCGGCGGAAAGCGGCCCAAGGCTGTCCCGCAGCCGCGGCGACGTCACGAAGTGAACCGGAGATTCGCATACCAGCCGCGCCTGCAATTGCTTGCTCAAGTCGGCCGGGAAGTCCAGGTCGGATATCGCGAAGTCCAAGGAGCGCAGCCGGAGCTTTGCCAGCAATTCCCCATGAGGGCAAGCGAGCACGGTGGCTCCGCCGCCCGTCTCCGAAACCGATACGGAGTCGAGAATGCGCAGGATGATCTGGCGAGAGACGGATTCTGCGGCGCCCACGCGCAATGAAACGGGAGACGGCGCCTGCCGCGGGCACAAGGCGCGGACCAGCGCGTCTCCGTTTCGAAAGATGTTTTCACAGTAGTCGAAAGCGGTTTTTCCCGCCGGCGTCAGGCAGACGCCGCGACGGCTGCGGTGGAACAGCCGCGTATTCAGGGATTTTTCCAATCGCTGAAGCTGGAGACTGAGCGTGGGCTGGGCCAAGAGCAATTGGTCCTTGGCCCTGGTCATGCTGCCGGCCTTGGCCGTGATCCAAAAATAGTAGAGGTGGTGATAATTAAGAGAAAGCATTTAATACATAAATATATAATATTATTAATATTGATAAAACAAATATATAAAACAATGCAAAGAAAGGCGCCAATAGGGGAACAATCCGATGGGATATTCTTAGCGGCGGCGCGGGCGAACCAAAGTCAGGCCGGTCATGATTCCGAGGCCCAAGCCCAAGATGGCGCCGGCCAGGACATCGGCCGGAAAATGCACGCCCACATAGACGCGGCTATAGGCGACCAGTGCGGCCATCAGCAGCGCCGCCCAGCGCAAGCCGGGATAGGCCAGCCCCAGCACCGCGGCGGCGCTAAAGGAGTTGGCCGCGTGGTTGGAAGGAAAGCTGTAGCCGACATGCGCGCGCGTGCGCAAGACCACGGAGACGCCGGCCTTCTCCGGGCGGGCGCGTTGAAACCAAGGCTTGATGAATCGGTGGGATAATGCGTCCGAAAGCGCCACGGCCAGGGTCAGCGCGGCGATGGCGCGCAAGGCTCGTCCGCGCTGGGCATACAGCCACCATAGGATCGCCGCGGGCAAGGCTCCCCAGACCAGTATGCGGTTCCTGTTGAGGTCGGTCAGGAAGGGAAATACTACGTCGAACCAGGAGTTCGTCCACACTTGGTTGACCTGATGGAATAGCGCTTCATCCAGCCCGCGCACCGCCGCCCAAAAAGCGTTCATGATTGGCCCAGTCATTATACAAGATGAGCTGCGTTGGGCCCAGACCGGCGTGGAACCGGCGTGACGAGGAAATTGACTCTCTCTCCGGTAAAAAACTATTGTGATGTCATGCTTGTCGCCATTCTTGGGGCGGGTTTGGTCGCGACCGCTATCGGCGGCATGGTCCCATGGGCTCAGAACCTTCTTTCCCGGCCGAGCCTGCGCCGGCTTTTCGCGTTTCGCTCTGGCATCCTGGTGGCGGTCACATTCCTGGATTTGCTTCCGGAGGCTTGGAAATATCATCCCACCATGGCTGGCACCGGAGCGATGGGGGCGTTTTTTCTGCTTTACGTAATCCAGAATTTCACCATGGTCGACTCTTGCACCGAGTATCTGGAGGATTGCCAGACGCATGTCCTGGGTTGGGCGGCTCTGGCCGGTCTTTTCACCCATGCTTTCATGGACGGCTTTAATCTGTCGGTCGCCTTTGCGGCCAACGGCGCAGCCGGCATGGCCGTCGGCGGCGCCATGGTTCTGCATAAGATCATGGACGGCTTCACTCTTACGTCGATTTTTGGGCAGGCCGGATATTCCCACGGGCGCAGTCTCCTATTGCTGGCTATCATGGCCGCGGCCACGCCCTTGGGTTGCGGGATCAGCCGACTCGGACTCACCGAACTGAGCCCGGGATGGTCGGCGGTTTTGTTAGGCATCTCCGGCGGCTCCTTCCTTTACCTGAGCGCGGCCGAGTTCGCTCCCCGACTGCATCGGCGCGCGGATTTTTCGGCCTTCGCAGCCTTCGGCGTGGGCGTGTTGTCGATGTGGGCGCTGCACGGCCTATCCCATTAGCGCCGCTAATAGTTTCGGGATTTGGTAGAATAATTTTGTCGCCCCAAAGATAAGGAGCCCCCATCATGAGAATTTTGTGCCTTAATTGCGGCAGCTCGTCCGTCAAATACAGGCTTTACGACTGGGCCAAGCAGGAGACCTTGGCCACCGGCATCGTGGAACGGGTCACGGTCGGCGGCTCTTTTATCGCCCACGAGACCAACGGCCGGGAAAAGCTTATCATCAAGCGGGAATGTCCCGACCATAAGATGGCCATCAAGCTGGTCATGGACACCTTGGTCCATCCGGAACACGGGGTCATCCCCGACACCAAAAGCATAGCGGCCGTGGGGCATCGCGTGGTGCACGGGGGCGAGAAATTCGCCAAGTCCGTCTTGATTGACGACGAGGCGATCGACGCCTTTAAGAGGATTTCGGCTCTGGCCCCGCTGCATAATCCTCCCAACATCATGGGCATCGAGGCGGCTAAGGATCTCATGCCCGCGATTCCGCATGTGGCCATCATGGATACCGCCTGGCATCAAACCATGCCCGCGCACGCCTACGTCTACGCCCTGCCCTACGCCTGGTACGAGAAATACGGCGTTCGGCGCTATGGATTCCATGGCACTTCTTTCCTTTATAATGCCAAGCGCGCGGCCGTGCTGCTGGACAAGGATCCGTTCAAGTGCAATCTGGTCATCTGCCACATCGGCAACGGCGCCTCGATCAACGCGGTTCACAACGGCCTTTCCTACGACACATCCATGGGCATGACGCCGTTGGAAGGCCTGGTCATGGGCACGCGGGCTGGAGACCATGACCCGGCCATTGATTTCTTCGTCATGGCCAAGGAAGGCGTCTCTCCCAAGGAGATGGACTCGATTTTGAACAAGAAGTCCGGCATTCTCGGAGTCACCGGACAGTTTACCGACCGCCGTGACGTTGAGGAGGCCGCGGCCAAGGGCGATGCGCGCGCGGCTCTGGCCATGCAGATCGAGGGATATCGAATCAAGAAGTACATCGGCGCTTATGCTGCCGCGGTGGGAGGCCTCGATGCGGTGGTCTTCACGGCGGGAGTGGGGGAAATGAGCGACCAGATACGCGCCATCGCGCTAGACGGGCTCGATTGCCTTGGGATCAAGCTGGATGGGGACAAGAACCGATTGACGCACACCCGCAACGCGGAGTGCGATATCTCGGCTAAGGATTCCCGGGCCAAGGTCTTCGTCGTCCCCACGGATGAGGAGCGCGTCTTCATAGAAGACGTGGTGGCCATCAATGAGGGGACATATGACGTGCACACTCGGTTTACCTACGGATTCCAAGCGCCGGACTATCGCAACACCATGCGCGACGAAGCCTTCGTCAAGGAACTCGCGCGCAAACCCGGCCTGGCGCAGGTCGCCTGCCGCCCGCCCAAAGTCAAGGTTTAATCGGGAACTTGGCGCTCAACCTGGATTATTCAGTTGGATCGTGGAATTCGACGAAACATTCCGGGATATTTCTGTGCAAAATCTTTCGTCCATACCGCAGAGGGTATGAACTCAAGATTTTGCGTCGAACTATCCACGGACTGTTTCGTCTCGGTCCGGCACGCCCAACTGAATAATCCAGGTTAACGGCCGGTCTCGAACGAGAGCCAAAGGGCCACTGTGTTGTAGCGGGCAAATCCCCTGGAAGTCTTGGCGCTTTCGACTCGGTAAAACAAGGTCGCCGTAGCGCCCGGGAAGACCGCCTTGGACAAGCCGATATCGCTCCATAACGTCGTGGTTTGGCGCAGCCACAGGTCGTAAAATATCTCGTTGGCCGCAAATGGAGCCAGCCGCAGGGCGCCGAGCTGGATCGGGTAGGAGAACTTGAGGGCGTTGCGAAAGACCCAGCGGTCGCGCGACTTATCGATCCAGCGGCGCTCGAATTTGCTGGCATCCGACACGGTAAGGCCGCCGATCCGGGCCTTGGGTTCGGCTATGAGCTCGAGGCGGTGCTGATCGAGCCAGGGGCGCGCCATGGCGGCCCGCGAGGCTTGGTAGCGATAAGCGCAGGCCAGGCTGAGCCAGGGGCGAGGGCTCCAGGCTGCGCCGGGGCGGACGTAGGCGGCATAGATGCCGTCTAAATCCCGGCTGGAGTAAGATTCGCCGCCCAGCAAGGCGCGCCAGTTCCCGACGCGATGGGCCCAAAACAAACCGCCGATGCCCCGCGCATCTTCGAGGGTAGCGGCACGTCCTGCTGCCGGCGCGATCAAGATAGAGCAGCATAAAAACGCGAGTCCGGCGTGGTTTTTCAACCCAAATATCATGCCATATCTTAAGCTGGGATCAACGCTCCAGTCGCGCCCGAATCAGGGGAGGCGCGGGCCAGTCCGGCTCAGACGGCCATTGCTCCGGGGCTTCTTGACGAAAAAGATCAGCGGGCCCAGCCTCCAGGGCCGGACGTTGGCCCAGAAACATGCGCAGCGATTCCTCCGGAGGCCGAGCGCTGCCCGGCTCAAGCAGAGTATCACGAAGATGCCTGCCGCCGACCGGATTGGAGAGGCCGTCCTCCAGCAGGCGCCGCCATATCTGCCGGCCAATGATGCGGGACGATATTCGATAATATGCTTGAGCGCCGTGCCAAGCCAGCGCGGTTATCGCGGACGCCGGGTGCGTTCCGGCCGTGATAGGGATAAGGGCGATGCTCTTGACCGCGCGTTCATAGAGCCGCGCAGCGTCGCCGGCCGCGGACCCGGAGTGGGCTTGGAGGTCGAAGATAGCGAAAGCGATTTCCCGCAGACTCGACAGAGAGCCGCCCTGGCCGCGGACGCCGACGAGACCGCGCCATATGGCAGCCGGCAGGCGCTGGACTTGGCCGCGGTAATGCCCTGATATTTCGGTCAGAATTTCGGGTTGCCAAGCCAACTCTTGGAACGCGCAAGCGACGGCGTCCGCGGCAAATCCTGGCCAAGAAGGGCCTGAGAATCGGCCGTAGCGGGTTCGAACGAAGGCTTGCTGCAGGACATGGCCCATTGCGTGGAATAGAGCCTCCACGTCCTCATGGCGCAACAGGCGGGGCTGGCCAGGGGCGGCCGCGCCGAAATCAGCCACTAAGGCGCAGGCCGGGGCTTGGGTGCCGCCGTCGGGACGCATGCGGCCGCGGGCCAGGGTGAATACGAGAGGACGCGCGCTTTTGCCTTCCCGATGGAAAAGATCCATATATAAATAGGCCAGGACGTCCGCGCTTTGCGAGTCGCGGAGCGCATAGAGGCGAACGTCCGGATGCCAGGCCGTGGCGTTGCCGATGAGCTGTATACGTATGCCTAGCATCCGCTCGAACACGGCCAGGGTCTTGTCAATGGTGGGGCCGGCCGGGAAGAATTCCCTGCTGGATGAGTCAACGCTGCTTGGATAAAGCCCCGTTCTTAGGCGGAAGTCGATATAGGGCCAATCCCAGGCCGTAATCTTCGGCTTTGCCTTGGGTCCGGCCGGTTGGCGCTGGAGTTGGGATAAAACCTGCAGCTCAGCCAGGGCGTCGGGCCTGAGACGGCGGGCCAGGGCGGTTAAGGCGGCGATCATCCGCCCCGGCCTGGGCTCTGCTGAGTCTTTCATTAGGAGAGAGGCGTAGGAATGATGCCCCAGCAGCCGGGCATAGCTCCGGCGCAGAGAGAGCATTTCTTTAAGGAGCGGGGAGTTTGCGGCCGCCCCGCGGTTATGGAATAGGAATTCCATGTTTTTGCGCGAGGTCTCGTCTTGGACCAAGGTCATGACCAGGGAATAATTTTCCGGAGTCGCCACGACGCGAAACAGACCGCGGTCTTGCGGCAGTCTGCTCAGAACGTACTCCGGCAATCCCGCGAGTTCTTCACGCGCGAAAAGCATGGTATCGCGAGTGTCCGCGATATTTTGGGCGAAGGCGGTCTCCAGGACGCCTAGACGTTCGCGGATGAAGCTCAGTTCGGCACGGTCCTCGGCGGACAGATCCGCGCCGCCCATTTCAAAATCCTCCAGCTCTTTTTTTACCAAGAGCCCGCGCTCTCCGGCAAGGGGCTTGTGTTCAGAGTCGTATTCAACGACAGCCCGGTACAAATCCGAGCGAAAGAAGACTTTTTGTTCGAAGGCGTCAACGCGGGTTTGGCACTCTTGTCCCGCGGAGCGTCCTGCCGACGTTGTCGCCACATATCGCAGCAAGATTGCCGGAGCCGCGGCATCCTCAAGGTCTTGCAGAGCGTTTTCGATCGCTTCCGGGGTGTTGGCGAAGGTGCGAGCTGGCGCGGAGAGGGAGGTCACTGCGCGTATGCCGGTCTCGGCGCGACGGACGGCGTCCTGGCAAAGGTCGTTGACTTGATCCGGGGTTGCTGACCAGATGTGCGGCGCCGCCGGCGCGGGAGCCGCTGGAGCAATCGCAGGCTCGGCCCAGACGGGGGCCCAGGCCACTAGGGGGAAGAGGAGAAGAATTTTATGGGACCGCGGCTGGAGGGTTAATGGCGGCATGACTAATGACATAATAAATCATATATAAGGTAAAGCTCTATATTGTGACGCGGCACGAACTTGTCAAAAGCCTTGGACACTGATAGACTTTAGCCTCGATGTGGAAAAAAGTCATGAGGCGCGGGTCTATGTGGGAGGCGGCGATCGTGGGCGGCGGCCCCGCGGGTCTGGCCGCGGCCATGCACTTGTGCCGGGGCGGCTACCGCACGGTATTGGCGGAGAAAGACCGCTTGGGCGGAGAAGCCCGGCGCTTGGGCCGCATCGAGAACTATCCCGGATTTCCTCTCGGCGTTTCCGGTTCCAGGCTCACGGAACTCATGGTCCGGCAGGCGCTTTCCTGGGGTTTGCAGACGGTGCATGGCGAGGTCGTTGACTGCCGACGCGGCGCGGGCCGGTTCCGGCTGCGTCTTCAAGGCGGGAGGGTGCTCTGCGCCCGAACCGTGGTGTATTGCCCGGGGGCCCGTTTCGCCGAGCTGGGCCTTCCTGAGGAGAGCAGGTTCCGGGGCAGGGGCTTGCGCCACGCGGCCTTCGGCGAGGCGGCTTTTTGGCGCGGCCGGAGCGTCGCCGTGGCCGGGGGAGGGGAGGCGGCCGCGCACCAAGCCCTCGCCCTGGCGCTTCATGCCCGACAGGTCTATCTCCTTTGCCGCGGCGATAAAATAAAGGCGCACCGGCTTTTGCTGGACCGGCTCAATGGCGCGCCGCGCGTCGTCAAGCTCTGGGGGGCGTCCGTGCGCCGTCTCCACGGCCGAGGCCGTCTTGAAGCCGTGGAAATCAAAAACCGGCAGGGTTGCGCAAAATTGAAAATCGATGCCCTCTTCGTCCTCATAGGCAAGACATCTTCCCGGCTGCCCTGCTCCAAAGACAGGGGGTTTTTTGTGGCCGGCGATGCCTCGGGACATTCCTTCCGGCAGGTGGCCGTGGCCTGCGGAGAAGGGATGCGGGCGGCCATGCGCTGCATGTCATTTTTGGAGGATCAAAGGTGAATTCACGTTGAAGATTATTGAAAAACGCTCCGTCCCGGGCCTGGCTGTACTTTATCTGGCGCAAATCGGGCCCGATGCTCAGCGCCGCGTTGAATTCGTGGATACCTTGGAACCGGAGGTGGCAAAGACCGACAAGTGGGTCATGATGATATCCACGCAGGTCGGCTGCGCCGTGGGTTGCCGGATGTGCGACGCGGGCGTTTCTGGGTTTCGGGGCAATCTCAGCGCGGCGGAAATGCTCGAACAGATCCGATTCATAGCGACGCAAAATCCAGACCTGGACATCAGCCGCCATCCCAAGGTCAAGATCCATTTTGCCCGCATGGGCGAGCCCGCGCTTAATCCCGCGGTGCTTGAGGCGCTGCGGCTTTTGGCCAGGGAGTTTCCCAATCCCGGAATTATCGCCAGCGTCTCGACCGTCGCTCCCAAAAGCCCGGCTGTGGAGCCCTGGTTTGCGGAGCTGTTCCAGGTCAAGAATGAATTCTTCCCGGCAGGCAGATTCCAGCTGCAATTCTCGCTGCACGCCACGGACGAGGAAACACGGCAGGCGATCGTCCCCATCAGGAAATGGGTCCTGGAGGAGGTGGCGGACTATGGCCGCAGGTTCGTCCGGCCGGGGGACCGAAAGGTGACCTTGAATTTCGCGCCCGGGCCCAACGAACTCTTGGACGCGGCCAAGGTCGCCCGGGTCTTTGATCCGCGCAAATTTCTGATCAAGGTCACTCCGGTCAACCCGACGTTGCGCGCGCGCAGCAGCGGGGCCATGCATGTCTGGAGCCAGGCGCCCGACGCGGTCCGGGCCTTTGCCCGCGGGCTGGAGCAGAGGGATTTTCAGGTCATTCTCTCGCCCAGTTTCCCGGAGGAAATATCGGCCGAGACCTCCTGCGGTCAGCTCTGGTCGGAGAAGCTGAAATCCGCGGCGCAGGACTCTTTGCGCGCGCAGGCGCGCGAAGATGCGAGTTATGTGACGGTCGACTCCATGGCGGCTAAGTCTGAAAAGTGGCTGCGGGACTTGCCGGCGCGCCAGCGCGACATGCCATTGCAGCCGGAGCGGGCCGCTCTGCTCGTGGTGGATATGCAGGAATTTTTCCTGGACCGGGGCTCTCCGGCCTATCTGCCGCCCGGACGCGCCGCTTTATTAAATACGCGGCGGGTGGTGGACGCGTTTCGCCAGGCCGGCCGGCCGGTGTGGTTCACGGTTCACGCTCACGCGGACGAGGCTCATGATAACAATCTCATGCCGCGATGGTGGAAACAGGTCTGCCGGGCGGACTCGCCGTGGGCCAGGGTTATCGGAGTTCTCGAGGCCCGGCCTGGAGAGATCTTGCGCAAGACCGGCTACAGCGCCTTTTCCAACGCCGAGCTCGAGAAGGGCTTGCGCCGGCAAGGCGTCGCGCAGCTTGTCTTGTCCGGGGTCAAGACCGATCTCTGCGTGGAATCCACGGCGCGCGCCGCCTTCGATTTGGGCCTGGAAACCTTCGTCTTGGCGGACGCGACCGCGGCCCAAAGCGAGGAGCGGCATGTGAGCGCGTTGAAGGCCCTCGCGCGCGGCTTCTCCATGGTGACCTCAGCCGGAGCGATCGCTCGGTTGTTTTCGGGCGCGGCGCCTGATTCTGTCGTCCATAGGTCATGACAGGATGCCGCGGTTGTCTGTCGTTCATGGGAAGGCAATGAGCTGCCGAAAGGATGCGCTCCGCATCAGCGCATGAATCGCAGGCTCACCCCTCCGCTGTAAGTCCGGCCGGGCCGCGGGAAATAGCCATTGAACGCATCCGCCGTTTCGGCGTAGCGGCGGTCCAGCAGGTTGTCGCAGGCCGCGAACAACTCCACCCAGCCGATTTTTTTTATAACCTTGATATTCGCGACGAAGTGTCCCGGGATGCGCATACCGGCCTGGTCCAGGCGCGTCCACTGCTCATCGACGAATCTTCCCGCCAGCGTCAGGCCCGTTTGCAATGGCAGCCTGAGATCGACCTTGTAGTTGATGGCGTGGCGGGGACTGAAGGCCAGGGTCTGGAAGTCCGAACCGTCCTTCTTGCCTTTTGCGTCCAGATACGTCCAATTCGCGGACTGGAACAGATATCCGGCTCGATGGGACGCTGCGAACTCCACGCCGCGCGTATAGGCGCTGTCGAGATTGAAAGCCGCGAAGCCCCGATTCGGATCCAGGGCGATGCGGTCCTGGGTATCGGTGCGATAGCCGGTAGCGGAGAACTCCAGCCCTCCGCCAGGGCGGACGGCGACCCCGGCATCATAGCTCCAGGTCTTTTCCGGCCGCAGTCCGGCGTTCTGATACGCGGGCGGGACGAACGGATCAAAAAGGTCGGCGAACGTCGGAGCCTGAAACGACCTGTTGGCCGAGGCCGACAGCTTGCAGGCGTCGTTTAATTTGGCTACAAGCTGGATTCTGGGGCTCCAGGTCGCGCCGTACTGGTTATCTCGGTCGTACCTCAATCCTGGCGTGAGTCGCACGCGGTCGCCGCTGAGGAGATATGATTGCGCGAACGCTCCCCAGGCGTCCGCGCGGTGGTCTCCGTAGATGTTCGAGTTCAGGCGACGCTGGTGGTAATCATACCCTAAAGCGCCGATATCCCGGTTCTCGATCTTGGCGGAAGCGTTGCGGCCTTCTGTCCTGATGCGGGTGATGAAACCGAACTCGAACACTTCCCGGCGGACGACGTTGTTGGCCACCCGGGCGGTGATCTCCAGGCCGTGGAACCGATTTTCATACTGCAAGCGATTGCTGGAGTCCGTCTCTGACTGCCAGGTCGTCAGCGCGTTGGCTTGGCGCTCCGCGGAGCCGTTCCACCGGTCGATGGGCACCGGCGTGCCGGACGGCAGTCCGAGCCGGCCCTGCGCCGTGCTTCCTTGATAAGAGATCCTGCCGGCTTGGCCCGCGTCATAGGCCGCCAAGCCGGTGACCTGCGAGTTTTTGTACTGCGAATTTTGCTGGAAGCCGCGCGAGCTGTCGTGGCTTGCGGTCGCCTGCAGGCGCAGCGGGCCTTGGACCATGGCCGCCGATAAGAGGTTGTGATACGTGCCGAAGGACCCGGCCTCGGTGACGAGCTTCGCATCAACCTTGGTAGACGGCTGCTTGGTGATGATGTGGATGACGCCGCCCTCGGCGTTGGGACCGTAGACCGCCGAAGCCCCGCCGCGGACGAGTTCGATGCGGTCCACGTTGTCCAAAGGGATGCGGCTCAAGTCCACCGTCCCGGTGAGGTCCGGCTGCTGCGCGACGTCGTCGATGACGACCAGGACCTGTTTGGACGAGAACCCGCGCAGCGCCGCCAACTCGGCCGAGCCCAGCGAGCCGCTCCTCCTGATCATGACGCCGGGCATGCCTTCTATGGCATCCGCGGCGGTTTTTGCCGTGGTACGGTCGATCTCCCCCGCCTTGATGACGTCGACGTTGGTGGGTGCGTCCGATATAGGCAGGTCGCTGCGCGTGAGGCTCAAAAAGACATCTGCGGCGCGGGCCGGTGCGGCTAAGAGCAGGCAGAATACGGCTGTCATAGGCGTCATGCGTCCTCCTGGCCCTCCCGAAGAGGGCGGCGGTTGAGCTCTAGGCAGGTTTCCTGGCTACTCGTCTTTCTCTGGCCGCACCTTCCCGCTTGCGCAGTGGTGGAACGCGGCCTTCGTCGGAGTCACAGTCGCTGGGCGGCGCCGGTCTTGCACCGGCTTCCCTTGGCCTAGTAGCGGCGCGACTATATCTGGATCAGCGCATTTTCATCCTCCGGAATGTTTTCGGCCATAAAAAAACCGGCACTTCGCAAAGGAAGCGCCGGCAGACGGCCCTTCCCGCGAAGGAGACGAACTTCCGCCAGTCGACCGGGCTAAACCGCCTGCGTAGGCGATATCACCGTTGCGGGGCAACTCCAGATTCTCACTGGATTCCTCTGACGGAAAAGTAAACATAGCATTTCGGATAAGATCCGCGCAATTTGCAGTCCGACGCGTTCCCGGAGGCCCATGGGATCGCATACGGCTTCTCGATACAGCCGGTTTCTATCGGGGCGCGGCTCCGGGGGCTCCCAATTCGTAACCCCGCTCCAAAACCGCTAGCATATACGTGACGAATGGAGCGTAAATGAAACGAGTTCTTTTGACCAGCGTCTGCCGCCCCTTGGGCCCGAAATACGGAGACAGCGCCAGCGTGGGCTACGAACTGCTCTTCGGCCAGGTCACTCGGGCCCAGGGCATCTTCAGCCCGCGGGCCGTGCATCGCCATTTTTCCCTGGAATATATCGCCGCCAACATCGAGGCTCCCGCCGTGGTCCTCCAGTATCCCTCGCGCCGAGAGCTCATCCGCGAGCTCAAGAAAGGGTATGACTACGTCGGCTTGTCCTTCATCCTTCCCACGTTTCACCGCATGAAGGAGGCGGTGGCGCTTGTTCGGCGCTACTCCCCGAACAGCCGCGTCGTCTTGGGAGGCTACGGCACGGTCGCGGGCGATGAGGCGCTCAAGCCTTATGCGGATCACGTCTGCCGCGGGGAAGGGGTGGAATTCTTTCGTCGTCTTCTGGGCGAGCCGCCTAAGACCCTGCCCTACAAGCATCCCCTCATCGTCAGCAAATTGCGCATGTTCTCCAAGCAGGCCGGCCACACGGGCATGATTTTCGCGGGCCTGGGCTGCCCCAATGGCTGCGATTTCTGCAGCACATCCCATTTTTTCAAGCGCCAGCATATCAAGCTCTTGCCCACGGGCAAGGACATCTATGCGGTGATCGAGCGCTATCTGGACATGGACCCGAACATGTCCTTCACGGTCATTGACGAGGATTTCCTGCTCAATAAAACCCGGGCCATGGAATTCCGGGATCTGGTCATGAAGAACGGCAAGCCTCTTTCCATATTCGCCTTCGCCAGCGTCAAGGCCCTGAGCCAATACCGGGTCGAGGAGCTTTTGGAGATGGGCATTGACGGCGTCTGGATCGGGTATGAAGGCACGCGTTCAGGTTATGGCAAACAGCAGGGCCGCGACGTGGAGGGACTGTTCGCGGAACTTCGCGCCAACGGCATCACGATCCTGGCTTCCATGATCGTGGGCTTCGATTACCAGGATCGCGAGACCGTGGAACGGGAGTTGGACGGGCTCCTGCGGCTCAAGCCCAGCCTGTCGCAATTCCTTATCTACGGGCCCATACTCGGGACGCCCTTTTATGACCGCGTCGTGGCTCAAGGCCGTCTGCGGCAGGATCTGGCCACCGACCCGGAAGCCTACTATCGGAACTGCAGCGGTTTCTCCGCCATGGTCAATCATCCCCGGCTGACCGCATCCCAGATCGAAGCCGTGCAGCGCCGATGCTACGCCGAGGATTACCGCCGCCTGGGCCCGAGCGTGTTCCGCATAATGGAGACTTGGCTGGCGGGTTATCAACGCTTCAGGTCCTCCGCTAATCCCATGCTGGCCCGCAAGGCCCAGGCCCTGGCCGCGGACCTGCGCAAGGCCTACCCCGTCTTTCTGGCGGGCCGCCTGTTCGGGCCTACGGCTGAAATCCGTCAATGGATCGCGGACCTGCAGCGGCGGGTGTTCCGGGAGCTCGGCCCCGAAACCCCAGGGCAGAAATTCGAATCGCTGGCGGGCGTATGCGCGGCGGTTTGGACATGGGTGACCCTCAAGTTTAATCTCTTTCAGCACCCCAAGCTTCAACGCACCGCTTATCGCATGCCCGGGGAGTCCTGGGTCAACTCCCAGGTCTGGGAGACCCTGGCCGCGCGCTTCAAGGCTCCGGACTTCAAGCTCCAGGTGGAGTTTCTGCATGCGCGACGGCAGGTCTGGCTGCGCATGGAGGGCAAGCTCAGCCGGGGCGACGCGGACCGGGTTTGGGACGGCGTCGGGCAGGCCCTGCAACGCTGCCGCGGCCGCGTCATAGTGGATATGAAGCGGCTGCGCGGGGACGCCAGCATGATTTCTCCCGAACTGCGGGCCAGGCTTGCCGAATACCGTTCGCGCGTGTCGCTCATCCTGCCCAAGCTGCAGCACGCGCATCCGGAGCTCATTATCCTGGCGCGCATGTTCCGCCACTACAAGGACGGCTTAGGTCTTTAGGATGCTTAAGACGCGGGATCCGTTGCGCCTGACGCGGCTGCGCAGCCGCATCGACATTCTGGATCGCGAGATCGTCCGCCTCCTGGCGCGGCGCCTGCGTTTCGTGGGGGCTTTGTCCATTCTCAAGTCCCGCGTGCGGGATACGCGTCGGGAAGCCGCGGTGATGGAGCGCGTGGCGCGTCAGGCCCGGCGCTGCGGCGCCGACGAGGTTTTTATCCGCGGCATCTACGCGGCGGTTTTGCGGGCTTCTCGCGAATTTCAAAGGAGCCGTCTCTCGTCGGGTCAAGGAGCGCGGCTCGGGATATCCGCAGAGCGGATTCGGAGGCGTAAAAGATGTATCATGGAGAGGACTTGACACGGTAACAAATCCTGGCCATACTTATGAACCGGGATTCGTTATCTCGCCTGGACGGCCGCGGGCGCCAGGGAACAAGTTTCTTTTCGCTTAAATATTCGTCTGGGGGAAAACTTTAATGTCGAACCGGTTTACTGAAAGAGCGCAACGGGTCATCCTCATCGCCCAGGAGGAAGCCAAGCGGCTTAATCATGACTATGTCGGCACGGAACACATATTGCTTGGACTCATCGCTTTGGGCGAGGGCGTGGCGGCTCAGGTCCTGGCCAACTTGGGCGTGGATCTCAGGCGCGTGCGTTCCGAGATAGAAAAAATCGTGGGCACCGGCGACAACGTGATGTTGTTGGGAGAAATTCCCTTCACGCCGCGGGCCAAGAAGGTCCTCGAGTATGCCGTGGAAGAGGCCCAGCATATGGGACATTCCTATGTGGGCACCGAGCATCTGCTCCTCGGCCTGATCCGCGAGGAGGAAGGCGTGGCCGCGCGCGTCCTGGAAAACCTGGGATTGCGTCTGGATGTGGTGCGCGAGGAGGTCTTGAACCTCCTGGGCGAGGGGCAGGCGCAGCAGCAGCAGCAGGCTCAGCCTCAGACGCCGACCCGGACCAAGTCCAAAACCCCGACCTTGGACGAGTTTGGCCGGGACCTGACGGTCATGGCGCGCGAAGGCAAGCTTGATCCCGTTATCGGCCGTTTGGACGAGATCGAGCGCATGATCCAGATTCTGGCGCGGCGCACCAAAAACAACCCGGTCTTGATCGGCGATCCGGGGGTGGGCAAGACCGCCATCGTCGAGGGCTTGGCTCAGAAGATTTCCATGGGAGACGTCCCGGAGATACTCAACAACAAGCGCGTGCTGACCCTGGACCTCGCCTTGGTCGTGGCCGGCACCAAGTATCGAGGCGAGTTCGAGCAGCGGCTCAAGAACATTATCGAGGAGATTCGCCGGGCCAAGGGCCAGATCATCCTCTTCGTCGACGAGCTCCACACCGTCATCGGCGCCGGCGCGGCCGAAGGGGCCATCGACGCGTCCAATATGATCAAGCCCGCGCTTTCGCGCGGGGAACTGCAGTGCATCGGCGCGACCACGCTCGACGAGTTTCGCAAATACATCGAGCACGACGCCGCGCTCGAGCGCCGTTTCCAGCCCATCATCGTCGATCCCCCGAGCGTGGACGAGACGGTCGCCATCCTCAAGGGGCTGCGCGAGAAGTATGAGGCGCATCATAAGGTCAAGTATGAGGACGCGGCCCTCTCCGCGGCGGCCCTGCTGGCGGACCGCTACATAACGGAACGCTTTCTGCCCGACAAGGCCATCGATTTGATCGACGAGGCCGGATCCCGAGCGCGCCTGCAGAGCACGCAGAGCCCGCCGCAGTTCAAGGATAAGGAAGTCGAGATCGAGAAGGTGGTGAAGGAGAAATCCGCCGCCATATCCGGCCAGGAATACGAGAAAGCGGCCCGTTTGCGCGACAAGGAAAAAGAGCTGCGCAAGGCGTTGGAGGACCAGAAGAAGAAATGGCGGGAGAAGCGTGATCAATCGACGCCCGCGATAACGGCCGAGGACGTGGCGGTCGTGGTCTCCAAGTGGACGGGCGTGCCCGTGACCAGCCTGACCGAATCCGAGACCGAGAAGCTGGTGCACATGGAAGAGGTTCTTCATAAGCGCATCATCGGCCAACACGAGGCCATCACGGTCATCTCCCAGGCCATCCGCCGTTCACGCGCGGGGCTCAAGGAACCCAAGAAGCCTATCGGCTCCTTCCTGTTCCTGGGGCCTACGGGCGTGGGCAAGACCGAGCTGGCCCGCGCTCTGGCCGAGTTCCTTTTCAACAACGAGGAGTCGATCGTGCGCATCGACATGTCCGAGTACATGGAGAAGTTCGCGGTCTCGCGCCTTATCGGCGCGCCTCCGGGCTACGTGGGCTACGAGGAGGGCGGGCAATTGACCGAGGCCGTGCGCCGCAAGCCGTACTCCGTGGTCTTGCTAGACGAGATCGAAAAGGCCCACCCCGACGTTTTTAATATCCTCCTGCAGGTCATGGACGACGGCATCTTGAACGACAACCTGGGGCATAAGGTGAGCTTCAAGAATACCGTGGTCATCATGACCTCCAATGTAGGCGCGCGCCTGATTTCCAGGGGCAAGTCGTTGGGCTTCATGGCTCCCGATGAAAAGCAGGACGAGCGCGACTATAAGAAGATGAAAGAAACGGTGATGGAGGAGGTCAAGAGAGTCTTCAACCCCGAGTTCATCAATCGCATCAATGAGATCATCGTGTTCCACTCTCTTAATGAAGACGAGATGCGCCAGATTCTCAAGCTGATGCTCACGCGCGTGCGCGCCAAGATCGAGGTGCAGGGCTACTCTATCGAGTTCTCGGAGAAGGCGGAAAGCCATTTGCTGAAGACCGGCTTCGATCCCAATTACGGCGCCCGGCCCCTGCAAAGGACCATCCAGCGTTTGGTGGAGGACCCGTTGGCCGAGGACATCCTCATGAAGAAGTTCGAAGCCGGGGGCACGATCCTCGTCGATCTCGATGAGACCGGGGAGGGAAAAATCACCTTCGCGGCACGGCCCGCGCCGGTTCAGCAGGCGGGCTAGGGCCGCCGCCGGCGACGTTCCCGGGCCCCGGGAGCGGCGGGAAATGTATCGCGTGATATCCGATGGATGCCTATGATGCGGCGTGAGGGCAATTGCGCGGCGTCTTCCGGCTCGCCGCATGCGGGCCGGCCCGCGGCGCGCATCGCCCCCAGTCCGCGTCCGCGGCTGGCGCGGCTCGATGTCATGATGGTGTCCGCCATGCTCGTCATCGTCGCCTCCTATGCTTTGGGCTATCGGCTCGATTGGAGCCAGGATCCGGGCCTGGTATCCAACGTCGAGGAGGAGGATGAGTCGAACGGGGCCCAAATTCCCGCCCCAGCCTCCGTGGAGGCGCTCCAACCGCCCATGCCGCCTTTAGCCGAGCCCGCCATCGTGGCGTCGGCGCCGGAGGCCTGGAGCGAGAAGCCGGAAGACCAGGAGTGGGGCCTTATGACCCAGGCGCTGGGCGCGTTGGCGGCCAGGCATCCGGGCCGGGTGTCCATCATGCTCAAGGATCTTAAATCCGGACGCTGCTGGACCTATCATCCCGACGATTTGTTCCCCGCGGCCAGCCTCATTAAGGTCCCGGTCATGATTTCCGCCTTCTACAAGATCAGCGAGGGCGAGCTTTCGCTCAACGAGATGCTGGTTTTGCGCCGGCGCACGCGCGTCGGCGGTTCCGGCAGCCTGAAATGGCGCCCCGACGGGACCCGGCTCAGCGTTTCAGAGCTCCTGATTCATATGATCAACGAATCGGACAATACGGCCACGGCCATGGTCTTGGACCGGCTGGGCATCGGCTGGGTCCAGCAGCAGTTTCCGCGCATGGGGCTGCTCTACACCGGCATCTATCCGGAGGGCATGAGCATCAAGGGCGGCCGCGTCGCCCATGAGAACTACACCACGGCCCGCGAGATGAGCATGCTCCTGGAAAAGATATATAGAGGCGAGATCGTGGACAAGGATTCAAGCGCCTTGATGCTTGAAATCCTCAAGCGCCGCAAGGCCGTGCCGTCTCGTCTGGCCAAGGGGCTGCCCCGCGGCTGGGAGATCGCGCATAAGACCGGCCTTCTGCGCATGGCCTGCCACGACTCCGCCATCTTCTTCACGCCGAATGGCGATTACGTCATGACCGTGCTGACTGGACAGAACCGCAGCTACCACGCGGCCAAGGATTTCATCAGCCGTCTGGGGCGCATCACCTTTCGCTACTATACGGGCGCCGATCAGCTGGCGCGCTCTTCCCGCCGGCGGCAGCAATTGGCCCTGCGATGAAAGCCTGGGGACTGTTCGCGGCCCTGGCGCTCCTGCCGGCTTGGGGCCGGGGTCAAGCGCAGGAAGATGAAGTCGCCATTCAGCGCCGTCTGGGCGATCTCCATCTGGGAGACAGCCTTGAGGCTGTCCGGCGCGTTTATTCGCCAGTCCAGAAATGGCCTTCGTTCATAGAGCCCCGGGGCCGCGTGACGCGCATGCGCGTGGAGCGCGCCTACGTCAAGTCCTTTCCCAACAACGTCCAGACCCTATGGCTGGGCTTCAAGAGAGGCGGGCTCGTCGAAATCCAGATCATTTACAATCTCGAATTCAGCCGCAGGAAATCCGCGGAGGCATTGGCCGGCGACCTGGCCCTGATTTACGGCGAGCCGCAGCGCGGCGGCGGAAAGTCCTCCTGGACGGACGGCAAGACCGTGCTGCGCGTCTTCAACGCCGAACTCCCTGTGCTCAAGGGCAGGACCGAGGCCGTGGAGCTGCGCACCGCGATTCAAATCTTCGAGCACGGCCTTTCCCGCCGGACCGACTGACGGCGCAGCGGGAGCCCGGCTCGTCGTCGCGGGAACTTTTTTCATCCTCGCTCGTATCCTTAGGCAAGGGGCGATTTGCTAAAATGAATCAACGATTTCCCCCGGAGGTTTGACCATGAGCACGACCACGACAGAGACCGCGAAAGGCAAGGCCTTGGAATTGGCCCTGGCCCAGATCGAGAAAGCCTACGGTCGCGAGGCCATCATGAAGCTGGGCGAGCGCGCCGCCAAGATCAAGGTCGACACCATACCGACCGGGGTCCTGTCCTTGGACCTGGCTCTGGGGGTCGGGGGATTTCCGCGCGGCCGCATCGTCGAGATATACGGGCCCGAGTCCTCGGGCAAGACCACCCTGGCCCTGCACGTCGTGGCCCAGGCCCAGAAACTGGGCGGCTCCGCCGCTTACATCGACGCCGAGCACGCCATGGATCCGGCTTATTCCAAACAGCTCGGCGTGGATCTCGACAACCTGCTCATCGCCCAGCCCGACTCGGGCGAGGAAGCCCTGGAGATCACGGAGAAGCTCGTGCGCTCGAGCGCCCTGGACGTCATCGTAGTCGATTCGGTCGCGGCCCTGGTGCCCAAGGCCGAGATCGAGGGCGAGATGGGCGACTCCCACATGGGTTTGCAGGCGCGCCTCATGAGCCAGGCCCTGCGCAAGCTGACCGCCTCCATCTCCCGCAGCAGGACCTGTCTCATTTTCATCAACCAGATCCGGCACAAGATCGGGGTCATGTTCGGCAACCCCGAGACCACGACCGGCGGTCTGGCGCTCAAGTTCTACGCCTCGGTGCGGCTTGACATCCGCCGCATCGAGAACATCAAGGAGGGCGACCAGGTGGTGGGCATGCGCGCCCGGGTCAAGGTGGTCAAGAACAAGGTGGCTCCGCCTTATCGCACGGCCGAGTTCGAGATGATGCACGGCCACGGCGCCTCTCGCGAGGGTTGCCTCATCGACATGGGCCTGGAGTCTCAGCTCCTGGAGAAGGCCGGGTCCTGGATACTCTACGGCGGGGAGCGCTTGGGCCAGGGCCGTGAAAACGCCAAGGCGTACCTCAAGGCCAATGCCGATGTCTCGGGCCGCTTGGAGAAGGCTTTGCGGGACAAATTCCTTACACCCGCCGCGGGCGAGGTCTCGACTCAGGCCAAGACTCCGGTCAAGGCCGCGGCGACCAAGGGCAAGGGAGCGGAATAATACGGCGAAAAAGCCCCATCTTCTGCTGGAGGATTATCTCCGGTATATATCGGTGGAGAGGGGGCTCTCCCGCAATACGGTCCTGGCCTATGCCTCGGATTTAGAGCAGTTCCTGTCCTATTGCGATAAGCGCGGCCAGAATCCTCTCGCGCTCGTCCGCAGCGGCCTTGAGGATTATCTTTGGGAGCTGAAGTCCAAGCAGGACCTGGAAGCGACCACGCTTTTTCGCAAGATCGAGGCCTTGCGCTCCTTCTACGCCTTCCAGACCGCGGAAAGGCGGCTGGACTCTAATCCTGCCCAAGAGCTGCGCACTCCCCGGCGGCCTTCGCGTCTGCCGGAATTCCTCGCCGCCGAGGAGGTGGACCGGCTTCTGCGCGTTCCGGCCGGACCTTCCTATGAGATGCTGCGCGCCCATACCATGCTTGAGCTGCTCTACGCCACGGGCATGCGGGCGTCCGAGATTCTGGCGCTTAAGCCGGATTCCTTCAATTTTGAAGACGGGTGGGTTCGCGTCGTGGGCAAGGGCGCCAAGGAGCGCCTCATACCGGTGCATGAGCGCGCGCGCGCGGCGCTGAGGCGCTTCCTGCTCCTGCGGCAGAAGCGCTTTCCCCGGACTACGGACGGCGAGGTTTTCCTCAACCGCAGCGGCCGCCGGCTTTCGCGGGCCCAGTTCTGGCGGGATCTGAAGACCTTGGCGCGCCGCGCCGGTCTGGAAAATCGACTGCATCCTCACATTCTGCGCCATACCTTCGCCACTCACCTGCTTCAGGGGGGCGCGGATCTGAGGAGCGTCCAGGAAATGCTGGGTCATTCCAGCCTTTCCACCACCCAAATATACACGCATCTCGAGAAATCGGGGCTCAAGGAATCCCATAGGAGGCATCATCCCCGTGGTTGAATCGATTCTGCTAAGCTGCTTGCTTCTGATCCCGGCGCGGGGCGCCGAGCCGCCGGATTCCAAAAGCCCGACGATGGAGTCCGCGGCCGCGTCGCCGGCATTGGACCCCGACACCTTGGAGATGGTGAAGTCCTTCCTGAAGACCCCGACGGAGAACCTTCCGGCCGAGCACATTCCGCGGTTTTTGGAGGTGGATCCCAAGTCTTTGCCGAAGAAGCTGCGCCGGCCTTTCGAAGCCAAATGCGTGGAGCTCTACAGCCTCCGTCAGGTCGCGGCCGGCAATAAGCGCGGAGGCTGGCGCACGCCCGAGGAGAACTGCGAGGTGGTCAAGGAGGGACGAAGCAATTCGGCGGGGATTTTGATTCTGGCGGGATTCTTGGAGATCTCCGAAGACGAGGAGCTTTGGCTCATGAAGGAGACCAACTGCACCGAGCACGACCTTATGTGCGAGTTCACGCTGCAAGTCGTGGCGGAGAAAGCGGGCAAGAAGGCGCCGGCGCGGCGACGCCTTTTCCTGCATCAGCGCGACCCCGTATTTGCCCTCATCAGCCAATACCGGGAGGAAGGCCGCGTGCGTCAAACAAAGTTCTTCGGCATCGGCGGCCTGCACTGCGCTCCCCGCCAGCAATAACCGGTCTAGAACAGCGTGTAGACGAACGGCGCCACGGCCGAGGTCTCCGTGAAGATGATCAAGGCCCCGAACAGGAACAGGATGATGATGATGGGAGCCAGCCAGTAGAGCTTGCGCTTCTTGAGAAAGGCCCAGAGTTCACGCAGGAATTCTATTTTTGACATGAGGTCCTCTCAGAACTGGTTTTGATAATCCTCGGGCGCGCACGGCTCTTTTGGACGCCAATAGCTTTCCCGATCCCGCAGCCGCTCATCGAGCAGGTCCGCGCCGCGCAGCCGGAAGAAGATAGCGTAAGGCGTGATGATGAGGTAATAAACCAAGGCCGTGACAAGGAAGGTATTGGCCTTGCCTATGACGCCGGCGACTTTCATCCACGGCTTATAGACCGGCTCGAGCGCCCCGGGCCGCAGCCAGCCTAAAAGCCCCGCGCAGGCGGCCAATAACAGCTCGGCCGGCGCCGCGTTCGAGCTCCGGCGCCAAGCCAGGACTGCGAGTCCCGCCAGCAGGATCGCCAGGCCGAAGCCAAAGATCCGCAGATCATGCAGACGCCTGCCCTTATCCGGAGCGGGCAAGCCTAATCGAGCGCGAATTCCTTCATCCATTCTGAGGTCTCCCTGTATTCGCCCTGGGCGTTCTTGTCCAAGATGAAGCTGCCCAGGACCAGTGCGTCCATGTTCGTGCGCATAAAGCAGGTGTAAGCTTCCTCGGGCCTGCAGACAATGGGCTCGCCGCGGACGTTGAAAGAGGTGTTGATGATGACCGGACAGCCGGTCAGTTTGTAAAACTCCGTCAGAAGCGCGTGGTAGGCGGGATTGTCCCGGCATTTGACCGTCTGCAGGCGCGCCGAATAGTCCACGTGCGTCACCGCCGGGACGTCCGACCTCGGGACGTTGAGCTTTTCTATGCCCCAAAGCTTTTGATGCTCGGCGGTCATTGGGATGCGGCGTGAATCTTGAACCGGCGCGGTGAGGAGCATGTAGGGGCTTTCGCAGGGAATGTCGAAATATTCCCGGTAGTGTTCCGCCAAGACCGACGGCGCGAAGGGGCGGAAGGATTCCCGGAACTTGATCTTCAAGTTCATCTTCGCCTGCATCTCGGGATTGCGCGCGTCGCCGAGGATGCTGCGCGCGCCCAGCGCGCGGGGGCCGAATTCCATGCGCCCTTGAAACCATCCCACCACCTTGCCCTCGCCGAGCAGTTTGGCCGTTTGCGCGGCGACGTCCTGCGGGGCAAGCCGTTGGTGCGGGATCTTCTTCTGGTTAAGCCAGGCGCCGATCTGATCATCCGAGAAGCTCGGCCCCAGGTGCGAGCCTTGCTGAAGATCGGCGCCGCCGTCGATGCGCCTTTCGTTGCCGAGATATTGATGCCAGAGCAGCAAGGCGGCGCCTAGAGCTCCTCCGGCGTCGCCCGACGCGGGCTGGATCCATAGCCGGTCGAATATTCCGGCGCGCAGGATGCGGCCGTTGCCCACGCAGTTCAGGGCCACGCCTCCGGCCAGGCAGAGATTGTCCAGCCCCGTCACGTTGCGCGCATGCCGGGCCATGCGCAGCATGGCCTCCTCGGTCACGGCTTGGACTGACGCGGCCAGGTCCATCTCTTTCTGCGTCAGCTCGCTCTCGGGACGGCGCGGGGGGCCGCCGAAAAGCTTGTTGAAGCGGGCGTTGGTCATGGTCAGGCCCGCGCAGTAGTCGAAATAATCCATGTTGAGCTTGAAAGAGCCGTCCGGCCTGAGGTCTATAAGCTCTTTATAGATGAGGTCCGCGTAGCGGGGCTCTCCGTAGGGCGCCAGGCCCATGACCTTGTATTCTCCGGAGTTGACTTTAAAGCCCGTGTAATAGGTGAAGGCGCAGTAAAGCAGACCCAGGGAATGGGGGAAGTGCAGCTCCTGCGTGAGGCGCAGCTGGTGGCCGCGGCCTTCTCCGATCGAGGCCGTGGCCCATTCTCCCACGCCGTCCAAGGTGAGGACGGCGGCCTCGGAAAAAGGCGATGGGAAAAAAGCGCTGGCCGCGTGCGACTCGTGATGCTCGGGGAAAAATATTTTGCCTTCGTAACCGAGCTTTTCGCGGATCTGGGATTTCATCCATATTTTTCCCTTCAGCCATAGCGGCATGGCCATGGCGAAAGATTTAAACCCGCGAGGCGCATAGGCGATATAGGTCTTGAGCATGCGCTCGAATTTGAGCAGGGGCTTGTCATAGAAGCCTACCAGGTCCAAATCCGAGATCTTAAGCCCGCCTTGCTCTAGGCAGTAGGCCACGGCTTCAATGGGGAAGTCGGCGTCGTGGCGCTTGCGCGTGAAGCGCTCCTCCTGGGCCGCGGCCACGATCTTTCCGTCCCGGATGAGCGCGGCGGCGCTGTCGTGATAGTAGGCTGAAATTCCCAGGATGTTCACGGAGTTCTCCTTCGCCGTCGGTTCATTGCAGCCTCTCCAAGACGAGGGCGCCGCCCGTTCCGCCCCCGGCGCAGGCGGCGGCCAGGCCCAGGCGGCAGCCGGGGTCAGCGCGCAAGGCATGGATCAGGTTGA
Source organism: Elusimicrobiota bacterium (assembly GCA_003452935.1). Taxonomy (GTDB): domain Bacteria; phylum Elusimicrobiota; class Elusimicrobia; order UBA1565; family UBA9628; genus UBA9628. Next base: position 142,001 of record DMMY01000001.1, read on the forward strand.
GAATTAACCGCGTACCCGTGGCGCCGAGCGGATGTCCCAACGCGATGGAGCCGCCGTTGGGGTTGAGCGCGCCGCAGTGATACTTTCCTTTCCAATCGCAGCCGTGCTGGCTGCCGACCTTGAAGACGGATAGGACCGTGGCGGCAAAAGGTTCGTGAAGCTCGATACGGTCGATATCCTGGAAAGAGACCCCAGCGTTGCGCAGAGCCAGGGGCGCGGCCAGAGCCGGCGATATGCCCATGAAGGCCGGGTCGTTGCCATAATAGCCCCAGCCCTTGATTTCCGCCAAGGGCGTCAGCCCGACCTCCCGGGCGCGTTCCGGGGTCGTGACCACGACGGCCGAGGCTCCGTCCGAGCGGCCGCAAGAGTTGAAAAGAGTGACGACGGCTTTGGTCGCGCCCTCTTGATAGCAACGCCCGCCCAAAAAGCGCGCGAAGTCGTTATAGAAATCTCGCAAGGGGTAAGCCGAGGTGTCGAACAGGGCCGGCGCTTTGGCGAACATCTGCGGCTTGGAGACCAGACTCTCGCGCAGGAAGGGATATTCGTCGCGCTCCAACCGCGTTGTCTCGTCGACGACGGCGGGAGCCACATGGGAGGAATAAAAGCCCCGGTTCCAAGCCGCCAAGGTCCGGCGGAAGCTTTCGCAGGCGTAGCGGTCGGATTCATCGCGAGCAATGTCATAGACCTGGGCGCAGACTTCCGCGGTCGCGGCCATATTGATGCCCTGCACCGGGTCGGTCAGCCCCGCCTCCAGGGCGTCTCTTACGGCGACCTCCGGGCTGTCCCATAGAGCGGCCCAATGCTGCTTGAGCGTGGCCAGGTTGCGCAGCTCGGGTTGGGCGCGGGAGCCTTCTATGGTGTAGGGCAGGCGGGACATGCTTTCCGTGCCTCCCGCTATATAGAGCCGGCCTTCTCCCGATAAGATGCGGCGCGCCGCTTCACAGACCGCCTCGAAGGAGGAAAGGCAGTTGTTCTGGACGGTCAATGCTTGGGCCTTTTCAGGCAGCCCGCTGGTCAGAAGCGCCACGCGGGCGATGTTGGGCGCGGAGAAAGTCTGTCCCACCCAGCCGACCATGAGGCCATCCACGGCCTCCGGGGCCAGGCCGCTGCGCTCTAAAAGAAGGCGCACGGCCATGCGCATGAGCGCGGCCGGGGTCAGGTCTGAGAGGCCGCGCGAGAAGTGTCCGATCGGAGTCCGGACGCCGTCGCAAATGACGATGCGTCTTGATTCAGCCAGCATTTATAACCTTATTATAGCCTTAAGGTCGCACGCCGGCAAATGTTATAATCCAGACGGCCATGGCTAAGATCATCTTCATCGGCAGCCACCTCGGCTATCCCATGGAGCGCACGCCCTTGGGGGGCGGGGCGATGGTGGGATTGCGCCTATGCCGGCATTGGATGCGCGCCGGCTCCTGCGAGCTTACGGTCTTGGGCTCAGGCCCGGTCGCCCCTGTCTCGGGGATGGATTATGTGCGCCTGCCGAGCGGCGCCGCTTACGATGTGGTCCGTCTATCCGAGTTCGACTATGCCCGCTTCTGCCGCGAGTTCGAAGCGGCCACGACCCAATGGCTGCTGGCGCGCGGGCAGCGTTTTACGCCCCAGCAGACCTGCGTCCTGGTCAACGACGTGGCCGAGGGTCCGGCCCTGGCCCCCCTGGCGCGGGCCGGCTACCCTATCGTCTCGATTTGGCACGTCGACGTGGTGGATTATTTCAACAAGCTCTACCTGCATCGTTTGGTCGCGCCCGAGCGGTTGACCCGCCTCTACGAGCGCTGCCGCCGCTGGGGGCTTTCCGGAGCCGTCCCGGACCTGTTGCGGGTCGTCTTTGAAAAGCAAAGGGAAACCGTGCGCCATTCCCGGCGGCTCCTTGTCCCTTCCCGGGCCATGGCCGAAACCATCAGCCGCTGCTACGCCGGACTGGGACCGGGGGCCGGCTTGGAGTCCCGCATGCGCGTCGTTCCTTGGGGAGCCTTTGAGGATGAATTGTCCGGGGAGGACACGGAGTCCCGCGTGGCCGAACTGCGGGGACATTATCAGATCTCTCCGCAGTCGGCCGTCTTGATGACGCTCAGCCGCATCGCTCCGGAGAAGGGGATTCATATTCTTCTGGAGGCTTTGCAGCTGCTGGAGAGAGAATCCGCTTTCGGCGCGCGCGACGTCGTCCTTCTCATTTGCGGGGAGGCCGCCTTCATGCAAGGGGCCGCTTACCAGAGACGGCTGCGCCGCGCGGCCGAACGGCTGCGCCGCGTGCGGGTCTTCTTTCCGGGATACCTGGACGCGGCGAGCAAGAAGGCCTATTTCCGTCTGGCCCAGCTCTTCATTTCCCCTTCCGTACACGAGAGTTACGGCCTCAACGTGGTCGAAGCGCTGCAGGCGGGAGTGGCGGTTCTGGCCAGCGACCATTACGGGGTCAGGGAAATCCTGGATGACGGTTGCGGCCGGGTTGTGCCTTATGACTCCCTGGCCGAGGCGCCGCGTCGGCTGTCCGTTGAGATCAGCGAGCTCCTGGGGGATAGCGCGCGGCTGCAAGCCATGGGGCGCCGAGCGCTTGAGCGGGCCGCGGGGATGCCTTTTTCCAAGGCCGCCGACGCGGTGCAGGCCTCTTGTCTGGAGTTCGCGGGCAGCAGCCTGCTGGAGGCGCGCCCATGAACCAGCTCCGCGGGCGCAGGCTGACGCTGCGGACGCTGACTTGCGGCGATGCCGAGGAGATGTTCGCCGCCGTGGCTTCTTCGCGCGATTTGCTCAAGCGCCGGCTGCGCTGGGTCGCGGCCGTGGCGTCGAGCGAAGACTGCCGGGCTTTTGTCCTCTCTGCCGCCGAGGCGGCCGGGCGCGGGGAGCGGGAGGCGTTCGCCGTGGTGGAGTCTCGCTCCAACGCCTTAGTCGGCGTCGCCGCCCTGCACGGGATGCGGGCTATACCGGGTCTGGCTGAGCTCTGTTTTTGGATCCGTGCCGATCGACAGGGACGGGGTTATGGGGCGGAGGCGGGGCGGGTGCTCTCGGGGTATGCCTTTCGGCGCGACGTCCTGCATAAGCTTTATGCGCGCATAGACCCGTCCAACCGCATCGCGCGTAAGACCCTCCAGAAGATCGGATTCCGCTACGAGGGCTGCCTGCGCGACGAAAAGCGTCTTAACGGCCGCTGGATCGATCAGGAATGCTGGGGCATGTTGCGCAAGGAATGGAAAAAATAGCGTGAGCCAGCGCCAAGCCGTCGTGGTTGCGGCGGTCCGCTCCCCGGTGGGGAAATTGGGCGGCCAACTGTCGTCAGTGAGGCCGGACGACCTGGCCGCGGCCGTGATCTCCTCCCTCCTTAAAAAAACGCCCGAGGTGGACCCCAAGGAAATCGCCGACGTCTATCTGGGGTGCGCCAACCAGGCCGGCGAGGACAATCGCAACGTGGCGCGCATGGCCTGTCTGCTGGCAGGCCTGCCTCAGTCCGTGCCGGGGTGCACCGTCAACCGACTTTGCGCCTCGGGACTGGAGGCGATCAACTGCGCCGCTCGCGCCATCCTGGCGGGAGAAGGCGAAATTTATTTGGCCGGCGGCGTCGAGAGCATGAGCCGGGCGCCATGGGTCCTGCCCAAGGCCGAGAAGGCCTTCCCGTTCGGGAACCTGACGGCTTATGATACCGCTCTGGGCTGGCGTTTCCCCAACTCCCGTCTGGAAAAGCTTTTTCCCCTGCAAAGCATGGGAGAGACCGCCGAGAACGTGGCCCAAAAATGCGGGATTTCGCGCGGCGAGCAGGATGCCTTCGCCCTGCAGAGTCATGCGCGAGCTTGCCAGGCGCGCGAGACCGTTTTTACCGAGGAGATCGTCGCCGTCCCCACGCCCACGAGGCAGAATCCTCAGGCCAGCGCGCTGCGAGACGAGACCATGCGCGCGGACACGAACTTGGAAAAGCTCGGCGCGCTCAAGCCCGCGTTCCGGTCCGGGGGCAGCGTCACGGCCGGCAACAGCTCGACTTTAAACGACGGCGCCGCGGCGCTTATCCTCATGGAATCCGCCCGCGCCAAATCCCTGGGACTCCAGCCCTTGGCGCGTTGGGCCGGGTCAGCGGCCGCCGGCGTGGACCCGACGCTGATGGGTCTGGCCCCGGTGGACTCCGCGCGATTGCTTCTGTCCCGCGCGCGGCTAAAGACGGCGGATGTGGACCTCTTTGAGATCAACGAGGCCTTTGCGGCGCAAGCCTTGGCTTGCGCGAGGCTCCTGGCCATCGATCCGGCCCAGCTCAACGTTCATGGCGGGGCTATCGCCTTGGGCCATCCCCTGGGAGCCAGCGGCGCGCGCATCGCCGTGACCTTGCTGCATGAGATGCGCCGGCGCGGCGCGCGGCGGGGTTTGACGACCCTTTGCGTGGGGGTGGGCCAGGGCTTGGCCACGCTATGGGAGGGCTGCTGATGGCCGAACCCTACGTTCTGGTGGTCGAAGACGATCCCCACGTGCTTACCTTGGTGGCGACCCGCTTGGAGGACGCGGGCTACCGCGTGACGACCGCTATCGATGCCTGGCAGGAGGTGGTGCAGACCCAGGGGCTCAAGGTGGGTCTTATCATCAGCGACATCCAGATGCCGGGAGTCGGCACCGGCGTGGACGCCCTGAAATGCCTGCGCGCCCTGCCCAACGTCTCGCCGCTGTTGCCGGTGATCTTCATCACGGGCATGAATCTTGAAGAGGCGCGGCGCCTTATCCCCCCGGACGCCAAGACCCGACTCGTTGGTAAACCCATAGATTTCAATGAACTGCGTATCGCCATCAAGGAGCTGACCGGCCTGGACCGGCCATTGTGATATGCCCGCGCCAGTCTATATTCTAATCGTTGACGACGACCCGATGATCCTGGATCTTATGACCGCGACCCTCGAGAGCGCGGGGTACCGGGTGACCACGGCCACCGATGCCTGGCAGGAGGTGGTCCAGGCCCAGGGACTCAAGATCGGATTGGTCATCAGCGACATCCAGATGCCGGGCGTGGGCACGGGCGTGGACGCCGTCAAGCATCTGCGCTCCCTGCCCACGATTTCTCCTCTGTTGCCGGTCATCTTCATGACCGGCCTGAGCCTGGAGCGGGCGCGAGAGATGATCCCCAAGGACCCTAAAATTCGTTTGATCGGCAAGCCTCTCAACTTCGAGGAGTTGCGCGTCGCCATCCGCGAACTCACCGGTATCGACCGGCCGCTGTGAGGCGCGCTGCCTTGCTCGTCGTGTCCTCTGATGCGGCGTGGATTTCGCGCCTGTCGGCTTTGAGCCGCGGTTGGGCGATAGACTTTGCTCACGCCAGCGACCTGGGCGCGCTCATGCGCGGCGCCGCGCCGGCGCCGACCGGGGCGGTCGTCTTGGATTGGGCGCCCGGCGCATTGGCCCGCAAAGATCGGGATCAGACCGAGGATTTTCGGCGGCGCCTGCCCGGCTACGTCATGATTTTCGCTTCCGTCTCCGATGGACCGGCCGCGGATTGGCTTTCCGCCGCGCTGGCCTCGGGCGCGGACGGTTTCGTGGCCAAGGCTGCGTCTTCCGCGCGTCTCGCCGGCGAATTGCGCGGTCATTTGCGCCGCGGGGCCGAGGCGGCGCGCCGCGAGAAGAACCGCCTGCTGTGTCATGGGGGCGTCATGCTGGACCTGGGGCGCGGGCGGGTCTTGCTGCGGCGGCGGGATGATTGGCGGCCGGCGCCGGCCCTGAGCCGCAAAGAGGAGTCCTTGCTTGGTTTTTTTCTTGAGCATCCAGGGCGCCTGTTCGACCGCGGAGCCATCCTTGAGGCGGTCTGGGGGGAGCGCGCCACGGAGGTCATCGCTCAGACGTTGGACAAGAGCGTGTCTTCCCTGCGCCGCAAGCTCGGATCCCACGGCCGCTGCCTGCGCATGGTGCATGGGCGCGGCTACAAGTGGGAATAGTTTAGTCTTTACGCCGGTCCACGATGTACTTGCTGCCCGCCTGCTCCTTGGCGTGCTTCTTGAGCTCGGCGCCGAGCTGCGAAACCTGGGCTAGGGATTCGAGTCGCCTGTAGGCGTTGTGGCAGATGCCTATGGAAACCGAGAGCAGGGGAAATTCTCGGATGTTGCCCTGGCGGTCCGTGGATACGAGCCGGCCGCTCTGGCGGTCGGATTCTTTATAGAAGGCCGGCACGGCCGCGTCGAACTCCGCGATGATGCGGCCGGCGATATCCTCCATGCGGGAGGGATCGGTGAGCACGATAAAATCATCCCCGCCGATGTGTCCTACGAAATCAGGCGGGCCCTGGACTTGCCGCGTCGCCTTTATCAGGATATTGGCCAGGGTCTTTATAACGTGGTCCCCGGCTTCATAGCCGTAGGCGTCATTATAAGCCTTGAATTGATCGAGATCGACGTACAAGACGGCCAAAGGACGGCTCGCGGCCAGGGCTTCATCGATGCGCGAGTCGATGGACAGGTTGCCGGGCAGCCGGGTCAGGGGATTGGCGTCGAGACCTTGTCGGCTGCGCTTGAGGATCATGCGGATGCGCGCCAAGAGCTCTCTGATATCCACGGATTTAGTGATGAAGTCGTCCACGCCGAGATCGAGCCCTTCCACCTTGCTGTCGCGCGAGCCGGAAGCCGAGAGGATGATGATGGGCATATGCGCGAAAAGGGGGTCCTTGCGCAGCTCGCGGCAGACGGTGAAGCCGTCGCAGCGGGGCATGATGAGGTCCAGGACCGCGATGTCGGGCGGGCTCTTGCGGATGGCGGCCAGGGCTTCGTTGCCGTCCAAGGCAGTGTCCACGTCGAAGCCTTGGCGCTCCAAGGTTTCTTTCATAAGGGCCAGGAGGTCCGGCTCGTCGTCGGCCAGCAGTATGCGTGGGCGGGGCAATCGCGCGTGGGCCATAGGGTGTGCCGCAAAGGCCGCAAAAAAGCGGCTAACGGAAAGGAGTATACAACAAATCAGTCCCGGAACGCGGATTCTTGCTTTTCAAAACTGAAAGCTACTTTACTGCGGCTTCCTGTGCCAGCAACCTCATAAACGCCGCGAAAGTCCGTAAGGACGGCGTATTGGACGGCTTAAGCATCTTGTGCACATATTGCCGTGATACATGCAGCGCGGTTGCGGTGCGCGTGCGGTTCAAGACGCGCAGGTGCGCCCGGTAAATGTCGATGACGGCCTCGAAGTCTCCCTCCAGCAAAGCTTGCAGGATGGCCTTCTGGACGAATTTTGGATTCCTCAGGCTGACAGCGGGATCATAAGCCCGCGCCTTGGCGTCCGGGCCCAGCTTGCGGGGCTTCCCGTTCCAGGATTCTTCGCGCATGTATGATATCCCGTCTTTGACCATTCTTATGGCCTCCTAACAGCATAACGGCGGCGTTTCCATTTGTGTCCTCGACGATCGCGTAGTAGACTCTGCGTCCGCTTCGCCACCGCAACTCGAACAAATCATCACCCAGGAACTTCTTGTCACCAAAGTGGTCATGTTCGCGGATGCGGTCGAGGCGATCATCAACTTGCGCTCGCTCCTTAGTGTTTAAATCGAGCAACCAGTCATTGAACTCCGGAGTGGAGAGGATATTCATAGTGTAAACTATAGGTTACAGTTTGTCAAGAGGGCTTGATGGTAAATGGGGCGAAAGGCTAGAAAAGCCGCCACTATAGTTACGACTATCTGCGCGAATAGTTCCATATTGCGACTGCCAGAATTGACACAAACAAGCCGTTATTTCGTAAAATTTATCCGCCGTTAATGCGCATGCTTGGACTCCATCTCCCGGACGGCGCGGATAAACCCAGGCCTTGGGTGGCCGCGTTGGGCGCGGGCACGGAGTTGGCGGCTTGCGTGCTGGCCGGACTTTTCCTCGGGCGTTGGCTCGACGGCGTCTGGCGGACGGACCCTTGGCTGATGTGCCTGGGCGCATTGGCGGGTATGGCTCTTGGACTCTATCAACTCATCCGTTTGGCCCGCTCCCTGGCCGGCCGCCGCTAAAGCGGCGGCCCCGGCTGGACTTATCACGGTCATGGCCGTGCTTTTAGGCGCATTTTGTTGGCGCGGGACCGCGGCTCGGGACGCGACTTGGGGCCTGGGTTGCGCGTGGCTGTTCTCCACGATCAGCACGGTCTGGCTCGTCTTCGCCAAGCCTGTTTCCTCTCAATCGTTTTGGCGGGCTTTCTGGGGCGGCATGGGCCTGCGCGCGTCGGTCCTGATAGGACTCATGGCCCTGTCTTGGGATTCGGCCCGGGTCGCCCTGGTGGGAGCCTATGGCGCGGGCATGGCACTGCTACTGCCTCTGGAATTTTGGCTGGTGTTTCGGCGATGAACCTGGAAACCTTGCTGTCGCATCATCTCCTGGATCACCCCTATGTCACTCTTTTCTCCCGCGGCAATTTTACATTGGCGATAACCAAACATCTCATCATGATGTGGGCGGTCGCCGCCTTGCTCGCTGCGGTCCTGGTTGCGTCCGTTCACTCCCGTTCCAGCATGGGGATGCTGCTGCGGTTTTCCGTCGAGGAAATCATTCTTTATATTCGCGATCGGATGGTGTCTCCCATATTCGGCCACGCGGCGGACGTTTATCTGCCCTATTTTTTGACATTGTTTTTCTTCATTCTAGCCTGCAACTTGGCCGGTCTTTTGCCCGGCTCCGCCGCCGTGACCGGCAACATCTCGGTCACCGCGGCCTTGGCCCTATGCACCTTCGCGCTGATCAATTTTGCGGGGGTCCGGGAATATGGGCTGGTGTCCCACTTTGCCCATTTCGTGCCGCGTGGGCTGCCCCGAGTCATGGCGCCCCTGATCTTTCTCATCGAGATTATCGGCCTCTGCGCCAAGTGCCTGGCTCTGTGCATCCGTCTTTTCGCCAACATCATCGCCGGGCATATCGTTTCGATATCGTTTCTATCTCTCATCTTCATTTTCGCGCAGATGAGCCCCATGATCGGACTGGGAGTCGCGCCCGCGGCCGTGGGACTGGCGCTTTTTGTCTACGCTCTGGATATTCTGGTCGCGCTTATACAGGCTTACATCTTCACCTTGCTGACCGCCATTTTCGTGGGCGGAGCGGTACATCCACACTAGGAGGGCTTCATGACATACCTGGGACTTGGCTACATCGGAATCGGAGTGGGCGTGGGGATTTGCCTGATCGGAGCCGCTTTGGGCATTGGAAAACTCGCCAGCTCCGCCCTGGAGGGGGCGGCCCGGCAGCCGGAGGCCGCCGGCTCGCTGCAGACCATGATGATCATTCCGGCGGCCATGATCGAAGGCCTGGGGCTTCTGGCCCTGGTGATCGCCTTTATGGCCGTCAATACGCTCAATAAGGGCGTCTCGTCCGCCGCTGGAGCGGCCCCGGCCGCGGCCGAGCAGGCGGCGGGGCATTGAGTCGGCGTTTTCCAGGATCCGCGAGCCATGGATAGGCTTCTTTCCCCGGACACGGGGATGATGTTTTGGACGATCGTCACCTTCCTGGTTTTGGCGGCGGTTCTCAAGCGTTGGGCGTGGGGGCCCCTGCTCTTCGCCATCGCGGAGCGCGAGGCGCGCCTTAAGTCGGACGCCGCCGCGGCGCAAGCCGCGCGCGACGAGGCGCAACGCATCAAGGACGAACTCGCCGCCCAACTCGCCGGAGTCGAATCCCGGCGTCGGGAGGTTTTAGCCCAGGCCGCCAAGGATGGAGAGGCCGTGCTCGCGCGGTTCAAGGCCGCGGCGGAGAAGGAATCCCGCCAAATGCGCGAAAAAACCGCGGCGGAGCTGGGCCGGGAGAAGGAGCGCCTCGTCGGAGAATTGCGCCGGGACGTGGCCGAGCTCTCGGTCCAGGCCGCGGAAAAGCTGTTGCGCCGCAGCGTGGATCCGTCCGTCGAGAAGCGCGTGCTCGACGAATTTCTTCAGAGCCTGGATAATAGGCGAGAGAATTGATGCAGACCTCGGATCGGACCCTGGCCTCGCGCTATGCCCGGGCGCTTTTCGCCTGCGCTTGCGACCAGGGCGAGGAAGAGTCCGTGGCGCGGGACCTCAAGGCCTGCGCCCGGGTCTTGGCGGCGGCCGGATCGCTGCTGCGCGATCCCCGCGTTTCGACCGCGGAAAAAAAGAATCTGGTGATGCAGATAGTAGGGCGCCAGGCGCGCCCTTTGACCGTGGATTTCCTGGATCTCCTTATTGAAGAGAAGAGATTCAACCTGGTCCTCCTGGTCGCCCAAGACGTGGAAAAATTGCTGGCGCAGAAACGGCAAAGAGCGCGGGCCAAGGTGCGCGCGGCGCGGCCGCTTTCTGATGATGACCGCCGCCGCTTGCGCGAGCGGCTCGAGCGCTTCGCCGGCTGCGGCGTGGAGCTTGAGGTCGAAGAAGACCCCGATCTTTTGGGAGGGGTATCCGTGAGGCTGGGGGATTGGGTTTTAGACGGCAGCCTGCGCGGCCAGCTGGAGGGGATTAAGGAGGCCATCGGTGGCGATTAGACCCGAGGAGATTTCCGCTGTCATCAAAGAGCGCCTGCAAGCCTATCATCAAGCGGCGCGGCTGCAGGAGGAGGGCGCGGTTTTGCAGGTGGGAGACGGCATTGCCCGCGTCTATGGGCTGGAAAACGCCATGGCCGGAGAACTCCTGGAACTGCCCCGCGGAGTGACCGGAATGGTCCTTAATCTTGAGAAGGAAAACGTGGGCTGCGTTCTGCTGGGGGACGACTCCCTCATTCATGAAGGCGATCCGGTCAAGCGCACGGGCGAGGTCATGTCCGTGCCCGTGGGCGACGCCCTGATCGGCCGCGTGGTGAGCCCTTTGGGACTTCCCCTGGACGGTAAAGGCCCTATCGCCGCCAGCGCCAGACGCCCTGTCGAGGTGGTGGCGCCCGGGGTGGTCGAGCGTCAAAGCGTCAACGAGCCCTTGCAGACGGGTCTTAAAGCCGTCGATGCCCTCATCCCCATCGGCCGGGGACAGCGCGAGCTTATCATCGGCGATCGCCAGACCGGCAAGACGGCCATCGCCATCGACGCCATCATCAACCAGAAGCACGCGCCCAAGCGCCCCATCTGCATCTATGTCGCCATCGGGCAGAAACAGTCCACCGTGGCCCAGGTGATCAAGACCCTTGAGGATCATGGCGCCATGGAATATTCCGTCGTGGTCTGCGCCTGCGCCGCGGACCCGGCGCCCTTGCTCTACATCGCCCCCTACGCCGGCTGCGCCATGGGCGAGGAATTCCTGTGGAAGGGGCGCGACGTGCTGGTCGTTTATGACGATCTTTCCAAACACGCCCAGGCCTACCGCCAGCTTTCCCTGCTCCTGCGGCGGCCGCCGGGCCGGGAAGCTTATCCCGGGGATGTTTTCTACCTGCATTCGCGCCTGCTGGAGCGCGCCTGCAAGCTTTCGGACAAGCACGGCGGAGGGTCGTTGACCGCTTTGCCGATCATCGAGACGCAGGCCGGGGATGTCTCCGCCTATATCCCCACCAACGTCATATCCATCACCGACGGCCAAATTTATCTCGAGACGGGGCTGTTCTATTCCGGCGTGCGGCCCGCTCTTAACATAGGCATTTCGGTCTCTCGGGTGGGCGGCGCGGCCCAGACCAAGGCCATGAAGCAGGTGGCCGGCCGGCTGCGGTTGGACCTGGCCCAATACAATGAGCTGGCCGCTTTTGCGCAATTCGGAGCGGATCTGGACAAGGCCTCCCAGCAACAGCTGGCGCGCGGCGAGCGCATGGTGGAGCTTCTCAAGCAAGACCAGTATCAACCCATGCCCTTTGAAAACCAGGTCATGGCCATTTTCTCGGGCATTCATGGGCACCTCGACGATCTGCCCGTGGCGCGCGTGCGGGAGTTCGAGACAGGCCTGCTCGCCCACGTCGCGGCCAACTGTCCCGATATCTCGAGCAAGATCGTGGAGCAGAAAGCCCTGGACGACGCCTTGCAGACGAGGCTGACCGAGGCTATCAAGCAGTTCAAGTCTTCATTCCTGGAGGCGCATCCATGAACAAATCACTTCTGGTCTGTGCCGCGGCCGTTATGATATCGGCGCTGACTGCCAGTCGGGCGGCTGAGCCGGCCAAGGGGGCGATGATCAATCTGAGCTGCCTGGAGGCGCTCGTCACCATTGATCAGGCCGGACTATCCGGGGTTTTTTCGTTTATCGCGGAAAAGGACTCGGCGGCCGCTTTCGCCGACCTCGTGGTTCATAACGGCAAGGCGCTCAAGAGATACGTCGGCAAACTGGAAAAGGATTTCAAGGGCGCGGGCGGCGTCACCGGCTGGGATCATGACGTCCTGGTGTTCGCGCTGCAGCTTTACTCGTCGCCCTTGGCCGAGACCTTGGAGAAGCCTCATGCCAAGCTCATGACCAAGATGACGGATATGAGCATGGCTCCCACCATGAGCTTGGAGCAAGTGACGGCGCGCAGGAAGAAGTCATGAGGGCCCTGGTTACGGGCGCGGCGGGTTTCATCGGTTCCAATCTGGTCCTGGAATTGGTCAGGCAGGGGCATGAAGTGGTGGGCCTCGACGACTTTACCTCGTCTAATTTTGCCAACCTGCAGGATTATTCGGGAGATTTTCTGGCCGCGGACGTGGCCGATGCCGAGGCCTGGACGGGTCGCGTGGGCGACGTGGATGTCGTTTTTCATGAGGCCGCGATCACGGATACGACGGTTACCGACCAGCTGCGCATGATGCGGACCAACGTGGAGGCTTTTCGCGGGCTCCTGAATTGGGCCGCGCAGCGCAAGGTTCGCTGCGTGGTCTACGCTTCCTCGGCCGGGATATACGGCGACGGGCCTATCCCCATGCGGGAGGATGCGGCGCCGCGGCCTCTCAATATCTACGCCTTTTCCAAGCGCGTTATGGAAAAGGTGGCCGCGGATTTTGCCCAGCGGAATCCGAAAATGAGAATCGTGGGACTTCGATATTTCAATGTTTTTGGAGGCCGGGAGCGATTCAAGGGGGCGGCGGCAAGCATGATCTGGCAGCTGGCCCTGCAGATGCGGCGCGGGGCGCGGCCGCGGGTGTTCGAATACGGTGATCAGTGCCGGGACTTTATTTACGTCAAAGACGTGGTCCGGGCCAATCTCATGGCCGCGCAAAAAGCGCCATCCGGCGTTTATAACGTTTGCACCGGGAAGAAGACGAGCTTTAACGAGATCATCCAGGAACTCAATGCGGTGCTGGGCGCGGCGCTCAAGCCGGAATATTTCAAAAATCCTTATAGTTTTTACCAGAACGAGACCTTGGGGGACGCGCGTCGAGCCCGGCAGGCCTTTGCTTTCAAGGCGCAATTTTCAACGGCCCAGGGCATACAGGATTATCTGGGCGCCCGGGAGGCTTTCGCGGTCTGATCATGGCTTCCCTGCGAGATATCCGCCGCAAGATTCAATCGGTCAAGTCGACCGAACAGATAACGCGGGCCATGAAGATGGTGGCCGCGGCGCGTATGCGCCGTTCGCAGTCCTCCATTCTGGCGGCGCGTCCGTTCGCCATCAAGATGGAGGAATTGGCCCGCGATCTGGTCGCGGCGCATCTGGAGCGGGAGGCCGATGGTCTCTGTCCCGTGGGGGTGCGCGATTATTTCGGGGCGCCGGCGCAAGGCGCGGCGGGACTTGTTCTCATCATGGCGGACAAGGGCCTTTGCGGGGCCTTTAACACGACCATCATGCGCGAGGCTTTGGATTGGTTCGCCACGCATAGGCAAGGGGGAATTTTCCTGGCCCCGGTCGGCCGCAAGGCGCGGGATTTCGCCCGCCGCGTGCAAGGCCCCGGCATCGAAATCGTGATGGAACTGGCGGGCGTGTTTCCTCACGCGGGTTATCAACACGCCGAAGTCCTGGGCAAGGCCGTGATCGAAGCCTATTTCGCGAAGGGACTTTCGCGTTGGGATGTCATCTATAATGAGTTCAAGTCCGCGGCCCAGCAACGTTTGGTGCGCGCGACCCTGCTGCCCGTGGCGCAATTCGCGGCGCCGTCTTTTTCCCAAAAAGCCGTTGATTTCGGTTATGAGCCGGACCAGGATCAACTCTTGCAGGCCCTGCTGCCGCGATATATCAAGGCCCAGATTTACCGCATGCTCCTGGAGTCCCAGGCCGCGGAGCTCTCAGCCCGCATGAATGCCATGGACGCGGCCTCCAAGAACGCCAGCGAGTTGCGTGAAACATTGAACGTCCAGGCCAACCGGCAGCGCCAGGCCGTGATCACCAAGGAGATCGCGGAACTGGTGGGGGGAGCCGAGGCCTTGGCCGCATAGTTTGCGAGGAGATACGCGATGAAGAGCGCAGCAAGACGCGAGAAGCGCCGGCACCCAAGGTTTCCGGTCGGAATTTCATTGGAGTTGCGCACGGGCGGGCAGAGAGTGGGCAAATGCCGCGGCACCATAGTGGATCTGTCGATGGGCGGCATGGCGTTCAAGACCAACGCCGAATTAGAGGAGGGGATGTGTCTCTATTTGAAATTGAATATCCCTCTCGAGATCCGCGGCGAGGTACGGCATATGAAAGGCTCTCCGGTCGGCGGCATGCATCGTTACGGGGTGCGCTTTCATAAAATCGGATACGCGGCGCCGGAAGACACCAAACCTCCCAAGTTCATCGCGGCGCAGTTCAGGAAGAACCCGTGAGCGCGGGCAAGATCGCGCAGGTGATCGGAGCGGTGCTGGACGTGGAATTTCCGGCCGGGCAACTTCCCGCGATCCACAACGCCTTGAGCGTCAAACTGGCGGGCGGAGGCGTCCTGATTCTTGAAGTCGCCGCGCATCTGGGCGACAACACGGTGCGCGCGATAGCCATGGCCCCGACCGAGGGATTGGTGCGCGGAACCCCGGTCGAGGATACCGGCGCTCCCATCACCGTGCCCGTGGGGCCCGCGTGCCTGGGGCGGCTGCTCGATGTCTTGGGACAACCCAAGGACTACGCCGGTGAAGTTAAAGCCGCGCAAAGCCTCCCCATCCATCGGCCGCCGCCGGCTCTCGTCGACCAAGTCACCACGCCCCAGATATTCGAGACGGGAATCAAGGTGGTTGACCTTCTGGCGCCCTACGTGAAGGGCGGCAAAGTCGGGCTTTTCGGCGGGGCGGGCGTGGGCAAGACCGTGGTCATCATGGAGCTCATCAATAACGTGGCCAAGGAGCATGGGGGCGTTTCCGTTTTTGGAGGGGTGGGGGAGCGCAGCCGCGAAGGCAATGATTTGTGGCTGGACATGCAGCGCTCCAAGCTGGCGGACGGCGCCACGGTGCTTTCCAAGACCGTGCTGGTATACGGCCAGATGAACGAGCCTCCGGGGGCGCGGGCGCGCGTCGGCTTGACCGCTCTGACGCAGGCGGAGTATTTCCGGGACTTCGAGGGGCAGAATGTCTTGCTTTTCGTGGATAATGTTTTCCGCTACGTCTTGGCCAATGCCGAGGTTTCGGCGCTCTTGGGACGAATGCCCTCGGCCGTAGGCTATCAGCCGACCCTGACCACGGAGGTGGGCGCTCTCCAGGAGAGAATAACCTCCACGTCCAAGGGGTCCATCACCTCCATCCAGGCCATCTATGTGCCGGCCGACGATCTGACCGATCCCGGGGTGGCCACCACGTTCTCGCATCTCGACGCCACCACCGTGCTCTCGCGGCAGTTGACCGAACTGGGCATCTATCCGGCGGTGGATCCCCTGGATTCGACCTCGCGCATTCTGGATCCCAAGATCGTGGGTGATGAGCACTATGAAACGGCGCGTTCGGTGCAAAAGACGCTTCAGCGCTATCGGGATCTGCAGGATATCATCGCCATCCTGGGCATCGACGAACTTTCCGATGACGACAAGCTTCTGGTTTCGCGCGCCCGCAAGATTCAGAAGTTCCTGTCGCAGCCTTTTTTCGTGGCCCAGCAGTTCACCGGGCGGCCCGGAAAGTATGTCAAGCTCAAGGATACCATCGCGGGCTTCCGGGATCTGGTCGCGGGCAAATATGATGCTCTTCCGGAACAGGCCTTTTATATGGTGGGACCTATCGAGGAGGCCGTGGCGAGCGCCGAGGCCATGGGGGTCAAGGGCTGATGTCCGGGCAGCTGACTTTGGAGGTGGTCACTCCGGAGCGTCTGGCGTTTAGCGGCGGTGTCGATTTTGTGGTCTTGCCGGCCTGGGAAGGCGAGATGGGGGTGTTGCCCGGGCATGCCCCGTTTTTAGTGCAGCTGCAGCCGGGGGAGGTCCGATTTAGGGACCGAGGGGAGATGCGGCGTTTTGCGGTCTCCGGAGGGTTCGCCGAGATCAAGGAGGACAAGGTGGCTCTTTTCGCGGAGACGGCCGAAATGGCGGAACAGATCGACGCGGAGCGGGCGCGGCAGGCCTTGGAACGGGCTCGCGGCAAATTGCGCGGCAAGGAGCTTGATCCCATGACCCTGGCGCAAGCCGAGGCATCCTTGCAGCGCGCCCGGTTGCGGCTCAAGATCGCGGGTTTACGCAAGGGAGGCAGGAGAGGGCCATGAATATCCTCGGATGGAGTCTCTTGATTGCATGCGCGGGCGGCTGCAACCTGTGGGCCGCTGCCCCGAAGCCGGCGGGTAGGACGCAGGACCAGGCGGCGGAGAAGGAGGCGGACATGACCTTGGTGACGCATTCCGCGGTGCAGTGGCTTAAGGTTTATCCGTTGCCTATTTATAAGGAACGCTGGAATATGGAATTGACGGTCAAGAGTTTGGGAAGCGATCTGCCTCGAGTTCGTTCGGTTTTCGCCAAGGCGGGTGCTTCCCTGGTGGACTCCGATGAGGTCGCAGCCGCGGGTCCGCTGCGCAAAATGAGCTACCGCTGCTCGCAGAAGTCGGCCCGGCAGGCGCTTCTGGACTTGCGCAAGATCGGGTCCTGCCGAGAGCCGGTTATCCGGCCTATCGTGGAGCCGGTCGCGCTTTCCGAGGTAGAAGGAAAAATTTCAGCCCTGGAAGCGGATAGGGCCAGGCATGGCGTCGAGCTTTCCCGCATGCCCGCTGTTTCCGGCTTGGTCGAAGAACTTTTGGGGCACTTGCGCGGAGTGGAATCCGCCCTGCGCAAGCCGGAAGTTGAAGTGCTTATTCATTTAACTGTCGGGGACCGGCAATAGCCATCTATCGCGATACGGGCAGGAGCGGATTGCCCGGGACGCATTTTGCGCCCGGTCGTGCTCTGGCCATGGCGGCCCTCTTGTGCTGGACCGGCTGCGCCTCCGCGCCCGATTTTAAACCCAGGCTTAAGGACATCCGGCCCCTGCCTAAATTTTTTCTCCAGGAAATCGTAACCCGCAGCCAGGCCGCGGGGCTGAAGTTGAGGATTTACAAAACAGGATCGGTCACTGTTGCGGGCGATGTTCTCTCCGATTTGAAAAGCTCCAATTCCCGAGTGCGTCTGGATATCCCGGCGTTCGTTTTGCGACATCCAACCCGAGGGGTCGTGCTCTTCGACGCGGGGTTGCCCGCGGCCGCGGCCATGTCCGGGGCTAGGCAGTCGGCCAACGAATTCGGAGAACCTTTTGAGCCGCAAGCGGGATTGGATCTGGCGAGCCAGCTTGAGCGCGAGGGGATCGGTCCGGGCGAGGTGCGCTGGATCATCCTTTCGCATCTCCATTGGGACCATGTGGGACGCGTTGACGCTTTCCCCAATGCCACGGTCATGGTGGATCGGCGGGAGTGGGAGGCTCAGAAGGAGATGACGGCTAATAACTCCGGTCCGGAGCAATTCGATCCGGCGGCCATGGAGCCCAATATCCGGCTGCGACTCGTTGATTTTTCCTCGGCCCCGGCCTATGGGGTATTCGATCACGGCTTGGACCTGTTCAGCGACGGCTCGATGTTTCTCCTGGAACTTTCCGGGCACACGCCGGGCAGCATGGGTTTGTGGGTCAATCTTGACGCCGGACCGGCGCTGTTGGCCGGCGACGCTTCCTGGATTCTGGACAACCATCAAGATCTGGCCTTGCCGCTGCGCCAGTCCATGCATGCGCCTCTGCAGTATTGGCGCAAACTCAATATGCTCAAACAGATGCAAGATGCCGTGCCGCAACTCATCATTTTTCCAGGCCACGATCTTATGCCGCTCAAACTCCAGCCGCGTCCGGACATCAGTTTGGCGCCCTGATGCAACATCGCGGGCGCGCTGTCAAGCGGAAAATCAGCGGTATATTTTTTTCTGCCGGATACGACCCGAAGTCGTTTCTTCGTCGGAAGCGAGGCCCCTGAAAAAAGCGGCCGGCCGGCGGTTGGCGCGCGCGTAAAAAAACGCTTGACAAGAAACGTGAAAGTCGTGCTATAATATTCCCGTCAGCTTGTGAAGTCAAGCGGACGGCAAAGCAACTTGCCGCTTCTGACTTCCCGAAGCTCGGGAAGCCAAGAGGGTAAGTTTCGGTCTTTGAAAATTGGGTTTGCCAACGAATAGGCGCTCTGTCCTCCAAACGCGGTCGCAAGACCGCAAATGGGGAGAGGGTGCTAAGGTAAAATTGGTGTGTTTCGCCGCGGAGGCGTCCGTCGCTGGACGCGGAAACGGCGGAAAACAAGATCGAGCAAGAAGTCAATTCACTCCATTTGGGAGAAAAACGGAAGTACCGGGCCCTTAGCCTGGGAAAACGTCCAAACCATTTAATGGAGAGTTTGATCCTGGCTCAGAATTAACGCTGGCAGAGTGCATAACACATGCAAGTCGAGCGGTGCTTGCAGCGTATCGCAAGCATAGCGGCAGACGAGTGAGTAGCACGTAAACAACCTTCCCCTGAAAGGCGAATAACGCCGCGAAAGCGGTGCTAATACGCCGTACTATCCCTTGGGGGCATCTCCAGGGGCTGATAGGTCCGCAAGGGCCGTTCAGGGAGGGGTTTGCGGCCCATCAGCTAGTTGGTGAGGTAA
>DMMY01000026.1 GCA_003452935.1 Elusimicrobiota bacterium
ACTTTTCAATAACGCCCAACAGGCCTTACCGATCTCTTTAACTGGAATGCGCGCCGCAGGTTACGGCTTATCGTTGAGCATCTCCCGGAGTTTCCTTTGCCAGCGCGGAAGTTTCTGTTCGTCCTCCAGATAGAGGGTTCTGGCCATCTGGGTCGCCGCTGCTACGTCATGCTGAACATCCGTGACGGATTGGATGGCTGCGCTGCGCCAGCGGGATTCATCGGCTGTGTCGGCGCGGAATGCCGTCAGATCGTTTTTGATCACAGTCAGGGTGTGCAGGGCCACCCGCAACGGCCATACGGCGTCCGAGGGTTTGGCGGAGCGGACTGCCACCAGGGCCTGGGCCAGTGAACCACCAGGGTCTGATCCCCCACTAGAACCGCCGCCGATTCTCAATCCTCCGGCATTGTATCCGCCTAGGTTGCTTCCGCCTATATGCCGGTTCTCGGTCCCCGGATAAACGTAGCGAAAGGTTTCGCCCCCCGGCCCGCTCGTGTCTTCAGGGGGGCGCACTATAGTCGTCAAGAGATCGGCCGTTGATGCAAAACGCCCTCGGGGGGTGCATCGTTTTATGGCCGGGTCCTTGGCGTATTTGTCGGCCAGCTGTGCCGCTCTCTTATATGCGGCTTCGATGGCCGTTGCCAAGGGCGCCGCTTTTTGCGTGCCTGTCAGGCGGTCCTGCCTCTGCGAGGCGAAGTCGCGGGTTGCGGTTTGAGCGTTGCTTAGGGCCTGATTGAGGTCATCCCCCGCGGATCGATTTTTATCCGGATTGGGCCGCGCCACGGCGGGTTGCGTTTTTTTGGGGATGGCGGAACGCGGCAGGTCCGGAGGATCCTGCGGGGCGGCCCATGCCGTTGGGCCGTCCACGACGAGCAGGCAGACTAGTATTATGATCAGTCGCATACAGGTCCTCCACAATACCTTGGCGGCAATGGTTTCTTGCATTGAGTGTAACTTGGACCTTTATCTATGTCAAGGGGATCTGGGGTCGTAAGTTTTTACGCGGTAAACTGTGATGCGGGGTTTTAAAGGAGAGGCGCCAAGGCAAGCGTCGTTCTATCGACTGCCTTGGCGCCCCATTTGATACGGACACCCGTCCTGAGTCCGGAACGTTTTGCGACTGCAACGTCCCGACTGCGTCGTCCGGCGCGTCACCGGCTTGCGGTCCGCTACAACCACTTCCACATTCGCGACCACGTCGACGGCACCGGACTCAGGACGGGCTCGCGACCTTGCGACACCACCAGTATAGCCCGGCTTCGCGATTTGTCAAGGCCCAGGGGCTCATGGGCCCGCTGAATTTTTGCGGGCAGCCGCGGCCCGGACCGGAAAAGAGAGGCGCCAAGGCAAGCGTCGTTCTATCGACTGCCTTGGCGCCCCAGATTTTCAAGTCGGGCCTCCGCGCCGACCCATTCGAAGTATAACAGGATGGCTTGTTTTGTCAAGACCTACGCGCTGTATTTTTTTGTATACTCCGCGAATGAAGATGCCCCTCATATGCGGTCTTTTGGTTCTGGCGTGGATCTTTACCCCGGACGCGTCCCGGGCCGCCGACCCGGCTCCCGCCCTGTCGACGGCCGCGCTTGCCGCAGTGGCCGCGTCCTCGAGCGCGGCCGGCGTCGTGCGTTATGAAGCGCCCCAGGCTCCGGCGCATGCCCAGAGAACCCTTGATAACGTCACGGATCTTTCCCGGGATCTGGCCGAGACCGTGGCGTTCCTCGAGACCGGACAGAGCTATTTTCGCGCCTTCACCAAGGGCAGCCACAACGCGGCCGAAAACAAGCTTTTTGTCAAATTCCTCGACGCCTACGAGCGCGAGCTGGCCACGGCCAAGAAAGAAACCGCTGTCTTGCGGGAGTGGCTGGAGAAGGCTTCGGCCCTGAAGTAAAGCTAAAGCGGCGGCGCGCCGGGCCTTTGAAACCTTCGGGCGAGCTCGTCGCGGCTCAAGGCCAGCATGGTGCGCCGGCCGTGGGGGCAGGCGGAACCGTCGCGGCACTCCTTGAGATCCTCGAGCAGACGCAGCGCCTCGCGCTCTCCTAATGGATCATGCGCCTTGACCGCGGCTTTGCAGGCCACGGTGGCCATGGCGTCGCGCTTGACCGCCTCGGCCGCGGCCAAGGGGTCGTGCAGGGAATCCAGCAGCCGGTGGACCAGCTCTTTAAGGTCCGAGGCATGGTGAAAGAGCGCGGGAACGGCGAGACAGAGCAAGCCGCGCTTGCCAAAGGGCTCGAAGGAAAAGCCCAAGCGCTCTAGGCGGGCGGCCTGGGAAAGCACCTTTTGAGCGGCAGAGACCGGCAGTTCCACCGTGAGGGGCAGCATGAGTTTTTGCGAGCGCGCGTTGCCTTGCTCGATTTCACCCAGGAATTTCTCGAAGAGAATACGCTCGGCCGCGGCGTGCTGGTCGAGGATAAAGAGTCCTCCGGCGGCCTCGAAAACCAGGTAGCTGCTCTCGATCTGCCCGATAAATCGATAGGGCGGAGTAAACCAGCAGGGCGCTCCCTCCGGGGCCTTGAGCGTCTGGGCCGGAGAGGCCTCAAGGGAAAAAATCGCTTGCGCGGCCAGGGGAGGCGGCGCGCTGTAGTTCCTGGGCGCTTCCCGCATGAGGCTGGCGGGCTCGGCAAGGATGGCCGCCGCGGGCTTGGATTTAAAGAGAGCCGACGCGATCAGCCCCGACACCAGTTCGAACAGGTCGCGGTCGGATTTGAAACGAACCTCCCGCTTGCCGGGATGAACGTTGACGTCGAAGGCCTCGCCGGGAAGCTCGATGTGCCCTACGCATACGGGGTGGCGGTCCCGCGAGCGGGCCGCGTAGGCATGATAGAGGGCCTGCTGCAGGATGCGCGCCGAGACCGGCCTGCGATTGACGAACCAATGCTGGAAGTCGCGGGTGGCCACGAGGCCGTCCAGGCGGGAGACGAACAGCCGCAGCTTGATCTCCGGCCGGTCCACCACCACGGCCAGCAAATCCTCGGCGTTTTCTCGGCCAAGCACGGCCAGCACCCGGCGGCGCAGGCCTTCGACAGGGTCCGCGACGGTTTCGGGCGCGAAGCTGAGGCTGGTCCGGCTCTCTGACTTATGGCTGAGCCCCAGGCCCGGATTGGCCAGGGCCGCTTCTTCGAGAACCTCGGCTATGCGGCCGCGTTCATAGGCGTCGGATTTTAGAAACTTAAGCCGCGCCGGGGTGTTGAAGAAAAGATCGTTCAATTCCACAACGGTGCCAGGCGCCGCGGCGGCCGGTCCCGAGGATAGGATTTTTCCGGCCTCGGCGGTCACGCGCCACCCTTGCTTAGCGCCGGCCTGGGCGCTGGTCATGGTCAGGCGCGAGACCGCGGCCGCGGCATAGAGAGCTTCCCCGCGGAAGCCGAAAGTCCCGAGGGTGGATAAATCGTCGATATCTTTGATCTTGCTGGTCGCGTGGCGTTCCAGGGCCAAGGCGCAGTCTTGAGGCGACATGCCGCAGCCGTTGTCCGCGACGCGCAGGCGCTTGCGGCCGGCTCCGGAAATCTCGACGCTCACTCGCGTGGCGCCGGCGTCGCAGGCGTTTTCCAAAAGCTCCTTGAGCGCCGAGGCCGGGCGTTCGATGACCTCGCCCGCGGCGATGCGGCTGGCGACGTCGGGGGCGAGCCTGTGGATGGCGGGCACTAGAGCTTTTTCTTCAGCGTGGAGATGGCGGAGAGCGCCTCGATCGGCGTCATGGATTCGGGATCGAGCAGGCGCAGGGCGTGCAGCACGGCGTGCTCCTCGAAAAGGGGCAGCTCCGGGGCCGGAGGTGAAGCTTCGGCTCCGGCCAGGCGGCCGGAGGCGGACTCGTTCTCCAGGCGCGAGAGAATCTCCCGGGCGCGAGCCAGGACCGCGGGCGGCAGTCCGGCCAAGGCCGCCACGTGTATGCCGTAGGAACGGTCGGCCGGTCCGTCGGATATCTTGTGCAGGAACACCACCTCGGTGCGGCCCTCGGCATTGGTCCATTCCCGGGCCTCGACGTTGCAGTTGACAACGCCGGGCAGCTGGCGGGCGAGCTCGGTCAGCTCGAAGTAGTGGGTGGCGAAGAGCGTGCGCGGGCCCTGCGGGCCGTCGGGCTCGGAGAGCTTGGCATAAGCGCCGTGGAGGTGCTCCAGAACCGCCCAGGCTATGGAGATCCCGTCGAAAGTGGATGTCCCGCGGCCGACTTCGTCGAGGATGACGAGGCTGCGCGCGGTCGCGGATCTGAGAATGTGGGAGGTCTCGGTCATTTCCACCATGAAGGTGGAGGCGCCTTGGGCCAGGGCGTCCTGCGCGCCGATGCGGGTGAGTATTTTGTCCACGATTCCGATCCGGGCGGACTTGGCCGGGACGAATGAGCCCATCTGGGCCATGATGACTATGAGAGCGTTCTGCCGCAGATAAGTGGACTTGCCGGACATGTTGGGGCCGGTCAAAATCATGATCCGCGGTTGGCGGGCATTGATGGATACGGAGTTGGGCACGAAGGATCCGGCGGAAAGGACCGCGGCGAGCACGGGGTGGCGGCCTTCCGATATCTCGAGGTCATGGCTCAAGTCGACCTGCGGCTTGACGAACTCGTGAAGGGCCGCGCA
The DNA here is from genome assembly GCA_003452935.1 of Elusimicrobiota bacterium. Taxonomy (GTDB): domain Bacteria; phylum Elusimicrobiota; class Elusimicrobia; order UBA1565; family UBA9628; genus UBA9628. Next base: position 4,575 of record DMMY01000026.1, read on the forward strand.
TTCGGCCAAGGCGCCGAACACGTCGAGTTCGGCCAAGAACCCGCCGAGACGTTGGATGGCATCGTGATGCCTGAGGACTTCCTCGCGCACTTCCTCGAACAGGCGGGATTCCAGGCGCAGTATCTTCTCCTCGGCTCCCAATATCCTGTTTTCCAGCTCCTTGAGTTCAGGCGTGATGTAGCGTTCGGCGTTGGTGAGGGTTTGCTTGCGCACGTAGCGCGCCGGAACCTTGGCCTGGTGAGCCTTGGTGATCTCGAAATAGTAGCCGAAAACCGAGTTGTAGCCGGCCTTGAGCGAGGGAATGTTTGTCGTCTGGCGTTCCTGGGCCTCGAGCCGGGAGAGGAAGGCCTGGCTGTCGTTGCGCAAAAGGCGCAGTTCATCGAGCTCGGCGTGAAAGCCATCGCGCACGATGTGTCCGTCCGATATCCTGGCCGGAGGATCGTCGACCAGGGCGCGGGCCAGGTGCTCGTGGCAGGATGTTAAGTCCGCGGCGGTTTCTTGAAGCTGTTGAGCCAGGGCCCTTAAGCCCGGGCAGAGCTCGTAGTCCTGGAACCAGAGCTTGAAGAGCGGCAACTGGCCCAAGGATCGGCGCAGGGCCCCAATATCCCGGGGCGAAGCCTGTCGGGTGCTGAGCCGGCTGACCAGGCGCGGCAGATCCGATACCTCGCGCAGGATGCCCTCCAGGGCCTCCCGCGCCTGGGGCTTGTCAAAGAGATCCTCGACGCAGTTTTGGCGCAGCTCGATCTCCGGTATATCGGTCGAGGGATGCAGTATCCATTGCCGGAGTTTCCGGCCTCCCATGGCCGTGCGGCAGCGGTTGAGAAAGCCCCAAAGAGAGTGGCGCTTCTCGCCGGACGAGGATTCGACGAGCTCCAGGGTGCGGATGACGGTCTCATCGAGGGTCAGCTCATTGGCCGTTTCGCGGTAGACCGGGGCGATAAGTTCCTTCAGGTGGAACTGGGTCCGGGCCACGTAAGCCCGGCAGCGCAGGGCCGCGCGCTGGGCCAGGTGGTGGTTGACCCACACGGCTTCCTTGGCCCAGGACGGGGCCGGTCCCGCGTCGCCGGCGCCGTCCGCTATCGTCAAGCAGACCTGCTGCGCCAGGGCCGGACGCAGGGTCGCGGCAAACGCGGGCTCGGCCAGGACTTCCACGGGCCGCACGCGGGCCAGCAAATCGAAGAGCCGGCGGCTGCCGCGGTCGTTGAGGGCTTGCGTGGCCCAGAATTCTCCGGTTGAGACGTCTATGCAGGCCGCTCCCCAGCCCACGATGTCGGACTCGATCGAGACGAGAAAATTGGAGGCCGTGGGTTCGAGGAGTTCGTCTTCGATGACGGTGCCGGGAGTGATGAGGCGGATGACGTCGCGCTTGACGAGCTTCTTGGTCTTGGCCGGGTCCTCCATCTGTTCGGCGATGGCCACCTTGTGGCCGGCCTTGAGGAGCTTGGCGATGTAGCTTTGGGAGCTGTGGAAAGGCACCCCGCACATGGCCACGCCCTGGCGGGCGGTCAGCACCAGGCCCAAAAGCGGGGCCGCGGCCTGGGCGTCCGGTCCGAACATCTCGTAGAAATCGCCCAGGCGGAAGAAGAGGATGGCTTCGGGATGGCGCTCCTTGAGCTCCTGGTACTGGCGCATGACCGGCGTGTCCGGCATGGTTTCCGTCGGCGGCATAAGGGTATTTTAGCAGATTGACGGCGCCGTGAGGCGCGGCCCTCTGGCGTGACTGAAAACGAAAATGACCCTATCGCAGACCGAGGTAACGGAGGATGCTCTCCACGCGCACGGTAACCAGCCCGCTTTCCGTGCCCACGGCCAGCGTGCCGTCGGACGACAAGTCCAGGGACTGTATCTCATCCGAGCCTGGCACGGGCGATCCGGGATTGTCGGCTCTGAAGGGGAACGCGCCCAGCAGTTTCCCGGTCGCCGGGTTGAATGCGGTGATGCCGGCTCCCCCCATGCCCATGTTTTCCGCCACGAAGGCCAGATCCGGCCGCGCGATCGCGACGGCCCCGGCTGGCTGGGCGTAGGTCTCTATGGATGTTGCCGCGCCGGTCTTGCCGTCGACTTTCAGCACCCCGGTCCTATTCGTGATGTAGAAGTTCCCTCCAGAGAGCGTCATGATCGGTCTGGCGTATAGACCAAATGTCAGGTCATATTTCGAGATCGGCAACTGCTCGATGATCTGGGATGGCAAAGTCACGGGATCGTCCCGCCAACGCGACTCGATGAAAGCCGCCCCGCCGTGATAAGCCTTGAAGTCAGCGCGCCTAAGAGAGCCGTCGGAGGCGAGCAGGTAAAGATTTTCGCCCGACGGGTCGATTTCCGCGGCGAGAATTCTTAGGTCCTTGAGGATGAATTTTCTGTAGGATTCGTATTGGGCGTGGTCCACTTGAGCGACGAAACCTTTGAAGTCCGGGAGTTTGTACAGATATGGGCCTACGATGCGATAGCGCCGGGCGGTCTCATGACCGATGCCCCGATTCACCACCGGTTTGCGGCCGAATTTCACCAGGTATGGGAACGACGGATCGTCATAAAAGGAGTAGCTGTATCTGCCTTCCTCGACCGCTACATAGAACGAGTCGTCGTCGGAGGGGACCACGCTGCGCCTCGTGCGCAGGTCAAAGTTCACATTCTTGGGCTCCCAGTTTCGGTATCTGGCCGCGTCGCGCTCGCGCTTCGTTAGAGGAGATGCGATGCGGCGGGCAACCTTCTTGAGCGTGGCCCATGCGCCGCGCAGAGCCTCGGCAAAGGCGTTTGTGCGCGAGAAGTTTTCGGTCAGATCCGGCACGCCCCTGGTGAAGAAGTTCTCGACGAAGCGTCGGCGCTCCCACAAAAAGCGGTGGCGGTTGAGCGGGCCCAGCCTTGCGACATAGGCGTTCCCGATCAGGTCGCGCAGTTTGAGCGTCGCGCCGTTGACTTTTATGATGGTCGGCTGGCGCAGGCGCATTTTCGTGGCGTAGTCCCTCATCTCGGACGAAGAGTGCGAGATTCCGGAATCGACCTCGAAAACCGTGGTCTCCGCCGCCATGAGATTGGTCCAGACCCGCATATCTTTAGAGACGACCGCCACGAGCAGTTCCTTCATCAACCGGTCGGCTGCCTCTTTAGGGAATTGATCCTGGATGCCGGACATGAAGACCAACGCTTTGACCAGCTCGGTTCCCGTGGGATCTTGGCGCGCGGCCGCCAGAAGATTCTCCGCCAGCGTCCGCTTTTGGGGGAAGGGCAACGGGGCCTTGTCGTTTTTCAAAGCGGCCTTGGCCGCGTAAATCCAGCTCAGCGTGCTCGGCGGCAAGCGATCGTACCCTGCGGATGTCGCGGCCGGCAGGACCGGATCTGCGATCCGCTCGTTGTTCGGGCTCGCGGTCCTGGAGTTGTCGAAATTCACCTTGGAGGCGACGGTCTTGGCCAGCCGTTCTGTCAGGCTGCCACTCTGCGCCGGGGCAGGAGACTCGACCGCGTTGCTTGGCGTTTCAGCCGTCGCGGCGGCTTCGGGCTCGGGCATGGCGATGGCGGCTGGCGCCGCGACGGGCGACTCCTGCGCTTCCGCCGCCAGGGCGGCGCCTTCGGCCATGACAGGTTGGGCTACTGAGAGTTTGGAGCCGGTCGCCAGGGGGGATTGGGGCAGGCCTATGGATCCGCGGAGTCCCATGGGTTGAAGCGGGGTTCTCAGGATGTTGCCGCCGAGATTGGCATTGATTGCGTTGACGGGCAGGGCGCTGCGGCTTGCGGTGGCGGACTTGGTCGCGGCTTGCATTTTCAGCATTCCGGTCGAGAAAGCGGGAAGGGGCATCGAAGAGAGGCCGAGAGAAAACGAGATTATGAGGGCGGACAGTCGGGCTATTTTTTTCATAATGGAGACATAATAGCGCAGACGCGTCGTGCGCCACATGAGTCTTTAGGGCTAGGCGGCCGTGGCAGACGGCCTATATTTTTTTTGGGACCTTTGCTCTACGGCACGCCACCCGACTTCCGCGCTGGGACACC
>DMMY01000022.1 GCA_003452935.1 Elusimicrobiota bacterium
CAAAAGGAAAGCTCGATCTTGTCATTGTCAACGGCGTGACCGTGGGAAGGGCCGTCTTGGAGCCGGGCTGGAGGTGGTCCGACTCGGTCAAGCCGATCGCCAAGACCATGGCCTGCCAGGCGCCGCATTTTCAGTACCAATTATCCGGGACCCTGTGCATCGAAATGGCGGATGGCACGCAGAGGGAGTGCAAGGCCGGGGACGTATGCGCGGTGGGGAGCGGGCATGATGCCTGGGTGGTCGGGGGCGAACCGGTCATCCTCGTCGATTTCCAGGGCATGGCTCGCTACGCCAAACCACACCGGGCCAGGAAGCATTGAAAGCGCGTCGCGGGAGGATGTTATGGCCGAGCCAAAGAGGTTCGTCATGGACTGCAGGTTAAATCCCAGCGCCAAGTGTTCTCTGACGCTGGCCGGGACGGAGCAGGAGGTGCTGGACTTGGCGGAGTATCATGTCATCCATAAACACGGTTTCCACAAGGCGCCCCAGTTGCGAGAGCAGCTCAAGTCATTCTTGAAGGAGGAGTTGCTGGTGAGATGAGCTTGGCCGGGCGGGCGCGTCAGCAGATCCGGGGGAGTTGTTCGCCGCTGAGCATGTCGAGCACGCGCTCGACCCCGATGCGGGTCTTGATGCGCACTTCGCCTGACGGCTTCTCCAGGACTTCGCCGATCGATACGGCGGCGCAGCCGGCCTGCTTGAGAGCGGCTAGGGCCTTCTCCCGATCCCCCTTGGCCACGAAAGCCGCCAAGCGTCCCTCACAGGCCATGTAGAGCGGGTCCAGGCCGAACATCTCGCAGGCGGCCTCCACCTCGGGCCGCACCGGGATCGATGGCTCGTCAACGCAGAGGCAGACTCCCGCTTTTTGGGCGATCTCGTTTAAAGCCGTGGCCAGTCCTCCCCGGGTCAGATCGCGCAGGCAATGGATCTCGGCGCCGCTGTCTAAAAGGCCCCGGACCGCGGGCCAAAGATGCCCGGCGTCGCTTTGGAGCTTGGTTTCGAAATCGAGACCTTCTCTCACCGAAAGGATGGCCGCGCCATGGGCGCCCACGTCCCCGCTGAGGATGATCTCATCTCCGGGCCGCACGCGCATGGGCTCCACGGGATGCGGGGCCACGACGCGTCCGATGCCCGCGGTGTTGATATAGAGCCCGTCGCCCTTGCCGCGCTCGACTACCTTGGTGTCGCCGGTCACGATGCGCAGTCCGATCTCGGACGCGGCCCGGGCCATGGATTTGGCGACTTCGGAGAGGGCCTCGAGGCTCAAGCCCTCCTCGATGATGAAGCTGCAGCTCATGTACATGGGCTGGGCGCCGCACATGGCCAGGTCATTGGCCGTGCCGTGCACGGCCAGCGACCCGATGTTTCCCCCAGGGAAAAACAGGGGCCGTACCACGAAGGAATCCGTGGTAAAGGCCAGCTTGTCCTGGCAGGGATCGAGGAGCGCGCCGTCATGGGCCGCGTGCAGGGCCGGGTCCGGAAAGGCGGAAAGAAAAATGTCGCTGATGAGCCGGTGCATGAGCCGGCCCCCGCTGCCGTGCGCCAATGTCACGGTGGTATCGGGAGCGTGAGGGACCGGACACGAGATGTTTATGTCCTTCATGCGGGCTGCCGGCTGCGATGGTAGCGATGATAGGCGGCGCAGGCGCCTTCCGAGGACACCATGGGCGCGCCCAAGGGATGCTCGGGCGTGCAGAGCGAGCCGAAGGCCGGGCACTGGTGGGGCTTGCGCAGGCCTTGCAGAACTTCACCCGCCAGGCATTCCTTGGGCTCCGCGGCCGCGATGCCCGCCACCGCGAAGCGCTGCTCCGCGTCGAGGCCCGCGTAGTCCGGCCGCAGGCGCAAGCCGCTGGATTCGATCGGGCCGATGCCGCGCCACTGCCTGCGGCAGGGCTCGAAGACCTCGCGCACCAAGGCCACGGCCGCCTTGTTGCCCGCGGCCCGGGCCGAGCGGCTGTACTGGTTCTGGACCTCGATCTCTCCGCGCTCCAACTGGCGCGCGAGCATGCAGAGCCCCTGCAAGATATCGAGCGGCTCAAAGCCCGTGACCACCATGGGTACGCGGTATTTGCGGGCCAGGGGCGCGTAATCCTCGAACCCCGCCACTGTGCAGACATGTCCCGCGGCCAAGAAGCCCTGGACCTTGTTGGAGGGGGAAGAGAGTATCGCTTCCATGGCCGGGGGCACGAGCACGTGGGCGGCCAGAAGGGAGAAATTGGACAGGCCCAAGGTTTTGGCCTGGCGCGCGGCCATGGCGGTCATGGGCGCCGTGGTCTCGAAGCCCACGGCGAAAAAGACCACTTGGCGCTCGGGCGCGCGGCGGGCGAGCTCGACCGCGTCCAAGGGGGAGTAGACCACGCGCACGTCCGCGCCCTGGGCGCGGGCCTCCAGGAGGCTGCCGCGCGAGCCGGGCACGCGCAGCATGTCTCCAAAGGAGCAGAATGTGACCTCGGGCTTGCGGCTGATGGCGATGGCCCGGTCGATGAGCTCCAAGGGCGTGACGCAGACCGGGCAGCCCGGGCCGTGGACGAGGTTTAAGCCCTCGGGCAGGAGTTGGTCTATTCCGAAGCGCACGATGGCGTGGGTCTGGCCGCCGCAGATTTCCATGACGGTCCACGGCCGCTTGACCAGGGCTTGGAGCAGGCGGGCGTATCTCCGCGCCGCTCTTTGATCGCGGTATTCGTCGAGATATTTCATTGCGGCTCCCGGGCCACGGCTTGGTCGAGTTCCTCCAGGTACTTGAAGACCTGAGCCGCTTCTTCCGGGTCCACCATGCTGATGGCGAAGCCCGCGTGCACGATGACGTAGTCGCCGATCTTGGCCTCAGGAACGTAGGCGAGGCAGGCTGGCTTGAAAATGCCGCCGAAATCCAGCCGGCCTTGGGCAAGGCCGGTGTCGTCCTTGAATATGGCGACGATCCTGCCCGGAATGCCGAGGCACATGATGACGTTGATTTTACCAAATCCCCGCGGTGCCGGAGATCATCTTGTTGGCAGTATTGGCATTGTTGATCAGTTTTATGCCGCAAATTGTGCCAGCAATGCGAATAATGTGATGCCTGATGGTCCCGGGTTTCGGTAGGCCTTCTGTTGAACTTAATTTGCCCTATAGGCCCAACTGGATTTTACGCGTCGCGTGGTATGCTAACCGTATCGGATGGACTGGCATATAAAAATCCGCGTTATTGATTTTTTGGCGGGCGGCGGATATTCGGACCCAGGAGAAATATGAACACTCGACAAGCGCTCTTCTTTCAAGTGGTGATATGGCTCTGCGTGCAGCCGGCTTCGGCACAGATCAAGTCCGCGGTCCGGCCAGTCCCGAAGCTCTCGGCCGTCTCATTGACGGCGCGATCGTTGACTCCAATGCCCGGTTTCTCCGCAGGGCTTTCCCTGCCGGCGTTGTCCGCCGGCGCGGGGATATCCGTTTCCGGTTCCGGCCTTGTCGGAAACAAAATGCCGGCCCCGCTTGCCTCGGGCATCCAGGCTGCCGTCGTGCCGGCCATGGCGGCGGCCGTGCCGGCCGTCCAGGCGGTCGCCGCACAGCCCGACGCGGCCGGCGCAGCGCCGCAGACGGGGGAGCAAATCCGGCTGCAGGCGGACCGGACTTTCGACAACGCTTACGGCAATGCGGCGGCGCTTCCGGATATCGCCGTCGGCGCGGTTTCGGGCCCGCTCGATTCGGCGCTGCCCGTATTTGCGCAAAGCCAGGTCAGCCGGGTGCGGCTCATCGACCGGGCCATGACCGCGGCGGCCCAGGAGGCCAGCGGGATCATGTTCGGCAACCAGGCGGAACCGGTCCAGTCGCGCGGCTCCAGCGCCCGGCTGACATACGCCGATGCCAACCCGGACTACGACATTCTCGTCAAGCTGCCTTCAGGCTGGACCTCCTCCGAAGTCGACCGTTTTTTAAGCAGCCGTCTGAAGGAGTACGAGACTGTCCTTTCGCGCTGCGTGGCCAAGCAGGCGGCGCTGCTTTTCCCGGGGAAAGCCGTCAGGGTCCTGACGCCCAGGTCGGTTAGGCTGATGGATCCCTGGACCGGCAGGGTCAATATGGACGTCGGCATGGTTTCGCTCGAGATACGGGCCCGCGGCGGGGACTTGCTCGTGGACGCGGACGTGACCCTGACCAACCGCGAAGACTACGCCAACTCCTATCCGGAATACTTCAGCGGCCAAATGCGGCAGATCGCGGCGCGCGAGGGGGCCGCTGCCGCGCAGCAAGTGCTCTCGGACATCCGCCTCGCCAAACGGTTCTTCAAGGACGCGGTTCAAGCCTACAAGATCTTCAACGAGGGCGGCCCCGGCGGAGTGGGAATCGAGCAAATGGTCATGCAGTCCGGCAGGGTGTCGGAGTCGGACCAGGGCCGCACCGTGCTTGAGACCGGCTCCTTCGACCGGATGATGGAGCGGCTCTACCGCGCGATGTTCGACGAGCATGGAGAAATGCGCGGGCTGCAGGAGGCGCGCCGCGAGTGGGTCGTGCATAATCCGTTCATGGAGCCCAAGAACTTCCTCGAACTCATACGGGACCAAGCCTGGATGCGGCTGGCCTACGCGGTGAAGAAGTACCGGGAAGCCAGGATCGCCGGCCGGCCGGTCACCATGGCCCAGCTTCGCTACGAGAAGTCCCAGTCGCCGCTTGGGTTGAGGGGCGAACTTCGCCGCGGACAAAAGAATTCGCATATGGTAAATCCCGGCGGACCAAAGGTGTCCATCAATGTCGTTTCTTTCAAATCGTTTGGTCATGACACGCAAGAAGCTGTCGACGCTGTCCTCCGGGGCATTCCGGATATTCAAAGCGTCAAGATATTGAGGGTCGACTCCAGAAAAAAGAAAGAAGAAAAACGTTACCGCGTCGAAGTGCAGCTTATGCCGGGCAGCGATAAAGACTCTCTCCTTAAGGTCGTTGTGAGCCGTCTTGCAGAGAGCAGTCCTTTCATCCGGGTCATTACCGATGAGGAAGCGGCTCAACCTTCTCCCAAAATTTCCGGGACGTCGCTCGTGCTTACTCTTGCTCCCTCGGGAAGTTTTCAGAATCGGCAGTCGCTTCTGGCCAATCTTAAGCGCGTTATTCATCGCCTGGAACGTCACTTGCCCCAGGTGGGGGAACGCCAAACCGCCTCTTTTCGTGAGGCGAATGGCACATATGAGGTCATGCTGCCCATAAACCCCGGTTCGGCGGAGGCTATAGCCGAAAAAATCCAGGCTTTTCTCAAGGCTTCACAAACTGGAATACGACTTAAGAAGATCGCTTACCCTAAGCCTCAAGGTCCTAATTCTCCCGTGCCTGGCGCCAAGGTTGCGCCGCAGCCCGGCGCCATTGAGGAGGCGCCGGGATCGCTCAAGGACTCAGCCGGCAGCGAAAGAATCGTTAATCCTGAGGCGGAAGCCCCGAAGGCCGAGGCCGATGACGCCGCGCCCGGCGCGTTGACCCTTCGGCTCCTGGACAAATTCACCCTGACCGGGCCGCGGCCCGCTCAACGCGGTCCCGAGTTTCTTTACGCGCAGGGCGCTCAGGCCTTGCCGTCGGGCCTTGATGCGTCCTGGCGAGTTCGTCCGCAGCGAGGGCCGGTGGAAGCGGCGCCGGGCTCGCGCGTCGCCCAAGCCTTGCTTCTGCGCCGCAAGGACAAGATATACGTGAGCGTGCCTCTGGATGACGGCAAGGGCAAGGATGTCCTGCGCCGGGTCAGGGTCCCCGCGCAGCTCGCGCAGGGCGTCATATCCGACACTGTCGTCGAGGTGGCCTACACGGAAACCGGCGTGACCGATCTGCGGCCCATCGGCGCTTATCCCTTCGACGTGATGATCGGCCGCGTGGCGCGGCTCGACGGCCGCGAGGTCCTCGAAGGCCTTTTTCGGGCGGAAGGAAAGCCTGTCTCGCTTTACGCCCCCCTGCCCATCAATGGCGGCGCCGCGGCGGCTGAAGGCGAGATAGTGCAAGCCTTCGTGCGTCCCGCGGCGGACGGATTCGAGGCCGTGCCCCTCATCAGCCTGGGCCGGGAGGTCACGCCGGAGATCGCGGCCCGGGAGATCGCCTTGCGTCACGGCGCCCGGGCGTATTTCGACGAGGACGTGATCCGCCAGGCCGAGGACATAGGCCGCGCGCAGGACCCCGCGGCCGAATTCGCCGCGATCCAGCGCCGCAGCCAGGAGGCCGGGAGCGGGCACGTCGAGGATTTGCGCGGCCTGCCTTTCGTGACGGTGGATCCCGTCGGCGCCGGAGACCTCGACGACGCCTTCTACGCCGAAAGACAGCCTGACGGCGGCATGGTTTGGTACCTGGCCACGGCCGGCGTGTCGCAGCTCGTGCGTCCCGGCAGCCCGGCTTTCCGCGCCGCGGCCCGCATCGGCAACACGTTCTACTCGATCGACAAGGACGGGGTGCCGGAATATCCCATGAACCATCCGGTCGTCTCGAAGCATGCGGCCAGCCTTCTGCCCGGCAAGGACAGCCTGGCCATGGTCACCCGCATGCGCTTTGATCCGGCCGGCCGCCTCGTGCCCGAAGCGTCCGACGGGTTCATCGCCGCGGTCCGCGTGCAGGGCCGCTACAACTACGATCAGGTGGCCAGGCTTTGGAAGGGTTTGCCCGATCACGGCATCGAGCACGTCGAGCAAATAGCCTTGGCGCGCGAACTGGCCCGCACGCTGGACCGGCAGGACTTCGAGCGCGGCAAACTCAAGATCTCTGTCGGCGAAACCGAGCATTTCAAACGCGGCGGGCTTTGGACTACGGAGAAGGTCGTCGAGGACCCGCTGACCGAGGAATCTCACCGCCTCATCGAGGAGCTCAAGGTCTACGGCAACCTCGTGATCCAAGCCCAGCTTAATCTCATCAGCGAGAAATACGGCGTTGCCCACTTGAGCCGGGTGCACCCGGCTCAAGAGGAGGCGATCAACGAACGGCTGCGCGAGGAGCTCGAGAGCATCGGCGCGCCCTGGAAAGGCGAGCCGCTTGGGGACTATCTGGCCAGGCTCCAAGCCCGTAAGGACGCCTCCCCTGAGCTTAAGGAGGTGGCCCAGATGCTGGCTTTGACCAGCCGCCGCAGCGCCAGCTATGCGGCCGTCGACGTTGACGGCCATGAGGGTCTGGCCCTGGGAGCGGGCGCCTACGGCCACCCCTCCACGCCGATCCGGAGGTTCTCGGATATGTACAACTCCGCCCTGCGCTATGCCTATTTGACGGGCGAGGATCCGGGGCGGGTCCATGCGGCGATTCTGGCGGATCTCCAGGCCATGGGCTTCTCCGATCTGGACCATTACCTCGTGCATCTCAACGGCCGCGAACAGGCGACGCGGCAGATGGACTACGAGGTGGACGACTTCATGTCCGTCTACGAGTTCGCCAAGCCGGAAAACCAGGGCCGGAACTTGAGCGGCTATGTCAAGCTCAAGCGCGGAACCGAGGCCGTCATCCAAGTGCGCGCGCCCGCGGTCTCCTTCACCGTGCGCGGGAAAACGGCGGAATCCTTGAAGTTGCTCGACGAGGTCGAGGTCAAGGTCCGCGGGGCCTTCCTCGAGGAGCGGCGTGTCGACGCGAAGGTGCGCATGATTTCGCGCTCCGCCGCTCCCCATAACCTCTCCAAGAAAAAAGCCAGACGACAAAAACGGGCGAGAGATCGTCGCCGCTGATTTCGCGCGGACGTCGTTTCGCCGGGTGGGGCGGGCCGAACCCGTATGGCGGCTCTGTGCTTCACGCACTATTAGAAAAAATGATAGATTGGGCCCATGAGATTACTCACTTTCATGGCGCGGCGTTTCGTGGCGGGCGACACGGTCGAGGAGGCCATCCTTCAGGTCAAGCGTCTCAACTCCGAAGGCATCAAGGCCACCCTGGACAATCTGGGCGAGGAGTGCCGGAGCCGGGAGCAGGCCCTGGCCGCCCGCGACGAGTACCTCAAGATGCTGGAGCGCATCAATGAGGCCAAGCTCGACTGCAACGTATCGCTCAAGCTGACCCAGTTCGGCCTGGCCATCGACGAGGCCTTTTGCCGGGAGAACGTGGTCCGGATATTGGAAAAGGCCCAGACGTTCGGCACCTTCGTGCGCATCGACATGGAAGGCTCGGCCTACACGCAGAAGACCCTGGACATGTTCCACGATCTGCGCAAGACCTACCCTCATATCGGCATCGTGATCCAGGCCATGCTGCACCGCAGCGAGAAAGACGTCTCCGAACTGGCCGCCGCGGGCTGCTGCGTGCGCCTGTGCAAGGGGGCTTATAAGGAACCGGCCGCCGTCGCGTTTCCGGACAAGCGCGACGTCAACGCCAATTACGACAAGCTCGCTCGGATGCTGCTCAAGGCGCGCAATCCGGCTTTCGCCACGCATGACGACGACCGGATCGCCGCCGCGGCCGCCGCGGCAAAGACCGCGGGCCTGCCCAAATCCGGCTACGAGATACAGATGCTCTACGGCCTGCGCGCCCGGCGCTGGAGGGAGCTGGTCGCCCAAGGGCACGTGGTGCGGGTCTACACGCCCTACGGCACGCACTGGTTCCCCTATTTCTACCGCCGCATACGCGAGCGCAAGGAGAACCTGCTTTTCGTGCTGCGCAATTATTTCGATTGAGCGAGGGGTGGCATGGTGACCGACAAACTGATGGGATTCTTGGACTCGGAGATCGTCAGGCTCAAGAGCGAGGGCCGTTTCGTGAAGCTGCGCATATTGCAGGGCCCGCAGGAGCCGGTCTCCGTCATCGACGGCAAGAAGGTGGTCAACCTCACCTCGAACAACTACCTGGATTTGGCCAACCACCCGGCCTTGAAAAAGGCGGCCAAGGAGGCCATCGACAAGTACGGCGTGGGCACCGCCGCGGTGCGGCCCATCATCGGGACCATGGACATTCATCAGCTCCTGGAGACCAGGCTGGCCGAGTTCAAGGGCACCGAGGCGGCTCTGGTCTTCCAGTCGGGCTTCACGGTCAACGTGGCCTGCTGCCAGAGCCTCATGACCGACGAGAAGGACCTCTTGGTTTCCGACGAGCTCAATCACGCCTCCATTATCGACGGCGCCAGGCTCGCCAAGGCGTCTCGCAGGATATATCCGCACAAGGACATGAAGGCCCTTAAGGCCATCCTGGAGTCCGCCGAGGCCCGCGGGGCCAGGCGCAAGATGATCGTGACCGACGGAGTCTTCAGCATGGACGGAGACCTCGCGCCTTTGCCCGAGATCGTCGATCTGGCCGAGCAATACGGCGCCTTCGTCATGGTCGACGACGCCCATGCCTCGGGAGTCATGGGCCGCAACGGCCGAGGCACTCCGGACCACTTCGGCCTGACGTCTCGGGTGCATATCCAGATCGGCACCCTATCCAAGGCAGTCGCGGCCATCGGCGGCTACGTGGCCGGTTCCCAGTCCCTGCGCGATTACCTGGCGTCCGTGGGCCGGCCTTTCACCTTCTCAAGCTCCCATCCTCCGTCGGTCACCGCCACCTGCATCGCGGCCCTGGATATCCTCATCAGCGAGCCCCAGCGCATCGAGAAGCTGTGGTCCAACGCCCGGTACTTCAAGGAGGGCTTGAAAAAAATCGGCTTTGACACCGGCGCCAGCGAGACTCCGATCACGCCGGTCATGGTCGGCGACACGGCCAAGGCCCAGAAGCTCAGCGCCCGGCTCTTCGAGGAAGGGGTCTTCGCCCTTTCCATCTGCTACCCCATCGTGGCGCGGGGCAAGGATCGGCTGCGCACCATCGTGTCCTCGGGCCATTCCCAGAAGGACCTGGACTTCGCCTTGGACAAGTTCCGCAAGGTCGGAAAGGAAGCCGGGGTCATTTAAAGCCTATCCCAAAACTCGCTTTCGAGGCGAAACTTCGGGATTCTCGCCGAGCCAAGGCGCGAGGAGCGAGCATGCCGATAGGCATGCAGCGACGAGCAACGAAGGCGCAGGCAGAAGACCCGGGTTGCGGCCCGGAATGGGGTTTTGGGATAGGCTTTTAGTATAATCTGTTCGTGCCGGCCCTTCTGGCTCTCGACGAATCCCTGCAGCGCGTGCGTTGCGGCCTGGAAAGCCGCGCCCGCCGCATATCCGGCCGCGTGGGCGAGGAGCTCGCCGCGCACGTGGGGCGGCCCGGGAAGATGCTTCGGCCGCGCTTCTGCCTGCTTTTAGCCGCGGCATTGGACGTGGAGCCGGAAAAGGCCGAGGCCGCGGCCCGGGGCATGGAGCTTGTGCACAACGCCTCCCTGCTGCACGACGACTGCGTGGACCAGGCCCGTTTGCGCCGGGGCCGTCCCACGGCCAACGAGGTCTTCAACGTCAATGTCGCCCTGCTGCTCGGCGACATGGCTTTCGCCCAAGGCTTGGAGGAGGTCGTGGACCTCAGTCCCCTTTCGGCGCGCAGGCTCATCGCCACGGCCCGGGAGATGGCGATGGGCGAACTCCAGGAGGAATTTCTCAAGGGCAGCGTCAACGTGACTTTGGACGCCTATCTCGGCATCATCAGCCGCAAGACCGGAGCCCTTTTCGAGTGGTGCGGAGCCACGCTCTCGGAGCTTTCCCGGAGGCCGCACGAGGCCGCCGATCCGCCCAGGCTGGGCAGCGCGGCCGGCATGCTTTTGCAGATCGTCGACGACGTTCATGACTACACCTTGGACGCCGCGGTCTCGGGCAAGGAGCCGGGCAAGGACCTTTGCGAAAGGCGCCTGACCTTGCCCGCCATCCTGGCCTTGAACGACCCTGCGGCCAGGCCGCGGTTTGTGCGCCTGTGGCAGGAAGGGGGGCAAGACCTCGGTTCCGTGCGGCGCATGACGCGGTTCCTGGAGGAGTCGGGACACCTGGAGGCCGCGCGCTGCCGCGCCCGGGAACTGGCGCGCTCGATTAGGGGCTGGGCCGAGGCTTTGCCGGTTCGCGACTACGGGCGGGAGTTCGTGGGCTTTATCGACGCCATGGAGCGCCGGGAGTTTTGATGGGCTACGAAGCGCTCATCCGCCGCGCCTGGCGCTCGGGCGATTTCAGCGCCCGGGAGGTCGGCGGCGGCGTTGGCGTCCCGGACGGCCTTTCCCGCGACGCGCTGCGCGGCAAGGTGCGCCGGGAGATGGAGGAGATCATCGCGCGGGAGGCGGGCGACGCCGCCTGCTGCTTGACCGCGCACAAGGAGGGGACCATGAAGCTGGCTCCGTTCGTGAAGTTCCGGGAGGAAAAATTCGGCGCGGTTCTCTTTGAGACGCGTTCCGAGAAGGTCTTTACGTTGAGTCCCGCCGGCGCCGCGGTCGTGCGGGAGATCGTGGCGGGCGCCGATTCCAAGACGCTGGGCCCCCGGCTGCAGGAAAAATTCGCCGACAAGGGCGGAAAGCTGGTCGACGAGGCCCTGGCCTTCTTGAAAGAGCTCAAGAACAAGGGACTGGTCACGGAGTGACATGAGCGTAGTCCTGCCCGAGAGCCTGGGAGCCGGCGCCGCGGACCTCAAGGCCCCGCTTTACGTGGCTTGGCAGCTCACCAACGAGTGCTCCCTGGCTTGCCTGCACTGCATCGAGGAATCCGGCCCGGGCAAGGCCTTCCCGGATGAGCTTTCCCGCGACGAGTGTCTGCGCCTGGCGGATCAGATTCTCGAGGCCGAGGTCCCTTACGTCGCGCTCTCCGGAGGCGAGCCGCTGCTGCACCCGCATGTCTTCGACATCTTGGGACGATTCCAAGGTCATGGCGTGGGGCTCAAGCTCGAGACCAACGGCCAGCATCTGGACCGCCGGACCTGCGGCCGGCTTGCCGAACTCGAGGTCAAGTCCGTGCAGGTTTCCCTCGACGCGACCGGGGAGGAGGCTTTGCGCAAGCTTCGTCCGGGCGCCAGCCTGGGCAAGACCCTCGACGGCATCCGCGGCCTGCGCCAGGCCGGGGTCGGCGTGGAGCTTAATTTCGCGCCCACGCGCTTCAACGTTTCCGGCATCGCGCAGGTCGTGGACTTGGCCTGGGAGCTGGGCGCCAGCGCCTTCTACACCGGCCGGCTCATGCACACGGGGCACGCGGTGCGCTTCTGGAGCCGCTTGGCGCCGTCCGAGGCTCAGTACCAGAAGTTCTTCTCCGCGCTGAAGGCAAAAGCCCGGCAATACGAAGGCCGCATGCGCGTCTGCTATCACGAGCTGGGCATCGTGGAGGAGCTGCGCTACCGCCTGGCCCATCCCGCCGCCCTGTTCATCGTTCTTCCCAACGGCCGGGTCAAGCTGGTCAATGCCCTGCCCTTTGTCTGCGGAGACCTTCGGCGTCAGACCTTGGGAGAGGTCTGGAAGCGCTACCAAGTCTCTTGGAAGGACCCGCGCGTGGCTCGTTTTGTAGAAGAGCTCTCCGCGCATCCGGACATCATCTCGAGATTGCACGATTGGGTGGAGCTGTGACGGACGAATTGACCTTGTCTCTGAGGCCGGCCGAGCCGGCGCCCTTGGCGTTGCGGGTCGCTTCCGCGGTCAGATACCGTTTTTTTCTCTACGCCGGACTCATCCCGTACCTTCTGGGCGCGGCCTGGGCGCGCGGCATGGAAGGGATATTCTTGCCGGGGGTCTTCTGGCTGGGACTGGCCGGCATTTTCCTGGCCGTGGTGGGCGTGGAATCCTTCAACGAGTATTTCGACGCGCGCATGGGCACGGATCGCGTCTTCAATCCGTCGGACGATGAACAGGTCCCGTCCTGGATGCTTCATCTGGGGATCGCGGCCTTTGCCGCAGCCGCGGCCATCGGGTTCAAGCTGGCCTTGGCCGGGGGCTGGCCCGTTCTGCTCTACGCCTTCCTGGGAGGCATGGCCGCGGTTTTTTACGTGGGGCCCCCCATACGCTGGGTCTATCGAGGCCTGGGCGAAGCCGCGATCGGCCTTTCTTACGGGCCGTGGATGACCCTGGGCAGCCTGCACCTGCACACGCATCGCTTCTCTTGGGGAGCCCTGGCCGCTTCCCTGGTGCCCGGCCTGCTCATCATGGCCTTGGCCGTGGTCAACGCGATCCCGGATTTCTACCAGGACCGGCTGGTGGGAAAGAGGAACCTGGTGGTCCGGCTCGGCCGTCAAGGCGGCATGCGTCTTTACCTGGGCTTGGCCGCGCTGGGGCTGGGCGTGGCTCTGCTGGGCGTCGCGGCGGGGATTTTTCCGCGGGCATGCGCCGCGGCCGCGGCCGCGGGGCTGCCGTATCTTCTGGCCA
Organism: Elusimicrobiota bacterium; assembly: GCA_003452935.1. GTDB lineage: Bacteria > Elusimicrobiota > Elusimicrobia > UBA1565 > UBA9628 > UBA9628. Next base: position 13,115 of record DMMY01000022.1, read on the forward strand.
GCGGCAAGGCCGCGCGCTCCACTTGGGACACGCCCCGGCTTTTCGTGCCGGCTGTCCGGCGGATCGTCTTGTGTTATATGGTGACGACCACTCTGTTCGCCTTGGCCGTAGCCTGGGGCAAGCGATGAGGATCGATGGCTTCTCGGCGCCGCTCATGGCGTCCTGGCAATTCACCAAGGACTGCAATCTGGCCTGTTTGCACTGCTGCGCGGACTGCGCGCCGGGCAGCCGCATGCCCGGAGAACTCGACGCGGCCGAGGCTCTGCATGTGGCCCAACAGCTGGCCGCGGCCGAAGTGCCCTACGTTCTTTTCAGCGGAGGGGAGCCCATGTCCGCGTCCCATTTTTGGGATGTAGCCCAGACTTTGGGCCGTGCCGGAATTTATCTCAAGGTGGAAACCAACGGCCAGAGGCTCTCCGAGGCCGACGCGGCCCGACTGGCGCGGCTGCCGATCCGGTCCATCCAGGTTTCCCTCGATGGCGCGACCCAGCAGGCCTACTCGCGTTTGCGGCCCGCCGCGTCCTTGCAGGCCGCGCTCCGGGCCTGCCGCCTCATCCGCCGACATCAGCTGCCTCTGGAGGTGGCCTTCGTTCCCACTCGATTCAACATGGACGAGGCGGAGGCGGTCATGGATCTGGCTCTGGAGCTGGGCGCGTTCCGGTTCAATACCGGGGCCCTGATGCGATTGGGCCGCGCGGCCCGGCTCTGGGACGCGCTCAAGCCTTCTTTTCAAGAGGACGGCCAATTTCTTAAACTGCTTATCCGCAAGCGAGAAGAGCTGGCCGGACGCCTGGAACTTTGCTTTAGGCCCTACAGCTTGCGCGAAGGCATGGAGGAATGGCTGCGCGAGCCGCCCGGGACCTTGCTCGTGCAGGCGGACGGTACGGTCAAGGTGTCGGCGGTGCTGCCTTTTCTTTGCGCGGATATGAGAAAGGATTCCCTGGCCGCGGCCTGGGATTATTATCGCGCGGCTTGCCGCAGCGACGACGTGGTCAATGCCCTCAGGGCGCTGATCTATGAAGATCTGCCGGTCGTGGTCTGACCGGTGAAGGAGACTGTAATGGACGACCGCAACACAGTGGCCGATGGGAAGGCTGGCGAGAAGCCGGATTGGGAGACCCCCTGCATCGAGGAGGTCACCGACCGGGTGATGGCTCAGCCTTATATTCGGTTCACATGACGGACCAGAGGGGGGCGTCGGCGGGAGACTACCGCGCCCCCCTCTTTCTGGCTTGGCAGCTCACCAACTCCTGCCAGGGCCGCTGCCTGCATTGCTGCGAGGAATCCGGCCCGGACCGGGCCTGGCCCAAGGAGCTCTCCCGCGACGAGGCCCTGACCTTGGCTCGGAATATCGTTAAGCTGGGCATTCCCTATGTGGTCTTCGGCGGCGGCGAGCCGTTGGGCGTGCCGCACTTCTGGGAAATTTGCGAGATTTTGCATGGCGGGGAAGTGGCGGTCAAGATCGAGACCGACGGCCGTCTGCTCGACGACGCCGCGATCGCCCGGCTCAAGGCATGGCGGGTTTCCTGCGTGCAGATCAGCGTGGACGGGGCCAGCGCGGAAGTTCACGAGCGCTTGAGGCCTGGAGGCTCGTTTGCCGGGGCTTTGACCGCGATCCTGAAGTTGGGCGCCGCCGGGCTCGGGCCGGAGCTCGTTTTCATTCCCACGAAACTCAACGTGGACGAGGCGCCAGCGGTCTACGATCTGGCCCTTAACAGCGGAGCCAGGACGTTCATCACCGGCCCCCTCATGAGACTGGGCCGGGCCGCCGCGGATTGGGAGAGGCTTGCCGTCGACGACGGCGATTGGCGCCGGATCGTCGCGGCCTTGGAGGAGAAAGCCCGGCGCTGCGGGAACAAGGTCCGGCTGGCCGTGTATCCCTGGGATATCCGCGAGGAGATCCGGACCCGCCATGAGCGGCCCCAGGCCATGATGTTGGTCGTGCCCGACGGCAAGGCCAAGCTGTTGAACGCCCTGCCTTTTGCTCCAGGCGACCTTCGCCGCCAGAGCCTGGCCGAGGCCTGGGAGGCGGTGCAAAGGGGCTGGAAATCCCCCAAGGTCTCCGAGTTCGTGGGCCGCGTCCTGGCCGAGCCCGGCCTGCTGCGTCACGCCAACGAGTGCTGGGAAGCAGCCTAGGTCCTTGGGTGCTGCGGCGCCTAGGCCTCTTTTCCATTAAGTTCTGCCCTGAAGACCCCTGATGAGCCGGGTTGTCCCGGCTATCCTTTGGTCATGAGCCGCCGGCCCAGCTCGTTGTTCCTGGCCCTGATCCTCTTGTCGGGGAATTGCGCGCCCGCCATGGCGTCGCTGCCCCTGCCCAAGTCGGCGATTTCTTTCCCGGCTCCGGCGTTGTCCTTGGGCATCGCCCCGGCGTCCTCGAGAGACTGGCATGGATTAAGGGGATTTGCGCGCTGGCTGGGCTCAAGCCCCTACGGCTCGGCAGGGATGCGCCTTTCCGGAGGACTCTCCTTCCGCGAGGCTTGGGACGGCCTTGATGACGCGTCCGGCCGGGTCGCGGTCGCTCCCCTGCTTCCTCATTTGTCCCGGGATTTCATCGTTGCCGCGGGCCGGGTGGATTCTCTTTCCGCGTCCGGCCAGAAGCAGCTGGCCAGGGCTTTCTTGGCGGCCCGCGGCGCCGCCGCGAAGCAGGTCGAGTCCAAGGCCGCCTTGGCCGGCGAGGCTTTGCGCGGCGCGATCGCCGCGGGAACGGCCAGTCAGGCCGAGGTCGAGGCACTCTCCGCGCGACTGCGCGGTCTGTCGATCTACGGCGCCTCGGCCCGGGCAAGCTATGAGGAGGCTCGCCAGGCTGTTTCCGAAGCTAAAGTCCGGCGCGCGCGGGAGGGCATTCTCCACACCGCCCGGAATTTCAGCGCGCCGATTCCGGAAGAGGATCCGCCGGGAGCCGAGGCGGCGGCCCTTGCCCGGCCCGGCGCCTGGGTCGAGCCGGGAGCCGGCGCCGGCGTCGTCGACGGGGTTCCGTCTCCGGCGCGGACGCCTGGACTCTCCCGAGACGACTCCAGATATCGGAAATATTCCAAGGCCGCGATGAGCGCGGGTTATGCCCTGTTGGGGGTCTCTGCCGTTATGCTGTTTCCGGCCGTTCCCGCGCTGGCCATAGCCGGGATCGGTCAGCTCCATGGGATACTGACTTGGACTGGCGCAGCCCTGATTGGAGCGGGGAAATATTTCCAGGTTCCGGCTCAGGCCGTCGCCGCAGCCGCGCCGGTTTTGAAGCCGGCGCCGGCAACGGGTTGGCGAGGCGGGCTCGCCAGATGGTTTGCCTCTTACCGCGCATTGTGGTTCAAGGCCAACGAGAGCGCATCGGCTCATCGCGTATTCGAGGCCAGGGTGGGAGGGGCTTCCCGGAAGGATTTCAGGAACTGGCTCGCCAGCGGGCTGCGCACGACCGTGCTTTGGATACCCATCGCGCTTGCCGCCATGCTGGGAGGCCATCTCCTTTCCAAGCCGGTGACGCATTTGTGGCCCGCGGCCGTGGCCGCGGCGGATCCCAATACCGGCATAGTCTTTGAGACGATACAGAGCACTTCTTTGTTGCAGTTTTTCAACGGCTACATCTCCGGCTCGGTCTTGCAGGAGACGGTTCTTCTGGGGGTGTTCTTCAATGGCGCGCGCTGGCTGGCTGGGCGTCTGGGAGCTTCCGAGCGAGCGGCGGGCCTTGCCGGCGGCTTGGCCGTGCTGGCCGCGTATTCTGCGTTTCTTTTTTTTATGGGCTATCCTCTGGCCTGGATGCTGCCGTTGCTGGGCATCGAGGCGGTAATGGCCATGGTCTATGCGCGCACCGGCACACTTCTTATTCCGGCCGGTCTGCGGGCCGTCTTGTCTTGGGCGACGCTATCCTCCGCCCGGCTGAACGTCGGGTTTTATACGGCGTTTTCGGGGAGTCTTGTCGGCTTGCCCGCGCTATGGTCGGGCTTGGCCGTCGCGGGCGTGAGCCTGGCGGTTTTTGCGGCGGTGGCCGCGGTGCGCTTTTGGGCAACGCATCGGTGGGGGTTTCTGAGGGCGGCATGGCGCGAGCAGTTGTCCCGGTTGAAGGAGTTGGGTCAATGGTGGACGAATCCTTCGGCCGACGGCTCGCCCAAGTCCTTCCTGCCCCTTTTGATGACGGGCCTGCTTTGGGGCATCGTCACTTACGTGGCGGGCGACGTGACTTCCTCTTTGGTCTTTTTGCTCTCTCCCCATGGCGAGGCGACCCCGGATATCCTCAAGCGGCTTCTGCTCATGCCCGTCGACGTGCTCATGTACAACTTTATTTTCGTGGGCCTGCTTGAGGAATGGGTGTTCCGCAGGAACGTGTTCAAGCCCATACGGGAGCGCATCGCGAAATGGCATCTTTCCTCGAAGGCCTTGTTCTGGATCGCGGCCGTCGCGTCTTCCTTGATATTTTCCGCCGCTCATTACGTGGACTGGAACTCGATGCTCGCGGGTCTCGGCATAGGAGATCCGGAGCTGGCGAAAGCCTTGGCCGGGACCTATGCCTTCACTTGGCCGGCCTTCATCGCGCGGGCCGCGGCCGGGATATTGCTGGCTTTCCTGTACGCTCACTCGGGATTGCTCTTGGTGCCCATCATCGCGCATTTCGCGTCCAACACCATGGAAGGCATGGGCATGAAGTTCGGCTTGCCCGTGTTCCTGGCCGTGGCCGCCGCGGTGGTGCTGGCCCAGCTGTTCTCGCCCAAGAAGTTGCCGGAGTCTAGGGAGGCTGGAAAACAATGAAGCGGAGATTTCCTTTGGCGGCGGCGTTTTGCGCTTGGCTGCAGATGGGTTGGAAAAGACCTCAATCAGGCCGGCATGAATCCCGCGCAATTTTTCAACTGCCCCGAATAGACTGAATGTCCCCTATTTGAAAGCGCGTTGAACCAGCGGGACCGCCGAACGCTTCAGATTGGGGAGCCACCCGATCAGCCGCGCTCGCATAAGGGCGGGGATAGGCTCTAAGGGCTCGTTAAGAAATAAATGATTGTTTTTGGACGCCGATGCATCCCATCCGGCTGCGTTGTTCGTCGCGCCTTGCCGGCTGGGCGCCTCGACGCCCAAATTCCTATCACTAATTCCTTAACGAGCCCTAAGCGGATTGCAACTCGTGTCAAACTGATGTTCTTGAACGCATCACTTTGACAGGGAACTGCAAGAACAAGGCTGGGGCTGATGGCGAGGATTGCTCGGCAGCCTGTTAGTTGCGGGAGGGGCTTGAGGCCGAGTCCTTCATTCGTGAATGGAGTTTCTGGAAGTGTTCCCGCCACTGCGCGCTGCGATAGGAAATCTTTCTGATCCGGGCCGGCTCGATTTCCGGAAGGCCGGCCAGGCCCGATAAATCATAAACGTCGAATCCTTCCGGGTGAAAAGACAGGGTCAAGAACTGGCCTGACTGGCGGGCATTTTCCATATCCGGCCCGCTGGGAGGGCCGGCGGCTTTCCAGCCCTCCGGGGAAAGGCCGGGCGGATGCGTGTGCCAATGGCCCGCGTATCTGCCCCGCCAGACGTCCCGGGCGATCACCTTGAATTCTTCCTCGGGCTCCAATATCCATGAGTCCGACGAGTTTTCCAGAGCGGTCTCAAGCGCGAGTTTCATGAGCTTGAGAAGCTGCGCTTCCGGCGTTCCTCGGGCCCGGCGCGCGGGCAGCTTGGTCAAGGCGTCCCGCAGAAGGCCGGAAGCGTCTATGTCCGCCATAGCTTGCGGGTAAAGGCGGTAGAGCTCCGAGACGTCTCCCGCCCGGCTCATGATGCGGTCGGGATCGGAAAGGACCTCCGCGATCCGGGACAGCGGCGGTCGAGTCATGTCCGGAACCTGATGAAAGTCGATGACGTCGTCGTGTACGGTCGCTTTGCCTCCGGTTTCGGGAAAAATAACTTTGCCGGGCGTCCTGATGGCATGGGCGAGCATGTCGTCAAAAAGGGCCTGCGTCCGGGCCGCGCCCTCGGGCGACAGGAAAGCTCGGCGCAGGTCTTCGTGGGTGATCGGGTTTTTCAAGGCGGCTGGAGTCATTTCGAAGTATTGGTTCATGTGGGCCAGGGCCAGGCCCAATTCCTTGGAGATATCCAATATTTCTCCGCCCTCGGCCTGTAGATGATAACCGTGGTCCGTGGGGACAAGGGAGATGACGTGTCTGGGCCGGACCCAAGCCTGCAAGACGGAGGCTTGTCGTCCCAAGCCGTCATAGTCGCTTGCCGCCAGCATTGGAATTCCCTGCCGCAGGACTTCATTGTAGAGCATTCTGCCTGCGGCGGGAGCCGTGTGTACGAACCTCAACTCCGGAATCGGCGGCAAAGACCAGTCCTGCCCGGCCCGGCAGGGCAGGCTGAGAAAAAAGAGGCTAAATACCGTGAAAATGCCCATGCTGGTATATTGTGGGCCGGGATCGGCGCGAGGGCGAGGAGCGAATGGCCCAAGACGGGCCGGCAAAGGACCTACGGCCGGGCGGAGCGGCTTATCTGGTCCAGTTCTCGTAAGTCCCGTCGTAGGAGACGGAGCCGACTCTTTCGTCGATCGCAACGCCTATTTCGAAGTACTTCGAGTTGCCCCACTGGCCCGTGGTCCAGGGCACGGGCATGGCATAGGCGCCGGCGGCGCCCAGTTGGTTGAGCACGGCGACGCCGCCGGTGACCTGGGTAAAGCCGTAATTGAACAGGGTGTCATGCGGCGCGGCGTCGAATCCGAGAATATTCCACTTGGCCAGATCGGGATCTCCCGCCGCTAATTCAATGAAGTTCCCGGTTTTATCCTTGTGAACGTTCTCCGCGTCCACTATGCGGCTCAAGACCGGCAACGCCGCCGACATCTTCCCCTTGCGTACGACCTTGAAATACTGGGTCACGCCGATGGCCGACAATATCGCGATAAGCAACGTCACGATAAGAATTTCAGTAAGAGTAAAGCCGGACTTGGCGGACATATTTCTATTCATGATAACGCCATCTTACCACTTAAAATGGCGTCATGGCAGCTGATGCGCGGCCGCGAGGCACAGTCGATCCACGGCTTCGTCCACGGCGCGGCGGTCCAGTCCGGGCCCGTTGACCAGGACGGAGAACGCGTAGTCCTTGCCGCTCCGGGATTGCAGGTAGCCGGAAAGGTTCCGGGCGCCGGCGACCGTGCCCGGCTTGACGCGCATCCGGCCGGCCAGGGCGTCGCCTTTCATGCGGTTGCGCACGGATTTGTCCACCCCCGGTACGGCCAGGGATTCATGGTAAATGGGAAATAGAGGCGAGGATCTCATGAATCGCAGCAGCCTGACGATCCCCGAGGCGGTGAGGCGGTTGTCCTCGGAGAGGCCGCTGCCGTCTATGAGATGGTGGTCCGATTCGTCCAGGCCGGCCTGGGCCAGGAAACGGCCGACCACGGCGGAGCCGGCGGCGAAGCTGCCTCGGCCCCCGGCTTCTTTGCCCAAGGTCTTGAGGAGTTGTTCCGCGTAAAGGTTCTGGCTGTTCTTGTTTACGACGCGGATGATCCCGGCCAGGGGTTCCGATTCCCAGAGAAAGAGCTCTTCCAGGCGATCCTCGCTCAACCGGGCTTTCTCCCAAGCCACGGCCTTGCCGAGCTTGACGCCTCTGGATTTCCAGGCATGACGCAGTCCGCTGGCCGCGAATATGGCCGGCTGGTCCACGGATACGAAGTCCGAGCGGACGGGCCCGGCCGCGGCGATCGAGCCGAAAAAGTTCACGGCGTTGGTTCCGGGCGCGCGGCGATAATCCATGGTAAACGCGCTGCCCGCGGCCGCGGTCGCGGCATGATTGACGACCTTGATGAATTTGAAATCCGGCGTCAGGACGATCTTGGGGCGGCGTCCGGGACGAGCGCCGGGAATGAATTCAAGTCCCACGCAGTTGTCGTTGAATGAGATCGCCGAGGTCGGGGCGGCGTACCAATAAGAAAGCTCCTGGGCCGGCCAGCTCGGCTCCGCGGCCGGGTCTTCGAAATAACGGTTGTCGAGGACGAGCTTGTTGACCTTATGGATTCCCATGGCGGTCATGGAAGCCGCCCACAGCTCGAAAATCTCGCAAGGACTCGAACGGCCGCGTCCCGAGATGGAGGGATCGCCCCGGCCTCTCCAGACCAGGGCCGTGAGCGTTTCTTTGCCGACGTCGTCGCGGTCTATGAGAAAGCTGGTCTTGAAGCGGAAATCCGGCTTGAGGCGTTCTAGGGCCGCGGCCGTGGTGGCCAACTTGGCGTTGGAGGCCGGGATCAGCGGCATGAGGGGGTTGCGGGAATAGAAGGTGGCGCCGTCGTCCAATGAGACGAAGATCGCTCCTACGGTCGCGTTTTGGAAAGGCGCGGATGAAAACACGGTTTCAGCGAGGGCCGGGAAGCTTTGAGCCCGCAGCCGGCCCGCGGCCAGAAGAAGAAGAAACGAGGCCGCTAGACGCTTAATGCCGGAAGTGGCGCACACCGGTGAACACCATGGCGAGATTATGGCCATCGCAGGCCGAGATGGCCTCGTCATCCTCGCTTGAGAAACCGGACTGGATAACGGCCTTGACCCCGTGACGGGCCGCCTCCAGGACATGATCGACTGAGAGCGCTCCGTCCGAGGCCATGACCACGGGCGGATCCTCGGAAAGGATGGGGTGGCGGTCGCGGCTCTTGGTCAGGGCCAGGCGCACGGCGTCCAAGCGGGAGGTTTGGCCGCTGCCTATGCCGAGGGTCGCTCCGCCCCGGCAGAGGACCGCGGCGTGGGTGCGGGAGTGCTTGGCCACGCGCCAGGCCAGGCGCAGGGAGTTCATCTCGATCTGAGTGGGCGCGCGGCGGGTCGCTATTTTCAGAGACCCGGGCAGGGCTTGGTGATCCTTATCCTGCGCCAAGGCGCCTCCGGCCACGGAACGGAATTCCAGCTCATGCGCTGAGATCAGCGTGGAGGGCAGGGTCACGAGTCGGATATCCTTCTTGACCTTGAGGGCGAGCAAGGCTTTGGCCGTGAATGCCGGAGCCGCGATGCAGCTGAGCGCCTCGGCGGCGAAGAATGCGGCCGCCTCCTCGTCGACTTCCCGGTTGACCGCGGCCGTGCCGCGAAAGCAGCCGCGCGCGTCCGAGCGGTAGGCCAGCCGGGCCGCTTCGGCGAGGCTTTCGAAGATCGCGACCCCGGCCGGGACGCCGTGCTTGACGATGGCGCAGGCCGGCTCCGGGAATCCTCCGGCCAACTCCCAGGCCGCGTCCAGGTCGAAGTAGTGATTGAACAGCAAGGGTTCCCCGTAAAGAGTCCTGGCTTCGCTCATCCCCCAGGGCCGGGCGCCGCTCCAGGCGTAGAGAGCGCCGTGCTGGTGTATATTTTCCCCGTAGCGCAGATCCGCGGTCTTTCTCAAGCCGATGACGAATTCGCGGGGCAGACGGTCCCAGCGGCTGCCCAGGTACTGGGCCACGGTCGAGTCGTAATAGGCGCAGTAGTGGAAGGCCTTGGCCGCGAGCTGCTGGCGGCGCTCAAGGCCGAGGTCGTCGTGCTGGCGCAGGGAATCCACGACCGGCTGATAATCTCCGGGGTCGCAGAGGCAGACGACATGGCGGAAATTCCGGCCGGCCGCGCGCAAGAGCGCCGAGGCCGCCAGGTCCACGGTCTTGAGCGTCTCGGATTGGGGCAGGTCCGAATCCACGATCTCGGCCAGGGGATAGAGATTGACCGCGACCAGGTCTATGGCCAGGCCCCGGCGCTTTTGCGTTTCCCCGATGCTTCCCGGCTCGTGGCCGGCCGAGAGGCCGTAGAGTATCTCGGGATGAGCCAGGCCGACGTCCGGATCCGGGTCCGCGCGCAGGCGCAAGAGGGTCTTGAGATCCTTGACCTCAAGCTCCGCCTGGCGCAGGGCCGCGGCCGTGCCTCCATCGGCGATGAGCGTAAAGCCCAGGTCCTTGAGCGCCCAGGCCAGTTCCACTATGCCGGTGCGGTCCGCGACGTGAAGAAGGGCGTAGCGTTCGGTTTTATGGGTCATGGCCGTTTTATGAGTTCCAGAAATTCGTTTTCAGAGATGACCTTGACTCCCAACTCCCGGGCCTTGCGCAGCTTGGAGCCGGGCTTGATCCCGGCCACGACGAAACTGGTCTTGGCCGAGACCGATGACGCGGCCTTGCCCCCGAGATCCTTGACCTTTTCCTCGGCCGCTTCCCGGGTCATGCCCGTGAGCTCGCCCGTGAACACGAAGGTCCGGCCCTCGAACCTGGCTTGCGCGGCGCGGGGCGCGCTGCGCGCGAAATTGAGGCCGGCGCGGCGCAGGCGCTCGATGAGCGGGCGCGTGCCGGGGAAGCGAAAGAAACTTGCGATGGACGCCGCGACCACGGGACCGACCTCGCCAATGCGCGTGAGCTCTTGCTGGGAGGCCGCGGCCAAGCCGTCGAGGTCGTAGAGCGCGGCCAGGGTCTGCGCCGTCTTCTCGCCGATATGGCGGATCCCCAGGCCCAGAATGAGGCGCTCCAGGGGACGTCGGCGCGAGTCGGATATCTGGGAGAGAAGATTCTCCGCTTTCTTGTCCGCGAAAAGTTCCAGCTTGAGAAGGTCTTCCTTATTAAGGCCGTAAAGGTCGGCGACATCGCCCACCCGGCCCGAGTCCACGAACTGGTCGACCGCGGCTTCGCCGAGGCCCTGGATGTCGAGCGCCGGGCGCGAGGCGAAATGCAGGAGCCTGCGCTTGAGTTGGGCCGGGCAGAGGGGGTTGTCGCAGCGCAGGGCCACGAATTCGTCATCCTTGATGACCGGCCCTTTGCAGGACGGGCATGTCCTGGGCGGGATCACGGCTTTCTCGCTCCCCGTGCGCAATTCCGCGGCGGCCTTGACCACCTTGGGTATGACCTCGCCGGCGCGTTCGATCAAGACATGGTCGCCGATCTTGAGGCCCAAGCGTTCGATCTCCTGGAAGTTGTGAAGGGTCACGGAGCTGATGGTGACTCCGGCGCAGAATACGGGTTTGACCTTGGCGACGGGGGTGATGGTCCCCGTGCGCCCCACGGAGAAGAGCACGGATTCGACCGTGGTGGAGGCTTGTTGGGCGGGGTATTTGAACGCCACGGCCCAGCGCGGACTTTTGGCCGTAAGTCCCAGCCGTTTCTGCTGGGCGTAGGAGTCCACCTTGATGACCAAGCCGTCGACGGGAAAGGCGAGTTTGGGGAGGTTTTGGTCCTTGAACTCGTTGTAGAGGCGGATTACGTCGTCGATGTCGTTGCGTTTCCAATGCGCCACGGCCGGCAGCCCCAAGGCCGCGCAGGATCGGAGGAATTCCGATTCGCTGGCGATAGGCGCCGCGCCTTCCCAGACGCCGAAGGAATGGGCGAGGAATTTCAGCCGCCGCCGGGCCGTGACGGCGGGGTCTTTCTGCCGCAGGGAGCCGGCCGCGCAATTGCGCGGGTTGACGAAAGCTTCCCGGCCGGCTTCCTGCTCCAGTTCGTTGACTTTCTCGAAATCCGAGAAAGTGATGAATACCTCTCCCCGGATTTCGAGCCGTTTGGGCGGGCGGGCCGAGGGTTCGAGGCTCAAGGCGATGGAGCGTATGGCGCGGGCGTTGGCGGTAACGTCTTCTCCGGTCTCGCCGTCGCCGCGCGTGGCCGCGCGGGTCAGCATCCCGTCTTCGTAGGTGAGCGCGCAGGAGAGGCCGTCGATCTTGGGTTCGATGATGAAGACCGGCTTTTCGCCCGCAGGCAGCAGCTTGGCCAGGCGCGCGTGCCAATCCCGCAGCTCGCTTTCGCCGTAGACGTTGTCGAGGGATAGCATGGGCGCGCCGTGGCGCGCGGGCGAGAAATCCGAGACCGCGGCGCCGCCCACCCGCTGCGTGGGGGAATCCGGGGTGATCGCCTCCGGGTGCTGGGACTCGAGTTCCTTGAGGCGCCTGAGGAGCTGGTCGTACTCCGTGTCCGATATGACGGGGTTGTCTTCCAGGTAATAGCGGCGGTCATGCCCGCGGATGTCCCGGCGCAGACGTTCGATCTCAGCTTGGATTTTGTTCGGGACCATGCGCGGCGGGGCCGGACGGCGAGGGACGTTGGGATTTGAGCTTGTCCAGGATTCCGTTGACGAATTTGGTGGAATCCTCGGTGGAGTATTTGCGCACGATTTCGATGGCCTCGTCGATGACGACGTTGATGGGGGTGTCTTGCTCATAGACGAGCTCATAGCACGCCAGGCGCAGAACGTTGCGGTCGACCGCAGCCATGCGCCGCACGGGCCAGTTTTGCGCGGTGGCGGCGATGAGTCCGTCGATCTCGGCTTGGAGGCCGGCCGCGCCCTCGATGAGAGTGCGGGCGAACTCGAGGGTTTTTACGTCGTCCGTCTCGCGGCCGCGGTTGACGATGGATAAGGCTTCGCGGGTGTCGTTGTTGGCGACATCGACGAGATAGAGGGCCTGGAGCGCTATTTCTCGAGCCTGCCGCCGCCTACCCATGGGAGATCCCCCGTATCAAGATGTTTGTAATTATAACATAGTGCCAGACGTGAACTTCGTGAACTTTTGCGTTCAGGAGCCCCTTGGCAGTACGATCCGGAACAAGTTCCGCAAGTTCACGTCTGGCACCACGCCTGCGGCCGCAGTTGACATTGGCGTTGTTATGTGTAAACATTTTGTTTCTAAGATGATGGGACGGCGTGAACTCCGGAGGAAGATATGAGACGAGTCTGCGGGCTTTCGAGTCTGATCCTGGCGTGCGCGGCCGCCCCGCTTTTCGCCGCCGCCGCTTCCACCCTTGACGTCTACGTCAAGACTCCCTCGGGAAACGGCGTCCTCGGAGCCAAGGTCGCCGGCCTGACTTACGGATCGGAGGGTCCCGACGCGGCTTCCTCCACCATGACCAGCGTGGCCGACGCCTCCGGCTGGGCGCGGCTCACCCTGGCCGACGGCAAACCTTACGAGATTATCGCCACCAGCCAGGGTTTCCTGCCCAGCATCCGCGATCAGTTCAACGACCCCGGCCACGCCCGGGTCTTCACGGACGGCTCCCTTCTGGCCGCGGTGACCGTCTATTTGGACAACGCCGGCGTCACCGGCTTGGGGGCGATCGACGTCGCGATCTCCCACGCCACGGCGGACAAGCTGCTCTTCGGCGACGTGCGGCCCAACAACGTCGAGACCAACGACAGCGTGGCTTTCGGCATCACGCGAACGGACGGCGCGGGCGACGCCGCGCTTCGGGTCTGGAACGTCCCGTTCGCCGCGGCCAACTCCTACAATGTCGGTTGCTTCGATCCCGGCAAGAACAAGGGGGTCAATCAGGTCGTCAACGAAGACCTCTCCGGAGCCAATCCCGTGCGCGCCTATGCCCTGGATTTCGACAATTCCATGCCGCCCGCCCGGGTGGACAATCAGTCGCAACAGGTCTCGGGCAACAACTTGAACGTCGACGGTGCGGTCGTGGACACGACCACCGCCCATAATCCCATCCCCTGGGTCGGGATCAACATGTCTTTCGTGCGCAACGATCCCTATTGCGTCAACTGCATCGACAACCGTTGGGTCAACGCGGATCAAAACGGCCGCTTCCAGATTTTCGGTTTGCAGCCCAACACCAGCTACTACGTGACCATGAACTCAGCTTGCGACTGGCAAAGCGGCGTTTGTTACGAGGGCTTTCAGAGCACTTTCACCGCTTACCAGCAGTACGGCATCACTTACGCGACCATGTCGATCCTCGGTTTCCGCGATTTTTTTTACGGCGGCAGCGATACGGTCAAGACCTTGCAGCTGTCCTTGCCGCGGGCCCAGGGAGGATCGCTGCGATTGGCGGTCTACGTCAAGGACCAGTTCGGCAATCCCATCCCGCAGTCCGGCGTCAATCTCGGGCCGGACAGCCGCGATTGGGAGACCAGCGGCGCCTGCACCAGCCCCGGCTCCCCGAGTCGCGTGTCGAATCCCGGACTGGCCAATATCAACCAGCAGGCGACCACGGGCTATGCCCTGCTGACCGGACTGCCGGCCGGCAACTACAATGTCAATGTGTGGACCCAATTCTCGCAGAACCAGGGGACCTCGTTCAACCGGGGAACCGATGAGCAGGACAACTGGAATTGGAATTCCTTGTGCGGCAGCGGAAACTGGCGCCTTACGCTGGACTCGACCACCCTTTTGGCCAGCGTGTATGATTCCAGCGGCACGAGCCTGCTCGTCAATCAATCCTCCATCACCGTGAGGGTCGCCGTCCCCGTGGTCAACACGGGCATTGTCAAGGGCACCCTCACGTTCCCGACGGTCGTGGACCTCTCCCAGGATCCCATCAACATCACTCTCCAGCCGCAATGCGGCATGAGCGGCTGCAGCGGCTCGGGCGGCTATACCTACATCGCCGACCCTTCGACCGGGCCCGTTATCTCCTACCAGATCGCGGTTTCATCCGGCTACAGCTACTGGATGAACGTCACCTCCAATTATTGGGGCATCGTGCGCGACGGCGGCGGAAACAACCAGGTCGACTTGCTGAGCACGGGCACCGTGACCGTGAACATGAAGTTCGCCCGGGCCGGCCGCCTCATGGGCAAGCTCTACAAGCCGGACGGCAGCGTCTTCACCCCTACGAGCGGCATGAACAATATCCAGGCCAACATCAACGCCGAGGGCGAGAATTCCTGGGGCTGGAGCCAGGTCAACCAGGACGGCAGTTATCTCATCGGCGGCCTCCTGCCCGGAAAATATTCCATCCGCGTCCGCGGCTGGGTCAACGGCGCCGGCAGCTTCAACTACACGGACCCCAGCCCCCAGCCCAACGTCATGATCACGGCCCTCCAGGACGCCTATAAGGACTTGAACATGGTCAAGGGCGTGCCCGTGCGCATAGACGTGGACATATCCAAGCTGCCGGCCATGGCGATCGATGATTGCGTGACGGCGCAGGATAAGACCGACTGTCCGGCCCAGAATTGGGTGGTCAAGACGGCTCCCGCCGGCAGCGTTTTCGACGCGGACAAGCTCTCGTCCTTCCTCCTGAAGGGCGGCGACCAGTCCAACGACGAGTTCCGCTACGCGCCGAGCAATAATCCCATGACCGGCAGCCGCATCTGCAGCAACAATCAAATTTCGGTCGGCTTCTGCGTCAACCGGGTGCCTTCGCCCTCCAACTTCGACATGTATCTTCTGCGCAAGGGCGGCATGGACATGGTCGGCGGGGTCCGGCCCTACTTCACGCTCATGAACTCCACGAAGAACGTGGTGGTCAACGACACCCTCGCCGCCACGCCTTATTTCTGGGGAGGGAGCACCCTGACGGTCCGGCCCGTCGACCTCACTCCCGTCGTTAACATGAGCGCTCAAAGCGGGGTGACGTTGTCCGGGAAGATCTACGGGCAGTCCATCTTCCGGCAGATCGATTTCCAGTCCTTGGGCGGGAACTTCGACAACTTCATGAAGTATATCCCCATGATGGCGCTCTATGACTCCAGCAACACCTTGAAAGCCGTGGGCGCGGTGGTCCCCAACCCGCTTTGCTTCAACACCAATATCACGGTGGGCGGGCAGACCGTGACCGTGGATGAAGCCTTCAACATCGCCATAGCCGCGGGGGACTGGAACGCCTTTCAAAGCATCTTCTTTGGCGCTTCGGCGCCTTGCGGGGGCGACAATACCTGGGGATATGACATCCGCGGCTTGCCCGCGAATCAGACCTTCACCGCGGTCCTCACCACGCCGAACTATCCGCCTTATCAGAGGACCCAGGTGGTTCTGGGGGCCAACGGCACCACGACCTACCTCAACGTGGATCTCGACACGGCCGTGGGCACGGGCGGCACGATCCAGGGGCTCGTGATCGCCACCTATACGGTGGCCGGCGCCAACGTGCCCATACCCAACGCCACGGTGACCGTGGAATCTCAGGGCTATAAACAGAGGAACTTCACGACCGCGGCCGCTCCCTCCACCGGGACCTTCCAGGCGGCGGGGCTTCCGGCCGGAGCCTTCAAGCTGACCGCGGTGGCCGAAGGCTACGCCCTGCAGTCCAAGATCGTCGATGTCGCGGCCAGCGGTGTGACCGAGGCCGTCCTCGCGCTGCCCCGGGGCGGGGCTTCGATCTCGGGCACGGTCTACGCGCAGAAGGCGCCCTACGTCAAGCTGCAGCCCGATGCCCTCATCCTGGCCCGCCGCGAGGTCGAAAGCAGCCTGAGCGACGACCTGGCGGTCTATAAGACCTACACGAGTTCCGTCGGGGTCTACGAGCTCACGGGCCTCGAGATCGGCCGGCTCTACCGGTTATATGTCAAGGTGCCCGGAAAGCTGATCGCGAGCGTGACCACCATGACCGTGGCGGGCGCCATGTCGGGCGTCGACTTCACGCCGATGCCCAAGCCCCTCGACATCGAAATGTTCGGCCGGCCCGTGGGAGCGAATTACGAGTTCACCCTCATCAACCCCAAGGATTTCGCCAGCGGGGAAGGCTGGATCAGCGAGGCCCCGTTCGCCGTGGCCGGCTCCACCTACGTCAGCGGCAACGACTTCGAGCAGCTTCCGAACAATCAGATGCTCTATAAGTATCCTCTCGCCAATCTGGATCCGGCCAAGGACTATATTTTTCACATCGAGGCCGTCTCGGCTTTGGCGCGCAACAAGACCGTGACCAAGGAACTCCGCTTCGGCGCCAAGCTCAGCGCGGGCTCCGAGGTATCGATCGACGACGCGCTCTTGGGCGACGACTCCAAGGACGACCGGGGACGCTGCGCCAACGAGGCTCTGCTGGACTTCGCCGGCGACAACCCCTCGGCCATCACGGTGCCGGCGGGCTCGCTCGTCCCGGTCTCCTCCGCGGCCATCCCGGTCCTGTCCTTCTCGCAGAAGACCGTCGCGGCCTCGACCGAGGCCGCCTTGGTCGACGCCTCGGCTTTTCTCAGCGGCGTCTACCAGCTCCAGATCGCGAGCGCCCAGTATTCCACGGACCGGGGCCTGGACCTGACCCTGGCCTACGACAAGTCCAACTCGACCCTCGACGACCTCGCCGTTTACCACTTGAACGACCAGACCCAGAAGTGGGAGGCGGTGCCCGGCCTTCAGACCATCAACGCGGTCAAGGGCACGGTCACGATCAAGAGGCTCAGGTCCCTCTCCAGCGTGCTGGGGTTGCGGGCCAGCAGCCCTCTCAAGGCGCAATGGACCGCCCAGGGTTTCGTCCCGAACGCGGCTTTCCACGCCTTGGCCGTGCGGCCCGATGATTCCGGGTTTTTTGCCATCCTCAGGCCTTCGCTGGTCGGGATAAACTACACGGGAACCGTCATCAAGATCTTCAACTTCCCCAATCCCTTCAGCCTGGGAGCCAAGACGCCGGCCTTGACGCACGGCGGCGGCGCTTCCATCACCACGAGCGGCACGGTCATCAAGATCGAGCTGCCTTCCGGCGTCGCGGGCGGCCACGGCGTGATCCGCATCTACAACCTGGCCGGTCAGCTGGTGCGCGAACTCGACCTCGGCGACAGCATCACGGGCGGCGCCTATTACTACACGGGCTGGGACGGCAAGAACAAGAGCGGCAGCGACGTGGCCAACGGCGTCTATTACGGAATCCTCTCGTTGCCCGGAGTCAAAGCCAAGGACGCGACGTTCAAGATGGCGGTGATCAAGTGAACAGGGGCGATACCATGCGAAGGATAAAGAGAGTTCTGGTTCTGGCGGCTGCCGCGGGGCTTTCGGCGGCGGCGGCCATGGCGGCCGGAGTGGGCACGACCGGCGCCCAATTCCTGCAGGTCGGCGTGGGCGCGCGGCCCCTGGCCATGGGCAACGCCTTCGCGGCTTTGCCCGACGACGCCAATGCCATCAATTGGAATCCCGGAGCCCTGGGCGAGGTCAAGGCCCGCAACCTCACCGCCAGCTACAACTCGCTGTTCCAGGACGAGAACCAGGGCTTCATCGCCTACGCCTCGCCTGTCGGGGAGGCCGGCGCCCTGGCCGTCGGGCTCAACTACCTGATGGTTTCCGACATCCCGCGCCGGGCCGGCGACAGCGAGGAGCCCGACTCCACCTTCGCCAACCAGAATTTCGTGGCGAGTCTGGCTTACGGCAAGACCGTCAGCCCCGGCAAGCTTTCTTTGGGCGGGAGTCTCAAGTACATCCGCGAGGATCTTGATTCTTTCAAGGGCAACGCCATGGCGATCGATCTGGGCGCCCTGTGCCAGACTCCCATCGAGCGCCTCACCGCCGGCTTCACCGTCAAGAACCTGGGCACCAAGATCGGGCCCGATCCCCTGCCCCTGACTTTCAAGGGCGGGGCCGCTTACCGCATGTTCGCGCGCAGGCTTGTCCTGGCCTCTGACGTGGATTGGTTGGCCATGGACCGTCGGGCCTATTGGGACCTGGGCGCCGAGTTCTGGGCCGACAAGGCTTTGGCCGTGCGCGCGGGCTATCAGTTGGGCCATGGCGCCGACAACGCGGGATCGATCGTAGGATTTTCAGCCGGCTTCGGGGTCAAGATCATCCAGCTGAGCCTGGACTACGCTTTCGTGCCCTTCGGGGATCTCGGGGACACCCACCGCGTCACCCTGGGATGGAGTTTCTAATGAATCGAAGCTTGCTCCTGGCGTCGGCGTTGGCCGCGTCCCTCTTGCTGTGTTCCAGCCCATCGCCGGCGCAGTCGTCGCCCTGGCGGCTGCAAGGCGATATCGACCTGATGGCCGGACAGTATTTCTTCAACGGCAGCGCGGGCTCGATCAACGGCTACATGAGCGCCGACCTGCAGCTGATGCGTCCGCAGTCCTCGGATTCCGGCTTTTACTTCACCGGCAGGAGCGCGTATACGGGTTTCAAGCAGGTCAACGAGCTGGCCGGCGGCGGGACGCTGTTCCAGCAGAGCCTGGACAACGTCGTGGGGGCCAAGTGGATCAAGCGTTTCGACGGCGGCTACAGCCTCAAGCCCCGGCTGGGGGTGCATAGCCAGCTTTTCCGCGAGACGGTCGACGAGTCTTGGGGCAAGGGACTCTACGATTTATGGCGCTACGAGGCGGGGGTGGTGTTGGAACGCAAGACTCGTTTGGGATTGGGCGTTCCCTGGACCTACCAGTTCTCCCTGGACCTTTATTACACCCGCTACACGCGCTTCAAGTCCCTGGCCACGCAGTTCGGTACCGAGCTCGCGGCGCCCAACCCGGGTTCGCGCATCCTGGACACGGTCACCACCCAATTGGGCTACCGCAGCGAGTTCGAATTGCCCAATTTCGTCAGCGCCTGGGTGTTTTACTCCATTTCTTTCGTCAACTTCACGGATCAGAAGGTCGTGCAGACCCAGGGACAGTATCTTAACGTCTTGCGCACGGACGCCTACCAGAGCCTCAGCCTCGGCGCGAGCAAGAGGCTGGGCGATTGGCAGGCCTTGGGGCGGGTGCGGCCCAACCTGGGCTTGAGGGTCACGCTGGCCGATCTGTTCTCGAACCAGAACCACTTCGACGCCGATCCTTCCCGGCTGCGGTTCATCGGCGCGTACTACGACTACTGGGAGGCTCGGATCGCTCCGAACATGGGCGCGACCTTCCTGGGAACCATGACCTCGCTGCGCGCCGGCTGCGAACTGGCCGCGCGCTATTACACGGGACGCTTGTCCCAGAACAGCGACGGCAGCTACCAGGGGCGCAAGCTCCACCAAATATCGGAAACCGTTTTCTTCGAGGCGGCCCAGCCTATCGGGCGCGGCCTGGAGGCCAAGGCGCGGGGAAGCTGGTCCAATACCAGCGCCAACACGTCTTTCGAGCAGACCTATCAGTACAATTATCACGACTACAATTACTTCGTCGGTCTGGGGTGGAAATTTTGAAGAAACAACTATTGCTGGCGGCGATTCTCATCGGAGCGGCGCGGGTCGAGGCGGCGGCTCCCATCCTGCTCGTGCCCAAGGGCGCGGTGGAGATCCGCTCCGCGGCCGCGGGAGCCTGGACCCCGGTCGCCGGCCCGACCGAGCTCTCCGCGGGCCAGGCGGTGCGCACCGATGAGAACGCGAGCGCGGAGCTGAAGTTCTCGGACGGCTCCAGGGTCGTTCTGGCCGGAAACAGCGAGTTTCGCGTCGACCGGACCGACGGCCGGGAGGCGATCTTTACCCTGAGCCTGGGCAAGCTGCGCGCCGCTTTCTCGGGTCTTTTCAGCAGTCTGATCTCCATCCATACTCCCGTCGCGGTTTGCGCCGTGCGCGGGACGGTTTTCGAGCTGGGAGCCAACGCCAAGGGAACCGAGGTGAGCATGGCCGAGGGCGTGCTCGAGGTCAAGGACGTCAAGGGCAACCAGGCCGTCGTGACCTCCGAGGAGACCTTGAAGATCGGCGAGGGCGGCATGGGCAAGCCCCAGATGCTCGCCCTCTCCGACGCGCGGGCCTTGGAGGCCGTGCGGCCCATGACCGTGCACGCCGAGATGGCTCGCGACGCGACGCGCTCCATGTTGGAGGACCTGCGCCACCGCGAGCTCAAGGCCAGCGAGTCCATGCTCGGCAAGGACGTGGTGGACGCCTTCGGCCGCCGCGTGCGGCTGGAGGAGTATCTGCTGCGACCGACTCAAAACTCCTTCGAGCTTCTCTTTTTGAGCCGCCGGCAGGATCGCTTCGATTGGGGCCATCTGATCGAAAGGTTCAACAGCAGGATACCGGACGACCTCAGCCAGGTCCCGGCGATCATCAGCGGGACCTTCCTGTCCCGAAACCGGCCCTCGAACTGGCTTAAGTACATGGAGTTCTACGCCACGAACGTGACGGACGCGGAAAAAGAGGCCATCACCCTGGGCGATCCGGTCCAGATCGATTTCTCCGGCTACGGGGCGGGCCTGCGCTGGTATCCGGCCTCCATAGATTTCGTGCAGACGCTCATGGGGCCGGGCGTTCCGGGCGGTTCGCGGGTCCAGTTCCAACAGCACCAGGATTATGGGCAGACGACCGGCGGTTTGTTCACGTGGACCCAGAGCATCGTCAACAACGTCGGGACCGGCAGCTTGGCGCTCTTGGCCCAATTCCAGCTCAATCCGGCCAACGCCGCCGACGTGGCCTTTGGGGGCTGTCTGTTGGGCGGGGAAACCTGCTTTGATCACGCGCCCGCGGCCCTCAACGTTTTCTCTCCCGGGGATTTTGAATATCAGCCGCAAGCCCAGTTCAACGGCCTGCAGGCGACGGTGGCGGATTTCCCGAGCGGAACCAACAAGGCCGATTACCGCAGGAGCACCACCTATCCGGACGGCAGCTCGCTGACCGTGGAGAAGTTCCTCGTCAGCAACGACGGAAAGCTTTTCGACACGAGCGATCCGGGCGAGAACACCTTCACCAAGAACGGCAACTACAACCTGGAAATCAACATCCAGTCGAACCTGTTCCAGGGCCGGGACATCGACGTGCTCATCGCGCCCGAAATCCTTCAGCAGAAGAAAGCGCAGACCACCACGCCCGACTCCCCGAACTTCATGGCGCAGTGACGAGCGCGTCCGCGCTAGGGCGGCGAGGACAATCGGGACTCGGAATAATTGATATACTTTTTCAATGGCGAAAAACTGGACGATAGAAGACAGCGCGACCCTCTATAATCTTAAAGGCTGGAGCCTGAGATATTTCGACATCAACCCGGCCGGAAATCTCACCGCTCATCCCCGGCGCAGCCCGGAGCCGGCCATCGACGTCAAGCAGATCGTCGATGACACGATAGCCCGGGGCATCAAGCTTCCGGTCCTCTTCCGCTTCCAGGACATCCTGCGCCATAGAGTCGAGCTTTTGAACGAGAGTTTCCGCAAGGCCATCGAGGATCATAAATACCGCGGCCGCTATTTCGGGGTCTATCCCATCAAGGTCAACCAGCTCTGCGAGGTGGTCGAGGAGATACTGGACGCGGGCAAGCCTTACCAGTACGGCCTGGAGGCGGGCAGCAAGGGCGAACTGCTCGCGGTCCTGGCCATGAACGGCTCCGAGTCCTTGACCGTGCTCAACGGCTACAAGGACGAGTCCATGATGCGTCTGGCCCTGATGGGCGTGCGCCTGGGAAAGAAGGTCATCGTGGTCATCGAGAAGCCCAGCGAGATCAATCTGCTGCTCAAGGCCTCCAGGGAAATGGGCGTGCGGCCGCTGATCGGAATGCGCTGCAAGCTCCAGACCCAAGGCACGGGCCGCTGGAGGTTTTCCACCGGGCACGCCTCCAAGTTCGGCCTGACGAGTCCCGAGCTTCTGGGCGCGGTCGAGACCTTCGCCGCGGCCGGGATGCGCGACTGCGTCAAGCTCCTGCATTTTCATATCGGCAGCCAGGTCGCGGATATCCAGACCATCAAGGACGCCTGCAAGGAGGGGACCCGGGTTTACGCGAAGCTGCGCAAGAAGAAGCTGGAGATCGAGTATTTGGACTGCGGCGGGGGCCTGGGCGTGGACTACGACGGCACCCACACGGCCGTGGACAGTTCCACGAACTATACCCCGCGCGAGTACGTCAACGGCATCGTTTACACCATCAAGGAGGTCTGCAAGCAGGAGAAGGTCCCGGAGCCCCACATCGTCACCGAATCCGGCCGTTCCGTGGTGGCGCATCATTCGCTCATGGTCGTAGACGTCGTGGGCACCATCGAGACCGGGGCCACGCCCATCGAGCTGCCGGTCACCGAGACCGAGGCCGAGGTGGTCACGGAGATGCGGGAGACTCTCAAGGATCTCAATCCCAAGAATCTGGCCGAGAGCTACCACGACGCGATGCAGCGTCGGGAAGAGGCTTATTCGCTCTTCAAGCTCGGCTACCTCGAGCTGGAAGACAAGGCCAAGGTGGAGAACTTGTTTTGGCGCGTGTGCCGGGAGATCGACAAGCTCATGCCCAAGGCCAAGTACATCTCCGAGGACCTCCTGGAGATGGTCAAGACGGTCCGGGCCCAGTATCTGTGCAATTTCTCGGTGTTCCAGTCGCTGCCGGATTCCTGGGCCATCGGCCAGCTTTTCCCCATCATGCCCCTGCACCGGCTTCAGGAGGAGCCGACGCAGCGTTCGGCCCTGGTGGACATCACTTGCGATTCCGACGGAAAGATCGCGCAGTTCGCCTGCCATCGCAAGACCGGCGGCGCCCTGCCTCTGCATCCGCTGCGCAACGGCGATCCCTATTATTTGGGATTTTTCCTCATGGGCGCCTACCAGGCCACGATGGGCGACATCCATAATCTTTTCGGCCGCGTCAACGAGGTCCATGTTTTTCAGGATCAGGACGAGCCCGGCGGCTATTACCTCGAGGAGGTGGTGCACGGGCAGAGCGTCAAGGACGTGCTGACCAGCGTACAGTATCATGACGCGGAGCTCATCAAGCTCATGAAGGACCAGATCGACGCCCAGGTCAAGGCCGGAACGGTCAAGCCCCGTGAGGGCGTGGAACTGCTCGACGCCTACGAGGCCGCCATGGGCCATTACACCTACATCGACCGCAACGCCATCCGGGTCCCGGACGAGCCTCCGGCGCCCGCCGTGGATAAGGAAAAGCAGCCCGCCAAGGCGGCGCCGTCTCCGGCTCCCGTCTCGGAAAAGGCGACGACCACCCCGGGCGCCTGAGCTTGCCCCTGGCCCGCGTTCGCTTCAACCGCAGCGAGTTGGCCGGCTCCTTCGGCGACATCGGCACGGACCTCCCGCTCTTGATGGGCATGATCGCGGCCTCGGGCCTCGACGGCGCCAGCACCTTCATCGTCTTCGGGCTCATGCAGGTCATGACGGGCCTGGCCTACGGCCTGCCCATGCCGGTTCAGCCGCTCAAGGCCATGGCCGTCATCGTCATCGCCCAGAAGGTGGCTCCGGCGGTGCTCTACGGAGGCGGTCTGGCCATCGGCTTGATGATGCTGGCTCTGGCCGCGACCGGCCTGCTGGAACGCATCGCGCGCTTTATTCCCAAGCCCGTGGTGCGCGGGTTGCAGTTGGGGCTGGGTTTGACCCTGTGTTCTCTGGCGCTGCGCAAATACGTTCCGGCCGATGGGGCCGCGGGCTACGCCTTGGCCGTTGGGGCTTGCGCCGTCCTTTTGGCGCTGCGCGAGAACCGGCGAGCGCCCGGGGCCCTGTTAGTCATGGGGCTGGGGGCGCTCTATGCCTTGATTTTCGGGCTGGATATGGGCGCTTTGCGCGGCGGCGTGGGCCTGGCCTGGCCCAAGCTGCGCCATCCCGCGCTTTCGGACGTGGGCCAGGGCCTGCTGCTGCTGGCCTTGCCGCAACTCGCGCTTTCCATCGGCAATTCCGTCATCGCCACGAGGCAGACGATCGAGGATCTTTTTCCGGATCGAAAGGTGGGGGTGCGCCGCATAGGCCTGACGTATTCGCTGATGAACCTGGTATCGCCGTTCTTGAGCGGCGTTCCCACTTGCCACGGCGCCGGGGGCTTGGCCGGACACTATAATTTCGGAGCCAGGACAGGCGGGGCCGTGGTCATCTACGGGTCCTTCTATCTGGCCGCGGGACTTTTTTTCAGCGGCGCGCTGGCTGAAGTGGTCAAGGTTTTTCCCATGCCCGTCTTGGGCGTGGTGCTCCTGTTCGAGGGCCTCGCGCTGATGGGCTTCGTGCGGGACGTGGCGCCTCAGCGGGCCGACTTTTTCACGGCGCTGCTCGTCGCGGCCCTGGCCGCCGGGCTTCCGAATGGATTTTTGTGGGGGATGCTTGTCGGGACGGCCTGGCATTACTTGCGCAGCCGGATCACGTCAGATAGCCGAACTCCTTGAGCGCCCTGGGGTCCTT
The DNA here is from genome assembly GCA_003452935.1 of Elusimicrobiota bacterium. Lineage (GTDB taxonomy): Bacteria > Elusimicrobiota > Elusimicrobia > UBA1565 > UBA9628 > UBA9628. Next base: position 37,689 of record DMMY01000022.1, read on the forward strand.
GCGCCAGTTCTTGCGGACCTTGATCCAAATATCCAGGTAGGCTGGTCGCCCCAGGAAATCCGTGATGGCTTGCAGGGACCTTTCCTGGAGTTCTCGCAAGGCCCGGCCCCGGGCTCCGATGATAATTCCCTTCTGGCTGTCGCGCTCCACGTAGAGGATGGCGCTGATCTGGTCCTCGCTGCCCGCGACTTCTTGGAACCTCTCGATGACCACGGCCGTGGCATGGGGGATTTCTTCTTCGTAAAGGTTGAAGACCTGCTCGCGGATTATCTCCGCGGCGAAGAACCTTTCGAAGCGGTCGGTGTATTGGCCCGGCTCGTAGAAAGGGGGGGAAAGTGGAATATGCTTCAGGATTTCCGCCAACAGGGCGTTCACGCCTTCGCCCTTGAGTGCGCAGAGGCGCAGGGCCGCCGCGGGCTTGAGGATCTCGCTGTAAGCGCGGATGACTTCATCGTGCAGGCCGGGCTGGGCCGGCAGATCGATCTTGTTGAGGACCAGGATGATGGGCTTGCCCTGGCGCGCGAGATGGGAGAATTCCCGCAGCGTGGCTTCGTCGGGCGGGTGGGGCTCGACGAGGAGGACCATGACGTCCGGATCCTCGTGGGCCGCGCCCATGGCTTGGCGGCGCAGGCTGTTCTGCAAGGGGTCCTTGGGCTCGCGGATGAGCCCGGGGGTGTCCACCAGGCAGAGCTGGTAGCCGGGGCCGTCAAGTATTCCGAGTATGCGGTGGCGCGTGGTCTGGGGCTTGGGCGAGACGATGGAGAGCTTGGACTTGAGCAGGGCGTTGAGGAGAGTCGACTTGCCCGCGCTGGGCCGGCCCAGGATGACGGCGAAACCGGCCTTGAACTCTGGATCGCTCATGGGGAGATGATACCTTATCCGGGCGTTGGAGGTTGAAATCCAATGCGGCGGCGAGGCTTCAAGTCAATGAAGTCAATGTCAGGCACTGAGGACTACTTTCGTAAAATACGTCAATGCCAGGCACCGCGTCCATCACGCAAGCTCGGGGAATAGCACGGCCGCCATATCGGCCGAGATATTGAGCCGCAGGGGGCCGTAGGCTGTTTCGCTGCGCGTGATTTGAGAATCGAGCAGCTCTTTGACGATCTGTGTCGCGCGGCGCTGCTTCACATGGCAGATTTGAAGCGCCTGGCCGCGCGGCACCTCGCCTTGAAGCAAAAGTTGCTCCATGATTTTGGCGCCGGCTTTCGAGACCTCCTTTTCCGCGACGAGTCCATCGATGAATCGTTTGTATCTCCGTGTGAGTTCCTTGAGTTCAAGCATTCGATCCATGAACTGGATCTGGTCGGCGCAGCAGCGCAAGAAGAAAGTGCAGAATTCGAGCAGCCCTTCCTCGGAGAGCGGGCCGCGCCCATCGAGGTCGTTGCGCCGCGGCAGGTCGGCCTGAGCCAGGTTCCTGTCGTAATCAGGGCGGCGCCGGGCAAATGCGCGAGCGACCGTCCAAAGCATGTTGTCGCCGACGTTGATTTTGATCCCGTAGGCGGTCGTCAGCAGGCGCGCTACCCTTCCGTTGCCTTCCGCAAACGGGTGGATCCAGAGAAATCTGTGATGCGCGGCCGCCATGCCGATAAGCTTCTGCGGCCCCGCCAGTTTCTCCGGGCTCAATAGTTCGTCAAACTTGGCCAAGTAGCTCCTGATCTCCGTCTCTTTTTCCGGTCCTTGGTGACGCCCGACCGTGATGCCCCGGTCGCGCAGGCGGCCCGGTTCCACCGGGACCAGCTTGCCGCTTTCGGTCTTCGCGAAGCGGAGTTCCGGCGGCAGCTTGAGGAAAAACTCCGCGTGCAGCCAGCAAAGAAAGTCCGCCGAGCATATCCGCAGGGATGCCTCTTCTCGAAGGCGCCTGACCATGGCCTCCTGGACTTGGATGTGCGCGACGTGCTCCAACTGGAAATTTCTCCTGGTCTCGTCCTTGGAGAACTTCTTGTTGAGAGCCGCCTCGATGTCCTTGAGCTTGGAAGGGTTGCCCTCCATGGCGTTGGTGTAGTAGCTGTTGACTTTGACCATGAGACGCGCGATCTCTGCCGCGACTAAAGGATGAATGCCCTTCCCGAGCGCTGCTGAAGAAGCGAGCACGTTGACGATGAGTTCGTCGAGTTCGGGGGTGGTGCGTGAAGGGATGGCGGGCGTCATGAGCCTAGTATATTCTGAAAAGTGCTACTTGTCAATGCTGGTCTTATTGTAAATAAATTGCTTAATTAATAAAGATATATATTAATATTCGGTATTGCGTTAGTATATATAAATGCTACATTTTAGTGCTAGATTGAATTTGGCGCCAAAGACTGGGGGGGCTCTTGCGCGAGTCTCTCTTATTTTGGGACAATCTGGCTAGACGCCGATCTTTAAGGAGGTCTTCATATGCCGGGAATCTCAATGCCCGTTCTTATTATCGTTGTCGTGGCCATCATGTCGATTAAGATCATCACCGAATACGACAGGATGGTGGTCTTTGTCCTCGGGCGGCTTTGGAAGGTCAGCGGCCCAGGCCCCATCATCGTGGTCCCGGGGATCATGTCCGCCCAGCGCGTGAGCCTGCGCACGGTCGTGCTGGACGTGCCGCCGCAGGACGTCATCACCAAGGACAATATTTCCATGAAGGTCAACGCCGTGGTCTATTTCCGCGTCATGGACCCGGAGAAGGCCATCATCCAGGTTGAGAATTACATGTACGCCACCTCCCAGATTTCCCAGACCACGCTGCGCAGCGTCCTGGGCAAGCTGGACATGGAAGCCCTCCTCTCCCAGCGCGAGAAGATCAACGCCGAGCTCCAGCAGATCCTCGACTCCCACACCGAGCCTTGGGGCGTCAAGGTGACCGCGGTCGAGGTCAAGAACGTGGACCTGCCCCCGGAGATGCTGCGAGCCATGGCCAAGCAGGCCGAGGCGGAGCGCGAGCGCCGCGCCAAGATCATCCATGCGGAAGGCGAGCTTCAGGCTTCCGAGAAGCTTGGCCAGGCCGCCGCGATCCTGTCCGCGAACCCGGCCTCTCTCCAGTTGCGATATTTGCAGACCCTTGCCGAGATCGCCGTGGACAAGAACACGACCACCATCTTCCCTGTCCCGGTCGACGTGATCTCGATGTTCATGAAGAAGAACTGACGGAGGCGGGATTGGCGGATATTTCAGGGCCGCTCGGGCTCTACGTCCACGTTCCGTTTTGCTCGGGAAAGTGCGGATACTGCGATTTTACCTCCTTTCCCGGGCAGGGCCATGCCGTCTTTCGCTATCTGGAGGCTCTTAAGGCCGAAGCCCGGCTCGTGAACCCGGGCCGCGATCCCGAGACCCTCTACGTCGGCGGCGGGACGCCTTCCGAACTTTCGGCCGGAGAGATCGCCCAGCTCTTCGCCGCGCTGCACGTCTCTTTTCCCGCGGCGAAATTCATCGAGACGACCTTCGAGGTCAACCCGGAGAGCGTGAATGAGGAAAAGCTGGGCGTCTTGAGATTGGCCGGGGTCACGCGCCTGAGCCTGGGTCTGCAGGCGCTCGACGACGACGTTCTTAAGGCCGTGGGCCGCCGCCATACGGCGCGGGACTCGCTGCGGGCCTTTGCCGCGGCCAGGAAGGCGGGCGGGTGGTCTATTTCCCTGGATATTATCTGCGGCCTGCCTGGACAGAGCCGCGACGGCTTTTTAGAGGGGCTGGCGCGAGTTTTGGAGCTTGGGCCGGACCACCTCTCGATCTACGGCCTCGACCTGCACGACGGCACGCCTCTGGCTCGAAGCGGTTACGCCGCGGACGAGGACTTGGGCCGGGACATGCTCGAGGCGGCCATGGACCGCGTCGAGGCCGCGGGCTTGGCCCATTACGAGATATCCAACTTCGCCCGGCCGGGCCACGAGTCCCGGCATAACCTCAACTATTGGAAAGGGGGGGAGTATATCGGTCTGGGCTGCGCGGCGGCTTCTTATCTGGACGGCGTGCGCTCGCGCAATGTCGCGGATTTGGAAACGTATTTCGATTGCCTTCGGCAGGGCAAAAGACCCCTGGCCGAATCCGAGAGACTCTCGGGAGTGGAGAAGTCGGGCGAGGCCGCCATGTTGGGCCTTCGGCTCGTGCGGGGCTTCGAGCCGTCTCCGGATGTGGCCCGACAATTTGATTCCAAGATTCGCGGCCTCATCGAGCGTTCCCTTTTGCGCCGCGAACAAGGGAAATTGCAGTTGACGCGGGAAGGGATATTCCTGGCCAACCAGGTGTTTATGGAGTTCGTGCCGCCATTCGAGGAATCGAACATTTGATCAAACGCGGGCAGGAGCCGATATGAAAACCTTCGTGCTGGACACCAACGTCATTCTCCACGATCCCCTGGCCATGTTCGCTTTCCAAGGGGCCCGGGTGGTCATCCCTTTGACCGTCATCGAGGAGCTCGACACCTTCAAGCGCAACAACGACGAGCGCGGCCGCTCCGCGCGCCTGGTCGCGCGCAAGCTCGACGAGCTGCGTAAGAAAGGCAAGCTTTCCGACTGGGTGGATCTCGACCACGGGGGCAAGCTCAAGGTGGAGATACAGGTGGCCGAGGGCTTGCCGAGGTCCTTTTCCACCCACACCAAGGACAATGAGATTCTCTCCTGCGCCCAGTTCTTCAAGAAGACGGGCGAGAACGTGGTTTTCATCTCCAAGGACATCAACCTGCGCATCAAGGCCGAGGCCTTGGGCCTGGAGGCCCAGGACTACGAGAAATCCAAGGTCGACATAGACGTCCTCTATTCCGGCTGGCGCGAGATGGCCGTCGAGACCGCGCTCATCGACAAGTTCTACAAGGAAAAGAAAATCATCGTCCCGGGCGTGGAGTTCATGCCCAACGAATTCGCGGTCTTGCGCAGCGCCGCCGGGGGCTCCCAGAGCGCCTTGGCCCGCTTCGACCCCAAGGCCGGAGCGCTCGTGGCCCTGGGCAAGAGCGAAGCCGCGCCCTGGGGCATCAAGCCCTTGAACACGGAGCAGCGTTTCGCCATCGAGCTCCTGCTCAATAAGGATATCCAGCTGGTGACCCTCATCGGCGTGCCCGGATCAGGCAAGACCATGCTGTCCTTGGCCGCGGGCCTGCAGCAGACGCTGGAGGAAAAGCATTTCCGGCGCATACTCGTGGGCCGGCCGGTCGTGGCCGTGGGGCACGACATCGGCTTTCTCCCGGGCACCAAACAGGAGAAGCTCACCAATTGGATGGGCGCTATTTACGACAATTTGAGCTTCCTTCTGGAGCGGCCTAAAGGGTCTCTGGAGACCACGGACATGGACATTCAGATGCTCATCGAGGAAGGCACCTTGGAGATCGAGGCCGTCACCTATTTGCGCGGCCGCAGCCTCCCGAACCTTTATATCATCATAGACGACGCCCAGAATCTCACGCCTCATGAGGTCAAGACCATCATCTCCCGCGCCGGAAAGGGCGCGAAGATCATCCTGACCGGGGATCCCTATCAGATCGACAACTACTATCTCGACGCTTCCTCGAACGGTTTGACTTACCTGGTGGAGCGCTTCAAGGGTCAAGCCATCTTCGGGCATGTGACCTTCACCAAGAGCGAGCGGAGCCCTCTGGCCGCCCTGGCCTCGGACCTCTTATGAGAGAGATTCCAATGCTCGATAAGGCCTATTCCCACAAGCCGGTCGAGGAGAAGTGGAGTGCCAGCTGGCGGGCCGCTGACCTGTTCCACGGCGAGCCCGGCGCGGGCAAGAACCCCTTCGTGGTCGTCATCCCGCCGCCCAACGTCACCGGAGCCCTGCACGTGGGCCATGCCTTGGACAATACCTTGCAGGACCTTTTCGTGCGCTATCAGCGCCTCTTGGGCAGGCCTGTCTGCTGGGTCCCGGGCACGGACCACGGCGGCATAGCCACGCAAAGCGTTATGGAGAAGCAGCTCAGGACCGAGAAGCTCACGCGGCAGCTTCTGGGTCGGGAGAAGTTCCTCGCCCGCATGCAGCAATGGACCAGGCAGTGCAAGAGCACGATCCTGAGCCAGCTCGAGCGTCTCGGCTGCGCCCTGGACTGGCGGCGGGAGGCCTTCACCATGGACGAGGCTCGGGCCGAGTCCGTCCACGAGGCTTTCAAGATCCTGTGGGAGAAGGGCCTGGTTTATAGGGGCGAACGCATGGTCAACTGGTGCGTGCGCTGCGGCACGGCCCTTTCCGACATCGAGGTGGAATTCGAGGAGCGCAAGGGCCATCTCTGGCACATCCATTATCCGGCGGCCGACGGGAGCCGCGGCCCGGTCGTGGCCACGACCCGGCCGGAGACCATGTTGGGCGACACCGCGGTCGCGGTCAATCCCAAGGATTCCCGCTACCTGGGCCTCCAGGGAAAGACCCTGCGTCTGCCTCTGGCCGGGCGGGAAATCCCGGTCGTGGCCGACGCGTACGTGGACTCGGATTTCGGCACCGGGGCGCTCAAGGTGACTCCGGCGCACGATCCCAACGACTTCGAGATCGGCCAGCGCCATAAGCTGGCGTCGGTGACGGTCATAAGTCCGGACGGCCGCATGACCGCGACGGCCGGAGCGGCCTATGCAGGGCTTTCGCGCGAAGCGGCGCGGGACAAAGTGGTCGAGGATCTCAAGGCCGCGGGAGCGCTCGAGGACGTGAAGGAGTATCCCCACAGCGTGGGGGTGTGCTACCGCTGCAACCAACCCATCGAGCCGCTGCTTTCCTGGCAATGGTTCGTGCGCATGGACGAGTTGGCCAAGCCCGCGATCACGGCCCTGGATTGCGGCCGATTCCGGTTTTATCCCGATTCCTGGGCCAAGCCGTATCGGGAATGGCTTTCCAACATCAAGGATTGGTGCATCTCGCGCCAGATTTGGTGGGGCCATCGCATCCCGGTGTGGTACTGCGTCAAGTGCCATGGGGAACGCATCAGGACCGATTTTCACCAAGTGGCCAACGCCCGCGGCATGCTGAGCGCGGAGCAGCCCGCTTCCTGCCCGGTCTGCGGCGGCGGCGACTTCGTGCAGGATACGGACGTGCTCGACACGTGGTTTTCCTCCGCCTTGTGGCCTTTTTCCGTGTTCCGATGGCCGGGACGCACCGCGGAACTCAAGTTTTTTTACCCTACGTCACTGCTGGTCACGGGTTATGAGATCATCTACCTGTGGGTGGCGCGCATGCAGATGATGGGATTGGCTCTGATGGGCGAGGTGCCGTTTCCCGAGTGCTTGGTGCACGGCATCGTGCGCGACCGCCACGGCAAGAAGATGTCCAAGTCCTTGGGCAACGTGGTCGATCCTCTGATCATGATGGACAAATACGGCACCGACGCCTTCCGGTTCTCCCTGGTCATCCAGGCCCATCCCGGCAAGGACATTCCCTTCGCGGAGAGTTCGATCACGGGCTCGCGCAACTTCGCCAACAAGCTCTGGAATTCCACGCGTTTCGTGCTCATGAACTTGGCTCCGGGCGACAAGGCCCTTTCCCTCACCGGCCTGGATCGTCGCGAGCTCGAGCTCTGCGACCGGTGGATCCTGGCCGAATATCAGGCCATGCTCTGCGTCGTGCGCCAAAAGCTCGACGCCTACGAGCCGGCCGCCGCGGCCGACGCGTTGTATGGATTTTTATGGGACAAATTCTGCGACTGGTATGTGGAGCTGGCCAAGATACGCCTGCAAGGCAAGGACGAGGCGGCCAAGCAGAGCGTGCGGATCGTTTTAGTCGAGGTATTGAGCGGCACCCTGCGCCTGCTGCATCCCTTCATGCCTTTCATCACCGAGGAGCTCCACGGCGCGCTCAAGCCGTATTTGGGCCAGAAGGCCGCGTTCATCGTGGAAGCCGGGCTGCCGGAGCTGCACGGGGACTGGAGCGACGAGAACGCGCGCCGCGACATGGGCACGGTCATGGCCGTGGTTACGGCCTTGCGTTCCTTGCGCGCCCAGCTCAATGTCCCGCCCGGCCTCAAGATCAGGGTCGTCAGCGCCGGGGAAGCGGCGGACGTGCGCGAGCTTCTGTCGCGGCGCGCCGACTATTTCAAGGCTCTGGTGCATATCGATGAACTCTCCTATTCGGACGAGGGGATACAGCCTCCTCATAGCGCGACCGCGGTGGCCGCGGGTTTGAGTTTCTACGTGCCCCTGGAGGGAGTCGTGGATTTGACCCAGGAGGCGCAGCGCCTCAGGCGCGAGATCGCCAAGGCCGAGGCCGAGCTGTCCAAGCTCGCGGGCAAGATGGAAAATAAGGATTTCCTGGCCCGGGCCCCGCAAACCGAGGTGGAACTCGCGCGCAGTCAGCATGACGCGGCGCGGCTGCGCCATGAGCGGCTCAAAGAAACGCTTATGATGCTCTCGTCATAAGCGAGCCATGAGGAGAATCGATCGTGAATGAAATCATTTTGATAGTGGATGACGACATCGATATAGCCGAGCTGGTCAAGGATGTGCTGACGCGCAAAGGTTTTAGGGTCCATATAGGCTTCTGCGCGGCGGATGCGTTGGATTTCGTTGAGCGCTCGGTCCCGGATCTCATTATCGCAGACATCAGGCTGGGCGGCATGAGCGGCATTAATCTTTGCGAGATGCTCAGGCGGACTCCGGCCACCGCCGCTACTCCGATCCTGATGCTTACCGCGGACAAGGCCAAGGCGCAGAAAGCCAAAGCCCTGAAGCTGGGGGCGAACGACTATATCACCAAGCCCTTTTCCGAGAAGGATCTCGAGGCTCGCGTGCAGGCCTTGCTGGAGCAAGCCCAGTCCCGAAAAAGCGGTTCCAATCCGCCCGCTTCCGACTGAGCCTCATTGCCGGCCAGGAGAGATCATCTGGCCCGGGAAGGGGCATGCCGTCTGGCCGCGGCGGCGTTTTCCAGGGCGTCCTGCTTGGCCATATATGTTGTAAAGAGCGTTATCATGGCGATGAGCCATGCCCCGAGCACGGCCCAGGCCGCGTAACGGACCCAGGACGGAAGGACAGGGATATTGCCCCCTGTGTCCATGTCGAGAAAGTGCGGGGGAATCTGGCCGTTCGGGACAGCTTCGATCTTTGGTTTCTCGGGGGGCGGCTGGATGGAAGGCTCTTTCTTGCTGGCTTTTCGGAAGGGTTCCTTGCAGAAATCGCACCACTGCGCCGAATCCGGCGATTCGAAACCGCAGGCGGGGCACTTAACCACGCGGATATTTGAGGCGGATCTGGGCCTTGGGCGCCGCGACCTTGTTGCGCAGGGACCCTATGCCTTGCACGCGCAGTTCCACCTCGTCTCCGGGATTGAGCCAGCGGCCCAAGTCCAGGCCGCAGCCCTGATAGAAGGTTCCTGATCCGAGCACGTCGCCGGGATAAACGGTCTCCTCCTGGGAGACATGGGAAAGCATCAGGCCCCAGCTCCAATAGCGGTCCCGCGTGCGGCCTTGGCTCCACTTCTGGCCGTTGACCCAGGCTTCCATGAACAGGTCCGCGTCAAGATCGATTTCGTCGCGGGTCACCAGGCAGGGACCCAAGGCATAGGCGAAGTCCTTGCCCTTGGCCGGGCCCACGCCGCAGGCCATCTCTGATTTTTGGATGTCCCGGGCCGAGAAATCGTTGAGGATGGTGAAGCCCGCGATGCACGAAGCCGCCTGGGCCGGAGGGAGGTTGCGGCCCTCCTTGCCTACGACGGCGGCCACTTCCAGCTCGAAGTCGAGGCGGCGCGTGTAGCTCGGCCAAGGCACCTCGGCCTCCGGGCCGTATATCTCGCGGGGGTTGCCCTTGAAGTAGACGGGATGGTCGTACCATTTCTCCGATAGGGGAACGCCGCTGCGTTGGGCCGTGTGCAGGGCGTGGTCTTCATAGGCGAAAAAGTCGCGCAAGGAACGCGGCTGGATCGGCGCGAGCAGGCGAGTCGTGCCTTGGACATGGACGATGCGTTCTCCGCGCGGGCCGACCGGCGTGCCGCGCGCCTGGATCTCGGAGTCGAGGAAGGCCAAAGCCAAGCCCGCTTCCTTAAGAGCGTCCGCGCCCATCTCGAGAAACGAGATCATGTCCGCGGGGAGCAGGACGTCGGCCAGGCGCTGGGGTTGGGGCTTTCCCTGGAGCGCCAGCCGGGCCGCGGCCGCGAAATTGAGATCCACGACGCACTCCCGCCAAAGAGCGCCCAGCCTCGTGAACTTTCCCAGAAGCGTCTCGACCTCGAAGGTGACGAGCTTCACATGGCCAGTATAGCAAGCTCGGTGCCTGGCATTCACGTATTTTACGAAATGAGGTAGGCCACCTAGCCTATTTTGGGTCTGGGTCCTAAGTCTTATGAGGGGGGGTATCCCTTTGACAAAACCGCGATAAGACTCATGCGGCTATGCTGCGCCACCTGGCAACCGTCATGTGAGAGACGCCCATCATCTCGGCTACTTCGCGGGTGGATAGGTCCTTCTTGAGTACGGGCACGATGTAGCGTTTCCAGACCAAGCGCCCAATATCACCCCCCAAAGTTATCTGAGGCGGGGCCTTCAGCTTCTTTTTGCGTTTTTTCATGGTCGTTTCCTCTTTTCTTCGCGGGCGGCGGTACTTTGAGTAACGCCTTGACCGCTTCCTCAAACCCCATAGGGGCAAGAGTAATTGCCGTGCTTTTTTACTTTAGGTATTTCCCGGCATCTTCTTGTTCGTAAACACAGCGTAACATAAAGTTACAGCTTTGTCAGGGCCTATTCTATTGGAATCGAAAACATTTCTGGAGGCCCAATCCCGGAGCCGGTCCTGGTGACCCGATATTTATTTCCCCTCTTTACCATTTTGAGATGGTTGCTTGAGCCCCCATTGCGGGCCTCGAACGCAAAGTTGAAGTTCATCTCTGGCAAATCAAATCTGATCTCGTTGCCTACAAGGTGCGGGGTAAGAGCTTCTTCATACAATTGCAGTTCCCGTCCGCCGAGCTTGCATAGATTCTTTATTTTCAACGTCAAAATCGGACCTCTCCAGAAATCCTCACTTGCATATTTCTGTTTGCTTATTTCGAATCGCTTGCGCCTTGCTGTTATCCATTCTTGATATTTCACTTCGGCACTTAAATCGTAAATCCCGTAATTCCCATTGTTTTCTACTAGGAATTGCAGGCGGCCGCGACTTATTTTGGGCGTGACAGTTGGCAGGGAGTCCCCTCCGGTTACGGTTTTTAGAGTTTCGTTAACTGCTCCCAACGTTTTCCCTATGCCAGCCAATGTCTCATTTGTCGCATTTTCCGATTGCACGAACCCAGAAAAAGCGGCCGCACCAATAACAATGCACAGCACCACAGAAGCCCCGATTTCCAATGAAATTGGCGGGTCCCTTTTTAAATTTTTGTATACCGCCAGCGCAATTGCTTGAATCATGGCTATAATTCCAGCAAAAACCGTAAGGTATAGAGACATCCGTCCCGCAGCGAAAATCTCTCTAAATGGGATTGGGGCGAGAGCTTTAATCCAGAAATGAGCGCATGCGTATAATAATACTGGCCACCGTAATATGTAAGATGCTTCTTTAATATGCCGCTCCGTCTTACGGGCGATTTCCGGCCACCGATCCGTTTTGAATTTCCCCCACATCTCTCCGAGTGCTGAAGGCGGCGCTTGCTCCGGACGGCCTTCGGCTGTAACTTCCTGTTCCTGTTTATCCATCCGCCGATTCTACCAAAAGGGGTCATGATGGAACCTCTTTCTTTGTACAATCCCCGCATGAAAGCTCGGGAAGTGGCATTAGTATTTTTGAAAGATGCAGCAGGAGACATACGGGCGCTAATAACAGGAAGTATTGTCCTAACGGCATGGGGTTTTCTTTGGCCAGCACTAAAACGCATAGTCCAATTAGCATGGATCGGCCAGCAATCCCCCCTCCCATTAACCGCAGGATGGGCTCGTATCTCTCTTTTGGCTCTTCTGGGTATCGCGATATCCACCATAGTCCTCGTAATAGTTGCGTGGCGGCAACGCAAAGAGTTGAACAGACTACTAGAACATAAATGTCCAGAGCCGATATCTGGCAGACCGCAGTCATATCCGGGCCTCAAATTTAAATATGACGGGGTTGATTGGATTCCGGTATTGCGATACATCGGGAATGATGCCGACGACAAAATTGAGATCAGTCGGCCCCAATGCCCCGACTGCTCGACTCCCTTGATATTCTTTACTGACAGAGAGGGTAGTTGCCCAAACCCAGATTGCATGCATAAGTTTTATCTTCAACGACCTGTTGGGATTGTTTCCGAAATGGCTAGATTTGATGCCATCGGAAGGGCGGCTAGGGGCGAGTTGCACTTCCCCGGGAAACCTGGTTTTAAGCCCCTTTTGCGAAGGGGATAATCCCCGAGGAAATGTACTACCGAAAAGTCGAAAAATTCCATTCATGAGAGGTTTATTGCGAAGATGCCAAATTGCACAATTCGCTAAGACCTGTCTGACGCTGATCCATGATTTTGGGGCGGCGACTGTTCAAGGGGTTCGAGAAGAACTGGCCGGTGTGGCTTGGCCAGTTCTTTTCGTCTTATCGGGCAGGGCCTTGAGCCATAAAGAGGAAACTAACCGTTCTTTGAGCCGATCCCGCCTCATCCAGGCGGCCGCGCTCGGTTTTGGACCAACAAGCCGGGCCTGCCGCACCGTCAGCGTGATCCGGTATCGTGTGATCGCGTGCCGCACGGCCTTCAGAACCCTTCCGACGTCGGCCCTCACCTGTCCTACCTCGGGCAATCCCCAATGGCTCTTGAGGACGAGCTCTTGATGAGACCGCTTCCAGAGCAAAACCCGGCCGCGGTCCTCGATCCAAAGGCATGTCCATTTTAGTTCCGCAGGCTTGGGCCTGGGACCCAGGCGCGGCAATTGGTCCTGCAGGCCCATTTTGAGCGCCGCGCAGAACTTGCGCGCCGGGCAGTCCCCGCATCGCGGGCTCGACGGCGTGCAGATGGTTTCGCCCAATTCCATCAGGGCCTGATTCCAGTCTCCGGGATGGCGCGGATCGATCAGGTTTTGAGCCCGCGTCAGCAGCAGGCTTTGCGTCCGCGGTCGGCGTACATCGCCGCGCACTCCGTCTAATCTGCAGAGCACCCGTTTGACGTTTCCGTCCAACACCGCGGCGGGCTGGTTATAAGCGATCGACAGAAGGGCCGCGGCCGTGTAAGGCCCCACCCCGGGCAAGGCTCGCAGCGAGTGTTCGTCCCGGGGGATGATTCCGTTGTGCTGGGCCAGAATCTTCCTCGCGGCTGCGTGCATGTTTCTGGCCCGGCTGTAATAGCCCAGGCCTGCCCATTGCCGCAAGACCGAGCCGACCCGGGCCTTGGCCAAGGCGCGAAGGTCGGGGAATCGGGTCAGGAACTTTTCGTACCGGGGCAGGACCGCCGCGATGGTGGTCTGCTGGAGCATGGTTTCCGCGACCCAGACGCGGTACGGATCATGGCAGCGGCGCCAGGGCAGCGGCCGTCGAACGCGGCGATACCATCGCAGCAATAAGGGTGCCAGACGTGAACTTGCGGAACTTTCTGAACTTGGGTTTTTTGCGTTTATGGTTTTATTCAAAAATCCTAAATTCAAGAATCGTTATGAAATTCGGATTTTTTTTCCAACAATAGACGATAAGTTCACGAAGTTCACGTCTGGCACTAGCTACGTCTGGCACCAGCTACAGCTATTCTTGCACGACGACGTTGACCATGACTTGTTCGACGCCGCGGGTGCGGCGGGCGATACGTTCGAGGAGGTCCTTTTCTTGCGTGCTTTTGACCATGCCAGAGAGGATGACGAATCCGTTGTCGACGTTAATGGTCAAGGCTTGCAGTTCGACGTTGGTCTGGCTCTGGAATTCGGTCTCTATGCGGGTCTTGATGCCGGCGTCGCTCATGTCCAGATTCGCGACGTTGCGGGTGCAGCCGAAGAAAGCTGCGCATATGGAGAGAATCGCGGCGCTTCGGGCAAAAATGCTCATAAGTAAAATAATGTACAATTTTGCCCGTTGGCGCGGCAAATGAGTCGGCGTCCGCGCCCTTGCCAATGGACCTCTTGCTGGCGACGCGCAACAGGCATAAGATCCGCGAGATTTCCGGGATGCTGGGCGCGGATCTGCGCGTCCTGTCTCTCGACGACCGGCCGGACGCTCCCGTGGTGATTGAAGACCAGCCGACGCTCGAGGGCAATGCCCGCAAGAAGGCCGTGGAAACCGCGGCCGCGACCGGCCTGTGTTGCCTGGCCGACGACACGGGCCTCGAGGTGGAAGCCCTGGACGGGGCGCCGGGCGTGCTTTCCGCGCGCTTCGCCGGTCCGGACTGCGATTACGCCGCCAACAACCGCAAGCTTTTGGAGGCTCTCCTGGGCCTGCCGCCAGAGCGCCGGGGCGCGGCGTTTCGCACGGTCATGGCCTTGGCCCGGCCCGGGGGCCGGGTGATTTTGGAGGAAGGACGTCTGGAAGGCCGCATCATCGAGGAGCCTTTGGGCCATGATGGCTTCGGCTATGACCCGATCTTCCTGGTCGCGGACAAAGGCAAGACCCTGGCCCAGATGAGTCTGATCGAGAAAAACGCGGTGAGCCACCGCGGCGTGGCCCTGTCGCGCATGCTGGCCCACATCCGTAGCCTGGCCGTGGCGATCGCGCTTTTTTGCGGCCTGGCCGCGCCGGCCGGGGCCGGCCGCACCGAGCCGGGGGGGCAGACGGTGTGGGATCAGATCATGGCCGACCAGGCGGATCGAGGCATGCGCCAAGGGGCGCGGTACCTGGACGCCAAGCTCTATGACTTGGCGGTCCGCGAGTTCACCCGCGCCGTTCAGGCCAATCCCAAGGACCCTGCCACCCATATGATGCTGGGCGTGGCTTACTACTGGAACGGCCAGGTTGATCTGTCTCTGCAGGAGTACCGCAAGGCCTTGGAATTCGATCCGAAGAGCGCTCAGGCTTGGCTGCTCGTCGGAATTTCCCTGGCCTGGAACGGGGACAGCAAAGGCGCTTATGAGGCTTTTCAAAAGTCGGCCGCCTTGGATCCCCAGCGCGCGGACGTGCAGATGAATCTGGGCTCCATCGAGGAATCCCTGGGCATGATGACCGAGGCCCTGGAGCATAGCCGTCGGGCCGTGGCGCTGGACAATAAGAATCCGCTCTACCATTTCCAGCTCAGCATGCTCTACCGCAAACTGGGGCGCGACGGGGATTGCATCGAATCCCTGCGGCGGGCCCTGCGCGCGTTTCCGGAATTCGAGGACGCGCTGCTGGAATTGGGGGCGGCCGATGAGCGCACTGGGGACCTTAAGTCGGCCATGCGCAGCTTTCGCAAGGCCGTCGACCTCAAGAGCCGCGACGCCGTGGCCCGGTTCCGCCTGGCCCGCCTCTATCTGCTCGACGGCGATTCTCGGCGGGCCCGGGAGGTCATGTCCGAGGCGTTCCATTTGACGCCCGAGGAGGGAAGCGGCGGTCTGCGCCTTTCGGTCTCCTACGCGGGAGGGCATAAGGAGCCGGCCCAGGGCGACGGCGGGAAGGGACAGCCGGGGCAGGCGGAGCCGGCCCCGGAGGCCGACGCCAACGACCCTCTGGCGGTGTTTTTACGCAATTTGGAGCGCATCCCGCTGGATCAAGGCGCGGTCATGGACGTGGACGTCGTCTTCGTACCCCAGCCGAAACTGATCAAGGTCCCGGCCGAGAGCGCCTCGGCCCTGCGCAAAGCCCTTTCCCGCCGCTTGGCGGATTCCGAGGGCGCGCCCAAGGCCGTTCGGCGGCAGTACCAGCTGCGCCCGGCCAAGCCCGAGGCGCGCGCCCGGCAGATCCAGCAGGTGCTCGCCGAGCTGAGCGGACTCTTGAAAAGCGCGCCCGAGGGGTCGGATACCCGTTTGGGAATGAACCTGACCTTTACCCGCCTGGCCGACGCCTCTTCCGGCCGCGCGGATGACGGCCCCGCGCCCAAGGTTTCCTATGAGCCGCGCCAGGTCGGCAATGACCTGGGCTTGTGGGTTATTGGCACCGGCTGGATGGGCCTAGTCGAGGAGGTCCTGCCCGAGGCAGGGGAGCCCGCAAGCCATCCGGACCAAAGCGATTGGTGGGTCACCACCGGGTTGGGTTACGCGACCGTCGGCGACGGCCAACGCGCGCTCAAGGCCTTCGAGCGCGCCAGCGCTCTCGACCCGGGCAGCGTGTCGGCTCTGCTGGGCCGGGGCGTGGCCTCGGTCATGACCGGAAACGAGGCCGGGGCGGTCGCGGCCTTGCGCGAAGTCCTGCGGGTCAATCCCAAGAACCGCGCGGCCAAGGAAGGCATCAAGTGGCTTATGCGCCCGGCGGCGCCCAAGAAATCCGAGCCGGGTTCCGGGAAAGAGCCAAGATGAAGTCCCGCGATAGCGGCCACATGCGCTCCTTCGTCAAGCGGGTCCATTTCGTGGGCATCGGCGGGGTGGGCATGAGCGGCATCGCGGAGCTGCTCTGCAATCTCGGCTACCAGGTCTCGGGCTCCGATATGAGCGGCAGCGAGATCACGTGCCGGCTCAAGGCCGCGGGCGCGCGCGTTTTCCTGGGACATCGCGCCGCGCAGGCCCGCGGCGCCCAGGTCGTGGTGGTCAGTTCCGCGGTCCCGGCGCGGAACTGCGAGGTGGCGGCCGCGCGGAGGGCGGGTGTGCCCGTGGTCCTGCGCGCGCAGATGCTCGCGGAACTGGGCCGCATGAAAAAAACCGTGACCGTGGCCGGCAGCCACGGCAAGACCACGACCACGGCCATGGTCGCCATGGCCCTTTCGGGCGCCGGCGCCCAGCCCACCATGATCGTGGGCGGACAAATCAAGAACATCGCCGCCAACGCGCGGCTCGGCCTGGGCGACTATATGGTCGCGGAAGCGGACGAGTCCGACGGCTCGTTCGTGCACCTGGCTCCCTTGGTGGCCGTGGTGACCAATATCGACAATGATCACCTTGATTTCCATAAGAACATGGACAATCTGCGCGAGGCCTTCCGCCAGCATTTGGCGCGCCTGCCGTTCTACGGCGCGGCCGTGCTTTGCGCCGACGACCCGGCCTTGGCGGGCATGGCTCGGGAGCTTCGCGTGCCCGTCATCGGCTACGGTTTGCGCCGGCGCGCGGATTGGCAGGCGCGCGGCGTCCGCATGGGGCGCGACGGTTCCCTTTACGAGGCCTGGCATAAGGGCCGGCGCCTCGCCGAGGTGCGCTTGCGGGTCCCGGGCCGCCACAACGTGCTCAATTCGCTGGCGGCCTTGGCCGTGGGGCGGTTTTTGGGCTTTCCCCTGGCGGGCCTGGTGCGCGGCCTTGCCGCCTTTCGCGGGGTCGGACGCAGGCTGGACCGGCTGGGCGCGGCCAGCGGCATAGAGTTCGTGGACGACTACGGCCACCATCCCACCGAGGTCCGCGCCGCGGTCGACGCGGTCGCGGCCTTGTGGCGCGCGGGCCGGGGCCGGCGCCAGATCGTGATCTTCCAGCCGCATCGCTACACGCGCACCCGGCTGCTGGCCCGCGATTTCGGAAAGGCCTTCAAGCGGGCGGACTTCGTCTACGTCATGGATATCTATCCGGCCGGCGAGGCGCCGATCCAGGGGGTCAGCTCGCGGCTTATCCTGGATTCACTGCGGCGGGAGGGCGTGGCGTGCGCCGCTTTCGCCGGCAGCCTGGAAGCCCTGCGCCGGCTTCGGCGCGGGGACGTGGTCCTGACTTTGGGCGCGGGGGACGTCTGGAAGACGGGGGTCGACCTTTTGCGCCGCCTGCAATCCGAATTGGCCTCTCCCGTCTGATGGGCGCCCGTCTCGACCAGCATTTCCTCTCCGACCCGCGGGCGCGCGACGCCATCGTGGCGCTGGCGCGGCTGCGGCCCGACGATCGCGCCCTCGAGATCGGGCCGGGCCGCGGGATGCTCACCAAGGAGCTTCTGTCCCGGGCGCGCGAGGTCCTGGCGGTCGAGCTCGACAGCGCTCTGGCGGCGCGCTTGCCCGAGGTGCTGGGGGGGCCGGCGAACCTGCGCGTGATCAACGCGGATTTCCTCGAGCTGAATCTTTCGTCGCTGGAACCGGGGCCGTGGAAGGTCGTAGCCAATCTGCCCTACGCCGTGGCCACGCCGATTCTCCAGCGCCTGCTGGGTTGGCCCGCCTGGCAGCAGGCCGTGCTCATGTTCCAGAAGGAAGTGGCGCAGCGCATCGTGGCCGGCCCGGGCGGCTGCGACTACGGACTGCTGACCCTTTCCGTCGCGATCCATGCCGAGGCCGAATTGGCCTTCGAGGTGCCGCGCGAGAGCTTCTCGCCCAAGCCCAAGGTCGCCTCGGCCGTGGTGCTTCTGCGGCGCAGGCCGCAGCCGCTGGTGCCGGCCGAGGAGCAGGCGTGGTTCTTCCGCGTGGCCCGGGCCGCCTTCGGACAGCGCCGCAAAATGGCCTTGGGGGTCTTGTCCCGGGCCTTGGGCGTTTCTCGAGAAACCATGGCCGAGGCCTTCGCGGCCTGTTCGCTGCCGCTCTCGGCGCGCGCCGAGGAGATTTCCCTGGAAGGATGGCGCGGCTTGGCCCAACGGCTTGCGATCGCAGCCCATGGAACTTAAGCCGTCCCCGCGTTGTTTTCTGCTGTCCGGCGTGCTGATTCTGGCGGGCCTCTACCTTCTTTGCCTCCGGGCTTATTATGTGGGTTTTTTCAACGACGACGCTTTCTACGTCATCGGCGCGCGGTCCCTGCTTCGGGGGGGATTTCGCGAGCTCAATGCGCCGGGGACGCCTGCCCTGGTCAATTTTTTGCCGGGCTATCCCGCCCTTTTGGCGCTATGGAGCCTCATCGCCGGCAAATCCCTCCTGGCAGCGCAGCTCTTGTCCGTGGCCTTGACGATTCTGGGCCTGGTCTTGTTTTGGCTGTGCTTCAGCGTGGAACTTCCCGCGGCTGCGGCCGCGGCTTGCGTGCTGGCGGCGGGATTCAACCCTTTGAGCGCGAGCGTTTCAGGCACGGTGCTCTCGGATATCCCTTTTTTCACGGCGACGATCGGGGCCTTTCTTGCGGCGCGGGCCGCCTGGCCGTCGCAAAGGCCCAGGACCTGGGCCGGAGTCGGAGCCTTCATGGGAGCGGCTTTTCTTATACGGCCCACCGGCGCGGCCCTGGCTTTGGCCTTGTTCCTGAGCTTGGCCGCTGAGAGGCGTTGGAAAGAGGCCGCGTGGTCGGCCGCGGGCTGCGCCTTGGTCGCGGCGCCTTGGCTTGCGCGCAACGCGCTTATCAGCGGCGTTGCCCTTTCCCATGGCGCGGAGCTGGCCGCGCCTTTTAAGGCGGGCACGGCGCTGTCCGATCTGGCCGGCAGGATATGGCGCAACGCGGGTTATTACGGCTCCGAGCTTTTCTGGAGGACTCTGTATCGCTGGCCGCAATTTCCAGGATTGGGCTTGCTTAAGGGATTCACGTCGGTCCTGTGTGTGGTCGCGCTGGCCGCGGGCTTGCGCGCCTGGGGCTGGCGCGGCTGGCGAAAGTTTTTTTTCGTCTACTTTGTGATTTATGCCGGCTTGCACTTGGAATTGCACCTATGCTCCGGCCGCTATATTTTCACGGCCCTGCCCATGGTTCTGCCCATGCTTTTTTTGGGATTCGAGGAGCTGGGCCGGCGTCTGGGCCTCGGGAGCAAGGCCTTGTGGACCGCTTGCGTTCTGAGTCTGGCCCTGAGCGCCGCGCCAGTGGCCAACATCGTGGCGGCTTCTTTGTGGCGGCATACCGCCTTGAACACCCCGCCGCGCAAGACCCTGGCCTGGATCCGGGAACAGACCCGGGCGGAGGACGTTTTTGCCGCGGAATTGGACGGCCGCCTCCACCTGATCTCAGGACGCAGGACCGTGCGGCTGCGCAAGATTTTCGATCCGGTCCAGTTCGGCGGATGGCTGCGCGGCGCCGGGGCCGGCTACGTCCTGGTCGCGCCCGCGGATTATTTCATGACGACCATGTCAGGCTCTACGATGCACGATCCCATGCCGCTGGACCGGCTCGCCCGGCTGTTGGGCGACGCGAAATCTTTCGCGCGGGTTTTTCAGGACGAGCAAGAGGGGATCGCGATCTATCGGGTCCTCTGATCCTTGATTTTGCTTGAATAGCGGCCTGTATTTTTTGTCCACTTCTTGCAGACGCAATCGAGAGGAGGGCGCGCCATGGAATGTCCCAAGTGCAAGGCCAATAACTCGGACGACGCCGTTTTCTGCTCCTTGTGCTACGAGAATTTCAAGCCCAAGGCCAAGGACCCGGCCGCGTCATCGTCGAGCCTGGCGGCCTTCCCCGAAGTTTCCAGCGTGGTGGAGGACTTCATCATCACCGGCCCCCTGATGATCCGCGAGGAGGGCCTGTATTTTTTCATGAAGGCCTGCCAGCGCCGGGAAGACAACCGGGCCGGGACCATGATCGGAAATCAGATGGGAGGGATCGTGGGTCATCTGATCGGGGCCGGAATCAACGCGGCGGTGGACAAGGCCTGCGATTCGCCGCTCTATCGGCCGGAAAAATTCCATTACCGGCTCACCGAGGATATCATCGAATCCTGCCAGAAGGCCTTGGCCGACGCTCCGGACATCCCGTCCTGCCGGGAGTTCTTTGTCCTCGACAAAAAAGACATCGTGTCCCTGGAATTCGGCTTTTTCGGGGGCTTGACGCTCAAGGCCAACTATTTGAAAATGGAGATCAGCGGAATCGACCCGCGGGAAAAAGCGTCCGGCTATTTCGCGCTGAGAGGCTACCCTATCAAGCGCTGACGGGGTCGCCGGCCAGGGGCAGCGTGAAATAGAAGGCCGAGCCCTGGCCCGGCCGGCTCTCGACCCAGATGCGGCCGCCTTGGAGTTGGACGAGGCCCCGGCATATTTCCAGCCCCAGCCCCATGCCTTGCTTTTCTTTCGAAAAATCCTTGGCCTGATAGAAACGCTCGAAGATGCGGGGCAGGTCGTGGCTCGGGATGCCCACGCCGGTGTCGCGCACGCAGAAGCGCGCGAATCCATCGTCGGCCTCGGCGCTGACGCGCACCGAGCCGTCGCGCGGCGTGAACTTGAGCGCGTTGCTCAGCAGGTTGGAGAGTATCTGGTGGACCTTCCCGTAGTCCGCGCGAACCTTCAGCTCCGGACCGCAAGCCGCGTCGACTTCCAGGCCGATGCCGCAGCGCGACGCTTCGAGGCGGTAGCTGTCGGCGGCTTCGGTCAGCAGCCGCAAGACGGGCAGGGGCTCGGGCGCCAGATGCATCTTGCCGCTGGAAAGGCGCGCGGCGTCGGAAAGCTCGTTCAAAAGGACGTTGAGGCGCTGCGCGTTGAGATGGATGGAGCGGATGCTGTGGTTCATGTCCTCGGCGCGGCAGGAGTCGGCCTGGCGCTGCATGAGCATGGCGGCATAGCCGCAGACCACGGAAAGCGGATTCTTGAGTTCGTGCGAGACGTCCTGGAGGATGCGGGAGCTGTCCTTGAGCTGGCTTTCCAGGACCGCCAGCTCCTCGGCCTTCTTGACCAGCGCGCTCTTGAGCGCGTGGTGCTCGAGCGCCCGGCGCACCGCGGCCAGCAGGACCTCGCTGGGACAGGGTTTGAGCAGGAAATCATAGGCGCCATCGCGCAGGGCCTCGATGGCCGAACTGACCGTGCCATGGCCCGAGATGATGATGCCGACGGTCAGGGGCGATTTTTCCCTGGCGAAGTTGAGCAGGTCCAGGCCCGAGGCCGCGGGCAGGCGCAGGTCCGTGAGGATGAGCGCGAAGGAATTCCGTTCGATCTCCTGCCGGGCGCCTTGCGCGCACGAGGCGGTGCGGACAGAGTAGCCGGCGTGGCAGAGGATGGTCCGCAGCAGTTCCAGGGTCTCTTCCTCGTCGTCCGCGACCAAGATGGGGCCGGTAGAGGGTTCTGTCATGTCGGGCATGATATAGTTTGAGGCCGCGGACGATTCGGCATCAGGGCCGTAAGGCCCATCATAGCATAGACCTAAAGTCTCATTCCACGGAATGGATCGTCCCGGCCCCGAGAACCCCGTCGTCTTGGTAGAAAACCGCGGTCTGTCCCGGCGTGACCGAGAGCTGGGGCTCGTCACAGAGCGCGGTCGCCGTGCCGGGCTCGACGCCCGGGGTGATGAGCGCCGGGGCCGGGCGATGCTGCTGGCGGACCTGGACATCGGCGCGCAAAGGCCCGAGGGGGGGGGCCTCCAGCGCCGGCCACACGACCTCCCGAATGGCGACGCGGCGATGGTAAAGGGCTTCCTTCGGGCCGACGAAGACCGTGTTGCTGCAGGCGTCGATGCGGACCACGTGCAGGGGCCGGCCGCCGCCGCTGAGCCCCACGCCCTTGCGCTGGCCGACGGTGTAATGGATGATGCCGCGGTGCTCTCCCACCCGGCGGCCCGAGAGGTCGAGGATGGGGCCGGGCCGGGAGTCGGATTTTGAGAAAAGCACTCCGTAATCCCGGCATTCGATGAAATCCTGGCTCTCGGGCTTGTCGGCGAGGTGGCGCCAGCCCAGCCGCGCGGCCTCGGCCTTGACCTGCGCCTTGGTCAGCTCGCCCAAGGGCAGCAGCAGGCCGCGCAGCTGCTCCTGGCTCAGCCGCGCCAGGAAATAGGACTGATCCTTGCGCCGGTCCGCGGCGCGCTTGAGCAGGCAGCGGCCTTCCCGCCGCTCCAGGCGGGCATAGTGGCCGGTGGCGAAGAGATCGAAGCGGATGCCTGCCCGCCGGGCTCTTTCGACGAGCAGCCCGAACTTGACTTTCTGGTTGCAGCGCACGCACGGGTTCGGAGTGCGGCCTTGGCGATATTCCTCCGTGAAATAATCCAGAACCTCGGCGCGGTACTCGGGCGCCAGGGCCACGACGTGATGCGGGATGCCCAGGCGCCGGGCCACGTCGCTTGCCGCCGCGATGTCCTGCGCCTCTCCCGGGCCGTAGCAGCCCGAGCGGCCCTCTTGCCCGCCCAAGGCCACGGACCCGTCCCAGGTCTGCATGGTCAGGCCTATGAGCTCATGGCCCTGGCTTTTGAGCAGCTGCGCGGCCATGGCCGAGTCCACGCCGCCGCTGAGGCCCACGGCCACCACCGGGCTCATGGGCGAACTCCGCGCCGCTGGGCCAGGGCGGACTTGAGTCCCCGCAGGGCCTCGTCTACGGCGATGCCCCGGCACGACTCCCACGACCCGGCCACGACTCCGGAGTGTTGGGGCCCGCGCAGCCTCCAGACCGCGTCGGTGTAGCCGGAATAAAGGCCGAAGGTCGCGGTTCCCACGGCCGCGGCCAGATGCGTGGCGCCGGTGATGTTTCCCAGGAAAAGATCGAAGCGCTTGAGCAGGGACGCGGTCAGGCCTATGGGTGCCGGGCCGAAAATGGGGACCGGGCGCTTTAATGACGCCGCGATTTGCGCGACGGCTTCGCGTTCGCCGGGGCCGGCGAGAAATGACAGGCTCAGGTCCGTCTCGCCGATAAGCCGGTCGCAGAGCGCCGCGAATTTTTCCTCGGGCCAGCGGTTGTCGAATTTCTTGAAGTTGCCGGGGAAAACGGCGATATGAAGCTTGCCGGGTGGAACTGCGGCGGCTTTCATGAGGACTTCGGCCTGGCGCTCATCATCCGGACGCAGCCTTAGTTCCATCCTCGGCTCGTAGGAGGCCCCGATCATCCCGGCAAGCCTCGCGTAGCGGTCGAGCATGTGCTCGCGCTCTCCGGGAGGGTCCGCGAGCATGTTCCAGAACGAGTCCATGCGGCCCTTGGCAAAGGCGGCGCGCAGCCGGCCGCGCGCCATGAGAGCCAGGGCCGTTGATGTCCGGGAGAAGGAGGGATTGAGATCGACGAGCAGGTCGCAGCTTCCAGCCAGGAGGGCAATGGAACTGTTGATATTGTCCAAGGGCCGCCAATAGGGGTGGACGGCCAGGATTTCATCGATGAAAGGGATCAGCCCGGCGGCCTGCCGGGTCGCGGCCGAGACCACCAGGCGTATCCGGGCCTCGGGGAAGCGCGCGCGCAGGCCGCGCAAGAAGGCCGTGGACACGATCAGGTCTCCCAGCCTGCCGACGAGCAAGGCCGTGACGCAGCGGACCTTCGGAGCATCCAAGTTCATGACGATCGCCTAATGAATACGGAATATTGTAACATTATCAATTGGTTACATATTGACGAGGGAGGATCGGCCATGATCAGCACTTCGGAGTTTCATAACGGTCTCGTTTTCGAGGACGAGGGCCAAATTTGGGAGATTTTGACCTATCAGCACCACCGCAAGTCGCAGTCCGCGGCGGTCTACCGCACGACCTTGCGGTCTTTGGCCACGGGCAATGTCTGCGAAAAGTCCTATGCCTCGGGCACCAAGTTCCGCGAGGTGCCGGTCACAAAACGCGAGAAACAATATATCTACTCCGAGGGAGAAAACGCCATATTCATGGACATGGAGACTTACGATCAGGTTTCCTTCCCCAAGTCCAAGCTCGGTCCCCAGGCCAAATTCCTTCAGGAGAACATGCAGGTCTTGGGCGTATACGTCGACGAGAAATTGGCCAATATCGAGCTTCCGCCCAACGTGGTCTTGACCGTGACCTCCACCGTGCCCGGCGTCAAGGGCGATTCTGTTTCCAACATGGTCAAGCCCGCCACCCTGGAGACTGGCCTTGAGATCAATGTTCCTCTGTTCATCAAGGAGGGGGAGAAGATCAAGGTGGACACGCGCACCGGCGAATACCTGGAGCGGGCCAAGGAGTAGAATGCGCGGGATTCTTGCTTGTGCGCGTCCGAGTCCCCGCAGGGGACTCGGACCCGAAATCCCCCCCTTGGGGGGGGATTTCGTTCCGTTGGGGGGAGCCGCTTGTAATCCGCTGCCTGAAGCGGGCCAAGGAATGGGAATGTGCCGGTTTCTTGCCGTCGCGCGTCCGAGTCCCCGCAGGGGACTCGGACCCGAAATCCCCCCCTTGAGGGGGGGGATTTCGCTCCGTTGGGGGGAGCCGCTCGTAATTCCTCGCCTGGAGCGCGGGCCAAGGAATGAAGCGCGTTGTTTTTTTGCCGTCGCGCGTCCGAGTCCCCGCAGGGAACGCGGACCCGAAATCCCACCCTTGAGGGGGGGATTTCGCTCCGTTGGGGGGAGCCTCCCGTGATCCGCGCCGTCATCTTCGACATCGACAACACCCTGACCGACTTCATGAGGATGAAGCGGGCGGCCGTGGACTCGGCCGTCGAGAGCATGATCGACGCTGGTCTGCAGGTGCGCAAGGACGTCATGGTCGAGAAGATATTCGAGACCTACTGGAAAGAGGGCGTCGAGGATCAGAAGATTTTCGACAAGGTCCTCAAGAAGGAGTTCGGCGGCATCGACTACAAGCTGCTGGCCGCGGGCATCGTGGGCTACCGCCGCGCCAAGGCCGGGATCATGGCCCTTTATCCGCACGTCAGCCTGACTCTTTTGGAGATCATGCGCCTGGGCATCAGGAGCGTGGCCCTTTCCGACGCGCCCAAGCTGGAGGTGTGGCTGCGCATCGTGGGCTTGGGCCTGCATCATTACTTCGACCAAGTCATCACCTCGGAAGACCTGGGCGCGCGCAAGCCCGCGCCCGAGCCATTCCGCAAGGCCCTGGATATGCTGGGCACCAAGCCCGAGGAGACGCTGATGGTGGGAGATTGGGCTGAGCGCGACATGAAGGGCGCCCTCGACCTCGGCATCCGGACGGCCTGGGCCAAGTACGGCGACACCCACGGCACCGAGGATTCGGGCGCGGAGTTCGTGCTGTCCGACATCCAGGAGCTGGTGGGCATCATCCGCAAGGAGAACGCGGTTTCATGCTGCGGTTGATCCTGGCCTCGGCCCTGCTGGGCTTGGCCGATTCCTCTTGGGCCCTCAAGACCGAATTGCTTCGGGGCCTTCTGGGAAGCGGTCCCGTCGTGGAAATCGTGGCCGAGCGCGTGCTGGTGAAGTTTTCCACCACTGCCGCCGCGGGTCAGAAGGCCGCGGCCCTGCAGACCGTGGGCGGCAGCGTGAGCAACGAGCTCTTGGGTTGGACGATCGTTGAGCTCCCGCCGGGCAGGGGCGTCATGGGCGCTATCGACCAGCTCAAGGGCCTGCCGGGGGTGGAGATGGCGGCTCCGGATCATGTCTACCGCCCCAATTTGGTCCCGAACGATCCCGGAGTGCCCCAGCAATACGCGCTCAGCCAGGTTAATGCTTTCGCGGCGTGGGAGTTCGGCACGGGATCGAGCAACAAGGTGACCATAGCGGTCATCGATTCGGGCATCAAGGGAGATCAGCCCGACCTGGCGCCCAAGCTTCTTAACTCCGGCGGGGTTCAAAGCCAGTTCTTCAATCCGAACGCCGGAGGCGCTCAATCGGCCAACCACCCTCCGACTCCGGCGTGCAATCATGCCACGCGCACGGCCAGCATCGCGGCGGCCGCCTCGGGCAACGGAATCGGGATCGCGGGCATTTCCTGGGGAGCGCAGCTTTTGTCGCTCAAGATATTCCACGACAACGACTGCAACACCACCGGGAGCTGTCCCGGCACCTGCGCGACCAGCGACTCGGCCATGGCCGCCGCCATCGACTATGCGACCAGCCTGCAGAACAACGCGGCCGTGGGCAAGGTCGTGATCAATCTCAGCGTCGGCGGCCCGGGGTCGTGTCCCGGCTGTCCGGGAGCGAACTGCATCGCGCTGACCCAGACGGCCATCGCCAACGCCGTGGCCGCGGGCATCCCCGTGGTGATCTCCGCGGGCAATCAGCCTTATTGCAGCAGCGGCGCCACGGGCATCAACGCGCCGGCCAATTGCGCGGGAACCGGCGGACCCAGCGGCGTCATACCCGTGGGCGCGACGGATTCCAACAATTCCATCACCGCGTTCTCCTGCACGGGGCCGGAACTGGCCGCCAACGGCGTCGTGGCTCCGGGCGGCAGCGTGCTCGTCGACGATATCTCCGGGGCGACGACGCAGGATTCCGGCACCTCTTTTTCCGCGCCCCACGTGGCCGGTTTGGCGGCCTTGATTCTCTCCGAGAAGCCGGCCTTGAACGCCATCGAGGTGCAGAACGTGATCCGCGCGGCCGCGGACAATATCGGGGTCGCGGGCCTCATGGGCTTGGATGCCGGCGGCCGTCCTCTAGGCAACACCAGCGGGGCGGGCCGCATCAACGCCTTTCGCGCCATGCGCCTGGCGGTCAAGGGCACCTTGGCGGATTTCGCCGGGGACCAGGAGGCCATCGCTTTTCCCAATCCTTTCCGCGTCTCCCGGACCGGGGCGGTTTCATTCTCGGTTCCGACCGGCCTGCAGGGAACCAAGACGGCGATCAAGATATATGCCTCCAGCGGCGAGTTCGTCCGGGAGCTTTCCGGTCTGACTTGGGACGGGAAAAACACGAGCGGCAATCCCGTGGCCACCGGGACCTACATCTTCGTCGTTTCCACGGACAAGGGCACGACCCGCGGCCGCGTGGCGGTGATCCGGTGAAGGCCGATGTCTGCGGGCATGCAGAGAGGTCTTTGGGCCTATCATTGATTGGCATGAAGACATGGCGACTTTTGAAACAAATTATGACGTTAACAAATACATTTTTCCTTGTTTCACCTTCAGCGCTGGCGGTAAGTTGTTAAAAAGTGCTTATTAATCATGATTTTTTCTTTCTCCAGGTCGCCATTTAATAATGACCCTGGAAATTGCGTACAATTGGGCGATGAATCGTTGAACGTCCGAGGCTTATTTGATAGCTTTTAATCGCACGCGCGGGCAGGCCATCGCGTCCCGGGTCGAAAAGGCCGAGGATTACGACTCGCGCGCGCGCGGGCTTTTGGGCCGCAAGACCATGGCCGCAGATGAGGGGCTCTGGATCGTCCCCTGCCCCATGATCCACACCCTGTTCATGAGGTTCCCGATAGACGTGATCTTCCTGGACCGGGAGTCCAGAGTGGTGCGCGTGGTGGAAAACTTGAAGCCCTGGCGAATGTCGCCTTGGGTTTTTCGGGCTCGCAGCGTTCTGGAATTGGCGGGAGGAACTCTCAAGGGTTCCGTGCGTCCGGGCGATTGTCTCGAGATCAAGTGAGGTAGAGGGCATGGCTGTCAAAGGTCTGCAGAGAAGGAAGACGGTCGCGGAGATCCTGGGCGAACGCAAGATCTTGAGCGAGGAGCAGCTCAAGACCGCCGACGCCGACTCCAAGAAGAACAACAAGACCCTGCAGCAGTCCATACTCGACCTCAATCTCCTGGGCAAGTCGCAGCTGCTCAAGTGCCTTTCCGAGGAATGGCAGGTCAAGGCCGTGGACCTCAATCAGATGGACGTGGAGGCGGAGATCGCCAAGATCATCCCCGAGGCCGTGGCCCGCAGGCACCATGCCATCCCCTTCGCCAAGGAAGAGAGCGTCTTGTTCGTGGCCATGGCCGATCCGCGGGATTTTTTCGTCTCCGAGGACATCCAGCTGCGCACGGGCCTTGATATCCAGCCGTACCTGGCCTTGCCCCAGGACATCATAGCCGCTCTGGACGCGGCCTACGGCAAGGGCGAGGGCGCGGCCATGAACCGGCTCGTGGCGGACATGGCCAAGAAGCAGGAGGAAGGCGCTCCGGCGGCCGAAGGCATGGAAGTCGTCAAGGAGGAGGCCAAGGCCGACATCACGGACGTGGACGCTTCCGCGCCCGAGGTGGAGAAACTGGTCAACGCCATCATCCTGGGCGCCCTCTCCATGAAGGCCTCGGACATCCACATCGAGCCCTTCGAGGACGCCACGGGCAAGAACTCCAAGGTCCTGTTGCGCTACCGGGTCGACGGCATGCTCATCCCCGGACCCTTTACCGTGCCCTGGGGCTACCGCCAGGCGGTCTCGGCGAAGATCAAGATCATGAGCAACTCCATGAACATCACGGAGCGGCGCATCCCCCAGTCCGGCCGCATCCAGATCCTGGCCCAAGGCAACCCCATCGAGTTCCGCGTGGAAATGGTGCCCACGGTTTACGGCGAGAGCTGCGTCATGCGCATACTGGACCGCAAATCCGTCCAGGTCGACATCATGAAGATGGGTTTTTTGCAGGACACCTTGGACAAGTTCCTGGGGCTGCTCAAGGGCATCGGCGGCAAGAAGAACTTCGGCCTCATCGTGGTCTGCGGGCCGACCGGCTCCGGAAAATCCACCACGCTCTACGCGGCTCTCAACCACGTCAACCGGCCCGACATCAAGATTCTGACCGCGGAGAACCCGGTCGAATACAACCTCGACGGCATCGTCCAGGTCCCGGTCAACCCGGACCTCAAGCTCGGGGAGAACAAGAAGTTCGATTTCGCCACGGCCCTGCGCTCCTTCCTGCGCCTGGACCCGGACGTCATCATGGTCGGCGAGATCCGGGACAAGGAGACCGCGCACATCGCCATGGAGGCCGCCATGACCGGCCACCTGGTTTTTTCCACCATCCATACCAACGACGCCTCGTCGACGATCTCGCGCCTGACCGACATGGGCTTGCCGGCGTTCATGGTCGTCAGCACGGTCAAGGCGATCCTGGCCCAGCGGCTGGGCCGCCGCTTGTGTCCCGAATGCAAGGTTCCTCATGATCCGACGCCCGAGGAAGTGAAGATTTTCAAGGAGAACGGCGTGGAGCTGCCCGCGGGGAGCAAGATCCACGGTCCTCCGCCGGATGGCGGCTGCGAGGTCTGCAAGAACATCGGTTTCAAGGGGCGCGTCGGCATGCATGAGCTGCTGGTGATGTCCGAGGGCCTGCGCACCTTCTGCTTGAAGGACGTGGCCGCGGACCCGGTTCGCGTGGAGGCCATGAAGGAGGGCATGCGGCTCATCGTGCAGGACGGCCTCGAGAAGGTCAAGATGGGACTGACCACGGTCCGGGAAGTCCTGGGGGGCACGGAGTAGACCATGGCAGACACCCAGAAAGCCGTCGCCGACCCGGCCGCGGGCGGGATGGACGTCAAGACCGCCCTTGAGCTGTTCTCGATCGCGGGAAGCCTGAACTCGACTTTGGACCTGGATTATCTCCTTCAGAAGATCGGGGCCGCGGCCGAGGATCTGCTGGATTCCGAGGCCAGCGCCATCATGCTGGTGACCGACGACAAAAAGCGTCTCTTCTTCAAGGTCGCCTCGGGCGAAAAGGCCAAGGCCTTGAAGACCATGACCCTGCCCATCGGACAGGGCATCGGCGGCTGGGTGGCCCAGCACCGCAAGCCCGAGGTCGTAAACGATTGCCGCAGCGACCCCCGCTTCGCGGGCAAGTTCGACAAGGCCTCCGGATTCGTGACCCGTTCCCTGCTGTGCGTGCCCATGGAATTTCGCGGGGACCTCGTGGGCGTAGTCGAGGTGCTCAATAAGCGCAGCGGGGGCTACACCGAGGCTCATATCGGGCTGCTCTCCAGCCTCGCGAGCCTGGCCTCCGTCGCCATCACCAACAGCAAGATCATTTCGGAGCAGAAGAATTTCTTCTCCCATATCATGGAGCTGCTGGTAGGCGTCATCGAGACCTCCCAACCCAACATGACCGAGCATCCGGTGCGCTCGGCCAAGCTGGCCTGCGCCATCGGCCGGGCCATGGGCGTCGACGAATACGAATACCGCATGCTCTACTACGCCGGCATCCTTCACGACGTGGGCTACGTGGCCTTCAAGAACCAGCGCATGCTGGCGGACATGGGCGCCATGAGCGTTTCCGACGAGATGCATCCCCTCCTTTCCGCCAAGATGCTGGAAGGCATCAAGATGCTGGAAGGGGCCTTGCCCTACATCAAGCACCACCACGAACGCTTCGACGGCACGGGTTATCCCGGCAGGATCAAGGGCGAAGACATCCCCATGGGCGCGCGCATCCTCTCCCTGGTCGAAGCCATGGAGGAGCTGCGCCGCATGGGAGTCCCGGTCGAGGAGCTCGAGAAGCGTTCCGTTGCCGAGGCCAACGGCGGCAAGGGCACGCGCTTCGATCCCCAGGTCGTCGAGGCCTTCATCGAGGTTCTCTCGGCGCAGGGCGGGGCGTGGTGACATGAACGATCCCAAGAAGCAGCGGCACCAGCATCCTCCCACGACCCGCCTCGAGGAGATGCGCTCCCGCGTGCGCCGGGCCGCGGCCGGGGGAGGCCCCGAGGCGGCGGCGCGCCAGCATGCCGCCGGCAAGCTCACGGCTCGAGAGCGCATCGATTTGCTTTTGGACGCGGGCAGTTTCGAGGAGGTGGGCCTCTTGGTCGAGGGCAAGGGCGCGGGCGCCTTGGGCGACGGGGTCGTGGCCGGTTTCGGACGGGTCCACGGGCGCTCCATCTGCCTCTATGCCCAGGACTACACGGTTTGGAGCGGCACCCTGGGCGCGGCGCACGCCCGCAAGATATGCAAGGTCCTCGATCTCGCCCTGGAGGCGGGCCTGCCGGTCGTGGCCTTGTGCGACTCGGCCGGAACCCGGCTGGAGGAGGGAGTGGACTCGCTGGGAGGCACCGGCGACGTCTTCTCCCGTCATGCGCTGGCTTCCGGCCGCGTGCCCCAGATTTCGGCGATCCTCGGTCCCTGCGCGGGCGGGGCGGTCTATGCCCCGGCCCTGACGGATTTCGTGTTCATGATCGAAGGCACCAGCCATATCTACATGACCTCCCCGGAATTGGCGGCCGCGGCCACGGGCGAGAGCTGCGATCCGGAATCGCTGGGCGGGGCCGCCATGCACGGCAGCCGTTCCGGGGTCTGCCATTTTTTGGCCGGCTCCGAGCCGGACTGCTTCCGCCAGATCCGGGAACTGCTGGCCTATTTGCCCCAGAACTGCCGCGAGCGGGCCAAGCCGGTCATGCCGGCCGACGATCCTCGCCGCGTCAGCGAGGCGTTGGGCGCGATCGCGGAGATGGACCCCAAGCGCCCCTACCGCATCCATGAAGTCATCTGGGAGATCGCGGACGGCCATCAATTCCTCGAGGTTCACAAGAGTTTCGCGCGCAACATCGTCGTCGGCCTTATGCGCCTTAACGGAGAAACCGTGGGCCTGGTGGCCAATAATCCCGCCCATCTGTCCGGGTCGCTGGATATCGACGCCAGCGAGAAAGCCGCCCGGTTCGTTCGTTTCTGCGACTGCTTCAACCTGCCCCTGCTGACCTTGGTCGACGTGCCGGGCTACTGGCCCGGGACGCAGCAGGAATTCAACGGCATCGTGCGCAAGGGGGCGAAGCTGGCGTACGCCTACTGTCGGGCCAGCGTCCCCAAGGTCACCGTGGTCCTGCGCAAGGCTTACGGAGGAGCCTATGAGGTCATGGGTTCCAAGCATATCCGGGCGGACATGAACTTCGCCTGGCCCGGCGCCGAGATCGCGGTCATGGGGCCGGCGCGGGCCGTGGACGTCCTATGGGCGGATCAAATCCGGGCGGCCGCGGATCCGGACGCGGCGAGGCGGGAATTCATGGCCGAGTATTCGCGGGACTTCGCCTCCCCCTATGGGGCGGCGCGGCGGGGCTACGTCGACGAGGTCATAGACGCCCGCGAAACGCGGCCGAAAATCATCCGCGCCCTGCAGTTCTTGCGCAACAAGCGGCGCGACGCTATCGTCAAGAAACACGGCAACATGCCGCTCTGATGCGATTTGAGATATCGACATACCCGAGGAGGGGACGATGACCAGGATTTTCTTGTGCCTTCTGGCGCTGTTGGCCGCGGCGCCGGCGCGGGCGGACGTCTACGGCGGCTTCGAGGAGTTCGCGGACTCCGGGGCCTTGAGGCCGTTCAGCCGGGACCTGGGCGGAGTCCTGGGCTCGGCCACTTATCACAGCGGACGGTCCTTGGGCTTTTCCGGCTTCGACATCGGCGCGCGCGTCGGGGCTCAGTTGTCCCCGGACAAGGACGACCGCATCCTGCGCAATAAGGGAGTGCGGAGCTTCGGTCTGCCTTGGATCCAGGCCGAGATCGGCCTGCCCTACCGTTTCGACGGGTTCATCCGCGGCATCAGCTATGAGGGCCTGACCATAGCGGGCGGCGGCTTGCGTTACGGGCTTTTGAAGAGCTCGGACAAGGCCTGGGCGCCGCAGCTGCTGGTGTCCGCGGTCGCGCACTCGGTCGTGCACCAGCATTTTTCCGCCAGCCATCTGGGCGGGAACCTGGTTTTTTCCATGGGCACGCCGAAGTTCAATCCGTATCTGGGCGCGGGCCTGGACCGGACGAACTTGGTCGTCCGGTCCTCAAGACTCGACCCCGCCATCAACGGCGCCACGGTCACGACCGCCGAGAGCCGCTTCACCGCGGGCATGCGCCTGCGCTTGTGGACCTTCGGCTATTTGAACGCGGCTTACAACGTGGTGCACGGCACCAGCGGCGCCGAGGCCGGGCTCGGGGTCAGGTTCTAGCCCCGGTATTTGCCTTTGAAGCTTTTTTCGGCCTCGCGGGCCAGGGCCTTCTTCTTGAGATCGTCGCGGCGGTCCGGCCCGCTCTTGCCGCGGGCCAGGGCCAGGGCCACCTTGGCCCAGCCCTTGCGGAAATAAACCTCCAGGGGGATGAGGGTCAAGCCCTTGGTCTGCAGGCTCCTGCCGATGCGGCCGATGTCTCCCCTGCGCATGAGAAGCTTGCGCGTGCGCCGCGGGTCCAGCGGATCGGTCGAGGTGTTGAACTGGTAGGGGGGGATGTAAAAATTGAACAGGAAGAGCTCCCCGCCCTCGTGGCGGCCGAAGCAGCCGTCGAGCGAGGCATGGCCTTTGCGCAGGGATTTTACCTCGGGGCCGACCAGGCATAGGCCGGCCTCGAAGACCTCCATGATCTCATAGTACTGGCGGGCCTTGCGGTGGGTGGCGACGATCTGCTTTTCTTCCTTTTCTTCTTTCTTGTTCTTGCTCATGGCTAATTTTTGCTAGAATGCTGATTGTATCACAGCTCTTTGACTTTTGCCATAGCAGAATCGGGCAGGTGGCGGAATGGCAGACGCGTACGGCTCAGGACCGTATGGCCGCAAGGCCTTGGGGGTTCAAGTCCCCCCCTGCCCACCATTTCAAGGACGTGCCTTTAATCACGGGATTAACGGGTTGACAAAGCGCGACAGGCGAAATATACTATCCCAGTTCTCATGCCTATATTGACACTGCCGATACGAATTATTTACCCTGATCATAATCCTAACGGCAGTAAGGGGGTATAGCATGAAGAAGGCAAAGAGGTTCGGAGCTTCGGGTTTCACGCTCATCGAGTTGATGATCGTGGTTGCCATCATAGGTATCTTGGCGGCTATCGCCATACCGAAGTTCGCCGAACTTATCCGGAAGTCGAGTGAGGGTGCGTCGAAGGGTAACCTGGGTGCCATCCGCTCCGCGCTGAGCATTTACTACGGCGACATGGAGGGACAGTATCCCACGGACCTGGCGTCATTGACGATCGCGGGCAAGTACTTGACGGCGGTCCCGGTGGCCAAGGCTCCGAACTACCATAGCGACAGCTCGGTCGTTGTCCCGCAGACCGCGTCCAACGACGGGGGCGGATGGAGCTACAACAACACCGTCGGCAACGCGAACCTTGGCACCGTCTGGGTGAACTGCACTCATACGGACACCAAGAGCAGCGTCTGGACGATGTACTGAGCCGTCCTCACTGAGCGACGAAAAAGGAGGCCTCTCGCGAGAGAGGCCTCCTTCATTTTGATATGATGAACTTAATGGCGCGAGTCCTGGCGTTCTGGTTGGGCGCTTGCCTGGGCAGCTTCATCAATGTCATCGCTTACCGGGTTCCGCGGGAGGAGTCCATCGTCTTTCCCGGCTCGCGCTGCCCGCGCTGCGGCAAGCCCATCGCGCCCTACGACAATGTTCCCGTCCTGAGCTGGCTGTGGCTGCGCGGGCGCTGCCGCGGCTGCGGCAAGGGCATCTCCCCGCGTTATCCGGCCGTGGAAGCCCTGACCGCGGTCCTCAGCCTGGCTCTGTGGCTGCGCTGGGAAGACCAGCCCTTGTGGGCGCTGCTGAGCGTCCTGGCCAGCGCCGCGCTGCTGGCGATTTCCCTGATCGATTGGGATACCGGGTTCATTCCGGACATCCTCTCGTTCGGCCTTATCGCGGCCGGCATACTGTCCGCGCCGGTCAATCCTCTACTGGCCGCGACGACCTGGTTCGGCGCCGTGTCGTCGAGCCTGCTGGGAGCCGCGGCGGGATTCGTCATCTGTTGGCTCACGGCCGAGGCCGGCAAACGAATCTTCGGCAAGGAAGCCATGGGCATGGGGGATGTCATCTTGCTTTGCGGCATCGGCGCCTGGACCGGAGGCGTGGGAGCTTATGACAGCCTTTTGATCGGATCGTTTTTGGGAGCGGTCTACGGAGTCGGCCGCGTGGCGCGGGGCAGCTTGCGCATGTCCGATCCGGTTCCCTTCGGGCCGTTCTTGGCGGCCGGAGCGGTGTTCTGCTTCTTCTGCCTGCTGCCGCTGGGATTCCCGTTCATTCCGATCCGGTAAAGCGCTCCCCCGGGCCCGCGGGCCGTCTGGCTGAGACCTTCCGCCTGGAGCGTTCTCAGCAAGGCCGGACCGATCAAAGCCAGCATCCGGGCGGTCGCGTAAATCGGCAGGTCTTGAGCTCTCAGCTGGGCAAGGCGCTGGCGCAATGCCTCGGGGCGGCCTTCGAAATAGCGCATGTTCAAGGGTTTGCGTCCGGCAAAGTATGGGACGTAGACTTGGGCATTGCCCGTCGCTATGATCCAGGACTCCGGCGGCGTGGCCTCGCCGAGCCAGCGCGCTTCCTGATATTCCCTGTTGTTGAGGGGGACCGTCCGCGGGTATATAAGGAAGAATCCGTTGAACGAGCCGGCGACAGCCACCCACGAGGCAAGCGCCCGGGCGCGCCAAGGCGATTTGCTGGCGAAGAGCGCGGCTAGAATCCAGAATGGGATGAGATCGGTGACGCGGTAGACCATGGTGCACGGCTCCCAGGAATAGAAAAGCAGGGCGTAGCTTCCCAGCCAGAGCAGGCAGGCTCGTCCTATCCGCGCGCCGGCTTGCCAGCCGGCCCCTGCCGCGGCGAGGCCCAGGGCGGCCAGGGTCCAGCCCGCATAGGTCCAAGGCGGGGCCAGACTGACGGGGTCTGCGAAGATGCGCAGGGTCATGCCCAGCCAGGAGACGAGATTGGCCAGCGGCGGACCGCCGTGCCATTGGAACGACCGATCCACGCCGAGGGCCGCGCTGCCGAGCAGCCAGAGGCGCAGGTCGTTGCCGTCTCGAGGCTGCACGCAGCAGAGAGCGGCCGCCGCATAGGCCGACAAGACGGCAGCCGCCAAGGCTCCGAGGTAGCGCAGCCAGCGCCCGGCCGTCGTCCGGCCCGCCGGCTCGCGGAGCAGGAAAAGAGCGCAGAAAAGGAACATGGCGTTGCCTGCGTGGCCGAGCACCGCCAAACCATGGTACAATCCCGCCTTCCAGGGGACCGGCTGGTCGGCCAACGCCTCATCCGCGGCCAGAATGAGAAAGACCGCGCCCAGCATGTAAACCTGGGCCTCCAGGCTCCAGAGCCACCACGCATATGAGAGGGCCAGGCCCGCGCTGGCCGCGGCGGTCGGAAACGCGGATAGCTTGAGGCGCCTGCGCAGCAGCATGCAGAATAGTCCGACCCCCAGCCCGCCGAGCATGCTGTCGAGCGTCTGCAGGCAGAGCAATGCCGGGCCTCCGTATCCCAGAAGGCGCCAGGCCCGGTCCCAGGCCAGTCCGACCAGGCCGTAGGCCAGGTGGTTGCCGTGGGCCAAGTGGCGCAGATCTCCGAGTTCCACGGCGATGGCGCAGGCGACCCCGTCGAAGTTGTAAAAGGTCGAATGAAAGCAGAGGTAGAACAGGGCGGCGGCCGATCCCATGGCCCAGGGCAGGAAGCGATCGGGGTTGGTCAAGGCCGGAGGCTCCCGGCCAATATCATGGCCTGCCTTGCGTCAGGATCGTCCGGGGCCAATTGCGCGAAGCGCAGAAAATGGGCCCGTGCCGCGGCGGGCCGGCCGCGCAGCATTTCGACCCGCCCCAGGTTGAACTCCGCGGCCGCGTGCCAGGGGACGTCGGCCAGGGCCCGCTCCAACAAGGCCGCGGCGTCGTCGAGGCGTTTGCGCTTTTCCCGGCACAGGGCCAGCAGGACGCGAGCGTCCGTGAAGGTCGCGTCTAGCCGCAGGGCTTTTTCCAGTAAAGCCTCGGCCTGGTTCAAGTCGGCGCGCTGCCAGGCCAGGCGGCCCAGGTTGTAGACCGGCCGGGCCAGCGCGGGATCCAGGGCCGCGGCCTGGAGCAGAAGCGTCTCGCCGCGTCCTGTTTCTCCGGACTCGAGGAGAGCCGCGCCCAAGGATGAAAGGGCGTTGGCGGAGACCGGGTTGCAGCGCAGGGCCGCCTCGTAATAGGACCGCTGAGAGAGCCATACGCGGCTGCGCTCCACCGAGGCGCGAGCGTACCATAGGATGAGCGCGGCCAGCGTCAGACGCGCGGCCGTCCTCCACCTGGAAGCGGCCCAGGCGAAGAGCATCCCCAGCAGGGCGGCCAGACCCACGCTGGGCAGGTAGAGAAAACGCTCCGCGCCGATGGAGTCCAGGGGAAAGAAGAGATGGCACGTCGGCAGCAGGAAGAGCCCCGGACCCAGGATCCAGAACGCCCAGCAAGCGCGCCTGAGCCAGGCGCGGGCCGCGGCCGCGGCCAAAGCGGTCCATGCGGCCAATGCGAGCCAGGCCCCGACCGAGGCTGGGGACGCGTCCGGCAGCAGGGGGCGGCTGAAGTCGGCGCAAAGGTTCGCGCCGCTGACGCTCGGCCAGAGATAGCGTTGCAGCGCGAAGCGCGAGAACGTCAGCAGGGCGACGAGCCGGTCGTGGAAGTAGGCAACGCCGCCGTGCATGGTATGGGTCAGGAGCGACCAGCGCAATGCCATGTAGGCCGCGGCGCAGGCGGCCAGGATCAGATGGGTTCTGCGGCGCTCGCGCTCCCAAGGCTTGCGGCCGTGGAAAGCCCAGTCCGAAAGCGCCAGAAACGCGGGGAAGAGGACGACGTGCTCCTTGCTGAGCATGCCGGCGCAGAAAATGGCGGTTCCCCAGGCAAGCCGCGGGCCCGAGGCTTGTTTTTCCAGGAGCAGCCAAGCGGCCAGGACCGAGGCCGCGGCGAGCAGTTCCGAACGGCTGGTGATGTAGCAGACGGCTTCGGCGTGGATCGGCATGACGGCAAAGAGCAGGGCTGCGGCCAGTGCCGCGCGGGCGCCGAGGCGGCGCCGCAAAGCCTCCAGCAGGAGGACGCAGACCAGGCAGTGCAGGGCGATGTTGGCCGCGTGCATGGGCCATGCGGCCGCGCCCGTGGTGGTGAAATGGAGGAGATAGCTCAGGGCTAATAAGGGTCTGTACTCCTGGATGGGCGCGTTGCGGCCCAGGATCATCTCCCAATAGCCGGTCGTCATGATTTGGGGCGCGGCTTTCCAGCCCTGCCTGAGAAGTTGATTCTCCGCGATGAGGAGCCGGTCGTCCCGGATGAAGTCTCGGGTCCCAAGGGTCGCGGCAAAGACCGCCGCGGCCGCGAGCGCGACGAGAAGCCGGCTCAACCAGGCCGGGGCCGGTCTAGCGAAGTTCATAAACGCGGGAGCTTTCCTCGGGCCGTGCGTAGACGAGCCGGAAACGGCCGGGGTCCTGGAGCAGCGCCAGGGCCCGGTCGAGCTTGAATTGGATGGTGGCGGTCCGGCTTTGCGAGAGCCCTACGTCGAGGTTTTCCTGGGTGATCACGAATCGAACCCGTCTTCTGGCGAGGAGTTCGGCGAAACGGCCGGGATCGTCCGTGTCGGGAAGAGGCACGCTGGGCCGCGCCGCGAGAAAACCGTCGCGGACGTAGAGGGGGCTGGCGATGGCGTCGCCGGGGGAGCTGTGGCCGCGGATCCATTCGTAGGTC
The DNA here is from genome assembly GCA_003452935.1 of Elusimicrobiota bacterium. GTDB lineage: Bacteria > Elusimicrobiota > Elusimicrobia > UBA1565 > UBA9628 > UBA9628. The sequence goes on from DMMY01000022.1 coordinate 76,272, forward strand.
CGGCTGAGCTCCGGCCGGGTCCACGCCGAGTCGCCCATGATCCGCCGGGGCGCGTGGAGGCATAGCTGCAGCGCCAGGAGTCCGGCCAGGAGCCATGGCGCGCGGCGGCGCGCGCCCGCCGCGGCCAGCCACAAGAGCCAAGGCAATATGGGGATAAGATAGCGTTCGTATTGCCAGGCCCAGAACAGATGCATGAGCAGGGCTCCGGCCAGCATGAGAAGCGCGGGCCGGGCGGATTCTTCGCGCCGCAGTCGCCACGCCCCGAGGCCGGCCAGGGCCGCCAAGAGGAGCGCGGCCGCGAGGCTCCCGGAGGCCGGGACGTAGTTGGCTCCCCAGGCGTTGAGATAGAAGCGCGCGTTGTCCAGGGCCACGGCCAGGGGGCGCAGCCAGGGGTGGCCGGCGTAGGAAAGGCGCCATTCGCGGGCTTCGTCCACGCCGCCTGAGACGGAGAAAGACCAGAGCCACCAGAGCGAGAGGCCCAAGAGCGCCGGGAGCGCGGTCTTGAGCGCGGCTTTCCAGTCCCTGGTCCGCCAGGGTTCGGCCAGGGCGGCGGGGAACAGGGAAATCCCGGCGGGCCGGACCTGGGTCAACGCGAGCAGCAGCGCCCCGCGGGCCGGGGCGCTGCGCGCTTCGGCGGCGGCCAGGAAAAGGACCGCGAGGCACGTGTAGGCGCCCTCGCTCATGATCGTACCGGCCTGGGAAAGCACGATGGGGCTCGTGGCGAAGATGAGCGCTATGAGGACGGATTCCGCTTCCCCCAGTCGCCGGCGCAGCCACCGCCACAGCAGCCAGGGCAGTCCGGCCAGGATCAGGCCGCAGAATATCTGGTAGGCCGGATGGAATTCTCCGAAGATCAAGGTGATGGGCATGAGGACCATGGGGAAGCCCGGCATGATCATGGTGAGGGGAGGCAGGCCGGGGCTGGTGAAGAGGCGGTAGCCGCCGTTGGCCAGGGCATGGGAGGTGATGACGTAGAGGATGTCGTCCTGCTGGCGGCCGAGATATTGGGCCGGGACCGCGCTCAATACGGCCGCGCTGGCCAAGGTCAACGCCGCCGGGGCCCAGAATTGGCGACGCATGATTTGTTTGGGAAATGGTTCGGAAAGGGGGGGATTCGAACCCCCGAGGGCTTTTACACCCTACACGATTTCCAGTCGTGCGGTTTCAACCGCTCACCCACCTTTCCAACGGAAGGATTATAGCGGATTTTTCAGCGCTTGTAGAGTCCGACGAGTTCCGCCTCTCCCAGGATGTGCCCTTCCATGGCCTTGATGAGCTCAGCCTTGGTCGCCTTGGGCGCCAGGTTCAGGACTTTGTCGAGGGCGTAGAGCCTGAAGCTGTAGTGGTGCGCCGGTCCCGGGGGAGGGCACGGCCCGCCGTAGCCCACGCGGTCGAAATCATCCACGCCCCAGGCCAAGCCTTGCTTGGAGCCGTCCGGAAAGGTTTCTTTCTTGGGCATGCCTTCGGGCAGGGCGATTTTTTCGGCAGGAAGATCGTAGACCACCCAATGAATCCATGTCCCCGCCGGCGCGTCCGGATCGTCCATGATCAAGGCGAAGCTCTTGGCGCCTTTCGGGGGCTGGGACCAGGAGAGGGCCGGCGAGGCGTCGGCTCCCTCGCAGGAGTGCTTCTTGGGAATAAAACCGTTGGCCGCGAAGGCCGTGCTCTTAAGTTCGAAAGACATCTTGGCGTTCCTCCGATGCGCGGCTTGCGACGCGGCCGCTAAAATCAAGGCCGGAATCAGGACGACGGCGATCCTTGAAACCATGGCCAAAGCGATTCTAGCAAAAAGCGCTGCAGCCGCCATTTGGAGGACTTTTTATTGTTGTCCACGAAGAGCGCCGCTTGACCTTCTCTTGTGCGGCGCTGGACGGTAGTCCGCGGGACTGGAAAGCCAGGACAGCGGAAAGCGCATGGCCACGGCTGCCGCCAGCAGGGATTCCAGCACTTTGTCCCGGTCCAGGTTCTTGGACCGTCCTCCTCGGAAGGCGGCGCTCAGAGGCGAATCCTTTTCCATCGAGGCCAGTATGAATTTTCCGATACTTTCTTGCGAGTCGGGTCCCTTCGCCAGAGCGGCATGGGCTTTGTCGATGAGGTCAAGCGCCTCGGGTCGAGAGTTGCCGAGACGGGCGTTTAAGTGGCTAAATCGGACCGTGTTGAAGAAGGGGTTGCGTGTCAAGTACATGAGGTTCTCGCCGTTGGCCCCCGCCACGGTGGGGGGGAGGGTGCTCCGGGAGAAGAGGAGATCGAATACGTTTTGCGCCACCGGCCCGACGCAGACCACCAGTATCTCGCCCTTGCCCAGTTGCCGTATGCGTTCCGCGATCTCGGGGTCGTCGACGGAGACGACGCCGACCTTTCCCGCCAAAGCCGCGTCGTTTTCGATGCCGGCTCTGAGTTGAGCTATTTCTTGCTCGTCGAGCCGGGAGATGAGCGGCACCACGACCCCGCCCTTAAAGAGGTCCGGCCGCGATTTTTGCGCATAGTGCGCGCCCCTCAAAAGTCTCGTCAGCTTGCCCACTCCTCCAATCCCCAAGCCGTAGGCGGCCAAAGTTTCGATGCGCCCGTGAGCCTCGATGATGCGGACCAGCCCCGGCACCTTCGCCTGCAACTTTGGGGCGACGGACATGTTTTCGATGACGAACCGGGCGGAGTCAAGGGGAGCGGGCAGGGCGTACTGAAACGGGATAGAGGTCAAGGCGGGCAAGGACAGGCTTTTGGCCTGACCCGCGACCTGCACGCTGGAACCGTAGCCCCAGCCGAAGGGCTCGATGGTCAGCAGGGATCGGACCTTGAGCCAGTCCGTCCCGCGACTCGGATCCGAGGCGTCGACCATGATCCCCAAGGGCACCGTCGGATAGCTATCCCTGGCCCGGGACGCATAGTCCCGGAATATGTGGCCTTTGATGGCGACCCAGCCGCGATCTCGGCTCTCCTGGGTGTCGGGCCCTTTGGGATCGAACCCAGGGAGGAGGTATTCCAGCTTGTCCTTCACCATGTGGGCATAGATTATTTCGAAGCGGCCTTGGAACCCCAATTCCCTTAGGCGCTTCATGATGTTCACGGAGGCGGCTTGGTGGCCGTTGCCCGGAGCTTGATCGACGCCGATGCGGATCGTCTCGAGGCCCCGAAGGAAGCTGGAAACCGCCGCGAGGGCTTGGCTGTATCTTTCCCCGGAGGTTGGGATGCCGACGGTCTGGCTGGCCGCGAGGAGCGCGGCCATGAGCTTGAGCCGCAACGGAATGCGGCGAAGCGATGAAGTGGACGCCCGGGAAGGGAGGCTTCGGTCCGAGGGCGCGGGCACATCGATGACGTTGCGCGGCTTCCCGTCCTGGTCGAAAACAGCCTGAGCAAGTCCGCCCGCCCTCGGCATGGACTGCAAGGTTTTGGGGCCTTCGCCGGCCCCGCCTGGGGACGCGGATTCGTCGGGAGTTCGTCCATTGTCGAATACGGCGGCGCCCGCTTCAAAGGCTTCAAGATAGGCTGAGGATGGCGCGGCATTTTTCGTCATGGTCTTAAGAGCGGGATTCTCCGTAAGCGGGATGACTACTCGTCTCTGGATATCCCGCAATCTCCTTCGCCGCTCGGGAAGCTTTTCGTCCGCGTCGGTCGGCCGAGCGGCCTCCTGCGCCTGAGGCGTTTCTCCATGAAGCTGCGCGGGGGCTGGGGTTGTCAGGGGATGCCGCGCGAGAGGCAAGAGGGGCGATCCTGGCTGCGTCTGGGCACGAGGTCCGACCGCGGTCAGCGCGGCGGGGTTTTCAAAATGAGGTCCAAGAAAGGGACTGCTGCCGCTGCCGGACCTTAAGAGGGAGGGCATCGAGACCTCGCCCGGCATAGCAGCGATGCCGACGGCGGGCGCGGTATGCCTTATGGGCCTCGTGGCCGCAGGCTGCAGGGCCAGCGCATCCTGGCAGGACGCGCCCAGCATGCTCATGAGCAGCGCGATCATCACGATGAGGGTGACGAAGTTCAGCCGGCATGGCTTGTCGAAAATTTCGGTCATGGGAGCGGCTTTTGCGCCCAACGTCGGCTTCCTTAGTAGTATAAACTGACCTCAGAAGTCGCGCCTGGGTTAAGTGGGTTGCTGCCGCGTAGGTCCAAAGGGGAGCTGGCGCACGGCGCAAAACGGCCCGCCGCGGCAGATCAGGCGAAACGAGGAAAGCGTCCTATGGCGCTTGGGCGCCGAATTTCTTCAGCTCCTCGCGATGCCGTTGCTCCTCGGCGGCCGCGGCCGCGGCCGGGATTTCCTTGAGCCGCAGGGCCTCCTGGAACGCCGCGTCGTCCTTGGGCCGGACGTAGCGGTACTCGTGCTCGGCCAGCCACGACGCGGGCGCGGCGCGCCTGTCCACGAAGAGCAGGGCCTGCTCGTCCCAGTACACGAGAGCCCAGCGGGCCTTGGGCATGTAGAAGACGTACCAGGGCCTGGAAAAGTCCTTGAGCGTGCCGTCCGGGTAGCGTTTTTTGGCCGGCAGCATGCGGTCGAGATTGAGCATCAGTCCGCCGGAAAGCTTATGCTCGTCGATGAACTTCTGCCACGCTTGAGGGCTGCGCGCCGCCTCGGCGCCGCCGACGAGCAGATCGTGGAAGATGTAGCGGCCGTCCTGGAAGACCCGATGCCAAGGCCGCAGCCGCCAGCCCAGGTAGCCGCCCCATTCCCATTGGTTGTAAAGCCGCAAAGGCTCCAGGACTTGCCTCTCTTTGGCCATGAACTCGGCCGCGGGCCGCGGCACGAACTTGTAGTTGAAGACTCCGGCCCAGGAAACTCGCGGCATGAGCCAGAGCGCGAAGGCGGCGTAGACGGCGATGCATGCCCCGAGAGCGCGGCGCGAAAAGAGGTCGTCTTTAGCCAGCAATGGGATAGCCGCCGCGGCCGCCGCGCTGAAAAAAATGGAGCCGCGCTCATGCCCCAGGGAGCTGGCGCCCAAGTAGAGAGTCGCCGCGATCAGGGCCCAGGGCGCGGCCTGTTCCGGGGCCTCGGGACGACGTCGTGTTTCACGCCGCAGCGCGGCCGCAGCCAGGACGCAGACGAGGATGAGCGTGGGCCAGAACGGCCAGTACAGGGGATTTTCCAAGGACATGGGCTGCCATTCCTTGATGGCGCGGGCCAAATCGTGGCGCATGGTCCAATGCTCCCAGGCGATGCGGTGGGGGAGCAGGAAGTAAGGATTGCATAGAGTCGCCAGGCCGGCCAGGGTAAAGTCCCGGGCATGGCGCGCGGCTTGAGCCCAGCGCCGGCGGCACGCGGCCTCCAGGCCGTAGGCCGGAAATAAGCCGAGACCGACGAGAAAGCCCGGATGCAGGCAGGCCCACGCGGAAAATCCCAGGAAGCATTCGGCCGCGCCGAGCCGGCGTTCTTCCAGACGCCACATCAGGGCGCTCAGGAACAGCACCGAGAAAAGCTCCGGCCGCAGGTCGCCGTGGGGGAGCATGCCCGCCGACCACAGGACCAGGGCCGCGGCGCGCAGCCGCGGCCCGACGTTGCGGCGGGCCAGGAGGCGGTCGAGGCAAAGGCAGGAGCAGGCCAGCAAAACGATCTTGAGGAGCCACAACCCCGTCATGCCCCCGGCGCAATGGAAGGCCTGAAAGGACAGCTGGGCGAGCCATTCGAAATCGCCCCAGGGCTCGCCGGCCGCGGTGAAAGAGAGAAAATCGGCCCTGGGCAGGGCGCGGTGCGTCCATATCCATCGGCCCGCGCTCAGGTGCCAGAAGAGATCCGGGTTGTAGAGAGGAAAGAAAAAGGCGGGAGCGGCCAGCAATGCGGCGCATGACCAGAGCACGGCGGCGCGCGATTTTGCTGGGGGCACGTCAGAATTGGAGGGCCATGCCCTCTTGGGCGCCGAAGCATCGGAGCCCATAGCCCCGGCTCTTGATGAAGTTTTGGCATTCGGCCACGAATTTGTCCATCATTTCGTCGGTGTGGTCGGGGTCGTGATGGAAGAGCGCCAGCTGCTTGACTTCGGCCTTGACGGCCAGGCCGATGACGTCGGTGAACGTGCTGTGGCCCCAGCTGCGCTTGAATTTGTATTCCTCGTCGGTGTATTGCGCCTCGCTGATCAGGAGATCCGCGCCCTGCACGAACCTGGCCACCGCGTCGTCTTCCTTGGCGCTGAACTCGCCCTGGGCGTTGAGCCGGCCGTAGGGCTCGTGGTCGCTCAGATAACACAGGGTTGAGGCGTTGGTGTCGATGCGGAAGCCCACGGTGATGCCGGGATGGTTCAGGAAGTGATAGGAAATCCGGGTTTCTCCCAGATGCAGGGGGCCGGTGAGTTCCTGGATCTGGGGGTTGGAGCACATGGCCTTCATGTCCACGGGGAAGTAGGGATGCTGCATTTGGGCGGCGATCACTTCCGAGAAGCTTTGCGTGGTCCCGTGCACGCCGTGGATGACGAATTTGTTCTGAGGCATGTAAAGAGGGGTGAAGAACGGCAGGCCCTGGATGTGGTCCCAATGGGTGTGGCCGATGAGAATGTCCGCCTTGATGGACCGGGTCCGGAACTCCTTGAGCAGGGAGTTCCCTAATTCCCGGATGCCCGAGCCGGCGTCGATGATGAGCAGGCGGTCGCCGATGCGCACTTCCACGCAGGGAGTGTTGCCTCCGTAGCGCTGGGTGTGCGGCCCGGGAGCGGGGAGGGAGCCCCGCGTCCCCCAGAAGCGCAGGGCGACGGGCGTTTTGATGCCCCCGATCATCTCATCGACTTTCCCAAGCAGCGTCGCGAGGTCGAAAGGCTTTGTGATGTAGTCGTTGGCTCCGGCCTTGCGGGCGGTGACCATGTCCGCGGCGTACGACTTCGAGGTGCTGATGAGCACCTTGAGGGTCTGGAGCTGCTCGTCCTGCCGCAGGCGCTGCACCACCTCGAAGCCGTGCATCTTGGGCATGAGCAGGTCAAGAATGACGAGGTCCGGCTTTTCCGCCTTGATCAGGGCGAGGCCTTCCGGTCCGTCATCGGCGGCGAGCACGTCGAAATTGGCGCCCAGGGCCTGGGAGAGAAATTGGCGGGTTTCTATGTCGTCGTCTACGATGATGATCTTCTTCATTGGCTCGCGCCGCGGGCGATTGTATGTGTTGTAGCATGGAAATGCGGTTTCGTCAATACCAATAAATGAACTTGATATAATAACGGGCATGAGCGCGGGTTTCGGGCGCAAGCACCTTGTCATCGCCGCGGGCGTGGCCGCCTCCCTGGGCCTCATGGGTTATCTCATTTTCGGCCATCTCGGCGCTTTGTCGCGCGTCTCGTCCCGTTTGGAATGGCCGTTTTTGGCCGCGGCCGTGATTTGCGCCTTGGGAAGCTACTTCATGGTGGGGCTGGCCCTGCGCGAGGTCCTGGCGCTGCTGGGACATAGCCTGAGTTTTCCCGTGGTTATGGGCATAGCCTTGGTCTCCACCACGGCGAATTACTTCGTGTCCAGCGCCGGGCTCAGCGGCTTCGCCCTCAAGGCGCATCTTCTGCACAAGCGCCAGGTTCCCTACGCCACGACCGTGATGGCCGCGGTGGTCAGCTCCGCGATTCTCTACTTCGTCCTGGCCTTCATCTTGGGCCAGGGCCTCGTTTATCTGGTCCTGCATATCCAGGGCGCGCGCATCTCCTTGATGGAGGGCGTCCTGGGATTGCTTCTGCTGCTGGTCAGTTCCACGGCCTTGATGATGTTCGCCTTCAACCATAAGGTGCGCGGCCGCGTCACCCGCGCCTTGTTCCATAGGCTCAATCGCGTGGTCTTTTCGTTCTCAAAAAAAGAAATACCGCGCGAGGACTTCGAGGAGTTCGAGCACCAGCTGGCCGCGGGCTTGGGCACCATACACCACCATAAGGGTCGCCTGACCAAGACCATCGCCTTCACCGGGCTGGATTGGATTCTGGCCATGTTTTCCCTGCACTTCTGCCTGCGCGCGGTCGGCGTGCACGACATGCCCGTGGGCCACCTGAGCGCGGGCTTCACCGTGGGCCAGGCCACGACCCTGATCCCGGCCTTGCCCGGCGGCCTGGGAGCCATGGAAGGCTCCATGGCGACCACTTACTCCAGCCTGGGGGTGGATTGGACCGACGCGCTCATGGCGGTCCTGCTCTATCGCGTCGCCTATTACCTGATTCCCGGCATCCTGAGCGTCTTCGTCCTTTGGGGCCTGAAGGTGTCGGAGCCGGACATCATCAGGGAGGCCGCGCTCGACATCATGCCCGAGGAACTGCGGCGCAAGGCGCGCGAGATGGAGCGCGCTCGCCCCTGGCCCCACGCCCATCATCCCGGGGATGGAACGAAAAATAAGGCCTAGCATGGCGCGACCCGGCTCGATCCCATCGAGGCGCTTCATTACGAGTGAGGCCGGCGCGGCCGGTTTGCCTGGCAGCTCCTGGAATTCGTTTAATCATTCAAGAATTCATTCGCGAGCCCGGGAGACAAAAATGAAGATCGAGTGTCCGCATTGCCGCGGGGAAATCCCTTCGGGCGACATCAACATCCAGACCTGCATCGCCAAATGCGCCAGATGCAGCGCGGTTTTCGGCTTTGCTGAGCAGGTGCCTGGCTCGCAGGCGCCGTACCGCAAGCCTCAGGTGGATATGCCCGCGAAGTTTTCCGTGACCCAGGACGGCTCGGATTTGCTGCTGGTGTATAGATGGTTTTCGCTCGGTCTTTTCGCGCTGCTGTTTTTTTGCGTTTTTTGGGACGGATTCCTGGTTTTCTGGTATGCCATGGCCTTCTCCAAGAAGGCTCCGCTGCTGATGGTGCTTTTCCCTTTGGGGCACCTGGGCGTGGGCGTGTTTCTGACTTACGTCACGGCGGCCGGTTTCGTGAATCGAACCTTTGTCCGCGCGGGCACGGATCGTCTCTCCATCCGGCATCTGCCTCTGCCTTGGCCGGGCCAGCGCGAGATTTCCAGGACCGAGATCGAGCAGCTTTTTTGCTCCGAAAAAATCGGACGGACCAGGAACGGGTCTTCCACGGCGAGCTATCAAGTCGAAGCTCTTTTGCGGGGCGGAAAAAGGGTGAAGCTCGTCTCCGGCCTGGATAAGCCGGAGCAGGCTCTTTTCATCGAGCAGAAAATAGAATCCTATCTGGGAATCGCGGACCGCCCGGTCGCGGGCGAAATGTAAATGGTGCCGGAGATCGCCTTTTTCAACTTGTTGGAATTGTTTTTGCATACCTGAAGCTACCTCTATTAGGTCGCTGATGCTAAAAATTAACAAAAGTTCAACAATTCCAATAAGATGATCTCCGGCACCGTTAGCCGGGCCTTTAAGCCCCTTTTGCGAAGGGGATAATCCCCCGCGGATTCTAGGCCTTCGGGCCTAATTCCCGCTGGGTCCGTTACCGGGCCCGGCATCGGTCTATAGGCTCAGGCTTGCAAGGCTTCAATAGCCTAAACTCTCCCCATGATCGCCACATTGTTTCTTGCCTTGGCCGCGGCAGCGGCCGCCGCGCCAAGCTCCAAGCCGTTGAGCCTTCCGACAGCCCTGGCCGGCGTCAAGGGAGTTACGTACGTCCCTCCGGCCGGCGACGGCGTCGCGGCGGAAAGGGCCATCCGGGTGTCGGACAACTCGTCGATGCGCGGCTCCGAGTCCGTGACGGTGGATTTGCGGGAGATCATCCATCGGCACCTCACGCATTCCGAGTCCTTTGTTCATGGGGGAAAGAAGTTTTACCTCAGCACCCAGATTAATATGAAGGGGGATGGGTTCCTGTCGGTTCTGGCCGAGGGTTGGGAAGATCCGAAATTTTTCAAGCTGGATGCGAACATGCAGGGGGCATGGTCGGAAAACGGCGTCGACTACCTCGCGGAGATCGACGCCAGCCTCTTGCGCAAACGCTACAACAACTACCTGCTCATCCGCAACCAAGGCAATGGCAAGACGCTTGTTAAGCGAAAGCTTTCGGATTTCTTTTTCGCCGGGTACAGATCAGGACGCGATGCCGTCATTGGCGGCAGGAAGTATAAGGTCTTTTTTTCCAATGACGTCGATACCTCGGTCTCTCCCGCGAGGCCAAACAAGAAAGTCTACGGCATCTGCCTGCTTTTCGACAAATCGGACGGCAAGGGGTACCACGACATCAAGCCCTACCTCATATCTCCCGAGGCGATCCAGGGCCCCAAGCCCGTGGGTTATCAGCTTTACAACAAGCAGGTCCTTTACTTTCACCTCGCCGCGGACGGCTATACGCTCACTATCAGCGACTAGGCGGACGCATCGGCGGGTCGTGAGCGTTCCCGCCGCGTTCATAGACATAATTTTGACCTAAAAGAGCTAAAATACCGGCCCATGAGCCATTGGGTCGTTCCGTTAGCCGGGGCGGCCGCGATCGTGTTCGCGGCCCTGATGATCTTTCAGCGCTCTCTCTACGCCGCGGCCGTATGCCTGCTGGCCGTGCTCCTGCAGGCCGCGGTCCTCTTCTATGCCTGCGGGGCGCGGCTTCTGGCCTTTCTGCTCATCCTGATCTACGCCGGCGCCGTGGCCGTGCTCATCGTGGTCGCCATCAGCGTCGCCTCGGTCCGGCCCGCGCAGTCGCGCTGGAGCCGGATGGGCCTGCGCTGGCCGCTGATCACGGCTGGCTTTCTGCTGCCGGCGCTGGAGGCGGGACTGCTTATGGCTCGGCGGTCCCCGCCCGTCCCGGCCGCGGCCGACGATCTCCTCGTGGGCCGGTTCCTGTTCGGACCTTACGCCGCGGCCACCGAGGCCGTGGGCCTGCTCATGCTGTTTGCCGCCTTGGCCGTGGTCTGCGTCGGGCCGCCGTCTCAGGAGGTGGAGGAGCGGTCATGAGCGGCTGGATCTGGGGAGCCTGCGGCCTCCTTTTTCTTCTGGGCCTGGCCGCGCTGGTTTTGCGGCGGCAGCTTCTGGTCATGTTCATGGGCTTGGAGCTCATGGTCGTGGCCGCGAGCCTGGCCTTGGCGCACGAGGCGGGCCGCACGGGGCGCATGGAAGGCTATGCGGCCGCCCTTCTCGTCCTGGCCGTGGCCGCGGGCGAGGCGGTGGTGGGCCTGTCCTTGATCCTGAATATCCACTGGTCAGGCCGCGCCGTTGAAGTCGACGCGATTCGAGAGCTCCGGGGATGATTGAGATTCCGATCTCGGTTTACCTTCTTTTCGCGGCGCCTCTGGCCGCGTTGGCCATCGGGTTCTTCATCCTGCGGCCCTGGAGGCCGCAATGGACGCACGTCCCTATCCTGATTTCCTGCGCCGTGGTCACGGGCTGCGCCGCTTCTCTCTCGGGCGTCGTCTTCGCCGGCCGGGGCCTTGACGCCACGCTGTATCATTGGATGGTCGCGGGGGAGTGGGGAGTCCCCTTCGGCGTGCGCATCGACGGCGTCGGCGTAGCCGTGCTGTGCATGGTGACCTTGGTCGGCGGCTTGATTCATGTTTACGCCGTGGGCTACATGAAAGGCGATCCGGGCTTTTCCCGTTTCTTTCTCCTCTTTCATTTCTTCTACCTGGCCATGATCGGTCTGCTGGTGTCCAACAACTACGTGCAGCTCTACTTGTTCTGGGAACTGGTGGGAGCCGCATCCTATCTGCTCATCGGATTTTGGTTCCACAAGCAGGCCGCCCGCCGCGCCGCCTTGCAGGCTTTCCTGGTCAATCGGGCGGGCGACTTCGGATTGATGCTGGCCGTGCTCATTCTCCTGGCCATGTTCCGCAACACCCGGTTCGCCATGCTCTATCAAGTCGTTGCGGCCGTGCCCCAGGGAGTGATGGCTTTAGTGGCCCTGCTTATTTTCTGGGCCGCGACGGCCAAGTCCGCCCAGTTCCCTTTATATTTTTGGCTGCCTGACGCCATGGAAGGGCCGACCCCGGTTTCGGCCCTCATGCACGCGGCCACCATGGTCACCGCGGGCATCTTTCTCTTGATCCGTTCCTGGCCCCTGATCGCGGCCGTGCCGGGGATGCCGGGCTTCATCGCCGTGGTGGGCGCGGGGACCGCCGTCATGGCGGCTCTGCTCGCCGGGACGCAGAAGGATCTCAAGCGCATCCTGGCCTATTCCACGGTGAGCCACCTGGGACTCATGGCTTTCGCCTTGGGCCTGGGACAGGTCGCGGCCGCGGTCTTTCATCTGGTCGCCCATGGGTTTTTCAAGGCCGCTCTTTTCTTGTGCGCGGGCAACGCGGCGCACGGGTCGGGAAAATCCACGCTCAGCGTGGACGAGGTCGGAGGATTGCGGCGGCGCATGCCCCTGACCTACGCTTGTTTCGTCGCGGCCGCGCTTTCCTTGGCCGGGCTCTGGCCCTTGGCCGGGTTCTTCAGCAAGGACGCCATCCTGGACGCGGCCGCGCATCACGGAGCGGCGGCGTACCTGGCCGGTTTGGCCATAGCCGCCGGCGGCGCCTTCTACATATTCCGCATGCTCTTCCTGACTTTCCTCGGTAGCCGGCCCGAGCAGAAGCCGGGTCACGCGCACGAGGCGCCGGCTGCCATGGCGATCCCGGCGGTTTTCCTGTCCTTGGGCGCCTTGTCCGTCGGATGGCTGGGGCCCGGCTTGGTCCGCATCCTGGCCTCGGGTTGGCCCCGGCAAATGCCGCAGCCGGCCCTGCCTGTCTTATCCTTGGGAGTCTCGGCCGCGGGCCTGGGCATGGCGGCTTTGGGCATATCCGCCGCTTATTTGTGGACCATGCGCTTTCCGAGCTTCGATTGGGATTGGCGGCGGCGCCATCCGGCCTTGGAGGCTGCTTTTGCCAATGACCTGGGCTGGAGATGGGTCGCGGCCCGTTGCTGGTCTTTTGCTCGCTGGACCGCGGATCGGGTCGGACGGGTCTGGGATCGCGACATATGGGACGCCGCCGTTGATTCCTCGGCCGCTTTCGCGCGCAGGCTTGCCGACGCCGGGGGCGGCCTGGCCACCGGGAGCCTGTCCGATTCGCTGTGGTGGCTGATGACGGGCGCGGCCGTTCTTCTGGCCTGGGCGGGGCTGCGATGAGCCAAGAGTGGCTGACGCTTCTTTGGGCCATGCCCGCCTTGGGCGGCCTGGCCGCGGCTTTTTCCGGCCGGCTCGGCCGTTGGATAGCGCTGCTCGTTTCCGCGTCCACCTTGGCCTACAGCCTTGGCTTGTTCGTTCCGCTGGGCAGCGGAAGCTGGAGCGCGCCGCTTCCCGGCGCCGCCTGGGCCTTCGGCATCCGCTACAGCCTGGCTTGCGACGGTCTTTCCCTGTCCTTGTGCTGGCTCACGGCCTTTTTGACGGTCGCGTGCGTGATCGCCTCGTGGCCCCGCAATTTCTCCGCCGGGTATTGGGCCGCTTTTCTCTTCCTGGAAGCCGCGCTTCTGGGGGTGTTCCTGGCCCGGGACCTTTTCTTGTTCTTCGTTTTTTGGGAGGCGGTGCTGGTCCCCATGTTCTTCATCATCGGGCTTTGGGGACTCGACAACCGGCGCCGCGCGGCCATGAAGTTCTTCCTGTTCACCTTCTTCGGCAGCATCTTCCTGCTCATCGGCAGCATCGCGCTGGTCACCGTCTATCATCAGCGGACCGGAATCTGGACCTGGGACATGGCCCGGCTCAAGGGACCGGGAGGACTTTCCGGCCTGCTTATCTTTTCCGCCATGGCCCTGGGCTTCGCGGTCAAGATTCCCCTGGTTCCCCTGCACACCTGGCTGCCGGACGCGCATACCGAGGCTCCGGCCGCCGGCTCCGTGATGCTGGCCGGAGTCCTGCTCAAGATGGGGGTCTACGGTTTTCTGCGCGTGCTTTGGCCGGTCTTTCCCGACATGACCTGGCAGCTGATGCCCTGGCTCGGCGCCATCGCCGCGGTCAACGTGATCTACGGGGCCCTATGCGCCATGGCCCAGACCGACCTCAAGCGCCTTATCGCCTATTCGAGCGTGGCCCATCTGGGTTTTTGCCTCTTGGGCGCGCTCTCGCGCACGCCCGAGGGCTTGTTGGGCGCGGCCGTACAGATGCTCAATCACGGCATAACCACCGGGGCCCTGTTTCTTCTCGTCGGGTTTATTTACGACCGCGCCCATCGCCGCGGGCTCTCCGACTTCGGGGAGCTGGCCCGGCGCGCGCCGTGGCTGACGTTCTTCTTCGGGTTCTCGATCCTGGCTTCCATCGGCCTGCCTGGGTTGAACGGCTTCGTGGGCGAGTTCATGTGCCTCATCGGCGCGGCCCGGGTCCTGCCTATTTTGGCCGTGGCCGGGGTTGCGGGCGTCACCCTTTCGGCGGCTTATGCCTTGCCCGCGTACCAGGCCGTGTTTTGGGACGAGGCCAAACCCGGCTCGGCCAGCCCCCTGGTCCATGATCTCTGCGGCCGGGAAAAAGCCTTGCTTTGGGTCTTATGCGCCGTCATGCTGGGCATCGGTCTTTACCCGGCTCCGCTGTTGAGGGTGCTGGAGCCATGTCTTTTGGGGCTCGTTCCATGATCATCAGCCTGGCCGCGCCCATGGAGCTGCTCCGGCCTCAGATGGCCTTGGCGTGCGGGGCTCTGGCGGTTCTGGCCGCGGGCGCATCCCGGCGCGTTTCGCCGTTGCTCGTCCAGGGACTGGCCGGCGCGGCCGTGGTCCTGGCCTTGTTTTTGGCTCTGGCCGCGCCGGAAGCCGCGAGCATCCCTTTGCTGAGGCTCGACCTTCTGGGTTGGGCCGTGCAGCCGGTGTTTCTCCTCGCGGCTCTGGGACTGCTGCATGCCCTGGCCGCTGGTCGCGACGCGGAAGTGGCTCCGGCCTTGGTCTTGGGCAGCCTGATCGGCATGGGCCTCGTGGCTGTGTCGGGGAACCTGCTCATGCTCTTTATCGGGCTGGAGCTCATGTCCGTGCCTTCCTATCTGCTGGTCGCGCGCTCGCGCGGCCGGAACGCGCCCGAGGCCGCGGTCAAGTATTTTTTCGCGGGCAGCGCGGCCGGAGCGCTTTTTATCATGGGCATGGCCCTGCGCTTGGCCGCGGCCGGCTCCTTGAGCCTGGCTCCGGCTCCGGGCCTCCTGGGCGAGGCGGGCCTGGCCTTGATGCTCGCGGCCGCTCTTTTCAAGCTGGGAGCCGTGCCCCTGCATTTCTGGCTGCCCGACGTTTATGAGGCGGCCGACGCGGAGCTGGCGGCCTTCTTTTCAACGGGCATGAAAGCCGCGGCGACCTTGCTGCTGGCGCGGCTGGCGGCCCTGTCCCCGCATGGAACCGCCGCGGCCTGCCTGCCCGGTCTGGGAGCCTTGACCGTGCTCTTCGGCGCTTTCGTGGCTTTGCGCCAAACGGATATGCAGCGCCTCCTGGCGTATTCCTCCATCGCGCATGCCGGTCATATGATCCTGGCCGTGTCCGCCTGGGCCGCGCAGGATCAGTCCGCTCGATCGGCTTTTGCCGTGGTCTTTTACCTCTGCGCCTATCTTTTCATGAGCGGAGGCAGCTTCTTGTGGCTGAGGTCCGCGGGAATCGCGCAGCGGTCCGGGCTCAAGGGGCTTGCCAAGGTCCGGCCGGCCGAGGCCGCGGCCCTGGCCGTTCTCCTGCTGGCCCTGGCCGGAATCCCTCCGACCGCGGGATTCGCGGCCAAGTTCCTGGTGTATTGGGAGTTGTTTAAGGCCGGGCTTTATATTCCTTTGGTCCTGGCCGGGCTTGGCAGCCTGATCTCCTTGGGCTATTACTTGGGCTTGATCCGCGATATGTATTTCGAGAGCGGGGAAGGGGCGCCGGCCCCGGCCGGACCGGGATTTCCCGTCGTGGCCGGCTGCGCCGCGGCCAGCGTGCTCTTGGGGCTGACCCCGTGGCTGGTCGGGATGATCTTCACAGGGGCGCGGCCGTGACCGCTTGGGCGCTGATGTTCAATTTCCTGGCCATCCTGGCCGTGGTCGTTTTCCTGGCTAATGCCGGGCGGCTTTTCGGTCCCAGGCCCAAGCATCAAGGCGACGCCGGGCTGCCCTACGAGACGGGATTGCCGCCCCTGGCCGAGGCCGGGCAGGGCATGTCCGCCTTGTATTGGCGATTCGCGGTCCTTTTCGTGGTGTTCGACGTGGACCTGGCGTTCCTGCTCCCCTGGGCCCTGAGCCGGCCGGCCTTGGACGCCACGGCCTTGATCTCGATGAGCGTCTTTGTCGGGCTGATCATTTTCATGCTGGGCTATTTTTGGCGCAAGGGAGCGCTCTCATGCCGCTGATCGAGGAGCTTTCCGACCAGAGCCTCATCGCCACTTCGCTCGACGAGGCCTTGGGCTGGGCGCGCAAGTATTCCATCTTCCAGTATCCCTTTGTCACGGCCTGCTGCGGCATGGAATATATGTCCGCGGCCGCGTCCCATTATGACATGGACCGTTTCGGCGCGGGCTTTCCCCGCTTCTCCCCGCGCCAGGCCGACTTGCTCATGGTGGTGGGCACCATCAGCCACAAGATCGCTCCGGTTCTGCGCCGGATTTACGATCAGATGGCTTCTCCCAAGTGGGTGGCGGCTTTCGGCGTGTGCACGTGCACGGGCGGTTTCTACGACGATTATTCAACGGTGCAGGGCATCGACACCATCATCCCCGTGGACGTCTACATACCGGGCTGCCCGCCCCGGCCCGAGGCGGTCCTGCATGGCCTGACCCTGTTGCAGGAGAAGATCCGGAAGCAGGGCCGGAGGGGGAGATGATTTTCGAGACGCGGGACGTTTCTCCAGCCGAGGCCTTCGACGCCCTGCGCGGCATCAAAGACCAGGGCTACAACGTGCTCGTGGACATGACGGCCGTGGATTATTCCGCTTTCGGAACCAAGCCGTCCTCCATGGGCTGGGAGGGCAACTTCCCGTCCGGCGCAACGCCCGCCAGGGCGGAGCGTTTCGAGGTCGTCTACCGATTGGCCAGCTTGGACGCGGTCACGGGCCTGGAGACCAAACCCCGGCTCGAGATCCATTGCGCCGTGGGCGAGGAGCCTGTCTTGCGGTCCATAGCGGGCTTGTGGCCGGCCGCGGATTGGCTCGAGCGCGAGATTTGGGACATGTTCGGCGTGGGCTTCGCGGACCGGCCGGATATCAAGCGTCTTCTGCTCTATGAGAGCTTTAAGGGGCATCCATTGCGCAAAGACTATCCCATCAACAAGCGCCAGCCGCTCATCGGGCCCAAGTCCGGCGAGCTGGCCGGCAGCCCCAGCTTCAACGTCGTGCGCCAGGAGGTCCCTTTCGAATGACGGCGCAGGCCTCCCGGTCGCGAAAGACGTTTTTCCTCAATATGGGGCCGGCGCATCCGGCCATGCACGGCGTCATCCGGCTCATCTTGGAGCTGGAGGGGGAACTCATCCGATCGGCTGAAGTGGAGATCGGGTATCTGCACCGCGCCTTTGAAAAGCACGCCGAGAGCGCGACCTGGAACAATGTCGTGCCCTACACGGACCGGCTCAACTACGTCTCGCCCCTCATCAACAACGTAGGCTACTGCATGGCCGTGGAAAAGCTCGCGGGCCTGGACGTGCCGGAGCGGGGCCGGTATCTGCGCGTGATCGCCTCCGAGCTCTCGCGCGCGACCGACCATTTGACCTGCGTCGGCGCCAATGCCATGGAGCTGGGCGCTTTTACGGTGTTCCTGTATCTCATGGAG
Source organism: Elusimicrobiota bacterium (assembly GCA_003452935.1). GTDB lineage: Bacteria > Elusimicrobiota > Elusimicrobia > UBA1565 > UBA9628 > UBA9628. The sequence goes on from DMMY01000022.1 coordinate 93,729, forward strand.
GCGCGCGAATTCCTCTACCAGCTCATTGACGATTTGACCGGCGCGCGAGTCACCACGGACTACGCCCGGGTGGGCGGGGTCAAGGCCGACTTGCCCGAGGGCTTCGCGCGCAAGTGCCTGGACGCCTTCACGCGAATTCGCCGCGCCGTGGCGGATTCCGAGGCCCTTCTGACCAAGAACCGCATTTTTCTCGACCGCGTGGAGGGCGTCGGCGTGCTGTCCCGGGCCGACGCCCTGGCCTACGGAATCACGGGGCCGTTCTTGCGATCAACGGGCGTTCCCTATGACGTTCGGCGGGCGCATCCATACCTGATCTATGATCGCCTTGAGTTTGAGATTCCCGTGGGCAAGCACGGGGATAATCTGGACCGTTATCTCGTGCGTCTGGCCGAGATCGAGCAGAGCCTGCTCATCGTGGAGCAATGCCTGCGCCAACTGCCCGAGGGTGCGCATTCCTTGTCTCCGGGCGAGATGAAGGAGGCGTTTGAGCTCGTCGACATGGGCAAGGCGGGCGGCACCGCGCTTCTGTCCCGCTGCCAAGCCAGGACCTGCAGGACCTTGGAGGGCACGGGACGCGGCTCGGCCGCGGGCGTCATGGTCCAGGAGCCGGCCTTTGTCATGCCTCCCAAGGAGGAGACCTACGGCAGCATCGAAGGCCTCATGAACCAGTTCGAACTCGTCATGTGGAGCTGGGGCGCGCGGATCCCGGCCGGAGAGGCTTATCACGCGGTGGAGGGCGGCAACGGGGAATTGGGCTTCCACGTGGTCTCCGACGGCTCGGATCGCCCTTATCGGGTCCGCTGCCGGCCGCCCTGCCTCTTCATCATGGCCGCCCTGCCCAAGCTCCTGCGGGGCGCCTACGTCGCCGACGTCGTCGCCACCTTCGGCTCCGTCAACATGATCGCCGGCGAACTGGACCGTTAATGGGGTCAGGTCTTGATATTTGACATTTGACATTCATCTTAAACAAAACGCCTTTGTTGAGGATTAGATAGATGGGAGCTTTTACTTCTGAGCAAGAAAGGACGCTTAAGGCCTGGACCCGCCAGTATCCCTATGCTGTCATGGGCTTGCTGGAAGCCTTGCGGCAGGTTCAGGACTGGCATCATTGCGTGACGGACGAGGATGAGGAATATTTGGCCGAGCTTTTCCAATTGACGCGAGCCAGGATTCATGAAGTCGCGACGTTTTTTCCGGTTTTCACGCGAAAGCCCGCGGGCAGATATCGTATCGGGGTTTGCCGGGGACTTTCCTGTTCCTTGGCCGGCGCGGATAAGATTTGCGATTGCCTGCGCGCCGAGCTCGGCCTACGCGAGGGAGAGACTACTTCCGATGGAAAGTGGAGCTTTGAGAGGACCGAATGCTTGGGCGCGTGCGATCATGCGCCGGCATTGATCGTCAATGATGAGCTTAAAGGACAGGCCTCCGAGCAGCGTGTCGCGCTGTTGCTGGAGGAGCTCAAGTGAAGCCTGGTGAATGTCAAATTGTCAAATGTCAAGACCTGACCCCAAGATTTTGACGCGGCATTTCGGCGAGGAGCGGCTGCATGAGCTGGAGACTTATCGCCGGCTGGGCGGTTACGAGGGGTTGCGCCAAGCCTTGAGCCTGGGACGGGAAAAGATTCGCGCCGAGGTGGCCAAATCCAATTTGCGGGGCTTGGGAGGGGCGGGCTTTTCCGCGGGCCTGAAGTGGAGCACGGTGCCTCCGGAGGAAAAGAATCCGGGGCCGAGGTTCGTGGTGGCCAACTGCGACGAGTCCGAGCCTGGCTGTTTCAAGGACCGGGTCCTGGTGGATCGCGCGCCGCATCAGCTGCTGGAAGGATTGCTTATCGCCGCCTATGCCATTGATGCGCGGCATGCTTTTATCTTCATTCGCGGGGAGTACGCGGTGCAGTATCGGATACTTGAGAAAGCCTTGGCGCAAGCCGAGGCCGCGGGATTGGCCGGTCGCGACGTCCTGGGCTCGGGCTTTTTCTGCCGGGTGAGCCTCATGCGCGGGGCCGGGGCCTATATTTCGGGATTGGACACGGCACTGCTCGAGACCATGGAAGGCAAGAGGGCCTGGCCCCGCCAGCCGCCGCCGTTTCCCACGGCTTTTGGGCTCATGGGCCGGCCGACCGTGGTCCATAACGTGGAGACTCTTTCCATGCTGCCCCACATCGCTTTGCGCGGCGGGGAGTGGTTCGCCGGCCTGGGCACGGCCAAGAGCGGGGGAACCGCGCTCTTTAGCGTGAGCGGGCACGTGGAGCGGCCCGGGGTCTATGAGTTCCCGATGGGAACGCCTCTGCGCGAGGTCATCGCGGCCGCGGGCGGGGTCAGAGCCGGCCGCAAGCTCAAGGCCGTCATCCCCGGGGGGGTCTCCACCCCGGTCTTGACCGCGGAAGAGATAGATGTGGCCATGGATTTCGAGGGGCCGCGCGCCAAGGGTTCGTTCCTGGGCGCGGGCGGGGTCATCGTGCTCGATGACACAACGGATATGGCGGCTGTCGCTCACAACATCGAGCGTTTTTTCTGCCATGAGTCCTGCGGCCAGTGCACCCCGTGCCGCGAGGGAAGCTATTGGCATGAGCGCATTCTGCAGCGCGGGCTGGAGGGGGGAGGGACGGCGGAAGACCTGGCTACTCTATCCCGTGTGGGCGAGAATATCGCCGGCAAGGTCATCTGCGCCCTGGGCGACACCGTGGGCGTGGTCACGCGGGCGATGATGAAGAAGTTCCCCGAGGATTTCAAGGCGAGATTTCCGGAGAGCCGTGGCTAAGACGATCAGGTTTACCATGGACGGCCGGCTTATCGAGGCCCGGGAGGGCGAGCTCGTCATCGAGGCGGCTCAGCGCGCGGGCATCATGGTGCCTCACTACTGCTATCATCGCGGCCTGGGAAATCCCGGAAATTGCCGCATGTGCATCGTGGAGGTCGAGGGAATCGCCCGGCCCCAGGTCTCGTGCCGATTTCCGGTCAAAGACGGACTCGTGGTGCGCTCTCTTTCCCCGGAGGCGCGGCGGGCTCAGTCCTCGGCCTTGGAACTGCATCTGGCGGATCATCCGCTCGACTGCCCGATCTGCGACCAGTCCGGCGAGTGCGGCCTGCAGGATTACTACATGGGCATCGGCCGCTACCCAAGCGCCATGCGCGAGGACAAGTTCCACAAGGGCAAGCGCATCCCCATAGGCCCGCATGTCATGCTCGATCAGGAGCGCTGCATCTTGTGCACGCGCTGCACCCGTTTCGTGGACCGGGTGACGGGCACCCATGAATTGGGTATCTTCGGCCGCGGGCATTGCCAGGTCGTGGACCTGGCTCCGGGCCGGATATTGGACAACCCTTATTCCGGCAACTTGGTCGATATATGCCCCGTGGGCGCTTTGACGGACCGAGATTTCCGTTTCCAGGCGCGCGTCTGGTATCTCAAGGAGACCGTCTCCGTCTGCCCCGGGTGCAGCCGCGGCTGTTCCATCTTCGCGCATACCTCCACCCGGCGCCCCTGGCATAATAAAGGAAAGCGTCTGGCGCGGCTTAAGCCGCGATATAATCCGGATGTCAACGGCGACTGGATCTGCGACGAGGGCCGCTACGGCTTTGCGGACTTTGATAATGACCGGCTGGGCAAGGTCCTCAGGCTCAAGCCCCAGCCGGAGGAACTGTCCTGGGACGCGGCCTTGGACTCCGTCGCCCAGGCCTTGCGCAAGGGCGTCGGCGAGAAGGGCGCCGACGGCCTGGCCGTAGTCGCTTCGGGCGCCCTGTCCAACGAGGATTGGCAGGCGTTTCAACGCTTGTTCGCCCAAAGCATCCAGGCGAAGAATTTTCTTTTTGCCCCGTGGCCGGACCAGGTAGGTCCAAAGGACGATTTGCTGCGCCGTAGCGAGAAAGTCCCAAACCTGGAGGGAGGCTGGGCTCTGGGTTTCGGGCAGGGAATCTCTTCCATGGATTGGGACGCCTTGGCCGCGGCCGTGGCATCAGGCCGGATTTGGGGCCTTTATGTCGTGGACCGCGACATCGATCGGGTCTGGGGCGAGCGGACCGCGGGGCTCGTGGACCGGCTTGATTTGCTCGTGTTCCAGGGACCTCGGAAATACGGCGTCTCGAATAGGGCCCACTTTCGTCTGCCGGCCACGGCGTGGCTGGAGGAAGACGGGCATTTCACGAATTTTCAAGGCAAGATTCAGGCTTATGGACAGGCCCTTAAGCCGTTGGGAGCGGCCCGACCTGACTGGCAAATCTTCGAAGAGCTCATCGCGCGTTGGCCGCAAGGAGCAGGAGCATGACGCTCGCGGCTTGGACCGCGTTCAAGGTCGCCTGCGCCCTGGGCTTTGGCCTCGGCTTGGCCGGCTTGCTCGGCTGGGTGGAACGCAAGCAAAGCGCGGTGCTGCAGGACCGAATAGGCGCCAACCGGGCCAGCATCCTCGGCCTCAGAGTGATCGGTCTTTTTCATCCCCTGGCCGACGCTCTCAAGCTGTTGAGCAAGGAGGATATGTCCGCGCCAGGGGGCCTTCGGCTGTTCCACGCCTTGGCCCCCATGATTTCCTTGGGCTGCGCATTGGCCTGCCTGGCCGCGCTTCCCTTCGGCGGCTCCGTCGAATTCTCCGGCCGATTCTGGCAGCTCCAGCCCCTGCCCAGCCCCGCGGGTCTCGTCTATGTGCTGGCCCTTTTAGCCGTGGGCGTGCACGGCGTGATCATGGCGGGCTATGCCTCGGGCTCCAATTACGGCTTGTTGGGAGGAATGCGCGGGGCGGCGCAGATGGTTGCCTATGAGGTGTGCATGGCCGCCATACTCGCCGGCCCCATGTTCCTTTATGGAACCCTGGATCTTCAGGAAGCGGTTTTTCAGCAGGGCCGCTGCTGGGGCATTTTCACTCAGCCTCTAGCCTTTGTGCTTTTCCTCGTCGCGGGAGCCGCGGCCACGAAGAGGATCCCCTTCGACCTCCCCGAGGGAGAGTCCGAGATCGTGGGCTATCATGTGGAATACTCGGGCATGAAATTCGGTATGTTCATGATGACTGATTTCGTGGAGTCCGTGGTGGTCTCGGGCTTGGGCGCCGCGCTTTTCCTGGGCGGCTGGCAGGTGCCTTTCATCGAATTGAGGGGCCTCTTGGGCGCCCTGGTCATGGTGGCGTCTTTCAGCGCCAAGACCTGCGCGCTGTTGTTTTTGCTCATGCAGGTCCGCTGGACCTTGCCGCGCTTCCGGTTCGACCAGCTTCTTGATCTCGGCTGGAAGTCCGTTCTGCCCCTGGCCTTGGCGAATTTTCTGGCCACGGTTTGGGGCGCGGCTCTTTTCGGGGGGCTCAAGTGGCGATGAACGTCAAGGTCGTGCGGCGCCCGCGGCGCGGCTGGCTGGAACAGATATATTTATGGGAGGTTGTCCTCGGTTTGGGGGTCACCTTCCGGCACTTTTTTATCAACCTGGGGCGGCACATCCTGAGCTTGGCCGGCAGGCCCGGACAACCCGGCGCGGTGACGATCCAGTACCCGGAGCAGCCGCCCGTGCTGGGAGTCCGGGCGCGCATGCGCCATCGCCTTCTGGGCCGCGCCGACGGCTCGCCGCGCTGCACCGCGTGCCTGCTCTGCGAGACGATCTGCCCGGCCAACTGCATCCGCATCACGGCCGAGGAGAGCCCGGACGTGACGGTGGAAAAGCGCGCCCGGACTTTCTCGATAGACCTCGGGATGTGCGTTTTTTGCGGCCATTGCGTGGAGGCCTGCCCGGTGGACGCCATCCACATGGACGCGGACCAGGTCGAGCTCTCCGCCGTTTCGCGCTCCGGCATGATTTGGGATATCACAGCTCTGCGGCGAGATAAGGTAAAATAGCCGGCAGTTCAAATATGACCGATATCCACGTAAAGACCGTCAATATCGCGGATATGATGGACATGGGCCTGGTGGCCCTGATCATTTACGCCCTCCTGGTCTGGTTCAAGAAGACCAAGACCGCCTTCGTGGTGATGGGCCTGATGGTCCTCATCGGCGTCTATGTCCTGGCGCAGATGACGGGCATGTACATGACGATCTGGCTGTTCCAGGGGTTTTTCGCCATCTTCATCATCGCGGTGGTGGTCATCTTCCAGGAAGAGCTGCGCAGCATCTTCGAGCGGATAGCGGTCTGGAGCATCGGCCGCGGACAACGCCAGCAGCCCTCGCCCCAGGAAGCCGATATGCTGGTGCGGGCCCTCTCGGACCTGGCCCGGGACAAGGTCGGCGCCCTGATCGTCATGCGGGGCCGTGATCCCTTGGACCGCCACCTTGAGGGAGGCTGGGACCTCCAGGGCGAGCTTTCCGAGGCCCTCATCGAAAGCATATTCGACTCCCATTCCCTGGGACACGACGGGGCCATGATCATCGAGGGCGGCCGGATCACGCGCTTCGGCGTGCATTTGCCCCTCTCCAAGGAATTCGGCAAGATCACGCATATGGGGCTGAGGCACACCGCGGCTTTGGGCTTGTCCGAGCGCACCGACGCCCTGGCCCTGGTGGTCAGCGAGGAGCGCGGCGTCATATCGGTCGCGCGGCGCGGGGATCTGATCCAGATATCGAACCTCTCCGACCTGCACCACATCCTGGAGAACTTCCTGCGCGCCATCGCTCCCCACACGACGCAGCAGACTTTCATCAATATCCTGCGCCGCAACACGCGCGAGAAGGCCCTGGCCATCGTCATCTCGGTCCTGCTGTGGTGGTTCTTCATCGGCATCCGGCTCGGCGGCAGGGCCGAGCCTCTTGGCCCAAGGCCGGCGGATTCCGAGGCCGCGGACCTGCAGCCATGAGCGACGCTTTCCACGCGCGCAAGCTCCTGCGCGAACTGGCCCGGCTGGGGCGAAGCATCAGCCCGCTCTTGATCCTGACGCACGATTATCCGGACCCGGATTCCCTGGCCAGCGCCTGGGTCCTGGGATTTCTCGCCTCCGCGGTGGGCAAAGTGCGCTGCCGCATCGCCTATGGAGGCATCATCGGCCGCAGGGAGAACCGGCTCATGGCCGACAGGCTCAACATCCCGGCGCGGCCGCTGCGCCGGGGGGAGATATCCGAGGCCGAGCACGTCGCCCTGGTCGATACCCAGCCGCCTTTCCGCAACAACCGCTTCCCCCCGCGGCGGCGGCCTCTTCTGATCATCGACCACCATCCCCGCCATGCCGACACATCGGCGGAGCTGGCTCTCATCGACGAGGGCGTGGGCGCGACCACCACGATCCTGGCCGAGGCGCTGCTGATTTCCGGGCTCAAGGTGCCGCGCCGCCTGGCCACGGCCATCGTTTACGGCATCGGCTCCGAGACCCAGAACCTGGGGCGCGAATCCACGGTGCGCGACTTGACGGTCTATCAGTCGTTCTGGCCCAGGGCCAACGTCAAGACTTTATGGACTATCTCGTATCCGCGCCGGCAAGCCGGGTATTTCGCGGATCTGGCGCGCGGGCTGCTGGGGGCCTCCTCGTGCCACCGTCTGGTGGTGACCCACCTCGGCAATCTGACGGCGCCCGAGCGTGTGGCCCAGATCGCCGACTTTCTCATGACCTACGAGCGCTGCCACTGGGCTTTGGTGACCGGGCGCTACGCGGGCCGCCTGCACATCTCGCTGCGCACCGACGATCCGTCCGGCGGGGCGGGGCGGCTCCTGAAAAGGCTTTTGTGGGGCGGCAACCGGGGCGGGGGCCATTCCATGATCGCCGGCGGGTCCATCGAAGTGGGCGCCGAGGCGGCCGA
>DMMY01000027.1 GCA_003452935.1 Elusimicrobiota bacterium
CGTATCCTGGCTTGCCGGCATCGTGATTCGGCCCGGGCCCCTGGTGGAACCGCGGCTTGGGAGCGGGGTCGAACTTAGGATGGAAAGGAGCGTGCCTGGGCGCGGCGGGCGCAGAGGCCGCGAGCCGGCCCATGTCGGCCATGGACAAGTCGAGTTCCCCCTTGCCCTCGTCGACCCGGTCGAGCCTCACCCGCACCCGGCTGCCCAGAGCCGCGCTGGCGCCGCGAAGAAGTCCGCAGGCGCCGGTTTTTCCCAGGGTGACGAATATCCCGAATCCCGCGGTCCCCGACACCACGCCCTCGAAGACCTGCCCTATCTTCTCCTTGAGAAGCTCAGCCCGAAGCAAGTCCACGCTGCGGCGCTCGGCTTCGGCGGCCAGGCGCTCCCTTTGCGAGCAGTGTTCCGCCAGTTCCTTGAGCCCCCGGGCCAAGGACGGCTCGGGCCGGCCTTGCAGAAGGGCTTTGACCGCGCGGTGAGTCACGAGGTCCGGGTAGCGCCGGATGGGAGAGGTGAAGTGACAGTAAGCCGGGGAGGCCAGCCCGAAATGCCCGCCCGGAGCCTGAGAATAGCTCGCCTGCTTGAGGCTGCGCATCACGAGCATGTTGACCGTGTCCTCCAGGGGATGCCCCGCGGCCTTCTGGAGCACGATCTGCAGGGCCGTCGCTGGGGTCTTGGTCAGGGAGCCCGGGACGTAGACGCCCAGCTTCTTGAGTTCGGCGCCCAGGACCGCGAGCTTGCGGGTCTCGGGGTCCGGATGGACGCGGCTCAGGAACGGCAGCCGGCGCGCCAGCAGGGCGCGCGCCACCGTCTCGTTGGCCAGGAGCATGAATTCCTCGATGAGGCGGTGGCTGCCCAGGCGCGGGCGCTTGACCACTTCCCGCGGCCGGCCCGCGGCGTCGACGACGACCTTGAACTCGGGCACGGTCATGTCCAGCGCGCCCCGGCGCATGCGCCGGACCGTCAATAACCGGGAGAGCGTCCGCATGCGCAGGATGGACTCCCGGACCTGGGCGTCGACGTCCGCGACGCGCCCGCCGTTCATGGCCGACTCGACCTCCTCGTAGGTGAAGCGCCTGCGGCTGCGGATGACGCTCTCCTTGAGGAAGCTGTCGCGGACGTTGCCGCCGGCGTCGAGGTCCATGAAGCAGGACAAGGTCAGCCGGTCGACCCCCGGCATCAGGCTGCACAGCCCGTCCGAAAGGTTCGGCGCAAGCATGGGCACGACCCGGTCGGCCAGGTAGATCGAGGTCGCGCGCCCGGCCGCTTCCGCGTCGATGGCCGTCCCCGGGCGGACATAGTGGGCGACGTCGGCGATATGCACTCCCAGGCGCACCCGAAGCGGGCTGAGCACCTCCAGGGAGACGGCGTCGTCGAAATCCTTGGCGTCGGCCCCGTCGACGGTGAAGATCGGCCGGCCGCGCAGGTCCAGGCGCCCCGCGAGCATCTCGCCGGAGACCTCGTCCGGGAAAGCCCGGCTCTCGGCCAGGACCGCGTCGGGGAAGTTCTCGGGCAGGCCCCGCGCGCGCAGCACGACGCGCATGCGGACCCCCGGAGTCCCGGGCAGGCCCAGGGCTTCGCAGACCTCTCCGCCGGCCGGCGAGCTCAGCGTCGGCCACTCGGTGATCCTGACCACGACGGCTTCCCCCTCGCGCGGCGCGATCCCCGCGGAAAACGCCAGGACCCGGACCGCGTCGCGCTCGTCGCCCTCCTCGGGCACGGCCAGCCACCCCTCGCGCGCGCGGCGCAGAACGCCGGTCACGCCGGCGCGGGCGCGCTCCAGGACCCTCACGATCTCGCCTACGGCGCGTCCTTTCTCGCCCGGGGTCAGACGGACCTGGACCCGGTCGCCGTCCATGGCCAGCCGCAGGGACGGACCGCGCAGCATGAGGTCCTCCCGGCCCGGCTTCTCGGAAAGCAGGAAAGCGAACCGCCCGTGATGCTGCACCTTGCCTTCGAGCAATCCGCCGTCGGTTTTTTCACCCATGGGATATTATGGCATTTCGCGTCAGCGGATGCCGATTCCGATGGCACTGCCGTCTTTTCCGCCAAAAAACCCGTGCGATTGTCAAAAAAATGCTTATTTTAACAAGACAACTTGACAACACAATTCGTGTTATCAAGTGAATGATCAATCCACACCAGCGCCAAAAGGAACAAAACGGCTACCGAAATCGTATATATGGCATGGGCACTCACATAAAGAACTTTGACGCAGGTCGACATATTCTGCTCGTCCGCGGATTACGCGTGATTCTCGGCGATGATCTCGCGCGCATATACGGAGTCCCGGCTCACCGGCTCAACCAATCGGTCAGGCGCAACCGCGAGCGTTTTCCGGATGACTTCATGTTCCAACTCACGCAACGCGAGTACAAAACCTTGACATCACGGAACGCAGAGCCGACGAGAGGACATGGAGGAAGACGAACCTTGCCGTATGTCTTCACCGAACATGGCGCCGTCATGCTCGCATCGGTTCTCAACAGCCATGTGGCCGTCGCCGCCAGCATCCAGATCGTCCGCGCTTTCAACCGTATACGTTTGATGGTTGCGGCGCACAGGGGGCTCGCGGCCAAACTGGCTGAGCTTGAACGAAAGTTTGAATCGCACGACATCCAAATCCACGAACTCTTCGAAACCATCCGCGGCTTTCTGGAGCCGCCGCCCGAGCCGCCGCGCCAGATCGGATTCAAACCCTGATAGCCGCGGAGGCAATCACAGACTACTTCAGCGTCCGTCGCCGCAGGGGCCGCGGCTCATATCCCGTCGAGGCTCACGTGCCGGGCCAAAGCCGGCCCGGCGGAGAGGAACTCCTCGGACCGGCGCCTGGCGGTCGCGAAATCATGCGCGCCATGGACCGCCTTGAAGAAGGTATGCCCGAAGTGGAAATTGCGGGCGAAGTACGGCGCTATGACCTTGAGCCGGACCAGGGCCCGGGCCGGCTCGAAATCCTCGGCGATATAGCCGCAGAGCCTGCGCCAGACCTCGGCGCGGTCCACGCGCAACCCGGGATCCCGCCAGCGCGCGAAAACCCAGGGACAGGCCGCGGCCATGCGCCCGACCATCACCCCGGAGGCCGGCGCCAGGTGCGCGGCGTTTGCGCGCAGGTCCTCCGGGCCGCGGATGTCGCCGCTGGCGATGACGGGCAGGCGCGCCTGCCGGGCCAGCTCGGCGTAGAGGGCGTGGCGGGCGCTGCGCTTGAACTTCTCCTCGAAAAAGCGCGGATGGATCGTCAAGGCGTCGACCCCCTCGTCGGCCAGCAGGCGCAGGCGCTCCTCCAGCCGGCTTTGCCAGCCCTCGCTCTGGCGGCCCAGCCGGATCTTCGCGAACAGGGGCCCGGGAAAGCAGCGCCGCATCACGCGCAGGATGGCCCGCAGGCGGGGCGCGTCCTCGAAGAGATCCGAGCCGCAGCCCTGGCGGACCACGGTCGGCGCGGCGCAGGCGGCGTTGAGGTCGAGGCCGTCGGGCCGCAGCGGCAGGAGCCGGTCGATGATCTCCGGCAAACGGACCGTGTCCGTCGCCATCAGCTGATAGACGACTTTCCCCTCGCCGGGACGGCGCTTGAGACAGGGGGAGCGCTCCCGGTCCTCGCGCAGGATCATCCGGGCCGAAAGCATCTCCGTAAAAAGCGCCCCGTAGCCGCCGAAATCCGAGAGCAGGCGGCGAAAGGCGCTGTGCGTGATCGCGGCCATCGGAGCGCAGAACAGCGGCGGGGCGAAAGCGACCCCGCGCAGGGTCAGCGGCGCAAGCCGCGGCGTTTGATCCATATCCATGAGCGTTGCTTATATGATTTTAACTTAATGAGCCGGCTCAGCGGCGCCAAACCGGTTGCATGGGAATGGGGATTGAATATATACTCAAAGGACAGCCCGAACGCTTTTCAGCGGACCGCACCGCCGGGCATCGGAGGCGCCATGGGAAACCTGAACAAAGTCATGCTCATCGGCCGGCTCACCAGAGACCCGGAGATCAAGACCTTCAGCAACGGCGGCAAGGTGGCCAACATCGGCTTCGCCGTCAACAACCGCCGCAAGAACCAGCAGTCCGGCCAATGGGAGGATGTCCCGGTCTGGGTGGACCTAAAGGCGTTCAACAGAGAAACCGGCAGAAAACTGGCCGATCTGGTCGAACAGTACCTGCGCAAGGGCCAGCAGACTTACATCGAGGGCCACCTGGTCCTGGAGGAGTGGGAAGGCAAGACCGACGGCAAGAAGCAGTCCAAGCTGGTCGTATACGTCGACGATTTCCAGTTCCTGGAGAAGCGCGAAGGCGACGGCAAGGGACCGGCCGCCCAGCGCTCCCCGGCCAAGGCCGCCGAGTCCGACCCCGGCATCGAGGAAGTCCCTTTCTGAGCGTTGCTCACGGCCTCCCTTGAACCCATGAGCCGTGCCTTCATCAAGGAAGACGCGGGCGATCCCGACGAATTGCCGGAGCGCCACCAGAGCGCCGCTCCCAACTACGTGACGCGCCAGGGGCTTTCGGCCCTGCGGCGCCGGGTCGACGACTTGCGCGAGCGGCTCGGGCCGTTGCCCGGGGACGGACGCGAGACGCGGGAACTGAGGAGGGACCTGCGCTATTTCGAGGGCCGGCTGGCGAGCGCCATCGTAGTGAAGCATGAGACGGGCTCGGCGCAGGAAGCGCGTTTCGGCGCGATCGTGGAATTGCGCCGCGAAGACGGAAGCGCTCTGCGCGTCGCCATCGTGGGCCAGGACGAAGCCGAGGCCTCGGATGGGAAGGTGGCCTGGGACTCGGTCCTGGCCCTGGCGCTCATGGGCGCCAGGAAAGGAGACCGGATCGAGACGGAGGACACCGGCGCGCTGATCGTGACGGACATCCATTACCCTTAGAAAGGTTTATCGCGAGCCGCGCCCCCGCCTCACGCCGCCGGAAGCTCCCCCAATTCCTTGAGCGCCTGCTTGAGATCAGCCGCGTGGCGGGTGCTTTCCAGCCGCGACAGCAGGCTGTAGACACAGGGCACCACCAGCAGGGTCAGCAGCGTCGAAAACAGCACGCCGCCGATGACCACCAGGGCCATGGGGATGCGCGTCTCGGCCCCGGGCCCCAGGCCCAGGGCCGGCGGGATGGCGGCGGCGATCGTGGCCAACGAAGTCATCAGGATCGGCCGCAAGCGTATCGGGCAGGCCTCCAGCAAGGCCTCGGTGACGTCCATCCCTTTGAGGCGGCGCCTGTTGTTGGTGAAATCCACCAACAGGATAGAGTTCTTCTTGACGATTCCCATCAGCAGTATCAGCCCGATCATGCTGTAGATGTTGAGCGACTGCCGCCCGACCAGCAGGGCTATGAAGGCGCCCGTGATGCTGAAAGGAAGCGCCATGAGCACCGTCACGGGGTGGATGAAGCTGTTGAACTGGGAGGCGAGCACCATATACGCCACGAAAACGCCGAACACGAGCGCGGCGAGCAGGCTGCCGGCGGATTCCTGGAAGGTCTGCGAACTGCCGGAAAGCACGATGCGGTAGCCTTCCGGCAGGAGCTCCTTCGCCGCCCGGCGCACCTCGTCGAGGGCCTCGGCCTGCGAGGAGCCCGGCGCCGGATTGGCGAAGAGGCCGATGGCGCGCTCCCGGTTGCGCCGCGAGATGGACAGCAGCGTGGGCTTCTCGACGATCTTCATGACCTCGGAGAGGCGCACGAGCTCGCCGCGGTTGTTGCGCACCCAGATATTCCCGATGTCACGGGGGGTCTGGCGGTCCTTGTCCACCAGGCGCAGGCGGATATCGTAACGTTTGCCGTTCTTGGTGAACTTGCCCACGCGCACCCCGCCTATCATGGCGTTGACGGCGTCGCCTATGGAAGCGATGTTGACCCCGCGCGCCGCCGCCCTTTCCCTGTCCGGCAGCACCTGGACCTCAGGCATGCCGGCCTGGTAATCGGTATCCACGTCCACCATCTTGCCCGAGTCGCTCATGCGCTTCATCAGGGCCTGGGCGAGTTCGCTGAGCTTGCCCCAGTCCGGGCCGCGCAGGCTCAGTTCCACGGGATAGCCGCGCTTGGCGGTGAAGCCGGACTGCGAAGGATCCTGTATGGAAACGCGCTCCAAGCCTGCGATGGACTTGATGGATTTGCGGGCGTAGTTCATGAATTCCTGCTGGGTCGGCTTGCGGCCTCCGCGCTTCAACGGCGCCCTCTGCTCCTTGGGCTTCATGGTCAGAAAGAGCATGCCGCTGTTGACGCCTCCGCCGCCGACCGCGCCGAAATACCGGACGACGTTGGGTTGGCGCATGGCCCAATCCTCAACCTTCGCGATGACGCCCGAGGTGTATTCGAAGGAGGAGCCTATCGGCGTCTGCAGGCGGACCATGAACTGGCTCTGGTCCTGCGACGGGGTGAACTCCCTGGGCAGCTTGAGGGCGATGAGCAGGGAGAGCGCGAAGACCAGGCTGGCCGCGCCCAAGGTTTTCCAGCGGTGGCGCAGCACCCTCGCCAGAACGCGCTTGTAGAACCCGGCCACGCGGAAGAACGCATGATCCATCCAATGGCCCACGGCCGTGCTGCGCCCTGAATCCACGAACTGGGAGCAGCGCATCGGGGCCAGCGTCAGGGCCTCGAGCAGGGAGAGGACCACGGCGGCCGTCATGGTCACGCCGAACTGGAAGAAGAACTTGCCGACGATGCCCTTCATGAAAATGACCGGCACGAAGATGGCGAGTATGGCCACGGAAGAGGCGATGGCCGGGAAGGTGATCTCCCGGGCGCCCACCAGAGCGGACTTGACCCGGCCCATCCCTTGCTCGTTATGGCGCACGATATTCTCGAGCACCATGATGGCGTCGTCGACCACTATGCCGATGGCCAGCGAAAGCCCCAGCAGGGTGAAGGTGTTGAGGGTAAATCCCATGAAATAAAGGACGAGGAACGCGCCGATGATGGACGTGGGGATGGCCAGCAGGACGTTGATCGTCGAGGACCAAGAACCCAGGAAGAGCCAGCAGACCACGCCGGTCAGCAGGGCGGAAAGCACGAGGGTGAAGTTCAGCTCATGGGTGGACTCCTCGATGAACCTGGTAGTGTCGTTGACGACCTGCAGCTGCATGTCCCGGGGCAGGGTTTTCTGCAGCTCGGCCACCCGGACGCGGACCGCCCGGGCCACGGCGACGGCGTTGGAGCCGCGCTGCTTCATGATGCCCAGGCCCACCGATATCTTGCCGTTGCTGTGCGCGATGCGCCGGATGTCGTTCAATCCGTCCTCGACCTCCGCCACGTCCTTGATGCGGAAAGTCCGCCAGATCGGGGCCCCGCCCCGGCCCGTGATGACGAGGTTGGCGAAGGCTTCCGGGCTGACCGCCTCGCCCATGACGCGCACGTTCAATTCCCGCCGGCCGGAGCTGATGTAGCCCGCGGGCATCTCCGCGTGCTGGTTCCGCACCGTGTTCATCACGTCTTCCACGGCAAGCTGTTTGGCGTTGAGCTTGTCTATGTCGATCCATATGCGCAGGTTAGGGTCCACGAAGCCGCCCATGTCCACGTCGCCCACGCCCGCCAGGGTGGTGAACTTGTCCTTCAGATAGTCGTGGGTGAAGGACATCAGGTCCTTGAGCGGCCTCTCGCCCGAAAGCGCCACGCGCACGATGGGCTGGTCCTCCGGATTGGACTTGGTGATCGTCACCGGGTCCATGTCCCGCGGCAGGTTCCTCTGCGCTTGGGATATCTTGGACTGGACTTCCTGCATGGCCACGTCGATGTTGCGGTTCAGGTCGAACTCTATGGTGACGTTGCACTGCCCGCGCTTGGAGGAGGAGGACACGTCCTTGATGCCCTGGATGCTCATCACCGCGCCTTCGATGACGTCGGCCACCTGGGTTTCCATGACCTCGGGCGCCGCGCCCTCGAGCGTGGCGGAAACGGCGACCACCGGGTAGTCCACGTCCGGCATCTGGCTGATGCCCATGCTGGAAAAGCCGATCCAGCCGAAGACGATAAGGCCGATCATCAGCATCCACGCGAAGACCGGATTCTTGATGGAAAGATCGGAGAGCGTCATTTGGCCTCCGCGCCGTGTTCCGGGCCGCCGCCGGCGACCTCGAGCCGCACGCCGGCCCAGCAGGCCTGCGCGCGCGCCTGCTCCAGGCCGAGCTTGGTCTGCAGCAGCGCGTTCTGGGCGTTTAAAACGTCGAGGTTGGTCACGAGGCTGTAGGTGTAATCCCGGCTCTGCATCCTGGCGTTGTCCTCGGCCAAAACGAGCGCTTTCTTGAGGGAATCGAGGGTGGCCAGGGAATGCTCCAAGGTGGAAAACGCCTCGTTGACCTCGGTCGCCGCCCTGCGCGCGGCCAGGGCCAGGGCGTACTCGGCGGCCGCGCCGCGCGCCTGGGCCTGGTCCACGGCCGCGCCGATGGCGCCGCCGCTGAAAAGCGGCAGGCTCAACGTCAGCCCGGCGTCCCAGTCCACGTTTCTGTAGGGCGCCGGGCGTTTGAAGTAATAGTTGGCGCCGACGTTGAGAGAAGGCCAGCGCAGGTGTCTCTCCGCGTCGGCGCCCAGCCGCGCGGCCTCCAGCGTCATGCGGGCCGCCTCGACGTCAAAACGTGTCTGCGCCAGGCGCAGATAAGGCCCCAGGGCGTAGTTCTCGGGCAAGGGAAGCGGTTCCGGAGCCAGGTCTGCTTCCAGCCCGGTCAAAAAACCCAGCTCAAGCTGGGCGATTTTCTCCCTTCCCAGGGCGTTCTGCAGGGCGGACTCGTCCTGGGCCAGCTGGGCCTGGGCGGCCACGACCTCGCTTTTGCGGGAGCGTCCCACGGACTCGCGGCCCTGAAGCTCCTTTATCCGATTGGTTGAAACCCCCAATTGGCCTTGCCGGACCGCGAGTTCCTGGCGCACGGACGAAAGGTTGATGCAAGCCTGCGCCACGTTGAGGTACAGGGCCTGCTTGGCGCGGGCCAAGCCGAGCCTGGCGGCCTCGGTCTTGAGGGCGGAGGCCCGGGCGGAAATATAGTCGCGCATGCCGGAGAAAAGCTCGTAGTTCAGGTTGAGACCGGCCTGCCCCTTGCCCTGGGACCGGTCGGCCGAGGACTCAGTGCCCAGACCGGTGAGCGCAGGCAAGAAGGCCGACCTGATCAGACGTTCGGCGGCCTCAAGCTCCTTGATTCCTTCCGCGTCCTGCGCGAGGGTTTCGCTCTTGGCCAGCGAGAGCCGATAAGCCTCGGCCAGGCTTATGACGCGAGCCTGCTGCGCCGGCAGGACCGAGGGCGCGAGCGTCATGCAGAAAGCCAGGATCGCTGTTTTCACCGATATTTCCTCGTTCAAGCCAGCGCCAGAGGCCGGAAAGCGGGTCTGGATATCCAAGAAGCCGCCTTAGCCGGCCATCTCGCGCTTCTTGTCGAAATATTCAAGCAGGATCAGTCAAAATGTTAGCAGAATCCACCCCCCCGCGCAACCGGGCCGCAGCCTCCGGCGAATGGCTCCCTAGTAACGCCGGAACCATTGGAGGAAAGTCGTCACCGCTTCCTTTTGGTCCGGAGAGCGCCGAAGCTCCGTCTCGACCTCGACGTCGCGCAGCAGACGCTTGCGCAGGGTCAAGGTCCGGGACTCATCCAGGCTTGAGCCCAGGCTCAGGCTCGCTCCGCCCGGGAGCTTGAAGCGCACGCGATAGCTTTGGGTCGCGGTGTCGTAGCCGACCGATTCGATCGGCGTGGCCGCGAAGAGATACAGCGAGGCCAGCCCGAAGGCTCCGCTGCGCATCGCGGCCGAAGCGTTGCCCACGCTGGACTGCTGCTCGCCGTCGAGTTCCGTCGGCGTCTTCCCGAAGAGCAGAAGCCCGACGATCTCCTCCTGGGTCATGGGAGGGTCGCTGCGCAAGCTCAGCTGGGGACGGCCCGTGCGGCCCGACAAAAATATGTCTATCGTCGCCGACTGCCGTTGGCAGACGACCTTCCCCTCCAAACCCATATCCCGCTTCTCCGGGCTCAGGGTCAACTTCAAATGATCTATCCGCGCCGCTTGCCCGAAAATCTTCATGCCGAAGGCCGCGACCCGGATGGTTCCGGCCGCCCCGGCGGGGCGCACAATGAGGTCGAGATCGACCGGCACGGGATCCTGAGCCAGGTTGGAGTACAGGATGGCGGCGGAACTCGAAAAGACGCGCAGTCTGTACTCCAACGGCGTCCCGGTCGACGCCCGGACTCCGGGCTCCGGCGCGCCGGTCTTGATGCGTTCGTCTACCGAGACCCCGGGGATGGCTCCTATCTTGAGATAGGGCAGCTCCAAGGCCACGGACTTGAGCTCGGCCTCCCCCTCGCCCCGCCAGGATCTCCGGGAAGTGCGCCAGCCCAGCGCGGCAAGGCTGCCTACGACCCTGGCATCAAGCCTCTGTCTGCGCGAGGCCAGCCGAGAATCAAACCGGAACCGCGCCTCCAGATCCTTGGCCCGGACGTCGCCGGCGCTGCGCGCCTCCAGGCTCAGCGGGCCCTCGAAGGAGTTGAGCGGGGCGAAAACGGCGTAAGGCGTGTGCTCCAAAAATTCGACGACGTCGCTGAAGCGTTCGACGCGCAGGCCGGATTCGAGTTCGTAGCGGGCCTGCAGGTCTTGGGGCAGCCGCCCCAGCCGGCCGTTGACCGTCAGGGCCAGGCGCGCGAGGAACCGGTACCAACGCCGCGGCGCGCCGATGCTGAGCTCGGCGCGGCCCGCGAAGGCGTCGCCGGCTCGCTCCGGGTGCAAGTCAGCCTGGGCCGTCAGAGTCCCCTCGAGCAGCCGCGGCGCCGAGTCCCGCAGCCCGGCCAGGAGCGCCGGGACCAGGCTGAGCCCGCAGGCGAGCTCAGCCCGCCGAGGGCTCGCCGAGCCGGGCTTGGTCGGGAGTCTCAAGACGCAGTCCCGCAGCTCGACCCGGCGCCAGGCGGCGGCCTGGTCCTCCAGGGCGAGGTCTCCCTTGAAGTCATGCAGCCCGGGAGTCAAAGAACCCTCCAGCCGGGCGCGCAGGAATCTTCCGGGCGCGCGCACCTCCGCGCGGACGCTCTCCAGAAGCCCGGACTTTCCGGACTGCTTGAGCCTGGCCCAAGCCTCCCCCTTGACCCCGCCGTCGCCGCCGAGCCGCAGGCGCGCGTCGAGATAAGTCAGAGAGCCGCCGCCCAGGAGGTCCGAGTCGATGATCATCCGCGCCCGATACCCGCGCCGGACGCCGCGGCCCCGCCGCAGGACGCCGTCGGCCCGGATCTCCAGCGGCCGCGCCGAGAGAGCCGAGAATCCGCAGTCGAAAGAGACCGTCGCCGCGCTCCGCCCGGAGACAACCCGCGTCTCCGGCAGCTGGACGTCGAGCGCGCCGATCGTCATCCCCCGCAAAGGCCCGGGCACGAGCCCCGCCAAGTCCGGCACGCCGGCCGGAGAGCTTCGCCGCCGCCGCGCGGCCGGGGCCGCCGCCGCGTCGACGCGAAGGTTCCGGGAGCGCAGCGCCAAACGCTCCAGGCGCCGGACCTTGATCCAGGGAGAACGCCCCAGCTCGAGCGTCGCGTCGAGCTCCAGCTCGGGCAAGCAGCCCGAGACGAAACCCCCGGGGTCGTGAAAACAAAAGTCGACGGCGTGAAGGACGACGCGCTTCTTCAACAACCCTGGGCTGCTGATCTCGATTCCCAGTTCCCGCCATGACGGCCGGTAGGCGCCGCCGAAGCGCCGCAGGCCCGCGGCAACGGTCCGGCTATTGATGATCCAGGAGGGCAGCGCCAGCGTCAGCGCGGCGAGCAGGACGAGGCTGACCGAGAGCCCCAAGATCATCCGGCACAGAATCCGGGCCGCGCGCGCCATCAGAACTCCTTGCCGTAACCGAGGAAGAACTGCCAGCGCGGGGTCGGCGGCGCGGTCAAACTCCCCCGCCGCCAGGCCAGCCCGCGCGCCAAGGTCAGCCGGAAAGTCCCCACCGGGGAAGGCCACCGCAGGCCGCAGCCCGGCGAGTAGTACACGTCCGGGTCCAGGTGGAAGTCCCGGACCCCGCCCATGGCCGCGTCGATGAACGCCAGAGGCTGAAAATTATAGGGCAGCAGCTCGCCCGCGCGCAGCTCCAAGCCGTCGTAGACGGCCGTCAAAAAACCCGTCCGGTCGCCGGGGAGCTGTTTGCGGCCGAGGCCGCGCAGGTCGGCTTCTCCCCCGAAAAAAGTCCGGTCCGAGGGAGGCAGCCGCGTAAACGCCGCCGCGGGCTGCGCGATCCAAGTGGTGGTCAAAAAGCCCCGAGCGGCGAAAATGGCCACGGCGGGATCGAAGCGCCCCAAATTCCAGAGGGCCTCGGCGCCCAGGCGCAGGCGATGGACGGATATCGAGGAGTAGGCGCCGGCCAGGCGCGAGGCGGTCTCCAAGGTGAAAGACCACCCCTGCCGCGGGTCGCGCTGATAGTACTCATGCTCGTGGCTGCGCGCCAGAGCCCGGGTCTGCAAGCCCAGCCAGCGCGCGCGGCTGGGACCGAGTCCGGTCAGGGTATTGAAGTATTCGACCGCCGGGCCGCCGCGAAGCTCGAGGGAAAAGCCTGAAAAATCCCTCGTCCATGCCGGGCCGAGACTGGCCTGGGCATGAGCCGCCGAATAGGGGGCGTCGTCCTCGCGCCTAAGGAATGCCGCCGGGACCAGGTGCAGCCGGTCCGCGGGCCGCAGGTAGACGCGCATGGAACCCGACAGCGCCTGCTCCAGGCGGCTGGCGGAGAGCTCCAGCTCCGCCGAACTGGCGCGATACCCGATGCGCGAGTGCTGAAACCTGGCCCGGCCCCGAACGAGGCCTTCCGTATCGGCGCCGACGCCGATCGTCACCAGCCGCGGCGGCGCCGATACGACGTGCTGGGTGACGCGCGGGCCGTCCGTCCCGCAGGCCACCTCGTAGGCGGCGTTCATGAAGAGCTCTTCCTGCTTGAGGCGCTCCGCGGTCAGGCTCAGGAGGCGGATGTCGAAGGGCTTCCCGTAGACGAAGGCCCGGAAGCGGTCGAGCACGGCCGGATCGATCCCCGGGATCGGGGCCGGAGGTATCTCCGAGAACCGATATATCCCGCCGGGGTCGACGTCCACGTGGACCTCCCCGGTGCGCGCGTCGCCCGTGACCGCGACGCGGGGACAGGCGTAGCCCCGGGATTGGAGCTCCCAGAGAACCGCTTTCTGGGCCTTGTCCAGGAGGGCGGGGGTCAGGAGATTGCCGACGAACCCGCTGCGCTTTCCGAGGTCGAATATCCCGTCGATGCCCGAGCCCGTGAACTTTCCGACCACCGTGGGCGTCCCGATGTCCACGACCAACAGGCGGTCCTCGCTCTGGAACGTGGCCAGGCCATAACCGCGCCGCTGGAGGAAAGCCCGGAGGAACCCCTTTGCCTGCGGCAGGGAGACGCGCTTCCAACCCTCGGAGTCCGGGTCGCCGCAGACCAGGCGCTTTTCCACCTCATTGAGGCCCGGATCGGCCCCCACGAAGCGGACCCCCGGACAGAGGTCGTGCACTGCCCGGCCTGCCGCGCCCACGGGCGCCAGAAGCCCGAGCGCCGCCAGGGCGGCCGCCGCCCCCCGCCGCGCCGCGGATCCCATCGCGTCCTCCTTTACCATCGCCCTAACAAGGCCTCCGACCAATAGCCGGAGCCGCAGTTCTGTCTGTACCGGCAGTTTCTAACCACCGGAATATGCGCGCTGATCTGCGGCAGGCGGCTTTGCCGCTTCGCTATCGCGGGTCGGCGAGGCCGCGCGCTCTCTTACGGCACTGTTAAAGTGATGCGTTATCACGCATCACTTTAACAGGAGTTTAAAGCAAGACACCGCAGTTCCGCGATGGGATTTATCAGCACCCTACCAATTATAGGACGGAGACCCCGACCGGGGGATGACCGGCGGGTCTGCGGCGGGTGAATTTATCGTGACAGCGGGAGGACTTGACCTTTTCCTTACGGCCCGCCGCTACAATATGGGCAGGATGATGGAGCTTGCGCGCGCCGGCGGCCGCGAAACGCCGGCGTCCCGAGGCAAGCCGAGGAGGACGTTATGATCAACATGAAGGAAGGCGGGAAGACGGCGGTCAATTTCATGATCGGCACCGCGATCGGCGGCGCGATAGGATTCGTCTTGGGTATCCTCTTTGCGCCCAACGCGGGCAAAGAGACCCGGGAACAACTGGGAACCTGGCTCAAGCGCAAGCGCGAGAAAAGCGCCGAATTGCTCGCCCGGATCAACGCGGAGGCCAAGCGCAAGAAGGAGCAGGTCGAGGCCGCGTTGCAGGAGGGCCGGCACGCCTATGAGGAATCGTCCCACCGGTAAGACCGGAGATTCCGGGGAGGCTTCGACTCGATAGAGACCGTTACGGCAGTCTGCGTCTCGCCCGGAGACGTGCCTCAGGGATTCTGCTTAAGCCGCGCTTCCAGGGCGCGGAGTTCCTCGCGCAAACCCTGGGGCAGCCTCTCGCCGAAGGGGGCGAATTGTTCCCGGATCAAAGGGACTTCGCCCAGCCAGGCGGCCCGGTCGACGAGGAGGAGTTCCTCCAGGTCCCGGTCGGGCAGGTCGAGCCCGGCGCGGTCGAGCGCCTCCGCAGTGGGCAAGTTGCCGATCGGAGTCTTTCTGGCCGGCGCCCGGCCGTCGAGCCGCTCGAATATCCACTTGAGAACGCGGCTGTTCTCGCCGAAGCCGGGCCACAGGAACCGCCCGTCCGCCGATTTGCGGAACCAGTTGACGTAGTAAATCCTGGGCAGCTTGCCGGCGTCGGCCCGCTCTCCCAGCCTGAGCCAATGCGCGAAATAGTCCCCCATGTGATAGCCGCAAAAGGGCAGCATGGCCATGGGATCGCGCCGCAGTTCCCCGACCTGGCCCGCCGCGGCCGCGGTCTTCTCCGAGGAGGCGGTGGCGCCCAGGAATGTCCCGTGGCGCCAGTCGAACGACTCGACGACGAGCGGGACGACCGAGGCGCGCCTGCCGCCGAAAAGGAAGGCGGAGATAGGCACGCCGGCAGGATCCTCCCAGCCGCGATCGATGACCGGGCACTGGCCCGCGGGCGCGGTGAAGCGGGCGTTCGGATGGGCGGCCGGCTTGCCGCAGCCCGGAGTCCACGGCTCCCCGAGCCAGCTCGTCAGCCGCGGCGGCGGGGCCTTGGTCATGCCCTCCCACCAAACGTCGCTCTCGGGCGTCAAAGCGCAGTTGGTAAAGATGGCGTTGCGGGTGAAGGAAAGCATGGCGTTGCGGTTGGAGTCCATGGAGGTGCCGGGCGCCACGCCGAAAAAGCCGTACTCCGGGTTGATGGCGTAAAGCCGGCCGTCAGCCCCGAACTTCATCCAGGCGATGTCGTCGCCCACGCACTCCACCTTCCAGCCCGGGATGGACGGGATGAGCATGGCCAGGTTGGTCTTGCCGCAAGCGCTGGGGAAGGCGGCCGCGAAGTACTTCTTCTCTCCGGCGGGATTGGTCACGCCGAGGATGAGCATGTGCTCGGCGAGCCACCCCTCGTCGCGCGCCATGACCGAGGCGATGCGCAAAGAGAAGCACTTCTTGCCCAGCAGGGCGTTGCCGCCGTAGCCGCTGCCGTAGGACCAGACCGCGCGCTCCTCGGGGAAATGCACTATGTACTTGTGCTCCGGGTTGCAGGGCCATTTGGAGTCCTTCTGGCCGGGGGCGAGCGGCGCGCCCACGGAATGCAGGCAGGGCACGAAATCGCCGCGGCCGAGCGCGTCGAGGGCCTTCTTGCCCATGCGGGTCATGACCCGCATGTTGACCACGACGTATGGGGAATCCGTGATCTCGACCCCGATATGGGAGATCTTGGAGCCCAGCGGCCCCATGCTGAAAGGGATGACGTACATGGTGCGGCCCCTCATGCTGCCGGCATACAGGGCGGCGAGCTTGGCCTTCATATCGGCCGGATCGCACCAGTTGTTCGTGGGCCCGGCGTCCTCCCGCCTCCGGGAGCATATGAAGGTGCTCTGCTCGACGCGGGCCACGTCGCCGGGATGGGAGTTGAAAGCGTAGCAGTCCGGCCGCTTCTTTTCGTCGAGCCGGCGGGCCATGCCGCTGGCCGTCATCTCGGCCATGAGGCGTTCGTACTCCTCGGGCGAGCCGTCGCACCAATGGACGCGGTCGGGCCGGCACATGGCAGCCATATCCCGGACCCAAGCCTCGAGTTTCCGATTCCCGGTCATTGCGCCCCCCTCGTCAAGCATCCGTCATATACGCGATCTCGTCGTAGGCCGCGCGGTAAAGAGGCTGCTTGAGACGCTTCTGGTCGAAGATATGCCCGATGAGCCCGATCGAACGGCTCACCACGAAAAGGGCGTTGAGACAGCCCAAATCGATGATCTCATCGACCTCCGGCTTCGTGAAACAGCCGCTGCTCTTGAGCAGGTCGACGAAACAGATGCCGATGCAGCCGTCGACGTTGAGGATAAGGTTGGCGCGCTTGGCGGTCGTGAGCTTCTCCACCTCAAGGGCGTAATCGAGCAGCTCGGTCTTCTTGAAATGCTTGCGGCAGAACTCCTTGAGCAGGGTCACGCGCATGTCGGGATTCTCAAGGCTTTTGACGCGGTGGCCGATGCCCGGGATGTTCCGGTCTTGCGCCTTCATGTCGCGCAGCAGCTCTTCGGGGGAGATCCCGGCCTCCTGGGCCTTTTTGAAGACGCGCGCCGCGTCGTCGATGGCGCCCCCGAAGCGGGGGCCGATCGTCAGCAGCCCGGAGACCAGCGCGCTGATGACGTCCTTGCCCGCCCGGGCCGCGACGATGGCGTTGTGCGCGCCCGACACCGCGGGGCCGTGGTCGGCCGTGAGCGTCATCGCCAGCTCGAGGAACTTCCGGGCGTAGGCCGGCAGCTCTTTTTTAAACCACAGCAGCCCGATGACGCCGCCGAGTCCTATCTCCCGGGAAACGACCTGGGTTATGGGAAGGTTGTTGTATTCGAGCTCCTCCTTGCGGTCGTTCGAGATCGTCGTGATGAAGGTCGTGGGCTTGCGGATGCGGCCTTCCTTGAGCGCCTTGGCGAAATCGAGAGGCAGCGCCGGCGCCGGAACGTCGGGCGCGGGCTTGAGCGCGCCCTTCTTCACCAGGCCCGCGTAGACCTTACCCAGGGCCTCGCCGTAGCCGTCGAAGCTCGCGGGCACGACGGCGCCGGCCCGGCGCAGGGCCTCGTTCTTCGCGTCGGCCGTTTCCAGCCGCGAGCCGGCCTTGGCGCCCGCGTGGCCGAACTGCACTCCCGCGGGAAACATCTTCGAGCAGGTGCCGGTCACCCATATGACCAGCGGCTTCTTGATCTTGCCGGCCTTGAGGGCCTCGACGATCTCGAGTTCGCCGGTCCCGCCGAGCTCTCCCAAGGCCGCGATGATCTTGACGGCGCGGATGCGCTCGTAGCGCAGGATGTGCTGGAGCAGCGTCGATCCCGGCCAGGCGTCGCCGCCGATGGCCACGCCCTCGTAGAGCCCGTCCGTGGCGCGGGCTATGATGTTGTAGCACTCGTTCGAAAGCCCGCCGGACTTCGAGACGAAGCCGACCGAGCCGGGCCGATGGAGCTTGGACTCCACGATATTCTCGTAGGTCCCGGCCGCGTTGCCGATCTTGAAGCAGCCGGCCTTGATGCCCCCCACGGTCGCCGGCCCGATGATCCACTTGCCCAGCTCCCGGGCCGTCGCGGCCAGGACGCGGGCGCGCCGCTCGGGAACGCCCTCGGCGATGACCGCCACGACGCGGATCGTCGGGCTCTTCAGGGCCTCCATCGTCGTGGCAAAGGCGCTGCGCATCGAGGCGAAATTGACCAGGACGTCGGCCTGAAGATGAGCCCGGGCCGCAGCGTCGATCGAGCGGTGCACGGGGAGAAGCACCTCCCGCAACCCGAAAAAGGCCTTATGGCAGCCGTCCTTGCCGGGATCGACGATCGCCGCGACCGACGGCGTCTCGCGGCCGCAGGCGTAGTCGAAGTCGAGCATGCGGCTGATGGCGGCCGTCTGGTTTCCGTAGACGATCGCCTGGGTGCGCTCCGTGAAGAGTTCCGCGTCGTTGTTCATGTCTTTCCCCCTCACCCGGCCAGAGCCATGGACACGATCTTGGTCATATGGGTTTCCGGGCCGTAGACTTCGATGGGCACGCCGAGCGTGGTTCCCAGGCGGCGCATGCGCTCGAGCCCCTCCTTATAATTGGGGCCGCCGCGGCGCACGTAGATGCGCACCTTGTGCGCCACGAGCTTGGCGCGATATTCCTCGAGCGCCTTGACTATGCCGGTGAAGGTCTTGGCCACGTCCGTGAAATTCGCGATGCCGCCGCCGATGAGAAGCACCTTGCCCTTGGGGTCCTTTTGGCGGGTCATCAGGTCGAGAAGGGTGCGCGCGTAATGATAGGTCTCCTCCGTGGTCGGATTGCCCGAATACTCGCCATAGTTGGCCAGTTCCTTCGACGCCCCCAGGTCGCAGACGGTATCGGCGTAGATGACGGAGGCTCCGCCTCCGGCCACCATCAGCCACACCCGGCCCTGGGGGTTGAGAACGGTGAGCTTGAGCGAGGAGCCGCTCTTGGCGTCCAAGCTCTTGATGAAGGCCTCCTCCGGACGCGTGCGGCTGCCGAAGGAGGCAGGGAATTCCAAGTCGCCCCAAAGCGCGCGGCATTCGAAGACGGCCGTATCGTCCACCTTGGCGACCAGGTCTAGCGGCACGGGCTCGTCGCCGCAAAACGTGAAGGGATTGATCTCCAGGTAGGTGAAGTGCCCCGCGGCAAAGAGGCGGTGCAGCCCGCCCAGAAAAGCAAGCGCGGCCTCGCGGCGCTCGGCCGCCACGGGGAGCTTGATCTCCAGGTCCCCCGGCTCGCGCAGAACCCCAATCCGGGATTCCAGCACCCGGTCCCAGTTCTCCTCGACAAAAATGCCGCCCTTCGTCGAAAAATAGACGACGTCATGCTCTTTCTCCGCCTTGAAGGCGACGTAAAACTCCTCGTCGTCCTTGTGCGGGGTGAAGGGCTCGACCAGGAAATGCGTCAAGGTCCCCTCGGCGGGGCCCACCTTCACGGTCTTCTCCATCCGTTCGCGCATCCAGGCCCGAGCCGTCTTCCAATCGGCGTCCAGGCAAACGAGCCCGTGCTTGCCGCGCTTGCCGAAAAGCTGATCGGGTTTGACGACCAATTTTTCCTTCTTGAGCCACGGATGCGCCTCGAGCAGCTCCTTTTCCTTCGTATCCGGAGCGACGAGAGCGAGCCGGCGCGCCCTCTCCTGGAACGATGGGAAGCGCTCGGCCAGAGCGCGGAAGAGCATGCGTTTGCCGTCGTACTCCCGTATCCCGCGTTGGGCCATGGTCGCTCTCCAGGTCAGTTGACGGCCAGCGGCTTATAAGCCGCCGGAAGCGCGCTTTTGTCGAGGTTCACGGCCAGGCGTTGGGCCACCTGGTCGATAAAACCCTCGGTGCTGACGTGCCGCCGGGGAGCGGGGGTGACGAGCTTCATCAGATCCTTCGTCACGATGCCCTCCTCGATGCAGCCGATGACCGCCCGGTCCAGCATGTCCGCGAAGGCGCAGACGGCCGGCGTCTGGTCGAACTCGCCGCGCTTGCGCAGCGCGCCGGTCCAGGCATAGATCGAGGCCACGGAATTCGTGCTCGTGGGGTTGCCCTTGAGATGCTCGTAATAGTGGCGGCGCACCGTGCCGTGGGCGGCCTCATACTCGAACTTTCCGTCCGGCGAGACCAGCACCGAGGTCATCATGCCCAGGCTGCCGAAGCCCGCGGCGACCATGTCCGACATAACGTCGCCGTCGTAGTTCTTGCAGGCCCAGAGCACGCCGCCCTCGTGCTTCATGATCTGGGCGACGGCGTCGTCGATAAGCAGATAGCGGTATTCCACGCCGGCCTTGCGAAGATCCGCCTCGCGCTTCTTGACCTCGGCGTTGAACACCTCCTTGAAGAAGGCGTGGTAGCGCTTGCTGATCGTGTCCTTGGACGCGAACCATAAGGGCAGCCGTTCCGAGATCGCGTAGTTGATGCACGCCCGCGCGAAGGAGGCGATGGATTTTTCCGTGTTATGCATGCCCATGACGATGCCGGAGCCCTTGAACTCATGGATGGGCACCCGGACCGGCTTGCCGCCGTCGGCCGGTGTAAAGACCAGCTCGGCGCTGCCCGCGCCCGGGACCACCATGTCGGCCGACTTATAAAGGTCGCCGTAGGCGTGGCGTCCTATGACGATGGGCTTGATCCAGCTGCGCACCGCGGGCGCGATATTGCGGCACAGGATCGGCTTGCGGAACACCGTGCCGTCGAGGATGCCGCGGATGGTGCCGTTGGGCGAGGGCCAGGCCTTCTTGAGCTTGTACTCCGTGACGCGCTCGGCGTCCGGCGTGATGGTGGCGCACTTGACGCCCACCCCGTGCTTCTTGATGGCCTCGGCGCAGTCCACGGTGACCTTGTCGTCGGTCGCGTCGCGATGGGAAACCCCAAGGTCATAGTATTCCAGCTGGATATTGAGATGAGGGAGGATGAGCTTGTCCTTGATCATCTGCCAGATGATGCGCGTCATCTCGTCGCCGTCCATTTCCACCAACGGGGTCTTGACCGCAATCTTCTCTTGCTGGGACATATGGTGTCTCCTTGACATGATCTTATAGGCTCAGCCGCGGCGGCCGCCGGACAAAGACGGCTCGGGCGAGCGCGACGTGGTGTAGTTGAGCAAGCCGCCCGAAGCGACGATGAGCCTCTGGCGCTCCGACAGCTCGCAGCGGCATTCCAGCACGGCGCCCGTGCGCTCGTTTTCAAGCCGCACCGGCCCGCCGGAAGCCACGGCCTGACGCCAGTCCGCCGCGCCGAGGCGGTCTCCGCCCTGAAGCGCGTCGTAGTCCCTCGGGTCGGCGAAAACCAGCGGAACGATGCCGAAGTTGACCAAGTTCGCGGAGTGGATGCGCTCGAAGGACTTGGCGAGCACGGCCTTGACTCCCAGGTACATCGGGCACATGGAGGCATGCTCGCGGCTGGAGCCCTGGCCGTAGGACTCTCCCGCCACGACCACCGCGTGCCGGCCGGACGCCTTGGCCGCCAGGCACCGCCCGGGAAATGTCTTATCCACGTTCTCGAAGACGAACTCGGCGTATTTGGGCACGTTGGAGCGGTACTTGAGCCGCGCCCCCGCGGGCATGATGTGATCGGTGGTGACCTTGTCTCCCACCTTTATGAGCACTTCGCCGGCGAGGACCTCGGGCATGCGTTCGTTGCGCGGCGGCTCTCCGACGTTGGGGCCGCGCTCCACCCGGACCGAGGCGCGCTCCCGGATGGGCGCGACGAAGAGGGAATCGTCTATCAGGAACCGCTCGGGCTCGGCCGCGCGCGGGCATAAGAGGCCGGCATCGCGGGGATCGACGAAGGCGCCGCGCAGGGCGGCCACGGCGGCGACCTCGGGACTGGCCAGGTAGACTTGGGCGTCCTTGGTGCCGCTGCGAGCCTCGAAATTGCGGTTGGAGGTGCGCACCGAAACCGCGCCGCTACCCGGCGAGTAGTGGTTGCCGATGCAGAAGCCGCAGGCGCTCTCCATGATCCGCGCGCCGGCCGCGACGAGGTCGGCGAGCGCGCCGTTGCGGGCGAGCATCATGAGTACCTGGCGAGAGCCCGGCGCCACGGCCAGGCTCACGTCCGGATGCACGCTGCGGCCCTTGAGTATCCCCGCCGCCGTCATCATGTCCTTATAAGAGGAATTGGTGCATGACCCGATGCAGACCTGGCTGACCTTGACGTGGCCAAGTTCCCGGACCCGCTTGACGTTGCCGGGGCTGTGGGGAGCGGCCGCCAGGGGCTCCACCGAGCCCAGGTCCAGCTCGATGACCCGGGCGTAGCCGGCATCGGGATCGGGAACCAGCGGAGCGAAGTCGCGCTCGCGGCCCTGGGCCGCGAGGAAGCGCCGGGTCGTCTCGTCGGCCGGGAACACCGACGTGGTCACTCCCATCTCCGCGCCCATGTTGGTGATGGTCGCGCGCTCCGGGACCGAAAGCGAGGCGACGCCCGGGCCGCCGTACTCCAACGTCACGCCCACGTTGCCCTTGGTGCCCAAGAGCTCCAGCATCTTGAGCACGACGTCCTTGCTCGACACCCAATCCTTGAGCCGGCCGGTCAGGCGGACCAGGACGACCCGCGGAGCCTGCAGATAAAAATTCCCGCCGCCCATAGCCACGGCCACGTCCAGCCCCCCCGCGCCGATGGCGAGCTGGCCGATGCCGCCGCCGGTGGGGGTGTGGCTATCCGAGCCCAACAGCGTCGTGCCGGGCTTGCCGAAGCGTTCCAGGTGGACCTGATGGCAGATGCCGTTGCCCGCGCGCGAGAACACGACGCCGCAGCGCGCGGCCACGGTCTGAAGATAACGGTGATCGTCGGCGTTCTCGAAGCCGACCTGGACCGTGTTATGGTCCACGTAGGAGACCGAGAGATCGGTCTTGACTTCGGTAAGCCCCAAGGCCTCGAACTGCAGGTAGGCCATGGTGCCCGTGGCGTCCTGCGTGAGGGTCTGGTCGACGCGGATGCCTATCTCCCGGCCCGGCGCGTACTCGCCTTCGCGCAGATGCGCGTAGATGATCTTCTCAACGATGTTCTGGCCCATGGGGAGGTCTCCTTCCTTATTAGACGATTCCCTTCATTCACATTGTAACGAAATTGAGGCGCCTTAGGAAACGACTTCAAGCGCGAATCTCCGCATGGCCGCTCGCGGCTAAACGGCCGAACGCCACCACTTGTAATAACGGTCCTTGAGCTCGTCCTCCTGAGGGAAGGGGAAGTAAAGGCCGCCCTTCTGCTCCGCCAGATAGAAGCCGTCCGTTATCGTCGAATAGAAGAATCCGTCGGGACTGGAACGCTCCACGGTCTTGGTCGCCTTGTCATGCCCGAGCACTTCCCGGACGCAATCCTGGATATGCGCGAGATTATCGTAGGGAAGGGAAGCCTCCTCCTCGATGTTGCGCGGATTGTCACCCAGCTTAAGCCGGGCGAAAAATATCCTCGGCATATGCAGGGGGTTTGACGGGTCGGTCATGAATTGCCCCAGATCGAGGGGATCCAGGCGCGAGACCACCAGCGGCCGGACCGGGCAGAGCTCTTGATACAGATAGGCTCCATCGCGCCGGGGATGATCCGCGGCTTGAGCGATATGCTGGGGCGCGAGGTCCAGAACCCGGCCGTCCCGGGTCACCAGATACAGACGGCGAATCGATTTAAGAGGCACATGCTCCAGGACGCGGTAGATGCCCAGGTAAACCGACTTCTTGGGCTGGCCGTCCGGCGTCGGGACGCATTCCATGCGCGCCCTTTCCCAATCGAAACGTTGGCTGGCGAAGCCGGGCTCGACCTCGAAAAAAACGACCTTGCCGCGGGCGATCTTCCGGGTGCCGAGGGCGAGATAAGTGGCGAATTCCTCCGGCGGCAGCATCGAGGCGACCAGCGCCTCCATGGGATAGACGAGACAGTAGAGGCGGTAGTTGACCGGCTCCGAGGCAACCGCGCCCAGGCTGGCGCAGGGCTCCGGCGCCATGGGCGCGGCGGCTTGCTCCGGGCGCTTCAGGCCGGGCGCTTCCTGCAGGACTTCGGGCTCGGCCACCTCGCGCCTGGAATAGAGGACCGCCCCTACGATCAGCAGCGAGGAGACCAGGAGCACGACCCACATTCCGGGGTGGGTGAGGTCATAGCGCACCAGGATCGGCGCGGCCAGGAGAGCCACGAGATTGAGCACCTTGATCATCGGGTTCAACGCCGGTCCGGCCGTGTCCTTCAAGGGGTCGCCGACGGTGTCTCCGACCACGGAAGCTTCGTGAGCCTTGGAACCCTTGCCCCCGTAAAGGCCGTCCTCGATGAGCTTTTTGGCGTTGTCCCAGGCCCCGCCGGTCACCGCCATGAACACCGCCAGGAGCTGTCCGGACAGGATGACGCCCGCCAAAAATCCTCCGAGGGCCTCCACCTGCAGCGAGATGCCGATGACCAGGGGCGCGAACACCGCGATGAGGGCCAAGCCCAGCAGCTCCTTCTGCGCGGCCACGGTGCAGATGCCGACCGCCTGCCGGTAATCAGGCTTGACCCGGCCTTCCATCAAGCCCGGGATGCGGAACTGCCGGCGCACCTCGGTGACGATCAGCGCCGCCGCGCGCGCCACCGCGCTGATCATGGTGGAGGAAAAAAGCCACGGCAGGGAGCCCCCGATCAAGAGGCCGATGAAGACCATGGGATTGGACACCCGGATGCCCGTGCTCAAAAGCCGCAAGCCCTCGGACAAACCCATGCGCTCCTGGACGCTGGAAACGTCGCTGAGATAGGAGCCGAACAGCGAGACCGCCGCGATGACGGCCGACCCGATGGCCACGCCCTTGGTGATCGCCTTGGTCGTGTTGCCCACGGCGTCCAAGTCGGCCATGATCTGGCGCGCGGAGGGCTCCAGATGCGCCATTTCGCCGATGCCGTTGGCGTTGTCGGCGATCGGGCCGAAGGCGTCCATGGCCACGTTGTTTCCGGTCAGCGTGAGCATGCCGATGCCGGTCATGGCCACTCCGTAGAAAACATGGATCACCGGCTGGCCGTGGTATATGAGGACCGCCGCCAGGATCGTCGCGGCGATCACCAGAATCTGCCAGACCGAGGCCTCGCAGCCGACCGCCAGGCCGCGCAGGAGCAGCGTCGCCGCTCCGGTGCGGGATGAGGAGGCGATGGTCTTGACCGGCTTATACTCCGTGTGCGTGAAGTACTTGGTGACCTCGTCGAGCACGATGGCCAGGAGGATGCCCACCGACACCGACAAAAAGGCGCGCCATTCGTGCATGTAGAAATGCGCCAGCAGGAAAAAGGCGAAGATGGAGAGCCCGGCCGAGGTGTAGAAGCCGTGGTTGATGGCGGACATCGCGTTGGTGCGCCGGCCCTTCGACTCGCCCGTCACGACATAGGTCCCGATGATCGAGGAGAGCACGCCGATGCCGCGCACGAGCAGGGGGAAGATGATCCATTTAAGCTCATGGGTCAAGGAGGCCATGGCCAGGCCCAGGATCAGCCCGGAGACGATCGTCACCTCGTAGGATTCGAATATGTCGGCCGCCATGCCGGCGCAGTCGCCCACGTTGTCGCCGACCAGATCCGCGATCACGGCCGCGTTGCGGGAATCGTCCTCGGGCACGCCCGCCTCGACCTTGCCCACCAGATCGGCGCCGACGTCGGCGGCCTTGGTGAAGATGCCTCCACCCACCCGCATGAAGAGGGCCAAAAGCGTGCCGCCGAAGCCGAAGCCCAGCAGCGCGTCGGGCGCCGCGACTCCGAAGACGATGAAGATGGCCGTGCCTCCCAAGAGCCCGAGGCCGTCGGTGAGCATCCCCGTGATCGTGCCGGAGCGATACGCGATCTGCAGGGATTCGGCAAAGCCGCGCCGGGAGGCGCTGGCCACGCGGACGTTGCCCTCGATGGCCATCCTCATGCCGAACTGTCCGACCAGGAGCGAGAAAAACGCGCCCATGACGAAGGCCAGCGCGCGGCCGACGCCGATGACGAGCCTGACTTGATCCGGCCCCAGGGAGGAGAAACGCGCCAGGGCCTCGGCGCTCGGCGGGACGATGTAGACGGAGAAGAACAGCAGCACGGTCAAAATGGCAATCAGGGGCAGGATGGTTTTAAGCTGCCGCTCCAGATAGGCGTCGGCTCCCTGCCGTATCGCGTTCCATATCTCCTGCATCTCGGGCGTGCCCTTGTCCTTGCGCAGTATCTGGGCGCGCAGAAGGAGGGCATAGGCAAGCCCCAGGATCGAAATCCCCAGGACGCTCCAGATCGCGTATGTCTCGAAGGCGGTGGCGTAAAGCAGGCTTTTCATGCGGGGGATCCTCTTTTGTCGGTATTGATGATCAGGCTAAAAGTCACGGGGATATTTTACGATTTTTATCCGCGCCTAGTCAGCGCCGGATGATCGTTTATTGATTCCGCAGGCCCGGCGATGAGGAGCCCGGCGCGGCGGCCGCCCGATGCCTGCGCAGGACCAACAGATGGGATATGACCAGGTAGCAGCACAACCTGGCCGCTGCCTCCCAATAAGAATCATGCGGCGGGGCGAAGATATCCCTTGACGACACATCCGCCTGCCATGCGGCGGCGGCGGCGAGAACCGGCATGATGACCGCCCAGGCCCCTCCGACATACCAGACCACGAGACCGACGGGAACGAGATAGAGCAGGAAAACGCCCAAGCCGGCGCCAAGATGCAGGTCGAGATCCCAGATCGCCGCCAGCCAGGCAAGCCCGAATAAAAGGACATAGAATTGGGGCATTTCACTCATGAAGCTCTTCACGCGCCGGATCATGGAAGCGTCGCCGGCTTATTTCTAATATTCTTATATGCTCGCATTTTCATATTTAAAGCCAAAAAAAACTGCGGCCTACAATTGTCCCAGATGAGCCAATACGCCCTGGCTTTCCTTTAATTTTTTCCGCAAAATCTCGGCGATGGGCCTCAAGACGTGGAAAATATCGTTGTCGCGTATCGAGTAAAACACCGTCGCCTTTTCCTGCCGGGAAGAGAGTATCCCCGCCATCCGGAGGATGGATAAATGCTTCGACAGGCCCGACTGCTCGACTCCGATCGCCTTGACCATCTCTCCGACCGACGCTTCCTTGTTCTTGAGATACTCGATGATCTGCAGACGAAGAGGGTGGGCCAAGGACTTCAAAAAATCCGCCTTGATCCTGAAAACCAGGTCTTTGTCGGCCATCTGAAAGCAAATTATAGCAGATTCGGCCTCACCGCAGGCTAAGGGCTCGTTAAGATCGAGCGTCAAGCCGGACTTGCCGCGACCGGACAGCGCCCGGGCGCGGGCCTCTGGAGCGGGATACTCGCCCGCGGAGTCCAAGCCGGGGCCAAAGGTCCTGTTTTTTTTAGGTCTTTAGACGCATGAGTTCTAGGTCCACTGACTTCCGCCTCGAACCCGTTCGGCCTAGGCAGGACGATGACGGATATCGGTACAATATGTTCTCATGAAAGCGCTGCTGTGCGTCCTCTCCTGCCTGGGACTGGCGCAGCCGTGTCTTGCCGCCAGCGGCGCGTCAGCCGCCAAAATCAGGGCCGTTCCGGCGCGCATCGGCGCGGCGCGCCTGGCGCCGATCCTTGTCCATGGTCCGGCAAATGGACTTGGCTTCACGGCCGCGAGCCTGTCGGCCCCCCCCGCGCGCGGCGCTTTGCCGCCGCAAGCGCCCTCAGCCATCGGGCCTTCGGATATCGCCCCGAAGCTGGCGGCGCCCGTCGGACGCATCCAGGCGTCCCAGCCCCGGCTTGAGCGGCCGGCCGCCGGCGAGGCGCCGTCCGATGTCCTTCCGGTATCCGCGGCCGGAGCCCGCTTGGACGGGCTGGCCGGCGCGCTGCGCAAAGCCGCGGCCGACAGGACCCCGGAATCCTCCCCCGAGGACGGCAGCGGCGCGGTCCTGCGCGGTTTCTACGACAGCGCGGACAAAGCCCTCGGCTCCTCGGACGTTCCCGTGGCCGCGCCGGAAAATGCCGACCCGACCCTCTCCGCTCTTCAGCCGGCCGCTCCGGTCCAAAACGAGCCGGCGCGGGTCCGCGACACGGAGAAGCCCTGGCATTCGCTGCCGGTCAAGGAAACGCTCGATCGCCTGGGAACCTCGGCGGAGACGGGCCTGTCCCCGTCGGAAGCCGAACGCCGGCTGAAGGACTACGGCTCCAACACCATGACCGTCAGCTCCGGCAAACCGGCATGGCAACGCTTGCTGCTCCAGTTCAAGAACCCCTTGTTTTACATCCTGATCGTTTCCGCGGTCCTGACCGGCTTCATGGGCCAATGGGTCGACGCCGCCATCATCTTTTCCATCGTGCTCGGCAACGGAGTCATGGGCTTCATCCAGGAGGACAAAGCCGTCAAGGCCTTGGAGTCTTTGCAATCCATGGTGAAGACCGAGGCCACGGTCATTCGCGGCGGAGAGCGCAGCCGGATACCGTCCTCCGACCTGGTTTTCGGAGACGTCATCCTGCTCGAGGCCGGGGACAAGGTCCCGGCGGACATCCGTCTGCTCGATGCCTCGGAATTGCGAACGGACGAGTCCATGCTGACGGGAGAATCGCTTCCCGTGACGAAGGCCGACGGGATTCTCGACGCTTCCACCCCCCTCGCCGACCGGACCAACATGGCCTACGCGGGAACCCTCGTGATCCACGGCGTGGGCCGCGGCGCGATCATGGCCACGGGGGACAAGACCGAGATGGGCCGGGTCTCCGGGCTGATCGCCGGGGCCGTGGAACTCTCCACGCCGCTGACCAGCAAGATCGCGGCGTTTAGCCGGGTGCTGACGTGGATCATCATGGGATTGACCGCCCTCACCATCGGATTGGGCCTGCTGCATGGAGGTCTTCTCTTCGAAATGTTCGTGGCGGCCGTGGCCCTGGCGGTCGGAGCCATACCCGAGGGCTTGCCCGCGGCGATCACCATCATCCTCGCCATCGGCGTCAGCCGCATGGCCAGACGCCGCGCCATCATCCGCAAGCTGCCGGCGGTGGAAACCCTGGGCAGCACCACCATCATCTGCTCGGACAAGACCGGGACGTTGACCGAGAACCAGATGACGGTCCAAAACGTCTACGCCGCCGGACGCCTCGCCTCCGTCACCGGCGCCGGCTACGACCCGAAGGGCGATATCATCAACGACGGCCCGGTCCAGGGAGGCCTGCGGGATTGCCTGCTAGCGGGGCTGCTCTGCAACGACGCCCGGCTCAAGCATTCCCCGGGCGGCTGGATCATCGAAGGCGACCCGACCGAGGGGGCCCTGGTCGTGGCCGCCGGCAAGGCCGGGCTCGCGGAGGAACTGCGTTCGCAGTACCCGCGCCTGGACGCCATCGCCTTCGAGTCCGAGCGGCAGTACATGGCGACCCTGCACGCCGCGCCGGGCGGAGGCCGGGTCGTCTATATGAAGGGAGCCATCGAGAAAATCCTGGAGCGCTGCTCCCGGGCCGCCGGCGCGGACGGGAAAGCCGAGGCATTCGACCCGGAGGCAACGCGCCGGGAGGCGGAGGCTCTCGCGGCGCAAGGCCTGCGCGTGCTGGCGCTGGCGAGGCTGGATGCCCCCGCCGGCCAGGACCGGCTGGACCCCGGCGCGCTGGAGTCGGGACTGACCTTCCTAGGACTGCAGGCCATGATGGACCCGGTGCGGCCCGAAGCCCTGAAGGCGGTCGCGGCGTGCCGGCGCGCCGGCATACGGGTGAAGATGATCACCGGCGACCACTCCGCCACCGCGGCCGCCGTGGCGCGGCGGCTGAACCTGACGGACGGGGAGCCCCGCGTCATCGACGGGCGCGCCCTCAAGGGCCTCACGGACGCCCAATTCGACGAAATCGCGGCCGCCTACGACGTCTTCGCCCGGGTGGAGCCCGAGCAGAAGCTGCGCCTCGTGCGGGCCCTCCAGGGACGCGGCGAGGTGGTGGCCATGACCGGAGACGGCGTCAACGACGCCCCCGCGCTCAAGCAGGCCGATATCGGCATCGCCATGGCGCAGGCGGGGACCGAGGTCGCAAAGAACTCCGCGGACATGCTGCTCACGGACGACAACTTCGCGACCATCGAGGCGGCCGTGGAGGAAGGGCGCGGCGTCTTCGCCAACCTCGTCAAGTTCATATCCTGGACCCTGCCCGTCAGCATCGGTCCGTCGCTGATCCTGATGGCCGCCATCGTGGCGGGGACGACCCTGCCCCTGCTGCCGATCCACGTCCTGTTCATCAACCTGGCCACCGCGGCGTTGCTGGGCATCTCGCTCGCCTTCGAGCCCAAGGAGCCCGGCCTCATGGACCGCCCGCCCAGACGGCCAAAAAGCCCGCTGCTCTCGCGCGCCCTCATCACGCGCATTCTCCTGGTCAGCGCGTGGATGTTCGCAGCGGGTTTCGGCGTGTTCGAGTGGCAGCTCGCCGCCGGGGCATCCATCGAGGCGGCGCGCACGGCCGTGGTCAACGTCGTCAACACGATCTCGACGTTTTTTCTCTTCAACTCGCGGACCCTGGACCAGCCCATCGCGCGCGTCGGGCTGACCTCCAACCCCTGGGCTCTCGTCGGGGCGGGCGCGATGTTCCTGCTTCAGGTCCTTTTCACCCACCTGCCTTTCATGAACGCGATCTTCCACACCGCGCCGCTCGGGCCGGCGGCATGGGCGGCCACGGTCCTGGCCGGAATGCTGATGGCCCTGGTCATCGAAGCCTGGAAATGGCTGGCCCAGCGGCCCAGCCGGCGGCCGGCATCGCGCCCGACCCAGCAGCCCCAATAACCGGCGGCTCAAGGCTCTGGCTCACGGAAAAACCAGCGCCGCGCGCTTTTGGGCTTGCCGGTTTTCCGCGAGAATTTGGAACGTGACGGCCAGGACGATCATGCCGCCTCCGATCAATTGATTGGCGTGGAACGGCTCTCCCAAAAACACGACCGCCGTCAAGGCCCCGAGCAAAGGCTGCAGGAAAAGCGACAAAACGACCGAGCCCAGCGACAGGCTTCGGTTGAGCGCATGAAGCCAATAAAGATAAGGAATCGCCGTTCCCGCTATCCCCAGCCAACCAACGGCCAGCCAACCCGTCAAAGACAACCTGCCCCAGGCGGGAAACCCTTTCCAGGGCAGGATCACCGCGGACAAAAGAATCACGCCGACCAGCATGGCCGTGCCGAAGATCATGGGACCGGGATATAGTTTCGTCAGCCGGCGGGAGAGGACTGAATAGACCGCTTCGCCGGCGATGGCGATGAGCAGGATCAAATCCCCATGCCCGACGGCCGGCGCTTGCGCCTGACGCCCGGCGGCGGACGTCGCAAAAACATCGGATATGAACAGAAACCCGATGATCGCCAAAAAAAACGACAAAAAATGAGACTTGCCCAGACGCTCTCCAAGGAGCAGCCATCCAAAGACAACCGTGAAAACAGGCTCGAAAGCCACGAGAATCGAGTTATTCACGGCAGTGGACGCTTCCAGTCCGAACATCTGCGTCATGGGCGAGACAAAACACGTCGCCAGTCCGATCAAGATCACGGCGCCGATATCCTTTCCCGGTTTTCCGGGCATGAAGAGCGCGATTTGTCTCCGGCCGGCCCGGCGGGAACTCAAGCGCCTGCCGGCCATGACGACCGCATAAGCCGCCAACGCCACCGCGTACTTCAGCCACGCCGCGTGCTGCGGTCCGATTTCTTGAATGATCCTCTTGGCGATGGAGGGATTAACGGCCCAAGCCAAATTGCAAAGCAGCAATCCAATCCAAATATCCAGCGGCATTAAACGGTATGATAGCTTTTCCCGGCCAGGTCAGACGCCGAGCGGCAGAGTGAATGAAAAGCTCGAACCCTTCCCTTCGGTGCTTTGCGCCCGGACGCGGCAGCCTTGGCCGCTCAGGACGGCTTTGACGACGGCGAGTCCCGGGTCCTCGGCGGCCAGCCCGACGCCGGTGTCCCGGACCGACACGAGCGCGCTGACGCCCTCGACTCGCGCCGCGATGACGATCCTGCCTTTCCCGCGGCTATATCTGAGCGCGTTGCCGCAAAGCTCCTGCAGAACCTGGACCAACCGGACCCGGTCGAAGCGGACCGCCAGGCCCGGCGGCACCTCCACGCTGATCGATATCGCCTTGCGCCGCGCCACGGGCAAGAGGCCGGGCACCAGTTCGCAGACGAGCGTCCGCAAGAGGATTCCGCGAGCGTTCGTCCTGCGCCCGCCGGATTCAAAACCAAGCGCCAGCCGGTCCTCGACGAAACGGGTCAGGCGGTCCGCGTTCTTCTCTATGATCCGGGCGAACCTCAGCCGCTGGGCCGGGCTGAGGCCTGCCGGGCAGCAGAGAGCCTCCGCGTAGCCCTTGATCGCCGTGATAGGCGTCATCAACTTATGGGAAACCTCGGCCGCCGCATCGCGCCGCCGGCTCTCGCTCTTGCGCATGGCTGTTTCACCGCATCTTGATCTTATAGCCGGCGTTCGTGACGGTCAGGATGCGCGCGCCTTCGCGGCCGAGCTTGCGCCGCAGCCGCGCCACGTGCTGGTCGACAGTGCGCGTGTCGATCTCCAGGTTCTGGCCATAGCCCCAGATGACATCGAGCAGCCTGTCGCGGGAAAGGACCTTGCCGTCGGCCTCGATGAGGACCTTGAGCAGGGCCAGTTCCTTGGGCGCGAGCCGGACGGGCTTGCCCCGCGCCAGGATGTCATGCCTTTCAAAATCGATGTCCAGCTCGCCTATGCGCAGAGACTTGACGCCGCCGGCGCCGGAAAAGGAGCCCGCGGCGCGGCGCAACTGGCTCTCGATGCGGGCCTGGAGTTCCCTCATGGAGAAAGGCTTGACGATGTAGTCGTCGGCCCCCAGCTGGAGCCCCAGGACGCGGTCCATCTCGCCGCGCTTGGCGGTCAGCAGCATGATGGGGCTCTTGGTCTCGGGACGCAGCGCGCGCAGGACGTCGAGGCCTCCCATCTTGGGCAGCATGAGGTCGAGGACGACAAGGTCGGGCTTGAGCTCGCGGGCCAGGCGCAGGCCGGTCTCGCCGTCGCCGGCGCAGGTGACGCTGAACTTCTCCCTGGCCAGGGCGTGTCGGACCAGCCGGGAGACGTCTTTTTCATCTTCCACAACGAGTATCTTCTCTTTGGTCGCTAGCATGACGACATTATGACTATTGCGCGTCGGCCCGGATAGTGCGGGAAGGTCATGGATTTGTGTAGGTTGCGTGACGATCAGGCCCTCGCCCCGGATCGACGCAGGCTCCTCAACGCCTCATGCGATAGCCGTAATTGCGGATCGTCTCGAGTCCGCCGCACGCCGCGCCCAGCTTGCGCCGGAGCCTGGCGACATGCTGGTCCACCGTCCTCGTGTCGATCTGCACGTCCGCGCCATGACCCCAAACGATCTCCCGCAGCCGGCCGCGGGAGAGGACCCGGCCGTTGGCCTTGACCAAGGCCTTCAAAAGCTCGAACTCCTTCGGGCTGAGCCCGACGCGCCTGCCTTTTACCAGCACCTCATGGCGCCCGAAATCCGCCGCGATCTTCCCGACGACGAGCGGTCCGGCCTCATCGTCGTCGCCGGGCGCCGCGGCGGCGCGGCGCAGATGCCCCTCGATGCGCGCCTGCAGCTCGCCCGGGGAGAACGGCTTGGTGACGTAATCATCCGCTCCGAGCCTGAGCCCCAGGATACGGTCGGTCTCGCCGCGCCTGGCGCTGAGCAGGATGACCGGCACCCGGCTTTCACGGCGCAGAACGCGCAGCAGCTCGAGGCCGTCCATGCCCGGCAGCATGATATCGAGGACGACGAGGTCCGGCTTAAGCTCGCGGGCCAGGCGCAGGCCCTTCTCCGCGGTCGAGGCGCAGCTGACCCTGTAGCGCTGCCTCTCCAAGCCATAGCGGATGAGCCGCGCCAGGTCTTTTTCGTCTTCGACTATGAGTATCTTGCCTTTGATAGGAATATCTTAGAGCTTCCCCACGGCAATGTCCATATACGCGGCACCGGCCGCCCCCCTCCAGGCTAGGCGCCCGGGCCCCGCAGCGCGGCGCCGAGGGCATCCTTCAAAAGAGCGCAATTGAACGGCTTGCAGAGATAACCCGAGGCCCCATAGGCGAGGGTCTCGCGCATCGTCTTCATATCGGCGTAACTGCTCAGCATCAGCACGACCGCGCGAGCGTCGGCTTTGCGGATGGAGCGCAGGACGTCGGTGCCCCGCATGTCGGAGAGTTTGATGTCCAGCAAGACCGCATGGGGCTTGTGCCGCTTGAAGAGCCGCACCCCCTCGGCGCCATTCTCAGCCGAGATGACCGCATACTCGCGCGAGAGCAGATGCGCCAGCAACTCCCTCACGTCGGACTCGTCGTCAACGACCAGAATTTTCCGCTTCAAGGTGTTGGAATGGCCGCGCCGAATCGGCCGGCCCGGACAACCCGTCGCGGGACATATCCTATCATACTTCCCCTGGTCGTGGTCGCGACGCCGGCCGCGTAGCCTATCCCCAAACCCCATTCCGGCGGGATCGGCTCTTAGTAGTCGCTGAGCGCCAGGCAGACCGTTTCGTCGCCGGGCAGGCGGATGCGCAGCCCCTTGGATTCGGGAGAGAGGGGAGCGTCGGCGCAGGCGACGCGGGTGAAGGCCCATTGCTTGGTCTTGGCGGGATCGACGGCCAAGAGAGCCGGGTCGAGCATCCTGTCCAATATCGTGTGATGCGCCTCAAGGCCGGGCAGTTCGGCCTCGCGGAACCAATCCCAAGTCGGGGTGCGCGGATAGTCCCGCCGCTTATAGCGCGCGGCGTTCTCGACTCGGCCGCCGTCGATCCATTGCAGCCAGTTGCGCCCTTCGGGATCGAGGTATCCGAACCCGCTGCCGCGGGCGTGGAACATGGCCAGTTCCTGCGTGTGGTACAGCATCGCCAGGGGCTTGCCGGCCGGGTCGAACAGGATGTGCCCATGGTCGAAGTCCCGCTCGTCGCCCAGGTGCCGGAAGCTCTTCAGGTATGATTGATCCACGAAACGCTGGAGCAGCGACTCCAAGTCGGCCCGGCCCAGCGCCGCGGGAAAGCCCA
Organism: Elusimicrobiota bacterium; assembly: GCA_003452935.1. Taxonomy (GTDB): domain Bacteria; phylum Elusimicrobiota; class Elusimicrobia; order UBA1565; family UBA9628; genus UBA9628. The sequence continues at coordinate 34,388 of DMMY01000027.1, forward strand.
ACCCGGAAAACCGCTCCGGGGCAAGGACGCGGCCTTGCGCCGGGTGGACAAAAAGGACGCCCAACCCCAGAACCAAGCAGCCGAACAAGAGCCTAGGCGCCGAGCCCATGCCGATATATATGTCTGATTTATATTACGGAAATATTATCGAGAATATTCGATCCCGGCCCATGGTCATACGCCGTTCCAAATCAATTCACGCCGCGTCCCTGTCGCCGGCGCCGGAAGAAAAAATATAGTCGACGATGTCCGCCGCATCTCGCCGCATGAAGATACTATTGATCAGTCCGCAGACGCCGGAGACGTTCTGGAGCTTCAAACACGTCCTCCATCTCGTATCCAAGAAGGCGGTCTTCCCGCCGCTGGGTCTGCTGACCGTGGCCGCCATGCTGCCGGAAGATTGGCAGCTCCGGGTCGTGGACATGAACGTAACGCGCCTCACGGACGAGGACCTGCGCTGGGCGCAGTACGTGATGATCAGCGCCATGATCGTGCACAAGGAATCGGTGCGCGGCGTCATGACGAGGTGCGCGGCGCTCGGCAAACGCGTCATCGCCGGCGGCCCGTTGTTCACGACGGGACACGAGGCGTTCGCGGATATCCAGCACTTCGTCCTGGGCGAAGCCGAGGAGGTGATGCCCGGGCTCGTGGAGGACATGCGCCAAGGCCGCCTGCGGCGAATCTATCAGGCGCCGCGCCGGCCCGATCTCGAACGGACCCCCGTGCCGCGCTGGGATCTCGTGAATTTGCGCGATTACGTGATGATGGCGGTGCAGGCTTCGCGCGGCTGTCCGTTTGATTGCGAATTCTGCGACATCATCGTGCTCAACGGGCGCGTGCCCCGGACCAAGTCGCCCGAGCAATTCGCCGGCGAGCTGGAAGCGCTTCGCGTTCGAGGCTGGAAAGGGATGGTCTTCGTCGTCGACGACAACTTCATCGGCGACAAGCGCCGCGCGCGGGCGCTGCTGGGCGCCATGATCGAGTGGCGCCGCCGCACCCGGCCGCAAATGGGCTTTCTGACCGAGTCGTCGATCAACCTGGCCGACGACCCGCGATTATGCGCGCTGATGGCGGCGGCCGGATTCTCCAGGGTCTTCGTGGGCATCGAGACGCCTTCGGCCGAGGCGCTGGAGGAATGCCGCAAGCTCCAGAACCGCGGGCGCGACCTGGCCGCCGCGGTGCGCGCGCTGCAGCGGCGCGGGCTGGAGGTCATGGGCGGGTTCATCGTGGGGTTTGACTGCGACAAGACGGACATTTTCAAGCGCCAATTCGAGTTCATCCAGCGCACGGGCGTGGTGACGGCGATGGTCGGGCTGCTCACGGCCCTGCCGCGGACGCGGCTTTGGCGACGGCTCAAGAATGAGGGCCGCCTGGAAACGGAAAGCACCGGGGACAACACGCAGGCCGAGCTGAATTTCAAACCGCGGCTGGGCCGGGAATTCCTACAAGCGGGCTATCGCAGGCTGATGCAAGAACTCTACGAGCCGGAAGTCTATTACGCGCGCGTCCGGACCTTCCTTGAGAACCACCGGCCCTCCGGGTCGGGCCCGCGCCTGTCGCAAGACGACTTATTGGCGTTCGTGAGATCGCTCTGGCTGCTCGGCATCCGTCACCGAGGCCGCGCGTCTTATTGGAGGCTTTTCTGGGGCACGCTGCTTCGGCGTCCGCGCCAGTTCCGTTGCGCGATCCATATGGCGATCCTGGGGCACCACTTTCGCCGTTTCGCGGAGCAGCTCTGACCCGGCGGCTTAAAGCCGCCGTCGGACGCTACTTCTTGCCGAAAATGTCGTCCTTCTTGCCGCCGTCCCGGCCTTCGGAGATGCCGTGCAGGGCCTTGATCGTCTCCCGCGTCACGCGCCTGAGCATGACGCGCAAATCCCGCGGAGCGCCGGGACCGAGTTCCTCGAGGATATCCGCGCGCGCCCTGGCCATGGCTTTCTCGGCGCGTTCATTGAGGCCATTGAGCCGCGCTATCTCCGCCTCGGTGGGAAGCCGGCCTTCCGTCTCGATCTGATTGCGGATGCTGATCGCCTCTTGGTGCATCTCCTTGAGCGACTCAAGACGCCTAGCCTCCCGCCCCAAGGGGTCGGCGATCACCAGCTTGTAGAGTTCGACGCGACGCGCCGCCATCTGTTCGTCGATGTCCGAAAGCGAGATGCGCCGGGTGAGCGAATCATGGATATGGAGGAGCTTGGCCAGAGCCTTCTGCTTCCTGCCGGAAAGGCGGTCGAACTCTTTTTGCGGATCAACCTGCCAGCCCTCGAATCCCAGCAGCTTGACGATGGCTTGTTCCGTCTTTTGAAGCCGTTCCAGAAGCGGCGCGCGCGCCCCGCGCAAGGCCGCGATCTGCGCCGCAGATGAGCGCAGCTGTGAGATGGGAGAGTCCGGATTGAAGACCAACTCCGGCTTGGCGCCGCCCTGCGCGACGACGACTTTATGCGTGGCCATCCGCGCGAAAGCGTCGATGATGCTCGGGACTCTGAGAAATTCCAAGGGATGGTTCAGCACCGCCAGGACTTTTTCCCATAGGCGCATCTCGTTCCAGGGCTTGGTGAAATTGAGGAAGGGCGAGCCCAGGGCCCAATTCCAGATGCGGTAATGGGAGGCCGAATATCCGGGCCGTTCGAACATGACGAATCCGAACTGGTCCGGCGCGAACTCATTGAGAAGAAGCCGCCGGGCAAAACCGCGGATGAATTCAACGGCTTTGTCTCCCGGCGCCTGCGTGCCGGAATCGAAGATCGGGAAGCCCGCCGCTCTCAGGATCTGGGTCACCAGGCTGATGCAATTCGTCAATCCGCCCTGATTAAGGAAGTCGTAGCTGTCCTTGCCCGTCAAGTGCTGGGCGTTGATGAACGCCGCGGCCTGGCGCATGGCCTGCAAACCGGCCTCGTCGATGTTGCGCAGTGCGAAATCCAGCACCGGCCCCACGGCCGTTTCCGACAAGGGATAAGCCTGCCCGGTGGCTCCCGGCAGATACCAGAGCCCATAGAGGTATTCGGCCAGGGTGAGCTGGCTGCCTTTGCCCAAGCCCCCGGTAAACGAGGCCCCCCGGCGGTCGTTGTACTGCACCGTCCAGACCAAATGTTCCCCGTTCTCCTCTTCCACGGCCATTCCAAAATGCCCATAGGCATTAGCGTCCCCCTTCTTATGGGCGCCGTTTCCCGCGCTGAGCAGGAAATGGACGGTGTAGCGCTTGCCCGCCTGGGAAGAGTCCCGGGGGATGGCTTCGTCAACGGCCTGGCGCACGATAGGCTCGAAATCCTTGACGGCCACGCCGCCCTCGGCTCCGAAATTATCCGGCAACCTGTTCAACCGAGGAGCCTTGCGCACGGCGTCGGCCAGGTAAGGGTCGCTGCGCAGGCTGATGGCCGAGGCATCGGGGGGATATTCCTTCCCGGTCCAGATGACGGGCAGGCTCAAATGGTAGCCCTCGCGCTTCATTTGAGCCAGGAGCTCCGCCGCCCGCGGATCGTCCGTGGCCACCACGTCGTCCTCGCTTTGCTCAAGATAGGCGGCCAAAGCTTGAGCGTCCTTGCGTTTTCGGGCCATCTCCTTGGAATCGGCCTGGCGCGAAAGCCGCATGGAAAGAGCGGAAAGAAGGCTCTTGAAAAAGCCTATCTCATCGGCCATGGCGTTGTGCTCCTCGCCCAGATCGGCCCGGTGAAGGACCTCAGCCAAGGAGAGCCGAGCGCCCCGCATTCCCGCCGTCGCGCCGGCCTCGGGCAGAGGTCCTTGCGATGACGTGATATATATCCATTTGCGGTGAGGCAGACGGACGGGGTCGCTTAATTTCGCGGGATCCAGCGAGGCTCGCGGCATATCCACGCTGACAAAACGGCGGCCCGCGATGCCGAAGGGGATGCTGCGCGCGAAACCCAGGTCGCGCAAGCTGCGGAAGGCCTCGTAGATATCGAGATTCGAAGCCAGGACGAAGTCCGCGCGCTCCTCGGTCATACGCTCATTGAGACCCCGCATGGATTCTTCGCTCATGTCCAGGACCCAAGCCTCATCCGCCGTTTTTCCCGCCTTCATGGGCAGGACTTTGTCCTTGTGATAGGAAACGATTTCGACGCCGGGATTGTCTTCTTGGACGCGGCGCAGCACGTCGCGGGTCTTGTCGATGTCACCGGGGGAATCGAACACGAACCACATCTTGCGGATAGGGCCCGGGTCCTTCTGGCGCCGGGTCAGGGCTCCGGTGATATCGCTGAAATCCGTGCCCGGCGTCCGCGCCAAAACCAGGGCATTATCGGGAAGGGCCGCCGCGGCAACGGGCGTCGCGGCAGCCTGGGGGTCCTTGGCGCCGTCAAAAAGCTCAGCCTGTTCGTGCCACTGCTTATCATCCGACGCGCCCGAATCCTTCAATCCGGCATTTCCCGCGGCTGGGATTTCAGCCGGCGCTTCCAGGGCTTCGGGCGGGGAAGCGGGGAGCTCTTCCGCGGCCGGCGCCTGAGAAACTTCCGATGCCGCGGACGCCGGCCGGACGGATTTCCCCACGGCCGGCGCCTCAATATCCGAAGGCGCAATGACGGCCGTTTGAAGAGGTCTCGCCGGCAAGGATGATTCAAGCCCCTGAAGAGGAGACGGCGTTATGGATAGAGGCTTGACTTGATAAAGGGGAGCCAGCCCCGAAACGCCAATGGCTCGAGGACCGCGAAATGAGGCTCTCCGGAAAACCGTCGAGTATTGGGCGAAGGCGGGCATGCCGGAGCCCGGCAGCACGGCCAGGCTTAAGAAAGCCGCCCAGATTTGTCGGCGATTCGATTTTCGTCTCATTTAAAATCCCTCTTCAAAGACATGAGTCCTCGGACAGATTCCATCTTGAGCCAACGAGCCGGCATCTTGCGATGCCGGCTCCTCGCCAAGGACGGCTGTCAATTCCCGAGCAATCCCTCAAGCCAGCCGAACAAGCCGAGCTTCGATATCTTGACCCAGTTTGAAACCGGGCCGATAGTCTCGATCTGGCGGATCTGCTCTTTCAAGAAATCGACATCGCTGTCATGCTCCTTGGCCCCGTACTTCTTGGCGGTAGGCTTGATCAGATGGCGGATGGCCAGTTCGACGAACCGTTCCCGGTCGGCTGGAACGGCCAGGTATTCCTTGATCAAGCGCAATTCCCGGGCCGAACCGGCGAACAGGAAAGGGTGCTCCCACGAATGTCCTGCGTAACCTGTCCACTTCGCGGCCGCCAAGCTCTGGAAGATACTCCAATCCAGGAGTTTCGGGATATCGGGCCGGAAGGAAAGGAACCGCGCGGTGGCCTTGTCCATGTCGGCCGCGCCGAGGACATACTGCCACGCATCCACGAAGCCCTGCTTTCTTACGAGCAAAGGCTTTCTCTTATTCTCTCCGGGGAATTTAAGCTTCGCGGCGGAGCCGGCGGTCGAGGCGGACTCGAGCATGGAGGCCAGGGCCTCGGCGGCATAGCCGATATGCAGCATGCGCGCGTCAAACAGCCTCTCAAACACATTCCTGGAATCGACTTCCAGGAGAGAGGCCACGACCGGGCGCTTAAGCAGGCCGTCCAGGAAGCGTTTGCTCAGACGCGCCTGAAAGGCCCATCGGCCGCGGGCGAAATAATCATATTTATATGGGCCCTTGGTGTCTCCATAGTAAGGGGTGATGGCCCGGATTTCATCGAGCGCGTTATAAAATCCGTCGATTGTGTCGGGCCCGTCAGCCTGTTTCTCCCAACGCGCCACGATGGCCTCGAGCGAGTCCATGGCCCTAAGAGCGCGCTCGAAGGCCGGCCGGCCGCCCCCTAACTCCTCATTAATATAGTCGGGATGATTCCTCAGCCAGAAATTCAGTTCCGCGCGATCGTACGGGATATAATCGGCCAATTGATATCCAGAAACGAAGTTGATAGGTCTCTGGAATGCTTGGACCATTCTCCGGTGCTTCTCGACCAGGCCCTTATCCGTATTGATGATCGCGATGACATCAGCGTTTTCCTTCTGGAAGCGCTCGAATTCAGCGACGGCCTCGATCAGCACGTCCTTGATGGACCGATAAACCTCTTCCGCGTTGGCGATGCTTTCCTCGGTCACATAGTCGGAACTCGGCATGCTTTTCCCGGGGATGGCGGGCACCGATTCCATGACGCGCTCGCGAGTCCCTTCAGCCTTTCTGATCTGATCCTGGAGCCCGGAAAAGTAATGGGCAATGGCTCTCTTCATCGCCGTCGTCAGTCCGCCCGCATTAGCCGGCTTCAAGAGCGCGGCCTGGTCCGCGGCCGTTCCGGCCGCTGACGTCGGCGTCGCGTCCTGCGCCGGGGCGGCCTTGGGCTCGGCGGCGTCGAACCGGACGCTGCCCTCGGCTGACGCGGCTTCAAGGGATTCTGCCGCGGCCTGAGCTTCGGCGCCAGCGCCCTCGACCACGGCTTTCTCGGCGAAAATCTGAGCCGGCGTCTGCCGCGGCGCCATACCGGTCTGCGCCGCTTCGGGCAGAGCCGCGGCTTGAGCCGGCAAGGCACGGGCAGGCAAGGCCAGGCCCGGGGCCGCGCCCGGAGCGAGTCCGGTCAGCGCCGGGGCGGAGAGGGCGCTCAGGCCGCGGCCCAGGGGAACGACGGCCGCTGAAAGCCCCGGAATGACGGCTGTTTGCCGTCCGCCCTTGAACATTGAACCGCGCATCGGCGCCGCTGAAGCGGCGCCCAGATTGGCGAGGGCAAGGAGCGCGAAGGCCGCGCAACCCGCCTGCATTGACTGTTTCATCGATTGAGCCTCCATCGAGGGCGCCGTTAAAGCCGCCGCTCCATGATGACGATTCTATCAGAACTGTTCCTGGACCCCCCTAGGCCAAATGGCCCGAAATCGAAAAATCTTCGGGACTACGGCCTTTTGCCCGGAAGACCTACGAAAATCCCGGTCCTTTGTCTTGACACTCCAGACCCAAAGGACCTATTTCCCATGACAAGCAGGTTGTATAGGATATGCGACGCATCTTGCAGCACGTAAGATATATGGAGGAAGGTAAAATGTCCCAGAAAGCCAGCAACGCGTTAAAAGCCGCGCTATCATCGTCCTTGGCGCTGCTCCTTACAGCCCTATGTCCCGGCGTGAATGCCTACGCCGCCGCGTCGCGGGCGATCATGCAGCACGGCAAAACCCCCATGAGCCAGGCCGCGTTCCGCCTCGCCGCTCCGATTGGCCAAGCTGCGTTGACGCCGTTGCAAAACACGGCAGGATTGAAGCTGACCGGGTCCACTTCACTGTCCCACGCTCCGTCGCTAGTCGCGCCCAAGGCGAACGCCGCGGCGGCCTCCGCCGTGAATCCGAAGATCGACGCGACGCTTCCGGCCGCCGATAAGGGGCAGACTCCGCAGGCGGAACCGGCGGCTTCACCGGCCGCCGCCCCCGCGGGCATCGGCCAGGTCGAGAAGATTGCCGAGGAAGTGACGCAAGCCATCGAATCCGCTGGTCCCGTTTCCAAGGCCAGCGAGGAAAAGGCGGTCGGCCTGAGCTCCGAACTCGACAAAGCGATCAAGATCGGCCGCGACGCGGCGGCAAAACCGGAGCAGGCCCCCGTCCCCGCCGATCCGATATTAAAGGAAAGCCTCGGGACGTCCAAGCCGATATCGCTCAAAGAGCCCGCGGCCCCGGCGCAGGACCCGGCAACCGACGTCCCCGCGGCGAATCCCGAGCCTTCGACCCGGGATCAGCAAGCCGAACAGCCGCAAGAATCCCACGACCTGACCTGGAAAGGATTGGCCATGGGGTTGGCCGGGGCCGTTGTTTCCGTTATCGGCAAGACCATCCCGCTGAGCTTCATTGTTTACCGTTACATGCCGCGCATTATCGCCGACTCCTACAAGGCTTTGTATAAAACCGGCCAAATCGGACGCAACTACAAGACGTTGATCGGAATCCTGATCGTTCCGACATCCATCCTGGTTGCCGCCCTGGTTCCCGTAGCCGTCGCCGCTTACAGTCTCTTCGCCGGCTTCAAGCAAACGGTCGATTCCGGGATCAAAAATGTCTTCAAGGACGTCGTCTCGGATATTAAAAATGCCAGCCAACTCATACCAAAGTATCTGGCCAAGGCCGAGGATTACATCCGCAACGACAAGGGAGAAGGGCCCCGCACGGACATTTCCTTCAAGGCCCTGGCGCGGGGAGTGTCCGGAGGAATAATCGGGCTGATCCTCATAGGTCTTGGGGCGACCGGCATCACTTATGCGCGCCTTCCGGAGATGATATTCACCTTCTACGCGAAATTATTCAAGACCCAGGACATCGGCAAGGTGACCAAAACCGGATATATCCTCCTTTCTTTGGTCGCCATCCCCCTATCCCTCGTTCTGGTGCCGCTTGGCGCGGTTCTCAGCGGCCTCTTCATCGGAGCCAAAACCGGGAACAAAGACGGCATGAAAGCCGTCGTGATCAAAGCAAAGGAAGAGCTGCTGACTTTTAATAAGTACCTGAGCAAGGAACTTGATGAATTATGGGGAGACGGGGCAGCGCATCTGGCCGGCGAGCCGAAAGACATCGCCAAAATGATGCGTCACAAAGCCCTGGCCAGCGCGGTCGCGGGCGCGCTGCTGGGCCTGCCCGCGGGCGCCTTCCTCGGAACGATGGGAGGGGCTATCGGAGCCCTCATCGGCGCCGGGGTCGCCGTTTCAGGCGCGATCCTGGGCATTGCGCTGGGCGGCTATCTAGGGATGCGCGTCGGCTATAAGATCGGATTCGGGAAAGACATATTGGGATTATTCATCACCATAGGCGCTGCCGCCTTGGGAGCGGCGCTGGGAGCGGAGGGCGGATTCTGGGGCGGCATGATCCTCGGAGCATTGGCCGGCAGCGCCGGCGGGGTCTGGGGGTCATTGGCCGGAGCCGTGGCGTTCGCCCCGATCGGAGCGCTGCTTTTGGCCGCGCTCGCGGTCGGCTTTGAATTCCTGATGCATCCCGACTACTATAAAGCGCTGAAGGCCGCGCAAAAGAAATCCGACGCGCCTTCGTCCATGCTTTTCTCCGAAAATGCCGCTGCCCCGGCCCCGGAAGATATTCCCATGCGGATGGACCCGAACAAGATAGCTCCGGCCCTTGCGCGCGTCCTGCGGCTTCATCAGAAATACAACGTGATGATTTCCTTCCGCTCCGGTCTTTCTCCGGCGGACAAGGAGGACTTCATGTTCCACCTCTCGCTCCTGACCCACGGCGCGGTGGCCGACGATGAAGCGGCGCAGATAGTCTCCGTCCAGGACATCAGCGGCGGCAACGTGGCCGCGCTTTCCATGCTGGCCTCAGTCGCGTTCATCGCGGAGCTCGGCCCGGCGAACAACGCGCACTCCATCGCGGGGTGGCTGGACGGGAACAGCCACAATCATGCCGCCATGGACCCGAAAGGCTCCGGCTTCAAATACGTCCTTTACGCGACCCTGGTCAAAGATAAAGAAACGCTTTATCTGCAGGCGTTCGCGCCTCGCAAGCTGGACTACCTGGCTGATTTCCGGACCACCCCGAAATTCGCGCAGGAAGATCTTTCCTCCTTGCGCAGCGACCAGGGACTTCCTTACACGGTCGCTTTCGAGACCTACTCCCCGGAGGCAGCGCCCAAGACCAACATGCTGGTGGTGGAGTTCGATTCCGCGGGGATGTTCCGTTTCGCCATCGTTCCCAACTTCCCGACGACCGAGATCAAGAACGGAAAATTCAAGCCTTATGTCCCATCCGACGCGGACAACGGCGCTTGGTCTCCCTGGATCGAGGTCCAGTAGCGCCTCGCCCGGCCGTCGGGCCGGGTCATTATTCCGCACGCAAAGCCCGGGCCCTCGTCAGGGGTCCGGGCTTTGTATGGCCGGCAACGCCTGCTACTTCTTCTCCGGCTCGGGCTGGGCAACGGCCTTCTTGGCGGCCTTGCCGTGCATTTCCTTGCGGTGGGCCTTCTCCTCGGCCTTGGTCTTGAAGCCCATGGCGCATTTATCGCAGTAGCCCTCCATGCCGTGATGCGACTTCATGTGCCCGCGCATCTCCTTAAGGTTCTTCATGTCCATGTCGCATTCCGAGCAGCGGCACTTCGCCTTGTCGCCCGAATGCTCCATCTTCTTTTCCGAAGCCGCCGCGGCCGGCTTCTGTTCGGCCGGCTGGGTCTGCTGGGCGACGGCCATCATGGACGTCAAAAGGCAAACGCCGAGCATCATCGAAAGAACCGACAACCTTGTGAGTTTCATTACGCCTCCTATCCGCCTTGTCCGGCTTCCGCACGCATCCGCATGCCGTGCGCGTAGCAATTCTAGGGCGCGAACAACAAATGAAGATCAAAATGAACCGCGATTTCATGTCACGAGACACAGGGAGCATGCCTTAAGGCCTAGGCTAAGACCCAAACGTCCTAGGCCTTCTGTCTAAACAGCTAGGTCCTTAGCCTCAGGCGCCTCGGCAAAACCCGTCGTAAACTATATTATTGATGATTCCCCGCTTTGGCCGCGTCGCCGCAGCGCTGGCAGGAGCCAGCCTGTTTTTCCCATTTGTTCACGGCGCGGAAAACGAGACAGGCTCCCCCCCGCCCCTGCATTGGCAGGGCGGCGTTGTCCAGTATCACGGCTCTCTTGAGACTCTCTACGAATACACCTCGAACGTGCGGCGCCGATACGAGCGAAGCTGCGACCATGTCGGCATCCTAAGGCCCGTGGTCGGCGCCAGAACCGAGAAGGATGAAGAGTACCGCCTGGAAACGGTCTACCAGCTCGACGCCGAAGGCTATCGCCGCAACCCGTCCCTCGATACCCTTGATCATCGCTGGCAAGCCGATGCCCAGTTGGGCGGCCGGCGGCTGCGCTTGAACGCCTCCAACCTGTTCGTCCGGACCAGCGACCGCGCGTCCACCGTCCTGTCGGACCGGGTCCAGAGAGAGGAGGAAACCTGGCGCGCGGCCGTGGCGGGCAGGGCCATGTCCTGGTCTCCCGAGTTGGCCTACCGCAGCTTCAAGCGCATATATAAGGATGATTTGTTCCAGAGTTATTCCGTGGCTTCTCTCTCCCCCCTCTTGGCCAAGGATCTAGATGAAAACCATAAAGTGCACGCCGGCCTGCGCTATGACCGGATCTATTACTCCCCGGGCTCCTCGCGCAACGGCGAGGCATATCAAGGCGTGCTGGGCTGGGGATACGAACCCGGCAGGGATTTCTCGGCCCGGGCCGCCGCCGGGGTCCAAAGCCGGCGCTACGCCTGCGCCCGGACAGGGGGCTTTTTCGGCCTGGTAGGAGACGCCCGGGCGCGCTATGTGCCCCGAGACCGCCTGGCCCTGGAGGCGGAGCTCTCCTCGGCGGTCCAGGAAGCTCCCGTGGAGCGTCCCAGCGGCTATTACCTGGAGCGCTCCGCGCGCGCCACCGCGGATTATCGCGCCACGGAGAAGCTTTCCTTGCGCCTTTCCCAACTCTACGCCCGCCAGCATTACGGCGACGATTCGGCGCGCGCCGACTTTTCCGGCAGGCGCGGAGACGATTTCTTCGTGACCTACGGCGCCGCCACTTTCCAGGTGCTCGAAAAAGTGTCGGTCACGGCCGGGGCGGCCCGCGAGCAGCGGCGCTCGAACATCGGCCGGGAGTCGTACCTCAACCATATCCTGTCGGCCAGCTGCAAGGTGGAACTTTAGCCGGTGAAAACAACGGAGGCGTCCCAATGAGAATGATGATGAGCGCCGTTTTGACGATGCTGCTGGCCGCTCCTCTGGCGGCGCAGGAAGGCTACAAGGTCGGCCCGGGGGATACGATCGCCGTCCGGGTGCTCAATCATGACGAGCTTTCCAATGTCTACCCCGTGGCCCCGGACAAGAGCATCTCTTTTCCGTTGATCGGGCAGGTGGATGTCGGGGGCCTGACCCTGGCGGAAATCAAGGATAACCTGACGCGGCAGCTGGACAAGAACTATATCCGCTATCCCGTGGTGACCGTGTCCCTGGAAAAAAGCGGCAGCCGCAAGTTCTTCATCTACGGCGAGGTCAAGACGCCCGGCGAATACCTCCTCTCCAAGAACGCCACGACCGTGATCCAGGCCATCACCATGGCCGGCGGCCTGAGCAAGTCCGCCTCGGAATCCAAGGTCAAGATACTGCGCTCGAAGCCTGACGATCAGACCTACGTCGTCATTCCCGTGGACTTGCGCCGCGCCCTGGCCACGGGGCAAGGCGACGAGGCTCTCGAGCCCAACGACATCATCGTGATTCGTCAGGGGTGGATGTGAACATGAATCTGGAGGAACGGATGGAAACCATGTCATGGGACTTAAGAGACGTCGTCAAGATATTCGCCAAGCGCTTATGGGTCATCCCGGTCGTCATGGCCGTTTGCCTGGCCGCCGGCGTCCTGGCGTTATGCTTCCTCACGCCGCTTTATGAATCCTCGGTCAAGATATTGATCGCGGGCACGCCCAAGATCGACTCTCCGTTCTACGAGAGAGCGCCTCTCTCGCGCGACGTCAGCCCGGCCATGACGCACGCGGAGATCGCGGCCAGCCAGGATTTCCTGCGCGACGTGGCGCGCGCCCTGGGGCTCGACAAGCGCCAAGACGAGGACTTTTATTCCGCGCCCAAACGCTATGTCCTGCGCGTCTTCGACCAATCCCTCCGCGTCTATGAGGCGGCCGAGGATTTCACGCGCCAGCGCCTGCTCGGGCTCTCCCCCAAGCCCCGCAAGCCCAAGGACCAGCTGATGAAGACGGTGGAGACCCTGGCCAAGAGGGTTCACGTCGAGGCCGTGGACCGGACCGACGTGATGCGCGTGTCGGTCCTCGATTTCGACCCCGAGACGGCCGCCGCCATCGCCAACGCCCTGGCCCAACGTTTCTCCATTTTCGTGCTCAGGCAAGAGGCCAGCGAGCTGTCCCTCAAATACGGCTCCCAGCATCCACTGAGCCTGCAGCTGGAGGATGACCTCAACCGCATCGGGAGCATCAAACCCGGAGTCCCGGTCAAGACCGGCTATACGGGCTCGGGACACGTCAAGCTCTTCCAGCACGCCTACGCCCCCGCCTCGGCGAAAAAGCCGAAGAAAAAGGCGATCCTGATCGGCAGCCTGGTCGGCGGACTTCTGGGAGGGCTGTTCTTGATGTTCTTCCTCGAGCACATAGACCCCACGTTCCGCAATGCGCAGGAGCTGCGGCGCTCCTTGTCCGTGCCTCTGCTGGGCGCCGTGCCGCGCCGCGCCTTGCGCCCGAGGTCCGCTTTGGCTCTGGGCTACGACGCCCCCGAGCCCAACCTCGAGGCCTTCATGCCTCTGGCGACGCAGATTCAGTCCTTATGCGCGAACCTGGGCGTCAAGACCTTGTACTACGCCCCGGCCGAGCCCACCCGCTCCAACATCTACCTGGGCCAGGCCCTGGCTTGGTGCCTGAGCCGCCTTGGCCAGGGAGAGGACGAGGCCAATAACGGGAGCCGCGGGGTGCTGCTGGTCGAGCCCGGCCGGGACGCCGGTTTTTTTCTCGGCAAGCGTTTCGATATCCCGGAAGACAAAAAAACCCTGGGGGATTTTCTCACGGGAGATGCAGCCCTGTATCAGTCCATCGTCCCCGTCAACGACAAGCTCTCGGTCGCGACCATGGGCTTCCAGAACGGCCGCCGCAAGCCCTCGGAGTTCAAAATGTCCCGGTACAAGGATTTCCTGGAATCCGCGTCCGGCTCATTCGATATGGTCATGGTGCGGGGCGCTTATCCCATGGGCCATGCGCTCTATCTCAATTCGCTCTGCGACTCGACCGTCGTGGTCGTCAACGAGCAGCGCACCCGCCGCAAAGCCCTCAAGAGCATGCTCGAGAGCCTCTCGCTCAATGGCCGCAGCGTGCTGGGGGTCATCGTCAACGATCAAAAACGGCCCCTGCCCGGCTTCCTTTACAACGCGGTCTGAGCGGCCTATGGATGGCGAGATGCTCTCCTTGAGACGAGAATTCCCCGTCGCGGTCGTTTTCGCCCTGGTTTGGGGAGCCTTGCTCATGGCGATGCTCAATATCCCGGTCCGCTTCGCCGCGGCCATGGGCGCCGGAGTCCTGATCCTGGCCAGCGCGGCATTCGTCGAGAACAAGAGGGTTTATGTCCTTTCCTTCCTGACGCTGTCCTTGTTTTTGGGCAGCAGCAAGACCGTGTTTTCCGCCGCCACCATCTGGCCCGGATTCGTGGAGAGGCTGACCTTGGACTTGTCCGACGTCTTCATGCTGATCGGCTGCGCCCTGCACTTCGCCTCGCCCGGGCCGGAGCGGCGGACGAACGACGGAGCGAACCCGGTCCTTTTGCCGGCCCTGGCGCTGTATCTGGGCGCCTCATGCCTTTCCTTTCTCAACTCGGAGTACCTGTTCATGGGGACCTTCGAATTGGCGCGCCTGGCCAAGGCCGGCGTTCTTTTTTGGTTCGTGTCGAACAACGTCCGCAGCCTCGGCGAGGCCCGTTGGCTGGTCTGGCTCCTCGCCCTGGGCGTTTTCCTGGAATTGGGGGTGGTTCTGACGCAAAAATACGCGGGCGGAACCCTCGGCATGTCCTATTTCGGCGAGACGCAGACCAAGGTCGAGTCGTTCGTGGATGGCAGCAGGGTTTTCCGGGCCGGGGGCACCATGGGCCATCCCAACCGGCTGGCCTATTGCTTCGACCTCGTCATTCCCCTCATGCTGACCATGGCGTTTTCAGCCGCGCTGCGAACCGGACAGAGGCTTTTCTACTACCTGGCGTTCGCCGCCAGCTGCGCCTGCCTGGGACTCACGCTTTCGCGAGGCGGGGTCGTGGCCAGCGCCCTGGCTTTGGCCGCGTGCTTCGCCTGCCTCGCGTACCGAGGTCTGCGCACCGGGACGGGCCTGCCGGCCATCGCGCTCACCTTGCTTTTGGGCTTGAGCCTCCTGCCCCTCGGCCAGCCTCTCTACGAGCGCTTCTCCAAGCGCGATTCCGGAGCTTTCCAGACCCGGGTGGATCAAAACCGGGTGGCCCGCAACATCATCGCCGAGCATCCCCTCATCGGAGTGGGCCTCAACGCCTATCGCAACGCGGCTCCCCTCTACGACGACACGGCCGCCAAGATATCGGCCGCTTTTCCCTACCCGGTCCACAACAGCTACCTGCTCGCCTTCGCCGAGACGGGACTGTTCGGATTCATCCCTTTTTGCGCGCTGCTCTTCTTCATGTTTCGCGCGGCCTGGTTCGGCCGCTGGGCCCACGGCTGGCGCCGCGACCTGCACGCGGGCGTCTTTTTCGGCCTGGCGGCTTTCGCGGTGCACGCTTTCGTGGACATGGTCCCGCTCGCCTCATTTCCTCTTTTGTTCTTTCTTCTCGGGCTGGCCGCGGCGGTCGGGCGCCTGGGCCTGGGCCGGGATCACGCGGAGGCCGCCTGATGGAATCGGTTTTCACGAAGGTATTCGCCAACGCCAAGATCCTGCTCGTCACCGAGGCGGCGAACATGCTCGCGGGCATCGCGACCGTGATCCTGCTCGCCAGACTCCTGGACGTGGCCTCCCTGGGCCTTTATTCATTCTCTTTTTCCATCGGCTCGGTCGCGGCCGTGTCCTGCCTGCACGGGGCCAACAATCTGATCATCCGGGAAACCTCCAGGTTTCCGGACAAGCTGGGATACTACCTGGGCAATTCCCTGGCCTTGCGGGCCGGCATCGGGTTGGTGCTGATCCTGGCGGTCGAAGCGGCGCTGCTGCACCAGGGCTACCCCACGGAGAAAATCCTCATCGCCTCCCTATTGATCCTCACCCGCCTGGGGGAGACCCTGCTCCTGATGTTTTGCGCATTCTTCCGGGGCCGCCAGGAGATGCAGTACGAGGGCGCGCTGCGCGTGGGCCTCAACGCATCGACCATCCTCGTGGGCCTCAGCGCGCTGATCTGGTCCAAATCCCTGCTGCTCTTCGCCGCCACCCAATGCGCGGCCGCGGTCGCCGTCAACCTCGCGGCTTACGCGGTCCTGGTGAGGCATTACGGAATCGCTCCTTGGCGCGAGGTGCGGCTTCGGGAGATTCAAGGGCTTTTCCGCGAAGGGCTCAATTTCTCCCTGCACAGCATCCTGCTGGTATTCTATATTCAGACCAACACCATCTGCCTCTATTTCTTCAACGGCGACCAGGCCACGGGGCTCTACACGGCGGGCTTTCGCTTCGTGAGCGCCTTGGGCATGGCCGCCGTGGGCGTCACGGCCGCGCTTTTTCCCGCCATGTCCAAGATGACCCTCAAGGAAAACGCCCGCGATATCGGCGAGCTTTTCGACCGCGCCTCCCGGTATCTGATGACCGCGGCCGCCCTCATGAGCCTGACCCTCTTCGTGTTCGCGCCCGAAATCATCCGGCTTTTCTACGGCGAGAGATTCCTGGCCGCGGTCCTGGGCCTGCGGATCATGGCTCCCACGGTTTTTTTCGTCTACGCCAACAGCGCCTCGCTGAGCACCCTGTTCTCCCTCAACCAAGAGGCCCGGATGCTCCAGCTCCTGGCCGTCTCCGTCGCGTTCGTCTTCGTCATCAATCTGATCCTGCTGCCGCCCTTGGGCTACATCGGCGCCGGCGTCACCACGCTCTTGCCCGAGGTTTTCCTGTTCATCCTGCAATACTACTCCCTTAAAAGACTCGTGCCTGCCGTGAGCGTCATCCCCTTGACGTTCAAGCTCGCGCTCATCTCGGCCGCCTCGGCCGCCGCGTGCTGGGGACTCTCGTGGGCTCCGCTCGCGCCCCGGGCCGCCTGCCTTCTGGGCGTCTTCGCCGCCGGGGTGTTCGCCTTGAGGATACTTTCCTTCGAAGAATTGGGATTGCGCTCTCGCCCATTGCCTGCAACGGAGGCGGCCAATGCTTGAACTGGAAAGCCGGGAACAATCGTTTTGGGACCTGCGCGCCCGCTCCTCGCCGCGGGGGCTGCGCTACTACGGCGACTTGGTCCACACCGAAGACCGGAAGCTTCTCTCGCTGCACCGTCATGCCTTGAGCCTTCTGGGGGATATCCGCGGCAAAAGGATACTCGATTGCGGCTGCGGCTACGGAGCCATAAGCTGCCATCTGGCCAAGCGGGGGGCGCGGGTCACGGCCATGGACATATCGGCCGAGAGCGTCGCCATCGCCAGGGAATGGTTCGAATTGAACGGCGTCTCGCAAAACGTCGAGACCCATATCGGCTCCGTGCGCCGCCTGCCCTTCGCCGACGCGTCATTCGACTTCATCGTGGGCAGCTGCATCCTCCACCATCTCGATCTCGAGCATGCGGCCCCCGAATTGCGCCGGGTCCTCAAGCCGGGGGGCCGGGGCGTGTTCGTGGAAAACAACGGGGCCAGCCGGGCCTTGATGTTCTTCAGGAACAAGGTGCTGGCCCCGCTGAACCTGCGCCGCGGCTCGCAGGATGAAGCCCCCCTGGACACGGCGCGCCTGGCCGTGATACGCAGGTCGTTTCCGAGCCTGCGTCGGCATTTCCCGGAAATGGTCTTTTTCCGCCTGGCGGCGTCCTTCTTCTTCAACGATTTCGGACCCTTGCGCCGCGCGCTGGAAGGCCTCGACGCCCTCGTGGTCCGCGTCCTGCCCGGCGCCAGGACGAGCTCCTATTTCAGCATCGTGGAGATGGGGACCGGCCCCTGGAACGGCGCCCAATCATGAAGCTCGACGACATTTCCCTCAGGGAGACGCTCGCCCGCATCTGGGAGGATTCCCGCCGCAAGAGGCTGCAGATGGAAAAACCGGCGGACCGCTGGTCCGTGCTGAGGGGATTGCTCTCCCCCAACGTGCTCGCCGTGGCGATTTTCCGGTTCTCCATTTGGTTCAACCGCAAGGGTTGGCGGCTGCCTTCCGTTCTGCTCTATTACTTCAACAGCATCGTATTCGGCTTCGACGCCAGCCCCATGAGCTCCATCGGAGCGGGTCTGGTGATGGCCCATCTCTGCGGCTGCGCCCTCCACGCCAAGATCGGCCGCAACTGCACGCTCTACGGCCGCGCGGCCATCGGCGGCAAGGGCCGGGGAGGCGGCTCGGGCTGGTTCGGCGGCCCCATCCTGGGAGACCGCGTCACCGTGGGATTCGGCGGCGCCGCGATCGGCGATTTCACGGTGGGAGACGACGCGACCATCGGCGC
The DNA here is from genome assembly GCA_003452935.1 of Elusimicrobiota bacterium. Lineage (GTDB taxonomy): Bacteria > Elusimicrobiota > Elusimicrobia > UBA1565 > UBA9628 > UBA9628. The sequence goes on from DMMY01000027.1 coordinate 52,403, forward strand.
CGGCTCCTGGTGCTTCCAGGCGGTGGAGCCCAAGGCCATCATGGCCGGAGTTCCGGCCAAGCTCCTGCGCTTGAAGACGGACGAGGATATCCGGGAGGAGGCCCGCTATTACCATGATTAGCGTCGTCATCCCGACCTACCAGAACGAGCCGATCCTCATGAAATGCCTGGACGCCCTGGCCCGCCAGGATTTCCCCATGTCCGGCCTGGAAGTCGTGGTGGTCGTAGACGGCTCCACGGACGCGACCGTCGCGTCCTTGGCCGCCCGGCTGCGGTCCGCCCCCTTTCGCCTGGTCTGCGTGACGCAGCCCAATCAAGGGCCCGGTCCGGCCCGAAACCACGGCATACGCCGGGCGGCCCACGACCTCATCCTCATCATCAACGACGACCTCATCGCCTCTCCCGGCCTGGTCCGCGCGCACGCGGACTGGCATGCCCGCCACCCGGAGAGGACGCACGCTCTGCTGGGCGGCGTGGAAGAGCCCCAGAACGGGATCAACGGGCTGGTCACCAATCGCCTGGCCAAGGCTTTCGCTCATGCCCAAGCCTTGGAGGAAGCGTCCTGGGACTGTTTTTGGACCACCAACATCTCCCTCAAGAAGAGCTTCCTCGTCGAGACGGGGCAGTGGTTCTCCGACGCGTTCCCCTACCCCGTCCACGAGGACGTGGAGATGGGCTACCGGCTCGGCCGCCGCGGCCTTCGCCTCTTCTCCGAGCCGAAGGCCAAGGGCGTCCACATGCACGTCATGGATTATGCCCAGTTCGCCCGGCGGGCCTACCAATCCGGCGTGTGCCTGAGCGTGTTTTACCGCCTCCACCCGGAGCTCAAGGATTTCTTGTCGGGCAAAGGGCTGGTGTGCCGGGAGACAAAACCCTGGCGCGCCCTGGCCGCCGACGCGGCGCTCAACGCCTGGACCGTGGGCGCTCTGGAACGAACGGCCCATGCCCTGGCGCGCTGGAACCGCCACGGTCTGGCGGAACGCTGTTTTGACCGGCTGCTGGGCTATCACCAGCGCCGGGGGGTGAAGGAAGCCTTGAGCCGCCGCGGGCTCCACGCGCGGCGGGAGGCGCCGGCAACGTGAACCCGGAGCGTCTCGGCATCGTGATCGTCAATTGGAACGGCCGCCGGTTATTGGAGGCTTGCCTGCGCTCGGTTTATGAGGACCCCGCGGGCCGGGCGGCCATGGTCTGCGTGGTGGACAACGCCTCCCAAGACGAAAGCGCGGCCATGGTCAAGGAGCGCTTTGCCGCCGTCCGCCTGGTCGAGAGCGCGACGAACCTCGGCTTTGCCAAGGCCTGCAACCTGGGCTTGAAGGAATTGGGGGCCGCGGACGCCGTCTTGTTTCTCAACCCGGACGCCGCGGCGCAGGGCCGGGCGATTTCCCGGATGCTGGCCTGCCTGCGGGCGCGTCCCGACGCCGGCGCCGTGACCTGCGCTCTCATCGACGGCCGCGGACGATTCCAGGAGGCGCAAGGCCACAGGCTGCCCTCTCCCCGCACCGCCTTCAACCAATATTTCTTCCTAAGCCGCTTATCGGACGCCCTGTTCCCGGGCATATTCCTTTCCCGCCGGCCCTCCGGCACGGCCGAGGTGGAATGGATATCGGGCGCCGCCATGATGGTCCGCGGCGCGGCCTTGGACGGCTCTCCGTTCTTCAACGAGGAATACTTCATGTACGCCGAGGACATGGAGGCGTCCTTGACGCTGAGGCGGAAAGGCTGGAAGCTGCTTTTCATATCCGACGCGGAAATGGTTCATCACGTCAAGCAGAGCACGTCCCGGACCGGCCCCCGCATCTTCAATACCCAGGTTTCCAGCCAGCTCCTTTTCTTCAGGAAGCACTATTCATCCCGGGAGGCTTGGTCCATGCGCTGGATCATGGCCGCCGGCCACGCCCTGCGCTTGTGCGCCCACGCCGTCTTGGGACTCGCGCGCGGCCAAGCCGCCCATCGCGGCAAGGCCGCAAGCCAGTGGCGGCTGCTGCGGCATATGCTGGGCCGGGAGGCCGCGTGCGGATAGGCCTCGACGTGCAGACCATCGGCCGCCGCCGGACCGGGGACGAGACCTACTACCGCAACCTCATTTCCCATTACGCCGAACTGGGGCCCGGCCATGAGTACTGGTTTTACTACACGCATCCGGACGCCGAACCCGTCCTCAAACGATTCAACGGCCGGCACCATGACCGCCGGCTGGCCCTGCGCAACGCGCTTTGGCGGGTGCCCCTGGCCTATCCCTGGCAAATGCTCAAGGAGCCGGTGGACGTGTTCCATACCCAATACGTGGGATTCGCCGCGGCCGGGGCCCGGCTGGTGCTGACCGTCCATGACCTGAGCTTCGAGCATTACCCGCGGACCTTTCCGGCCGGCCGCGCCCTATGGCTCAAGCTGACGCGCTGGAGCGTCCGGGCCGCGAGCGCGGTCATCGCGGTCTCCGAGCACACCAAGAACGACCTCGTGCGCCGCTACGGCCTGGCCGAGGAGAAAGTGCGCGTGATCCATAACGCGGCCCATCCCCGGTTTGCTCCAGGCGCGGACCCGGACCTGCTCCGCCGCCTCAGGGCCCGCTGGAACCTGCGCAAGGATTTTCTCCTGTGCGTGTGCTCGGACCATCCCAGGAAAAACCTCCCTCGCCTGCTCGCGGCTTTCGAGCGGGCCTCAAGGCGGCCGGGGTTCGATTGGGAGCTGGTCCTGGCCGGACCCAAGCCGGATCCTCGCGCCCCCCGAGGGGTCGTTTACCTCGGCTACGTGCCGGATGAGGAGCTCCCGGCGCTTTACAACGCCGCCTCGGCGTTCGTCTATCCTTCCCTTTATGAGGGGTTCGGCTTGCCCCCCCTGGAAGCCATGAGCTGCGGGACGCCCGTGATCGCTTCCCGCTCGTCGTCCTTGCCCGAGGTCTGCGCGGATGCCGCCCTCTACGTGGATCCGACGGACGTGGAAGACATGGCCCGGGCCCTGGCGCGAATGGCGGAGGACCCGTCCCTGCGCGCCCGGCTCAAAGAGCAAGGCCTGCGCCGGGCGCGCCTGTTCTCCTGGCGCGAGGCGGCGCGCCGGACCTTGGCGGTCTATGAGGAGGTCGGCTCATGACGCTCCTTTCCTGGACCCTCGCGATCGGCGGCCTTATCGGGCAATCGTCCTGGGGCGCGGAGAGCGTCTCCAAGCGCATAGAGGCCAGGCAGTTCGGCTCGTACATCGCGGGCGGGCTGGGACTTTACGCCTCCAGCGGGATATGGACAAGCGACGCGGCGCTGGCCGCGGATTCGGGGATAGGGACGGTGCGGTTCAATTCGGACGTTTGGGACCTCCTGGAGCCGTCCCCCGGACGCTTCAATTGGGCGCCCCTGGATTCGGCGGTAAAGGCCGCGCGCGGCCGCGGGCTGGAGATTCTCTTCACCATTCCCATTTCCAGCCGATGGAATTCCCGCGCCCGGGCTAAACGCGTCCATGGCTTCGAGGTGGGGCCGACCCACTTCCCCACCGAGGATCCCGCCCGATTGAGCGCTTTTTGCGAGGCCTTGGCTTCCCGCTACGAAGGCAGGATCGGCTATTACGAGGTTTGGAACGAGCCCGACTTCTTCATGTTCTGGAAGGGGAAGCCCGATGCCTCGGAATATCTGCCCATCCTGCGGGCGGCCCATGCCGGCATCAAGAAAGGAAATCCCAAGGCCTTGGTGCTTTTGGGCGGCTTGGCCAAGCCCGAGGACCCCGCCTGGCTCACGAGCCTTCTTTCCCAGGACGCGGGCCAGCTTTTCGACATCATGAACATCCACGTCTATCCGGCTTTTTCCAAGCTGGACAAGGCCTTGTCCAGCGTCCGCGGGGTGCTCGCCCGGTTCTCCCTGAGCAAGCCCGTCTGGATCACGGAGACATCCAGCACCGGCCTCTATTTCGAGACCGCGGATCGCGACGCCGAGGAACAGGCCAAGGCCGCCTACCTTCTTAAGACTTATGCCGTCGCGCTTTCCCAGGCGGACATGGAAAGGGTCTTTTGGCACACCCTGCGCAATCCCGGCAGGGACGTGGGCCTGCCGCGCGACATGGATTTCGGCCTGATGACGTCAGCGGGCGAGCCTCTGCCCGCGCATCGGGCCTTCGCCCGCCTCAGCCGCGCCTTGACCGGCAGCCTGGCCAAGGGCAAATTCGACGCCGGACCCGGAATCGAGGCTTGGCGATTCGAAAAGCCGGGGAAGACCACCCTGATCCTATGGAGCCGCAAGGACAAGTCTGTCTTCCGCGTTCCGCGGTCCTACTCCCGGGCCCGCCGCGTTTCGCTCTACGGCGCCGCCAGCGAGCTCGAGCTCCAGGGCGGGCGGGAAATCGAGGCGTCGGAGGAGCCGTTCTATCTGGAGCTGCTGCCATGAAAGCCGTGGTCCTCCTCGGCGGGGTGAGCAGCTGGCTTGCCTCCCTATCGCGCCAGGAACCGCGCGCCATGCTGGACGTGGGCAACGCGCCGGTCCTGCAGCATCTTCTGCAGCATCTCTCCGGCTGGGGAGTGGAGGAATTCCTCATCCCCCTGCCGCCCAACGCCGGTTCCGTCAAGCGCTATTTCGGCGACGGCGGCGGGCTGGGCCTCTCGATCCGCTACGCCCCGGAAAAGCGCTATCTGGGCACGGCCGGCTGCCTGCATCTTTTCGCGGACGAATTAAGCGACTCCTCTTTCCTGATCGTCAACGGCAGCAGTTTTCTCGCGTTCGACGAGGCTCCGATCCTGGCCACGACGTCCTCCACGGCCCCGTTCTTGCTGGTCGGCATGCAGGAGGGGCTATGCCGGTCATGTTCCAAGCCGGGCCGAAGCGGGAGCCATTCGCCGAGCTTTTCCCACGCCCCCGTGGTTTGGCAGGACTGCGACTGCACCCCGGCGCACGTCTACCACGCCCATCCGGGCCTCCTCTCCGCCATCCCCAAGGGAAAATATTTCGATTTGCGCGAGCAGCTCATCCCCAAGGCCATCGCCTCCGGCTTCGACGTCCGCGGCGTCGAGCTCAAGGGCACCATAAACCACCTGCGCAGCTTCGAGGATTACCTCAAGGCCAACCTGCTCTTGGCCAAGGGCGCCTCCGGCCGCCGCCCGCCCAAGACCGCGCGCATCAGCAAGAGCGCCTCGATCATCGGCCCGGTGATCATAGGCGCCAACGCCGAGGTCGGACCCGACGCCCTGATCGTGGGTCCGACCGTAATCGGCCAGGGCAGCGTGATCGGCCGCGGCGCGGTCGTGCACAAATCCGTTTTGTCCGAAAAAACCCGCGTCGGGACGCGGAGCCACGTGCAAAAGTGCATCCTGGCCGAGGGAGCCTACGTCAAGCCGGCGAGCCATCTGCTTCGCACCGTGGTCTGCAGCCGGAAGGCCAAGCACCGGCGCAACCTAACGGCGCCGTCTCTCGACGAAGGCTGGGATTTGTCGATCGACGGCCAGGCGCGCGCCTGGCCGCGCCATCCCGTCGGCCGGGCGGCCAAACGCGCCCTGGATCTCGCCGTCGTCCTGCTCTTCGGCCCGCTCATCGCGGCCGCGGTCCTGGCCCTGGGCCTCTTAGTCAAGCTCTCGTCTCCCGGGCCCGTGTTTTTCCGGGAAAAACGCCTGGGCCGGGACGGCAAGGGCTTCATCATGTACAAGCTCAGGACCATGTTCCACGGGGCGCACTTGAAGCAGAACGAGCTGCGCACCTCCAATGAGAGCGATGGCCCCATGTTCAAGATCGTCAATGATCCCAGGATCACGCCCCTGGGCCATTGGCTGCGCAAGACCAGCCTCGACGAGCTGCCGCAGTTCTGGAACGTGCTCCGGGGCGACATGAGCCTGGTGGGGCCCCGGCCCCTGGCCGACCGGGAGATGCGCTGGCGTCCGGCCTGGCGCGAGATGCGGCTCAAGGTCAAGCCGGGCGTCACCGGCCCATGGCAGGCGTGGTGCGGCTCCTCGTCGGATTTCTCGGATTGGATCGAGTGCGACACCTATTACGTGCGCCACGCCTCCCTCTGGCTCGACTTGAAGCTTATCTTCGAGACCCTAGCCGTCGTCTTCCGGGGCCGGCGGCCGCGATGAGTACCAAGTTGGTGCCAGACGTGAACTTCGTGAACTTACCCAACCTATCAGCCCCTATATCGGATGATCGAAGCACCAAAATTTATTTTTCAAACAGAATGGGACAATTAGTTCCGTTAGTTCACGTCTGGCACCACCACCGACGATGACAGAAAACCTCGATCTCGTCGTCTCCATCGCGCATTACAACACGCCGGAACTCCTGAAGTCCTGCCTGCGGGCCCTGGCCGAGGAAGGCTCGCCCCTTAAAAAGAAAATCGTGGTCATCGACAACGCCTCCACCCCGGCTTTGCAGGCCCGCGATCTGGCGGAATTTCCCGACGTGGACCTGATACAGAATACTTCCAACACGGGATTCGGCTCGGCCAACAACCAGGCTTTCGCCCGTTGGCGGGCCGAGGCCTATCTGGTGACCAACCCGGACGTGCACGTATCCCCCGGCAGCCTGTCGCGGCTGCTCGATCGGCTGCGCGCCCAGCCCAAACTCGGCATCATTGGAGCCGGGCTGCGTTACCCGGACGGGCGCGGCCAAGCCTCCTGCCGGCGCTACCCGACCCTGCGCAGCGTGCTGCTGCGCGGCCTGCTGCCCGAGAGCCTGGCCCGGAATTTTCCCTCCATCCGGCGCTACATGATGCTAGACGATGACATCGCGGCCCCCACTGCCGTGGATTGGGTGCTGGGCTCCTGCTTGTTCATGCGGGGCCGGGCCGTCCATGAGACGGGCGGATTCGACGAGAACTTCTTCATGTATTACGAGGACGTCGATTTATGCTGCCGCGTCCGTCAAGCCGGCTGGCTGGTCGAGTACAACCCAAGCGTGCAATGGACGCACGAGTACCGCAGGGAAAGCGCGCGTTCCCTGAGACTCGGCCTCAAAGCCGCGCATTTTAAGAGCGCCATGCGCTTCCTGCGCAAACATCTGGCGTTTCGAGGAGCATGGTCCAGCATATGACGATCCAATGCACGGTTCCCTTCAGTTCGCAAGCCGCGGTCAGGGGAGGCCCCGGCCTGCCGTGGCGAGAGACGCGCAGGCGCTGCGCAAGCGACTTAAGCCGCTTGCGGGCCCATTACGGCCTGCCGCCGGGTTTCAAAACCCTGGCGAGCGTTTGTTTGACCAACAGCTGGATTTCAGTCTTTATTTTCCGGATCGCGCACCATCTTCATGCCAACGGCCAGCGGGTTCTGGCCCGCCTCTGCTTTCTGCTTAATCTCTGGCTCACCGCGGCCGAGTTCATGCCGCAGAGCGACGTGGAGGAAGGCCTTATCGTGATCCACACCACGGGCACGGGCTTCGACTGCAAAATGGGCAAGAACGTGACGCTCTTCGGCAGATGCTGCATCGGCGGCAATCCCATGAACGGCCGGGACGTGGGGGCCGGGCCCGGCCTGCCGTACGTGCAAGACGAGGCGGTGATCGGAATAGGCGCTCTCGTCGTGGGGCCCGTGCTCATAGGCCGCGGGGCCTGGATCGGGCCGGGCGCGATCGTCATGAAGGACGTAGCCGCCGGGGCCAAGGCGATCCCGATTCCGCCGCGGATATTGGGCGCGGAACCGGCGCTCTAACCGCTATTTTATTTGCGACTCAAGGTCTCTAGCCCCGCCTCTTGTAATATTTGTAATCTATTCATTGTTCCAGCGTATGCCGAAATCGCCGCCCGAAATCCTGGTCGTTGACGATGATCCGAACTACGGCCGCATGCTTGCGCGCACGCTGCAGCAGCGAGGCCACAGCGTCGCTCTCGCCCGCACGGGCCAGGAGGCATTGGCCCGCGCGCAGTCCCGCCGCCCCAACCTGATCCTGCTCGACATCATCCTGCCCGGCATGGACGGCATAGCGCTCCATCGGATGCTGAAATCCAGGCACGCGACCCGAGACATCCCCGTCATCCTCATCACGGGCATGGGCGCGCCCGGCGCCTGAGCATCCGGAGTTCCGCAGGCACCGGCCGGAAGGACTTCCCCACGGCCGGAGAGAATGCGGCGGATATGTGAACAAAAACCCCGGACCGCTTTGCCCTTCCGGACAAATAAGATAATATTCCGGCAGCGGATGAGCACCGGAGGCGGCCATGTTCGACAACGCAAACAATCGCAACCAGACCGAGCAGGCCCTGCACGAGAGCGAGGCGCGATTCCGCTCCTTGATCGAAAGCGCTCCCGAGGGCATCTTCGTGCAGAGCGCGGGGCGCTTCCGCTACCTCAACCCCGCCGCCTGCCGGCTTTTCGGGGCTTCGCGGCCCGAGGATTTGCTCGGCAAGGATTTCATGGAAAGGATGGCTCCCGAGTTCCACGCCCTGATCCGGGAACGGATACGCCTCCAGCGCGAGACCGGCAAGCCCGCGCCCCTCATGGAGCAGGAATACCTCCGCCTGGACGGATCGCGGGTCCCGGTCGAGACCACCGCGGTCCCCGTCAGGTACCAGGGCGAGGACGCGCACATCGTTTTCGTCCGAGACGTCACCGAGCGCAGGAAATTCGACGCGGCATTACGAGAGAGCGAGCGGTTCCTCAACGACGTCGTCGAGAACGTGCCCGACATGATCTTCGTAAAAGACGCGCAGGATCTGCGATTCGTAAGATTCAACAAGGCGGGAGAACAGTTGCTCGGCTACCGGAGGGAATCCCTGCTCGGAAAAAACGACTACGACCTTTTCCCGAGGCAGGAGGCGGCTTTTTTCATCAAAACGGATCAGGAGGTGCTGGCCAATAAGCGGCCGCACGATATCCCGGAGGAGAAGATTCTGACGGCGGGCAAGGGAGAAAGGATCCTCCACACGAAAAAAATCACAATCCTGGACGAGTCAGGCAAGCCGAAATACCTGTTGGGCATATCAGAGGACATCACCGAACGCAAGCAGGCGGAGGCGGCCCTGGCGAACCTGCATAAGCTCGAGTCCCTGGGCACCCTGGCCGGCGGCATCGCCCATGACTTCAACAACATCATCTCCAGCATCATGGGCAACCTCTCCATGCTGCAATCCGACATGAAAAGCGGCGGCGAGAGCCTAGAGCTCGTCGAGGAAGCCCAGCAAGCCTGCGAGACGGCCAAAGGCCTCGCGCAGCAGCTCCTCACTTTCGCCAAAGGAGGAAGCCCGGTCGTCAAGGTCATGGACCTGCGGCCCCTGCTCGCGCGGGCGGCCGGCTTCGCGACGCGGGGCTCGAAAACGCGCTGCGTCTTCGAGCTCGACGAAAATCCCCTGCCCGTGAACGTCGACAAGGAACAGGTCGCCCAGGTCATCCAAAACCTCGTGCTCAACGCCATGCAGGCCATGCCGGAAGGCAAGACTATCGCGATTCGTGCGGCGCCCGTGACCCTGGGCGAGGGTGAACACCCTCCGCTGGCGGCCGGACGCTACGTCCAAGTCGAGGTCGAGGATCAAGGAACAGGAATCCCTCAGGAGCATCTCCCCCGCGTATTCGACCCCTATTTCAGCACAAAGACCAAGGGACGGGGACTCGGGCTGGCCATGTGCTATTCCATAATGTCCAAGCACGGGGGACACATCAACGCGGCGTCCAAGCCCCGCTCCGGCGCGATCCTGACCCTGCTTTTCCCGGCCGTGGCGGCCGAGGACATCCGGCCCGAGCCGGAGCGCCCGGCCCTCATCGCCGGCCAAGGCGCGATCCTGGTCATGGAAGACGAGGCCCTGGTCGCCAAGACCTTGAAGCGCATGCTCGCGCGCCTGGGCTACCGGCCCGAATCTGTGGAAAACGGCCAGGACGCGCTCGACGCCTATCGCCAGGCCCAGGAAGCGGGCCAGCCTTACGCCGCGGTCATCATGGACCTGACCATTCCCGGAGGCATGGGCGGCGAGGAGGCCATGGGCAAGCTCCTGGCGCTCGATCCCAAAGCCAAGGCCATCGTATCCAGCGGTTACTCCAACGATCCGATCATGGCCGAATACGCGGCCCACGGATTCTCCGGCGTGCTGGGCAAGCCCTACCGCATCGAAGACGTCTCCGCGGCCCTGCGCCGCGTCATCGGCTCCGATCCGGGCCGGCGGGCCCCCTAATTTTGCAAACTTGGCCCTTGCCTTTTCCCGCATGAATTCAGGAACGCGCCGGATTCTCTTGATCGACGACGACCCGATACGGCGCCATGCTGACCAAATGGCTCGGCCGGCAAGGCTTTACGGCCCTGCACGCCCCGTCCGGCGGCGCCGGCCTGGCCCTGGCCGACGCCCGCAATCATCCCAAGGTCGTGGACATGACAATCGCGAGATTGCGCCGCGATCTCGCGGGCGCGGGGCGCGTCCTAGTGCTGCCGGACAGATCCGGCATGGAACTGGGAACCCGGCTGAAGCAGGCCAAGCCGCGCATCGAGGTCAGCTACATGTCCGGCTACACCGACAATCAAGACGTCCGCGACATCCTCTCCCGGCCCGAGAACCGCTTCCTGCAAAAGCCCTTCACCGCCAAAGCCCTGCTGACCCAGGTGCAAAAAGCGTTGTCGTAAGGCTCCGGGCCCGCCGCCATCTCATCGTCCGCCGATGAGATGGCGCTCCCAGAACAGGCTCACGGCCTGGCCCATAACGTCGCGATTGGTCTTCTTCTGAAAGCCGTGGCCTTCGTCGCCGGCCATCATGAACCAGACCTTGTTTCCGCTCCTGCGCACTTCACGGACGATCTGCTCGGCCTCGGAGGCCGGCACGCGCGGATCATTGGCGCCCTGAGCCACGAACAGCGCGCTGCGGATCTTCCCGGCGTTCGTGGTGGGCGAGATAGACTCCAGGTGCTTGGCCATGGCGGGATCGCGCTCGTCGCCGTACTCCGCGCGCCGCAGATCGCGCCTGTATTCCTTCGTGTTCTTGAGAAAGGTCACGAAATTGCTGATGCCCACGAAGTCCACGCCCGCCTTGAGCCGGTCGCCGTAATGGGCCAATGAGGAGAGCACCATGTAGCCGCCGTAGGAGCCGCCGAATACCGCGGCCCGGGTCTTGTCCAATTCCGGCTGCTTGGCGATCCAATCCAAAAGCGCGCCGATGTCCTTGACCGAGTCCTCGCGCTTGAAACCGTTGTCCAGCAGCAGGTAACTTTTTCCATAGCCGTCCGAGCCGCGGACATTGGGCGTCAGGACCGCGATGCCGAGCTCGTTGAGCCAGTATTGGATGGTCGAGTTGAAATACGGCCGCTCCTGTCCCTCGGGGCCGCCGTGGATGTCGACGACAACGGGAAACGGCCCCCGGCCGCGGGGCTTGTAATAAAAGCACGGAATCAGCCGGGGTTGGCCGGCGACCCGATCGAACGTCGGGTAATGGATCAAGGCCGGGGCTATGAACGTCTCCTCCGGAAGGCCGCCGGTCTCGCTCTCGGTCCAACGCGTCACGCTTCCCGACGCCCAATCCAGCGCGTATACGTCCCCGGGCGACGACGGCGTGCTGGCGGAGAATCCCAGCCTGGACCCAGTGGAATCAAACGTCAGGCCGTAAAGCTGGCCTTGAGGAGCCTTGTCCGCCGGCCGAAAAGGGCCCGAGGCCTGGCCCAGGTAAAGCCGGCCCAAGCCGTCCTCGTTGACCGCAAACGCCGCCTTGGCGCCGTCGCGCGAAACCGCGAGCTCCTCGACGTTCCACGGGACGTCGGCCGTAAGCCAGCGGACCTTCTTGGTTCCGGGCTCCCAATAGCCCAGCCGGGTGAATTCGCCGGCTTCATCCGAAGTGAACAGTATCCCGGCGCCGGCCCAGCGCGCCGTGCCGTAGCCGACCTTGCGGGAGGCCTGGCCCTCGAAGAGCGGGGTCAGCTTGGCCGCGGCCACGTCGAGGATATAGAGATAGGTCTCGTTGATCGATATGTATTTCTGAACGAGCAATTTTGAATCATCGGACGACCAATCGAGCGGGCGCCATTCGCCCTCGACCTCGAGCAGACGCCGGCTTTGCCCGGAATCAGCGCTGTAAACATAAAAGTCGAAATCCTTCCCGTTGCGGGCCGTGCCGTTGTAGACGAGCCGGTCGCCTCGGCGAGACCACAAGGGGGATTCATGGCGCGACTTGCCGTCGGTCAGCAGCCGCGTCCGGCCGTCCTTGAGACTGAACAGATACAGCTGGAAATTCTCCGCGCCGCCCTTGTCGCTCGAATAGACGAGCTCGCGCGAGCCGGGAACCGGCCGAACGGCCGCGGCCCCCACGGGCTCGCGCAGGAAAGTCAGCTGCCGGCGGTCGCCTCCCGGCAGCTTGACCCAGTGGAGCTGCCTCGTCTCGGCGAACCGGGTTGCGATCAATATGCCGTCGTTGTCCGGCCAAAAATCATGCAGCCCGGCCGCGCGCGTGTTCTGATACCGCAGCATGCGCTCGGCCACGGCGTCGGGAATTTCCGGGATTTCCTCGAGCCGAAGGGAGCCGATCGTCCGCGCCGCGACTTGCGCCTGCGCCAAGCCGGCTCCGCCCAGCCAAGCAACGATCAAAAAAAGAGAGCTGATTTTCATATAGATCATTATATGCAAAATCTCGGAAGATACGCACAATCTTCATTTTCTTTATCTATGCGAATATCCCGGAATCCACCACCCGAGGCATCCGCGATCGCAGCCTATTGATCGGGCGGATTTTTCTGCCTTAAAACGCTGCGCTGACCGCGTTTGGAGCTGCTCAAGCCCTGCCGCGGCGGACCGAAGAAAGATAGCCGTCGAGCGCGTCGAGAAACAAGTCCACCTCCGAGGCCAGGCTGTAGGCGAAAAAGGACAGCCTGACCGTGGCCGGGGCTCCCAGGCCGCGGTGCGCCAGATGCGCGCAATGCTCCCCGACGCGCACCGCTATGAAATGGCCTCGCAGTTCGTGGTTCAGATACAAATTGAAATCAATGGGCGAGAAGCCGGCGTGCGCCGGCTTGAAGGATACGATGGCGCCCTGGCGCAGGTCCTCGGGCCGGCCCAGGACCTCCACCGCGGGCCGCCTTGAGAGCCCTTCCGCGGCCCGCGCCGCCAGCCCGGCGATATGCCGCCGCAGCCCGTCCTCGGGAATATCCCTCAGGAACCGGACGGCCTCCATGAGGCCCACGATCCCGCCGAAATTCGGGACCCCGGCCTCGAGGCCGGCCGGCGCGCCCAGATAGTCCGGCAGGGGCAGCTTGCCGTCCCAGCCCACGCTCCTCACCGTTCCCCCGCCCACCTTGTAGCGCCCCAGACGGTTGAGCAGGCGCCGCTTGCCGTAAAGCACGCCCACGCCGAAAGGGCCGCCGAGCTTGTGCGCGGAAAACGCCGCGAAGTCCACGTCCGCGGCGCGGACGTCCTCCCGGTGGGAGGAAAGGTATTGCGCGTCGTCGACGAAAAGGCAGGCGCCTTGGCGGTGGGCGATCCGCGCCGCCTCTGCGGCCGGCAGCGCGCCGCCGAACACGTTGGAGGAGCGGGTCATGGCCACCAGCGCGGTCCTCGCGCTCACCATGCCTGCCAGCCGGTCGAGGTCGAGCCGGCCCTCGCGGGTCGGGCATATCCGCAGGACGACGTCGCCCCGGCGCGCGGCTTCGCAGAAAGGCAGCAGGATGCTGTTATGCTCCAAATCGGTCAGGACCACTTCGCGGCGGCGGCCCCGGTACGGAAAAGCATGGGCGAGCAGGTTCGCGGCCTCGGTGGTCCCGGACGTGAACACGATCTCGTCGGCGGACCCGGCGCCGATGAAGTCGGCGACCTCCTGCCGGGCCTGGACCGCCAGGGCCTCGACGCCCCGGGAAAAAAGGTTCGCGGAACGCTTGCCGCCGCAGCCGCCCCGATTGAGATAAAAATCGCGCATGCCCTCCGCGACGCGGCGCGGCTTCAAGGCCGTGCAGGCGCTGTCGAGGTAGACCGGCCGCTTGCCCTCGATTTCGCGCCGCAGGCAAGGGTATTGGGCCCGCAGCCTAACGGCGTCAAATGTCTTTTTCATAACGGCCTGGATTTCAACGAGCCTGCCGCCCGCCTGCGCGCGCGGGCAAAAGGATGATACCAATTTCCCGTCCGAGGGACTTTGGGCCGGGCCGCAAAGGGCTTGAATTCACGCAAGCCCATGTGCCGGGCATAGCCTTCCCCGATGCCCACGCAATCCCGGCGCGCGCGGCAGGCGCCGCAGCCCGGCGCCCATGTCACTTTCTTGGGGTCCAGGCTGTTCCACACATACGGCCAGAGCCGCCGGGGCACGACGCAGAGCGGAAAATGAAGCAGCCGCAGCCGCTTGAACCTGCGCAGCGCGGCATATTCGCGGTCGAGGCGCCGCGCGCACTCCGTCATGGAAATGGCCAGCCGGCCCAGGTATTTCTCCGCGAAGCCCTCCATCTCCACGAAGAGAAGCTCCAGGCTCGCGAAGCCGGGAAAACGATTGAGCAAGAAGGGCAGCAGGCGATGGAAAACGCGCATCTGCATGCGCGTCAGGATGACGCGGCACTCGATCTTCTGCCCGGGCCGGCGGCAGGCGAAGAGGTTGTCGAGCCCGGCGCAGGTATCCGCGAAGCTGCCCGGGGCGCGGGAGATGCTTTCATGGGATCGGCGGTCATGGCCGAACATGGGCACCGCGACCTCGAAGGGGCGCTGCGCCACGTCCAAGGTCAATCGCGCCAAGCCCTGATGACGGAACAAGCGCGCGTTGGAGAGCAGCTTGATGCGTTGCCCCGGCACGCTCTTGCGAATCACGGCGAGGATCTTGATGAAGTCGGGATGCAGGGTCGGTTCGCCGCCCGTCAGGTTGACGAAGTCCCGCGTGTCGCCGAATTTCCTGAAGACCCCCTTTTCGCCGCGCATATAGGCCCGCCATTTCTTCAGGAACTGGTCATAGTCATAGCGGTCCTGCGTGCCGCGAAAGCCGGCCACGGGATTCGAGCAGAACACGCAGCCGATATTGCAGTTGGGGTAAACGGGCACGTCAGGCATGAGGGCCCTCCCGCCGCGCCTGCGGCATCGGAGGTTCAGCAGGCGCCGACCGCGAGGAAATCCGTCCGGTCGGCGCCTCGTCTTCACGCAGGCTCTTGCGCTCGTTTTCGATGAGCCGGCGGAGTTCTGCGCCCTCTCGCGCCGCGGGCTGGGACAGGGCTTGCTCATACAACCGGCCGGCTTCCAGGAACCTTCCCACGGAGCGATAGAGCGCGCCCAGGCTCAAGTAGGCCGGCAAGAAGCCGGGATCAAGATCGATCGCCGCCAGGAAATCCTCGGCGGCCTCGTCGCGCCGGCCCAGCAGCATCTCGACGACGCCCCGGTCGTTGCGCCAGCGCGCCTGCGCGGGCTGGGCCAGGATCAGCTGATCCAGCAGGGACAAGGCGCCGCCGTATTCCTTCATTTGCTGATAGAGAACGGCCATGCGTCCGGCCAATCCCGCCTCCAGCCCGGGGCGGCGCGCGCCCTTGAGATAGGCCAACGCCGCCTTGCGCTGCCCGCACGCGGCCAGGGTCTGCGCGTATTCCAGCGCCAGTTCCGCGTCCCCTGGACGCGCGGGACCCAGGCCCGCCAAAATCCGCAGGGCTTGGCCGGGCTCTCCCATATCAAGATAGAGCCGCGCCGTTTCACGCGCAAGTCCCGCGTCCGCGGCCGCGGCGGGCGCCGCGGCCGATCGCCAGCCTCCGGTCTTGCGCTCATGACCCGGCTCCGGCTGCTTGAAGGCGCGGCAAGCCGCGGCAAAATCCGTCCTGGAGGAGCCCTTCTCGACGCCGCTACCCCCCGGCAGCGCCCATATTTCGTGGGCCATGACCCCCAGGCTTGCGGCGTAGATAAGGAAGGCCAACCCTTCCGAAAGGGCGAGTGTACGCTTTCCGGAGTGGGGCGCGGGCGTCGTCAGAAAGGCTCCGGCCGCTCCGCACCAGCCCAGGACCCGGCAAACGCCGGCGCCCATGAGCACGCCCGCCACGGGCAGCAAGGGCAGCAGATATCGCCCTCCCGCGGACATAAGGGAATGCGCGGCGAGCCAATAAGCCGTCAGCTCCGCCAGCGCGGCCAGGGCCGGGTTGCGCGCCGCGGCCCATAGTCCGACGGCCAACAGGGCCAAGCCGCCCGCTCCCAGCAATTGAATGAAACGGCCTATAAGGAACAACATTCTTCGCGCGCAGGCCTTGAGATAATCCAGCGGCCGGCGCCGCACGTTCTCCGCCGCCATGCGGAGCAAGGCGCCGTTGCGCTCAAGGCCGCTCATCTGGCTCCATTGAGGGTTCAGGCGGCTCAAATCCCGCGCTACCCGGTCGTTGGGCGCGTTTTCAATGACGCCCAATGACGCGGTATAGACGTTGAGAGTCGCGGCGTGACGCTCAAAGGGAATAAAGGCATGAAAATGCCGGGCATTGCGCATGACCCAGGGCAGCAGCGCCGCGTAGCCGCACAGGCACAGCAAAAGCGCCTTCTTCCACGATCCCAAAGAGCCTCTCAGGAGAGTTCCCAAGGCAAACAAAGGGGGCAGGGCGAACAAGGTGGAACGGCAAGCCAGGCTGATTCCCACCCAGGACATGACGGAAACCGACTGCGCCCAGCCGGGAGACCGCGCCCACCTCGTCCACGCGAGGGCCACCAGCAGGACGATAAACGTGAAGAAACACTCGATATAGAGCTCCGAGACGCCGCCGATGGCTTGGCTATTGAGCGCCAGGAAGCCGGCGGCCAACAGCCCGCAGGCGTGAGACAGGGCGCGCGCGCCCAGAAGATAGGTCAGAAGGATGCATAACGCGGCCAGCAGGGCCTGCGCGAGGCGAACGTTGTCCGCGCCCAGGGCCGGGCAAGGCCAGGTCGCCGCGGCGATGAAGGCGGGATAGGAAATGGCCCGATCAGCCGTGGGACGCGGCGGCGTTCCGGCGTCCGACAACGCGCCGGTCCGCCTCACGGCCAAGCCCATTCGGTAATACTGCATCGGGTCGCCTTGATAAAGAGGCTTGCCCCTCTCCGCTCCCACCTGGGCCAGACGCAGCCCCCCGCCCAACAGGGCCACGCACAGCGCCAGACCCATGGCCAATCTATCCGCGTGGAACATGGCGCTAGAGTTTCCCCGGGCGGGCCATTTCGTCGAAGAAAAACCGCGCCTCCGGCAACCCCGCATCGGAGGCCAGCGGCTCCAGGTCGGCCAGGGCTCTTTGTTTCCGGCGCAAAGCCCCGAAGGCCGCGGCTCGAAAAACCCGGGCCCGCCGCAAGGCCGGAGCCAGGGCGAGGGCCTGGTCGAACAATGAGACAGCCTCCCGGTAGAGCCGTCGCCGCCTCAAGGACTCGCCCGCGTGCATGAGGACCTCGGGCCAGGCGGCCTCGAAGTCCCGGGCCCGCTGCTCGCTCCAGATATTCGCCTCCAGCTTCCCCGACAAGGAGTCTTTCCGGCGGCCCAACCGCAAAACCGTTTCCTTATCCCCGGACAATATCATATCGAAAAAAGCCAGGGCCCGCTCGGAAAAACGCCGAGGCCCGCCCCGGGACGCGCGCAGGGCCCGCGAGTCCAGCACCGCGCCGACGGCGTAGAGCAATCTTTTCTCGTCGATTTGCCGGCGCAGCTCCGGGTCAAGCCGCACCCGGTCCGCGGCGCAGAAAGACTCGGCCGCCTTGATCGCGGCGGCATTCCATGCGTCGCGGGGCCCCAGCCCCGTCCACCCCTCTTGAGCCAGGGCGAGCAGGGCCGAGAGCACGGCCCGGTCGGCCAAGCGATTGCACTCGAGATGCCAATGCACGTCGTCGAGGAACATCTCGCGGCCCAAAAGCCCCCGAGGCGCCGCCGACAGGAAGGCGGCCTCTATATCGGCCAGAGCCGCGCCTTCCTCCCGCGCGACCCGGCGGATGACGTTGTTGGCGGACGGCGAGCAGCGCACCAAGCGGTCCCTCTCCAGCGCGGCCCAATAGGACGCGCGCGCCTGCTTGTAGCCGCCCAACGCTTCCCAGGACTTGGCCGCGTAGTAGCGTCCGAAAGGTTCCTGGGGGGCGGCCCGCGCGTGACGGCGCAGATGGGCCAAGGCGGCCGGGACGTCGGCTCGCGCGAGAGCCTCGAATCCCCGCAGGAAGTCGATATCGTCCAAGGGCAGTTCCCCCTCGGGGGGAATATCCTGGAAATTGACCGGCAGCGCGCAAAGCACGATGGGAATCCCCGCGCTCTTGGCGGCCCGCGCCATGCCCCGCAAATTGCCCTCGAAGGCCTCCAGCCAGCGAGCGCGCGCCAGTTGGCTGTTGTCCGGCATCCTCGGGCCATGGGCGGCGAGCTTCCTTATGAATCTCCCGCGCAATGCGCGAAAAGCCGCGGATCGGCTCAGCCCGCGAAAAACGCCGCGCAGCAGGCGATTGACTTGGCCCTCCCCATACGCCTCGTTGTTGCCGGTCATCACGATGACGGCGTCCGGCCTGCGCGCCAGGACCTCCTCCAGCACCAGGGATTCCCTGTAGCTGTCATACCCGGACATTCCGCAATCAATGACCTCGAAGCTCCGGCCCGGGAAAGCCCGGGCGAGGACCCGGTCCAGCCGGACTTCCGGTTCCCGCCGCACGGACAAGAATACGTTGGCTATGGAGCCGCCCACCACGAAAACGCGAGTGGTGTTCTCCGGTTTTGGCTCGACGAACTCCTGCCCCGCGGCCGAGCCCGGCCGGCGGGTCTTGAACAGCGTCTTGCCCCCCGCGGCCGGCTCCGCGGAAAAAAACGGCGTGAATATGTCGGAATAGAAGTATTGGTCGCGGTCCAGGGCGCAAGCGGGGACTCCGCGGAGCAGCAAGACCGCCGCCGCCCGGAGCCAAAAATCGCGGCGCGGATGTGCCATGGCCGTCTAGCGGAAACGCAAGAAGTACATGAGCAGATTGGCCGCGTCCAAACGCGCGGCCAGGGTGAACAGGGCCCCGGAGAGAATCCACGCCGCGAACGGTATCCCGCCCACGACCTCGATGGAGGCTTGCTCCTTGGGCCACCCCCTGAGCCACTGCTTCAAGGCCTCCGCCTGGGCGGCGGACAGCCCGTCCTTGAAAAGCGGGTCGAAATGCGTTTCAAAATATTCGGGATCCCCGCGCAGCAGGGCGAGCCCCCGTTTCGAAGGGATCATGCCCGGCTCGATGTTTTCCCAGGCCACGGTCCGGGTCGCGCGGCTGGACATGAGGCGCTCCAAAGAGATGCGGGCCGCGACGATCAGGAGCCCCCAGCCGGTCAGCCAAGCCATGGACCCGGCCAAGGCTTTCCAGACGATCGCGGATGCGCCCATGCAGCCGGCCGCGGCGCCGACAAGGATGGCCGCGCCTGAAACCGCGGCCAGCCTCCAATTGGAGAAATAATCGTCCAATTTCTCCCAAAGCAGGAAGAGCGCGATATAAACGATCCCCGGAGAGAATACGCCGCGCCCCACGGTATCGGCCAAAAGCCTGCCCAGGACAAGCTGAGCGGCGAAGAGTCCGGCCATGTTCAATACCAAGGCGCCGAGCTGCCGCCAACGCTCCCCCCAGGCCGCCAATCGCGCCGGCACGGCTCGCGCCCTCTCCGCCCAGTCCGGCGTCTTCAGGGCCGCCGCGGCCCGCCCCGCGCGAACCAAGGCTTCCAGCAGCAGATACGCCGCCGCCAAAACGAAGGTATTGGCCAGCAGCCGCAAGACGAGATAGGGGCCCAATCCCAGCAATCGCGGCTCGAGCAGAGGAATAAAGGCCCCGACCACGATGAAAAATTTAGCGTCCCCGGCGGGCCAGATGTCGCACACCCACAAAGCCAGCGCGGCCGCCAGGCAGACGGCGACGTGCGCGGCCGCGGCCTGATAAAAACGCGCCAGCAGAAACTGCGCGACCCAGCCGAAATGTCCGCCCAGGCTCAGCAGAACATGAAGACCGTAACAGCCCGCGCAGACCGCGGCCCCCGCCAAGAGCTGCCGATTGCGGATCTTCCGATTCCTCAAGTCCTCGCGCACCACGGCATAGGCGAAGACGGCGAAAGCGGCGTAGGCGAGGAGTTGGGCGACGATCATGGCTTGGACGCCATGGCCTGGAGTTTCGCGATAATAGGGCCGGGATCCTTCCGGCTGGGAGCCAGTTCGAGGTCTCCATGGAGCGACACATAATCCTTGCGCGGACCGGCGCAAAGCCCTCCCAAAGAGCAGCCGGCGCACTTGCGCGTCTTGGCTTTTTCATCCAGATAAAGGTCATCGTGAAAATAACGCTTCGCGGCGTCGATGGCCGCGTGTTCATACCCGTCCAGGGCGCAGAGCGGGAATCCGTCGATGATGAACTTCATCCTGGCGCGCGTCATATAGCGCAAGGCGCGGACCAGGACCGGGGCGGCGTCTTGAAGACGGGGCACCAGATAGGGCCGTCGCTCCACGCGGCCCAAGACCTTGACCAGGTTGAACTCGATGTAAAACACTTCCGGGAAGCGTTCCTTGACGAAGCGGACATACTGGGGAATGACCAGGAAATTGAGGCGATTGACCACCATGTTCAGCCGGACCCTTTTGCCTCCGGCCACGGCGATCAGCGTGCGCAGCGCCGCCACTCTCTTCTGGAACTGGCCCGAGGTCCGGGTCAGAATGCTGAAAAGCTTCTCCTCGTGCGCGGGGAAATTGACGTTGAACAGGGTGACCCCGCAGTCGCAGAGCTTGCGGACGTAGGCCTCGTCGCAAAACCGCGCCCCGTTGGTGCACAGGATGATGTCGCGGATGCCTTGCCGGTGGGCGCGGCGGACCCATATATCGAGGTCCCGGCACAGCGTGGGCTCCCCCCCCTCTATGGAAAGCGTATCCGGGCAAGACGCGATGATGTCCCGCAGAACCTCCGGAGGCTGGGTCTTGTCAAGCAAGGCTCCGGAGCAAAACAGGCAATCATAGTTGCATCTTGAGCCCAGGAATATGTTGGGAGCCGGGACGCTCTTGCCGTCCCGGCGGCCTCGTCCGGGCGCGCTCATCGGCGCGGAGCCTCCCCTCGCACCGGAACGAACTCATCCCAGCCGAAGAGCTCCGGGTACTCGCGCCAAGGGCCCTCGCAGACGCCGTCATGGCGGCACGCGCGGCACCGCGGCCTTTTGGCCTTTCCCGTGGCCGTGCGATATTTCTCCCAGCTCTTCAGCTGGAAGTCCAGGTCGACCACCGGGCCGTCGGGAATCAGCCTCTCGCAGGCGCAGTCGGCCAGGCCGTCGAGCAGGCAATAGGGCACGGCCTCCGTGTAGCACGGGACGCCGGCGGCCCGGCCTATGCGCATCCCCTCGAGCATATAGGGGACGGCGTCGGATTTCCTGGGGACGATCCCGCGCCCCTCTCGCGCCGCGGCGCCCACGATATGAATGAAGGCGAATTGGAATTGATCCACGCCCAGGCGGACGAGCAGCCTGGCCAGCGCCGGAAGATCCCGGTAATTGAGCTTCGTGACGACGCTGTTGGTCAGGACATGAAGCCCCAGCTTCTTGAGATTGCGTATGCCCGCGACCGTTTCCCGCCAGGAGCCGGGGGCATGAGTCTGGGCGTCATGGAGCCGCGGCCCGGAGCCGTGCAGCGAAGGGGAGAATTCGTTGGCGCCGGCGTCCCGGAGGCTGCGGCAATAGTCCGGATAGGCGAATTTCCGGCCGTTGCTCTGTATTTGTATGGACTCAAACCCGGCCCTTTTGGCGGCGCGGACGGCCTGCGCCAGTCGAGGATGCAAGGTGGGCTCGCCTCCGGTGAACACCACGCCCCGGACCCCTTGCCGGGCCGCGGCCTTGAGCTCCCCGACGATCCGGGCCAGGGGCCGGCGTCCCAGAACGCGGCGCTTGTCGCCCTGGGCGCAGAAATCGCAGCGATTGTTGCACGCGAAGCCGATCTTGATGTCCAATCTCTTCATAGGACCGGCCGCAGCTCCGCGGCGCCGTAAACGCGCAAGTACTCCCTCCAAATGCCCTCGCATTCGCCGCTCAGACGGCAGCCGCCGCAAGACCCGGGCTTGGCGCGCGCCACGGCCGCCCGCGAGCCGGCCACGTCCTCATTCTTGAAATCCGGCGCCCAATGCAGGGTCGCGGCGAAGGTCCGCCTTTCCATGGTTTCGCTGACTTGGTCCTCATAGCCCTGGAAATGGCAAAGCGGGACATAGCGGACGAACCAGGATCTCGTGCCCGCGGCCCGGCCGATGTCCAGGCAACGCCGCATCCAAGGCGCGGCCAGGGAAATGCGCGGGACGAATTTGGAGAAACTGCGATGCGCCCCCCCGTACGTCGGATCCACGAAAATCAGCTCGACGCCGCAAAAACCCAGGCGCAAAAAGAGCTCGCCCAGACGCGGCAGGAAGCGGTAGTTCTGCCGGACCACTGTGGCATTGGCGTGAAGCCTCTTGAATCCCAAGGCGCGCAGGCTCCTGACGCCGTCGCAAAGCTGGGCGAAACTGCCCGCGGCCGCCGTCAGACGGTCATGCAGCGCCGCGGTGTGGCCGTGCACGGAAAAAATGATCGAGGTCAGGCCCGCCCGCAGGGCCGCCCGGGCGAAATCAGGATAGGCGAAAAGCCTCCCGTTCGTGGCGGTCGCGATATCCCGGAAACCGATCTTCTTGGCGGAGCGCACCAATTTCAAGAAGTCCGCGCGCAGGCTCGCTTCGCCGCCGATCAGCTCCAAATAGTCCGCGCCCCAGGCCTTGGCCCTCGCCATCTCGCGAATCAGCGTGGCCGTGGTCTTGTCGGGTATATGCCTTTTTTCATAATCCACGCAGAAACCGCAGCGGTTATTGCAGGAATAGCCGGTAAAAAGGACGGCCTTGCGCAGTTTAGCAGATGGACTCGCGCTCCCGGGACCGGGAGCCCCGCTGCGCCGAGCCTTCACCAAACGCCTCGGCAATATCTCAGTCAGTAGGAACCGTGCGAACCATGCGACGAATGCGAACCGTGCGAGCCGTGCGAACCGTGGGAGCCGTGGGAACTGTGGGAGCCGTGGCTCACGTGGCTGGCATGGGCGTTAGACAGCATGTAGTTCGTGTGGCTGTACTGCGCGTCCGCGGGAACCCCGTCCAGGAAGGCCGCTCCGGCCGCTCCCAGCACGACCGCCGTCTTCATGATATCGGACTCGATCATCTTGCCTTCCTCGCTGTTGAGAAAGACCTCGATTCCCTTCTTCACGTTCGTCAGAAGCTTCTTCCTCGCCTTCTTTTTCATAATGGCACCCCCCTGATCGCGGGCCTATCGCTCTTCGGAGCCGCTCGCGGATCCCTTCCGGCGGCGGATAGCGCGGTTAAGTTCTTGCGTCTGCTTGATCCCATCATCACTGACGCCGACGGCGCCGTTGGTGCGTTGCCAGGCCTTTTGATAGAGCTTGCAGTAATCGCGCACCGCTTCCTCGGCCAGAGCGGAGCAGGGGTTGCCGCAAAGGCGCGCGTAGCTTCCCGGGCAATCCGCCGACTGCCGTCCGGACTTGAGGGCTTTATAATAGGCGAGCCAGGCTTTGCATTCCTCATTGCCGCCGCAGTCTTTCTCTTGCGCCGGGAAACTGCGCCGGCATGCGGCCTCTCTCGAGGGCGAGCGCCTCTTCCCGATCTTCTTTAGGATATTCGCGCAAAGAGGCCGCAGGTCGTTGCTTTGCGCCGCGTTTTGCGCGAGCTGGCAGAACGAGGACTCGTCCATGGCCTTCCTGTCTTCGGCGGAATCAAAGTACACGTTCCGGTACGCCTCTTGACACGCCCGGATGTCCGCTCGGCCGGCCAAGAATTTGACGAAATTAAACTGAATGGGCAGGCTCTTGGCCTTATCGGGATCGCCGAGCCTGGCGCGGCACTCCTTGGACATGCTCCCAGAAGGCCCGGGGATCGACCCCAGCTGGTCGCAAATAGCCGGCTGGTTCGCCTCCGCGGCGACGCAGCCGACATAATCCTGCAGCTCGGCGTATATCCTCGCCGAGTCTTCATGTCCGATGCCCCGCTGCGCGCTGATCTCGCCCCAATCGCGCCCATAAGCGGCGACGATGTCGTTAGGCGAAGTCGCCGGGCATTTGCCGCCCTCGGCGCCGAAAGTCTGAAAAGATATCATCGTCATCACCGCCAGAACCATTCCCATCATCGTCTGTTTCCTCGCTTTTTAGGTATCCCGGCCATGAGCCGGCGCGCTTCCAGCCGCAGGCGCCGCTGGGCCTTCGCGTCAAGGGGCGGCCGCTCGGCGCCGGCGGCCGAGCGCAAGGCTTGCGCGGCCAGAAGCCGCAGAAGTCCTTGATTGCTCCGGGCCAACCTCAGCCTCAGGTCCTGATTGAGCGCCTCATTGAGGAACTCGCCCGCCAGACGGCGCGCCTCTCCCGGCGCGTCGCCGCGCGCCGACACGGAGACCTCCAAGGTCTCCTTTCCCTCTTTTTCTATGAAAAATTCGGCTTGGGGAGAGAATACGGCGGCAGCCTGAGTGATGGCCTCGCGGTCGTAGCAGCCTAAATCCAGGACGACGCGAACCTCACGCTCGGGCGGGTCTTTCGGCGCGGTCATGCTCCTCCCCTTGTCCCGGCCTAAGCCAGTCTTCGAATATCTCAAGACTGCGCGGCCGGTCGATTCTCTCGAATAGGATATCAAACATCCCCTTGCGGATGGCGCAATAATCCGCGGCCGGCATCAAGCCCCACAGCGAGCCCTGGGTCTCGTAGCTGTGCACCGGGCACACGCCGCAGTAGGGCTTGTAGACGCAGCGGCTGCAGGACGGCTGTCCATCCAGGTTGGACGCGGCGCAAACCACGCGGCAGGCCGGGCTGGAAAGCAATTCCCGATAGCTCGTCCGGCCCAGCCGGCCCAGCCTGAAAATGGGGTCGCCTTGCCGGGCCACCATGCGCCCCTCGTCGCAGGTGTATATGCCGCCGTCATGGTCGAAAGCCAACTGCCCCACGGCGGCTCCGCAAGGAGAGCGCAAATCCACGAAACCCGGATCCCGGCGTTGCAGAATCCGAGCCAGCAGGATCGCGGAGCCGCGCTCCACGATCCGCGTCCCGGAAGCGTTGAGCTCGAGGATGTAATCCAGGGCCCGCCGGTAGAACTCCAGATACTCGGCCGGCGCATAGCCGAGCTGGTCGCGGACCCGCCGGGCATGGCCGATGGGAGACAAAGGCCTCAAGAAGACGTCCTGGAGCCGCAAACGCGCGTACTCGTCGACGATCTCGCGCCAATGCGGCAGGGACAGGCGCGTGGCGGTCATCAGGGCCGACGGCTTGAATATCTTTCTGTGGGGAGCCTGCCCGGTGTCATGGCGGCGCATGATCTCCCCGATCCACCGCTCCACGCGCTCGTGGGAACTGCCTCCCGAAAAGGCCCGGTTGCGGTCATGCAGACCGGCCGGGCCGTCGAGCGAGGTGCACAGGGAGACCTCATGGTCGAGCAGGACCTTGAGCTTGGCCTCGTCCATGACGCTGAGGTTGCTGACCAAGGCCAGGTGGAGCTTCCGGTTTTCCGCCGCGTTCCGGGCGCGGGCATAGCGGATGGCGAACTGCACGACCGGCCAGTTCAGCAGGGGTTCTCCGCCTTGGAATTCGATCGTCAGATCCGGGCTGGGGCTTTGAAAAACGAAGTCGACCGCGGCCTTGGCCGTCTCGAGGCTCATGTCGGTGTCCGTCCGGGAGAGCTTCTCCGCGCCGGACTGGCAGTAGAGGCAAGCGTGGTTGCAGCGCAAAGTGGCCACCAGGATGTGCAGGGAAGGCCCGCGGAAGAGATAGGAGTTGGCGCCGCGGAAGTCGCGGACCAGGCCGTTAAAATCCAAATGATCCCGGATAAAACCCTTGGCTTGAAGCTGCCGCCACAGGGCGTCCTTGGGCTTGAGCTTGTCGGCCAGCAGGCGTTTAAAATCCTTCTCCGAGAGGCGGGCAAAATGGCCCCAGTCGTTGGTCAGGAGATAGGAGCCCCGGTCGCGCCGGAAATAGAACATTCCGGCCTGCGTGGAGGCCCTATTTTCTCCGATTCGCTTTGCCGGCCTCGTCGCGGCCATGCGCTTCCTCCCAAGTTTTGCCGACGCCCAGGGGATCCGGGCTCTTGCCGCTGGATTCCTTGGCGATTTCCGCGTCAACCTCAGCGATCAGCCTATCGAGCTCCTTCTGCTGTTCCTCGCTCAGGCCTATCTCGGGCTCTTCCACGACGGGGGTATCCCCGCGCAGCGCGAGCCGGATAATATGCTCCCGCAAGCCTTTATCCCTGGCGGCGATATCCGAGCGCACCGCCTCCATCCCGATCCTGTCTTGGAAATCCGCCGCGAGTTTTTCCAAGTCTTTCTTATTCGCGGGCTTCTTGGCCTCCAATTCCACGACGACGGCGGTCCGGCCCCTGCTGATGCGCACGAAAGCCGCTCCGGTCAGGGACAGGGCCGCGTACTTGACGACTTCCAGAGAACATCCCGAGAATGGGATTTCCAGACGGGCCGTTGAGCGATCGCAGACGCGTTTCAAGACAGGCTTCCTCCAGCCATTGCGGACCAGGACCGAACCATTCTAGCAAGAATAAAATTCGACGACAACTGAAAATCGAACAGCAGCCTTTTGGCTGCTGTCTCAAAGCCAATCCGAAGCGCTTATTGTATCTTGCAGCACAGCATGCTGCCGCCAGTGGGGAAGTTGATGTAGTTTATCTGGGTATACGGCAAGTTCATGCTTCCCGACGCGGCCTCCATCCCGGCCATGCTTAAGAAATTACTCGTGTAATTGACCGCGATCGCAGCCTCGTTTGCGCCGCAGCTCGTGGTCCCCGTATTGCCGAAAGCAACCGAGTGACAGCCGGCATGAAGCACGCCCGAGATGGTCAGATCTCCCGTGGCGCTCAAAATCATGGGATACGTTCCCGCGGAAGTGTTGGCCCAATAGAAATTCCTGTTGGCATGCATGCCGAAAAACATCCCGCCGCTGGGATACGTGATCGCGGAATTGGCGCCATTGGATAAGCGGACGGCTTCATTCCACCCGCCCCAAGTGGTTCCCATTTGATTGACAACCACTCCTCCATTGACGACCACGTTTCCGGTCGCGCTCAATCCCCCCGGCAGGACCGAAGTCCCGACGAGGACATTGCCGCCGTTGCGGGCGAGAAACGCGTTGTTGGTCGTTATCATCTGGGTGTAGACGCCGGAAGGAGCCGGGTAATAGGTGGACAGGCTCAGAGACTCGGACCCGAGTTCATCGACCACTCCGAAAAGCAGCATCACCGTCATGACGCCGATCAAGGTCCGAGTGGTCAGGCGCAGATCCAAATGAATATGGATATCTTGTCTCATAAACCATCCCCCCAAGAGTCGCGATAGTATAACAGGGCTCCGGCAAAATTCAAGGTCTGAATAATGGAAAACGAGTAAAAAAACAGTTAAAGCACCAGCAAACAGAGATTAAATTTCCCTTTGCCCAGGGCCTTTATTCCGCTATGCTATAATAAATTCACACGAACGCATGAGCATCCCGGGCCGCGGCGCCATCCGACTGACCGTTTCGCTGCACGATTATTCCATTGAAACCGTCCGTTACGCGGCCTATTGCGTCAGCGGACGCCTTCGGGCATGGATCGCGCCCTCCGGCAAGGACAAGGCGGAGGTCCGCTTCAGGCCCGACAGCCTCGATGCCGCGCGAAAATCGCGCTCCATCGTCGCCGACTTCCAGAATGAATTGAACGCGGAACGGACGAGAGCCCGCATAATGGGCCACAACCAAGCCTTGCGGGAACATATCATCATGTCGGTTTTCAGCAAAGAGACTCCCTCGCAAGAGCCCGAACTCCGGCTGACGAGGAAACAACAGGCGCGATTGGACAAGCTGATAGAGGAAACGGCGATAGAACTAAAACGGAATCCAGGCGGGGCGCCCGCCAAAACGCGGGCAACAAGGCATGGCAAAACCGGCGCCGATTAAACCCGCGGCTTTGCTGAAACTGCCCGCGTTCGGGTGCAGACGGCTCAAGGACAATTTCCTGCTGACCAACGACTGGGGCTTCCACGATTTTTTAAGCCCGGAAGAATTCTCGTCATTCACAAAAGGGGCCATCCCCGTCGATTCCCGGCTGTGGCTGAGGCTGCGGCAAAAAGGGTTCATAAGAGATCACCTGGAATTCGAAGATCTGGCCCGAAGCTGGAAGGAGAAACATTCCTTCCTTTGGGAGGCCCCGAGCCTGCACATCCTGGTCCTGACCTTGAGATGCAATCAGGCCTGCTCTTATTGCCAATCCGCCTCCGTAAAAACCGATCCGCGCCGATATGACATGACTTGGCGCACGGCCAGGGCCGCGATAGACATGGCCTTTTGCTCGCCCAGCCCCGACCTGTCCATCGAGTTCCAAGGCGGGGAGCCTCTCCTGAATTGGCCGGTCCTCAAACGCGCCGTCGAATACGGCCTGGCCAAGAACCGCGGGGCGGGAAAAAATCTCAGGTTCGCGCTCGTCTCCAATTTCAGCCTTTTGGATCGGGAAAAAGCCGATTTCCTCGTGGCCAGGCGGGCGTCGCTGTGCACGTCCCTGGACGGACCCGGGCCGATCCACGACCTCAACCGGGCTTGCCCGAGCAACGGCTCCCATGGCCTGAGCGTCGGCTGGATCAAGGAATTGACGCGGCTTTACAAGCAACGCCGCAAGCCCGGAGAGCCTGCTTGCCGGCCCAGCGCCTTGGCCACGATCACGGCCAGGACGCTGCCCCATGCCCAAGACGTGGTGGATGAATACGCGCGCCTGGGCCTGCGCTCGATTTTCCTGCGGCCGCTGTCCCCCTTCGGCCGCGCCAGGCGCGTCTGGCGCGAAATTGGGTATGAACCGGCGCAGTTCCTGAGTTTTTATTCCCAAGCCCTGGACCGCATCCTGGAGCATAACCGGCGCGGCAAGCGTTTATCGGAAAAAACCGCGGAAATCCTGCTGTCCAAGATACTCGGCCAGGACAACGGCAGATACATGGATATGCGCTCGCCCTGCGGCGCGGCCATCGGGCAACTGGCGTACAACCATGATGGGGACGTTTATACCTGCGACGAAGGACGCATGCTGGCCTGCGCCGGAGACAAAATCTTCCGGCTCGGCAACGTGTTCTCCGATTCCTACCGGAACCTGGTTTGCGCGACCGGAGCCAAGGCTTGCGCCTGGTCGTCGAATCTCGAGTGCCATCCGCTTTGCTTGAGATGCGCCTACCGGCCTTATTGCGGGACCTGCCCGGTTTACAACTATCAAACCCAGGGCAGCATCTGGGGCGTCATGCCCTCCAATGGGCGCTGCGCCATATACAAAGGAGTGTTCGATATTCTTTTCGAGCGCATCCAAAGGCCGGGCGATCTTGAGATATTCAAAAACTGGCTGGCGGATAGAAGATGGTAAAAACCGCCCGGATAGCGCTGAGCGCGACGGCCTATTCTCGCTGCGCGCTTGAAGCGGCCGCGGGGATACTCAAGAGGCAGGGCGCCGTATTCTCCCTCAAGACGAACAAGAAGCGCGATTTCATCGTCACGCTTGCCAGGATTGAACCGGGCCTGTCCGAGGAGCGAGCCTGGAGCGGCTTCCTAAGCGAAGCCCTCAGCCAGCAATGCCGAAGCGACCTGCTCGCGACGAATTCCCTCATCCCCAGAGTCATGCTGGCCCAGGCCATCAGCTCCGCGGCGGGCGCGGCCGACAAACCTGATGGGCGCAATGCTCAAGCGAATTAACTGGGAAATCACCTACCGCTGCAACCTGGGCTGCGGCTTTTGCTTTCTCAAAAGCGCCCGGAAGCTCAATGCCCCGGGAAAGGAATTGAATTTTGAACAGGTCAAGTCGTTCATCGACTCAGCCGCGGGCCCGAAAATCGATTTTTACATAACCGGCGGAGAGCCGTTCGCCCGGCCGGATTGCCTGGACATCCTCGAACTCGTCAAGGCCAGGGGCGGGCATTGCGGGGTCAACACCAACGGCACGCTGCTCGACGAGCGAAAGATCAGAAGGCTCGCCGCCATCGGCCTGGATTACGTGATATTCTCCCTCCACGGGCCGCCGCGAATCCATGACGCGTTATGCGGCAAAAGCGGGGCTTTCGCCCGCGCGACGCGGAACCTGCGGCTGCTGTCTTCTCTCGCGCGCCCCGGCACGGAAATCATGGTCAGCTGCACCCTCAACGAAAAGAACTATCGCTCCATGGACGGTTTCTTCCGGCTCTGCCGGGAACTGGGAGCGCGCAGGGTTCTCTTCGAGCATCTGCAGTTTTTGTCCCGCGCTGAAGCCAAGGCCCATGCCGGGGCATGGAAGACCTTCAGCCCCGAGCCTTGCCGGATCATAACGCCTTGCTGCTCAACCCGCCAAAAAATCGATGTTCGCGAATTGGCGCGGCAAATCGAGGCCTTGGCGCGCCTAGGATATCAGGGGACTCATTTCGACATCCGCCCCCGGCTCTCCCCGGCGGGCCTAGAGCAATGGTACCGAGGCAGCGTGCCGATCCAGGGGAGCTGCCGGTCGGTCCGAGACGTCATGGTCGTTGCGCCGAACGGCGACGCCAGGATTTGCCAACTCTTCGACAAATCCCTGGGCAAGGACGCTGCCGCGGGCTGGAAAAAGCGATGGCTCGACAAGGACGCGAAGCTGTTCAGGAAGAAAACCTCAAAAGGCATTTTCCCCGGCTGCGCCAGGTGCTGCCAACGTTTTGATATATTCCGGTATTATTGAGCCCAAAGCCGCTTGATTGGAAACGCCTAAAACCGGCGCGCAGATTCCCCTGGAAGCGTTCCGCGATGATGAACGACGAATGTTCAACCTCCGAAACGGACGAATCCGCGGGGTTCGGCTCTTGAAAGGTCCTCGCGCAAATTTAGAAGTCCCGTCGAGGGTTTTGTCGCATCCTCCCATCTTCCTGGGCATCACGACAAAACCCTCGACGGAAATGAGGAAAAATCGCCGCGAATCAAATGTGCCTCCGGTCGGCGCCAAAGCTATCAAGCTTCATCGTCATGGAGAGACTGTCACGATGCACTGAAGCTTTCCGGACGGGCTCCTGCTCAGGGGCGCGGAATAGTCGCAACGGAACCTCCCCCTAGCGAACCCGAATTTGCCGCAAAATTCATCCAAGGCCCTTTCCGCCCGGCCTCCCAGCGCCTCCCCGCTCTCACGCGCGCCGCGACCTCCTCGACACGCGATCTCATCCGCGCGAACGTCGGCCCGTCAGTTCTCAGACAATGACCCTTTAACGGGTCCCTACCTGCACCAACCAGGGCACGGTCCCTTTTAAGGGTCCGTAGTTCCAATGGGAAACGTGCGGACTCCAACGGGTGGAGCTTTGAGTTGATCTCGGACGAATCCTCGGGGTTCGGCTCTCGAAAGGTCCTCGCGCAAATTCAAAAGCCCCGTCGAGGGTTTTGTCGCATCCTCCCATCTTCCTGGGCATCGCGACAAAACCCTCGACGGAAATGAGGAAAAATCGCCGCGCATCAAATGTGCCGCCGGTCGGCGCCGAAGCTGTCAAGCTTCATCGTCATGGAGAGACTGTCACGATGCACTGAAGCTTTCCGGACGGGCTCCTGCTCAGGGGCGCGGAATAGTCGCAACGGAACCTCCCCCTAGCGAACCCGAATTTGCCGCAAAATTCATCCAAGGCCTTTTCCGCCCGGCCTCCCAGCGCCTCCCCGGCTCTCACGCGCGCCGCGACCTTGCCGCCCGGCTCGACGCACAGCTGATAAGCCCATAGAAAGGGAAAATCCTCGAAAAAACTCATGACGTCCGCGTCGAAAACTTTTTTCCCCCGCTCATTCTCCAGACAACGGCCTTTCCTGCCCAGCACCCTGAGCATGGGCCCCGGCCTTCCGCAGGCGCAAACCCTCGCGGACAATTCCCCCACGTCCCCGGTCCTGTATCTAATAAGAGGCATGCCGTAATTGTTGAGATCCGTGACAATGATCTCATTGTCCTGCGCGGGATCGGTCTCCACCCAATAATTGGCGGCGTCGACGTGCACCCACTCCCCGGAACGCGGGCAGCTCAGGCCCATATACCCGGCCTCGGTCGACGCGTACATGTTCAGTGCCTGGCACCCAAGATGATCCTCGACGCGTTTCATGGCCGGCAGCACCGTCAAATTCCCGACCACAAGCGCCTTGGCGACCTCCCGCCGGGACGGATCGTTCAAGCCCCGCTTGACGAGATAGCCCAGGACGTCGGGCCGGCTGATGACAAGGAACGGTTTGCGCCGCAAGGCCTGATCGAGAGCGTCGCCGCCCGATCCGTTTTCAAAGACGTCGCCGGAATAATAGAAATTCCTGCGATTGTGAAAACCGCGGTAGATCACGTACTGCTGGACGAACTCGAAGACGGCCTTGACCGCCTCTCCGCGCCTGATCATGCCCGGCAAATTGTTCCAATAACCGTATTCGACCGGATGCAGGGCGGAGATGGGCCGGCCCATCTCCCAACCCAGTCCATAGAGGACGCGCAGGAGCATCCCGTATCGCTTGACCACGTAGTCCCAACCCAGATGCGTGCTGGCCTTGGGACCGGACGTTCCCCCGCTCTCCAAGGCCACGCCCCAGCTCGAACGCGCCGTCAAATTCACGCCGAATTCGGTCTTTTCCAGGCAAGGTACCCGCTGAACTTCGGCCGGGGTCGCGCAAAACGATCGAGAGAGCCCGGCTTTCCCGTATTTGCTCCGATAGTACGGCACGTTGTCAAAGGCGTATTGATACAAGGCGCCGAAGCGCGCAAGCGCCCGCGCCTCCTCGACGCCGCGCGGCGGCCGGGACACGTCGTCGCGGAAATCCTTGCTGAGCAGGCTTCCCGCCGCGAAGACGAGCTTCTCCCTCGCGTTCATTTCCCGATTCTCGCCCTTATACCCGGCCCAAAATAGGCCGATACGCGAAGCGGCAGGGCCTTGAAGACAAGCCTGGGCAGGAAGTAGCGGCCCTGGTCGGGATCGATAATCCCCGGCATGCGGCCGTCGCGGGCGCGGAAATGATAGGCGATGGGCTTCTCCGTCCCTCCCCAGTTTTTCTTATGCCGATAGACGCCCGAGTTTTTCCTCGTGCGCATGAAGTCGAACTCCGCCAATCCCTCCTGGCAGGCGGCCCGTATCGCGTGGTCGAAAAGCCGCACCTTGGGGAAACACGAATCGAATTCGCCGAGACTGGCGTTGATCTCGGCCAGCATCCTGCTCCCGCGAACCAGGACCATCAGGAAGCCCGCGACGCGGCCCCGCACCCGCCCTACGTAGATTCGCGCCAAGCCGCAGCCGAGCAGGCCTGAGAAATAAGCCGCGGGCAGGGGCGGAGAGCCGAATTGGCGCATCTGCGCGAGATAGATCCGGTACAAGCCGGCGGGCATAGCCCCGGCTTCGCATGGCTCCACGTCGACGCATTTATCCGCCTTGCGGAGGTTCTTGATCACATTGCCGCCATAGCGGCGCCTCGTTGCCGCGTACCCCGGGACAAGGTCCAGGATGAAGCTGACGTACGGAAAACGCGTTTCAAAACACCCCTCGCCGGCAACCGCGTCCCACGGGACGTCCCCCCGCAACTCGGCGTAATCCAGCCCGCGCGCAGAGGCTTGAGCGTCCAGGAAACCGGCCAGCGCCGCGGCCAAGCCGGGACCCGCGTTTTGGCCGGGATAGAGGTGCAAACCGCCGCCGTCGGAAAAGGGCATGGAGATCAGTCTTTTCCCGAAAACTCCGGATTTGAATATGGCGAACGTGAATTCCCCGACGTCCTCGGGCCCGCGCCTGATGCGATAATGGACGAATTCGACGCCCAGCGACCTCGAGCAGACGGCCAGCCAGGACGGCAGCAGCTGATACGGCCGCGAACCAAACGAGGCGGGCTGCGGATACTCCGCGCGAACAAACTCCAGGACCGCGCCGGCCTTCATATGAAAACCGGAGAATCCCCGGTCAATCCGTCGAGATGTTCCCGCCTGAATCCCGGGTCGCGGGGCATGCATGGATGCGGCTTGGCGAACATGGCGCAGGAATGGATCCGCTCGCGCAAACGCTCCAGGCTCATGTTTTTTGAATCCTTGAATATGAAGGGCAGATGCTCGCACGGAGCCAACTGGCCGTCCGGCAGCACGAATATCTTATACCCGGTCCGCAGCGGACATTGGATCAGCGCGGTCCTGTTGAGCACGGGGAAAGCCAGGGGCAGCATCTTCTCGATCCGGCCCAGCTCCTCCCGGCTCAAAATCACGTCTTCCCTCTTCAGCCAGCCGCCGGCTGGCTGGGGAGCCAATATCCGGATTCCCGAGCACCCCAGCCTGCGCGCCAGCCCGATGACGCCGGCCAGGCCGCCGTCGCTGACATTTTCCCGGGTCGCGTAAGTGGAGACCATGCAACGGACGCCGTTGCTCACGCAGAGCCGCAAGGCCGCGATCGCCCGGGCATGGCAGCCCGGCGCCCCTCTCAAGGCGTCGTGCTGCGCCGGCTCGGCGCTGTCCAGGCTCACATTGACGCTGCCCACGCCCGCGCGCTTGAGCCTCAGCACGGCGTCTTCATCGACCGCGATCCCGTTGGTCTCCACGAAGCTGACGAGCCCCTTGCGCGAGCAGGCCTCTACCGCGTCCGCCAGACCGCCATGCAAAAGACTCTCCCCCCCCGTAAAATGTATCCGCGGGGAGCCGGAATCGGCTATCTTGCCTATCCAAACGAAAAGTTCCTCCCGGGACATGCCGGGCTTGTCCGCGTAGTGCTTTCTGAAAATATCCGACGAGCAGCACGCGCAGCGGCATTGGCATTCAAACGTCAACGCCACGATCGC
Organism: Elusimicrobiota bacterium; assembly: GCA_003452935.1. Taxonomy (GTDB): domain Bacteria; phylum Elusimicrobiota; class Elusimicrobia; order UBA1565; family UBA9628; genus UBA9628. The sequence goes on from DMMY01000027.1 coordinate 86,913, forward strand.
CGTCCCGGGAATCGATTGCCGCAGCACGTGCCTGCGGATCGCGTACAGACACGCCCTCGCGGCGGACCGGGGAGTCAGGAGGCGGGCCATGAACAGGCCGGCCAAGGTTGTCCGGAAGAACTCCCTGATCATGCGGACGCCTTCCCGAGAAAGTGAAGATAATAATGGAAGGTGTCGCTGATGGAAAAATTCGGATAGGGATGCCGCTTGCCGGCCGCGTGCTTTTTGACAAGCAGGCGCAAGACCACGGCCGGGGAGCGCAGGCTCAAGCCCGGCAGCAGCCTGTAAAGACGACTCCGCAGAAAAAGCCGGACCAGCCAGCCGGGCATGAAATGCGACAAAAACAGGAGGTTGCGCAATTGCGCGCGCTGCGACGAGAACGAATGCCCGCCATGGGCATAGGGCTTGAATTCATTCCCCCCGTTTATGCGCCTGATCATGTCCTCGGACAGAAGGCCGTCCTGCCGGGCAAGTTCCACGATGGCCGTTCCCGGATAATACCGCAGCCAATTGACGTCGTGAAAATCCGCCCCATGAAGCGCGCAAAATTCCACGATGGCCTCCAGTTCCCTCAGGTCCTGGCCCGGCAGCCCGAAAATGAAGTTCGTGAAAACAAATATGCGGCTCCCGCGGAAGGCCCGCAAGGCATCGATGATCTCCTGGTTGCTGCCGGTTCGGGACAGTCCGTCTCGCCTCAAGGTCTCATTGAGCGTCTGTATGCCGAGGTTGGCGGCGCCGCAGCCAGCCTCCTCCAGGAGTCGGACCCGCTCCTGGTCGATGCAGGAGGGATGCACCGCGCAATAGAAAGGAAGAGCTATCTCCTGTCTATACGCCGGAGCGAATTCCCTGAGCCACGCCGGGTCCGACGTGAATGTGTCGTCGCAAAAAGAAACCCTCTCAAAGGCATATCTGGCCTTGGCCGACTTGAGTTCCGCTATGACGTTGGCGACGCTTCGTCTTCTGAAATAGCGTCCCCGGCCCTGGAATATCCGGCGCAAGGCGTTGTTATGGCAGTAGGCGCAGTTATGGGGACACCCCCTGCCCGTGACGATCGAATAGGCGCCCTTGACAAAGCCCGGAAAGGCGTCGAAAAACAGGCTCTTGTCCGGAAACGGCACCCCGTCGAGGTCCGCGATGAGCGGCCGCAGGGGGTTGCGCACGATCCGCCCGTCGCGCCTGTAAACTATATTGTCCACGTCCTCCGGCGTCCGGCCGGCCGCGATGCGCTCCACGAGTTCCGGCAGGGCCTGTTCCCCCTCGCCCACGCAGACATAGTCGACCGCGGCCGCCAGCGCTGCCTCGGGCGCGCACGTGGGATGTATCCCTCCGAACACGATCGGGAGGTCGGCCCGCTTGTCCTTCAATCGCGAAGCCACCCGGCAGGCCCAAGAAAAATGGTCCGATTCCACGGAAAAGCAGACCACGTCGGGCTCGCGCCGCAACGCGGCTTGCGCGGCCCGCTCGGCGTTGTCGACATGCAGAAAAGGCAGGTCGAAGCGAAAAGACCTGAACAGGGAAGGCGCGTAAACCAATTCGACTCGATGTCCTTTCCTCTTCAAAACGGAAGAAAGATAACCGATGCCCAGGCTCTCCATGCCCGTGTGCACGAAAACGATCTTCATTTCATCCCATCCGATCCGGCGCTTGGGACAGGCTGACGATGCCGTTCCTCAGTTCCTTGATTTTCATCGCGCGCCCCCTCAGCAGGCCTGGCAATCCGCGGCGTCCGCGGGACCCGGATCGAAATAACGACGTCCTTCCAATATCTCCCGCAGGCCGGCGGTCCTGACGCTGCCCAGCGAACCGCGGGACGCGTAGCAGTACTTGACGTCGCCGTAGGCCGTCACGTAGATTGAAAGCTTCTTGAGCATGGCGCACTCCATCCTGCCGCTCAGGAAATCATAAAAAGGGCTTTCCGAGTACACATAGGACGCGTCCACGATGCTATTGAAGAACAGGCTCTGGTTGGCCCGGGAAAGAAGCGGCCGCCGCCCGCGCAGCCTGCCGCTGTAGACCGGAAACAGGACCCGCACCGCGGACGCTCCCGCGGATTTGGCAAGCCGTATCAGTTCGGCGAGCCCTCCGCCGGCCAGCGAGCGGTCCGTGACATAGGTGGAGACGACGCACGGTATGCCCGCCGCGGCGCAGTGCTCGACCGCGCGCCAGGCCGCCGCCTGGCAGCCCGGCAAACGCCGCAAACGGTCGTGATGCCGCGCATCCGCGTGATCGACGCTCACGTTCACGTTGGTAACGCCGGCCTGCTTGAGTTCGCGCGCCATGCCGCGGTCCAAAAGCAGGCCGTTGGTGTCGATGGCGTTGCTCAGCCCGTGGTCATAAGCGTGCCTGACGAGCCGCGCGATGTCGCCGCGCAGCAGCGGCTCGCCCCCGGTAAACCCGACCTTGACCGCGCCCAGCCGCCGCGCGTCCTCCATGATCCTCATCACCGTCGCGGTCGGCATTTCCTCCAGATCCGCGCGGCGCAAGGAGGTAATCGCGCAATGCGCGCAATCGCACTGGCACCTGTAGGTCAGCGCGATCATGACGCTGACCGGTATCTTTCTGCCCAGGAGGAACCTGCGCATGGAGAAGCCCAGGAGGTTCGCGTAGCCGGACCAGGGCAGTCCGGAGACGAATATCCGGCGCAGGAGCCGCAATCTTTCGACATGTCCCAGCCACCGGCCCATTTCGTCCGCCCTCCTCGCGCTATAGAAGCCGGTTGTCATTATACCACCGCAAAGTCCGGTCCACGCCTTGCGCTAGCTCCATCGCGGAGGCGAAGCCCAGTCCCCTGATCTTATGGTTGCGGCAAACCCAGTCGCTTGACGCGAGCGCCACGGCATCAGCGCCGCATTCGACCCGAAAAGGGTAGAGCCTCAGGCGCAAAGCGCGTTCCGCGTGATCCTTCACGCAGGCTCCGGCCTTGAATGCCCACGCGGGCAAGCCGCGCGCGGGCATTTCCCTGCCCATGGCTTTAGCGATCGAGCCCGCGAATTGCCTGAAAGTCACGGGGGCGTTCACGGCGAAATAGATATCGCCGACCGAGCCCTTCGCCTCGATCAAAAAACACATTCGGATAAGGTCATCTATATAGCATAACGGGATATGATTCTCGCCGTTCCCCAAAAACGGCCGAATCCCCAGCTTGATCAGCTTGAAAAACATCAGCATCGCGAGATTGCCGGGCCCATAGACGTGCCCCGGCCGGACGATCTTGACCGGGAAACGGTCCCGGCGAAAAAGCTCCAGCAGCGCTATTTCAGCCTCCCGCTTGCTCTTCCCATAATCCGTGCTCGGCCGGCACGGGCTGTTTTCGTCCAGGTCCGGGCCCGCTCCGACGGCGGCGACGCTGCTGAAATGCATGAACTCCCGGATGCGGCCCCGGCACGCCGACGCCAGATTCAAGGTGCCCGCGACATTGACTTCGCGACGGATGTTCGACAAGCCGTTGAAGCTGTAAACGGATTTAAGAGGCCGCACCTGGGCCGCCAAATGATACACCCTGCGGACGCCCGCGACGGCGCTTCGCAGCGAGCCCTGGTCAGACAGGTCTCCGCGGACGGCTTCGGCCCCCATGGCTCGCGCGGCCCGGGCCGAAGCCTCATCCGCGACCAAGGCCCTCACGCGCGTCCCCCGGCGCACCAAAGCCTTGGTCAGATGGCGGCCGATAAAGCCGCAAGCCCCCGTCACCAGAGCCGCGTCGTTCATGGGATCAAGCCGCCGCCCATGAAATAAACGAACCTGCGCAGAGCGCGCAGGGCGTTGAAATCGTACTTCGGACGGTTGCAAAGCCTCATCGCGATGAGGCTCGGGATTCGGGGCAATGGCGGCGCCAAATGGAAAAGCCGGAATTTCAGGATCATCCTCCGGGCCCACCTGGGAAGCTTCGGGTAGATGCCGAGCAGCATCGCCGTGCGGCGCGCATAAGAGCGGTCTGCCGCGATATCGGGCCCGCCGAACAACCCGGATTGAACCGCGCCGTCTTCTATGGCCTGGAGCGTCGCCGCGTCCATATGGCCGTTTTCCACGGCCCAGCGGGTCAAAGCCGAACGGGGATAACACCGCAGGAAAAATATCTCGTTGGAGTCCGGCATGCTTTGCTCATGGAATTCCAGCAAGGACGCCAAGTCCTGTTCCGTCTCCCCGGGCAAGCCGAATATGTGATCCACCGCGACATAGACTCCGGCGCTCCGGAACTCCTGGATGGCCCGCGCGATGTTCTCGTTTTTGGACGGCCGGTGAAATATCCCCGACCTCGCGGCCTCATCGATGACTTGAAGCCCCAACTGCACCTTGAAGCACCCCGCGGCCTTGAGGCCCAGGGCCTGCGCCTTGGTCACAAAATCAGGGAAAACGTAGCACGAAAAAGGCAGGCCGACCGTCTTTCTATACCGGGGAAGGAAATCTTCCAGCCATCGTCCGTCATGATTGAAAACCTCGTCCGCGAAATGGACGAATTCGGGACGATACCGGCTCACGGCGAGTTCCAGCTCCGCCAATACGTGGGAAACGCTCCTGCGGCGCATGAAACGCTTGGGCGCGTACAACGCGTCGTAGACGCTGTTGCAGCAATAGGCGCAGGAGAAAGGGCAGCCCCTGCCCGTCGAGGCCAGATAGCCGGAGTCGAAGATCGGATACGACGACCGAAACAGCTCCTTATCCGGGAAAGGCAGCGAGTCCAGATCCGCGATGGGCGGCCTGAGCGGGTTGGAGACTATCCGGCCGCGGCGCCTGAGCCAGATATTGCGGATGCGCGACGCGTCCGCGCGGTCCCGGATCGCGCGGGCCAATTCCGCCAGGGCCTCGTCTCCTTCCCCCACGCACACGTAATCGACGCAATCCTCCAGGACGACTTTTTCCGGGACGGAGGTGGGGTGTATCCCCCCGAAAACGACGGGGACATCGAGACGGCGCTTCACCTCCGACGCCCATGACTTGGCCCAGGCATAATAATCGGTCGTGACCGAGAAGCAGACCAGATCGGGCCGCGCGGCGATGAGCCGCGCCAGGACGCTTTTCCGGGCTGAAAAGACCCGGCCCAGCAGCGGGCTGCGCAAAAAACCGGGCTCATCGAAAAGGAGCGGATCGATGACCAATCCCGTCTCGAATCCCGCTGCTTTGAGCGCCGCGGATAGATATCCTATGCCGAGATTCTCGTGCGGCGGGCTCAGGAAGACGACTTTCATTTCCCGCCGCCCGCCGAATCTCCAGCCGGCGCGAACAGCAGGTCCCGGACCGTCCGGAATTCGAAGCGCCGCAACAGCGCCGTCATTTTCTTTTCGACGCTTCGCACGTTGCCGAACTGGAGAGCGCGTTTCCAGGCGGGAATGCCGGCGGGCGGGGCGTGGGAAAACTCCCAGGAATGGAAATAAGCCAGGGCCGGCATGCCCAGGGCGTTGATCTTCGCGATCCGCTCCTGAATGGACCCGAGGGCCTGGAAACGAAGGAACGTGCCCCCCGCGAAAGGCAGATTCCAGCCGCAGAACCCGAACGTGGACGGCGGGAACTCCCAAAGGCCGCGGTTAAGCCGGCGAGGAAACCGTCGCTCATCCAAGCCGCCGGCGATTCGCGGGCGGAGGCTGAAAGGATAGATGCTTGAATCGTATCCGAAGCCGGCCCTTGCGATCGCCTCCATGGCCCAGCCCGAGTCCTCCCTAATCGACCAGGTGGAAGCCCGGTAGCCCGCGATTTCCGTCCCTGCCCGGCGCGCCAGCACGGCCCTGGACCTCTCCAATTCGACGCCGAACCCCTCCCGCGACAGCGACGAGACAAGCCGGTGGGAGTACCCGTGGCTCGCGATCTCATGCCCTTGGGAGGCGATGGATTCCACCAGCCCGGGATATTTCTCGGCCACGCAGCCAAGCACGAAAAAAGTCGCCTTGGCCTTGAAGGCAGCCAGCATCGAGAGGATGCGCTCCACGTCGCGCGGCAGGTCCGTCTTCAGGCTCAAATCGACGTTCCCGGGATCGAAGAGAACGGTCTGATACCATTCCTCGACGTCCACGCTCAAGACATTGCGCGGCGGAGCTTCGTCCATGCGATTATTCTTGTTGGCGGCCCGAACAACGATGATATAATCATTTTAGATGAAAATCGCCTTTTATCACAATCACAAAGAGGACATCGGGCACATGGTGCACCTCTTGCGCATCATCGCGGCCATAAAGGAGCGCTCCCCCCTCGCGCGGATATTCATGTTCCAGGCCGGAAAGCCCCAACCCCTTTTCGAGAGGACTCCAGGCATCACCTGGCTCCATCTTCCCCGCCCATTCTACTCCAAGGCGAACTATTTCTCCCCGCCCCATATCCCGCCCTCGCTCGCCGCATTGCGCGGCCGGTTCCTGACTCGCGCCCTCTCCAGGATCCGGCCGGACGTCTTGATCACGGATTTCTTTCCTTTCGGCAGGCGGGAGTGCGGCATCGAGCTCTCCCCGGCCTTCGACGCCATCAGACGCCAGGGCGGAAAGATTATCGCCTGCGTTCCCATGCCTTACTTCACCCATTCTGGCGAGGACATCGAGGAACTCGTCTATTTCGCCAAGTTCTACAGCAAGATACTGATCCACACGCCGGCGCGATTGGATCTCGGATACATGACCCGCTGGATCGCCGCGGAGCGCAGGGTGTCTCCGGAGATATTCCTGGACGTTTTCAGCAGGCTGAAGCGCAAACTGTATTTCACGGGCTATGTGCTGCCTCCGGGAGCGGCTCAAGAGCCGGCCCGCGGCGCGCCGCTGGATGACACGATATTGGTTCATAGAGGAGGCGGCTCGACATCTCCCAATATCATCACCCAGGCCTTGCTGGCGAAAAAGCTCCTCCCTTCCCGCTATTCCATGCTCGTAGCGGCCGGCCCGGCCACCGACGAGGAGGAAATGCGCGGGTTCAAGAATCTTATCAGGACCAACAAGATCGCAGCGACGGCCATCCGCGCCTTCATCCCCAACCTTTCAAAATATATAGAAAGAAGCGCCGTGTGCGTGGGCACCGCCGGGGGCACCGCCTATGAGCTCTTGTTTTACGGCAAGAAAAGCGTCGTCATCCCATTCACCGGCGGGCCCGGAGCCCGAAGAGCCGATCAATCGGCCCGGGCCGATCTCCTGGAGCGCCTCATCGGCGCGACGATACTCGACTACGAATCCCTGACCGCCGAGCGATTGGCGCGGGCCATCGAGCAAAAGCTGCGCTGCCGCGCAACGCCCACCCCCTACGGCGCGACCCGCGCCCGATGGTTCGAAGGCGGCGCCCGCAGCGCGGAGATGATCCTGTCTCATGCCCAATCCAAAGATTAGGTTTCCCGCCTCCCGCGTCCCGATTGCCGTTTCCCGGAGCCGCCGCCTCATTGCCTGCGATCTCACCGCCCTCGACGGGTCAAAGCCGGCGCAATGGCCGCGCGCCCGGGAACTGGTCTACTTTCTCCTCAACAGCCTGGAAAACAGCTATCGGATCGTGATCCACGGCGCGCCCGGCTGCCTGTTCCCCGACGCGGAAGACCACGTCGTGTTCACCCCCGCCCCTTCGGAGCGCCTCATCCGAACCGCCTCATGCCCTGACTGCAAGTCCCGCAGACATTGTCCCGGGCTGCCCTCCCGCCTGGCCGGCATGGTCCCCCATCCGGAGCCGATCGCGGACCTCCCGAAAGAAATAGTCATAGAGGTCGGCAAGGAATGCAACCTCCATTGCCGGGCCTGTTTCGCCGGCACCGGCCGGGCCGGACCGTCCTTTCGCGAGATAAAACGAATCGCGGACCGCGCGAAATCCCTCGGGATAAAAAGCCTGCGGTTCTCTGGCGGAGAGCCGCTGCTGCGGCCGGACATTTTCCGGCTTCTCGAATACGCCAAGGAGAGCGGCTTCTACGTGATCCTCAACACCAACGCCACGCTGTGCGACGCGCCAACGACGCGGAAGCTGGCTCCTCTCGTCGACAACGCGCTCATCTCCCTGCAGGGCTGCGACCCCGGCAGCGACCGCAGTCTGACGCGCGGCGCCGTGCCCTTCGCCGTCAAGCTGGGAAACATCGCGCGGGTCGTCGATTCGGGAATCGCCATTGTCAGGATCGGAACGATCATGTCCGGTTTACTGCTCCGCCGGTTCCGGCGATACGCGGACGTCGTCGTCGGCCTCGGCGTCAAGAATTGGGAGCTGTACCGGCCGATGCTGGATCGAGAAGCCTTGGCCGCCAATCCCGCGTTCAATATCCGCCGCGAGGACGCGGTCCGGCTGTGCCGATCCCTCGACCGGCTCAACCGCCTCGGCTTCAACGCGAAAATCGCCAACGCCTTCCCGTTCTGCCTCCTCGACGACGAGGGGATGCGCAATTCGGTCTTGATGGGCGCCGGAGCGGACGAGGGCCATTCGCGCCTCATCTTCGACGGCCGCGGCTTTTTCAAGCCCAGCTATTTCATCAACCAGGACCTGGGAACGGATATCGTCAAGGCCTGGCACCATCCTTTTCTCAAGCGTCTCAACTCGCTCCGCTATCTGCCGGCCGCGTGCCGCCGCTGCCGGGAACTCAAGTGGTGCCTGGGAGGCAGCCGTTTTTGGGCCTTCCAAGCGTCCGGCGGCTATTTCCGCCGGGATCCTTGGATGCCTTCCCCATGAAGCCGGCCATCTATTTATTGCGCGATGACGACGTGCATGCCGCGGACCGCGGATTCAAGACCGTCTTTGAGCTCTGCATGCAAGAAGGCATCCCTGTCACTTACGCCGCGATCCCCTCCCGGATCACGCCGGGCCTCGTGGAATTCCTGCTCCGGCACAAAAGGCATCGCCGGATGTTCGATATCGTTCAACACGGCTGGACCCATGCGAACCACAACAAGGCCAGCCGCTGGCCGCGATATGAATTCGGCCCCCTGAGAAGCTTCGCGGCCCAAAAGCTGGACATGGCGCGCGGCTTTAAGAAGCTGCGCGCCGCCTTCGGCCCGCTGTTCACCCCGGCCTTCGTGCCCCCGTTCCACCAATACGACGCCAACACCTGGCGCGCGGCCCAGGTCCTCGAATACCGTGTTTTTTCGGCGGGCCCGCAAAAATTCCCCAGTCCCAAGACAGGATGCCGGTACTGGCACGCTCACTTGGGGATCAACGAGTACGACGCGGATTACCGAAGCCTGCCCTTGTCCCTGCCCCGGCTCCTGCGCGAGACAGCCCGCCTTATCGGCACGCGACCCGTCGTGGGCGCCTATTTTCACCACAGCACCCTGGATCCCGCGAACCTCGGCGTCTTCAGGGATTATCTGCGGGTCTTGAGGCGGTTGACGGACGAGGGCTGGATAAAACCAATGACTTTCTCGGCCTGGCACAAAACTGTCCAGCAATGAATCCATCAAAAATCGTCATGGTCGCGGCGCTCCTGGCGGCCCTGGCCGCGGGCGCGGGCCTGCGTTGGGCCCAGTTGGCATCCAGCTTCTCCCAGCCCGCGACGGGCGACGCGTCCGGCTACTACAGCATGGGCCTGGCCTTGCGGGACGACGGCCTGCTGCTCGAACCGCAGGAGCCTCTGCGTCCCAGCGCGTCGCGGGGCATCCTTTACCCCGCCTTCATCGCGCTCGTGGCCCGGGCCTTTCCCGCCTGGGGTCCAGACGGCGTGCGCGCGGCTCAAGGGGTTCTCGGGCTCATCTGCATAGTCCTGGCGTTTCTTCTAGGTATCCGCTGCCATTCGCCGGCCTGCGGGATTGTCGCGGCCTGCTTCCTCGCCGTCAACCTCCACGCCGTGCAGTCGACCTCGTCGCTCTATATCGAATGCTTCTTTTCCTTCCTGATCCTCATCGTGGCCATCGCCTGGGCCGATTGGGCCGGAGAAACGGGACTGACGCGGCTGGCCTGGGCCATCGGGCTTAGCCTGGCGTGCCGCTCCACCTTGGTCGCTTTGCCGGCCCTGCTTTCGATCTGGATGGCCGGGCTGGGAAAAGCGCGCTGGCGCAAGGCCGTCTTTTTCGCGCTGGGCGCCTATGCCGCGCTGGCCCCCTGGACGCTGCGCAACGCGTGGCATTTCCGCGCCTTCGTGCCCTTGGAGCGCGGCACGGCCAACTCCATCATTTACAGCGCCTCGCTCGGCCTCCGGGACGCCCCGGGCGACGTCGCGGTGTATCGGTCGGCAAAAGAGGCGGTTCCCGACTGGGACCGGTTAAGCGAGGACCAGCATCGCGACGCGCTGCTGTCCCTGGCGGCCGGCAATCTGAGCCACGCCCCCCTGCGCTATGTTAAAGGCTGCGCGCGGCGCCTGATTTTTCTTATTACGCGGTTCAAGGACATGCTCGGTCCGGCCTGTTTCCTGCTGCTGTTTATCGGGCTGCTAGCGGCTGCGCGCAACGGCGCCATGGGTTCCCTGGCCGCGCTGCTGGCCTACTGGTTCGGGGTCCTCTCTCTCATGGCCGTGGATCCGCGCTACCTTCTGCCCGTATTGCCTCAAGCCGGAGTCCTCATAGGCGCGGGATTCTGCGCCGTGCTCCAGGCCCTCGGAGCGGGCCAGGCGTTCTTTTGCGCGCCTCAGCCCGGCGCCGGAGACCGCTTCCTTCGCGCGGCGAGATGGCTGGCCGCGGCGCTCTACGCCGCGGGCATTGGATTCATGGCGCACGAGGTCTGGGCGCTGCCGGCCGGCAACGGAGTTTCCCGGCTCGAGGCCAAGGCATCCCCCATCCGAAATTGGAGCGCGAGACTCGACAACATAGGGAGACTGGCCCGCAGGGAGCGCGAGGAAGCCGTCATACAGGCCCTTCAGTTGGCCTATGCGGCGATGAAGTCGCGACGGCGGGACGTGGCGCTGGAGGCTCTCAGCCGCGCCCAAGCCCTGGGCTTAAACGAGGAGCAGACCCGCCAGGCGGCCAAGCTCCTCTATGAGATGGCTCAGTACCGGCTCGCCTGGGAGACGATCGCCCCCCTGGCGCGCGGCCGGCGCCCTGACGGGGCCCTGGCCGTACAGACCGCCAAGATACTTCTGCGCAATTCGCAGGCCAAGGCCGCGCAGGCGGAGCTTGACCGGGCCATGGAGCTTGAACTCGACCCGGAAGACGCCGGCCAGGCGGCCCTGCTGTACCAGGAACTCAAGCGCTATGGGAAAGCCTTGTCGATCCTGGACAAGCTCGCGCGGACCCAGCCGACGCAGGCGCGCTGGTTAAGCGACCGGGGAGTCGTGCAGGCCTTGATGGGCCGGCCGGCTCTCGCCCGCAAGGATTTCGAGGCGGCCCTCGCCCTCGACCCGGGGCTTCTGCCGGCCTACTTGAGCCTGGGCTCGATCGAGGCGGCTGCCGGCCGGCCCGACCTGGCCATGGCCATCTATAAAAGAGGGCTGGAGCAGCCTGCGCGGACAACGGATGATCTAGAATTGCAACGTCTCATCCGGAACGAATACGAATCTTTGGTTAGGCCCGGTGCCAGACGTGAACTTCCGGAACTTATTTCAGGTCGCACCTAAAAACACATGAGTACATGTTTAGAAAGTTCCCGAAGTTCACGTCTGTCACCGCTACTGATGGCGGCGCTTGTGGCGGCCGTGGCCGTCGGCGCGGCCTTGCGTTGGGCTCAGTGGAGGTCCACCCGCGCCGAACCCGCGACCGGAGACGCCTCCCAATATTTCAGCATGGGCCTGGCCTTGCGGGACGACGGCCTGCTGCTCGAACCGCAAGAGCCTCTGCGTCCCAGCGCGTCGCGGGGCATCCTTTACCCCGCCTTCATCGCGCTCGTGGCCCGGGCCTTTCCCGCCCGGGGTCCGGACGGCGTGCGCGCGGCTCAAGGGGTTCTCGGGCTTATTTGCATAGTCATGGTCTTTCTGCTGGGAACTCGCTGTCATTCTCCAGGCTGCGGACTTGTCGCGGCCTGCTTCCTCGCCGTCAACCTCCATGCCGTGGAGTCAGCATCGTCGCTCTATATCGAATGCTTCTTTTCCTTCCTGATTCTCATCGTCGCCATCGCGTGGGTCGAGTGGAGCGGCAAATCGGGGCTGACGCGGCTGGCCTGGGCCATCGGGCTGAGCCTGACTTGCCGCTCCACTCTGTTCGCCTTGCCGGTCCTGCTCCCGCTCTGGCTGGTCGGACGAAGGCAGACGAACTGGCGCAACGCGGCCTTTTTCGCGGTAGGCTCCTATGCGCTGCTGGTCCCATGGACGCTGCGAAACGCGTGGCATTTCCAAGACTTCATTCCCTTGGAGCGCGGCACGGCCAACGTCATCATTTACGCCGGCTCGCTCGGCCTCCGCGAGGCCCCGCGAATCAACGATGTCTATCGCTCGTTGAGCGAGTCGCTGCCCAACTGGGACCGGATGGCCGAAGAGCGGCACCGCGACGTCCTGCTCGCCCTGGCTGCCGGCAATCTAAGGCGCCATCCCTTGCGCTACGTCAGAAGCTGCGCGCAGCGCATGTTTCATATCATGGCCCGCTTCAAGGACATGCTCGGGCTTCCCTGTTTCCTGCTGCTGCTTATCGGCACGTTGTCGGCCGCGCGCAACGGCGCCGTCGGCGCGCTGAGCGCCCTGCTGGCCTACTGGTTCGCCATGCACTCCCTCATGGCACTGGACACGCGCTACCTTCTGCCCATATTGCCTCAAGCCGGAGTCCTCGTAGGCGCGGGATTCTGCGCCGTGCTCAAGACGCTGGGCGCGGGCCAGGCGTTCTTTCGCGCGCCTCAGCCCGGCGCCGGCGACCGCTTCCTTCGCGCGACACGATGGATGGCCGCGGCGCTTTACGCCGTGGGAATCGGATTCATGGCGCACGAGGCATGGTCGCTGCCGGCCGGCAACGGCATCTCCGGACGCGAGGCAAAGAATCCGTCTGCCAGGAACTGGAGCGCGGAACTCGATGACATAGGACTTCTGGCCCGCGGGAAGCGAGATGAAGCCGTCATCTTGGCCATGCAATTGGCGCATGCGGCGATGAATTCGGGACAACGGGACACGGCTCTGAAAGCCCTCAACCGCGCCCAAGCCCTGGGCTTAAACGAGGAGCAGACCCGCCAGGCGGCCAAGCTCCTCTATGAGATGGCTCAGTACCGGCTCGCCTGGGAGACGATCGCCCCCCTGGCGCGCGGCCGGCGCCCTGACGGGGCCCTGGCCATACAGACCGCCAAGATACTTCTGCGCAATTCGCAGGCCAAGGCCGCGCAGGCGGAGCTTGACCGGGCCATGGAGCTTGAACTCGACCCGGAAGACGCCGGCCAGGCGGCCCTGCTGTACCAGGAACTCAAGCGCTATGGGAAAGCCTTGTCGATCCTGGACAAACTCGCGCGGACTCAGCCGACGCAAGCGCGCTGGTTAAGCGACCGGGGAGTCGTGCAGGCCTTGATGGGCCGGCCGGCCCTCGCCCACAAGGATTTCGAGGCGGCCCTCGCCCTCGACCCGGGGCTTCTGCCGGCCTACTTGAGCCTGGGCTCGATCGAGGCGGCTGCCGGCCGGCCCGACCTGGCCATGGCCGTCTATAGAAAAGGGCTAGAGCAGACGCCTGCGACAGCGGATGATCTAAACCTGCAGCGGCTCATCCGCAACGAATACCACTCGCTGCGTTAGGGCATGGTGCCAGACGTGAACTTAGTGAACTTTCCAAACCTGTGTTCATGTGTTTTTAGGCGTGCCCTGGAACAAGTTCCGCAAGTTCATGTCAGGCACCGATAGACTCTCTTCGCGTCCTCGAGGCACTCTTCCATATCGAAATAGGAATGAGTGCCGGTCCTGCCGGCCAGCCGGAGATTGGGCACGCTCTCGCAGGCCCGCAGCAACGGGTTCAACGCCTTTTCATAGCCCAAATAGAGGAGAGGATAGGCGTAAGGAACGCGCAGCACCCGGACGGCCTGGATTTCCTCCGCGGTGACGAAGCCGAGCCCTTGCAGGGAGCGCGCCGCCAGAGCGGCGATTTCATCGTCCGTCGAGTTCCACAGCCGGTCCGCCCGGCCGCAGAATATCTCGCAGCCTAGAAGCGCGCCGTCGCCGCCGGCCATGCCGTCGCACCAGTTGTCGAATTCGCAGACGCGGGAGAACGATATCCGCTCTTCCGGGAAATAGACCCAGTGTTCCTCGAACACCGGCCTGCGCGAGACCGCCACATAGGCGATCAGCAAATCCCTGTATTTGACGCCTTCCGACAGGCTCTTGAATTCCATCCTCCAGGAGGACAGCGCCCGGGCTAGTGCCGTTATGGGAATAGTGGAAACCAATTTCCCGAATTTCAAGCATTCCTCTCCGGAAGGAGAACGAAAACGCGCCAGACTCAACGTGTCCCGGTCCCCTCCGAGCGACAAAAGCTCGGCCTCCCGGATGACCCGGACCTCCGTCCTGATCCGGTCGTGCAGCCGGACGCTCAAATCCCCCATGCCCCCCCGAGGGTAATAGAATTCCGACACGGCTTCCTTGCTGCGCGCGCCGACCGCCAGCTCCCTGATCAGTTGGAAGGCGTTGAGTCCGCCGATGCGCCTCTGCGCCCAGATCGCCGACATCTCATCGGTCTCCAGGCCCCAGACCTTGCGGGTATATTGCTTGAAGTAAGCGTCATGGATCGTCGGCCCGAAATTATTCAGAACCCAATCTTTCAAGGACAGCGGATTGAGGGTCTTGCGGCCGCAAAGCCCCGCGGCGTCCCATAATGTCTTGGAGAGGAGAACGGCGCTGGCCATGCTGTTGCGCAGCTGCGGCGGATACTTCAAGAATTTCCCGTCGCGATACGCGCTGCTCTTCCTGGCGTGCTTGATCAGCCGGTCTTCGCCGATCAAGGCGACGATCTCAGCAAAAAGATCCCGGTTCTCAAAATAGAGGCGGTGCCCTCCTATATCCGCCTTGAACCCCCTCCAATCCAAGGATCGGGCCAAACCGCCGACATAAGCCTCCTTTTCCAATACCGCGACTTTCAGGCCTTTGCCCATCAGCCGCTCGGCGACGGCCAGCCCGGTAAGTCCGGCGCCCAAAATCAGGACATCCACGCTCTCGCGCTCAGAGTTCATTTCCATCCGCCCCGGCCGGCGAGAGTTGACGCAGGTCGAGAATCAAGGTTTCCTGGCCGTTTTTTCTCCATGAAAAAGCCGCGTGCTTGAGCGCGAAACGGTATAGGCCGAGGACATCAGGGGAGGTCTTGAGTAGGGCGGCCAGAGCGCGATCGCAAGAAAACTTGGAATCCCGGACCCTGCCAAGGAATCTCGCGCTGTAGAATTCGCTTTCCAGCACCAAATAGTCGATGCCGCGCGCCTTGGCCAAGCCCAGGACAGGCCCGGAATCGGCGCTATAGAGCGCGGCCAGGAGTTCCCCGCGCGCCTTCTGAAACTCATCCGCCCCGGTCAGGAAAATGTGCAGATCGATATGCGTGTCCGAGAGATATGCCGTCTTGGCGGCGAAAACCGGGATAGTCGTGAGCAAAAGGCTCGACGGATAGCCCGCGACGACGCTCCCGGACGGAAGGTTCGAGAGATATCCATAGGCCGGCCTATATTCGGAGCAGTCCTGGATATAGTTGAAGACCGGATGCAAGGATATGAAAAAAGCTCCCGCCGCGGCCGCGACCACGGCCGGACGAAGCCGCTGGAGAGCATCAGCCGAAAGAAAAACCAAGACCAGGGGGATGATGAAGACGGTCTGTCGCGCCGCGGATACGGGGTGCCACCGGTAGAGCAGAAAAAAAGCCGCGGCCGAGCCGCAAAGCATGGGCGCCAAGGCCTTGGGCAGGACGCGGGGAAATTTGCGCGCCCATAGGGCGCTCGCGGCGCAGACCCCCGCGAGCAAGCAGGTGGCGAGCGTGTAAAAGTCGCCGTGCTCGTTGAGGTTCAGCACGAAATGGAGAAGACTATCCCAAGGATCTGCCGGATCCAGGGGCGCCGATACGAACTGTTCGAGTTTGTCGCTGTAAAAACCTCCGGAACGCAAATTATGAACCAGCCCGCGCAGGAATATGCTGCGCCTCTGGATCGCCAGGCAGACCGCCGCCGCCGCCAATAACGCGACGCCGTAAAGCGCGATATGGCGCCTTTCCTTGAAGCGTTCCCGGCAGAAAAACGGCGCAACAAGCGCCGAGAGGAAAAGCCCGACGCCGATGGATGGGTAAAAAAGCATGGCCAGGACGGGGAAGGCGGGCAGAAGCAGCAGGCGCTTCTCCTCAAGAGCCAGGCAAAACGCTAAAAAAACCACGAGACCGTAAATCCTGGGCAAACCATAGAAAGTGTCCATGGTCAAGAAATAAGCCGTGAAGATGAAGGGGACCACGTCGGCCGCCGGGACGGACTTGCGCGCCCAGCGCCTGACGAGAAGAGCCGCGACGCCGCAGAGCAGGACGGAGAGAAATTTAAAGCCCGCCGTGCAGGGCCTGACCCAGGCGAACAGCCTCGTCACCGTCACCCACGGCCACTCCGCGCAACCCGGGCCGAACCGCGTCCGCATGAACGCCACCCAGGGATCGCGAGGAAACAGGTCTTTATCCGAGAGCGCCGGCACCCAATAGGCGTTGGAGATGTCAGTGTAAAGCGCGTAGATCGGCGCGAAAGAAAAGCCCTGGGCCATGACGTTGCCGTACGCGGCCAGGATGACCGCGAAAAGAAAAACAGCCGCGGCCGAGACTTCCGGCCGGCCGCCTTCCCTGGCTCGAAAAAAGACCATGCGCGGCATATTTTACCTTTTCATGCCTTCCCACGACAGACGATTGCCGCAAATGCCGGGGATAAGTTACAGTATGGAGCCAGCCATGGGTGAAAAGCACGACTGCTACGAGATACTTCTCAATTACAACTGCAACGCCCGCTGCAGCTTCTGCTCCCAAGGCTCCTTCGATAAATCGGCGAACGCGAAGTTCCCGGACGTCGCCAAGGAAATCTATTTGGGCAAAAAAAAGGGGTACGCGCGGCTGGGACTCTCCGGCGGGGAGCCCCTGCTCAGGAAAGACCTCTGCAAGATCATTTCCGTGGGGCGCGCGGTCGGATTCAGGTTCATCCGGCTTCAGACCAACGGAATATTGCTCGCCGACAAAGGCCTCTGCCGGGCCTTGGCGGCCTCGGGGCTGACGTTCTGCAAGTTCACGTTCGCCAGCCACAAGGCCGCGGTCCATGACGCCCTCATAGGCCGGCCCGGCGCCTGGCGCCGCGCCATGGCCGGGCTTGCCCAGCTCAGGGAACTCAAGATCGGCTTGGGTGTCAACATCCTGCTCAACCGCCGCAACTACCGCTCGCTGGAGCGGACCGTCCGTTTTTTCCTCGACCAGGGGGTCTCCAACTTCGTGGTCATTTTCCCGCTCTACGAAGGCAATATGAGGGAAAACGCCGCGGACATCGGCGTGAAGCTGGGCCAGGCGTCGCCGTTCATATTGAAAACCCTGCGCATGATGCAAAAGGCCGGCTTGCCGCAAGAGATGAAGATACTCAATGTCCCCCCCTGCTTTCTCAAGGGCCACGAGCGCCAGGCCATGGATCTTTATCGCTTCAACACCGTCGTCACCGAGCCCTCCGGACGAAAATGGAATCTCGACGATGAAACCCACGGCAACAGGGTCCACGGCCCCCCCTGCCGGGCCTGCGCCCTGGGCTCTCGGTGCCAGGGGCCCGACGCCAATTACGTCTCGATCTGGGGGTGGTCGGGCTTTCGCCCCGTCCGCCGGACAAAATCAAAGCCGGACCGCGACGCGAGGACGGCGCCTATCGGATATCTGACGGACAATGAAAAGTGCCTGATGGAAATCCTGAGACAGGCCTCGAACATTCCCACGCAAACGGTCCTGGAGCGGGCCAAGGCCATACCGTTTTGCCAGGATTGCAAAGACGGCAACGCGGTGCTCAACGCGGCGCAAAGGCTGACCACGGCGGGCTGGGTCGAGAAGAGATTCAGCCGCGGCAAATTCTACTGGTCCTTGACCACCAAGCATGGCTCTGCTCCGAGTCACCTCTAGGTGCAATCAGCGCTGCGCGTTCTGCTCGTATCCCGCCGACGGCGAGGAGCGGCTAGGCGGGCTGAAATCCTGGCTTGAGGAATTGTCCGGGCAAGACGGCGGGCTTGTTCAGATATCCGGCGGGGAGCCGCTGCTGCGGCGGCTGCGCGACTTGCTCGCCTTGCTCAAGCTCTGCGCCCGACGCGGCATCCGAGCGGAATTTCAGACCAACGCGGTCCTGCTGGCCGATTTCGACGCCCGCGAATTGCGGGCTCTGGTCCAGGCCGTGGCCAAGACCTCCGGCTATTTCAACGTCAATTTCCCCTCCCATTGCCCGGCCGTGGACGCGCGCATAACCGGCTCCAAGGACAATTTCGCAAAAAGGGAACGCGGCGTAAGAAGACTCCTTGAGGCCGGGGCCCAGGTCAGGATAACCCACGTCGTCAACTCCCTTAATTATCGATTCATCCCGGGCTTCATTGTCTACGTCGACAGACGCCTGGCCGGCGCAGCCTGGGTCCAATTCAGCTTCGCCAAGGCGGCTGGCCGGGCGTTGCTGCGGCCCGGAATCGTGCCCTCCTACCGTCAGGCCTCCGGCCCTCTGAGGAAAGGCCTCCGCAAGGCCTCGTCGCTGGGGATCAAATGCGAGGTCGATCATATCCCGGTCTGCTTCATAAGGGATTATTGGACATGCCACGTCGACGTGCGCAAATTGCTCGGCCGGAAACCGGGGCCTCATCAATTCGAGAAACAAAAGACCGCGAAATGCGCGGGCTGCTCATTCTCCCGGGTCTGCGCCGGGCCCAGGCTGGATTACCTGGCGTTAGGCAAGACTTTTTGATTTCAGCCGAAGCGAACCGGGAAGCCGCGCGGCCGCGGTGTCGGGCCGCGGAAAAAAGTCCTTAACGAGCCGGCCTATGCAGGGGCCGCGCGAGGGACGATTCTCGGAAAAATAGGCGTTGCCGCTCATGAAAAGCGGTCCCTTCAGGTTCTTGGCGGAGAGCCGGGCGAAGACTCCGGCGCAAGACCGGGCGCAAGGCCCGGAGTTGAATCTCCTGCCGAAAGGGCAGAACCGGCTCATGGAACGGAAGCGATACGGATAATGGAAATTCACGGCGCCGGCGAAGCCCGCCAGCCGGCCCAGGATGAGGTCATTGTCGGTCTCCACGGAATCAATGCCGCGCTCCCGGCAGAAAGCATTGAGAAATGCCTTGTCCATCTCCGCGATTTCCCACATGAGCAGGCGGCCCAGGATAGGCTTCACCGCGGCGCGGTATTTTTGCCTGAGCAGATGCAAGAACCCCCAATCGTTGACCACGACCTCCATCTTCCGGCGTCCGCGGGCAATCTTGACGAGGAGCCGCTCCGCCCTGACCAGGCCGTCCGTGGTCATCAAAGCCGTGACCAGGACGATCGGCCCCCGGTAAACGGCCCTGAGGCCGGCGATTTCGCCCTCCGAGGGAAGCCGGTTTTGGCAGAACTCGCTGCCCAGATAAACCAAGTCGAAACCCTTGAGGCCCTTGGCGGACACGACGGCCGGATCAAAGATGTTGAACGATATAGCGTTTTCCATAGTTCTGTGCCGACGCGCAGATCCGTTTGCCCTCGAAGAGGAAGCCCTCCCGGGACAGGCCTTTTTCCAGCAGCTTGGCGAGATAAACGGACTTGAAGAAAAGCTCGACGACCTCCGACGCATTGGGCCCCCGCGCCACCTTCATGCAGTTGGCCCCCATATGGTAGAAGTCATAAAAATAGCCCAGCAAGGTCCCGGTGTCGGGCATGGGCATGGAATAGCTGCCGCCCTCGCACCTGATGGCGGAGAGGCAGGTGTACTTGGGCGGCTCCTTGCCGGGCACGATCTCCTGCGAACAGGGGCAGGATAGGGAACAGAGGGCGTTGAGGTTGATCTCGTAAAAGAGGGGCAAACAGAACATCTCGATATCCAGACCCAGCTTCCTGTCGAACATGGGCCTCGCCTCATCGGGAGTCAACTGCTGCGGCAGCACGATCCTGGAGATGCCCCGCTCCTTGAAGAACTTCAAGGTCGTCGCATTGAAGCACAGGCCCAGAGTGCTGAGCACGAAATAGGCGTCCATTCCCCGCCTCTTGAAATGATCCAGGACGGCGAGGTCCCGGATAATGACCCCGTCCATGCCCCCTTCGAGCAGGGCCTCCACCTTCCCCGCCGCCTCGTCGAACGCGGCGGCCGGGAACACGTCGTTGGCCACGAGAAACGCCTTCTTCCCGAGGGAATGCGCGAACTCCACGGTCCGATGCAGTTCATCGACGCCCGAGAAATTCTCGGCGCGCATGCCGTGATTCGGTATATCGAGCAGGCCGCAATAGACTTCATCGGCCCCGCGCGTCAGGAAAAATTCCGCCTGTTTGAACGAGCGCACGCCCACGAGAACCTTCATCCTGTCGGACGCCTGGCGCAGGGGCTTGGCGCCGCCGCGGGCAAGGGGTTTGTTCGTCATAGGCCTCTGACGGATATTATATGCGAAATCCGGCCTCGTCCACGAGTTCATGGACCGTTCTCCAGACCGCGGCAGCAGGCGCCGCGGCAGCGCTTTTCACGAAATAGGCTTTCTCGCGCAGGTAGAGCCCGTAGCCGACGTGCTCGTTGAACAGCCTGCCCGGCCCGCCTCTTTCACAGGAGAAGGAGCAAGCCGCCCGGAAATGCCGCTCAAAAGGGCAGAACGTGGTCACGGCCTTGAAGCGGTACGGGACATGATAGGAAACCTTGAGGCCGAGCTTGCCCGAGATGCGGCGGGCCAGGACGGGGTTGTCCGCCTCCGCAGCCGCGACGCGGTGCGCGGCGCAAAACGCGCGCGCCCACGCCGGATCCATGCGCGAGAGCTCGTCGACGAGCAGCCTGCCCGCGGACACGGAGAACCCGGAGGTCCTCCGGACAAATTCAAACAAGCCCCAATCGTTGACGATAAGCTCGGAGAAAAGCCGGGCTTGGAGAGCGCGCCCGAGGAAGTTTTCCAGCCGCGCCAGGCCCGCGTCGGTGAGCAGCGAGGTGGCCAACGAAATAGTTCCGCGATGCCTCTTCCTCAGCCGCGCGAGCCCGGCCAAGGACGGCAGCCGGCTTTGGCAATACTCGCTGCCGGCTATGAGCGTACGATACCCTCGCCCCGGGTCAAGCGATCGGTTTATAAGTAAAGCTCTTTCCATATTGCATGGGCCGGGAATCAACGCCGCGCCCGTGATGGATGAACGCCTCGCGAGAGACGCCCTTGTCCAGAAGCTTAAGGAGCCGGCGCACCTTCCAGAAGAGATCCATCTGCCTTCGCGAATTGGGCCAGCGCGCCACCTTCACGTACTGAACCCCGGCCTTGTAGTAGTCATAGAAAGCGGCCAGCATGTAGTCCGGGCCCGGCATGGGCATGTAAAAACCGCCTTGCGAGTGCTTGAACTTGAGCAGGCAGGGAAAATCCTCGGCCCTGGCGCTTTTCTCGCGGCCGGTCTGGGGGCAGGGCAGGGAGCAGAGAAAATCCACGTTGACGCCGTAGTAGAACGGCTGGCAAAATACCTCGGTTTCTATCGCCAGCCCGTTGCGCACCAGCCGCCCCGCGTTTTCAGGCATCATCTGCATGGGCAGCACCACGCGGGACACGCCCAGGCCGGCGAAGAACTCAAGCGCCTTGCTGTTGAAGCAGATGCTCAGGGTGCTCAGGGTGATGTAAGGACGCAGGTCCGTTGCCTTGAGGAAGGACATGAAAGCCGGGTCCTTGAGGATGACGCCGAAAAGTCCGGCGTCGGTGAGACTTCTGATCCAGCCGCATGTCCGCTCGTATCCGGCCCGGGGCAGGATATCGTTGAGCGCGAGGAACACCCGGCCCTTGAGCCGTCGAGCCAGAGCGATCACGCGCCGGATATGAGCGACGCCCTGCAGATTCTCCATGGGGAGCCGGTTGTTGGGCATGCCCACGAGGCCGCAATAAACCTCGGCAGCCCCGTTCTCGAGATAATAGCGCGCCTCTGTCGCTGATTTGACGCCCACGGCGATCCTCATGCGGGAAACCCGGCGTCCGTCAACCGAACCGTCGCTCAGCATGATTCAACTCGCATAGGGCACGCGCCCGCAGCGCGAGCAGACCGGAAGAAAGCCGCCGGCCGCCAGAAGCTTTTTCCTGAAATCATCATAAGCGCCGCCATGGTAAATCTTGCGCCAAGTCTTATCTTTCATGGAACCGAATTTAAGGCCGAGCGGCTGGCATGACAAGACCTCCCCGCTGGGCGAGAGCCAGAGAGAGTTCCATTGGCCGGAGCAAAACCCGTTTTTTCTTTTCAATTCCCCGCGCGAATACCACTTCCTGAAATCATTCCAGGCCAAGGCGGGATAAAACTTCACTTTCGGATCGTTTTCCTTTTTTATCTTAAGCATCTGTCGCCAGAGCGCGGCCCGGTTTATCCCCGCCAGCCGGCGCTGGGACGGTTGGATGCTTATCTTCTTCCCCAAAATAGCGCCGGTTTTCCGGATGTCCTCGGCCCGCATGAATTCCAGATGGTTAAAGGCGATTATATCCGGTCGGAGCTTTTTGATGCACAGGTAGAGTTCGTGAAGCCGCGCGTGGTTAGCCGCGTTGATGGTGCACCATATGTTTATGGAGGGGCGTCCATTTTTGGCGGCCATGCGAAGCAAGCGCACCGCTTTGGCGGCGCGATAGAACGCGCCGTCCGCCGCAGCCGTCCGGTCATGCTCCCGCGGCAAGCCATGCAGGGAAATGACTATTTCATCCGCCCTGCTTTTCGCCAGCGAAACGGCCCGGTCGCGGTCAAGCAGCCAGGCGTTGGTGGTTATCAACGCCGAGTGCCCTTTTGCCTTGATATGCGCGACCAGGGCGCAGAGGTCCTTTCTCAACAGGGGCTCTCCCCCGGTGAGATAAAAATGCCGCGGTTTTCCGCCGAGGGAATCCACAAAAGCCCTAAGACGCCGCAGCGACAGCTCTTTTTTCGGCGAGGACAGAAGCCCGTTGGCCTTGACAAAGCAGAACGGACAGGCGAAGCCGCACCTGTAGGTGAGGTCAATGGCTATGTAGCGAGGATCATCCAGCCGCGCGTTCCGAGACCGGCAAGGCCCGTCGGATTCTGGCCAGCAGGCGGACCGGTCAGGGCCGGCGGGTCCTGAAAAATCCGTTGATGGCATTGCAGACATAATCGATCTCGCTTGTCGTCATTCTACAATAAACCGGCAGGTGCAGCGCCTGCGCGCGGTAACGGGCGCTTACGGGAAAGGAACCGTCCGCAAGACCCATTGCCGAATGGAAAGGGAAATATTGTCTTTCAAGCTTGATCCGCGATCTCTCAAGAAAGGCGGCCAGGGCGGGCGCCGCGCCGTGTTTCACCAACAACGGCAGTTCCTGCGCCGCCGACCCGATGCCGGGCAAGCGCAGCCACGGCATTTTGCCCAGGCGCAGCCTGAAGCGGGCGTTAGATTCTTTCAGATCCAGGAGAATTCGGGAAATATTTCTCAGCTTCAACCTGAGCATGGGAGCGGCGGCTTCCAGACTGCCGCGACCGGAGGGAAGGCTGCGGGAAAGAACAGCCGAATATCTGTCATCGTCGAAAAGCAGGGCGCCGGCTTTTATGCTCATATGGGAAACTGGTTTATAAGGCGAAAGGGAAAAAACGCTGATGTCGCCGAAACTGCCTAACGGACTGCCGGAGGCTTCCAGGCCTAGCGCCTGAGAGGCGTCTTCAAGCATTTTTATGCCGCGCTCCAGGCAAAGAGTTTTTATGGCGCGGACATCCCCGCAGGCGGCGAACATATGCGCCAATAAAAGCATATCCGCGTTTTTCGCGAGTTTTTTAAAATTTCCGAGGCCCGGGTTTAAGGTCCGCGGCCCGGCTTCCACGGGCAGGGGCTTGGCGCCGCTTTTCAGCACGGCTTCAAGCAGCGACGGGTGGGTGAGATTGTTCAAGGCCACGGTCTGGCCGCGTCCTGCTCCCAGCGCCGCAAGCCCGGCCGCAACGGCCGTCCTCCCGCTGTCCGTAAAAACGCAGCGCTTTCTTCCAATCAGCCGGGCCAGCTCCGCGCCTAATTCATCCAGGTATTTTTCGCCCCCCACGCGTTTGAGGAGCGCGGTTTCAGCCGCCGCTTCTTCGGCAAGCGAATCATCGAGGCGGTAAGGGTCGAAAATCAGGCTCATAGGTTATGCGCCTTGGAATTTATCATTTTTTCAACATCGCAAAACTGATTTGCTTTATGGAAGCGATTGTGCTATGTTAGAGGAGGTTCGGCAGCAAGTTTTCGCGGTTTCGAACCTGAGACGAGAAATATCAGGACCAGGCCCCCGAAAGGGGGTTTTGTGTTTTTAGGGGAACATCCGCCGCTTTGTCTAAAAGCCCAAAAAATCACATGCTTTAGACACCATCATTTCAACGGCGCCTCGCGTCCGAAGGTCATTCGTAGAGCAAGTCCTCGACACAGCATGACCAACGCAAATTTGTTGAGGCCGCCGAAGATAGGTATAATCACGGCGCGTTCGATGTTCAACTCCCAATGCAAACGAATGCCACCCGGGATATCGCGGCCCTCATCACGACCGGATCGTGTCAAGCCGGGATCACGTCGGATATCACGCCGCATTCAGGCTCGGTTTTCCATGGCCAGAATCCGACGCTCACTGGCGGCGGATTGGGAATAAAAACCACCGCGACTTCTCCGTGTTCAGGCTTATCGACTGCGCGCGCATTGACATGATTATGTCCAAAATACTGTTTTTATCATTGGTTCTCAGCGCCAAGCCGTCTTGGGCGTTGCCCAGCATATCGTCATATAGCGGATTCATCCGCGACGGCCAGCAGATGAGCATATCAGGAACAGGCTTCGGAGATCTTGGCCCGAGCATCGTAATCTTCGATGATTTCAACGGAGGCGCTGCCGGGAACGAAATACCTCTTACTTCACCAAAAGTCAGTTCTTGGACCATCACCGGCACATATCACCCTGCCTATTCTTCTCTGGCCCACAGCGGAACGTCAAGCATGCGCACGGCCAACGGAGTCAACATGCTCCAATTCGGAAAAACCTTCAGCCCCGCCACGGAGGTTTTCGCGTCTTTCTGGGTCAGAGTCCCTCCCGGAACGAATTTCCCGGGAGTCGTCGGCACTCCGAGATCCTTCTACAGCCCTATTCAAGAATCATATGTTATCCCCGCAAGCCCAGGTCCTTTCACGGTGACAGTCGCTGCGGCCTATGGATCCTATAATGCGGACCTGGGCGTTACAAACACCGGCACGGGACAGTCCATGACAAGGGCAACCTCCAACCCGGCTGCGGGTCAATACAGCCAAACCGACAAAGTCTATACGTTCTCGTCCGCCGATGCAGGCAAATCGGTCCAGATCCGCTACAACACCCGTCGGTCATCCTGGAAAATGATATGGTTCATGGACGGGGCATCGGGGTTCAGCAAAGACGACAACATCACGTTCCCCTCCTGGACAGGAGCAGGCTGGATCCTGGGCTCGAACAACAACATGAGCGTGATCTTCGGCACGGATAACGGCGTTTACTCAACCACTCTTTCACATATCTCAGACCAATCCAACAGACCTGTCACGGGCGCCTACTGGCAGAACTACTGGAGACTCAACAGCACTGCGGGGATCAAACCCTATCCCTGGTCTTCGGCAGTCGCCTACGCTCATTCCGCAGGCTGGTTCCCGGGAAATGGTATAAGCAGCGGTCAATGGTGGACGTGGGACAACTGGATGAGAATCGCCCAATGGTACAAAGCAGGCGCAAATCCCACGGCGGATATCGGCTCCAGCTTTCTGCAACTCCTCAATGAAGGCGTGACGCAAAAATACCACGTTGGCCCGACCCTTGACGGAGCCAATAGGCCGACCAGCTTGTTCGCCACGGCCAATGGCGACAACGTCCCGCGATTCGATCGCGTCACTTTCCCGGGATGGATATTGGTCAATCCAGGCGTTGAGCCGGTCTATGATGATATCTACATCAGCGCAGGCCCGGGGGCTCAAGCCAGAGTCGAGATCGGGGATGCCCCGAACTACTCGAACTGCACGAATCTCACGCTGGCCACGATCAATCACTGGAGCGACTTCTCGATAACTGCCACGCTGCGGCAAGGCAGCTTCAAAAACGGGGACAGTGCCTATCTTTTCGTGATCGATGCGGAGGGAAACACCTCAGACGGCAAAGCTATCACCATCGGAAACGGCATCGTCAGCGGCGCACCGGCAAAGCCAAAAGGATTGCGCATCAAATGACACATTGCCCCAGCGGTCGCATTTTTAAATGGCTTTTGACGCGAACTGACCCCTATCGCAGACTCCGGAGCTCAAGCGCCATCCAGGCCAAAAGGCTACGAAAAACAGGGGAGCGCGCCGGCACCCGTTCAGCCGAGAGGCACCCGGGCTAGCGGGTCTGCTGCAGGCGGCCGAAGGAGACGACGCCCCAGGCCGCGGTGACGGCGCAGAAAAACAGCACCGCGGCCAGGTCCAGGCCCGCGGGAAACGCCCCCCAGCCGAGCATGACCCAGCGCATGAGGTCCACGCAGTAGGTGAAGGGATCCAGGCACGCGGCCAGGCGCAGCCATTTCCCGGACCGGGACAAATCGAAGAGCGCGCCGCCGAAGAAGAACATAGGCCAGGTCAGGAAGCTCATGACCAGGCCGAAGCCCTCCATGCTGTTCATGCGCGCGCCGATGCCCAGGCCGATGTTGGCCATGAGAAACGCGAAGAGCATGGACAAGACGAGCGCGGCCGCGAGCTGCAGCGGCCCCAGGGGCAGGACAAAGGCCGCGCCGATGGCCAGCAGGATGGCGGCTTCCATGACCGCGCCCGCCATGCCGCCCAGGGACTTTCCCAGGAACAAAGTGCTCCGCGAGATCGGCGCCACCAGGACTTCCTTGAGGAAATCCAGCCGTTTATCCCAGATGATATAAAGCCCGTAGGTGATGGCGGTAAACAGGATGACCATGCACAAGATGCCGGGAAAGATGAACTGCTGGTAGGTGCAGCCCGGCACCGGGCTGTGCCCCGAAAGGCCCCGGCCCACCACGAATAAAAAAAGCAGGGGCGAGACCAGAACCGCCACGATGCGCTCCTTCTCGCGAAAGTATATCTTAACCTCGCGCAGGAGCAGGGCGTAGACCGCGTAAAGATCGGACCGCAGGGAAGTCGTCATGATTTGCGCGCCGCGGCGATCCGCTCGAAAATCGTGTCGCGGCCCTCCCCGGCCTCGATCGGCCGGCCGGTGAACTTCATGAACACATCGTCGAGAGTCACGCGCCGGACATGAACCTCTTCGAGATCCGGACAGAGTTCGATGAGGGCCTTAAGATGCCGGGGAGCGTCCTCCACCGTGAGTCTCAAGCCCCCGTCCTCCCGGACGGCCTCCTTGACGAAATCCAGACCGGCGAAGGCCGCGGGCGCGGCGCCGCCCCGAAGCCGCACGATGTCTCCCCCCACCTTGCGCTTGAGTTCATCGGCGGTGCCCAGTTCCCGGATCCGGCCGCGGTCGATGATGGCCACCCGGTCCGCTAGGCTGTCGGCCTCTTCCATGTAATGGGTGGTCAGGATGATGGTCGTGCCGGCGCGATCCTTGAGCTCCCGGATATAGCCCCAGACCGCCTGGCGGCTGGCCGGGTCCAGGCCCAGGGTGGGCTCGTCGAGAAACAGGATGCGCGGGGCATGGATGAGCCCGCGGGCGATCTCCAGGCGGCGGCGCATGCCTCCGGAATAAGTCCGCACCAGGTCGTCGGCCCGGTCGCCCAGGCCCACGGTCGCCAGCATCCGCGCCATGCGCTGCCGGATCTCGCGGCGGGGCACGCCGTAGAGCATGGAGTGCAGATAGAGATTCTCCCGGCCGGTGAGCAGGTCGTCGACGCTGGGCTCCTGGAACACGATGCCGATGTTCCGCCGGACCTCGAGACCCTCGCGCAGGATGTCGTGGCCGGCCACCCGCGCCGAGCCCGAGGTGGGCTTGACCAGGGTGCAGAGCATGCTGATGAAGGTGGTCTTGCCCGCGCCGTTGGGCCCCAGCAGAGCCAGCACCTCGCCTTCGGCGATGGAGAGGTCGATGGCGTCGACGGCGAGCAGTTCGCCGTAGCGCTTGGCGAGGCCCTCGGCGAGGATGGCGGCCGACGCTGGGTTCACGCCTCTATTCTAGGATTTACAAAGCGGTTTGGGCGCCATCATCCTTAAGACGCGAACACATCCTTGCCACCCCGACGCAATGGCCGGCCCCCTCATAGGGGGCCGGCCAGGTTCGTCCCCGCCTTGCGGCGGGGACGAACGAACTCAACGACATCTTATAAAGAACGTCGACACGCCAAACTACCACTCCCAGGGCTCGACGTCGCCCGTGACCTCGCCCAGGCGCTTCTTGACGATCTCGCTCTTGAGCGCGCGCCTCTTGTCGATGCGGCTCTTGAGCCCGCCGATCTCCTCCTGCATTTTCTTGAGCCTGAACTCCATGCGGGCCAGGTTGTGGTCGAACTGCTCGGAAAGGGCGGCTTCCAGCTCGCTCTTGAGCTTCTCCTTGTCAGCGCCCTGGCCTTGGCGGACGGCCTTGACCAGGCGCCTGACCTTCATTTCCGTTCTGAGGCCCTTGACGAACTGTTCGCGCATTCTTTCGTCGCGGTAGGCGAACATGTATTCCCGGAACTTGCGGGAAGAAGGATTCGGTCCTTCCCGTTTCATCTCTTTGAGCTCCTCGTCGAACTCGGGCACTTGCTTTTTCAAGTACTCCATGGCCTCTTTTTCCACGGCCGGATCGCGTTCCTGCATGCCGGGCCCCATCGGGCCGTGCCTGCGGCCCATGGGCCCCTGCCGGGGTTCTTCCATTCCCGGCTCCTGCTGGTCATCTGGCCCCTTGGGCTGAGGCTGAGCCCAAGCTCCCGCGGCCAAGCCCAGCGCCGATATGATCAACGCCGCCGACATTGCCTTGTTCATGGATTCCTCCGCTATTTAGAATTTCTCATTCTTAAGAATCCGCGCCGATTCCTCGACGCGGCCTATATCCGATTCAAGCTCCGATCGATCCGCGCTGATGGCCATGCTTCGGGAAATATCGGCCAACTCGTTGTCCATGCGCGCCAATTCGCTTTCAATGCCGTTGCTCCAGCTCAGGCTCTCTTGCCCGGCCTTCCAGGGCGCCAACATCAGGACCGCCGCCGCCATGGCCAAACCCAAGCCAAGAGGCGACCAGCGCCACCCGGCCCAAGCGTTGCGCGCGGGGCCGAGGGACCGGGCCAAGACCCGTCCGTCCAGCCAGGCGGGAACCGTGCCCGCGGCGCCGCGGGCCAGCTCCGAGGCCGCCCCCATGGCCGCCGCGAATTCGCGGCAGCCGGGACAAGCCGCCGACTCAGCCTTGAACCGGGCCGCCTCAAGCGGCGGCAGGTCGCCGGCGAGCATGAGCAGAAGGCGCTCTTCATGGGAAGCGTCATGCATGGAACTCCTCCAATTCCCGGCGCAGCTTCAGCACCGCATAGCGCATGCGCGCCAGGGCCGTGCCCAGAGGGCACTCCAAGGCCTCCACGATCTGCGCGAAGGACAAGCCTCCGTATTCGCGCAGCAAAAAGACCTCTCGCTGCTCCTCGGGCAAGCCGGCCAGGGCCTTCATGAACCGCTCGCGGACCTCCTCTCCATGGGCCAAGGCTTCCGGCCCCGGCTCGGCGGACGCGATCGTTTCGTCGCGGCCCGGCCACGCGGCATCGCCCTGGAGCGGCAGGCTGCCTCGCCTGCGCCTGGCCAGAAAATCCAGGCTGCGGCGGTGCGCTATGGTGAAAAGCCAGGCCTTCAGTCGCCCGCTTTCCTCATAAACCGGGGCATGCTCCCAAACCTTCATCAGCACCTCGGCATAGGCGTCCTCGGCGTCGGCCTTGTTTCCCAGACGGTAAAGCAGGAAATTGAACAAACCCGGTCCATAACGCTCGAGCAACGCCCGGAATGCTTCATGGTCCCGTCTGCGAATGCCTTCAGAGATCTCTTGATCGTCCACCTGGGATTCCCTATGCAATATAACGGCGCGCGCCTCGTTTTATTGTATGACGCATGGCGCCCGCATATTATGGCGCATTTGGCCGGGCAAAGTCACAAAGTGATAGAATAATTATCGGTTGCTCCTTTCTTGGCCCGCGGACGGCTCATGGACAACGTTGAACGGAGGCTCTCTTCCATATGATGAAGTCCCCAGCCTTTGCCGCGTGCGCCTGGGCCGCGTTCCTGGCCGTCCCGCTCTCCCTGGGCGCGCAAGCGGGCCCGACCGCGCTCTCTTGGGAAGACTGCGTCGCCTTGGCCCTGCGCAACAACCCCGACCTGGCCGCTTCCAGACGCGGCCAGGAAGCGAGCCGAGCCTCCTATAGAGGAAGCTTCAACGGACTCTTTCCGCAGCTCTCGCTTTCCCACAACTACAGCGAAACCGGCGGAGGCAGAGGCGCGGGAAAAACCTGGCAGGCGCAAGCCGCGGCCAGCATGGATCTGTTCAACGCGTCCAACATCGCCGCCATCAAGAGCTCCAAGGCCTCGCTCGCTCAGGCTCAGGCCGGTCTGAGGCAAAGCTCCGCCAGCGTCCGTTTCAACCTGCGCCAGGCTTTTCTGCAGCTGCTCTTCTCCCAGGCGAACCTGGAGACCTCGGCCAAAATCAAGGACCTGCGGACCAAGAGCTCCAAGCTGGTCGCCTTGCGCTATGATTCGGGCCGGGAGTCCCTGGGAAACAAGCTCCGGGCCCAGGCCCAAGCCGCGCAAGCCCAAGCTGATCACGAAATCGCCGGACTCGACCTGCGCACGGCGCAGCGGTCCCTGGTCCGCCAGTTGGGGTTGGACGAGTTCCGCGCCTTCGCGGCCACCGGAACCCTGGAAGCCCAGGCTCCGCCGGAGGAGCCGCTGGCGGACTCCGCCGTTCTGGAACGACGGCCGGACGTCGCGGTCCAGCAAGCCGTGGTCAAGGGCTTCATGGCCGGCGTCGAGCAGGCGAAAAGCTCCCTCTGGCCCAGTCTCTCCGCCAATTACACTCGCTCGCGCAGCGGCGCGACGGAATTCCCGTCCTCCCAATACGGCTGGACATTCGGCGGGGTTCTGAGCTACCCTCTTTTCGGCAATGGGCCGACCGCCGCCTACTACGCCGTCTCAGCGGCCCAGCGCGGCCTGGAAAAGGCCAAGGAGGATTTGCGGACGGTCCGCTCCCAGGCCATCGTGGACCTCGAGAACTCCTGGACGGACTTTTCCGCGGCCGTGGCCCGGGATCGCGTGCAGGCGGCGCTGCTGACTGCGGCCCGGCAGCGCAACATCGAGGCGGACATCCGCTACGACAGCGGACTGCTGACCTATGACAATTGGGAGATAATCAGCTCGGATCGGATCAGCCAGGAACGCCAGACATTGGCCAGCCGCCTCAACGCGGTGGTCGCTCAAGCGGCCTGGGAAAAGGCCCTGGGCAAGGAATTGGGAGAATGACGATGACAAAGCGACGTTTGGTCTTGGCGTTGATCCTGCCGGCGCTCCTGGCCTCGGGGACCTGGTTTTTCCTGCACCGCAGCGGCAAGAAGACCAACGGCCGCAGCCGCACCGTGGCCGTGGAGCAAGGCCCCATAGAGGACACCGTGGAGGCCACGGGCGCCGTCGCGCCGCTCAACCGGGTAGAAATCAAGCCTCCCATACCCGGACGCATCGAGAGACTGCTGGCCGAGGAGGGCGACAGCGTCAAGCAGGGCGCCACCATCGCCTGGATGAGCTCCACGGACCGCGCCGCGATCCTCGACGCGGCCCGGGCCCAGGGTCCGGATGCCTTGAAGGAATGGCAGGACTCCTATAAAGAGACGCCGATCGTGGCGCCCATGTCCGGGGTGGTCATCCTGCGCAACGTGGTCGTGGGCCAGACCGTGGACGCCGGCACGATCCTCTACGCCATGTCCGACAGCCTCATCGTCCTGGGCCAGGTGGACGAATCCGACATCGGCCGCATCCGCGCGGGCATGCCCGCCCGCGTCACGCTCGACGCCTATCCCGACCAAAAAGTTCCGGCCAAGGTCTTCGACATTCTCCATGAGGGCAAGAATGTCTCCAACGTCATCACTTACGGAGTGAAGGTCAAGCCCGACCGCGTCCCCCCCTTCTTCCGGTCCCAGATGACCGCCAACATCAGCTTCATATCCCAACGCAAGCAAAAAGCCCTGCTCATACCGGCCAGCGCCGTCCAGGAAGGGTCCGGCGGGTCCAAGCAGGTGCTGGTGCCCGGTCCGGAGGGCAAGCCCGTGCCGCGAGAGATCACGACGGGACTGGAGAACGGGAACAAAATAGAGGTGCTCTCCGGCCTGGAGGCGGGAGAAAGCGTCGTGCTCTCGCGCGGCAGATACGCGCCCCAGCAGGGCCCGCAATCGAGCCCGCTGGCCTTCGGAGGAGTCCGGCCCTCGGGCGGCGGCCAGGGCCAGTCGTCCAGGAGGACACCGTAGTGCCCATCATCGAGCTCAAGGACATCACGCGCTCCTACCTGGTGGGCAAGGAGGAACTGCGGGTGCTCAAGGGCATCAGCCTCGACATCGAGGCCGGAGAGTTCGTGGCCATCATGGGGCCCTCGGGTTCGGGGAAATCAACGCTCATGCAGATCCTGGGGCTCCTGGACCGCCCCACCTCCGGCATGTACCGCCTCCTGGGAAGCGACGTGTCCAAACTCTCCGATGACGAAGGCGCGGCCATGCGCTCGCGCACCATCGGCTTCATCTTTCAGATGTTCAACCTTCTGCCGCGCACCACGGCCCTGGACAACGTCGAGCTCCCCATGATCTACTCGGGCGCGCCCAACCGCGAGGAGCGGGCTCGCGACCTTCTCAAGGACGTGGGGCTGGCGGACCGGATAAACCACCGGCCCAACGAGCTCTCCGGCGGCCAGCAGCAGCGCGTGGCCATAGCCCGCGCCCTGGTCAACCGGCCGCGCATCGTGTTCGCCGACGAGCCTACCGGGAATTTGGCGTCGGACCAGGCCGAGGAGATACTGGGCCAGCTCAAGCTCCTTAATGAGGCGGGAATAACCGTGATCATGGTGACTCATGAGCCGGACATCGCGGCCCACGCGCGGCGGACCATAAGAATCAAGGACGGGCTGGTCGTCTCGGACGAGGCCAACGACGGCGGCGCGCGCGAACGCGGCCATGCGGCGGTGGCGCAGACGCGAGCCAGAACCGCGGCCAGGGTCGCGATGCCGGTCCTGCCCGGCGTCAGCTTCTCTCAATTCCGGGAGTACGGCGCTTCGGCCCTGCGCGCCACGGCCGCCAACAAGGTGCGCAGCGCCCTTTCCATGCTGGGCATCCTCATCGGGGTGGCAGCGGTCATCGCCATGCTGGCCGTGGGCAAGGGAGCCCAGAAATCCATCGAGGCCCGGCTGGCCAGCCTCGGCTCGAACCTGCTCATGCTGCGGCCCGGGCGCCACGCCATGGGCGGGGTCCACGCGGCCGCGGGCAGCGTGAGCCGGCTTACCATCGAGGACGTCAAGGCCATAGCCGCCATTCGCCGCATCCGGCGCGTGGAAGGAAACGTCCAAGGCAGCGCCCAGGTAGTCTATGGGGATCAAAACACGAACACCCAGGTCGTGGGCGCCACGAGCCTCTACGCGGCCATGCGCAACTCCCAGCCCTATTACGGCCGGTTCTTCACCGATTCCGAAGACGCCCGCAAGGCCCGGCTCGCCGTGGTGGGGCAGACCGTGGTCAAAAATATCTTCGGGTTGGAAGACCCCGTGGACAAGGTCATCAAGATCAACCGCGTCAACTTCCAGATCATCGGGGTGCTGCCCGTCAAGGGATCGAGCGGGTTCAACGACCAAGACGACACCATCATCATTCCGCTGGGCACGGCCATGAAGCGGGTCCTGGGAAAGCAATACCTCAACAGCATCACCATCGAGTGCGACGCGCCCGAGTCCATCCCCGAGGTGATGAACGAGGTCGCCGCCCTCATGCGCCACAGAAACCATCTTCCGGCTTACAAGGAGGACACTTTCGAGATCCGGAACATGGCGGAGATACAGGCCGCGCTCTCCGGCACCACCCAGACCTTCACCCTGCTTTTGGGCATCGTGGCCACGATCTCGCTTCTGGTCGGCGGGATCGGTATCATGAACATCATGCTCGTTTCGGTGAGCGAGCGCACCCGCGAGATCGGACTGCGCAAGTCCGTCGGCGCCCCACGACAGGCCATCCTCATACAGTTCCTCATAGAAGCCGCCATCCTCTCCACCATGGGCGGCATCCTGGGCATTTTACTCGGGCTTTCCGTGTCCTTCATACTCTCCAAATTCGCGGGCTGGGCCGCGATCGTGACCCCCCAGGCCGTGGCGCTCTCCTCGCTGTTTTCGGCGAGCGTCGGCATCATCTTCGGATTCTGGCCCGCGCGCAAGGCCTCCCTGCTCTCGCCTATCGAAGCCCTGCGCTACGAATAGGCCCGAAACCGATTTGCAGTTGACTGGCCAGGCGCCAATGAAGGATACTATGTCCCGCCGCCACAAAGTCCATGCAGAGCTTCAACTTCTTTTCCTTTGCCCTGGCCGCGCTCGGCCTGGGCTTCGGCTGGCTCCTGGCCCTGCGCGCCTACCGGAACATACGATTCCAGCTCCTGATCAAGGACATCACGACCTCGAAGGTGCGGAACCTGGTTCCCGGGCTGGTGGAATTGCGCGGCCAGGCGGAGCCGCTCGAGCCCATGTCGGACCCGCTCTTCCAAGAGCCCTGTTCCTTCTACCGCATCACGGTCGTCCAGTCCCAATCCACATGTCCCACCCACAAACCAGTGGCCACCGAGCTGGCCGATACCTCCCGCCAGAAGTTCTGGCTTCGGGATGACACGGGCCGCATCCTGGTCGACCCCAAGGGCGCCAGGACGATTTATTCAAGAACGCTCCGCTTCGCAGCCGGCCAGTGCCCGGTGACCCACCCGGTCGAGCGCTACATTCGCGGCATCCCCGGAATCGGGCCGGAGGGCTGGACGCTCCAAGCCACGATCGTCCGGCCGCAAGACCACTTCTATGTCCTCGGCCATGCCGTCCCTATCGACGGGACGCAGCCGGGACGCATGATCAGCATCTCGGATATTCCGCTGCGCGAGTTCGCGCGCCTTCTCAAGGCGTCCCCGCAGCGCATGAAGACCCTCGACGCCGACGAAAACGGCGTCGTGGACCCTCAGGAATGGGAGGGCGGCCTCGCCAAGCTCCGGCAGGAGCTCGCCGCGCGAGAAGCCGGACCGCAGGCAGCGGCCACTCCGATCGCCGCGGCGATCATCCGCGAGGCTCCCGATAAGCCGCTGATCCTATGCGACGATTGCGATCCCCGGATAAAAGGCCCGATCCCCGCCGCGGCCGCGGCCTTGCGCTCGGCGGCCGCCGTAGCGGTCATCTTATTGTCCCTGCGCATCATGTCGGGCTCCCTGGGCCCGGGGCGGCCGCACGCGAGCCGCGGCCTCTCGCCGGAAGCTCAGCCGTCGGCGCCCGCCCCCAAAGCCGTCGACCTCGAACGCGTGATCCGGCTGACCAGTCCGCAGGACAGCGACGCGCTGCTTCCGGAACAGGACGAAGAAGGCAGCCGGCTGCCCAGCTTTCAAAATCCGGTGCGCTTCACCTGGGAGCCGCTGGGGCCGGACGTGGAATATCTCTGGACGGTGGCAAGCGCCAGCGAGAACGGTCAGGACTCCAAGCCTCTCATCAGCGACAAGACAACCCGCCACGACATGGATTTAGACCTCCCGCCCGGCCAGCGCTACGTTTTCACGCTCGTGGCCTACAAGCAGGGCAAGATGATGGGGACCTGCGTCATCCACGGCCGCCGCGGCGCGAAACGCTCCTACTCTTTCCGCGTCAACCGGTAAGTCAGCGTGCCGGAGATCACCTTTTTCACATTGTTGGCAATATTTATGGCTCTCAGTTTCTAAAACAATGCCAACACCGCCAACAACATGATCTCCGGCACCCCTTATTTACCCGGCTTGATGATGATCGGTTCGATGGTTTCGACACCGCTGCCGAACGCCGGCTCAGGCTCCTCAAGTATGAAGACTCCGCCGTTCTTGCGCAAGGACATGGCGCCCGAAGGCAAGGAATTGACCGCCCAACGCAGCTCCAAAGTCCGGGTGCGCCCGATCCAGACCGACAAGGCAATCTCGAATTTTCCATCGGCGTCGGTATTCGTTGTGGAGCGACTCATCCTATAAACCGGTTCCGATACCCCCTCGACTCCAGGCCAGACCAGGCTTCTCCCCACAGCCGACAGTTCGCCCTGCCCGGCCGGCTGGCCGGCCCAGCCCACGAGCGCGCCGCCAACCTTGAACTCGAACGCGCATTCCTGACGAAACGGCGCGGCCACGAGATCAGCGGGGACGGAGAGCACTGCCAAAGGCACCATAACGATCATCCCGCCCAATCCCATCAAGAAAACCCGGGGGTCGGGATTTCGCGTGAACGTCATCGCGCTCATCTGACGGTAGCTCTGGCCCATGGTCTTGGCGTACTCCATTTTAAAGTCCCGCATCCGGCAGTCCAAGCCGGTCACGCTCGCCGTGGATATGGAAACCCTCAGGCCCGAAGTCGGCAGGATGGCGTGGCAGGGTCGCCAGGACAATGACAGCAGGCAAGAGGCGATGAGGCCTCTCTTCCCCATACGGAATAGGACCATCACTAATCGCAGGTATTCGTTCAGGATTCCTCCCTTACAAAAGCCTCAAGCGGACCGAGCCACGCGTTATCTTAACATAGCTGGCCGCCCTGGGCCAATTGTCCTCTCCCGTTAGGCCTATAGGCCCATGAACCGCCGGCCTCCCGATGTTAACATAGAGAAACTGAAGGCCCGGGAGGCACCATGTTCAAGCTCGCCTTAACGTCACTTTTTCTGCTCTGCCCCATCTCCGCCCGCGCGTCCCTGCCGCAGGGTTGGAGCGATATAATCGCGAAACTCCAGGAATACGGCACCTTCAGACCCGAGGACAAGATAGAGAGGGCGCGTATCCCGGCAACCATAGCGATCAAAGACATCATCGGCTCGGAAAACGCGCCGCATCACGCCGACTATCTCAATGTCTGGGGATCGCAGACCGGCGAGGGACCTTTTCGCCCGGAGTATTTCACGATGATCTCTGAGGATTGGCGCATAGTCAACGGGCAATGGCACGTGGAACAATGGTACTTCACGATCTCCACAGACGGTCAGCTGATAAAGGTGAACAAGGGGACCGTGATCTCGGCCCTGGATGGTCAACATCCCAAAAGCACTTGGGCTGCCGTGTCCCCTGCTGACCCGGCCGCCAACGCTCGATTCAATAAAATTTTCGCCAAGTGGCGGGCCTTCAAACCAAAGTAGCGCCCCTGTTGCCAAATTGCAAAATCCGCCTATTTAGCCCTTGACTGGGATCAGAGCAGGGGTTATACTTCTTTTAGAAGCAGCCTGATTTCGAACCTGTAACGAGAAATATCAGGACCATGACCCGCTGAAAGGCGGGTTTTGCGTTTTCTAACGCCTCCTTTCTCCCTCCCGTAGCGACGACCGCATAGGTCAATTGTCCGCCGCCCGTGGGCCCATAGGCCCAAGACATCTTGGCAATCCGGGGCTACTCTAAAGCAATAGAAATTGGAGGCCCCATGATAAAATTCGCTCTGACGTCGATGGTTCTGATGCTCGCAACCACTGCCCGCGCATCCATTCCCTCATACGACTGGCGAAATACCCCCGCGCCGCAAGGCTGGTCTGAGGTTATCGCCAATCTCCAAAATTACGGCGTCTTCACTCCCGAGAACGAACCGCTCCCGGCGACCATAGCGCTTGCGGACATAACCGGGCCCCAGGACGCGTCCCATCACAGGGACTATGTCAATATATGGGGGACAGAAAATGGACCGAACAAATTCAAGGG
Source organism: Elusimicrobiota bacterium (assembly GCA_003452935.1). GTDB lineage: Bacteria > Elusimicrobiota > Elusimicrobia > UBA1565 > UBA9628 > UBA9628. The sequence continues at coordinate 124,592 of DMMY01000027.1, forward strand.
TGATTATCTGACCGTCATTTCAGAGGATTGGCGCATCGAGAATGGCAAATGGATCGTCAATCAATGGCTCTTCAGGGTATCGACCGAAGGTCAATTGCTGGCTGCTGCCAAGGGCTCCGTAGTCGAAACCCTCGAGTACCAAGTCCTCGAATCCAAGCAAGAGGTCGTCTCCGTCAATGATCCGGCCGTCTTGACGCAATTCACCAAACTTATCGCCAAATGGCGCGCGTTCAAGCCAAAATAAGCAACGGTGCCGGAGATCACCTTTTTCGCATTGTTGGCAATATTTATGGCGCTCGTTTTCTAAAACAGCCAATAACATGATCTCCGGCACCGCCTATGCGGTCCCCTTGACTGGAATCGGAGCCGGGGTTATACTTCTTTTATGAAGAAACTGCTTGGTGTCGCAGCGTTTGCAGCCGCCATGATTCTCGGCGCACGATTGATGTATGACAGCCGTCGGCCATCCATCGTCCCGTCGCCCGCCGACCGACTGTCCTTGCGCGATTCATTCTCTGAGGGACGTCCCTACACCGGCTATCCCGAAGATGGCGTTCGGTCTCCAACAGGACCCAATGGCTTTTCATTCGGCGTTTTTTACGTTTATGAAAGCGCCAGAAATGGCCATAAAGGTTTCTACGCATCCTCTGGTGACAAAACCTATTTCTACAAATTCCCCAAGTTGGCCGCCGAAGTACATAGCATGGGCCCCACAAGCCCGCTTTACAGCCACAACTTCTTCCAAATCCCCTTCCCCGACGGAAAAAAACTATGGATCACCTATTCGCTTGAACAGGGGGAACGAATGGGAAGTGTCGCATATGGGGAACTCCCTGATCCCGGCATAAAATATATAAAGCTGACCCCGCAAAAAGTTGACCATGCCGAAGCCAGCGCCCAACACTCGTCCATTTCAGACCCCCTAAAAGCTGCGGCTGCCTCGAAACTGTCAAAGAAAAAGATGCGATCCACAAAAATTGAAGACCTAAAAACCACTAAAACAGCATTGCCTTAGGCCAATGCTGTTTTTCCCTTGACGGGGCACATTTCAAACCGCAAGACCGTGCCGAAAATTCCTTTTTTTGCAACGGTGCCGGAGATCACCTTTTTCGCATTGTTGGCAATATTTATGGCGCTCGTTTTCTAAAATAATGCCCATACTGCCAATAACATGATCTCCGGCGCCATTTTGACGCCGGTTTGACTTCTCTCGCCTAGAATCTAGCCTGGAGAACAACCCAGGAGATCCTATGGACAAGAAAAAACTGACGACCGCGGCCGGCGCTGTCATTGACGACGACCAGAATACGTTGACCGCGGGGCCGCATGGCCCCGCCCTCATGCAGGACGCGCAGCTGCTCGAGAAGCTCTCTCATTTCAACCGCGAGCGCATCCCGGAACGCGTGGTGCACGCCAAGGGCGCCGGCGCCTACGGCTTTTTTGAATGCAAGGCTGACATGTCCAAATACACGCGCGCCGGATTCCTCTCCAAGGTCGGCAAGAAGACCGACACGTTGGTCCGGTTCTCCACGGTCGGAGGCGAGAAGGGCTCGGCCGACGCGGCCCGAGATCCCAGGGGATTCGCCGTACGCTTTTACACGGAAGAGGGGAACTACGACTTGGTCGGCAACAACACCCCCGTGTTCTTCATACGCGATCCGCTCAAATTCCCGGATTTCATCCATACTCAAAAGCGCGATCCGGCGACCAACGCGCCCAATCCGGACATGTTCTGGGATTTCCTTTCACTGACTCCCGAGTCGATCCATCAAGTCACGATCCTCTTCTCCGACCGCGGCACGCCCAGCGATTATCGCCACATGAACGGTTTCGGCAGCCACACCTTCATGTGGTACAACGCGCGCAACGACCGTTTCTGGGTTCAATACCACCTCAAGACCGCGCAAGGAATCAGCAACCTCACCCGGGAGGAGGCCTGCCGCATAGCGGGCAAGGATCCGGACCACGCCACGCGCGATCTGCATGCCGCCATCGAACGCGGCGATTATCCGGCTTGGACGGTCTGCGCCCAGATCATGCCCTACGAGAAGGCCCGGACCTACCGCTGGGACATTTTCGACATCACCAAGGTCTGGCCGCACGGCGATTATCCGCTCGTCGAGATCGGACGCCTGGTCCTCAACCGCAACCCCAAGAATTATTTCGCCGAGATCGAACAGTCGGCGTTTTGCCCGGGCAACATGGTCCCCGGCATAGCGCCCTCCCCGGACAAGATGCTCCAGGCCCGGCTCATTTCCTATCACGACGCGCACCTCTACCGGCTAGGCGCCAATCACCAGTTGCTGCCGGTCAACGCTCCCAAGGCATGCGCGGCCAAAAACTACCAGCGCGACGGCGCCATGCGGTTGGACGACAACGGAGGCGGCGCCCCTAATTACTGGCCCAACTCCATGGGCGGCCCGCAGCCGGACGCGACCGCGGCGCAGCCGCCCCTGGATCTCGACGGCAAGGGAATGCGTCACCCGCAAAGGCTGTCGGATGACGATTTTATCCAGGCGGGAGAGCTCTATCGGCGCGTCATGAGCCATATAGACCGCGATCATCTCATCGGCAACATCGCGGCCCATCTCTGCGGCGCGCAAAAGCGCATCCAATTGCGCCAAGCCGCGTTGTTCTACAAGGCCGATCCGGATTACGGCCGACGCGTGGCCGCCGGCCTGGGTCTGGACGCGCGACAAGTGGAACGCCTAGCCGCCATGTCCCAGGAGGACCGGATCCGCGCGACCTCCGCCGAGGCACAGCTCGAAAGCCTTATAGCCGGAGCCCGATAAAACTCAGTCCAGCCAGTCCTTGTCCTGCAGCTTCTTGGGCAGGTACTTCTTGGTCAGGTACTGGAAATCCTTGTTGGCCAGCGCGTCGAGCTCGAACTTGAGGCCGATGGAGAGCATGCGCTTGATCTCCGATTGCCATTCCTTTTTCTGGAACCAGGGGTAATGAAGGATTTCCTTGGCGCGGCCTATGTCCTTATCCGTGAGCTTGATGCCCACGTTGCGCGGCAGGCCGTAGCGCTCGGGGTCGGCGCTGGAAAGGCCCATGAACTTGGCCTCGGGAATCGCCATGCGCTCGCTCTCGAAAGCCAGATTGATGGAGCCCTGCTTGACCACGGAGTAGATGTAGTATCCCCACGGATCGTTGTCGACGAGCACATAGACCGGCAGACGCTTTTCATCGTGCAGCCGCCGCGCCAGGCGTCTCACCCCGCGGGGCGGCTGGCCGTTGCCGGTCAACAGGACGCAGTTGTACTTCTTCCAGAACTTATCCTCGGCCAGCCGGTTCCACTGCGTGCCCTTTTCGACGAGCAGGACGAAGTCCGCGGTGCAGCGCTTGATGCGCACGTAGTCCGGCTCCACGATGGAGGGAACCGAGTACCCCCCCTTGCCCAGACGCGAGCAATCCACGCTGTCGCCGTCGTCGACCACGGTCAAGGGCCCGATGACGGTCCCCGCGTTCTCGGCGCGCACATGCAGTTCCTCGCGCAAGGCCGCCAAGGCCACTTCCAGATCCTCGATGAGCGGATCGGACTCGTTCTGGCCGTCGAAAGTGTTCTCATGGGAATCCCGGATCGTGTGCTTGGCCCTATAATAGATTTCGCGCAGAGAGGTGGTAAGCCCCGCCCGCTGCAGTTCGGCCAAGGCATCCGCCACCAGCATGGTCTGCATGAATTTCTTGGCCATGCCCACGTTGAAGAAGGTCCGGTCCTGGGTATGGGAGCCCATCTCGATGATGCGCTTCTTTTCGTTGAACTTTACGTTGGAGAGCGCGCGCACCGGTATCTCGATGGAAGGATCCTTGCCGCGGTCGGCGGCGCGCTGCACGAGATCGGCCAGCCCGACGAGCCGCTTCTCGACGTCCTTGGAGACCTTGATGGTCATGTTTTCCCCGGCTATCTCTTGCGCCGTTTTGCCGCGGGCTTGCCCCGGGCGGCTCGTTTAGCCGGCTTGGCCGCCTCGCCGCTGCGGGCCGGAGGCTCCGGCATAGGCGCCGACGCCGCGGCGGCCGAAGCCTCGACCGCGGGATCAGGCGGCACGGAGCCTTCGACTCCTTCCGGCGTCACGATAATGGAATCCGGCAGGCCCTCGGGTCCGCCCTTCTTGCCCAATATCTCGTCCGTCTTCTCTCCGCCGGTGCGCTTCAAGGCGATCTTGAGCAGTTGGGCCTTGAGCTTTTCAGCCGCCAGCCGGCCGCCCTTGAGCCGTTTGCAGGCGCCGACAACCTCCTCGATATAGAGCTCGAAAATATTGCGGCGATGGTGCTCGTGCTTGGCGTGCTCCTTGCGCTTGAGAAACACCCCCAGCCGCCGGCCGCACTCCTGCAGCGCCAGCTTGATCTCCTTGCGAATCTCGTCGTAATCGGCTATGGCTTCCTTGGATTCGCTCGTAAAGGGCACCCACACCGACGCCATGTGAACGAAGATGACCATGGGACCGGCGGGCAGGGCGCCCCGGGATTGGGACACGCCGTAGTTGCGCCACGAGGTCTCCAAGACGGCCTGAAAAGTGGCGCAAGCCGACTGCTGGTAGAGCAAGGGCACGCGGTTGGCGAAACGCAGCACGCGCGCCAGCTCCTCCGCCTCCTCGCCGTGCTGCTCGCCTTCGGCCAGCGGCGCCTTGGGCTTGGCGGCCTCAATTTCCTGAGGCCCCTTGCCGAAGGCAAGGCCGGCCTCGATGATAAAGGGATTGCCGCGGTAAACCGCCGGCGGACGGGTCACGGCGGTATAGAAATCCGCCTTGATCTGCTTGTAAAGTCCGGTCAGGATGGCTTTTTCGCCTATGGGAGAAAGACAATTGGTCGGCGGCGACATGATCTTGGTGGCTTGGATGGCCTTGTAGAGCTTCTCGGCCTGCTCTCCCATGATATCGCGCGGCCGCATCCGCGGCGAAAGTTCCGCCTTCTGGCAAATCTCCTCGCCGACGCGGGGCGAGACCCGGGAAAAATCGCTGGAGAGGAACCCCGAAAGCCAGTGGCTCCTGGTGTCGTGCAGCATCTTGAGCAAGATGCCGAACTCAATGCCGTAGGGGTGCGGCTTGATCTCGCGCGGCGGGACGGGCAGTTCGTGGAAGGTTCTTGGATAGGTCTTGGTCTCCCCTTCGGGAGTGACGTAGACGATCTTGGCGTGAGGGTTGGCGATGGCCGTCTGTTCCAGGTACTCGTCTATGGAAGCCCGGCCCTTTTGGTAGCGTCCCTCGAGCTCGATGGATACCTGGGTGCCCCGATGATTCTCCCATTCGATCTGTTTCTTCTCCAGGATGCGCGGCTCGTTGGTCTTGGTGTTGATCTGGACTTCGAAGTAATGGGCGGGATTCTTGTCCCCGGTCCGGGAGATGATCTGGACGGGCTTGCCCGTGGTCAGCTGCCCGTACATGCCGGCGGCCGAAATGCCGATGCCTTGCTGGCCGCGGCTCATGCGCAGCCGGTGGAACTTGGAACCGTAGAGAAGCTTGGCGAATATACGCGGAATCTGCTCGCGCACGATTCCCGGGCCATAGTCCACGACCGTGACCCGGAAGCGCGTCGCCTGGGCAACCGGAGGCGCGGCGGCGCCGTCGCCGGAGACGATCTCCACCCTCACCAGCACCTCGGGCAATATGCCCGCCTCCTCGCTCGCGTCGAAAGCGTTGTCCACCGCCTCCTTGACGCAGGTCAGCAGGGCCTTGCGCGGGCTGTCGAAGCCGAGCAGATGCCGATTCTTGGTGAAGAACTCGGAGACGGAGATCTCCCGCTGCCGGGCCCCCATCTCAACAGCCGTCAAGGTCGCGGCCTTGACGGCGCGGCGGACGACCTCCTTGCCGGCTTCGGGCTTGACGGCAAGTTCCGAAGTTTTCTTTTTCATGATTGAGCGCCTGCGGCCATCCCGCGGGTCTAACTGCGTATAATTTACGAATAAATCGGGGCCGCTGTCACTTGAAGATGAGTCAAAAACGGTACATGAAGGAAGGTCCGAGCCTCTCCTGCGGGGCCACTTCGAAAAGCAGCCGTTCCATATAAGGCGACGTTTTCCCCGCCGCGGAAAGCTCGAGAGTCTTATTGAAGAACCGGCTCGCTTCCTCCGGCGTCCTCCTCCCGGTCACGATGTCATGAGCCAGGTTGAGATTGAGGCGATTAAGGCTCTCGCTCTCGCTGCGCGCCGCTATTTCTCCCTGGTTTGGATAGACCACCAACCCGTGGGGATACCGGGCCAAGTCCCCCAGCCTTTCATCCGGCACATAATAGTCGATGACCTGTTCCAAAGGAGCCGAGGGGACAGCCGCGCTGACCACGATTCTCTTCCACGGCCAGCAGGAAACCCATTCGATCCTGTCTTGGAAGACGTCCTGCGGCGGCCCGTATTTTTCGATCATCATCTGCGCCACCAGCTGCGCAAAGGCGGGCCATCGGGCAACCTGCCTGAGCGCCTGCGCCGCCGGCGCCTCGGGGGAAATCCCCGAGCCGCGGGTCCATTGATCGGCCTTATAAACCGCCAGCAGGAAAAGAGCGGACAACAAAATCGCGATCTCGATTCTCGTTTTCATGGCATCACCCTCCGTCCTCCGAGGAGGACTCGCTGCGCCGCTCATAGTATGACCCGTCGAGAGCAAGCCAAGCTCAAATTCTCCGAGCATTTCCTCCTGGCCTATACCCAGATAGGCGGGCAGTTCTCCGCCGGCCGGCCCGAACGGACGGGACTCGCGATTCTACGGCAGGCGGAGCCCATATTGCGATGATGCGCGCAGAGGTAAGCCTGTCCCACCTTCCGGACTCCACGAGATTTGAGGCATCTGTGCGCTTCGCTATAGGTTGACGATAAGGTCACGGCCTCGCACTGACGCGCCGATTGACTCTTCACCAATAACCTCCGCCGCCGCTCCAACGCATGCCGGAGCCCCGGGCCGCAGAGAGGGGCCCGAGGCTCCGGCCCGTTGACATGGAGCCTCAATTGAGCACGTTCCTGGAGGCTTTGAAGCGGATGCCTATGCGAGGCGGCACGGAAACCTGCTGACCCGTTCTGGGGTTGCGGCCCAGCCTGGGCCGGCGCTGCTGGAGACGAAAAGTGCCGAAATTGGTGATAAGCACCTTCCGATCGCGGTCCAATCCCGCGCGTATGGTCCCAAAAGCGGCCTGCACCGCTTCCGCGGCTTGTTCCTTAGATCCCACGACCTTGGCGACGGCCTTAATAACATCGAGTCTGTTCATCGTAGTCCTCCTCATCCGGCTGTCATGGACGGCGCGTCAAAACTCTCGCGCCGGCCCCGGCCGGGGATGCGGGATATCCCGCATCCCCGGCCTTACGGCTCGTCTTGCTGCTCCATCTCACGCGGTCCCGCGTCACCGGGATAGGACCGCCTCTCGCACCTGCACTCCGCCCGCCAGCGCCTTGCGCTGTTCGGGCGTGAAGAAAGTGTAGGGATACATGCTCTCCGGCCGGCTGGCCTCGTCCAGCCGCTTCAAATGCTCCGGCGGAATCTCGAATTCCAGCGCGGCGAGTATGTCTCCGAGCTGGGAAACCTGCGTCGCCCCGATCAAGGTGGAAGTCACTTGCGGCTGTCTGACCACCCAGTTGATGGCGACCTGCGCCGGCGACCGGCGCAGTTCGCGGGCCACCTCCTGAAGGACATTGAGTACGCGCCACTCTTGATCCGAGAACTTGGGACAATACTGATTGCCCGTATCCTGCATGATCTTGATGCGCCCGGCCTCGCCCTCGATGCCCTCTCCGCTGCGTCGATACTTGCCCGTGAGAAATCCCCCGGCCAAAGGACTCCAGGCGCAGATGCCCATCCCCAGATGACGCGCCGCGGGGACATGCTCCCGCTCGATATCCCGTTCGAGGAGCGAGTACTCCATCTGCATGGCGCAGGCTTTCTCCCAGCCGCGCCACTGGGCCAGGGTCTGGGCGCGCGCGGCGTACCAGGCCGGGACGTTGCTCAGCCCGACGTAGCGGATCTTGCCCGCTTGCACGAGCGAATCGAGAGTCGACATCACCTCCTCGACCGGAGTCAGCATGTCATAGGCGTGCAGCCAGTAGACGTCTATGAAATCCGTCTGCAGCCTGCGCAGGGAGCTCTCTATCGAGCGCAGGATATTCTTGCGTCCATTGCCTCCGGCATTGGGGTCGCCCGGCACGGCGTTGAATGAAAACTTGGTAGCCAAGACCACGCGATCGCGATTGCCGTTCTCCTTGAAGAATTTTCCCAGCATCTCCTCGCTGCGGCCGTTGGTGTAAATCTCGGCCGTGTCGATGAAGTTGCCGCCCGCGTCCAAATATCTATTGAGAATCTGCCGCGCCGTATCCTCCACGCAGCCCCATCCCCATTCCGTACCGAAAGTCATGGTCCCCAGGCAAAGCGGCGAGACCCGCAGACCGCATTTGCCGAGCAGGACGTAATCCGTCAGCATCTTATGCTCCATCTCCGCCTCCTCTCTCATGTTCATTGGGGGATTCGAGCGAAAGACTCCCCCTCGATTTTCATCATGCCCAAAGCCTCTATCCGCCAAGGAAACACGCCCAAACTTTCCAAGCATGACCTGCTCATCCTAGCGAGAAAAGGTCAAGGCAATATCAAAACCTGGGGGACCTGCAAGCCTATTTCACCGGTTTCTCGACGGAACAGAGACTCCCTCGGCCGCGACGGAGATCGCGGCCGGAGTCTTGACGAGCCATGTCTCCGAACCGGTCTTCGTGGCTAGAACCGCGCCGCCGGGTAGCGATCCACCCGCTCGTCAGGCACGTCGAAGAGCAAGCGCTCCATGTAAGGGGAGGATTTGCCGGCTACGGCCAAGTCGATCGTCCGCAGAAAAAAACGGCTGGCCTGTTCCGGAGTCCTCTTGCCGAGCACGATATCATGGGCCAGGTTGAGGGTCAGGCGATTGAGGCTTTCCCGGTCGCCGCGCGCGGACAATTCCCCGGCGCCGGAATTCACCGTCAGCCCATGCGGATAACGCGCCAAGTCCGCCAGCTTGTTGCCCGGGACTCGGTACTCGACCGCCTGTTCCAAAGGAGACAACGGGGTGTTGCTGACCACGATCCGTTTCCAAGGCCAATGCGCCCCCCATTCCATCTTGTCTTTGGAAACGACCTCCGGCGGCCCGTATTTCTCGACGATCTGACGCGCGATCATTTGAGGAATCCTCGGCCATTGGTCGGCTTGTCTGAGCGCCCGGGTCTCGGCCGACTCCCAAATTTCGCCTCCCGAGCGGGCCCATCGATTGCCCTGATAAACCGCCACGACCAACAGGGCCGCCAGCAAGGCGCCTACGGCGATTTTTGTCTTCATGGGTTTGCCCTCCCACGCCACGTTTGCCTCTCAAAAGCCTGAAGCTTTGATCATAGTATGGCCTTGGCGGCGCAAATAAAAATCAACTTCCTGGCTACCGGGCAAGGCGGGGCGGACGAAATAACGGAATAGGAGGAGGGCGCTCTCCCTATTCCTTAATAGGCAGGGACTAACCGCCGCGCTGACTAGCCTGAGCAATCAGTCCGGCCCCACGCAGATGAGCGCCCGACGCAACAACGGTGGGAAGCAGAAACGCCATCTCCCCACATATCCTTGCCGGAGTCGTGTCAAAGTGATGCGCTTAGACGCATCGCCGTACAAACACAGGGCCGGGAAATGGACCCGCGCATCAACCCGCCGAATTTTCCGTCGGAAAACGATTTGCTGACCGACGACAAAATCCGCAAACTAACTCGGGCTGGACTGCCATTTTGCCTCGGATGGGCGACTATTCGCGTTTTCTGGCGCGATGGATCGGCGTGGCTGTGCGTGTCAAGGTGCGCCAATGCCATATCCTGCTTGAGCTTGGGTTGCCGACGATGATTGCTTGCTCAGACTCTAGGAAGACATCTTGGGAGGGAATAAGCCCAGCGCATCGAAATGTTCGCGCCAGAAGCTTATCTGCTGCTCGAACTGGGCCCCAGCCACGGGCAGCTCCCTGGGTTGCTGGCCTTTTTCAAGCAGAACCACCCGCAACAAGCCGCTGCGGACCGTAGCCACGAAGAATATGCCTTGAGTTTCATTGCGCGTTAAAAAAGTCAAATAGACCTCTTCACCCTTACAAAAGGTCGAAATGGTATGGCGTTTGGAAAGTTCCCCCACCTTAAATTGCCTGGCTGGAATCTCCTCAGTCGTTACTATTCCCAGCGTAGCCGCCATAGTCACTGACAACTTGACGTCCGTGCCCGTACTTTTCATGATAGACGCCAGAGAAGCTAATGCATCCTTAAGGCCGGGCTCGACCATAACCGACGCGGGAACCGACGGCGCGCCAGCCGCGAGTTGGCCCGCTGCCGGGCCCGAAGCAACCGCCCACCCGGCTTGGCTCATGAAACGAATCTGGGAGCCAAGCTCACCGCGCACATGCTCTTCGATCCCGGCAACCGCGCCAGCCAACGCAAGGCCATCGTGAGAAGGCGCGATTCGAGGCCACAGCATCAGCGTGCATGCGATGGAGAGCAGGAAAGACTCAGCTCTATTGCGTTTCATGGCTAAGATCATTTTAAACCTCTCCAGCCCCCTCCGCATGAGACATATGGGAAGGCCGCGGCAAGCAACAGGCCTAGCCGCGCCATGATGCGATGGTCCTACCCCTCATAGGACTCTTGGGACATGCCTCGCGCCATGCCTCACGCAGGGCCTTGACACATTTTTTTTGCGGGGTTAGACTACCTACTGAGATCGCCATGTCATTACCTCATTGCATTTTGATTCTTGCCGCCAGCCTATCATGGGGCGAGGCTTTTGACGGCGAAGATCTGCCTCAGGTGAATTCATCTGTTCCTCAAGCCGCCGACCAAGTCAATGAATCAGGCGTGCCTCCAGCCGCCGCCCAAGTCAAAGAATCCGGCGCGCCTCCAGCCGCCGTCCAGCCTGATGCTCGGCAAGACTCGGCGCCCTGGCAGCGCCCGCTGCCTGCGCCAGCCGCGCAGGCGCCTCATTTGCAGCCGGATTCCGCTGCCGAAACGCCGCCTGCGGCGATCGACCACAAAACCGCTGCCATGGCCCATATCAAGACGGGCGACGCCGACGCCGCCCGAAGGGAGCTCGACCTGGCCCTGGCCGCGGAGCCCGCCAACGCGCAGCTGCGCGCGGCGCGGCAGCTTCTGACTCGGCGCGTCGGCCAAGGTCTTGACCAAGCCAGCTTGGAGGCGAAGATCGCGCCTTTCCTGGACCAGCGGGCCGATCCCGGCGGCCTGGCGCAAGAAGAAGTCAGACTGGCCTCCATGGTCGGCGGGATCGGCCCGCAAGCCGCGGCCGCAGGCGCTCTGTCTCGCCCGCTGCCCGGCCGGCAAGCGCAACCAGGCGGCAGGATCAGATCCGCCGTCCAAAAGATGGCCATCGCCGATTTTCCGGCCGCCGAGCGGATATTGACTTCGCAGATCGAGGCTGAGCCGTCCAACTGGCAGGCCTATCGGCTGCGGGCCCTGGCCCGGCGCCGCCTCAAGGATTTCAACGGCGCCCACGACGACTCGACGCGCGCCGTTTCCCTCCAGCCCAAAGACAGCCAAGCCCATAATGTTCGGGCCCTGACCTTCACCGATCTAAGGCGCTACAAAGAAGCCGTCGCCGAAGCCGACCAAGCCTTGACGCTCAACGCCAAGGATGCCAATGCCTGGGCTACCCGGGGCTTGGCCTGGCAGGGGCTCAAGGACAAGCAGCGCAGCCTAAGCGACTTCCGGCAAGCCGCCCAACTCGACGATCAATTCGAGGCCCTTTACCGGGAAGCCCTCGGCCAAACGGCTCCGGCCCGAAAAACGCCCGGCCGAAGTCGCCGCGCCGGCGTTCTTTACGCCGTGGCCGCGGTCGCGGCGGCCCTGCTGGCGTCTTTGGCGCTGCGGCGCAGGCCGGCCGCGCCGTCGTCCCAGCCGGCCATGCGCGCCGTCGACCGGTCCTCTCCCGAGCGCGACGCCCTTCCCGTCGGCTTTAGCCTGGTCAAGCGGATCGGCCAGGGCGGAATGGGCGTGGTGTATGAAGCCATGGACGCCGCCCTCCAGCGCAAAGTCGCCATCAAACGGATGCGCGACGAGATCGCCTCGGATCCCCGCCAGCGCCGCAAATTCCTTCAGGAAGCCCGCACCGTGGCCATGCTCAGGCATCCCCACATCGTCGAGATATTTTCCATCCTGGAGCACGATGACGGCCTTTTCCTGGTGTTCGAATACATGCCCGGACAGACGCTAGACCAAGCCTTGGACGCCCGGCAATCGTTCTCTCCCCGCGAGACGTGCGCGCTCTTGGAGCAGATCGGATTGGCCGTGGACTACGCCCATGAGCAGGGGGTGGTCCATCAGGATCTCAAGCCGGCCAACGTCATGATCGACCCGGCGGGAATCGCCAAGGTGATGGACTTCGGCATCGCGCGCCGGATCCAGGAGACGCTCTCCACGGCCACCCGCGCCGAAGTGGCCGGGACCCCGGCCTATATGGCTCCCGAGCAGGCCCAGGGCCAGAGCGTCAAGGCTTCCGACATCTACGCCATGGGCATATGCTGCTACGAGTTGCTGGCCGGAAACCGCCCCTTCCCCCCTCCAGCCGGATTGATGTGCAAACTCCAAAAGGACTACCGGCCCCTTTCCTCCATCAAGCCCGGGCTTCCCGCGGCCATCGACCAGGTCATGGCGACCGTCCTCGACCCTTTCCCGGCCCGCCGCTATCCTACGGCCATGGCCTTTCTCTCGGATCTCAAGAAAATCCTGGCGCCCGGCCCGTCCATGTCGTGACGGGCGCGATCGCCTCCTGAATATCCGCCGGCGCCCCTGACTTGACGCCTAGTCGCCGACCTTGAGCACGATCTTGCCGCGAACATGCCCCATCTGGCTCAGCTCCTGGGCGGTAGCGGCCTGGGAGAGCGGCAGGACCGTCTGGATATCCACCCGCAGCCTGCCCGCGTCGATGAGCTCGGCGATCTGGGCCAGTTCCTTGCCGTCGGAACGGACCATGACCGACTCGCAGCGCACCCCGTGTTCGGCCGCCGCGGGAGCGGACGTTATGCCGACCGTGGAAATAAGCGTCCCGCCGCGCTTGAGCGACTTGTAGGAGCGTTGCTGGGTATCGCCTCCGATGGTATCGAGCACCAAATCCACCGCCTTCGCCGCCTCTTCGAACCGCGTCTTCTGATAATCGATCACCTCATCTGCGCCTAGAGCGCGCGCGAACTCCGCGTTGGCCGCGGAGACGGTAGCGATGACCCTCGCGCCTTTCCACTTGGCAAGCTGGACGGCGAAATGACCCACGCCGCCGGCGGCCGCATGGATCAGAATGGTCTGGCCGGCGTACAGGTTCCCCACGTCGAAGAGCGACTGCCAGGCCGTCAGAGCGGCGAGCGGCACAGCGGCGGCATGCACGTGGTCGAACGATCTGGGCTTGCGCGCCAAGTCGCGCGCCCTGGCCGCCACGTATTCGGCATAGGCTCCATCGCGCGCGAAATCCAGCTTACCGAAGACCTCATCCCCGATCTTAAAATCCTCGACCCCTCCGCCGACCGCCTCGACGACTCCGGAAACGTCCCACCCGGGGATCAAGGGAAAGCTGCGCTTGATCCTTTCCTTAAAATAGCCGGCCCTCAACTTCCAATCGACGGGATTGACCCCGGCGGCGCAGACCCGAATCAAAACCTCCCCGACGCCGGGTTCCGGCTTCCGGGCCTCCCCCGCCGCCAGCACATCCGGACCGCCGTAGGCGTTCATCCGCACAGCCCGCATCATCGCCACTTCCCTCATGATCGCCATGTTCTCCTCCTTTCAGCATCCCATCCCGAACACCGCCTCGCACATCCTAAAGGACAAAGGTCAAAGCGCCGTCAAATACGCTGGGAGCTGCGGGCCCCAAGCCGCGGCCGGGGGCCCGTTCTGGATCTTTTGACGTTATTTTGACCCCCGATTAATAGATTCTCCCTGGCCGTCGGGGTCTGGAAAGCGCCGCGGCCGCCGGTTGCACGCGCCATGAGCCGGCCTCGATGATGAACCTAACTCAAGGAGAACCGCGATGAGACACAAAGAACACACGCAGACAAGCGGCAGCAAGACCGAGCCCATGACGGAGACAGTCCCGCACGCCGTGATGCTGGACTATCCGACCGAAGGAGAAGTGATCACCAGCGCCTCGTACACCTTCCGCATCAGCGCCCCCAAGAACGGCGACAAGATCGAGGTATCCATCAATCAGGGCGAATGGCTGCCCTGCCGGCAGGAAGGCGGATATTGGTGGTACGATTGGTCGGGCTATGAACCCGGCGAATATCAGATCCGGGCGCGCATGCACGCCGCGGACGGAAAAATGAAATTGACCATGCTGCGACGATTCGACGTCAAGACCAGGGCCTGAGGCGGCGCCGAGATGCGCTGGGATAGAGAAAGGGCTCCTCCGCGCCGGAGGGCGCCGCGCGAGCCGGCGCGAGCTAGTTCCCGGCCCCGGCGACGCGGATGACCTCATCCAAGGTCGTCTCGCCGGAATTCACTTTTTGCAGACCATCGTAGAGCAGGGTCTCCATGCCGCCGCCCACGGCCTCCTTGGTCATTTCGTCCAAGCCGGCCTTGCGCAGGATGAGGGCCTTCATCTCTTTCGTGACATGCGCCGTCTCGAAAAGAAGAATCCGGCCTTTGAACCCGGTGTAGCGGCAACTCTCGCAGCCCTTGCCGCGCGAAAGTTCCTTGAAGAATCCCGGCTCCACGGCGACGCCTATGCGTTGCGCCACGGCCCCGAGCAGGGCGAGCTCATCCTCTCCGGGACGGTAAGTTTCCCGGCACTTGTCGCAAACCCTGCGCGCCAGGCGTTGGGCACAGACGGCGGTCACGGCCGAGGTGATCAGAAAAGGCTCGATGCCCATGTCCAACAGGCGCGCTATCGCTCCCAGCGCGTTATTGGTGTGCAAAGTCGTGAAAATGAGGTGTCCCGTCAAGGCCGCCTTCAAGGCGATCTCGGCCGTTTCGCCGTCGCGGGCCTCTCCGACCATGATGACGTTGGGATCCTGGCGCAGTATGGCGCGCAACCCGTCCGCGAAATTAAACCCGATCTGGGATTGGATGGCCCCTTGGGTCACTCCGGGGATCTTCATCTCGATAGGATCTTCCAGGGTGACGATATTGCGCGATACCGCGTTCAAGGCCTGCAGCATGGTATAGAGGGTCGTTGACTTGCCGCTGCTCGTCGGCCCGGTGATAATGATCATGCCCTGGGGACGCTTGATCAGCTGACGCAAAATCTCCACGTGCACCGGACGCAGGCCCAGTTCCTCGATCCCCGGAGGCTTGACGTTGCGCGGCAACAAGCGCAGCACCGCCTTGTCGCCGTGGGGCGTAGGGAAAGTCGACAACCGCACATCGGCCTCTTGTCCCTCGACGGTAACGGCCATGCGGGCATCCTGGGGTCGGGCTATGCCGCCTTTCTCGGGATCAAGGCCGCACATGACGCGGATATGCGAGACCAGGAACAGGTTCAAAGCGTTGGGGATCGTCAGGACTTCCTCAAGAATGCCGTCGATGCGAAAACGCACGCGCAGGTGGCTTCCCATCGGCTCCAGATGTATGTCCGAACTGCGCGAGGCCATGGCCTCGCGCAGGATCGTCTGCGTCACATGCGTGATGAGGGCCTCATCCGCCTCGCTTTTGCGGTTGGGGACTCCGCCGAAGAAGCCTCTCGACGCGGGATTGGGCTTTTCCTCGACCAGGGAATCGAATTGCTTCTGAAGTTTCGAGACATAGCGCGCGCTCGGCGCGGGCGGCTGTTCAGACGCCGAAGCCGCGGTCCGCGCGGAGGCTCCTATTGGATTGACGTCGTCCTTGTCGTTCATGGCCGGCCCTAAAGACGCACTTCCGGGAGATCTTGAAGCGCCTGATTGATGATCTCATCGGGACACTCATAGTCCTCGAGCTTTCCGGAAAGGTACTTTTCGTAAGACGCGAGGTCGAAATGGCCGTGTCCGCTGAGGTTGAAAACGATGGTCTTCTCCCGGCCCTCTTCCTTGGCGCGGCGCGCCTCATCGATCGCGACCTTGATGGCATGGGATGATTCCGGAGCGGGGATGACGCCCTCGCAGCGGGAGAACAGCACCGCCGCCTCGAAACAGGCGTTCTGAGGCACGGCGACGGCGTCCACAAGCCCCTCGTGGCGCAGCAGGCTGACCAGCGGGGACATGCCGTGGTAGCGCAGCCCGCCCGCATGGATCGCCGGGGGGATAAAGCCGTGCCCCAGCGTGTACATCTGCACGATGGGGGCCAACTTCGCCTCGTCGCCGTAATCGTAGGCGAACCTGCCCTTGGTCAGGCTGGGGCAGGCGGCAGGTTCGACCGCCACGATCCGGATTTCCTTGCCGTTCATCTTGTCGCGCACGAAAGGCAGCGCCAGGCCGGCGAAGTTCGACCCGCCTCCCGCGCAGCCGATGAGGACGTCTGGATAATCGCCCACGAGTTCGAGCTGCTGGCGCGTTTCCAGGCCGATGATGGTCTGATGCAGACAGACGTGGTTGAGCACGCTGCCCAGGGCGTAATGCACGTCCTCGTGAGTCGCCGCTTCCTCCACGGCCTCGCTGATCGCCATTCCCAAGCTTCCCGGGCTATCCGGTTCCTTGGCCAGAATATCCCTCCCGGCTCGAGTCAGAGGGCTCGGACTCGGCGTCACCGAGGCTCCCCAGGTCTCCATCATGAATTTGCGGTATGGCTTCTGTTCGTAACTGACGCGGACCATGTACACATGCAGCTTGATGCCGAAAAAATTACACGCCAGGGCCATGGCGCTTCCCCATTGACCGGCGCCGGTCTCGGTGGATATCTTGGATATGCCCTCCTTCATGTTGTAATAGGCCTGGGGCACGGCGGTGTTGAGCTTATGGCTCCCGGCGGGAGAAACGCCCTCGTACTTGTAGTAGATTCGCGCCGGCGTGCCCAGCCGGCTTTCCAGCCTTTTTGCCCGGAACAGCGGGGAAGGCCTCCAAAGACGGTATATCTCCAGCACCTCTTCGGGGATGTCGATGTAGCGCTGGGCGCTCGCTTCCTGCAGGATAAGTCCCATGGGGAAAATGGCTCCGAGCTCCTCGGGGGAAACAGGCTTGCCCGTGGCCGGGCTTATCGGAGGGTTCAACGGCTTGGGCAGATCGGGGATTATGTTGTACCACTGCCGCGGCATATCCTTCTCCGGCAAAAGGATCTTCGTGGATTCATCGATCATGGTCGCCTTCTCCCCGCCTCCCGCGTCGTCTCCAGCGGCAGCGCTGCGGGCGGATCACGACATTAAGAATAGCAAATTACACATTCGGCCTCATGCGGAGCGTATTTTCGCTCCGATTATTGCTATAATATCGGTATGGGGAAAATATCCCCTGCCACAAAGCGTATGTGAGCATCCGTACTGAAAAAGAGGATAAGCAATAAGAATGGCAACGGGAAAAGTGAAGTGGTTCAATGACCAGAAGGGCTTCGGCTTCATTACGCCGGATGACGGTTCCAAAGATCTTTTCGTCCATCACTCGGCCATCATGGGTGACGGGTTCAAGACTTTGGCCGAGAATCAGGCCGTCGAGTTCGAGACCCAGCAGTCCGACAAGGGTCCTCGCGCCGCCAACGTCAGGAAGGTCTGACGAGCCGCAAGGCCTGAAAAGCCCGCATCGCCGATAAACGGCGATGCGGGCGATTCATTTTAAAGAGCCTGGAAACGTCCCCGGCGGCCTCAGGACCCGGCAGGCTGCACCGAGAGGACCTCGATGTCGAAGTTCAGCGTCTTGCCGGCCAAGGGATGGTTTAGGTCGAGAGTGATTTCCTTCTCGCTGATCTCTCGGACCATGGCCTGGAAAGGCTGGCCGTTGCTCTTGCCGCTGACCACCATGCCCGGCTTAAGACGAGCGCTGTCCTTAAACGACGTCTTGGGAACCTTCTGGACCCCCGCCTCGCGGTAAGCGCCGTAACCCTTTTCCGGCGGAACCACCACATTGCGCTTCTCTCCCGCTTTCATGCCGGCCAGCGCATCTTCCAAGCCGGGGATGATCTCTCCCGAGCCGAGAGTGGCGGTGAGAGGCTCCTTGCCGACGGAACTATCCACCTGCTTGCCTTCAACCGTCAGGGTATAGCTGAATTTGACGGTCGGACCCGCGTCGCCCGCGAGCTTGCGACCCGCGGTCTCCGGTTTTTTGCACCCGCCCAACAAGGCGGCGGCGGCCGCCATCACGCACAACATTTTTCTGTTCATCAATTCCTCCGACACAAAATATGCCATTTTCTCGGGACGCGGGCAACATGATCCCCCTGTTAAAGGGCCGCCAAGCGGGTCCCGAACTCGCCGGCGGAGTGAAGACGTCGCCGGTAATCCGATTCCAGCGCCGCAGCCATGAGATCGTCGGCGGCCGGGTTGAGGCCGGGAACCAGGCTGGATAGCCTGGAATAATCCCGGGCGACCTTCTGGCCCATGGTGGCGCCGGCCGGAAACGGCGGGCGCCCGGTCAGCATCTCGTAGGTCATGGCGCCCAAGGCATAAATATCCGTTTCCCGGCACAATATTCCATTTTCGGCTTCCGGCGCCATATAGAGGGGCGTGCCTATGACGACAGGCGCAGACCCCGCGGCGGCGGCCGCATCCGGGACATGTCGCGCGACCCCGAAATCCATGACCTTGACCACGCCCTGCACATTGACCATGATGTTGGCGGGCTTGAGGTCCCTGTGGATGACCATGCGTCCATGCGCAAAATCCAGGGCCTGGCACACCGGAGTCATGATGGCCTTGGTTTCCTGAAGAGAAAGCCGGCTCCGCTCGCTGAGAAGGTCGTAGACCGTCTTGCCTTCCACGAATTCAAAAACCAGATAGACATCGCCGCCCTGAGCCACGACCGAATAAATCTCCACGATATTGGGATGACGCAGGCCGGCCACGATCTTGGCCTCTTTAAGGAAGGCAGCCGCTTCTGCCGGATTTTGTCTCATCTCCTCGCGCATCTTCTTGATGGCCACGCGGCGATCCAGAGTCCGGTCCACGGCCTCGTAAACGACCCCCATGCCGCCTTCGCCAAGAACCCGGACTATCGCGAAATTGGAGGATATCCCGTCTTGAGCGGCGACGGGCCGGGCTGCCGCGAGCTTGCCCGCAAGGGCGGCCGATACACCGCCCCGGACCTCGGCCCAGGCCAGAACACCCAATGCCAGCAGCCCGGCCGTCAGAGCCAGCCACCAACCCCGGCTTTGGCGGCGCGGAGGAGGCGGAAGACGCACGGGCGCCGGCGCCATGACGCCCCGATCAACCGCGGCGGCACTCGCGGCCCGCGCGCCAGAGCTGGGTCTGCCGCCATCGCGACGGATATCCGTCGACTGCCCGCGCAATTGCGCGGCGGACGCCAGCGCCAGAAAAACGACGGCCGCGGCCAGGGCACAAGGTCGGCGCACCATGCCTGAAGTTTAGCAGGGGTTGCCTCCATGGTCAAGCCATGCCGAGCGGCCCATTCCCCCGGCGGATCCGTCGCATTAGTTTTACTTATATTTCCCCTTGCATCGCGCGGATATTTTTGTAACATATGCAGGTCTCAACCGCGGGCTGCGCGCCTTTCGTCTGCCGCCTGACACCCGCGTCCAGGGAGGGAGACATGCCAACCATCAAGGTGGACGAGTCGCGCTGCAAGGGCTGCGAGCTTTGCACCGCGGCCTGCCCCAAGAAATGCATCGTGATGTCCACGACGTTCAGCATCACCGGTTACTATCCGGCCAGCTGCTGCGCGCCCGAGCGCTGCACCGGCTGCGGTCTCTGCGCCCAGGTCTGCCCGGATCTGGCCATCGCCGTATTCAAGGAAGAAGGGAAATAGGGCATTTATGGACTCCAGGAGGAGATAATGGGCGAAAAACTTCTCATGAAAGGCAACGACGCGCTCGCCGAGGGCGCCGTGCGCGCCGGCTGCCGATTCTTCGCGGGCTATCCCATCACCCCGCAAAACGAAGTTCCCGAATACATGTCCTGGCGCATGCCCAAGGCCGGGGGCAGCTTCGTCCAAGCCGAGTCCGAGGTCGCGGCCATCAACATGCTCTACGGCGCGGCGGCCACGGGAATCCGGACCATGACGTCTTCTTCGAGCCCGGGAGTCAGCCTCAAGCAGGAGGGAATCTCCTACTGCGCGGGCGCGGACCTTCCTATCTTCTTCGCCAACGTGGTGCGCGGAGGCCCCGGCCTGGGCAATATCGCGGGCGCCCAGGGCGACTATCACCAATCCGTGCGCGGCGGCGGCCACGGAGACTACCGGGTTTTCGTCATGGCCCCGAACTCGGTCGAGGAGATGGGAAACTTCCCCCTCCACTGCTATGAAGTCGCAGAAAAGTACCGGGTGCCGGCCATGGTCCTGGCGGACGGGGTTCTGGGCCAGATGATGGAGCCCCTGGAATTCCAATTCCCCGAGGTCGACCCGAAAAAACTCAAAGAGCCGGACTGGGCCCTGGGCCCGGCGGCCGGCCGCAAGAAGCGCATCGTGCGCTCCTATGACTTGAGCGAGGGCAAGCTCGAGATACTGACCCTCAACCGCGCCAAACGCTACCGCGAGATCGAGGAGCGGGAAGTCATGTTCGAGGCCAAGCAGTGCGAGGACGCGGACCTGATCCTGGTCGCCTACGGGACCTCCGCCCGCGCCTGCGCGGCGGCCCTGAAGATGGCGCGCGGCCAAGGGCTCAAGGTGGGGCTCTTCCGCCCCGTCACCCTATGGCCTTTCCCCAAGAAGAAACTCATGGAATTGGCCGGCCGGACCAAGTCTTTCCTGGCCGTGGAGATGAGCCTCGGCCAGATGGTCGAAGACGTCAAACTCGCCATCGAGTGCCGCGTTCCGGTCCATCTGCACGCGCGGCCTTCCGGGGTGATTCCCACGGGCGAGGAGATACTCCAAAAGATCCAAGACATCCTCAAGGCCAGGAAGGGGGACTGCGTATGCTGCAGGTAAACCCGAAGCCGCAAAGTCTCGTCGACATGAAAATGCACTACTGCCCGGGCTGCGGCCACGGAATCGTGCATCGCCTCGTGGCCGAGTCCATGGATGAACTGGGCATCCGGGAACGGACGATCGGCGTGGCGCCGGTGGGCTGCGCCGTGTTCGCCGACGACTACTTCAACTGCGACATGATCCAGGGGCCCCATGGGCGGGGCCCGGCCATCGCCACTGGCATCAAGCGCTCCAAGCCCGAGTGCGTCGTGTTCTCCTATCAGGGAGACGGCGACCTCGCCTCCATCGGCATGGCCGAGACCATCCACGTCGCGGGCCGCTGCGAGAATGTCACGATCATCTTCATCAACAACGCGATCTACGGGATGACCGGGGGCCAGATGGCGCCCACGACCCTCGTGGGCCAAGCCGCCACCACCTGCCCCACGGGCCGCGACCCGCAGGTCAACGGCTACCCCATCCGCGTCTGCGAGCTTCTGGCGCAATTGGACGGGGCCCGGTATCTGGAACGCGCTTCCATACATACCGCGGCCAACGTGATCAAAGCCAAGAAAGCCATAAAGAAAGCCTTCCAATACCAGATCGAGGGCAAGGGGTTCTCCCTGGTGGAGGTCCTCTCCACTTGCCCGACCAACATGGGAATCTCCCCCCTGGAAGCTGCCAAGTTCGTGAATGATCGCATGCTGCCGCACTACCCGTTGGGCGTGTTCAAGGACATCGCGGGAGGTAAGACAGATGTATCAAGGAATTAGGATTTCCGGCTTCGGCGGGCAGGGCATCATCTCTTCAGGCATTCTCCTGGCCTACGCGGGCATGCTCGACAAAAAGAACGTCAGCTTCTTCCCCTCCTACGGGGCGGAGATGCGCGGAGGAACGGCCAATTGTTCCGTGGTCATATCCTCGGACGAAGTCACGACTCCGGTGGTCTCCCAGCCGGACACGGTCATCGTGATGAACGAGCCTTCCTTGGCCAAGTTCGAGCCGCTGGTCAAGCCGGGAGGGCTGATGATCATCAACAGTTCCCTGGTCAAGTCCCGTCCCAAGCGCTCCGACATCAAAATCATCCTGGTACCCTGCAACCAGATCGCGGACGAGCTCAAGGCTCCCAAGATCGCCAACATGGCGGCTTTGGGAGCGTTCTGCAAGCACACGGGCGCGCTTTCCGTCGACGCCGTGGCCAAGGCCATGCCCAAGGTCTTCAAGCGGGCCAAGCCCGAGATCCTGGAACTCAACGTCAAGGCTCTTCAAAAAGGCGCGGAACTCAATTAACCGCAGCCAAGAACCTGGAAGGAGTCTCTCCGGGATGGAGGATGTCAAATGTCAAGACCTGACCCCGTATTGGACCAAATCCTGCACCCCACGGAGACGCTGAAAGCCATCCTGGAAAACGCCCTCGACGGGATACTGATCGCGGACTCGCAGACGAAGGCCTTTTATTACTGCAATCCGGCGATCTGCAGGATGCTGGGCTACGAGCGCGAGGAACTCCTGGCCATGAAAGTCCAGGATATCCATCCCGCGGAAGAACTTTCCAAGGTCCTGGAACAATTTCGCAAACTGGCCAGCAAGGAACTCCTCCTGTCAGAGGAAATTTCGGTCAGGAAAAAGGACGGGGGCGTCTTATTCGCGGAAGTCAACGGCTTCCCCGTGGAAATCAACGGCAAGCCTTGCTTGGTCGGTTTTTTCAGGGACACCACGGAACGCAGACGCATGACCAGGGAAATGCGCCTGCAGAACGCGCTGCTGAAGGCCGAGCAAGAAGCCTCCATGGACGGCATACTGGTGGTCGACAAATCCGGCCGGATGGTCTCCTTCAACCACCGGTTCATCGACATGTGGGACATCCCCCCCGACGTCGTCGCCTCCAGATCGGACGAGCTCGCGCTCAAATCGGTCATGGACAAGCTCCAGGCCCCGCAGGAATTCATGGACCGGGTGCAGAACCTCTACGCGCACCCCGATGACGTCAGCTACGAGCAAATCAACCTCCGGGATGGGCGCTGCTTCGAGCGTTATTCCTCCCCGGTCCTGGGGCCCGAAGGGCAATATTACGGCCGCGTGTGGTATTTTCGCGACATAACGCGCCGCAAATAGTCCGCCCCGCCGGTTCAGACGCAGTTTTAAAGCCTAGGCGGGAATCAAAATGACCCCGCGCCCCGTGGAGCCGTCGATGCGGATATCCAGGGGCCGCTCCAGGCGCACGTGGCGCAAAAGGTCCGTTTCACGCACGGCCGGCTGACGGTCAAGCCAGTCCCAGCGGAAACTTCCACCCCCGTGGCGGCTGTGCACCGTAAAATAGCCCAGCCCCAGCGAAGTCACGTTGTGGAAGAAATGGGTCCCATAGGACGGGTCGATGGCGAAGTCCTTCAGGCTCGTCTCCACTATGACGCGGGAAGCCGATATTTGGTGCCAGCGCACCGGAATGCCCAGCCAAGGGTCCCCCGATCCCCAACGGCCCGGGCCGACCAACAGGCAGCGTCGCCCCTCGGCTTTAAGGATATTGTTCACCTCGCCGATCTCGCCCGCGATATCGACCGTGCGGGAGGCGTCGAAACGGCCGGGCTTGACGTAGACCACGTCGGTCACGTCCTGGATGTAGCCGTTGCCCAAGGCGCGGGGACTCTCGCAGAGCAGACGCTCCTGGGCCACGCCCTCCCATCGAACCTTCTGGGCGCTCCAGCGCGAGATCATGGGACGCATCTGCAGGATGGCGAACTCCCGCAGGCCGTCCTCGCCGGGCTCCAGGTTGGCCGCGAACTCGATCTCCACGTGAGAGCCCATGGCCTCCATGCCCATCTGGGTGATGACGTTGAGCACCTCGCCCAACGGGAAAACGTCATTTTTCAGGATCGGCGCGAACGTCACCACCCGAATGCCGGGACGGGAGATGCCGTCGTAGACCGTCTCATTGTCCGGAGAGAAAGTAGAGCCCACGGGCCAAAGAGCCCCGTCCGCCTCGGCGGCGTCGAGCCCCCACCACACCATGCTGGGCTCGTGGTCGTACTGCAGGTCCGCGGTCGGACGCCGCATGTCCAAAGCCAGGAATTCATGCTGGGAATTGGACAAAAAATCGCCGACCGTGGAGAACTGATGCAGATGATGCGGATGGCCCGGGGAGAAGCGCAGGGAGCGATACCCGTCCATGATGGTCCGGCCCAGGCCCAGCGCCACGTAAGCCACCCCGTCCTCCGGCCTGATGGGAGCGACGGGGTAATAATTGTAGGACTGAACGACTCCGGAGAAATTGGGATAGTAGCGCTTGCCCCCCCCGCGGGGGCGGCCCACGAGATGCTGCACGATCACCGCCATCTTTTCCTCGTCGGGCAGGTGCGTCGAGAACCGCAGATAGGACCTGGCCTCCATCGAGAAGGTCGAGGCGTAGACCAGCTTGACCGCGCGCGCCAGCTCCAGCACCCGCTGCTCGGGGTCCGGGTTGGCGTTGGGCAGCATATAGGTCTTATAAACCCCGGCGAAAGGCTGGGAGCGGGAATCCTCCAGAAGGCTTGACGAGCGCACGGCCAGCGGGCCGTGGATCTTCTCCGCCATGGTCCGCAAATCGTCCATCACGTAAGCCGGCAGTTGGGCGCGCGCGAAAGCCTCGGCCAATTCCGCGTCCGTGCGATCCGGGCGCACGAAGGCGTTGAGGCCGTTGTGCTCCAGGAAGAAATCGAAGACGTCGGTCGATATGACCGAGGTATGGGGCACCGTAACGCGCACCCCGGGAAACCGGGCGGCGAGATCGGTCTTGGACAGCAGGAAATTGACGAAAGCCAGTCCGCGGGCCTTGCCGCCGATGGAGCCCTTGCCGATCTTCACGAAAGGACTTTCCTCGTCGAAGTAGCGCCCGTCGAACTGGATGATGGTCCCCAACTGGGTCTTCTGCAGGAATTGATGCATCGTTTCGACGAGATAGCGCCGCAGTTCCCCGATGCCCTTGAATTCCGCGACCTTGCGCGGCCGGATGCGGTAGGCGATCTCGAACTCGGTGCGCGCCATGAGCCACTTGGAGAAATGGTTCCGGTTGGCATGGAATTCGACGCACGAGTCCGGGGCCGCCTTGAGGAGCTCGATCAAGCCGTGCAGATCCGAGGCCCGGCCGTACTCCCGGCCGGCGGCGTCGCGGAAAACGAAATCCCCGAAGCCGAAGTATTTCAGCATGAAATCCTGCAGCTGCCTGAGCAAAGCCGGGGACGTCTTCTGCAAAAAGGAGGCCCCCACGGAACCGGCCGCCGAGGCCTGGGCGGTCTCGGAAGACTGGACCAGGACCGGCATGTCCTCGTAGTCGCGCTTGACCTGCTCGGCAAAAAACAGGCCCGCCCGGGGATCGTCCTTGCCCGCCCGGCGGAACTGCAGATCGGTGATGACGCCCAGCAGGTTGGCCCGGTACTTCGCGTAGAGAGCCCAAGCCGATTCATAGTCATGCGCCAGCAGTATCTTCGGCCGCGCCCGCATGCGCAGCATCTTATGGGAAAGGTTGATCCCTTCGGCCATGAGCAGCTGCGTCTGCTTCATGAGCTCCGCGTAAAGGACCGGCAGATAGCTCGAATAAAACCGGACGGAATCCTCTATGACCATGATCGCCTGGACGTTGGACAAGGCGATATCGTGATCGATGTTGCGCTGGTCCTCGACCAGCTTGATGATCGACATGAAAATGCGCGGATCCCCCAGCCAGACGAAGACCCGATCCACGGCGGCCCGGTCCTCCTCGCCGAGCTGGGACACGTCCATCATGTTGAAGCACAGCAGGATGACCGGCAGGCCCGGGGTCAGCCGCTTGGCCTCCCGGGCGAAGCCCGCGACGTCCAGGTTGCCCACCGAGGCCATGGTGATGACCAGGTCGAATTTCTCCCCGGCCATGCGCCGCAGGGCCTCCTGGGCCGTGCTGACCCGGGTCACCCGCGGAGCGTAGCGCAAGTTGAGGTCGAGATACTCGCTGAAGACCAGCTCGGTCAGGGCGTCGTCGTCGGCCAGGAGGAAGGAGTCGTAGGGCGCCGCGACGAGCAGGACCTCCCGGATGCGGAAGGGCATGAGCTTGTCGAAGCCGCCGAACTGGATGTCGTAGCTGCCCAGCAACGGGTACGATTTGTCGCTTTTCATGCCGGTTGTGAAAACGGCGCAGCGCCGGGCGCTGCGCCGTTTTCCGGACCGCTCCTCGCCAAAAACTACACCAGCCCCTGGTCCAGCATGGCGTTGGCCACCTTCACGAAGCCGCCGACGTTGGCGCCCATGACATAGTTGCCGGGCTCGCCGTACTCCTGGGCGGCGTCCACGCACGTCTTGTGGATATTCTTCATGATGGTCTGCAGATGCCGGTCCACCTCCTCCCGGCTCCAGCCCATGCGCAGGCTGTTCTGGGACATTTCCAGGCCCGAGGTCGCGACCCCGCCCGCGTTGGCGGCCTTGCCCGGGGCGAAGAGGATGCCCGCTTTCTGGAAAGCGGCGACCGCCTCCGGAGTGGAGGGCATATTGGCGCCCTCGGCCACGCAGAAACAGCCGTTGGCCAGAAGCTCCTTGGCGTCGTTTCCGTTGAGCTCGTTCTCGCACGCCGTGGGGAAAGCCACGTCGCACTTGACCGACCAGGATCTCTTGTTGGCCAGGAATTTCGCCTTGGGATACTTGGTCGCGTATTCCCGGAGGCTGCCGCGCCGGACGAAGACCAGTTCCTTCGTGTAAGCCAGCTTCTCGTCGCTGATCCCGTCCTGGTCATAGACGGTGCCGTCGTAATCCGTCATGGCCACGACCCTGCCTCCGAGCATATTGATCTTCTCGATGGCGTGCAGCCCGACGTTGCCGGCTCCGGAGATGATGCAGGTCTTGCCCTTGAGACCGTCGTTGCGCGTGGCCAGCATCTCCTGGGCGTAATAGACCACGCCGTAGCCCGTGGCCTCGGGGCGGACCAGGCTGCCGCCCCAACCCAGGCCCTTGCCGGTGAGCACGCCCTCGAAGGCGTTGCGCAGCTTGCGGTATTGGCCGAAGAGATAGCCGATCTCCCTGCCGCCCACGCCCAGATCCCCGGCGGGCACGTCGGTATTGGGACCGATGTGCCGGAAAAGCTCGCTCATGAAGGACTGGCAGAAGCGCATCACCTCGCCGTCGGACTTGCCGCGGGCGTCGAAGTCCGAGCCGCCCTTGCCGCCGCCCATGGGCAGAGTGGTGAGGCTGTTCTTGAATATCTGCTCGAATCCCAGGAACTTAAGGATGCCCAGGTTCACGCTGGAATGGAAGCGCAAGCCGCCCTTGTATGGGCCGATGGCGCTGTTAAACTGGACGCGGAAGCCCCGGTTGACGTGGATCTCGCCCTTGTCGTCCGTCCACGGGACCCGGAACATGATGACGCGTTCCGGCTCCACGATGCGCTCCAGGATCTTGGCCTTCTTATACTCCGGATGGCGCTCCAGCACCGGGACCAAGCATTCCACGACCTCGTGGACGGCCTGATGAAACTCCTTCTCGGTGGGATTCTTGGCGATGACTTCCTGCATGAACTTGGACACAAAGACTTCTTTGCTCCCCGCGACCGGCTTGGTGGGAGTATCCTGCATGGTTAGCCCCCTCGATGGACGAAAATTGAACTGCTTGTCGTAGGTTATATCTTCAGGGCCGTCGTGTCAACAACGTCGGGCTTGCCGGCTAATCACGGTTCGGGCCGCGCACCTGCTCCAGGCGCGCGGCGATGAACCGGCCCACCGAGTCGGTCTCGGAAAGATACTTCAAGAACTCCGCGGGCTGACGGCCTTCCTCCTCCCGCGGCGGCAGAAGGCGCGCCTTGCCGTCTGCGCGGGCGAAGCCGTCCAGATAAAGCCCCTCGCAGGACCCGGGCGCTTTCTTGCCCCACCAGCGGCGCCACGAGCCGGCCGAGTCCCATTCCCAGCCCAGGAAAAGCCGGTTGACGCGGGAAATCTCGGCTCTGACCGCCTCCAGCGAGTCCTGCCGGGGCAGGCCCAACGCCTCGCCCAGCCGGCAAAGCGTGCGCCAGTTGGCGGGCGGGGCGTCCTTGAGGTTCGCCCGGGACATGGCCTGAACCCTCCGGTCCCAACTCGTCACGCAGCCTTCGTCCTCCATGAACAGCGCCGCCGGAAGCACCACGCTGGCCGGATGCTCGGGTCCGGGCTTGATCCATTCTCCCGCGACCAGGAAGGCGCCGCCCCAGGGGACTTCGCAGACGCCGTTCTCCCCCCAGGAAAGGACGGCGCTCCAGTTGCCGCCGGCGGCCGACCCCAGGACAGCCGGCGCGCTCAGCCCAATCCATGGCGGAACGGGCTTGCCCCAGACGCTCTCCAGGGCCCGGCGCGCTCCGCTGTCGCCGACGCCGCGGTAGCCGGGCAGCCAACGGCCGTCCATGCCCTGGTCCAGGGCGCCCTGGCCGTTGCACGAGCCGCGCAGCAGAAGAAGGCCGCAGCCCGGCTTTCCCACCGCGCCCCGCAGCAGCAGCAGATCCGCCAGAGAGGCCAGCTCGCTGTCTCGAATGCGAGAGGAATCGACGATGACCAACGGACTCTTGGCGGAGAAAAACTCCTCGCGCAGGCGGTCAAGCCGCTGCGGCCGAAGCCAGGCGGAAAGCGGCCGGCGCTCGCGGGCCGACAGCGCGGCGCGCAGCTCGCCCAAGCCCAGAACCCTCGGCTCCAGCCATGCCGCGTCCTCGCGCCGCTCGTCCAGGGCCTGCGCCAGCCACTCTTCGAAGACCGCGAAGGTGTCCGGATAATCGACGCGCAAAGTGCGGCTCGCGCACGAATCCACGCCCGTGGCCCGCCCGTTATAAACGTGCAGCTTGGTCCCGGAACGCGCCGCCATGCGCAACTGCGAGGCCAGGACCGGATATTCCGTCTCGGGATCGAAGCCCACGGTCATGACCAGGTCGCTGAGCATGACGTCCTCGCGCGTGGCCGTGGAAACGTTGAGGCCGAAGGCGCGCGCCAGGACGTCGCACTCGCCGCCGATGCCCCGGCCGCCCAGGTGATTCGTGCCCAAGGCCGCGCGGCCGATCTTCTGGAGAAGATAATGAGCCTCTCCCGACAGGCGCGCCGAGCCCAGTACCGCGACCGAATCGCCGCCCCTCGCCTCGAAGGCGCGGCGCAAGCCCTCGGCCGAGGCCCGCAGGGCCTCGTCCCAGGAGGCCGCGCGCCAGCGACCGCCGGACTTTATCATCGGCTCGCGCAGGCGGTCCGCCCGAACCAGGAGATCGAAGCCCGTGAAACCCCGGGAACAGACCGCCGGCTCCGCGCTCTCGCCCCCCACCTTGTGGTGCACGCGCTCCACGGCGCTCTCGGAGATATCCACCGTAAGACGACAGCCGGTGCCGCAGTAAGGACAGACGACCTCGGCCTCCCGGGTGCGCCAAGCCGTCGTGCGCTCGTCTTTGAGCCGGGCCCGGAGCGCGCCGGACGGACAGGTCGCGATGCACTGGCCGCAGGACTTGCAATTGACGGCCTGGAGGCTCTCGTTGAAGGCCGGGAGCACCTGGGTCGAAAATCCCCGCCCCGCCAAACCGATGGCGCCCACTCCCTGCAGCTCGGCACAGACGCGCACGCAACGGCCGCAGAGGATGCATTTGCGCGGATCGCGCACGATGTACGGATGATCCTGTATCTCCGCGGGCTTGTGTTTCTCGCCGGCGAACCGTTCGCCGGTGGCTCCGTACCGCGCGGCATAACGGCGCAAGAGGCAAGCCCCGACTTCCTGGCAGCCGCAAAGCAGGCAGCGCTCGGCTTCCTTGACCGCGGCTGCCTCGAAAATCGTCGCCTCGACCTCGGCGGAGGTCTTGGCCCGATCCGCGGGGGGAAGAAGCGCGGCAACGGCCCGGGGCAGCCGGGGCTGGCGCTCGTAATCCTTTCGGTCGAGGTCTTGCCAGCGCCCCTGGCTTATGTTGAAAGGATGCGGCCGAAGGTCCGGGGCTTCTCCCGAAAGCGCCGCATGCACGGCCAGCGCCGCGCGCCGGCCCCCCGCGATGGCATCGATGGCCGTGGCCGGCCCCGTGAAGCAGTCTCCCAGCGCGTAGACGTCCGGCTGGCTCGCGCGCAAGGTGGCCTCATCCGCCTGCACGGTTCCCCATTTGGTGATCTCGAGACCGTCGCCGTCGAACCGGCCCCAGGCCACTTTCTGGCCGATGGCGGCGACGACGCCGTCCAGCGGCATATCGAACTCGGAGCCGGGCACGGGCACGGGCCGGCGGCGTCCGGACTTGTCGGGCTCTCCCAGCCGCATCCTGATGCAGCGCATGCCCGCCGCCTGCTTATCCCCGAAAAAACCCAAGGGCGCGGTCAGGAAATGAAAACCGACCCCCTCTTCCTCGGCCTGCTGGATCTCCTCCGGATGAGCCGGCATCTCCAGCCGGGTGCGGCGGTAGACTATGGAGACTTCCCGGCAACCCAGCCGCAGGGCGGTTCGCGCCGCGTCGATGGCGGTGTTGCCTCCGCCGACCACGGCCACCCGGTCGCCCAGGGAAACGCTCTCGCCCCGGGCCACGCGCTCGAGCAGGGCGATCCCGGACCAGACTCCGGGACGATCCTCGCCCTCCACGTCCATGGGGGAACCGGCCCAGGCGCCGACGGCCACGATGATGGCGGAGAAGCCCTGGCGGCGCAAGTCGTCGAGGTGAAAGTCCCGCCCCCACGCCTTTTGGCACTCCAGCCTGACCCCCAAATCCAAAATCTGCCGGATCTCATCGTCGAGGACATCCGGCGGCAGCCGGTAATCCGGCACGCCGTAGCGCAGCATCCCGCCCGCCTTAGGCATGGCCTCGAAAACCACGAGCTCATAGCCGAGCTGCGCGAGGAAATAGGCCGCCGACATTCCGCCCGGCCCGCCTCCGATGACCGCGACTTTTTTCCCGTTGCGCGGCGCCAACTCGGGCCGCCAGGGCTTGCCGCTGCATCTATCCAGGTCCGCGACAAAGCGCTTGACCCGGTTGATGGCGACAGGATCGTCGACCAGGTGCCTGCGGCAGGCCTCCTCGCAGCGGTGCGGACAGATGCGGCCGCATACGGAGGGGAAGGGATTTCTCTCCTTTATAATGCGCGCCGCGCGGTCATATCCGCCTCGCGCCGCTTCCGCCAGATAGGAGCGGATGTCGATGCCGGCCGGGCAGGCCATGCTGCAGGGCGCCACGCAGTCTCCATGGTGGTTGGACAGCAGGAGTTCCAGAGCCATGCGGCGCAGTCCGATGACGCCCTCGCTGCTCGTGCGCACGACCATATCGGGCTCGCATTTGGTGGCGCAGGCGGGGACCACGCCCCGGCGGCCCTCCACCTCCACGATGCAGACAAAGCAAGAGGCGTACGGCGGAAGGCGCGGGTCGTAACAGAGGGCCGGTATCTCCACGCCCAGGCGTCGGGCGAGCTGGAGAACGGTTTCCCCCTCCCGGGCCTCGGCCGTCTTGCCGTCCAGGCTCAAAGCGAAGGTCTTCATTTCGCCGGCCTTCCCGCCCCCGGACCCGAGACCACGGCCACGGCGTCGAACCTGCACACGTCGCGGCAAATCCCGCATTTGACGCATTTGTCGGCGGCTATGCGATGGGTCTTCTTGGCCTCGCCCGCCACGGCGCCGGCGGGACAACGCCGCTTGCAGAGCGTGCAGCCCGTGCACTTGGCCGCGTCTATCTCGTAGCGGATGAGGGCCTTGCACACGCCGGCCGGACAGCGCTTTTCATCGATATGCGCCCTGTACTCCTCCGCGAAATAGCGCATCGTGGTCAGCGCCGGGTTCGGGGCGGTCTGGCCCAGGCCGCAGAGCGAGGCTTTCTTGACGCTCTCGCCCAATGCCTCAAGCTGGTCCAAGTCCCGGGACCGGCCTTGGCCCGCGCAGATGCGCTCCAGGATCTCCAGCATGCGCTTGGTGCCGACGCGGCAGAAGGTGCACTTGCCGCAGGATTCGTTCTGCGTGAACTTGAGGAAAAACCGGGCCACGTCGACCATGCAGGTGCTCTCGTCCATGACCACCATGCCGCCCGAGCCCATGATGGCGCCGGTGGCGTTCAAGGAATCGTAATCGATGGGCGTATCCATGAGGCTTTCCGGGATGCAGCCGCCGGAAGGGCCTCCCATCTGCACGGCCTTGAGCTTGCGGCCTTTGGCAACGCCGCCGCCCACGTCGTTGACGACCTCGCGCAGAGTCATGCCCATGGGCACCTCGACTAGCCCGCCGCGCGCGATCTTGCCGGCCAGGGCGAAGACCTTGGTGCCCTTGCTTTTTTGCGTGCCGTAGGCGGCGAAGGCGCCGGCGCCATGGTCCACGATCCATGGCACGCAGGCCAAGGTCTCCACGTTGTTGATCGTGGTGGAATGGCCGAAAATACCGGACTGCACCGGATAAGGCGGACGGACGCGCGGCATGCCGCGGCGGCCCTCTACCGAGGCGATCAGCGCCGTTTCCTCCCCGCACACGAACGCGCCCGCCCCTTCCTTGAGGCTCGCGCTAAAATTGAAGCCGCTGCCCAGGACGTTCTTGCCCAGCAAGCCCCGCCTCTCGGCCTCGGCAATGGCGCCTTTGACGCGCCGCACCGCCAAGGGATACTCGGCGCGCACATAGAAGACGCCGTGCTCGGCGCCGACGGCATAGCCCGCGATCATCAGGCCTTCCAGGACGGCGTGAGGGTCGCTCTCCAGCACGCTGCGGTCCATAAACGCGCCGGGGTCGCCTTCGTCGCCGTTGCAGATCACGTATTTGAGAGGGTCGTCGCTGCCGCGGGCTAATTTCCACTTCGTCCCGGTCGGAAAGCCCGCGCCGCCGCGGCCGCGCAGGCCCGACCTCGAAATCTCATCGATGAGCGCTTCCGGCTTCATGGCCAAGGCCTTGCGCAGGGCGCCGTAGCCTCCCTCCCTCTCGTAGGCCTCCAGGGAATCAGGATCAATGCTGCCGCAATGGCGCAGCACGATGCGCTTCTGCTTGGCGTAGAAAGGATGCCGCGACATGGGCTTTTCCGGCGAAAGGATCAAATGCCTCTCCACGGGCCTTCCGCCCAGGACATGCTCCTCCCATATCGTCTTGGCGACTTCGAGGTGAACCCCGCCGTAGAGATAGCTCTTATCGCCTTCGCAAAGGATCTCCAACAAAGGCTCTTGATGGCACATGCCGTTGCAGCCCGTGGCCAGAAACGGGACGGACACGCCTTTTTCATCCATGAGCCGTCGCAGTGCGTCCCAAGTCTTGCGGGCGCCGGCGGCGACCCCGCATGAGCCCATTCCCAACCGCAAGCCCACGATGCCGGCGGCCGGATGGGCGCTGGCCGCGGCCGCGGGCTTGCGCCCGCCCGCGGCCTGGGGGCTGCCTTTCCTGTCGCGGCGTTCCTTGAGGATTTTCTTGAGCCCCTCGCCGGTGACGGCGCCGTAGGTCTCGTCTTGGATCATGACCACGGGCGCCAGGCTGCAGCAGCCCAGGCAGGCCACGTCTTCGACGGAGAAAGAGCCGTCCTTCGTGGTCTGGCCGTGTCCGATGCCGAGCTCTTCCTTTAGGGCAAAGCTCACCTTGTCCGCTCCAGCCACATGGCAGGCCGTGCCATGGCAGACGCGGACGTGCTGGCGTCCCAACGGCTTAAGGCGGAACTGGGCGTAGAACGTCAGGGCTCCCATGACCTCGGAGACGGGCACGCTCAAATGCGCGGCCAGACGCTCGATGGCGGGCCGAGGCAGATAGCCCCAGCGCTCCTGCACCTTCTGCAGGAGCGTGATGAGGGCCCCCCTGTTCTTGCCGAATTCGGCGACGATCTCGTCGACCTGATTCTCGATCGCGGAATGCCGCATACGGAGTTCTTGCCTCTCTCAGGCCGCGGGTGCGCGGTGCCGCTCGAAGGAAGTCGTGATCTTGAGGATCTCCAGGGACTTGACCCAGGCCAGCCGGCATATCTGCTCGGCGACGGCGCCCGCGTTCTGCGCGGTCTCCACCATCACGACCAGGTCGTAAGAGCCGACCACGGGATCGGCGAAATCCACTTCGGGCATGCCCTCGACCTGGCGCAACGCCTTCTCGGCCTGTTCGCGGGACACGTCGTCCGCGATCCGGATCAGCAGGTAAGCCCGCAGTCCCATGAAAATCTCCCCATAACGCGCAACGGACCATCGTTATAAAATTATCATACAATATTGCCTGCTCGGACTCTGCGGAGGGAAAACCATGAAAATTGCCGCTGCCGCGATGCTCCTGGCCCTGCTGCGGCCGATGCCGGCTTTCAGCGCCGCACCGGCCGAGACCGCGCAAAAGGCCATTACGGCTCTGAGCGCCAAGGCGCCGGCCTCGGAGAAAACCCGCATCGAGACAGGCGTGCGCCAGGCGGCGAGGCTCTGGACCGCGGAGGATGGCTCTGCCGAGGATTTCGAGCGGTTCTGCGCGGAAAACTTCGCGGCCGGCCCGGAACGCGACCTGATCCTCGACAGATTCCAGGCCAAGCTGGAGGCCCTGCGCGGCCATTTCACGGCCATGGGCCGCGAGCTGCGCCGAGAGCTCGACGAGGACCGGGGCGAACTCAAGCCGGTGGACAAGCTCTTCGCCGCTTTCGCCCCGGACGCGCACCTCTGCGACGATTTATTCAAGACCAAGCTCGCCTTCGCGGCCATCCTCAACTTTCCCATACGGACCCTGGAGGAATGCCTCAAGGAAGGCTCCGCCTGGTCGCGCCAACAATGGGCCCAGACCCGGTTGGCCCAGGCCTTCGCCTTCCGGGTTCCGGCCGAGGTCCAGCAAAAAGTGGCCGCAACCTACGCGCAGGCCGAGACCTATGTCAACGGCTACCACATATTCATGGACCGGGTGGTGGGCGGCGACGGCAAGCCGATGTTCCGCCCAGGCCTCAAGCTCATATCGCATTGGGGCTTGCGCGATGAGATCAAGGCCCTCTACGGCGACCCCCAAGGGCTTGAGCGGCAAAAAATAATATTGACGATCATGGAGCGCGTCATCCGTCAGGAAATACCCGGCTCGATCGTGAACAGCCGGGACCATGCCTGGGACCCGGACAAAAATACCGTCGACGGGAAAACCGCCGAGCGAGAGCCTGACACGCGCTACGCCACCTTGCTCAGCCTCTTGAGCGCGCACCGCCTCGAAGATCCCTATTATCCCACCCATCCCACGCTCATGGACCGCTCCTTCCGCCTGCAGCGCGAAATCCCGGAAGCCGCGGTCGAGTCCCTTCTGGAAGGCCTGCTCGCGGCTCCCGCGGGGCAAAAAACCGCCGGCCTCATCGCCCGGCGTCTCAAGCGCAAGCTGCTGCCGTTCGACATTTGGTACGACGGCTTCAAGCCGCCCAAGGGCCTCAAACAGGAAGACCTCGACGCCCTGGTGCGCCGCAAATATCCCACGGCCGAGGCATTCCGCCAGGACATCCCCGCCATACTCGCCAAGCTCGGCTTTTCTCCGGAAACAGCCGCGTTCGTGGCCCGGCACGTGGAGGTCGACGCGGCCCGGGGCGCGGGCCACGCGTCCGGAGCCGGCATGCGCTCGGACAAATCCCATCTGCGCACGCCCGTGGGCAAGGACGGGATGGACTACCAGGGCTTCAACACGGCCATGCACGAGCTGGGACACTGCACGGAGCAGACCTTCTCCCTGCAAAAAATCGACAATTATCTTTTGGCCGGCGTTCCCAACAGCGCGTTTACCGAGGGTTTCGCCTTTGTTTTCCAGGCCAAGGACCTCGAGATTCTGGGACTCCAGAAGCCCGACGACAAGGCCGAGGCATTGAAGGCCTTGAACGACTTCTGGATGACGCGGGAGATCGCGGGCGTGGCCTTGGTCAACATGCGCATCTGGCGCTGGATGTACGCACATCCGGACGCGACGCCGGCCCAGGCGCGCGAGGCCACGATCGCCGTCGCCAAGGACGTTTGGAACAAATATTACGCCGCGGCCTTCGGCGTCAAGGACAGCCCGATCCTGGCGATTTACTCGCACATGCTCTGCTACGGGCTCTACCTGCCCAACTATCCCCTGGGCCACGTGATCGCCTTCCAGGTGGAGGACTACTTCAAGACCCGTCCCCTGGCCGTTGAGATGGAGCGGATGTGCCGCATCGGCGGCGTGACCCCGGCGGAGTGGATGCGCCAGGCCGTGGGCGCGCCGATCTCCACGGCGCCCATGATCCGGGCGGCGGAAAAAGCCCTGGCCGCTATCCGCTAGCTTCTGGCCAGTTGCGGCCGAACTCGGTGCCGATGCACCGGAGGCTGACTTACAGCGCCGCACCCGGCGCCGAGGAAGCTATTCCACGGCAAAGCGCATGTTATCGGCGGTCGGGACGCAACGGCTGGATTTGTATTCCCGGACGCCCCCTCCCGCATGGCCTCGCCGCTCAAGCAGCTCGGGCATGATCGCGCGATTTTTAATGTTCTCCTCGCATGGCATTGCTGCTCGAATGATCGCGCGGCCCTGGGCTGCCCCTCGCCCGAATCATCCTCCGTTGGTTCTTTGCTCAAAAGCAAAACGACCCGCGAAAGGAGCAAATGGCGGCGCTTATTCCGCTTCTGTTTGCACAAAAGCAAAGAACCAACAAGAGAGGTATCCTGGTCCGCAACTTTTCAAGGACACGATCGCATCATCTCCGTTCCGCGGACTTCTCCGTGGACTTTCAAAGCAATATCTTGCGCATGGCCTCGCCGTTTTGCGGACTTATCCGTGGACTCCCATGGCGCAGTCTCTCGCATGGCTCCAATGCTAGATCGTCGCAGCGTCCAGGACGAAGCGGTAACGAACGTCTCCCTTGACCATCCGGTCATAGGCTTCGTCTAACTTGGCGGCGGCGATCACCTCGACTTCGGCCGAGATATTCTTCTGGGCGCAATAGTCCAGCATCTCCTGCGTCTCGCGGATGCCTCCGATGAGGGATCCGGCCAGCTGCCGGCGCTTCATGATGAGGGAAAAGGGCCGCACGGGCATGGCCTCAGGCGCGGCCCCCACGAAAACCATGGTCCCGTCCCGGTTGAGCAGCCCGAGATAATCATCCGCCGGATGAGAGGCCGAGATCGTGTCTATGATGAAGTCCAAGCAATTAGACAGGGAAGCGAGCTCCTCCTTGTCGGAGCTCGACACGAAGCGCCCCGCCCCTAACCGCCGCGCGTCCGCCTCCTTGGACGATGAAGAGCTCACGACCGTCACTTCCGCGCCCATAGACGCGGCCAGCTGCACGGCCATGTGCCCCAACCCGCCCAATCCCAGGACGCCCACGCGGGTTCCCTTGCCGACCCCCCAGCGCCGCAGGGGGGAATACGTGGTGATCCCGGCGCAAAGCAGCGGCGCCGCGCGCGCCAGGGGCAAATCCGGAGAGATCTTGAGCACATACGGCTCCTCGACCACTATCCGCGAGGAATAGCCTCCGTAGGTCGGAGTCTTTCCGTCTTTCTCGACGCTGTTGTAGGTCAAGACCAGCCGGCCCTCGCAGAACTGCTCCAGACCCGCCCGGCAGCTCGGGCAGACGCGGCACGAATCGACGAAACAGCCCACGCCGGCGATATCGCCGGGCTTGAAACGACTCACTCGCGCGCCGACTCGGTCGACCCGGCCGACGATCTCGTGGCCAGGCACCATCGGAAAGCTCCCCCCGCCCCATTCATCGCGCGCCTGATGGATGTCGGTATGGCAGATTCCGCAGTACAGTATGTCCATGAGGACATCGTTCTCTCCCGGCTCGCGCCGCTGGAAATCAAAACGTTCCAGCGCCGCTTTCGCCCGCACGGCGGCACGCCCTCGCGCAGCAATCATGTTCATCACCTCTCCAAACATTCTAAGCCCCGGACATCGGACGAACATCAAAGAACGGCCAGGAGACTTTGACGTGCTTTTGAGATTCGTTCCCTATGATTGTTCCTGGCCGCGGACGGCAGCGCGGCATTATATGACGATTCAAGAACCATCCGCCTTGGCCACGGACTTTTACCAATTGACCATGGCCGCGGCCTACTTCGCCAACGGCCTCCATCAGGCCGTCGCGGAATTCGAACTTTCGGTGCGCTCGCTTCCCCCGCGGCGTTCCTGCCTGATCGCCGCCGGCCTTCAAACGGCCTTGGATTTCCTCGCCGCGGCCCGGTTCTCGCCGGACGACGTGGATTACCTGCGCGGCCTGCCGGCCCTGGCCGCGGCGCCCCTGGACTTTTTCACCCGCCTGCGCGACTGGAGGTTCACCGGCGACGCGTGGGCCGTGCCCGAGGGCACGGCCGTGTTCGCCGCAGAGCCCCTGCTGAGGCTGAGGGCCCCGCTCATCGAAGGGCAGATCGTCGAGACCTTTCTTCTCTCGGTCCTCGGCTTTGAGACCATGGTCGCCACCAAGGCGGCGCGCCTGGCCGCGGCCGCGCGCGGCCGCGGCGTCGTGGACTTCGGCGCCCGGCGGACCCACGGTTTCGCGGCGGCGCCCGCGGCGGCCCGAGCCGCTTATATCGGCGGCTGCATCGGCACTTCGAACGTGGCCGCGGGACGGCGCTTCGGCATCCCCCTCTACGGGACCATGGCCCATTCGTTCGTCATGGCGTTTCCCGACGAGGACTCCGCCTTCCGAGCCTTCCTGAAGCTCTATCCCGACACCGCGACCCTCGTCATCGACACATACGACACGATCGCCGCGGCGCGCCTGCTGGCGCGAAACTTCGGAGCGCGCGTGCCCGCGGTGCGGCTCGACAGCGGCGATCTGCTCGAGCTTAGCCGCAAGGTCCGAGGCATATTCGATGCTGCGGGCATGGCGCATACCCGAATAATCGCCAGCAACGAACTCGACGAATACCGGATCGCCGTGCTGCTCGACGCCGGAGCCCCGATCGACGCCTTCGGCGTGGGCACGGAGCTGGCCTCTTCCACCGACGCGCCCAGCCTCTCGACGATATACAAGCTGGTCAGCCTTTCCGGCTGCGGCCGCGTGAAGCTCAGCCCCGGCAAGTCCTTGCTCCCCCACGCCAAGCAGACCTGGCGGCGCGCGGACGACGCGGGCATTTATCGCGAGGATATCGTGGCGTTGAGCCAGGAAGCCGCGCCAAACGACGCATGGCGCCCCCTCCTGCGGCAGGTCATGACCTCGGGCGAGCCGACCCATGACGGCGAGAGCATCGCCGCCGCGCGGGCGCGCGCCGCGGAGGAAATCCGGCGCCTGCCCCCGGGGCTGCTCCTGGGATACGCTCCATCGGAATATCCCGTACGGCCCAGCGCGCGGCTGCAGGCGGCGCGCCGGGAACTGGAAGGCGAGATTCGCCTCGGAATGGAAACGGCGGCCGGCGTCGCATAGTGATGCGCCATGGCGCGGATCCCGCGATTCCATGATCCCCGCCGCATCGGGACGCTCTTCTACCCCGACGTTTCCAAGATCGCCGCCCAAGCCGCCCGGGCCGGACTGCCGCCGGCTTCGGAGGACCTCTGCCGGACGCATCTGCTTATCGTCGACATGCAGGTGGATTTCTGCCACGAACGGGGCGCCCTCCATGTGCCCGGAGCCAAGGAGGATCTCGCCCGCCTCATTGAATTCATCTATCGCCGCGCCGAATCCATAACGAGCATAACCTGTTCGCTGGACTCGCACCTGCCGCACCAGATATTCACTCCCAGCTGGTGGTCGGACGCCCGGGGCAGGCAGCCCCCCGCCTTCACCATCGTGACCCGGGACGACCTCGACCAAGGGATATGGCGGCCCCGCCGCGAGCCGGCATGGTCTCGGCGCTACTTGCGGCGCCTCGAGCGGACCGCGAAAAAAGCCCTGACCATCTGGCCCTATCACGTGCCCATCGGAGGCGTCGGCCAGGCGCTCGACCCCGAGCTCTGGTCGGCGGTCTTCTGGCACGCCCTGGCGCGGGAGAGCCAGCCCACGTTCTGGACCAAGGGCAGCAACCCCAAGACCGAGCATTATTCCCTTATCCGTCCCGAAATCCCGGTTTCCAGCTCCGACGCCGGCGGCCGGGGCCTGCTGCGTTTGCTGCGCAGCCAGGACCGCATCATCGTCGCCGGAGAAGCCGCCAGCCACTGCGTGCTGGAAACCCTCGAGGATCTCGTGGAGGAATTCGGCGGACAGCCGCGAGCCTTGCGCCGCCTCTGTCTGCTGCGCGATTGCACCAGCCCCGTGGCCCACCCACGCGTCGATTTCGCGGCGCTCACCGAGAAACGGTTCGCCGAGTTCGAACGCATGGGCATCCGCTTCATCAAAAGCGGCGATCCGGCGGCCTGGAGCGATCTTCTTCGCTCCTGACCGTCCCGGACCGGGCGATTGGCCGGATATCCGGCGCCCGGTCATAGGCCCTAGCCCGGAATTAGGTCCTTCGGACGCTCCGCGTAGGTCCTAGGACACTTTCAAGAGACGAGGCAGGCACGGTACAATATATCTTGCTGATCCAAGCGAGCTGCGCTCCGGCATCCTGAATCCAGGCGGTCGAAGACGCGGAACCAAAAGGAGGAAGCCATACATGACACCCCTCGGAGTGCTGCGCCCGGTTTCGGAAGAATCGTTGGGCTCGCCGGAACGTTTCGCGGCGCTCAAGCGCAAGATACAGGAAGGCACGGCCACGGTCGGCGTGGTGGGCCTGGGCTACGTCGGCCTGCCTCTGGCTTGCGCCTTCGCCGAGAAGGGCTATCCCACGACGGGCTTCGAGGTGGACGCCGAGAAGCCGCGGCGCATCGCCGCGGGCTCTTCTTATATAGGAGACATCTCCGACGAGGACTTGGGGCGCGCGAAGGCCGGGGGCCGGCTCAAGGCCACGACGGATTTTTCCCTGCTCAAGGAGCAGGACGCGATCATCATCTGCGTGCCCACGCCTCTGCGCAAGAGCAAGGACCCGGACATCTCCTATATCCTCGCGGCCACCCATGAGATCGAGAAGACCCTGCGGCCGGGCCAGCTCATCATCCTGGAGAGCACGACCTATCCGGGCACGACCCGCGAGATTCTCCTTCCGGCTTTCACCCGCAAGGACTTTCAGCTCGGCCGGGATTTCTTCCTCGCCTTCTCCCCCGAACGCGTGGACCCGGGCAACAAGGAATACAAGATTCACAACACCCCGAAGGTTGTCGGCGGCGCGACCCCGCGCTGCCTGGAGCTTTCCGCCCTGCTCTACGGCAAGGTCGCCCGGCACGTCTTCCCGGTCACCTCGCTGGAGGTCGCCGAGATGGCCAAGCTCCTGGAGAACACGTTCCGCGCCGTCAACATCGGCATGGTCAACGAGATGGCCATGATGTGCGGCCGGCTGGGCATAAGCATCTCCGAGGTGGTGGAGGCGGCCAAGACCAAGCCTTTCGGCTACATGCCGTTCTATCCGGGGCCGGGCATCGGCGGCCACTGCATCCCCCTTGACCCGCACTACCTGGCCTGGAAGATGCGCACCCTCGACTTCGAGCCGCGCTTCATAGAACTGGCTGGCGCCATCAACTCCCGAATGCCCGAATACGTCGTGGAGCGCGCCGAGGACATCCTGAACCTGGAGCAGGGCAAGGCGCTCTCTCGTTCCCAGGTGCTGGTCTTGGGCGTTTCCTACAAGAAGGACATCTCGGACATGCGCGAGTCTCCCGCCATAGAGGTCATCGAGCATCTGCTGCTCAAGAAAGCCCGGGTCTCGTACCATGATCCGTACGTCGCCGAGCTGGAGGTCGCCGGCAGCCAGCTGCGCTCGGTCGCGCTCGACGAAAGGGCGGTGTCCTCGTCCGACCTGGTCTTGATCGTGACGGATCATTCCGCGGTGGACTATGGCCTCGTCGTCCAGCGCGCCCAACTGGTCCTCGACACGCGCAACGTGCTGAAGGATCGCGCCGAGCATAAGATCTTCCGCCTCTAGGACGGAGAAAACCGGCATGAGCAAAACCGCCAACGAATCCGTTCTGTCCCAAGGCGAGCAGAGGCGCTACCCGCGCGCGGCCTCGGACGCCGCCGGCGAGATCATCATCGGCCGCTGGCCCCGAAGGAGGAGGCTGCCCCTGCGCGTGCGCGACATGAGCGCCACCGGCATCAGCGTCCGGCTCCCGCGCCTCGCCAAAACGCCGGTTTGCCGACGCGCGACCGTGCGCTGGGACGTCCCCCCCGGGGCGCTCCCCTTGAAGCGCCCGGTCCGGCTGAGAATTTCAGGGACCATCCTGCCCAGGCCGGAGCCCGGAGCCTACGGCTTCCGGTTCGACCGGCTGCTCGATGAGCATTTAGCCCAGCAGAAGACCCAGACCCGGAAGTCCCTCGCCGCATTGGCCGCGGTCGGCCTGGCGGTCGCGATCGCCTTCCTAAAAACGCGCAACATCATCTCCTTCTGGTACGATCCCCTCTGGCAGGCCTACAGCATGCTGGCGGGATTCTACGTCCTCTCGCGCATCGGCTATTCCTTCTTCTACAAGGAGCCGGCCGACCATGGCGTCATCAAGTCGCTGACCGTGGTCCTGCCCATCAAGAACGAGGAGCGCCACATCGAGTCGGTCATCCGGCGGCTGTTCATGGCGCGCTATCCCCGGGACATGTTCGAGGTCATCGCGATCGACGACGGCTCCACGGACGGCACCTGGGAGGTTCTGCAACGCCTGGCGCCGCAGTTCCCCCGCCTGCAGATCCACCGCTTCCGTCAAAACAAAGGCAAGCGGCACGGGATGGCGCTCGGCGCGCAGAAGGCGCGCGGAGAAATCCTGATTTTCATGGACTCCGACAGCCTCATCGAGCCGGAAGGCTTTTACCGCATCGTCCAGCCTTTCCACGACAGCCGGGTGGGAGCGGTGGCCGGGCACACCAACATCATCATCGAGCCGGAAAATTTCATCTCCAAGATGGAGGCGGTGCGCTATTTCATTTCCCAGCGGGTGATGAAGGCCGCCGAAAGCGTTTTCGGGGCCGTCAACTGCTGCCCCGGGCCGTTTTCGGCCTACCGCCGGGAGGCGGTGATGGAGGTTCTCGATGAATGGCTCAACCAGAAATTTCTGGGCGCCGCCGCCACTTTCGGAGACGACCGCAGCCTGACCAACCGGGTCCTGAAGAACTACCGCGTCGTCTATCACGCCGGGGCCCGATGCAGCACCTACGCCCCGGACAATTGGTCGGGCTTCCTGAAGCAGCAGCTGCGCTGGAAAAAATCCTGGGTCCGGGAGACGCTCACCACCGCGCTCATCATGACGCGGGAGCATCCCTTAGCCGCCCTGCCGTACTTCACGAGCATCCTGGTCACGCTCATGTCGCCCATGGTGGTCTTGAGGGTCTTTCTGTACTCGCCCCTGGTCATGGGCGCCGCGACCTATTTCCCCTACCTCTTCGGGCTGATGCTCGTCTTCCTGCTCTTCGGAGTCCTGTATTACTATTACACGCAATCGCGGTACTGGTACTACGGTCTGGTCTTCGCCGTGGTCTATTCATGGGTATTCTCTCTCCAGACCTATTACGCCATCCTGACGGTCCGCAAGAACCACTGGGGGACCCGTTAGTGCGGCGAAAACCGCCCCACACCCTCGCTTGGGTCCTAACGGGCCTGGTCTTCTTCGCGGGATATCTGACATGGCGGCTTTCATACCGACATCCGGAGCCGCCTCCGGCGGCTCCGGCCCCGGCCCCGGGCCAAAGCGTGGATTGGTATTTCCTTTTGAGGATGCCCGCGGTCACGGCTCAATACGAGTCGGGCATCGAGATCATGAAGGCGCGCTATGGCCGATGGCTCGAGGAGTTCCGCCGGGCGGGCTTTTCCCCCATGCTCCTCTCCGAGGCGCGCGACCGACTCTCCCGAGGCGCGGGGCTCCCTGAAAAGACTCTGGTAACGATCTTCGAGCCGGGCTACAGGCGCACCTACGATCTTCTGTCCCCGATCCTTCGCCGGCTGCAATGGCCCGCGGTCTGGCTTTCCGACGGCCCGGCCATGGAGCGCGCGCAAAGAGAGTTCATCACCTACCATACCGCCAGGCTCATGATCGACTCCCAATGGTGGGACGTAGGCTATTCCCGCCCCCGAGGCGGCTTCGAGATACACTCCCGCCGGCACGCCCCTTTCATGCTGGGCAACGCGAAGACGGGCCCATGGTCCACGATAGAAGGCACCTTCGCCGTCAACCACGGGCCGCGCATGGAGAACCTCAACGTCCTCAACATCAATCCCGATTGGGAGCCCGAAGAGCTGATCAACCGGCTCCGGGTCGAGTTGCCGGCCACGGGCCCCACCTACCTGACGAAAGGCCACATCCATAACCGCGAGTGGGGCTTGGGCTTCCCGGCGGCCGGTTGCGACGAGAAGCAGGCGCGCTTCGACCTGGTCTCGCCGCTGGGCCGCCGGGGAACCCGCCTGTTCTGGCTCAGCACCAAGGCCGCCCCGAACTTCAAACTGCGCGTGGAAGCGGCCTCGATTATCGGCGAGTTCCAATTGCATCTGCGCGATGACGAAGCCGCGGGCGAGGAACTCCTGCTGATCTACACCGAATCGAAGCTGATCATACAGGAGCTTCCCAAAAAGACGCGCCAGCCCCTCTTCGTAGG
This sequence comes from Elusimicrobiota bacterium, assembly GCA_003452935.1. Taxonomy (GTDB): domain Bacteria; phylum Elusimicrobiota; class Elusimicrobia; order UBA1565; family UBA9628; genus UBA9628. The sequence continues at coordinate 168,843 of DMMY01000027.1, forward strand.
CCCGCACCCGGTGGGGCCTGGTCATCGGTTCACGGCCGATATCCTGCTTTCCGGGAGGCACCTCGAGGTTTCATACAACGGCGGCGCCAAATGGTCCACTGACGCGCTCGCCAATCCCGCCACCGACAACGGCATCGTCCAAGTCTCCATTCTGGACAAGGTCCGCGGCATAGGCCGCGCCAACTCCATCTCCCTGCTTTTCACGCCGTTGGCCGAGGCGCCGTTCTGACATGGTTCATTCCCGCTTCCGTGCCGCGCGCGCGGCCGCGGTCCTCTTGGTCGGCCTATGCCTGGCCGCCGGCTCATGGGCCTTCGCCGGCAGCCCCGTAGACCAGGGAGCTCTGCGTCAGCAAGCCAACGCCCTGCTGCGTCTGGGCCAATACGAAGAGGCCATCGGCATCTTTCAACGAATTTCATCCGCCGATCCGCTCGACGTCGGCGCCCGCAAGGATCTCATGCTGGCGTATTGGAGCGCCGAGCGCTTCGATGAGGCCAAGCGCATCGCCCTCGGCATCCTCGACGCCAAGCCGGACGACCCGGACGCCGTCGGGATCGTCAGCAACGCCCGCTCCGCCCGCAATCGCGATCTGATTCCGGCGTTGCGGGCCAAAGCCGTCGCCCAATTCCAACAACAGAAATACGCGGAATCGGCTAAAATATTCCGGGAGATCGTCAAGCTCGACCCCCCGAATTTTCTGGCCCGCCGGGACTTGATGTGGGCCCTATGGAGGCTGGAGAACTATCCGGAAGCGGTCGAGGCCGCCCGCCAGGTCCTGGCCGTGCGCCCCCATGACACGGAAGCGCTCGACGTCGTCAAGACCGCCCCGACCATCTTGGCGAGGAAGAACCGGGAATCCCTCTACCGCGAAGCCAAGCAGCGCCTGGATGACAACCAATACGAAACCGCCATCCCGCTGTTCCAACAGCTAAGCAAGCTGGACGCCCGGAACACCGCCTATCGCCATCAGCTGCTCTCCGCCCTGATCAAGGTCGGCCGCTACCAGGAGGCCCTGGAGGTCGGCCGCGACCTCACGAAATCGGTCCAGGACGACGCCTCCAGCTGGAACGCCCTGGCGCGCGCGCAAATCGAAACGCGTCAACTGACAGCGGCCCTGGAGAGCTACGCCAAGAGCCTGCTCTTGAAGCCGGACCAGCCCCAGGTGATGGTCGCGATGGCCCGCATCCATGTCAACCTGCGCAATTTCGAAGCAGCCGAGCGGCTGATCCTGGGGGTGGAGGTCTCCACCGCCCTGCCGCCGAACGCTTATCCGGTCATGGGCGAGGCCCTTTTTTGGAGCAATCAATTCATCGCGGCCTGGCCGTATTGGAGCAAGGCCGTCGAGCTCTTCCCCGATGCGGCCGGCTGCAGGTTCTACGAAGCCTGGACGCAGTCCCGCATCCCCGGCCAGGAAGACCTGGCGCGCGACAAGATGCGCCAGCTCGTCAACGAATACCGCGACCGGCAGGCGCTGAACTTCCTGGTCGATGACGCGCTCATGAGCGGCCGCGTTTCCTCCGCGATCAACCTCCTGGAGGATTGGCTTGTCGACCTCCAGCCCAGGGAGAACCTGGTGTTTCGCCTCGCGACGCTCTATCTGAGCGAGCGGAAATGGGGCCCGCTGGAGAAGCTCATCGACCGATACCTGGCGGTCTTCCCGACGAGCCAGACCGGACAGCTCCTCAAGGCCGAAGCGGCTTTGCATGACAAAAGGTTCTCCGAGGCCGAAGCGGCCTGCCGCAACGCTCTCCAGATCAACCCCAACTTTCAGGACGGCTACCAGATGCTCGCCAACGTCCTGGAGAGCCAGGGCCGCGCCAAAGAGGCGGCACAATACATGGAGAAAGCCTGGTCGCTCAACCCCACCAACCCGCCCAGCCTGCTCGCATACGCCCAAACTCTTTACAACGCGCACGAGCAACGCCGGGCGAAGGACCTGTTGGCGAATTGGCTCAAGGAGAACGAGGGCTCCGCCGTCGTTCCGGTGCTCCTTTACCACGGGCTCACCGCCAGCCCGAAGGATCCGATGCTGGTTTACTCGTATCACCACTACGCCGGAGTATTCGACGAGCATATGCGGGCCCTGAGCGAGGCGGGCTACACGTCCGTCACCGCCGAGCAAGTCAATTCCTGGCTGCGCGGCGGCCAAACCCTGCCGCCGCGGCCGGTGCTCATCACCTTCGATGACGGCCGCACCGACAGCCTCACCATGGCCGATCCGATCCTGCAAAAATATGGGTTCAAGGCCGCCATGATGGCGGCTGCGGCCAACGTCGACGGACATCCCTACCCCCCCCCCGGCTACGCGTCGTGGCGGCACCTGAAGGATTTCCAAAGCACCGGCCGCTGGGAGATACAGTCTCACGGAGACATGGCCCACACCTACATTCCCATCACCCCCGACGGAGTCAAGGGACTTTTCCTGATAAACCGCCAATGGCTGGACTCAGCCGGACGGCTCGAGACCACGGATGAATGGCGGCAACGCATCGACCGCGACTACGCGGACATCCAAGCAAAAATTCAGGACCAGCTGGGAACCAAGCCCTCGGCTTTCGCCTACCCGGAGGGCGCGTACGGCCAAAAAGACGACAACTCCAACGTGCCGGAATCGGCCGAGGTCAACCAGGCGCTGGTGAAAAAGCATTACGACACGGCCTACGTCCAGGACGCCTTCGGGATGAATCTACGCAGCCAGGACCGGGGACGGATGAACCGGGTCGAACCCAACAGCGCCTGGACCGGACCAGATTTGATTCGGCACCTGCAGGACAACAACCCCTTCGCCCGGGCGTACAAGCAGCTCATCGATTGGGCCGCATGGGAGGACCGGCCGCGCGAGGCCTATGGCTGGCTGGCGCGGCTCAAAGCCGGCGGCGCCAGCGCCCCCGCTTTGCTCGCCAAGGAAGCGCAGATCCGGCTTTACGCCGGAGATTTCGCCGCGGGACAGGCCCAGGCCCAACAGGCCCTTTCCGCCGCGAATTTCCCGGATTTGGCGGCCGCTCTGCGGTCCGCGACCGCCCAAGGCGGAACTTTCTGGACTCCGGGCTTCTCGTTCCAGCATGACAACAGCGGGCGGGAATATTGGATGTTCAATCAAAGCCTCTTCCTTCCCAGGAGGGACGCCGCGCAGTTCCACGTCGCCCACCGCCGCGCCGAATTCGCGCAGGCGGGCAGCCGGAGGGTGATCGACAACGCCGTCGGCGCCGGCGTCGAGCTAAACCTGGGTTTGAACCACCGCCTGGGCTTGACCGCCATGCAGCACTTCCAGAACGGAGCCGACGCCTTTCTTTCCGGAGCCGGCAAGCTGGACTCGCGCTGGAGCGATGACTTGTCCAGCCGGCTGGAACTGGGGCGCGCGCCCCTTTCCAACGCGCTCGCTCTTTCGCGCAATATCACGGGCCGCTACGGGATCATCGCCGCGAGCTGGAACCTGGGCGGTCTCTGGAGATTGCTCCTGCAGGAGGAATGGACGGCCTACTCCGACGACAATCGCCGCGCCGCGACCCAGGCGCAGGCGGAGAGGGTCATCTACGACGACGACCGAATCGTCTTGAAGGGCATCGACCGCTTCACCTACGACAACACGAGCCGTTTCAGCCGCGACTATTACACGCCCCGCAGCCTGAAAATGAACGCCCTGGGGCCGGAGCTCTCCTGCAACGTGTTCCGGCGGGGACGGCTGACGCTGCGCTACCTGCCGGCTTACGCGGACGAGGACGGCGTGAGCTCGCATTTCACCAACGAACTCCAGGCGGGATTGGAATGGCGCTGGAACGGCGTCAATTCCCTGCGGCCGTCTTACACGCGCTACGACACGCCCAGCTATCACGCCGACTACTTCAGCATCGAACTCACGCAGCACTTCTAGCCGAGGACAGATGATACCTTTCAAATTGCCCGGTCGTCGCGCTTGGTGGATCGCCGCCCTCGCCGTTCTTTTGGCGGCCGGCTCATCGTCCGCGCTCATCTATGCCCGCTGCTCGTGGGACTTTCTGTTCTGCCGGCTGGCCTTCAACTACTACCTGGCCAAGGACAGCCCGGAAATAGAGCACGAGTCAAGATCCGGCAGATCCAGCGTCTACTATTTCACCAGCTACTATCTCAACGCGATGCTTTCCGCCGTCGAGGGCACCGAGGACGAAAGGCTGCTCAGGCGGACGCTGCGCTATATCGACAACATGCTCGACACGGCCAAGGAGTTCCGCGACCAGGGGAAGAGCTTCCGGGTCTGGGGGCCCTTCTTCATCACGCCCGATTCCGCGGTCCCGGCGCCGATCCTGCATTTCACCTTCCAAGCCATGGTGCCCATAGCCCGCGCCGCGGCCGTCATCAGGAGCAACCCCCGCTGGCGCAAGCGTTACGACGCGCAGGCCCGGCGATACATCGCTTTCGTCGATCAAGCCGTCGTCCAATACTGGTACCATGGCCAGCTGCAGGAGCAGGTCCCGTGGCTCAACCCTGACCGCTTCCCCATTTGGAACGACAACGGCTCGAACATGGGGCTCAACCTGATGTTCCTGTGCCAGGCCACGGCCGACCCGCTCTATTGCCGCCTCAGCGATGAGATCGGCGCGGCGTTCAAGAACAAGCTCGCGCCCTGGCGTACCGGCTGGATATGGGAAAACCACACGATCCCGATCGGTTCCGACACCGACAATACCCCCGGCTCGGTCGGGAATCAGGCCGGCGTCCCGGACACGTCCCACACCAACCGCGAGGCCTTCATAATGGTCCACCTCTATGAGATGGGCCGCATTTTCGCCCGCGCGGACGTCGATCGCATGGCCAGCACGTTCGTCGACGCGATTTGGAACCAGTCGCTGGACGATCCCTCGTTCGCCAACTATATCGATGGCAACAATCTCCCTTATCGGGTCTACAAGAAGCCGGGCTTAAACGGCAGCATCTACCACGGCTGGGCGCTCCTCGGCGGCTACTCTCCCAAGGCCCAACGGATAGTCCTGGCGACGATCAAGGCGATCCTGCGCGGCAAGAGCAACCCCGCTCTCGAGCGCAACGCCACCAGCTACGGCGGCCCGTTATCCCTGTGCGGCCACGCCCTGCGCAATCAAGCCATTCTGCGCAAAGGGCGCTGAAAGGCCGGATCAACCCTGGTTTTTGAAGTATAGGCAGGAGAGCGGCGGCAGGCATATCTCCAGCGACTGCCCGTGGCCGTGCCAGGCGATGCCCTGGGCATTGGCGCCCCCCAGGTTGCCCATGCCGCTGCCGCCGTATTCCGCGGCATCGGAGTTCAGTATCTCGGCCCACCAGCCCCCGCAAGGCACGCCCACGCGGTAGTTCGGCCGGGGCACGGGCGTGCAGTTCATGACCACGAGTATATGGTCCCCGCTGCTCTGGCCGCGGCGGATGAAGCTCAGCACCGAGCTATCCGCGTCGTTGCAGTCGACCCAACAGAACCCCGACGGGTCAAAATCGCGTTCATAAAGGGCGGGCTCGGATCTATAGACGCGGTTGCACCGCTCGACCAAACGCCGCACGCCCTCGTGCGGGGCGTAGTTGAGCTGATCCCAATCGAGGCTGGCCTCATGGTTCCACTCGCGCCACTGCCCCCATTCCCCGCCCATGAAGAGGAGCTTCTTGCCCGGCTGGGCCCACATGTAGCCGAACATCAAGCGCAGATTGGCGAACTTCTGCCAGTCGTCTCCCGACATCTGCGACAGCAGCGAGCATTTGCCGTGCACCACCTCGTCGTGAGAAAGCGGCAGGATGAAGTTCTCATGGAAGGCGTAGAGCATGCGGAAGGTGATGACGTTCTGATGGAACTTGCGGTGCACCGCGTCCTTGCGCATGTAGCTCAAGGTGTCGTGCATCCAGCCCATGTCCCACTTATAGCCGAAGCCCAGCCCCCCCACGTAGGTGGGCCGGGAGACCATGCCCCAAGCCGTGGACTCCTCGGCGAAAGTCTGCACGTCCGGGAAATGCTTGTAGATTTCCTCGTTGAAGCGGCGCAAAAACCAAATGGCCTCGATGTTCTCCCGGCCGCCGTATTGATTGGGGATCCAGCCCCCGTCCTTGCGCGAGTAATCAAGATACAGCATGGAGGCCACCGCGTCCACGCGCAAGCCGTCGACATGGAACTTGTCCAGCCAGAACAGGGCGCTCGAGATGAGAAAGCTGCGGACCTCGTTTCGGCCGTAGTTGAAGATGTAGCTCCCCCAGTCCGGATGGAAGCCCTTGCGCGGGTCGGCGTGGTCGTAAAGATGCGAGCCGTCGAATTGGGCCAGGCCATGGCCGTCGGTCGCGAAATGCGACGGGACCCAATCCAGGATCACGCCGATGCCCTCCTGGTGCAGGTGATCCACCAGGTACATGAAGTCCTGGGGCGTGCCGTAGCGCGAGGTCGGGGCGAAATAGCCGATGGTCTGATATCCCCAGGAACCGTAGAAAGGATGTTCCATGATGGGCAAAAGTTCCACGTGGGTGAAACCCATGCGCCGCGCGTGCGCCGCGAGCTTGGGCGCCAGTTCGCGGTAAGTCAAGGAGCGGTTATTCTCCTCGGCCACGCGCATCCAGGAGCCGAGGTGCGCCTCATAGATGGAGATGGGGCTGTCCATGCTGATGCGTTTTTTGCGCTCCTGCAGCCAGGCCGAATCGTTCCACTGATAGTCCATGTCCCAGACGACCGAGGCGGACTTGGGCGGAATTTCAGAAAAGAAGCCCACGGGGTCGGCCTTTTCAGCCTTGTAGCCGTGGATGTTCGAGGAAATGTAGTACTTATAGACGCAGCCCTTGCCCAGGCCGGGGATGAAGCCTTCCCATATGCCGGATGAACCGCGGGGATGCAGGGGATTTTTGCTCTTGTTCCACTCGTTGAAATCCCCGACGACGCAGACCTTCTTGGCGTTGGGCGCCCAGACGGCGAAATAGACGCCCTTGCGCCCGTCATGCTCCATCAGGTGAGCGCCGAGCTTGTCATAGATCTTGAAATGCGTCCCTTCGTTGTAAAGGTAAAGGTCTTGCTCGGTCAGGAGACTCGCTCCCGATTGATGCGGATGTTTTTCAGTGACGCTCATGTCGTCCATCTCCTTGGGCCCCTGCCGTAAGCCCCGGTCATCAAAGCCAGCCGGCCCGCGATCTCGGGCGTCAAAGCCCCCGGCGCCAGACGCCAGAGCCAGTTGCCCTCCAAGGTCCCGGGCAGGTTCATGCGCGCCTCGGACCCCAATCCCAAAAGATCCTGCGCCAGGATGATAGCGGTATGCGCCGGCGATTTGAGGGCGGCGCGGATCATGTCCCAATGGATATCCACGCCGTTGCTGTCCAAATACTTCAGGGCGTTCTCCCGCTCCACGCGCACCTGCTCCGGGGTGCGGACGTTCGATTGAAGGCCCGGATCATGGAACCAACCCACGATCGTGTCATTATCATGGGTGCCGGTGTAAACCACGCTGCGGCGCGGGAAATTATGGGGCAGGGCTTTCTCGTCCCATTTGCCAAAACAAAACTGCAGGATGCGCATGCCCGGGAACTCGAAGCGGTCCCGCAAGGACGCGACTTCCTTCGTCACCGAACCCAGATCCTCGGCGATGATCTCGACGCTGGCGTCGCCTCCGGGCATCCCGTCGGCGCCCCGAGGATCGCCAAAGGCGCGCAGGACGGCCCGGAAGAATTCATCCCCGGGCGCCTGGACCCAGCGGCCGCCGGTAGCGTCCTTGGCCCCGGCCGGGATCTCCCAGTAATTATGAAAACCGATAAAATGATCGAGCCGGACCGCGTCGAAACGCGCCAAGGCGGATCTAAAACGCGCGATCCACCAGGAGAAGCCGTCGGCTCTCATGACGTCCCAGCGGTACAAAGGATTGCCCCAAAGCTGGCCCTTCTGGCTGAAATAGTCGGGCGGCACTCCGGCCACGGCCGAGGGCCGTCCGTCCTCGCCCAGCCAGAAGAGCTCCGGATGAGACCACACGTCCGCGCTGTCAGCCGCCACGAAAATCGGGATGTCTCCGATCAGCCCCAATCCCAAGGACACGCAGTATTCCTTGAGCTCGACCCACTGCGTATGGAACATGAACTGCAGGAACCTGTGATAACGGATGCGTCCCTCCAGGGCCTGGCGGGCGCGCTCCAGGGCCGCGGGATGGCGCGCGCGCAATCCCGGCTCCCAGTCGGTCCACGCCGCGCCCTGATGAGTCTCCTTGATCGCGCAATAAAGAGAATAATCGTCGAGCCAGTCCTTCTGCGCCTGGCAAAAGGCGTCGAAAGCCGCACTCTCCGCGGGCTCATTGCGGCGGTCAAAGACCTCGAAGGCCTTGGTAAAACGCGACTCTTTGAAGCGCTCGACCGACGCCGGATGCACCCTGTCCCGAATCTGGCCCCGGACGGGCTTGAGATCGGCCGGCTCGAGAAGGCCCTTTTTGCATAGTTTGTCGAGGGAGATGAGCAGGGGATTGCCGGCAAAAGCCGAAAGCGAGAAATAAGGGGAATGTCCCTGTCCCACGGGACCGATGGGCAGCATCTGCCACCAGCTCTGGCCGCAAGCCGCCAAAAAATTGGCGAAGGCGAACGCCTCGTGGCCGATGTCGCCGATGCCGTGGGCTCCGGGCAAGGACGTGGGATGAAGCAGGACTCCGGCCGAACGTCTCTGGAGCGTGGGCTTGTCGCTCATGAAGCGTAAATTCTAGCAAAGTAGGGCGGACGTCGTCAGCAATTACCGGCCCGATTCAAAGCCTATTTCAGGCCCCACTTCCTCAGGATGTCCGCCTCTTCCTCGGGCGAAACGACTTTTTTAAACAACGCGGGCCGGCCATGAACCCGAGCCTGGCACTCGGCCCAAAGCTGGTGCCTTTCAAGCTTGCCGTCGAGGAGGCTCAAATACCAACCGGCCCTCTTCGGGCCGGCCGGACGCCCGGCCGCCTGCGGCCCCTTAGCCGCGGCAGGCAAGGGCTCGGGGCTGGGCGGAGTCATATCCACGCTATAGCCTGACGAGGGGCCGCGATACAGCGACGGAGGTTTTCCTCTGGAAAAGGCCACGGCGATTTCGTCGCACCGGGAATTGCCGGGATGGCCGTTGTGCCCGCGCACATAGTTCCATGTCACCCCGCCCTCGCGCCGCGAAGCCAAGTCATCGAGCTCCTGCCAGAGGTCCCGGTTCAAGGTTTCGGCGCCGTCCGCGCGCCGCCAGCCCTTGCGCTTCCACAGCCGCAGCCAGCGGGTGATGCCGGCAATCAGGTATGTGGAGTCGGTAAAAATATCCGCCCGGCCCGCCCTCCCGGCCAGGAAACGCAGAGCCTCGATGGCGGCGGAAAGCTCCATGCGATTGTTGGTGGTTTGCGCCTGCGCCCCCCCCAACTCGCGCACCGATCCGTCCGGCCCTTGCACGACGGCGGCCCACCCGCCTGGACCGGGGTTGCCCGAGCAGGCGCCGTCCGTGTAGATCAGAAACCCGCCTTCCGCCATCCCAAGAGTATACCGCCTTGCCCGCGGGACCGCAAACGCGATTCCATAATGATAAAATTGGTTTCATGAGAATCTCTCTTTTGTGCCTCATTCTCGCCGCATCGTCCCGGGCCGCGGACGCCCCGCAGCCGCTCCGTTTCCCGCGCATGAATGAAGACGAGATCGCCGAAACCTTGCGCGGCATCCATCAACGCCATGCACGCCTGCAGGATCGCGTCGCCGCGGTGAGCGAGGCTTTTCTGGGCACCCCCTACCGCCTGGGACCCTTGGGCGAAGGTCCGGACGGCGATTTCGACCGCGATCCCCTTTACAGCTTCAAGGAGCTTGATTGCACCACTTTCGTAGAAGAAGTCATGGCGCTATCGTTGGAAAGCGACCTCGATCGCGCCAAACTTCTTTTGCAGAAAATTCGCTACCGCAACGGCGTGGTGTCTTTCGCCGACCGCAATCATTTTCCCGAGGCCGACTGGCTGCCCAACAATCAAGCAGCGGGATTCCTCAGGGACATCACCCGCGAGATCGCGGGCGGGCGGACCCGCATCGCGCGCAAACGCATCTCCAAAAGGGCCTGGTACGCCTCGCGGACGTTGGCGGACGTGGCGGGTTTTTCGCACGACTCCGCCGCGCAGAGTGAAAGCCGGCTCCAAGACCTGCACAAAGCCGGCGAGCTATATGCCGACGAAATCTCCACGGTCGCGTATCTGCCCCTGGAAGCGCTGCCCGCGGCACTGGACCGGATTCCCTCGGGCGCCGTCGCCAACCTTGTGCGCGAGGATCAGCCGGACAAGCCCGTGCTCATCACGCATCAGCTGTTCATCGTGGTCAAGGACGGGAGACGCTGGGTTCGCCACGCGGCCTCGGGCCGGGCCGTCGAGGAACAGCCCGCGCTGGATTATTTCTCGCGCTGCTCCAATTCCGCCTGGCGCGTAAAGGGCGTCAATCTCAACGAAATAATCGTCCCGCCCGCCTTGACCGCGCCGCCTAAATAGCGGAAAATATCTGGCCATGCTAGGAGAAACCGGCCTGTGGCTGCTCTTCGGCGCCATCGTCGTGACCGTTCTCTCCATCGACCTCGGCATCCTCCACAAGAAAGCCCACGCCGTCTCGATGAAGGAAGCCGCTTTTTGGACCTGCGCCTGGTTCTCCCTGGCCATGCTCTTCGCCGGCGCCATCGCCCTATCCAGCGGCCGCGAGCGGGCCCTTCAGTTCGTGACCGGCTACCTGCTGGAGGAATCCCTGAGCGCGGACAACATGTTCGTGTTCATCATCATCTTCAGATACTTCGCCATTCCCCCTCTCTATCAATCGCGGGTGCTGCATTGGGGCATACTCGGCGCCATCGTCATGCGCTTCATCTTCATTTTCGCCGGGGTCTCGCTGATCAACGCCTTCCACTGGATGATCTACGTGTTCGGCGGCCTGCTCATCTACACGGGCGCGAAGATGGCTTTCCAGAACGAGGAGCATGTGGATCCAAGCCGGAACCCCGCGCTCAAGCTCCTCAAACGGTTTTTTCCCCTGACCCAAGATCACCACGACGAAAAGTTCTTCGTGTCCCTAAACGGCGTCCTGCACGCCACGCCCCTGTTCGCGACCTTGCTGGTGGTTGAATTCTCCGACCTCGTTTTCGCCCTGGATTCCATCCCGGCCATCATCGCCATCACCACGGACACTCTCGTGGTCTACACATCCAACGTCTTCGCCATCATGGGCCTGCGCGCCCTTTTCTTTCTCCTGGCCAACCTCGTCAACATGTTCCGGTTCCTTAAAATCGGGATATCCCTGATTCTGGTTTTCGTGGGCCTAAAGATGCTGGGCAGCATGTTCTATCACGTGCCCACAGGCGCGTCCCTCGGCGTCATCGCCGCGATCCTCGCCTCGTCCGTCGCCGCGTCTCTGCTCGCTAAAAAATAGCGGTGATAGCGGTGCCGGAGATTGACTTGTTCAACTTGTTGGACTTATTTTGAATCACTAAAATCCAACATCATTCTCAACAAGTTGAACAAGTCCAACAAGTCAATCTCCGGCACCGCCATTACGACGATATTCCTTCTCGCAGCCGAAGGCCTGTGCAATAAGATCGCCAATCTCGCAAAGGCTCTTCCCGGGCCCGGGCTTGAGCCCGCCTAAATCCGCGCCAAAGCCCACGCGCTCCACGATGAGCGGCAGGGGCTCCTTGTTGTGGTACCCGTAGTCCTCCCGGTGCTGCATGCCGTGATCCGCGGTGATGACCAACAAATCTCCCTTCCTCAGGTTCTTTTCGAAAAGCGGCAGGCACCGGTCCACTTCCTCCAGCGAACGGACGGCGCCGGCGACGTCCCGGGTGTGGCCGTAAAGGCTGTCCGCGTCAACCAGGTTGCTGAACACGAACGTGCCGCGCGGCCGATGAAGCCGGGCCGCGCAAGCCAGCGCGTTGATCGTGCCCTGGACGTTGTAGGGGTTGGTGTCCTTCTTCTTGGGATGCACGAAGCGCAGGCCCAGGGACGGGTCCAGAAACGCCGGATTGGTGAGCTTGATGCGCTCATGATAAGTTGTGTTGACCAAGTCGCTGGTCTTGCCCACGGCCACGGTCCAGACGCAGAGGCCGTGAAGAATGTCCACCAAGGTCTTGCCGGCCAGGGGAAGGACCGCGTCATGGCGGTTGGCGGTCCGGATGATCTCTCCGTCCGGCGCGCGCACGTAGGAGCGGGCGATGGCGCGGGTGATGGGGATGCCCATCTCCCGCGCCAAGGCGAAGGCCGCGTCGGCTATGGCATGCTGCTCCTTGACCGAGATGACCGCCTCGTTCATGGCGATCTGGATCAGGGGATCGCACTTGCTCGCGTAAACGATCGGGCAGCCGGTCTGCTCATGCTCATCGGCGTTGAGCTCGATAGCCTCCATGCCGCCCGCCATCTTGTTGAAGATGGTCTTGCGGCCGATGCGCTTCTCCAGGGCGAGGATGAACTCCTGGTAAAATCCCTTAGGAAAAAGCTCGTAGGTGCTCGGATCAACGATGCCGACCATCTCCCGGTGCCCGATGACCGAATCAGCCGACGCCGACGCCTGCTCCAGGCGCATGGCCAAGGTTCGACGCCGCTCCGCGCCCAGACGACCGGCAAAGCGCCGGTCGAGGATGCGAGGCAGGCCCAGTCGAGAGAAATTGGGAAGCTTAACGGCCCGGCGATGACGATCGAGCAGATATTCGATCGTCGCGACCCCGACCGCGTCCACGACTAAAAGCAAGACCGTGGGTTTCTTGGGAGTCATGTCCTCTTCTCCGCGAACCAAACGCGCAGCCTCTCGAGGCCCGCGTCGATGCTCACCCGCGGCTGGAAGCCCAGGTCGCGCCGGGCCGCGGAAATATCGAACCAATGGGCGGTCGTGAGCTGACTGATCAAGAAGCGCGTCAGAATGGGCTCTTCCTTGCGCCGCGCGGCCAAATAGAAAGCCTCCAAGCCGTAGGCCGCGGCCCAAGCCGCGAGCGGCGCCACGCTCCGCTCCACCGGGGGCAGGTCCGCGGCGCGAAGCATTCCGTTGACAATGTCCCACAATGGCCGCGGCTCGCCTTGGGACAGAAAATAGGCCTTGCCCGCTATGGCACAGGACGCGTCGAGGCGCTGCAAGGCGAGCCAATGGGCGAGCGCCGTATCGTCGACGTAGGACGTGTCCACCCGCTTATTGGAGTTTCCGACGCGGCGCAGCTTTCCGGCCCGCGCCCGGTCCACTATCCGGGAAAGGATATGGTTCTCACCCGGTCCCCAGACCAGATGCGGCCGCAAGGCCACGGTGGCGAGGCTGGCCGTGTTGCTCGCCAGGACCATCTCCTCGGCCAGGGCCTTGGTGCGGGAATAATGCGAATCAAAACGCCGGGAATAGGGCGCGGACTCGTCCCACCCGTCCACGTCGCGGCCGTCAAAGACCACGCTGGGAGAGCTCGTGAACACCAGCTTGGGCACGCCCAACTCCTGGCAGGCCTTGATGACGTTGGCCGTGCCCTTCACGTTGACGCGATAAAAATTCGCATAATCGCCCCAAAGCCCGACCCTGGCGGCCGTGTGCACGACCGCGTCCATGCCTTGACAAGCCTCTTGGACGGCGAACGCGTCGGATACGTCGCCCCGGAAGGCTTCGATGCCTTCGGCCGCGAGCTCGGGATGGGCCGCTCGGGAAAAGCTGCGCACCCTGAGGCCCTGCCGACGCAGAAGGCGAGCCACGGCTCCGCCCACGAAACCGCCGCCTCCAGTCACCAGCACTTTCATGAAATCCGCTGCTTGGCCCAGACCGCGAGCTTTTCCCGGAATATCTTGGCATTATGCCGGATGTCGACCGGAAACGCCGGGTGAAACAGGATGGTCCGTATGCGCCGGGTGTGCGCGAAACGCGCGCCCAGTTCCAGAAGCTCGGCGCGGATGCTCGAGACATCCGCGGCGCCCGGCTCCAGCTCCACGCACAAAACCGGGACTTGCCCGCCCGGGATTTGCACTCCCACCAACGCGCTGCGCCGCACTTGGGGGTGGCTGTTGAACACGCCCTCGCAGGGGATGGTGAAGAGGGTCTCTACGGAAGTGATCACGCGCTGGCTCTTGCGGCCGCAGAACCAAAGGCGGTCTTTCTCGTCGATGTAGCCCAGATCCCCCATGCGGTGCCGGACCGAGCCGTCAGGCTCAGGGATCTTGGCCAAGGCCGTGGCGTTCGGATCGCGGAAATACTCCCGGGTGACGACCGGCCCCTTGGCCGTGATCTCGCCGATGCAACCGCGCGGCAGTTCCAGGTCGGCGGACCATGACGAGATGGCGGAGTCGTCGATCCTGATGATGCGCGCCTCCATGCCCGGCCAAGTCCGGCCCACGCACACGCCTCGGCCTTGGGCGGTCAAGGCCGCGCCGTCGCGCAGGAGTTCCGAGCTGGAGACGTGCGCCAGGGGCAGGGCCTCGGTCGCGCCGTAGGGCGTATGCACCTCGGCTCCGGGGCGGAGCATACGGACCATCCGCTCCAGCACCCGCGCCGGGACAGGAGCCCCGGCGCAAATGACGCGCTTCAAGCTGGGCAGCATGACGCCGTGCCTCTCGCCGAACCGGCCCACGGCGTCCAGGAGCGCCGGCGAGCCGAAAAGCTGGACCGCGCCGTATTTCTGTACGGGGCGCACGATCTCGAGAGGATCGACCCGGGCCGGCCGCGTCGGGTCCATGCGCGGGATCACGGCGCTCAAGCCCAGGGCCACGTCGAAAAGCGCGAAAAGCGGGAATGTGGGGATAGAATAGTCGCCTGGAGTTATGCCGAAGCGCTCCGCCAGCATCCGGGCCTGATGGCAGAAAATCGAATGGGTATAGACCGCGCCCTTGGGAGCGCCGGTGCTCCCGGACGTGAAGAGGATCGCGGCCGCGTCGTCCGGCCTAGGCCGCGGCATGGCCGCGGGCGACTCTCGTCCCAAGCGCCTTAAGTCCTGCAGCGTCAAACCTCCCCAGAACCAAGGCCGGCCGGCCGTGACCCTAATCCTTAGGCTGCCGCGGGCCCACCCTCCGGCCAGCCGCGCCAAATGGGCCTTCTCCGAACCGATGAAGGCTTGGGGCTCGGCTTGCGCCAGGCAGCGCCCCATGTTCTTCCACCCGATGCCCGGATCGATGAGCACGGGCACGGCCCCGGCCCGAAAAAGCGCGAAGGTCAAGGCCGCGAAATCCATGCCCGGAGGCGCCAGCAAGGCCGCGCGCATGCCCGGACCCACGCCCGCGCGGATCAATCCCGCGGCCAGGATGGCGGAATCGTCGTCCAGCTGGCGAAAAGTCATGGATTTTCGCCCAGCCAGAATCGCGGGCCGCTGCCCGACTCGGGCCGCGGTCTCGGCCAGCAGATCGGAGACGCTCTCAGCGCGTGACAGGATGCCGCTCAAGAAAACCTCTGACCAGGGGAATGATCCGGTCGCCGGAGTCCTCGAGCACGTAATGTCCCGAGTCCGGGAACCGGTGCACCTCGGCCCTCGGGAACCGGCGGATCCATTCCTCGAGGAAATGCCGATCGAAAACAAAATCCTTTTCCCCCCAGCAAATCAGCATGGGGACTTGCGTGAAGCGCTCCAGACTCTCCTGCACCTGCCTGACCAGCGCATGCGCCCTCTCACCGGGCGCCAGGGGGATGTCCTCGACGAATCGCTGGACCGCTATCCGATTGGCCCAGCTGTCATAAGGCTCCAGATAAAAACGCCGAAGTCCGGCGCTCAAACGGCGCCGCTTGCAGCCCAGATGACTGGCGGCCCAGGCAAAGGCATTGAGCCCGCGCACCAGCAGGGCGCCCAGGGGATTGCGGCAAGCCCGCAGCAACCAAGGGAATCTTTTCCCTGGCGGCATGAGGAAAGCGGCCGTGTTGAGAATCACAAGACGGCTCACGCGTTCCGGCCTGCGCGCCGCATAGGCCATGCCGATCATGCCGCCCCAATCATGCAGGACCAAGGTCAGCCGCTCCCGCGCGCCAATGCCATCGAGGAGGCTCTCCAGATCGTCGACGCGGCTCTCTAGAGTATAGTCATAGACATCGTCGCCAGGCTTGCTGGAAAGGCCGCAGCCCATATGATCCGGAACGATGACGCGGCACGAATCGCTCAAGGCCTGGGCCAAATCCCGGAAATAGATCGACCACGTGGGGTTGCCATGCACCATGACTACCGGATCGCCCGAGCCCGAGTCCAGATAATGCTGCCTTAAAGAACCGCGCTGCAAAAAGTGGCTTTCAAATGGGAGAGCCGGATGCTTCAAGAAAGGACTCCTAACCACAACGGCAAGGCCACCCCTAACGGACAGCCGACGCCCCCTCCTCGGGGGCGTCGGTGGCGCGGCGCCTTTGGCGCCGCGCTGGCAAGAACCATCGGAGACTCCTCCTTCATTACCACTCCCATCCCAACATAAGGCAGTTAAGGCCGCTGCCGATGCCCAAAAACGCGACCTTGTCGCCTTTCTCAAGGAATCCGCGCTCCTCGGCTATGGCGGCGGTCAACGGCAAGGACACGGTGCCGATATTGCCCAAATATTCATAGGTCTGAAAATCCTTATCCAGGGGAACTCCCATCTCCGAAAGGACCTGGCTGCGATGCGGCGCGCCCACTTGATGACAGATCGTCTTATCCACGCTCCCCGCGCTCCAACCCATATCCTTGAGAAAAGCCCGCCAGGTCTCCCGGCCCAAGGCCACGCCATGCTTGAGCACCGCGGCCGCGTCCGTGGACATGCTGTCCCTATGCCAGCGGCACAGGCCGTAATGCTGAGGCGCGGTCCGGCAGAGGCCGCCCAGAAGCCTGCGCCCTTGGCGGCCGAAGGAACCGTCCGTCACCAGAACCCCGACCGCGCCGGAGCCGCCCGTCAGGGTGGCGATGGAAAGGCGGAAATGCTCCATGGAAGGATTTTGGAGCATGCTCGCGATCATGCTGTCGTTGATCTCCCGGGCCGATTCGCAGGACACGACCAGGCCCGCGCGCATGGCGCCGATCTCTATGGCGTTGGCAAGCTCAAAAATCGCGTTCATGACGCCCAGGCAGGCGTTGGAGAGGTCATAGACCGCGCAAGCCGGACCCGCGCCCAAGGCGTGGGCCACGGCGCACGCCGTGGCCGGCTCGCTGGCCTCGCGGCAGACCCCGGCATAGATCAGGGCGCCGAGGTCCCGGGCCTGGACATTTCCCGCCGACAAAGCCTTGCGGCCGGCGCGGATCGCGCCCTCGGAAAGCGGGAAGCCCGGCTCCCACCAGCGACGCTCTCGGATGCCGGTCAGGGCCTCGAGCTGCCCGGCCTGCATGCCCAAGGCTCGGTACACCGGCGCGACGCGCTCCTCCAGCGCCGACGAAGCGACCACATCTGGAGCCAGCTCGTAGCCGACGGCGTCAAGGAAGACCTTGGAGTAGCGCATACGCCCCTACTCCTCGATCGCGCGGGAAACGCGCTCCACGATATCATCCGCGGCCGGGCCCGCGGCGTTTTTGACCGCGATCTCGCAAGCCTGGGCCGGAGTCCGGCCGATGCCCGCGGCGTCCTTGAACCCCGAGATCTTTTTCTGGCCGGCCTCGCCGACGCCGAAGAGCGCCTCGACGCGCAGGCTCGCCCGGCAGCTTCGCCCCACGTCTACGCCCAGGGCCTGGGCCTGGCCCATATCTTCGGTCCGGACTTCGCCGGAGACCAGGACGCGGGCCTCGACGGAGACCGCCATAACCGCGTATCCCTTATCCGCGAAGCAGCGCTGAAATTCGGCCTCGGCCAAAGAGCGCAGCCCGGCCTCGCCTCCGGGAAACCGCACATACACGGACTTCATGGACCGCTCGCGCGCCGCCGCGGCCAGGGCTTCCTTGATGGCCGCCTCGGCGTCCTCGCGGGTCATGGAGCAGCGCACCCAGTATTCCTGGCGGCGCTCGTCGCGGAATTCGTCGAAGCGTTTGCGGCCGAGCACCGCGTTGAACACGCTGCCGGTCACTGCCTCGATCTTTTCGTCAGTGACCTCGGAGGCGTTGCTCACCCGCGTCTGCAGTTCGGTCTTGACCTCTCCCTTGACCACGGCGCGCAGCTTGAGTGAGAGCTTCTGCATGGCGTCGGAGTAGGCGCTGTCGCGGGCCTTCTTGAGGCTCTCGCTGTCGCCCGCCTGGTAGCCGGAGAACCCCACCCCGTCCATGCTCTCGGCCGGGCCCGCGGAGCCGTCGACCCAGACCGGCCGCTTCGGCGTCGCGGCGCAGGCAGAAATCAGGAGCACCCCCGAAGCCAGGACGGCGCTAACGCCTTTTCTCGATAAAATGGATGTCATTTATGAGCGCGGGGCAGAACTCAGCCTGGACTGGAGCTGTCGGACAAATTCCTCAAGATGCACGTCATCGCCCCTTTGCTTTTGGCTTCGACTACGGCCTCATTCCAATTTGAAGCAGCTGTATTTTACCATTTATCAAGTCTCCGGACGGACCTTCCGGAACACGGGCGTCGACCTCGAAAAGACCGGTTTACTTGTATCCTTCGGACCCCTGTTTTATCAATGTATTTTTACGCATCGATAAACAGGAGAGGTGCATACGGCGCCGACGGGCCCCGCGATTGAGAAGTCGAGTTTACTGAATGCCTTGCATGCCGAGAACTGCATATTATCAATACGTTTCTTGATATTTGACCTCAATCGCTGGCGGCACCATGATTTAAAAAAACATCCTATTGCCAGCGGAATCTTGTCCGAAAATCGACATCATCCTTGCCGCCAGCGCGATTATGTTATAATTCCGCCCAGAGGAACCCCATGAAAAAATCCAGCAGAATTCCCCTGATTCTTTCTTTAGCAGCAGCCCTGGCAGCCACAGCCTCGGCCGAGCCGCTTGAAAATCTCGCGACCAAACTGGAAGCCGGCCTCAAGGACAAGCCGGTCAAGCAGGTCGCGGTCCTGAACTTCGGCTATCACGACGGCGCCAGCAGCAGCGGCTCGACAATCGTCCAGGAACGACTGACCACCTACCTGGTGCAAGGCGGCAAGCTGCAGGTCGTAGAACGCGGCCTCCTCAAAAAAGCCCTTGAGGAGCTCAAGCTCGAAACGACCGGCGTCATGGATCCCAAGACCACCCAGGAACTGGGAAAACTTCTTGGCGCCGAAGCCGTGGTCCTGGGCACGCTCAACGACCTCTCCAAGAAAAAAACCGAGGTCAACGCCCGCGTCATCGAGACCGCGACGGGCAAGATCCTCGCCGCGGCCCAGGCCAAGATCTCCAGGACCTGGAGCGACGATCCGAGCCAGCCGCAAGGCAACGGCCCCGTGGTCGGGCCAACGGCTCCCCAGCCGGCCACGCCCAGCGGCCAGTTCCTCGGCAAGGCCTTGGTCCAGATCGCCGTTCTGTTGGACACCTCCAACAGCATGGACGGACTGATCTCCCAAGCCAAGAACCAGCTCTGGCGCATCGTCAACGAATTCACCTCGGCTGAGAAGGGCGGCAATAACCCCACGGTCCAAGTGGCGCTCTACGAGTACGGCAACGACCAACTGGCCTCGGGCGAAGGCTATATCCGCCAGGTGCTGCCCTTCACCACCGACCTCGACAAGGTCTCGGAGCAGCTTTTCGCCTTGAAGACCAACGGCGGCCAGGAGTATTGCGGCTGGGTCGTCCGAGACGCGGTCAACGGACTGCAGTGGGACAAGCACGCCGACGTGTACAAGACCGTTTTTATCGCGGGCAACGAGCCCTTCACGCAAGGGCCGGTGGATTTTCGCGAATCCGCGGCCGAGGCGGCCAAGAAAGGCATCGCGATCAACACCATCTTCTGCGGCGGCAGGCAGGAAGGCCTGGCCATGCAGTGGAAAGCCGGCGCCGAGGCGGGCAACGGCGATTATGCCAACATCGATCAGGCCGCCCAGGTGGTCTCGGTCCAGGCTCCCCAGGACCCTGAGATACAGCGCTTGGCCGCGCAGCTCAACGACACCTTCATCGCCTACGGCGATTCCGGCCGCAAGGCCTTCAAGCGCCAGGCCGAGATGGACAACGCCGCCATGGCCGCGCCGGCATCCGCCGGCGTGGCGGTGCAGCGCTCCATGGCCAAAGCCAGCAAGCAGTATTCCCAAGCCTCGTCCTGGGACGTGGTCAGCGCCCTGGAAAGCGGCCAGCTCAAGCCGGAGCAAATCAAAAAAGAGGAGCTACCCCAGGAGCTTCAGTCCCTGAGCGATAAGGATCGCGCGGCCTACATAGAGAAGAAAACGGCCGAGCGCAAGGCCATTCAGGCCAAGATCAACCAGCTAAGCGACGAGCGGCGCAAATACGTGGCGCAGAAGGAAAAGGAACTCGCGACGCAGGGCTCGGCGCAGACCCTGGGCCAGGCCGTGATCACGACCGTCCGTTCCCAGGCCTCGAAGAAAGGGTTCAAATTCAAATAATCGGCGCCCACTTGTGCCCAAAACTCTAATTCGTAAAATACGTCAAAGCCTGACACTACTAAAATCGGTCATCTTGTAGATGACCAAGCCGTCGACCTTGAGGAAGCCGTCGGCGCGGATCAGGCGCCTGGAGTCGTCGATCGCGGTGACGCAGGCTTCCACCGTCACGAGCTTATTGGCGGGAATAACCTGGCCTCGATAGAGCCACTGATGCTTCTGGCCCAGGGCCATGGACTCGAAGCGGCCGCCAGCGCCCTTCCAGCGCTCCCTGGCCGCGACTTTGAGAAGCTGAATAAAGGACTCCAGACCCAGGGAACCGGGACATACAGGGTCTTGATAAAAATGCGCCTTGAAGAACCACTCCGCGGGATCGACCTTCTTGGTCCCGCGCACAAAGCCCAAGCCTTTCGGGCCGCCGTCAGGGACATAAAGGTCCACGCTGTCGAGCATGAGAAGCATGGGATCCGGCAGCCCCGATAACTCCGGCCTCATGCCTCGCGCGATCTCATCGGCGCCCGGAGCATAGCACGCGGCGCCGCGCACCCCGACCTGCTCGGAAAGCGCCTTCTTCGAGAAAAACCCGAATTCAGTGACGCCTTCGTAGACGAGCCTGCCCTGCCGGCGCACCGCCATCTCATAGTCCTGGATGATCATGCCCGCGGACTGGACCGCCTTGACCATCTTGACGGTCGTGCAAAGAGTCCCCGCGTCCGGGCCGATCTCCTCGTATTGCGTCGCGGTTCCGCCCAGGTTACGGAAGGACAGGTCCATGGGGCTGGTCAGCGCCGAGCCCACGTACGCGGCCAGCCAGCCGCAAGGCTGAAGCGCGACTTCCAGCAGCACGCCGAAAGGCATGCTCGGCTGGCCGTTGGACTTGAAGTACCAGGCGTCCGGCGGCACGTCGTATCGCGCCTCGACGAGTCCGCCCGCGGCGTGCTTGAAAGCCTCGCAGCCTTCGATGCGCACGATGCGGTCCAAAAACTGATACGGCGGACCGGGAAGCCGCGCGATGACTCTTTCGGAGTCGAACACGCGATAAGGCTCGCCGAAGGCCTCGGAGGGTTTGCCTACGGCGAAGGCGAGGATGCGGGAGGTGTCGAACAACGGAGCAGACTCCCCCGACGGAACCGGCGCCCCCCTCAAGGGGGGCGCCGGTGGCGCGGCGGCTTCGCCGCCGCGCTGGTTCCAGAGGTTGGCCAATTGTTCCTTAGAAGTTCCCCCCATGCGCACGGACATATCGGTGATGCGCACGATGGGCTTGCCGTCCGCGTACATAAGCGCGTCCGCGATCGCAAAGGGAGCGGGGTCAAAGCCCAATTCCTTGACCGCCACCTCGTAAACCACCTTCCTGGTCCTTGCCGTGACCTGGCCGCGGCAATGCAGGCCGCTCGTCACGCCCGCGACCGGCTCATACCCGCACTGGTCCGCCTCGCCCACCCAGCCCATGCGCATGAGCAGGACTCGAAGGGTATGCAGGCAGCATTCATACATGAGCGTGCCGGGCATGACGTTGTCGTCCTTGAAATGGCAGACCAGATGCCAGTCGTCGGGCCTGATGTCGGCCTCGCCGCGGATGAGGCCCATGCCGTAGCGGCCGCCTTGCCTGTCCAGCTCCAGTATCCGATCCACGAGCTTCATTCGGCCCGACGGCAGGGTCAGAGGATTGTTCAAGGTCAGTCCAGAAAACGCCTTCCCAAAGCAGGCGGCCAGATCGCCCTTTCGCAAGGCTGATATCCGGCCGTCGTCATATGACTCCCGGCCGGCCTGCGGCGCCAACTCTGCCCAATCCGCCGGCCTCTTGCCCGGTCTCGGCTCAAGGTCCTCGGCCTTGAACACCACACCCTTGCCCGCGGCCAATTCCTCCGCCGTAAAAAAGCCGGCGCAGCCCTTGCGCATGCTTAAAAGAGGCCTGCCCCCGACCGCGCTCTCGAAGCTGAAGAAGAACAACCAGACCTCGTTGTGCCGGGCGAAACGGTCTATCTTGATATCGTAGCGGATGGTTTCCCCGGCGCAGGGAAGCCCTCCGTGAAAGGTGACCTCCGCGTCCAAGAGGCGATAGACCCTGCGGCCTTGGGTCTGGAAATCAATGCCCAGGTACCCGGAGAGGAACAAGTCCGCCTGGCCCGCCTCCACCGCGATGCAGGTGGGAATGCGGCCGGCGTCGAGGTACCAGGCGCCGGCATGGACGTCGTGCTCCGTGACCACGCCGCCGGACTGAAGCGAACCCGGCTCTCCGGAGACGGAGACGATCCGGTCCACCAGCATGAGCGGCTCGCCGGGCAGGCGCACGCGGCTCGGGTAAGAATCGACCTGCGCGAAACGCGAACCGAGGACCTTGGCCATGGAGCCGACGGCGAATTCCAGGCATTGGGCCCGGTTCATGAAGGGCGGCTTCTTGCCCGCGGAAGGCAGGACGGCTCCAGAGGCCCCGGACTGCAAAGCCGCCCGCTGAACAGCGAGGTTCCGGAGTTGAGCCCGGGCAAAGCCTTGCGAAAGGTTCAGGAAAGTCTCGTGGGCTTTGACGTTCGCCTCATGCGCGGCCAGAATATGCTCCTTCAAGGCCGCCGCCGAGACGTCCGAATGGAACACGGCCTGGGCAGGCACGGGCGATTGGCTCCTCGCCGGAGCCGCCGGCCCCTGGCCATGAATCGGCCGGAGCCTGGCTTGAGGCTTCCAAGCCAAGGGCCTGGGAGCCGGGCTTCCCAAGGCCACGCTCACGCGAGGCCAAGCCGGAGGCTCGGACTGGTGTCCGACCGCGCAGCTGGGCAAGCCGTACAAGGCCTTGAGGTCCACGGGGATGCGCTCGCTGATGAGTTGGGCAAGCAGCCGCAATATGGAGCCGGCCTCGTCGCCGCCCTTCACGCACGCGGACTTCGCCATATGGGGCAGAGGGCCGAGGATCTTGCCGATCATCCGGGTGCAGGAGGCCTGCGGCCCAAGCTCGACAAAAAGGCGCGCCCCGTCCTCATACGAGCGCCTGACCAACGCGGAAAAATCAAGGCTCCTCACGGCCTGAGCCGTAATGGAATCAGCCGCGCTCTCGCGCGTCACCTCGTAGACCTTGCCCCAGGCTCCGCTGTAGAAGCGCACCCCGCCCGGAGGCTGGGTGGGCAGGAGATGCAGCTCCCGGTATTGCTTCGCCACAAGCTCGGCCGCAGGGAAATGAACGGTGGATACGCCCTGCAGGGGCAGGAACACGCAGCCCAGACCTTGCACCAGGTTGTCGACGGCCTTGCGGTAGCCTCCCACCACGCATTCGAAGGGAGCGTTGACGATGAGCAGAGCCGCCCTCTCCATGCCCTTCAAGGCCATCTTGACCGAATCCTCGGGCCGGTCGATGACTCCCAGGACCCAGTCCATGCGCTCCTCAGTGGACAAATTCCAAAAGCGCCTCGCCGCGTCGCAGGGCCCGGCCAGGTCGCTGACGAAAAGACTGGACTGCCGCATGCGCCGAAGCATCTCGTCGCGCGCGGTCCAGGCGCGCAAAGAAAAAAGCCCGGCGGTCTCGCCCAGGCTATACCCCAGAACGAAACGGGGCTCCACGCCGAAGGACCGGACCAGGTCGCTGACCGCGGCGCCGTGGGACACGGAGCCGAAAATCATGGCGTGAAAGTCGGAAAATATCTCGGCTTCGGCGGCCGCTTGCCAACCCTCCTGCCACGAGAATCTCCAGGGAACGAAGCGCTTAGCCGCCATTTGATCGCGCAGATAGCCGTTCTCCGCGTCCTGGCGCCGCAATATCTCCGGCCACTCGACCCCCAGACCCACCCCCATGCCCAAATACTGGTTCCCGGAGCCGGGGAACACGAAGGCCAGGGCCTCGGGCCCGAAGGGCTCACGGCTGGTGAGGTGGATGCGGTCGCCGGCGATGGGCCGCTCCGGATTCTCCTGCAGGGATTGCTCGGCCGCGGCCATAAGTTCCCGAAGGTCGCCCGCGTCGCGGGCCACGAAGACCAAACCGAGCCTGCGGCCGGGCTCGCAGCCGCGCGCGCTCCACCAGCGCCGGGCCAGGGCCTCGACATGACAGTCCCCCTCCTGACGGCCGAGCCACACGCGCAGCTCCCCCAGGCCCGAAAGCAGGCCCGCGGCATCGTCGGCCTCGAGAACGAAGAGCGCCTCGCGGCGCGCGCCCAAGGGCTGGCGCCTCTCCGCGGCCGTGAGCGCGTCGTCCGCGCCCGCGGGCGCGGACTCCAGGATCGCGTGCCCGATCGAGCCGTCGATGCTCATGGCGCTGACCCCGGCCCGCCGCGGGCCCTCGGCCCGGTTGCGCAGCCAATACTGAGGCCGCGCCGGCACGTGAAATCGTTTATGCGCGCGCTCAAGCTCGGGCAGGGCCTGAAAAGCCTCCATGGGAGGCAGTATCTCCTGGTAAAGGGCCAAAGCCGCCTTGACCAGTCCCGCCAACGGCGCCGCGGCTCCGGCATGGCCGAGTTGCGCCTTGACGCTGCCCAATGCGCAGGGCAGTTCCGTCGAGGCCGTGCCGTAAAACTCGGCCAGGGCCTCGGCCTCGACCCGGTCCTCGGCCGGACAGCCGCTGCCGTGCGTCTCGAGATAGCCTATGGTCGAGGGATCGACCCCGGCCTCGCCATAGGCGCGGCGCAAGGCCGCTCCGTACGCCGCGGCCGAAGGCGCGGGCCGGTCCACCCCGCCCCCGCAAGCGAAGCCCACGCCCTTGATGACCGCGTAGACGCGGTCCGCGTCGCGCTGCGCGTCGTCGAGACGCTTAAGCACGAGCCCCGCCGCGCCTTCGCCCGGGACGGTTCCGTCAGCCGAGACGTCGAAGGGCCTGGCCCGGCCCGAGGCGGAAAACGGCTTCTGGCTGTGGCTGCCCAGAACAGAGCGCACGTCGCCGGCCACGTCCACCGCGCCCACGATGGCGGCCTTGATCTCCCCCGACTGGAGGGCGCGGACCGCGAGTTCCAAGGCGCGCAGCCCGGAATTCTCCTCGCACGCCACCGCGAAGCTCGGCCCCCCCACATGGAACTCGCGCGCCACGCGGCTGGCCACGATGCCTCCCAGGGCGCCCATGGTGCGGTTGGCGGACAGCGCGGGGCCGGCCGCGTCGCGCAGACGGCCGATCAATTCGGCCTCCTCCTCTGAGGAAAGGCTCCAACCCAGGTCGGCGGCCCAGCGGCGCCCGGCCTCGGCCAAGGACCAGCGCAAATCGAAGTTCGTGGTATTGAGGTCCAATCCCAGGCCGATGAAAACGCCGGCCTGCTCCGCCGGAAAATCCTTGAGGCGCGCGTCGGCCACGGCCCGGGCCGCCACGTCGAGCATGAGCAGCTGCTGGGGCAGCATATCCTCCAGCTCCTTGGGAGGGATGCGATAGTCGTCGGGCGCGACGCCGACGCCCGCGAGATAATGGCCGCCAAAGCGCGCCTCCTGGCCGAGGCCCCACCAGCGCTTCTCGGTCGTGGAGAGGCCGTCGGTCCGGCAGGCGCGGCCCAGGACTCTTTCCTGGAATCGCCGCAGTCCCGCGCACTCTCCGAAGCGCGCCTCCATTCCCACGATGGCGATCGGCGCGTGCGCCTCGTCTTGCCGCGGCGCCGCGACCTGCCTCGCCCGGCTCGGGCGGGCCGGCGGCCGATACTCCTCGACCAAAACGTGGGCGTTGATGCCGCCGAAGCCGAAGGCGCTCACCGCGGCGCGGCGCGGGGTATCGGCGTCGCGCGCCGGCCATGGGGCGGCTTGGGCCTGCACGCGAAAAGGGCTCTCGGCCAAGCCCAGCCGCGCGCCGGGCCTGGTGAAATTCGCGCTCGGAGGCAGCGTCTGGCGCTGCATGGCCAACAAGACCTTCATCAGGCCGGCCGCGCCCGCGGCCGTGAGCAGATGCCCGACGTTGGATTTGACCGAGCCGATGGGGCATTGCCCGGCGCGCCAGCCCCGCTCGCCCCACAGGGCCTTGAGGCTGGCGATCTCCACGGGATCGCCGGCCGGCGTGCCCGGGGAGTGGCACTCGATAAGATCCACGTCGGCGGGCGACCACCGGGCCCGCTGATAAGCCTGCCGCATGGCGCGCAATTGCCCCGGCGTGTTGGGGGCAAGAAGGCTGCCGCCCACGTCGTTGGAAAGTCCCACGGCGCGGATCACGGCATAGATCCGGTCGCCGCATTGCCGCGCGTCCTCCAGGCGCTTGAGCACGAACATTCCCGCGCCCTCGCCCACCACCAGGCCGTCGGCGGACTCGTCGAACGGCGCGGGCCGGCCCGAGGCGGAGAGAGCCCGAAGCTGCGAGAAACCCATCTGCGTGTAGAGGCTCTGCGGCCGGGACACGCCGCCCGTGATCATGGCGTCGGCGCGGCCGCCGCGCAGTTCGTCGCAGGCCAACTTCAATGCGTAGAGCGAGGAGGCGCAGGCCGCGTCGAGCGCGAAGGCCCCGCCGCCGAGCCCCAGGGCCCGGGCGATGACGCCCGCGGGCAAACCCGCCGCGAAACGGTTGATGGGATCGGTGCGTCCCGGCTCCGCGCTCAGGCGCCGGCCCAGGAGCTTTTCCGAGAGAACCGGCAGCAGCAATTCCCGGGCCAGGGCCGAAGCGGAGTCCGTGGGCAAGACGATGTTTCCGATGACGACTCCCACGCGGCCGCGGTCCAGACCTTCGGTCCGGGCGTCGCGCCAGGCGTTGCGCGCCGCGTGCAGGCCCAGATGGCAGGACGTATCCAGTTTTCCCACGAAACCGGGATCAAGCTCCAGGCCTTCCGGATCGAGCTTGAATCCGTCGACAAGGCAGGCTTTGAGCGAGTAAACCTTGTCCGGCGCGGGCCGAGCCGGATCAAAGGCTTCCTCGGGAGACAGCGGCCACCGGCCGGCCGGGACGTCGCGGCAAGCGCAGCGGCCGTGCGCGATATTGTCCCAAAAGCGGTCGAGCTCGGGAGCGTCCGGGAACACGCCGCCCATGCCGACGACGGCGATCAAGGCCCCGTTGTTCATTTATTCTTGGCCGGATAGATGGCGAAGGCCGCCGCGTCGTCGGCCCACTCCAGGGCCGAGGCGTTGAGCTTCCGCATGACGCCCAGATACCCGCCCGCATCCGGGGTATAGAATTTGAGAGGCAAAGGAGTCTTGGTCGCGATCACGCGCAAGGTCTCGGCCGAGACCGGAGGGCGGTCGTCGGGCAGGCGCGCCTCCAGACGCACGCCGCGCTTGGCCGCCGCCTCGTCCGGATATTCCCAAGCCTGGCCGGCCTTCACGCGCACCTCCGGGAATTCGGCGTTGGGAACCACGAGCCAGGTCTCGGAGTTCATGCCCACGTCGTAAAGATACACATAGGCGTCCCGGCTGGAAGTGACGGTGAGCTTGGCCGAGTCTCCTTCCACGAACCGATCGCGCGATAGGGAAAGCTCCACGTGGAAATCCTTGTCCGCCTCGGCGGCCCGCTCCTTGATGCAGGCGCGCAGGCGCACGTAAAAGGCGCACTGCCGGCAATCCCCCAAATCTCGGTATTCGTCGGCCAGGACACGCTCATTGAGTATGCGGCCGCGGCGGGTCGTGCGCAGGATGTTCTCGATCAAAGCGGTCTGCCCGCGCAAGCCCTCCTGCTGAAAATCCAGGGATCTCTGATTGACGTCGATTCCGAGAAGATCGCGCATGGCGATATCCCGGGCTTTTTCCAGGGCCGCGGCCCGGGCCTGGGCGCGGGTCTCATGCTCGCCCACGGGCAAGGTCGATTCGGCCTCGACCCAGGTGCAGCCCAAGGCGTCCTTCTCCCCGATCTTGGCGGAGGGCGGCGGCGCCTCGGCGCGCAAGGGCGCGCCGTTTTCGAAGGAGCCGGCTGTTTTCCTCTCTCCGGAGGGGACCGAGCCCGCCTTGGCCGCGGTCGCGTCAAAAGCTTGCGCCGCGCGCGCCTTGGTCTCTCCATAGTCGGGCAATGTCCGTCGGTGATGGCAAGCGGCCATGATCAGGACCAAGAACGGCATCAGGCATCGCTTCATGTCAACCCTCCACCGGCGCCACGCCGGCCTGGTTGCGGCGGAAAGCCGCGCTCAAGGACTTGTCCGCCGTGCACTCGTAGCCTTCCAGACGCGCGACCAAGGCTCCGGCATGGTCCTGGATATCGATATCCGCCGCGGCCAGACCGTCCGCAGCCTTGCGCGCCTTAGCGCGGATCTGACAGCCCGTGCCGGGGTAGACGGATTGGAACTGCCGATACCGGCCGATGAAGCTGGGCAAGGAAGGAGCGGCCAGGGCTTCGCAGGTCCACAGGATCATGCCCTGGAAAACCGCGTCAAGCGCCATGGGATCCGCCAGCCAGGCGTCGCGCCACGGCCGCCGCATCCAATTCCTGGGAGGCAGGCCCGCGGCCGCGTTGAGCACGATCCCCTCGTTGGAAAATCCCGCGACGGACAAGACTCCCCGCATGTCGGGTCCATGGAACAAAACGTCCCGGTAGCATTGCTCGATCGTCTTGGGATAAGGCTTGAGCGGGAATTTTTCCAGGGGAACGGGCGCGGCCGCAAGCCGCTGCGCCAGGATGATTTCGGCGCTGGCGTGCAGAACCGAGTCCTTGCCTCCGCGCAGTTCGGTCTTGACCGAATAGGTCCCGTCGCGCCGCGCGGCCTTGGAGCTGAGCAAGGCCACGGGATATCCGGGCTCGCGCAGCAGCACCCCCTTATAGACGCGCAAGGCGTCGAAGCCGGCGAAGAGCAGCCCGGGATTGTCGTGCAGGGCCGCGTGCGCCAGCCATTCCGCGATAAACGCCAAAGGCAGGACCGGCACTCCATTGATGACATGGGAGATCAGAAACGGGAAGTCCTCCAGCGAGAGCCGGCGCTCGAACGTCGTCTCAGGCGAGGGGAGAACGGCCGGCGCCTGCGACGAACGCAGCTCCTGGGCCGCGGCCGTCCGCCCTGTCTTGGCCACGACAACCACTTCGATCGCCCGGTTATCGCGGAAAAGCTCTTGTTCCAGGAACATTCCGCCCTCCTCCAGGCCTATGACGCCCACGCCCTCGGAGGCGAAGAGCCGCCGCAACGAGTCGTTGACCATGCCTCCGTCCCAAGGGCCCCAGTTAAAGGATACGACGCGGCAGCCGCCGTGCCTCCGGGCTAAAAGCCGCGCCGCCTTGTTGAGCGCCTCGTTGGCCATGGCGTAGTCCGACTGGCCCGCGCGGCCGAACCGGGCGGTCGAGGAGGAATATAACGCCAGGACCTTGAGCTGCCCAGGATCCAGGGCCTCAAGCAGATGCCGCAATCCAACGACCTTGGTCCGCAGGACCGAATCGAACTGCTCCTGGGTCTTGTCCGCGATGAGCTTGTCCGCCAGCACGCCGGCTCCGAAAACCAGGCCGCGGACCGGGCCGAGCTCTCGCGCGGCCCGGCTCACGGCGTCGGCCGCGGCGCTGGCGTCGAGCACGTCGGCCTGCAGATAGAGGCTGCGGACCCCGGTTGCCTGAAGCCGGGCCAACTGGCCGCGGATCTCTCGCGCGGCCAGTACGCGTCGGCACATTTCCCCGGCGTCTTTCAAGGATTTGCCGGGAAAGCGGCCCAGGACGGCCTTCTTGACGTCGGCATCGCCGCGGCAATCCTTAAGCCACGCCTCCTCCGGCTCTGGGATGGGGCTGCGGCCCACAAGCGCGACGTTGGCGCGGCAGGACCGGGCCAGCGCCAGAGCGGCCTGGGCGGTGACGCCCCTGGCGCCCCCGACGACCAGGACCGTGTCGCCGGGCTTTAAAGGCGCTGTCGCCGGCTCCGGCTGGGGAACTTCCTCCAATTCCAGGACTTTGCGGCCGGACTCCGCCAGCCCAACCTCGATCGGCCCGCGGACAAAAAGTTCGCAAGCCAGGGCCTCGGCAACGGAAACCGAATCATCCCACCCGGCGGCCACGTCCAAGGCCTTGCATGAGACCTCCGGCCATTCATGAAGCGCCGTCTTGGACAAGCCCGAAAGACCTCCCAGAACGGGATCCTGCTCGTTCTTGAGCCCGGACAAGCCGAAAGCGCCGTCCAGGCGGCAAACCGTGGCGAACGCCGCTCCGCCCTCCTGGCCGGCGCGGCGCAAGGCCGGCGCGGCCAAACGGGCCAAGGCAAAAGCCTTGCCGAGGAATTCCTCGGACGCCTCATCCCATAGATGGCCGGGTTCCAGATGCTTCTTAGGAGCCGCGATGACCAGACCGGCCAGCGCCGAAGGCGCTTCGAGTCCGCCCAGTTCCTGGAGATCGACGAGCCGAGGCCGATATCCCCGTCCTTCCAGATTTTCGGCCAGGGCTTGGGACAATCCCGAATGGTCATCGACGATCCAGAACGGCAATTCCCGCTTGGGCCGGACCTCCTCGGCGCCCAGGCCGCGGTCCACTGACCTGAGCACGCCGCGGGTCAAAACCCCGGGCTTGGCCGGCTCTGGACTCGCTGCGGGCGGGATCGCCGCCGGGACGCTCGGTTCGGATTCCTGGGAAAGATAGGCTGCAATCTGGCGCAAGGTGCGCAGGGCGCCCAGATGCTCGGGCTTGACCTTGGGCGCTTGCGGCAGCTTCTCCCCGATGGCCGAGAGAATCTCCACGCGCTTGATCGAGTCTATGCCCAGGTCGGACTCCAGGTCCATGTCCGGGTTTAAGGACTCGGCCGGATAGCCGGTCTTCTCCGAAACCACGGCCGTCAGGACGGCTGCGGCGGACGGCAGTCCGTCGCGCCCAGCGGCCTGGACATGCGCGTCGCCGTTCGGCGCCGCGCCCTGGGAAAGATAGCCTGCAATCCGGCGCAAGGTGCGCAGGGTGCCCAGATGCTCGGGCTTGACCTTGGGCGCTCGCGGCAGCTTCTCCCCGATGGCCGAGAGAATCTCCACGCGCTTGATCGAGTCTATGCCCAGATCGGACTCCAGGTCCATGTCCGGGTTCAAGGACTCGGCCGGATAGCCGGTCTTCTCCGACACCACGGACAAGAGAGCGTTCATCACCGAACCGACGGGCGGCAGCGGCTCAGGAGACTTTTTCGCGGGCTCGGATACGCGCGCTGGTTGAGGCAGAGGGACTTCTGCGCCGCGCCCCACGGATGATCCTTGCTGCTGCTCGATCAACGCTTGGAACGAAGCCTGGATCGCGGCCTGACCTTCCAGGAACTTGGCATGAAGCAGGGCGGTCTGCTCCTGAAGCTTCTGCAAGGCGATCATGCTGTCTTGCGCCGCTTGAACGAACTCGCCGCCGTAAGGCGGCGAGTCTGCCCGCCCCCCTTGAGGGGGGCGGACATTCCGTTGGGGGAGCGAATCGTTGTTCTGTCTCTTCGCCCGATAATTCGCTCCGCTCAACATCACGCCGAATTTCGGCTTCTTGCGCTGGGCCAGATGGCGCACAGCCTCCACCCCGCCCTGCCAGAGGCCGAGCTTGACCGGATAGCCCAGTGAGGCTAGTCGGGCCAATACGCGGCCCAAGTCCGCGACGCCGCAGCGCCGGCCTGACGAGGAATCCAGAGCCAGGGCCTCATGGTCCCGGCCCTTGAGAATGGCGTGGACCAAGCCCGTCACCTTGTTGCCCGGGCCGGCTTCGAGATAAGTGCGCACGCCGGCCGAATGCATGTTTTCCACGAGTCCCACGAATTCGACCGGCGAGGCGAGCTGGCCGGCCAGGATGTCGCAGGCGGCCTGGCATATGTCCGGATAAAGTCCCGCGGTCTTGTTGGAGTAGACCGGGATGTCGGCCTTGCGCAGCCCGATTTTCTTGAGCGCGGTGCGGAAGGCTTTTTGAGCGCCCTCGACCAGAGGGCTGTGGAACGCGGCCGAGACCTGCAATTCAACGCAGCGCAGCCGGCGCTTTTCAAAGGCCTCGGAGGCGCGGCGGATTTCTTCCCTGCGGCCGGAGAGGACCGACTGCATGGGCGCGTTCTTGTTGGCGATCACGAGATCCAGCTTGTCTTCCCGGATAACGGTCTCGATGTCCGCCAGCGGCGCGGACACGGCCAGCATGCTGCCGCCGTCGCCCCCGGCCTCGGCCATGACCTTGCCGCGCAGGGCCGAAAGCTGATGCAGAACCTTCTCATCGTAGCGGCCCGCGGCGCAAAGCGCCACAAGCTCGCCGTAGGAATGTCCGGCCAAGGCATCCGGGACAACGTTGAAGTCCGCCAGGACCCGATAAGCGCCGCAGCTCACGGCGCCTAAGGCGGGCTGGGCAATGCGCGTGTCGCGCAAAGCCGCTTCGCGACGCTTGCGGCCCTCGGGGCTGAAATCCGCGCGAGGGTAGACGAAGTCGCCCAGGCGCCGCTCTCCGTCGAACTCCGCTTCGGCGGCGCCAAAGGCCTCGAACGCCTGGGGAAAATGGCAGACCAGGTCCCGTCCCATGCCCACATACTGAGAGCCCTGTCCCGGGAACAGCACGGCCAGCTTGCCCGGCTTTCCCGTCCCGAAATAAACGCCCTCAGGCATGCCCGCGCCGTCCGGCCGATTCAAGGCTTGCAAAGCCGCGGCCGCGGTTGCCTTGATATCCGTGCGGCCTTTCTCAATAAGCCAGCACAGGCGCTCCCGAGCCGCCGCGTCAAAACCGGATCGGGAGTTGGCGGCCTTGACCCGGACCTCGTCCCAGGAAAAGTCCCCCTGCCAGCCGGCCAGAGCCTTGCGAAGCGGCTCCCGATCCGGGCCCGAGAAAGCCGCTATCTGAGTCTCTCCGTCCCAATCCGCCTCGACTTTCGACGGCTGATACTCCTCGAGCGCCACGTGGAAATTGCTGCCGCCGAAACCCAATGCGCTGACCGCGGCGCGGCGGGGATGGCCGCGCTCGAGCCAAGGCCGCTTGTCCGCGTTAACGTAAAAAGGCGAATCCGGGGAGCCGAGAGGCTTGATGGGCTCTGAGACCTTGATGGTCGCGGGCAAGACCTTGTGATGCAAGGCCAGGGCGGCCTTGATGACGCCGGCGGCTCCGGCCGCGGCCTTGGTGTGGCCGATCATGGACTTGACCGATCCCAAAGCGCACCAAGGCGCCGTTGCCCTTGGCGCGCTCGCGCGGCTTTCATTAAAGACCTCGGTCAGGGCCTCGACCTCGGTCGCGTCTCCGACCGTGGTCCCCGTGCCGTGGGCCTCAACGAGCCCGATCGTGTCCGGCCCGAAGCCCGCGGTCTCATAAGCCGCGCGCAAGGCCTTGACCTGGCCCTCGGCGCTCGGCGCGTAAATGGCCTTGCCCCGGCCGTCGGAGGATGAGCCCAGGCCCTTGATGACCGCGTAAATCTTGTCCTTGTCGCGCTCAGCCTCATCCAAGCGCTTGAGCACGAGCATCCCCAAGCCCTCGCCCAACATCGTGCCGTCGGCCTTGGCGTCGAAAGGCCGGATGTCTCCGGTCGGGGAAAGCGCCGGGGTCTTGCTGAAGCACATGAACATGAAGATGTCGTTGAAGCAGTCCGCGCCGCCCGTGACCACCATGGAGGCCCGTTTGGCCGAGAGCTCGAGAGCCGCCAGGTTCAAGGCCGAAAGCGAGCTGGCGCAGGCGGCGTCGACCACGCAGTTGGTGCCGCCCAGGTTGTAGCGGTTGGCGATGCGGCCGGCCACCACGTTGCCCAGAAGGCCCGGGAAGGAGCCCTCCTGCCAGGGCACGTAGCCTTCCTTGATGCGCTCCACGACGCGGCGCGCCTGCTCTTCCGGCACCCCGGCCTCGGCCAGGGCCCTGCTCCAGATGGGCTGGCCCAGCCGCGCGCCCAAGGGGATGACGAGCTGCAGGGTGCCGGTCACGCCCAGGATCACGCTCACCCGCGAACGGTCGAACTCCCGGTCCGGGCCGTAGCCCGCGTCGCGCAGGGCCATGCCGGCCGCGACCAGGCCCAGGAGCTGGGCGCTGTCCGTGGCCTCGATGGCGTTGGGCGCGATGCCGAACTCGCCCGGGTCGAACTCCACGGGCTTGAGAAAACCGCCGCGCTGGGCGTAGGTCAGGTCCGGCTTCTTCGGATCCTGGTCGAAATAATCCTCCGGGGACCAATGGCTTGAAGGGATGGGGGTTATGGCGTCCTTGCCGCGCTTGATGTTGCTCCAGTACTCCTCGAGATCGGCCGCCTGGGGAAACATGCATCCGATTCCCACGATGGCGACGGGCCCGAGGGTTTGCGAAAATTCCTCTTTTTTCATGAATCCTCTGTCTCAGGACAACAATTGACGCAGCTCTTCCAGCCGTTGCGGCGCGAAATGAGCGGCTTGATGATTGACGGCCACGCCCTGGCAGCGCAGGGCGTGCACGCGGGAAAGATAAGAAGCCCCGGCAAGCAGGTTGAGCGCGACCACGGCCACGCGCCGCTCCTGGGCCGGCTCCAGGAAGCTGCCCTTGGCCCATTCATTGAACGCGCCCATGCCCGGCCCGCACCAAACCTGATAGTCCATCTTTCGGGAAGGCTCACCCGAATTGGCCCAGCGCGAGGCCTGGCCCAGGTACCAGCGGAACACCAGAGCCATCTTGTGCTTGGGGTCGCGCTCCCCCCTTTCGGCCTGGGCGGGATCGCGCTTTAGAAAGTACTCGCGCGTCCGGCGCCAGATATCCTCGCAAGGCGCGCGGAAATAGTCGCGCTCCAGGGCCGCGCGCTGGGGCGCCGGGATTTCGTCAAGGCTGTTGAAAGCCTTGTAAACCTCGTAAAGCTTGCCCGCGCGCATGGCGAACATGGTGCCGCGCTTGAGCACCTGGACCTTGACTCCCAGCTCGAACATGTCCGCGGCCGGAGCCATGGCCACGTCCGCCCCGTCCGCCTCGCAGAGCATCCGGCGAACCAGGTCCGAGGTTCCGGATTCCACGCAGGCCTGGTTGATGGAGCCGGTCATGACATAGGCCGCTCCCATGGCGAAAGCCGCGGCGGCCGAGGCCGGCGTGGCGATGCCGCCGGCCGCGCCCACGCGGACCGGACGGGTATAGCGATATTTCTCCTGAAGACGGTCGCGCAAAGCGATCATGGTGGGCAGGAGCGTGATGGCGGGCCGGTTGTCCGTGTGCCCGCCGCTGTCCGCCTCGGCCGTCACGTCGTCGGCCATGGACACGGTCTCGGCCATGCGGGCCTGCTCCTCGGTGATATCGCCTTGGGCCAAGAGCTCGCGCAAGGCCTTTTCCGGAGGAGGAGACATGAAACGGGACGCGACTTCCACGCGCGAGACCTTGGCCGCGACGCGGTTGCGGACCGCGATTTCTCCGGAAGGCAGGCGCTCGAGGCCTTTGACTCGGAAGCGGACCAAGGGCAGGGAGAGGTCCAGGTAGGCTGAAGCTTCGATGAGCCTGACCTGGCGGCGCAGATACAAGTCCACGAGCTCGGCTTCGAGCCTCGGCTCGTTGGGGCTGTTGATGAGGTTGAATCCGATGGCCAGGCCTTGGGACTGGGCTACGGCGTCCTCGACCTGTTCTGGCGCAAGCCCGGCCGAGCCGAAAAAACCCAGCATGCCTTCCTTGGCCAATGCCTGGGCCATGCGCAAGGAAGCGATGCCGTTGGCCATGGAGCCGCCCGCGTAGGCGTACTTGAGGCCGTGGGCCTTAACAAACTCGGGGTCGCCCAGGTTCTCCGGCCGGCAGGCAGGCGCGACGGCGGAGCCGATAGGGAGAGTTTCCCCCAGGCGAAGGAGGGATTCCTGGAGGGTATCCAGGGAATGAGTCAAGCCCGGCTCCACTCGGCGATGGAGTTCATTTATTGAGAAAGGAGCGGCTGGACGCCGCCGTTCCTATCGAGAAACAAGATTATACTCGTTGCGGCGGGGTCACTTCAATCGGCTTTTTCTAAGTTTCTTGGTCCTTGATACAGTCTTAATTTTTTCAAGGTCGCTTCACATAGGAGCCCCTTAGAAATCCGCCGAATCTAGGGATGAAATCCGATCCTGGGTTTCGGGTCCTCAGCAGGAGGAATCATAAGCCGGCGAATAGCATCAAAGATCGCCTGAATTTCATCATCATGACCCTTTATCCGCCGCTCCAATTCCTCGATTTTCCTCGCCACCTCGCGGTGCGTCGAAATGAGGTTCCTCAACTTGGTAAAAGTGCGCATGATCTGGACATTGACGATAATAGCGCGTCTGCTGTTCAAGGCACTCGAGAGCATGGCTACGCCGTTCTCCGTGAAGGCATAGGGAAGTACTCGCGAAAATTTCAGACCCGCGAGGTGGTCACAAATTGTGACCACCTCAGCGCGTTCTTTTCGAGTCAGCCGGAAAACAAAATCGCCGGGAAATCTTTCTTTGTTACGCTTGACCGCTTGGTTAAGGACCTTGGTGGGGACCCCATAGAGGTCGGCCAAATCGCGGTCTATCATCACCTTGAATCCGCGGATGATGAATATCCTGCGCTCGATGACTTCAGCCGGTATTCCCATTATTCAGCAACGCCTCGCCAGGTTCCCCGGACCCGAAGGAATCCGGGGAACCTGGCCCCAGGCGTCAGGCCTTGGCCCCGGCCTCCTCGAAGGCCTTGAGAATCGACGCGGTCGCCAGCCGGTACGACTCGGCCGTTATGGGGAAGGCCACGTCGTAGAACTTCTTTTCCTCCCCCTTGCCGTTCCAGCGCCGGCTGGGAAAGGCCACGAACACCGCCTCCCCCCCGTCCTTGCCCACTTTCAGGATGCGGATGTCCCGGATGACGAACGCTCCTCCGATGACCAGTTCCGCAAAACCCAGTAGGTGCGCGCTGCCGAAAGCCATCGGCTCCCGCAAGACCCGGACCTTCGTCTCCAGACCCAGCATGTCTTTCTGCCGCTCCATCCCCCCTCCCTGCGCCGCAAGGTTGACGACCTCATGACAAGCATACGAGCCAGCCGTAAAAAAGTTCCATGCGGTTGCAACTGCGCTTGCGGGGTGCTACAATGCTAATGCGAAAATGCGACCACCGGGCGTGCGAAAGATCATCGGGATATCCCTAGGGCTCATGTTGGCGCCGCTCATTTTGGCCGCGCTGCTGCATGCCCAGGTTCCCATCGAGGATTTTCCCGGCGAGAGCAGACTCTCCTTAGCCGCCGAAGAAAATCCTGAAGTCGTAAGCGACCCCTTGAGCCCGCCGGTGACCTTCCGGATCAAGGAAGACGGTTTAAAAACTCTTCTCGCGGGAAGCGCGAACGAGGATTTCTTGGCGGACTTGCGCCAGTGGCAGATACAGATATTTAATTTCGACGAGGAAAAGGTCGCTTATATCCAAGGCTCGGGCCCGCCCTCATCGGACCGGATCGTCTGGAACGGCGCGGCCCGGGACGGGAGCCTATTACGGGATGGATTCTACACGGCCCGCCTGGTCTGGACGGACTCCACGGGCGTCATGCAAAAAACCCCTTCCATCCAAGTGGGCCTGGTGACCTCGTCGGAACTCAAGAAGTTCCTCTCTCAACAGGTGAGCTTCGCTTACTCGGATAGCGGCTTGACCCTGCGCCTCGCGGAAACGCCGACCTTCGCCCCGGGGGCATGGAGCATACAACCGCAATCAATCGGGACGCTTAAGCAAATATCGAAATTTCTGCAATGCTATCCCCGAAACCGCTTGACGGTCCAGGGACATGCGGATACAACCGGAACCAGCGGCGTGAACAAGCGCATATCCCTTTACCGGGCCCGCGCCATCTATAGGTTCCTGTCCGAGCATGGCGTCGACCGGTCGCGCATGACCTATGAAGGGCGGGGCGCGGAGCAACCCATCGCGGACAACGCCACCGCCCAGGGACGCGCCAGGAATCGTCGGGTGGATATCCTTCTGCACAAGGCCATGATCTAACTCCCGCAACGGCAAGCCGCGCGGCGCCAGGTCAGATTTCCGGCCATTCGTACGAGGAACGGTGCGCGTTGCAGGCGTCGGCGTAGTCGATGAAGCGCGAATAGAAGGGATGCCGGCCGATGGTCGAGGAGTCGCCGATGACGATGAGCAGGCGCCGCGCGCGCGTCATGGCCACGTTCATGCGCCGGGTGTCCGACAAAAAACCCACCTCTCCCGACTCGTTGCAGCGCACCAAGGAGACGATGGTGACTTCCTTTTCCCGGCCCTGGAACCCGTCCACCGACCCGATCTCCAGGCCCGGGATCTTGGCCAAGGTCTTGAGCAGCTTGACCTGGGCCACATAAGGGGTGATGATCGCCAATTGATGCGGCTCGACGCCGGAGGCCAAAACCTTCTCCATCAGCCGCAGGGCAAGCTTGGCCTCCTCCGGGTTTTCGCGGCTCTCCAAAAGCTCGTTCCAGGTCTCCGAGAAACCCGCTCCGGCGGTGTCCACGAAAACCAGGGGCACGGAAGTCAGATCCGTGGCCTCGACCTGGGTCAGCTCCGAGGCGGTATGGGCGCGGACCGATTCATCGGCGATGAGCTTGCCGCCGTAGAACTGGTCCGAGGAAAAACGCATGATGGCCTCGTGCATCCGGTACTGGACGCGCAAGAGGGTCTGCAAGCTCTCGGGCAGGATGTCCTTGAGCCGGTCGAAGAGAGTGGTGGAGAGGCCTTCTTGCGCCGCTTCCTGGGAGTAAATGGTCGGCGGCAGCTGCATGGAGTCGCCCGCGAACACGGCGCGTTCCGCCATGGTCAGGGGAATCCAGGAAAGAGGCTCGGTCGCCTGGGAAGCCTCGTCGAGCGCGACCAGGTCGAAGGAGCCCTTGACCAGGCCGCGCGAGAGCCCGCCGTGGGTCGATAGCACGACCTGGGCCGAGCCGATGATGCGCCGCGATATCTCAGCCTCGATGTTTCGCGCCTGGCGCCAGAGCTTGGCGATCTCCCGGTCGCGCTCCTGGCGCTCGTCGTAGCCGAGCTGGCCCCGGCCGAAGCGCGAACGGCGCTTGACCAGACGCTCGCGCCAGGCGTCGAGCTCCAAGACCTCCTGATAGCCCGGATCGATTTCGATGAGCGACGAGAGGTTGCTGTGGCGCAGGGACTCCAAGGTGCGCGCCGGATGCCCCAGACGCACCAAGCGCAGTCCCGAGCCCTGGAGCTTTTCGAGGATATTGTCCACCGCGATGTTGGACGGGGCGGTGGCGAGCACCCTCTCCCCGGCGGCCGCGGCCTGCCGAATGATCTCGACTAAAACCGTGGTCTTGCCCGTTCCGGGCGGGCCGTGGATCAGAGCCGCGTCCGAGGCGCAGAGGCACCGCGTCACGGCCTGTCTCTGGAACTCGTTTAATGCCTCGTTAAAGAACCGGACCTTGCGCGCCCGCCTGCGATCCGCGGCCGACTCCCCCAAAAAGACCTCGCGCAGGACCGAAGTTCTGTTCTTGCGCGCGTCCGAGGCCGTGGCCAGGGCCTTTTTCATGCGGCGGTAAGTGGCGTCCGAGCCCAGCAAGTCGACCTGGCAGACGCCGCGGCCGAGCTGAGCGGGCGGAGGACCGTTTAAAGCGATGGTGGCGCGGTACTCGTCCACCTTATAGAAAGTCCCCTCTCCATCCGGGGGCTGGCTGCCCGTGGGAAATGTCAGCAGGGCATTATCCCCCGCACTCATGGCATGAAAGGGCGACAACTCCTCGCCCTTGGGCTGACGCGAGAGAGTCACCAGGGCCATGCCGCCCAGGCCCGTCTCAACGCCGTCGATGACCAGCCCCGTCACGGTCTTGCCCAGGGCCTCGCGGGTGGCCAAAGGGAAGCGATGCAGTTCCCTGAGATTCTCCTGCTTCTCGGCCAGCCGCTCCTTTTCCAACAGCTCCAGGAGCTTGGCGAAATGTTCTTTGCCCGACATATAAACCTATCTTAGCATTTGCCTATTAGGTGGTGCCGGAGATTGCCTTATTGAACTTGTTGGAACTATTTTTGACCTCAATCGTATCCTAAGCATGGGACGACCGCCTCGAATCAGTTTCCCCGGCGCCATCTATCACGCCATGGCACGCGGGAATGCTCAACAAAAAATCTTCCTTTGTCCTGGGGATTGGACGTATTTTCTCGACATCCTGGCGCACTCAAAGACGCTAAGGAACTTCAAACTCCATGCCTATTGCCTCATGCCCAACCATATCCATCTCCTCGTCGAACCTATCGAGGCAAACATATCCACAATCATGGGTTCACTCCTGAATCGCTTCGCCAAGCACCTCAATGCGAGACTGGATCGCAAAGGCCACGTATTCCAAGATCGATTCAAGGCCCCGCTCTGCCGAAACAATTCGCATCTCCTGCAGCTTGTGCGCTACATCCACCTAAATCCCGTGGCTGGCGGTCTTGCCGCCGAGCCTTCCGCTTGGCCTTTCTCCGGCCATCTGGAGTATCTAGGCAAAAGCCCCGTGCGCCTAATCGATCCGCAACTCGTATTGTCCTTGTTTCATGCGAGCAGTGACTCCGCGCGCGAGGAATATCAAAAATTCGTCCTCAACGAGAACAATCCGATTGACCAAGACACATCTCCCGGCATTCTGCCAACCATACCGGAAAGCGCGCCAACCGAATGCATATCCCTGACCAAAACGCAGATGAGTCTGGCCGAAGTGGCCTCGGTGCGCGCAATCGCTGCCGGCATATCACAACAGGTCCTGCGCAGCCAAAGTCGGATACGCCGTGTCTGCAAGGCCCGTCACGCTTTCATCCACCAGGCCTTCCAGGCCGGCTACTCGCTCACTGATATCGCGGGATATCTAAGCCTGACGGTCTCAATGGTTTCCCGGATACTCATCAAAAAAGTCCAACAAGTCCAATAAGGCGATCTCCGGCACCGCTAGACTTTGGTATACTGCCCATGATGCAGTGGTCGCAGCTTTTGAGACGGTATTTGAGGCGCATCCCGCCGGGCTCGGGGAATTTTACCCAGGACCTCGACAAATTTTTGCCGGGCAACAAGCTCACGCTGCTCAACACCGGGGGCGAGGCCTTCGCGTCCATGTGGGAGGCCATGGAATCGGCCCGCCACACCATCCACCTGGAGACCTACATCTTCTACTCCGATGAAACCGGCCAGGAATTCGCGGACCGCCTCATGGCCAAGGCCCGCCAAGGCGTCTCGGTGCGGCTCATCTTCGATTCCATCGGCTCCATGGAGATGGACCCTCTGTTCTTGACGCGGCTGCGCAACGCCGGGGTGAGGGTGCTCGAATACCATCCGGTCGCTCCATGGCGGTCGAACTGGGCCTGGAGCAACCGCGATCACCGCAAGATACTGGTGGTGGACAGCCGCGTGGCCTTCACCGGCGGCATGAACATCTCGCACGACCACGCCCCGCGCCAACTCGGCGGCGGAGACTGGTACGACACCCACGTCAAGGTCGAGGGTCCGGCCGCCTACGAACTCGACCGGCTCTTCCGCGCCGTCTGGTTCAAGGAAAGCAAGAAATGGTTTCCCCTCCTCGATTATCCCGACCAAACGCCCGGGACCTCCTTGGTCTGGGTCGCGGCCAACCAGGAAATACTGCACCGCCACCGCATCCGTTCCGCCTACATCAACGCCCTGCGCGCGGCCCGGCGCGAGGTCCTCATCGCCAACGCCTACTTCATCCCGGATCGAGGCATCCGCCTGGCCCTGGCCGCCGCGGCCCGGCGGGGGGTCGCGGTCAAAATATTGGTTCCGGGCATTTCCGAATTCTCCTTTGTCTGGCATGCGGGACGGCGCCGCTTCAGCCAGCTCCTGCGCGAGGGGGTCCGCATCTTCGAATGGCCCGGCTCAATCCTGCATGCCAAGACCGCGGTCATCGACGGAGTCTGGTGCGCGGTCGGCTCCTACAACATGGACCACCGCAGCCTTCTGCACAACCTCGAGGTCAACGTCAAGATACTGGACTGCGATCTGGCGGACCAGATGAAGACGCGCTTCGAACGCGACCTGGCGTCTTCCCGCGAGATAACGTACGAGAAATGGCGCGACCGCCCCTGGATGGACAAGCAGCGCGAGAAGTTCTGGTACCTGTTCAGGTACTTTTTTTGAATCCCCGGCGCCTTACGGCGCCGCGCGCGCCTGCTTTTTCCCCGCGAAATAAGGGTGCTTGAGGTAAGGCAGCTTCTCGGGCTTGCGCTCGGTCTTCTTGACCTCCATTTCCTGAACCAGTATGGAGGGAGCCACGATGGACGCGGGCACCGATGTCCAGCCTGAAGAACCGTGGAAAAAATTAAAAACGTACATTTCCTTGGACGCGGCCACTATGTCGCGCAGCGGCCGGAACCCCGTGCCCGTGAATTCCAGGCCCCGCAGAGGCTCCTCGCGGCCGTCCGCAACGCGGACCTTGTAGGCCGAGATCGGAGTCAGCCCGCCCATGCGCCGAACCAGGATGCCGTAATCCAGTTCCAGCTCCCGGCACTTGGAGCGCAACATATCCTTGAGCTCGGCGAGGGTGACGGCCTGCGCCGGGGTCACGATGAGGTTGCCAATCCGGCCCGAGGGCACGCCGAAAAAAGACGCGCGGCCGTGCCCGTTGGAATGCCGGCGCTCCCGAACGGGAGCCCGGCTCATGTAGAGGTCCGCGAGCTTGCCCTTCTTGACCAATTCCAGCCTCTGCGCCGGGACGCCCTCGTCATCGATGCGGTAATGCCCGAAAAGCGCGACCCCCTGATAGCGTTCCAGGAGAGGATCGTCGACAAAACTCAAAAACGGCACTGAAACCCGCATGCCCAAACGGCTGACGAAAGGAGGCGGGTCATAAGTGCGGCTGCCCTCGCTTTCGGACCAGGCCCCGCGCGGATTGGAGATATTGTCGACCAACAGCACGTCGAAGAACTCGGCCGCCGCCTCGCCCTCGAAAAGCACCGGACCCACATAGGCCTCGACCGTGGACCCATGCACGACGTCCGCCACGCCCTGGGCCAGCTCCCGCGCCGCGGCCTCGAGCACGGCCTGGCTGGGCACGTCGCCCCAGCTTGGATAATGCAGGCTTCTCGCGTCGCTGACGCGCAGTCCGTCCCGGGCCTGGGTGTTGACGTTGAAATTGATGGAGATGTCCGTGTTCGAACCGCGCACCGCCGTGCCCTCGCTGGTCAAAAAACGAGCGGTCCCGGTCTGAAAGTTCAGGGTCGCATGAGACTCCTGGATGTCCGGATATTGCCGGAAGACCGCGGAAAGCTCCTTGATCCGTCTCTCCCAGCCCGCCAGGTCGATAGACGAGAGGCTGATCGCCTCAAAGGACTCCACGGGCCTTTCCCGAGAATAATCGTCGAAAACCTCGGTGATGAGACGCTTTTCCTTGAATGCCCTCTTCTTGGCCAAGGTCTCCAAGGCGATCTTATAGGCCCCGTCGCTGAGGGACCAAAGCGTAAAGCGCAGGTTGTCGTAATGATCGTCGAAGGACGCGTTGCCCCCGGGCAGCGCGCTGAAATTAAGACCGTTGGCCGCGAAGTTGGCGTTATCGAAGGTATAAGTCCCCACGCGCACCACGGCTTTGACATCCATGAAAGGGTTGACCCGGCTGACCTCCAAAGCGCCGAAGCTCGCGCCGATCTCGGCCTGGGTTCCCTCCTTGACGCCGTAGGCGACGAAGTAAGGCCCGGGCAGATCATCCATCCTAAGCCCGCGCATGCTGCGCTGCAGCTCGTCATTCATGGCTTGGAAAACCCTGTCGTTCTGAGGCCAGGCGGCCCTACAGGGAGAACAAAGGGGAAAGAGAAGGGCAAAAACGGCCAAGCCCAGCCCCCCGACGCAGCGGACTGCCCCCGCTGGGGGCTGTCCGCAGCGCGCCGACTGCGTCGGCGCGCTCGCGAACGAACGGCGATCTGTCATATCCCTCTTCATGGCTTATCCCCATAAGGCGGGGGCAATATAGGAGGCTTGGCCTGGGACTTGGACACTTTCTCAACCTCCATCTCGGAAATGAGCAGGCTCGGGGAGACGGCGGAGACGGGAACGAAGCCGGACTCGGCCCCGCAGGAGCCGTTGAAAATATCCGGATCGTCGCCCGCGGCCAGAATTTTCATGAACCCGGCAATGGGCGTTCCCACGATATCCACGCCCCTCACCACCTCATCCGGCCGGCCGTCGGCGTATACCTTATAAACCAGCAGCGGCTGGACCTTGAAGGCCTGGACCAAGCCGCGCCCCGTGCTGGTAAACCCGCCGGAAACGTCCTCGAAAACCAGTCCGAAAGGCTTCTGTTGACGAGAGATCTCCGCGATGAGTTCCCGGCGCAGCCGCGCATAAGGCACGGACCGCGAGGCTTCCACCAGGATATTGCCCATGCGCGCCACGGTCGCCCGGCCCGGCTCGCGGCGGCCATGCCCGTTGGACCTGGGAAAACCCTTTATAGGCATGCGGTTGAGGAGGAAGTTGCGCAGAATGCCGTTCTCCACCAAGGTCACGCGCCGGGATTTGACGCCCTCGTCGTCATATTTATAGAAACCCCGCAAAAAGGTTCCGCGGAACCGCTCCTGGGTCGGGTCGTCATAAACCGAGATGAAATCAGAAACCACCTTATCATTGAGTTTCTTGGTGAAGGTCTGGCCCTCGCTCTCC
This sequence comes from Elusimicrobiota bacterium, assembly GCA_003452935.1. Classification (GTDB taxonomy): domain Bacteria; phylum Elusimicrobiota; class Elusimicrobia; order UBA1565; family UBA9628; genus UBA9628. Next base: position 213,333 of record DMMY01000027.1, read on the forward strand.
TTCTTCTGCCGCTGGCCCTCCACGCGATGGCCGAATATCTCATGGAAAAAGACCGCGGCCGCGTGGTTGCTCAATATCACCGGCCCGGCGTAAGGTTCGACCAAGGGGGCGTCCTTGAGAGCCTTGAGCTCGGCGATGGATTTCTCCATGTCCCGGAGCACGGCCGCGTCCGGGGGCAGGTCCTCAAGGCGGTTGGCATCGTAGCTCTTGAAGCGGTAAAGGTCCATGCCGTCCGTGGTCCGGGTGGAAATGCGATAGAAGAGACGGATGAAAACGTTTCCCGACTTGATCCGCGCGCCCTCGCTGGAAACGAAATATCGGTTTTCCGCCTTCACGCTGAGGGCCACCGCGGAGTCATAAATGAAAGCCTGGTCCTTGAACCGAGCGGAAAGCCCCCTCACCCGAGCCCGCCAGAGATCCCGGTCAAGCTCGGGAAAGCGGCGAGTCTCGTAATATCTCTCCGGCTTGTCCTCCTGGGAAAAGTCCGGAGAGCGGTCTTCCTCCTCGGCGGTCACGGCGCGGTTGGTCTTGACCTTGGTGAAGCGCTCCTGCGCGGCCTTGTAGGCCGAGTCCGTCTGCGCCCAAAGCGCCGCGCGCAAGGCGGCGGGGTCGTCCTCGACGGGAACCCGGACCTTCTGACGGCGGCTGGTCTCCGACCACCACGAATCGCGGCCTTTGATCTCGTGGGTGTTGTCGAGTTGCGGGGAGCCCACCCGCGCGTCGACGTCGAGATATCGCTCCGATGACTGGCTATCGGTCTCCAGACCGCCCAGGACCCCGGCCAGCCAATAATTGGTCTCCTCCGTGATTTCATAATCAAGGTAATAAAGCGGAGCGGTTTCGGCGCGCGACAGTTTGTCCCAGGAACGTTGCAGTTCCGCGCGCATGGCGTCCAGCACCGGATCCGCGTCTTTGACCTCTTTTCCGGGGATATCCGGCGGCGCGTTATCGCCGCCCGCCGCCCGCCCGGCAAGGCCCGTCCAGGACAGGCCAAGAACCAGAGCCAAAATCAGCATCCCTTTTCTCATGCGCTCACCTCAGCAAGCCATTATAGTTTTTAGCCGGAAATTTTGATAGGCTCTAGATTCATGAAGCTCTATCTTCTGCGCCATGGCCAATCCGCCACCGCGTCCGAAGCCGGCGTGGCCCGGGATTTCGACCGCCCGCTCTCGCCGCTGGGCCGCGACGACGTTCACAGGATGGCGCGATACCTGGCCGAGCAAGGAGCCCGCCCCGGCGTGATCCTCCACAGCCCCCTGCTCCGGGCCGCGCAAACCGCGGAAGTGGCCCTCTCCGTGCTCAAGCCTTCCCAGGGCCTGGAGGCCTTTGCTCCTCTGGCCAACGAACTCCCCGCCGAGGATCTGGCCGCGGAACTGACCCGGCGCGGCGCGGGCATCGCCGAACTGCTCGCCGTCGGACACCAGCCGCAGCTGGGGGAGCTGCTGGCGCATCTCGCCAAGGTTCCGTTCAGCCTCAGGCCCGGAGGCGTCGCGGCCCTTGAAATCAAGGCCGAGGGACCGGCGTCCTTCCTATGGGCGCGCAACCCGGAAGAAATCCCGGCGTAACCCGGCTCTGTCGCCGCGCCCTCCTCTGGGGCGCGCTGTTGCTCGGCTCGGCTCCGGCGGCCGCCCTTTTCACCAGGACGGAGCTGGAGCGCATCGACCACGAGCCGCTGCTCGACTCCGAGTATTTCCTCGACCTTCTGAGCTTTTCATATCCCGTGATATGGGACGATCTTTGGCATGCCTCCACCGTCCCCGCCTACCGGATCAACGCGGCCAGCCTGGACTGCTGCGACCTCATGATCCGACAAGAGCTGCGCCTCAAGAAATCCCTGACCCCAAGCCTGGAATTCAAGTTCCGGCTGCTCCAGGACGAGGACAAGGTGCATCGCGACTTTCATTACCAGCTCGAGCTGGAGAAAAAACTATGGCGGGGCTGGTCCGCCTCGGTCCTCGGAGAGCCCACCTTCCGCAAGGAGGACTCGGACATCGGCTTCGGCCTGGCCTACGAGCAGTCCCGGGCTTGGCGGGCCGAAGCCCGGCACACCTTCGTGGACTTCAATTTCAACAAGCGCAACAGCACGAGCCGGAGCTATGACGCCTATCCCGCGACCGACGAGTTTTCCATCGACGCTCGCGCCGGGCCGGATTGGAGGGCCAGCGCCTATCTGGAGATAGATTCCCCCTTGCGCCTCCAGATACCCGACGAAAACCGGACCTTCTCATACCGCCGCACGACCGCCCGACTCAGGCTGCGCCGAGAACCCGCGCGGCGATTCAGCTACATGGCCGGCTACGGCTACGAATTCGAGGCCAAAGGAGACGTCTTCGACCCCCTGCCCGCCAACAAGATATCCTTGAGCGCCCGGCGCCAAGCGCATCAGGTCCTCGCCGCCCTGGAGGGTCGGGTCACGGACCGGGACCGGCTGGAAGCCGGGCAAGCCTTTCTGCTGCGCGCGGCCCGGGCGGACAACGCCAACGACGGCGACGCGGGTATCTTCTACAGCCGATGGGAAGCCCAGCCTTACGCGCGCTGGCGGCGGGAAGTCAAGGAGTGGCTGACCACGGAACTGGCCGCATTCCTGAGCTTCGGGGAGAACCGGCAACGAGGCGCCAAGAACGCGGTCACGCTGAGCTCCCGCTTGGCCGAGGCCAAACTCGGCGCCGGAACGGATTTCGTCTTTGGAGCGTCCGGCCGCATCGGGCTCTACGGCGCGTTCGATCTGGATGGCCCGGGACATCTTTGGGACGGCGGCAACATCCGCGCCATGTTCTTCTTCTAGCGTGTCAGGCTTTTACGTTTTTTACGTATTTTCATGCATCCCTCCTACAGCCCCCGCATCAACGGACGGACGCCTAGAAGGCGCGGGGCAAAGCATCATTAAAAAAGACGCTTTGATGTCGCTTTGACGTTGACGGGGTAAATTCGATCTATGATAAAACGAATAGGGATGATATCGGCCCTGGCGCTCGGCGCCGCGGTCCTGGCCGCGCAGCAACTGGCTCAGCGTTCGGCCCCGGCCCAGGATAGGCGCGGAGGTCTTGACTACGACTCCGCCTGCGAGATCGTCTCGGAAATCGAAGTCGACGGATACGTAGCAAACAAAAGCGAGGATGCCTATCAGGTCAACGGCCCCGTGAGCTTCAGCTTCTCGGTCGAAGGGTCCATCTCCCGCCCGCGCCTGGCGCTCACCGCCAACGCCCTGGTCCCCGCCGGCCGTCGCGTCCTCATCGCCCAGGCGCGGCTGCCCTTCAAGCTCGAGGCGGGCGAGACCTGTCATTTCGACGTCAAGGACGCCATCCGAAAACCGTGATAGCGCCCGGCACTGGCGTGTTAGGATCCGGTCCGGACTTCCCCAGCGAAGTTTTACTTCCAAGTTGGTATAATCCTGGGATGCGGCCCGGCCGACGGCGGAAGTCCGATCAGGAGGACTATAAGCCCTTTTGGCGGACCCTGCCCCATACCTATCTTTATCCGGCCCTGGGGTTCCTTATCGGCATGTGCACTCCGGTCGGAGCGTTTCTCACCCGCTATTGGATATCGGACCCCCTGCTTAAGACGGCCTGGATCCGTTACGAGTTCCAGTATAATTTCCTTTTTTACGCCTTCATGGGCATCGGCACCATCGTATCCTTCATGCTCTTCGGCTACGTCCTGGGCCTGCGCAGCGAGGAACAGCGGGTCAACAACCGCATCCTGCAGGCCCGGCTCGACGAACTCCATCTCAAGTCCGTGACCGACGGCCTGACCGGGACTTACAGCCACGGCTATCTCCATGAGATACTTGAACTGGAAATGCAGCATTCGCTGACCAGCAAGACGCCGCTCTCCCTGCTCATCCTCGACATAGACGACTTCAAGAAGGTCAACGACCTCCACGGGCATCTCTTCGGAGACCGCGTCATCAAGGAGACGGCCGAGACCATCGCGGCCAACGTGCGCGCCGACGACATCTTCGGCCGCCTGGGCGGCGACGAATTCCTCGTCATCATGCCCGCGGCGGACCAGGAAACGGCCATGTCCGTGGCCCGCCGCATATGCAGCGCCTTCGCCAAGAGCGGGCACATGGCCACGGTCAGCGTGGGCGCGGCGTCGCTCAGCGGCAGCGAGAAAGTATCGGCCGCGGACCTTCTGCACCGCGCCGACGTCAACCTCTACCAGGCCAAGCGCGACGGGAAGAACCGGGTCTGCGCCGGAGGCAAGGTCGCGCCGCAAAGCGCGCCGGCCGCGGGACGCGCCGCCTGATCCCGGCCGGCGATTCTACGGCGCCGAGGAATGCGCGCAGGTCGTCCGGAAATCGCAGGCCGGACAATGCGAGGCATCCGGCGGAAAGGCTCCGGCCTCGATGCGCTGCGCCGACTCAAGGATAATGGACTTCAGGCTCTCTTGAGCGCCCGCGTCATGAGCCAGGCTCACCTTGCGCCCAGACGCCACGAAATACAGGGTCAGGATGGACGGCGCCAGGGCCAACGACTCGAAGGCTCCCAGGCCATAAAACCGCAGCTGGAGCTCGTCGTTATCATCGAGCTTTTCCCCCGCCCCGAATGTTTTATAGTCGATCACTTCGATGCGGCCGTCAGGATGGCGGTCGATGCGGTCTATGGTGCCGCGCACCTCATGGCGGCCCAAAGGGTAGAGGAACTCCCGTTCCACCGCGGCCACGACGCTGCGCCGCTCTCGATCATCCTCGAGGTATCGCTCCAGGATGCGCCGCCCCTTGGCGCGCCAGCTCTGCCGCGTCTTCTCGTCAGGATACCCGGAGGCGAGCCAGCGGCCTTCGAAGCACTCCCAGAGATATTCCGCCGCGGGAGCTTCCTTGCGGTGGAAGCACTCCAAGGCGCGGTGCAAGGAGAGCCCCAACGACGCTGCGGGAGTCAGCGCCACGCGTCGGCCGTCCACCATGCGCAGTTTGTATTTCCAGGGGCATTCCCGGAACAAGCGCAGCTTGGTGAAGCTGATCTCCATCAAACCGGGCCCTGCGGCGGCGCCTGCGTTATCGGAAGTTCCGCGGACGTCGGCCGGACGGATTCCCTTACGGCCGGCGCTGCGCGAAAAAAGCTCAGGAAAGTATCGCCGTATTTTTCTCGCCGGACCAAGGCCCAGGCCGGCGGCGGCTGGACGTCCTCCTTGACGTGATGCTGGCAGACGACCCAGCCCCTCTCGGCCAGCAGCCCGGCCGCGGCCACGCGCGCCAGGGCCGCGGTGGAAAAGGCCAAGGGCCGCTTGGCCTCGTCCTTATACGGAGGTCCAAGGAAAATGATGTCGTATCGGCTCTCGCCGGAACGATAGGGGACCCAGGAGAGATCGCTTAAGATATTGCCGAAATGGACCTTGCCCCGATCCGCGAATCCGGACGCGGCCAAATTGCGGGTGATGAGCTCAACGCAGCGGCGGTCAAGGTCCACGAAAAAAACGAAGGACGCGCCCCGGGAAAGCGCCTCGATGCCGACCGCTCCGGTGCCCGCGAAAAGGTCCAGGAAACGGGCTCCAGGCACCAGACCCCGCATGATATCGAAGAGAGACTGCTTGATCCGGCCTGAAATGGGACGCACCCCCCAATCCCTGCCCGAGCCCTTGATATGGCGGCCGCGCAGCTTGCCGGCGATGATCCGCATACCGTATTCTAGCAAAGCGCGCGGGGCGGCGTCGCCTGGCGCGTATCCGCTGCGCGCATTTGCTATGATACGTTGCGCATGGGCACGCGCATAGTCATTGTCGACGACGACCCCTTGGTCGGCGGCCTCACCGCCTCCCTTCTGACGGAAGCCGGCTATGATGTGACCCTCATCCCGGAGAGCATCAAGGGTCTTGAAGCCATCCAATCCGATCCCCCGGCCCTGGCCATCCTGGACATCGTCATGCCCGGCCTCGACGGCCTGACCATCTGTCACCGCATCAAGAACGACCCCCGCACCAAGGATGTCAAGGTCGCCATGGTCTCGGCCAAGATATACCGCTCCGACCGGGAGCGCGCCGCCAAGTACGGGGCGGACATATTCATCGACAAGCCCTATGACGTCGACGCCTTCCCCGGGGTCATTGCCGCCCTTCTGGGCCGGGGGCCGATTCCGGCTCAGGCCGAGGCGCCGGGCCAAGAGTCCGACCTTTCCGCCGCCAAGCTGCGCGTCACGGTCTGGGGCTGCCGCAGCCTTTCCGCCGTCAATGTCCCGGACCGCTCGCGCTACGGCCACCGCACGCCGTGCGTGAGCCTGGAAACGGGATCGAATATCCTGATTTTCGACGCCGGCTCCGGGATCATCCCTCTGGGGAAAAAACTCGCCCAAAGCGGCCAGTATAACGAGCTCTGGCTCTGCCTGACTCATTTTCACCAGGACCATTTCGAGGGGCTCAATCAGTTCGCCCCGGCGTACTGCGAAGACTTCAAGATCAATATCCTCGGCGCCAATGACCCGGACCTCAGCCTCCAGGACCGCATCCGGCGCTGTTTCGAAACGGCGCCCGCGGATCTTGGTCACCCGAAGGCCCGGCTCCAACTCTTCGACGTAATGGAGGAAAGTTACGAGCCTTTGCCCGGAGTTCGCCTCTCCGCCTTTTTCGCCAACCACCCGGACACGACCCTGGGCCTCATCGTCGAGACCGAAGGCCGAAAGGTCGTCTACTGTCCGGACAGCGAGATATACGGCGAGAGGGCCACGGCTTTGCAGGATTACGACGAACGCATCGGCCGGCTCGTGCGGGGGGCCGACCTCCTGATCCATGACGGCCGCTATCTCGACTCGGACTATCAATCGCGCAGGAACAACGGCCACTCCAGTTGGGTCAACGCTCTCGAACTGGCGGCGCAGAACGAGGTCCAGCGCCTGATTTTGTTCCATGAGGACGACACCTACAGCGACGACGTCCTCGACCGCATCGAGACCGAGGCGAAGGAACTCATCGCCAGGAAAAACTACGCGATCCAAGTCATGTTGGCGCGGGAATCCCTCGCCATAGGCTTCTAGCCGGAGGCGCCATGACCGATAAAGACCAAGCACCCTCAAACGCGGATTTACTCGCCCGCGTCGTGCCCGCGGCCGCCGTCGTGGATTATCAGCCCGGCGGCGTGGTCAGCCGGACCTTGGTCCAGAAGCCATCCGGCACGGTGACCTTTTTCGCCTTTGACCAAGGCCAGGGCCTCAGCGAGCACACCGCGCCTTTCGACGCCCTCGTCTTCGTCACGGAGGGAGAAACCGAGATCCGCATCGCCGGCGCCCCCCGCCTGGTCAAGGCCGGGGAGATGATCATCATGCCCGCCAACAAGCCGCACGCCTTGAAGGCCGTGACGCGCTTCAAGATGGCGCTGGTCATGATCCGTTCCTGAGGTCCCGCCATGAAAGCCAAAGTCGATCCGGATCTGTGCATCGGCTGCGAACTCTGCGTCAACCTCTGCCCCGAGGTCTTCCGCATGGAAGACGGCAAGGCCGTGGCCTTTGCCGAGCCCGCGCAGCCAAGCGCGCAGGCCGATTGCCGCCAGGCGGCCGGGGATTGTCCCGTTAACGCGATCTCGATGGCGTGACGCGAGTCGGACGCCTCATCAAGCAGCCGGCAGCACGGCGCGCGTCAGAAGCAGCTCGAAAGGATCGGTCTCGTCGGCGCATATCTCGCAAATGAGGCCTACTCCGGGCGCATAGAGCCGCTCGCCCCTGCCCGCGTCTCCGCCGGCGACAAGATAGGCGACGCGCAGACAGCCGCGAAAAGTCCCGGCTGGGACGGTCTTGACCGCGTCCAAGGCATCGACGCGATAGGAATAGGGAGCGCGCGCCCATCGCCGTCCAGGCCGCGCGGGCAGCGGCAGTTCCAAGGCCCGGCCGCGATGCACGCCCCGGGAATCCTTGACCAGGGTGAAGTCGTACGGCTTTTGGGCGGACAGCGGCGTGTGGCGACAATGCGCGCGCAAAACTCCTCCGGACTCGGCCGCGGAAACGACCTCGAAGACATATCCCCCCGTCTCCGAGGCGGACTTATGGCGATATTCCAACCGCATCCCTTCTCTCAGAGGGAAATAGTCCATCGGAACTCCAGTATACAATTGTTGGCCGGCATCAAGAGCCCATCCCAAGAAAGTTCACGGGACAGGCCGCAAAAATTCTTTAATATCTTGCATGAACATATCCCTCCCGGGCCTCATCCTTCTCTGTTCCGGCCTCTTCGCGGCCGCAACCCCAGGCGAATCGCCCCTCGATCTCTCCGCCATCGCCTCCCGCCGCGAGCTGTCGTCCTACGGCGTGCTCACCCTGCTTAACCGCGAGCATATCGACGGCGCGCTGGGACCGGACGAGCACGGCCTGCGGCTGGACTTATCCCGCGTCACCACCCTTAACGACGGCACGAGCATACAGCCGTCGGCGATCTATGGAACCGCGTATTTCGGCCCCTACCCTTTCGCGGCCGCCCAGGCCGCCTTCGCCTACAAGCGCTTCCGCGCCATGGCCAAGATCCAGGACGGCAAGTCCCTGCTGGAAGTGGGAAAACTCCTCAAATCCGGCACAAACAGCGAGGGTTGGGGCGATTCCGGCGACATCGCCGTTCGCCTGGAGCTCTTCCTGGCCCAGCCCGGAGCCGACCGGGCCCTCGGCGTTTACGACACCTTCGCTCATTTTCGCAAGACCAGGAAGGGCTTCGTGCTTCTGCCCGCGATCGTCGACGGACCCCGGGTCTGCCGGACCGACAGCCGCCGGCCCGGGGAAGCGACTATCGTCTTTGGAACGGACCAGGACGCCCCCGCGGCGGTGCATGTCGCGGGTAAAATTTTCCACAGCCCCGCGGGCAAGCGCCACGAAGTCAAGCTCTTCGGCCTGCCCCCGCAGACGCAAAGCTACCAGATAGAGCTCGCGGGCCGCATGAACCAGCCCGTGCCCATCTCCCTGGCCCCCGCAGACGCAAGCGGTCCTCTGGTCTTCGCTTTTCTCGGCGACAGCCGCGAGGGCTACGGCGGCGGGGAACGTGCCTTTATGGGCGCCAACCTGGCGGACCTCGAAAAGCTCGGCGCCCTGGCCTTCCGACAGGGCGCCGCCTTCCTGGTCGCGGGCGGCGATTTCGTAGACGGCTACACGGCCAGTCGCGAAGACCTCCTCACCCAGTTCTGGGGCTCCCGGCAGGCCATGGCCGGCTTCTGGCGCCAGAGGCCGATCTTCGCCGTGTTGGGCAACCACGATTCTTTTATCCAGGCCCTCGAGACACATACGCGTTGGCCCTTATCCCTGGACCGCCGGCCCTACGAAACCGACAGCTCCGAGGCGGTCTTTGCCCAAGCCTTCTGCAACCCCGACGATGCCCCCCCTCCCGCGGACCCGCGCCTGCCCCCTTATCGCGGCGCCGTCTACACGATGCAGCAAGGCTTCGTGCGCTTCATCGTGTTCAACAACAACTATTGGTATTCGCCGGACAGCGCCGGCCTCGGAGGCTCGCCGGAGGGCTACATCATGGAAGACCAGTTGCGCTGGGTCGAGGCCGAACTCAGGTCCGCGGATCAAGACCCCACGGTCAGATACATATTCCTGGCCGCGCACATGCCCGCCTTCCCCTCCGGCGGCCATGTGGACAAAGCCATGTGGCACGACGGAGACAACCGCATCCGGGCCCATGTCTTTAGAAACGGCGGGCTTGAGCCCGAAAAACTCGGCATCGTGGAGGTTCGCAATCGCCTGGCCTTGGCCGCGGCCGCCTCGGCCAAGGTCGCGGCCGTGCTGGGCTCGGATGAGCATTCTTACCATCGCGTGCTCATTGACAAAAGCGTGCCGGCCGGCGATCCGACCCGGGACGACAAGAACCATGACGGCCGCATCGACTGGAAAGCTGAGGAGCCCGCCTCGCCGATTCCCGGGCTCAAGCATCCGGTTTGGTACCTGACCTCGGGAGGCGCGGGCGCGCCCTATTATTCGGAGGAGCCTTCGCCCTGGGCGGATCACTGGCGCAAAAGCCGGAAGCCTGAGTCGGGCTTCCGGTTCTCCGCGCAGCAGCATGTGCTCCTGTTCCGGGCTGGCGCAAAAACCGTCTCACTGCGGGTTCTAAACCCCAACGGCGAGATCATCGACGAGATCGCGGATCTCATGTCGGCCAAATAGCGGTGCCGGAGATCAGGTTATTCGCATTGTTGGCATTATTTTTCGTCGTCTATCTGCGAAAAGGAGACGACAAGTTGACCCCCGGCACTATTCCTTACTAGCATGTCTTCCGGATCAATGACGGCACATCAGCGCTAAAGGAGATTAGGCATGGCAGTATTTTTTCTGTTGGTCTGTTTGGCTGTCGCGATACTGACCATCGCCGGAACTTGGCAGGTTTTCGTCAAGGCGGGAAAGCCGGGCTGGGGCTGCCTGATCCCCATCTACAACCTCTACCTCATGATCAAGATCGCGGGCCGACCGGGCTGGTGGCTGATCCTGGCCTGCATCCCTCTCATAAACCTCATCGTTTTATTCATATTGCCCTTCGACATCGCCAGGAACTTCGGCAGGTCCGCGAGTTTCGGCCTCGGCCTTCTGCTCTTGCCCTTTGTTTTCTATCCCGTCCTGGGACTCGGCGACGCGCAGTATCTCGCGCCGTCTCCCGGAACATCCGCGTAAAGCCGCTCCGTTTTTCTCAATTTTTCCCGCGTTTATTGTAAAATAGGACCAGATTTCCGAGGTGATAATGAAAATCGGCCCACTCATGATCGCAGCCATGATCGCAAGCAGTCCCGTCATCGCCTCGGCCGCAAGCTTTAACTGGCAGCAACCCATTCGTCAGAAAGTCAAGGATTTCTCGACTCTGCTCTCGCGCTCCGCGATCAGCCAAGGACTCGGCCTGTCGCATCGCGTATCAAGGCGGGAAGACCTGCGGACCTTGGTGACCGCATTGGTCCAGGAAGCCAAAGGGAACTGCGAGAGGGTCGCCGTGGTCAGCATCCCTCCTGAGCCGGCCTCCCACGCGGAAATCGCCTGCTTCGCGGACACGTACCCATCAGCCACGCTGCGCCTGAACAATACCCCCTTCAGGGGCATTGAGAAGACGAATGTCCTGGGGACGTATCTTCTCATCTACAAACCCTTGATCAAGAACGCCAAGACTCTGCCGGATTTGCGGACCAATGGCGCGATTGTCACGCAAGAGGAAATGACCGATTTGGCCCGGAAGCTGGCGCCGGAAATACGCAGGCAGATCCTTGAGCAGGCTCGGCTATAGCTCCCGCCGCGGCAGTCGCTAGGCCACTGCCGCGGGCAACCTCCGACGAGAAGCGGGACGGACTAGTTTATCCAGGAAACGCGGGAGCGGCTTAATTCCAGGTCCAGCCTCTCCAGATCGAGCGGCTTTTTCAAAACGGCGGCCGCCCCCAGCAGGAGGGCGTCCCTTTCCAGATCAGGGCTCGGATAATTCGTCATCAATAGGATAGGCGCCTGGGATCTTCGCCGCAATTCGGGGATGGCCCTCAAGCCCGTCATTCCCGGAAGGACATTATCCGACAAGATAGCGTCGAACTGGCCTCGCGCGACGAGATCTATGGCTTCTTCCGCGCTTTGAGCCTGGGCGATTCTATAGCCCCTCTCTTGGAGCCCGCGGCTATATTCTCCCAGCTGGACCCCGTCATCCTCCACTATGAGGATGCGCTGGCGCGCGTCATGGAAGTGATGCGCCCGGTGGCTCTCCAGCAGGCCGGCGACCTTCCCAAGGCTCAGCGGCTTGGCCAGAAAGGACCCCACCCCGGCCGCCTTGACCCTATCCGCCGTGCTGGGCATGCCGCTCATCATCACGACCGTGAGCCGAGGCTCGATGTTCAGGAGCATCTTCGCCACCTCGATCCCGTCCATCTCCGCGCCGAGGTGAACGTCCGACAGCAGCAAATTGAAGCGGTCCCTCTCGAAGATGCGCAGGGCTTCCGGGCCGTTTTTGGCGGCGTACACCTCCCAGCCGCGTCTGTTTACGCATAAGGAAAGCAGCCGGAGAATGGCAGGGTCGTCATCCACGATCAAGATGCGATTCTGTTTCATGGGCATAAGGTTATCCAAGAGTATATGCCCTGGATGTTAAGGAAATGATAAATCTCAGCGTCGAAAAATAATGCCAACAATGCGCGAAAGGTGATCTCCGGCACCGTTGAAAATAAAAAGGGCGCACGTCAGGTAGCCCGCCCGGTCTTGGTAGGCTATACGCGCCAATCCGGCCGGATCATAAAACCCCAGCCCGGCGGCCAGGGCGATATTGATGGCCACGCCGATCTTGGCCCCGTAGGATTTCCAGGGCCGCTCTTCCGATTCCAAAGTTTCCACGAAGAACGGAAAAGCCCACAGGAAATCGGCTCCCGTGGAATAAGGCAGAGCCAGGAGATAATACACCCAGAATCGGTTAAACGAAGCTTCCCACTTCAATTTCCGGCATTGCCAGACGCCCAGGATCATCAAGACTGCAAGGAAAACCCATTCGGCGATCAAAACGCCGCGGCTAGGGCCGGGAAAGATGAATCGCAGCGGCTTATAGAACGCCACGAACAGGCTCTGGCTGTCGAAAGGCAGGACAAGGCGATGGTGCGAGAGAAGAACCTCGCGCCATTCGCCCATGGACGAGAAGCCCAGAATCGGCACAACCGCCAGAAGCAGAATCGCCATCGCCCCCGCCGTCAAGGCGCAGACGCGCCAGCGTCCCCTGAGCGCCAGAAATACCAGCAGGCCCGGAACCAGCTGAGGCTTGATGCTCAAGACAGCCAGCAATGACGCGGCGGGGATGTCGTGGCCTTGTCGCGCCAATCGCAGCCCCCACAACAGACACGGAAACAACACCAAAATCATTTTGTGGTAGCTCCATGCCAAGATAAAACCCGGACTCGTCAGGAGAAGCAACCCCCACCAAGCCCAGGGCCGGCGTCCGTCACGGGTCGCTATCCACCAAATGACGGCCGCGGTCCCCAGGGCCAGGGTGACATTCCACAAGGCAAAGGAGAACATGGGAGCAAACCAAGCCAGCACGGAGCAGACCGGCAGCGCGATGGGAGAATAGGGGAAGCCCAAGCCTCCCGTTATATGAGGATTCGGCCCTCCCCGAGCCCATTGCAGGCAGGCCTGATAGGTTTCCAGCCGGTAAGGACTGCCTCCTCCGGAAAAAATTCGACCGGCGCAATAATAGTAAACGAAATCCTCTCCGCGTTGGGACCAATAGCGCCATAGTATCGCCAGAAATACGGTCAAAAGGCACAAAAATATCGGCCCTTCGTCCGATCTCCAAAGTCCGTTCAATCTCTTAGCAGTCAGACCCATATGGTCGGCTCGTCGATGAGATCGCGAGGGATGACCGTCTCAACGGGGAGGCCGCAATGCCTTGAGCACCTGCGTTTTAAAGAATCTCTCCATTTTGCTTGAGAATCTATTGTAGCGCCGGATATCATGATCCAGCTCCAAGGAATCTCCGGAGACTGATTGCGCGATGCTTAAAAGCCGCTCATAATTCAGCGTGGACAAGCCCTGGGCTTTCAAACGCATCCCTTGCAAGGCGCGGCCGACAAGATGCGGCAGGTTCAGGGCCAACGCCATTCGCCTGTCGTGTTCCACGGGGGAAGCCGTGACGGCCTCAAAGCCCCGCCTCCTCAAATAGGATATGACGGCCGCCAAGTGGTTGGTTCGAATGGGACAGAGAACCACTTGCCGAGCGTCCGGATGAGCGAAACTGCCGGGACCGAAAAGAGGATGCGTCCCGATGATATCGCAATGGCCCGGCAATAGCCTCCTCATGAGCCGGGCCGGATATTCCTTCACGGAACACACGTCAAAGACCCAGGCTCCCTTCTTTATATAGCGGCGGGCCTGTTGCAATGATTCTTCCATGCGGCCGATGGGAACGCAAAAAACAACGATATCGCAGGAAGCCGCCTGCGCCAAAGAGCCCCTCCCGCGCCGGAGCGCCGGGGATATTTTCGCATCATAGGCGATCATCGAGAAATCCGTCTTCAGGACTTCGGTCAACAGCCGGCCAAAGCGTCCAAAGCCGATAACGCCGATCGTCTTTTTAAGGCCGCGCATAGGCGTCCTGCCTCAAGACATGATCCACCAGAACCAAAGCCACCATGGCTTCCACCACGGGAACCGCCCTGGGACAAACGCATGGATCAAAGCGGCCCTGCAGCCGCATTTTCACCTCCCGGCCGTCCAGATCGATCGTCGCCTGCGTCTTGGCTATGGAAGGCGTGGGCTTGAAAGCAGCCCGAAGCACGATGTCCTGGCCCGTGGACATCCCCCCCAGCAGACCGCCGGCATGATTGGATTGAAAGCCCTTCTTGCCGATGGGATCATTGGATTGCGAGCCTTTCATGGAGGCCAGCTTGAAGCCGTCGCCGATTTCAACGCCCTTGACGGCCCCGATGCTCATCACGGCCTTGGCCAAGTCGGCGCTCAATTTATCGAACACGGGCTCGCCCAAGCCGGCCGGGACTCCCCGGGCGATGACCTCGACCACGCCGCCGATGGAATCCCCCCCCTTCCGGACTTTTTCGATCATTGCCTGCATGGCGACGGCCTTGGCTTGATGAGCGGCCCGCACGGGATTTTTCTCAACGGCGCTTAAATCCAGCTCATCGTCCGCGATGCGCAAGGAACCGACTTGCCGGGTAAATCCGACGATCGTCATGGCTCGCCGAGCCAGGACCTTCTTGGCCACGGCGCCGGCCGCCACCCGGCCCAACTGCTCGCGGGCGGAGCTTCTGCCTCCGCCGCGCCAATCCCGGAAGCCGTACTTGCGCATGAGCGCATAGTCCGCATGGCCGGGACGAAGCATGTCTTTTGTCGCCTCATACGGTCCGGATTGAACGTCCTCGTTCAAGACCATCAAAGAAATCGGAGCCCCCGTGGTTTTGCCCTGGAAAACTCCCGAGAGGATCCGCACGCGATCCTTTTCCTTGCGCCGGGTCGAGATCGCGCTTTGCCCCGGCCTTCGGCGGTCCAGCTCTCTTTGGATATCCCCGGGCTCGAGCTCCAAGCCAGCCGGAACGCCGTCTATGACGACTCCCACGGCGGGGCCATGCGATTCCCCCCATGTCGTCGCCCTGAACAAAACGCCGAATGTATTCGAGCTCATGAGTTCGTTTTCCCCTGCTCATCAGTTTTTTTCGAAGCCGGACGGCCACCGAGCGTCCAGGTCATCGCAACCGCTCCAACGCGGCGAAGAAATCCGGAAAGGTCTTGTTCACGCAAGCCGGGTCATTGATGCGCACTCCCCGTAAAGCGAGGCCCGCCACGGCGAAGGACATGGCCATGCGGTGATCATGATAGGTCTCGATGCAGGCGCCATGAAGAGGCCCCGGCGTGATCTTGAAACCATCCGGAGCTTCCTCCACCGCGCATCCGAGCTTGCGCAGTTCCGCGGATACGGCCGCTATCCGATCGGTTTCCTTAAGGCGGAGATTTTCCACATGACGCACGATGGTCGGTCCCTGCGCGAAAGCGGCCACGACGGCCAAGGTTTGCGCCGCATCCGGGAGATTATTCATGTCGATATCGATGCCCTGGAGCCTGCCGCCGGACACCTCGATCCAATCCGGCCCGCGGCTCGCCGAACAGCCCATGCGCTCCAGGGCTTCGACGAATTGAATCTCCCCCTGCCGGGTCCGCGGCCTAAGGCCCGTCACGCGGACCCGCCCGCCGGTCACCGCCGCGGCGGCGAAAAAATAAGCGGCATTGGCCGCGTCGCCCTCGACGGCATAATCCCGCGCCTGGTAAACGCCTCTGGGCACGAAAAACTCCTTATACCCGCGGTTTTCCACCCGGCATCCGAAATCCTCCATCATGGAGATGGTCATATCCGCATAGGATTTCGACGTCAAATCATCCGGCACAAGAATCACGGTCTCTTGCTCCGCGCAAGGAAGCGCCATCATCAAGGCGCTTAAAAACTGGCTGCTCACGCCGCCGCGCATGACGACACGCCCCCCCCGGATTCTGCCGCCCGATATGCGCAGGGGCAGACACCCCCGCGTGGTCTCAACCTCGACCCCCAGCTGCCGGAGCGCCTCGGCTAAATCCTCCATGGGCCGCTCGCGCATGCGGGCATCCCCCGACAGCGCGGCGCGCGTTCCCAATCCGGCCAGGGCGCAGAGAAATCTCGCGGCGGTTCCGGAACCGCCCACGTAAATCTCCCGCTTGGGCATCTCGGGAGCGCCGGCCAAACCGCGCACCATGGCGCAATCGCCTTCCCAGGAAATCCCGGCCCCGAAAGCGCGCAATCCCTCCAGCATACGCTCCGTATCGTCGCTGCGCAGAATCCCCGAAAGCCGGGATTGACCCCGGGCCAGCGCGGCGAGAATCAAGGCGCGATTGGAAAATCCCTTGGAACGCGGGCAAGGGACATCCGCGTCGATCCGGCCGCGCACGCGGATTTCCAGAGGATCAGAGGGCATCGGCCTGCCGCAGAGGCGCGCGGAGCTTCACGCTCACAAAGTTTTACCCATGGCCAGGGCCAGCTTGCCCAGCTGGAGCATCATGTCCGCGTACATGGGCAAGGTCAGGGCTTGCGGCCCGTCGCAAAGAGCTTTCTCGGGGCAGGGATGGATCTCCACGATAATGCCGTCGGCTCCCGCGGCCAGAGCCGCCCGGGCCATCGGTATGACATAGGCGCGATTCCCGGAGGCATGGCTGGGATCCACGATCACCGGCAAGTGCGTTTCCTGCTTCAACACCGGGACGGCGCTGAGATCCAGCGTGCTGCGCGTGGCGGTCTCGAACGTCCGGATGCCGCGTTCGCACATGATGACGTCGGGATTCCCCTCGGCCAGTATATATTCGGCGGCCAGCAAAAACTCCTTGATGGTGGAAGCCATGCCTCGTTTCAGGATAACCGGCTTTTTAACCTTGCCCAATTCCTTGAGAAGATCGTAATTCTGCATATTCCTGGCTCCCACGCGGAATATGTCGACATATCGGGCCACCAGGGGAATATCGCGGATATCCATCACCTCGGTTTCCAGAGCCAAGCCCGTGGCTTTCTTGGCCTGCTGCAGTATTTTGAGCCCGTCCTCTTTGAGGCCTTGAAAATCATAAGGACTGCTGCGCGGCTTGAACACGGAAGCCCGCAGGACCTTCCCCCCTCGCTTTTTCACTTCCAGGGCGGATTCCATGAGCTGCTGCTCGGTCTCGACGGCGCATGGCCCGGCCATCACCACGAACTCAGCAGCCCCGATCGACACGCCCGGCGCTTGAACGACGGAGTCCTTGGGATGGAATTCCCGGCTGACTAATTTATAAGGCGTCAGGATCCGGACGACGTCCTCCACGTACGGCATGGCCCTGATTTGCTCCGCGTTGAGCTTGCGCAAATCCCCGATCACTCCCAGGGTGGTCCGGTATTCGCCCTTGGAGACATGAAGGCGCAGCCCTAATTCCAGCAATTTGCGTTCAATCGCCCGGATATGGTCGTCGGCTGCGTGGGGTTTCAAAATAATAATCATGGAAGCCCGCTCCTTAATTCTGGAATCGGGCATATTATGTCAAATTGACGCCCCCTTTAGCCCCAAAAACCAATCGGATTGATCTCCGAAAATCTGAACAAGCCGCGAACCAACGCCTATCCCAAAAGCCAACGCCATGGCCGCGGCGCGACCCCGCCTGCTTCGGTCTTTCCCCTCGCTCACTACTGGGATTGATGCGGCTCGTGCGAGCGGGCATGCCTGCCGGCCGCGACGCCGACGCCGGGTTCCGGTTCGCCGCGCGGGACCCGCTCGGATCTCACCCGGGCGTAAAGGCCCTGCGCCAGGGAAAAGACCAGGGCCGCGCCGAAAATCAGCAGCAGCATCCAGACCGCTCCGTTGAGGGCTCCCGAGACCGTCTTGAGCACTTCCAGCATGCCTTTGCCCAGGGTGAGCGGAGGCTGCGCGCCTCTGGCCTGGACAGCGGAGAGCAGCAAGTCCATATCCGCGAGCCGCAGGCCGCTCGTAAGCGCGCCGACGAAGAGCGCGAATTTCGCGAACAGGGACCAGGCGGACGACATTTCTCCGGCGAAAAGCCGCTCGAGAACGCCGTCTATCAAGGCGGCGAAAAGCAGCACCACGCCCGCGGAGATGACGAGCGCGCCCAGGAAGACCGACGACAGCATGACCGTATCCATAAATCCCTCCCGTACCAGTTCTCGGCTTAAAAATGAAGATCGTCCTTGCGGCTTCGCATATCATCCCTTACCCGCGTCAAAAGGACATCAAGGACAGGAACGCCTGGCCATCGAAGGCATAGGCCAAATGCCGCCGCCAGTTGCCCTTTAGGCCTATATACCGCCGGCTCCATAGGCATGTAAAATGCGTAAATGATGAGAAATTTTTTGGGCGTCCTGTTGGCTTTGTCCTGGCCCGCGACCGCCTGGACCGGGCAAAACCTGAGATTGGTTCCCGCCCGAATCGCGCCGCTGGCATCGACCCCGATCGCTCTGGCCAGGATAAGCCTCCCGAGCGGACTCCAGCTTTTGCCGGTGCCCGCCCGAGCCCTCGACACGACAGTCCTGTCGCTCGCCCCCGCGCCGGCGCGCGCCGAGCCAATAACGGCTGCCGCGCAAGCGGCCCCCGTTGGCAACTTGGCGCCGGTCATCAAGCTTACGCAGGATATCAGCCGACAGCAGGCAGCCGCGGGCGGAGACATCGCGGCGGCCGCGCCCGAGCTCGCCCAGTTCTTTGACGGCAAGGCCCGCGGCGGCCATGCCGGGGGTCTTGCCGTCGCGCACGCCCGGAAGAACTCGCCCCGAACAGCCCCGCGGCCCATGCGCTCGCTTGAGTCCATACGAGAACTGCGCTTCGGCACCTATAACGTAGAGAACCTTTTCCAATCCGTCGGACGATATGTTCCGGACCTCTCCCATCCCGGCAAGCGCAACAAGGTCTCCCCGGCGCAGCCCAAGCCCAAGGCCAAGCAACGCGGCGTGGCCCGGGCCATTCTCGACGCCGATCTCGACGTCGTATCCGTTGAAGAGGTTGAAAACATCCAGGCCTTGCAGGACTTCAACAAGGCTTATCTCGGCGGCAAGTACGTCCCCCTGCTCCTCGAAGGCAACGACGAACGCGGAATCGATATCGGATTCCTCGTTAAAAACGACATCCCTTTCGAAACCGAGCTGCGCACCAACAAAGACGAGCTATGGACCGACCCGGAAGGCGACGGTCGTCCCGAGAAGCTCTTCTCCCGAGACCTGCCCGCGCTCATCGTCCGCGCCCCCGGCCGCGCGCAGCCGCTCTTCGTCTATTTGGGCACCCATTACAAGTCCAAGCGCCATCGCTCCCACAGCGATCCATTATCCGAGAAGCTGCGCCGGGCTCAGGTAGAGCGCACCGTCGAAATCATCGCGCGGCTGCGCGGCGAGTTCGGGCAGGATGTGCCCATCATGCTGGGCGGAGATTTCAACGGCGCGGTGAACGAAGAGGCGACTTTTGACGCACTCAAGGGGGGCAAGGCGGACCTCACCGACGCCTTGGATCTGGCCCAGCCGCCGCTCAAGGCCATAGATCGCGTCACCCACACATATCATCCCCGAAAAGGGCCTTCCGTCAAATCCCAGCTGGACGCCATACTCATCTCGCGGACCATGCGTCCCCTGGTCGTCATGGCGCGCGTCTACCGATACAAGGGGCCAGACGGGAAGGAGAAGCCTCTCCCCAAGAACAAGAAACAACGCAACGAGAACCCGTCGGATCACTTTCCGCTGCTCGTCACCGTCAAGTTCCAGCCGCTGCTCCATCCCTAAAACTTTTTGCCCTCGGCGCCATCAGGCCCATCCCGATACCGGGCCCAAAGGCACTGGAACCAGCCTCCCCCTCCTGTTATCCTGACGACGACCGTGAAGCGCTTAAACATAATCGTCACAGCCGCTATCGCCCATGTCGCTCTAGGCGCAGCCGGCGCATTCGCGGCGCAGGCTGGCCGCGTTCCGATCCAGGCGATCCCGTCTCTTCCGACCGTCATCCGCGCTCCCGTCAGGATGACTGCCGCTCTTGTGCCCCTCGGGACGACGCCCGCCGCCCAGCTAAATCACCTCCGCGCGCCGGCTCTCTCCGAGATCCCGCCCCTGCCGCGGTCATTGCCCGCGGCCGCCCCAGCCGACGCGACGGCTTTGGCCGCGCCTCTGCCCAGCCCGATTCAAGCCGCCGAAGCTCCGCCTTCCGCCTCCGAGCCAGGCGGGCCGTCGCCCAGCGCGGCCGCTCCAGCTCCGCATGCCCAAGACCGGACCGCCGCCGGCGAAGACGCCGGCGCCCCCCGGCTCGACGCGCTCTTCGACGGCTCGCGGCCCTCGGCCTCGCTCCTCGACCCGGTTCTCGGCGGGTCCACGGCCGAGGACGGCGCGCAATTCGTCAACGAGCTGCACGGGACCGTCCAGGAGCTCTGGCGACGCTTCTTTCCCGGATTATTCGCCGATCTGAAGGTCAAGCCCCTCTTCGCCCTCAGCGACGAGGACAACGCCTCCTATCAGCGGCTGCCGGGCCAGACGCCGGCGATCATGCTAGAAAGCAGCCAGCCGCTGAGCCGCGGCAATACGCGCGCCCAGGTGCCCGCGGCGTTCGACGCTGAGAGTACGGCCCGAGGCACGATCCCGATAGGCCTGCTCAGCGCTGTTTTGTACTTCCACGAGTACGCGCATGCTGTTTTCGACTGGAAAGTAACCGCCTATACGGGATTATTCGGGGGGCACTCGGGCGCCTACCACACGCTCAACGAAGGCTTTGCCGTCAGCATGGAACTCGCGCTCATCGACAAACTCGTCCGAAGCCGCGCCGATCTGAACCTAACCGAAGAGGACGTCTCCAGCCTCAAAGCCCTCAAGCGCGCGCGCATAGAGTCGCTCAAGCGAGACCGGGACGCATATACGGCGGGGACCTTCTATTTCTGGCACGCCCTCAGCAAACGACACGGCGAGGACGGCGTCCTGCGATTCCTGGAGCATATCGACATCGAGCGGCTTTCAGCGCTGCTGGACAAGGACGCGAGCTTTCGCCTGCTGCACAACGCCCCCGAGCTGTTCGTACCCTACCTCACGGGAGAGGCCGGCGACGTCCCTTGGGCCAGGGCCCTGGACAAGCTCACGCGGAAAAAGGTCCCGACCCGCCATGAGGTCGAAGACCTGTTGCTCCGCGTCAGGCCCCGGGCCGCGGCCAGGTTCATTCATCAGTCCCTGACCGGAGACCCCGTCCAACTCGCGACGGAGTGGCCCGCGATTCTGGACCTCGCCGGACGCAGCCCGCGATTCGAGTCCCTCTTGTCGGCCCGTCTCGCCAAAATGATCGACTCGCCCGCGGCATTGGACGTTGTCGCTCGCCGCTCCAGGATGCGGTTGGGAAGGCTCAAACGAACCAAGCTGGACTCGCTGGACGCGCGCCGCCGGCAGATTTTTCTCGACGCCATCCGCTCCGTCCGGCGGGAATTGCACCTAGGCCGGTCGGATGCGCGCAGCGTCCCCGTCCAAGCTCCTTAAAGCTGGCTGTCGTCGACGATCCGCTTCTTTGGCGCGGGCTCGGACGCCTTCGGAGCATCGCCGGCCGGCTGGACCGCTTGCGGAGCGGCGCCGCGGGGCGCGGGCTCCGCGGATTCCGCCTTGCTCTTTGGAGCCTCTTCAGCCTTGACGCTCTCCGCCTTGGCCTTCGCCTCTTGGGGCGCCTCGATCTTCTTCGTCTCGACGGGCGCGGCGCTCTTGGGAGCCGAATCGCCGGCCTTCCCCCCCGCCTCGGCGCCGCTCGAGGACTTTCTCCTCAGAAGCGACATCTCCTCGATCTTCCTGTCGATGGAGGCCTTGGTCAGCGCCAGAAAGTCGATCGACCCGGAAACCTGGTCGTTGAATTGGGCCGAGATCAAGTCCTTCTCTCTCTTGAGTTCTTCGCCTTCTTGCTGGGCCTGCTTGACCTTCTTATCCGCCTCTTCCAGCCGCTTGGCGAGTTCATCGGACTTGCCCTTGGCTTCGCCCAGCTCTTGATCCCTCTTGGCCAACTGCTTGCCCAAGTCGTCGAGCTTGCCCCGGGCATCGGAAAGCTCCTGGCTCTTGGCGCCCAATTGCTTGTTGAGTTCCTCCACCTTGGTCCTGGCCTGCGAAAGATCCTGGCTCGTGGAAGAGGCCTGGGCCTCGAGAGCCTTGTATTTGCTCGCGCTGACGCAGCCCCCAAGGAGCACGGCGGCCAAAGGCAAGATCGCGAGACTATTTGCGGTTTTAAAGTTCATGATCAGAGTCCTCTCATCCGGCTGCGGCTTGCGGCCCCTGCGGCGGCGGCCGATTCTTCATGGTAACAAATCGGCCGCGTCCTTGTCGCTTGCGGGCAAGTAGGCCCTTAGGCGCATTGCAGGCTGCGGTCTTGTACCCATATTATCCATGGGTCTTAATGCGCGTTGAGTCTGGGTCCTTTGGATGCTGATCGTCCAGAGAATTTATTGCTATCGTCTTTAGGTGCTTGCTCATGCGACTGTCCCGGATGCCGGTTCTTGCCCGCCCGCCGCGCCCTGGCTTGCGGTCTTCGTATCGGGAGCCCTTTGGCTCCCCGGTCCGGCTGCAGCCGCAACCGCGGCACGCTTGCAGGTCCAACGCACGCTGAGCCTGCCCTGCGGCACGATCGGTTCGGCGGCGCCGCCAGGGCTCGACGGCCTGCGTCTCAACACGGATATCCAAGCTGCGATCTTGAAAAGGCCTCCGACAGAAGCGCTGGCGCCCGCTTTCAGCCTAAGGCCGGCCGCGACGCGGGGCTTAGGTCCCGTGGCGGCCGCATCACCGCAAGCGCCAGCCGCCTCGGAGGCCGCGACCGAGCCCGGCTCCAACGCCCTGGCCGAGGCCCTTCCGGACGGCCTCTTGCGCCAGACCGTCATGGCCATGCCGCGGGCCGCGGCGGACGCCCAAGCCGGAGGCGCCGGCCTGGACCGAGTCTTCGATCAGCGCGGCCCCGCGGCCCAAGCCGCCGACCCGCAGCCGCAGGGCATCGCCGACCCCCACCGTCCGAAATCCTTCGAGGAAATCCCCTCCCTCGATCCGCGCTACACCACGCCCGAATCGAAAGCCCGCACGGTCACGATCATGGGCAGTTCCCAATCCCCTGAGAAGATACGAGCCTTTATCGAATTGGCCGGGCGCGCGGCCGGGGAACTGGCGCGGCGGGGCTATAACATCCTGACCGGCTGTGGCAAAGACGGCGTCATGGGCGCGGCCTACGACGCCGCCGTGGCGGCAAGCCGCGCTCCGGCGCAGAACGGCATTCAACCCGGAGAGAACCTGGCCATCGTGGTCACCCCGGCTTGGCGCGATGAGAACCTCGAAGACGCTCGCGCCATCGGCATCGCGGATTCCGAGCCGGCGCGCGTGGAAAAGTTCCAGCAGGCATCGGACACGTTCATCATCTTCGCGGGAGGCGCGTACACGCTTCCGGAAGCCACCATCCTCATCGGCAAGAACAGATACGCCCCTCCTGAACAACGCAAGCGCATCATCATCGTCGGCCGGGAATGGTTCGCCGGGCTGCGAATGCAGTACCAGAGGCTCTACGAGGACGGGACGCTCGGCAAGAACAAGGATGGGGCTCCCGTGACGCCCGAACAACTCTTCACCGTGGTCGACACGTTCGAAGGGATACTCGCGGCCCTGCCCGCCTCCGCCGATCTCGCGCAGGAGGAGGCGAAAGGCCGGGCGGCTCCGGGCCCGGGCGCGCCCGCGCGCGTCGCCCCCGCGTCTTCCCCCGAGACCGTCGTCCTCTACCCCAACGGGGAGGAATCATTGCAGAGAGCCTTGGAGCTCATCGCCCTCAACCGCTACCGGCTCCACGGGCCGCGCAAAAAGATCATCCTCGTCGGGCAAAAATTCTTCGCCGGGCTGAAGCTCCAGTACCGCAGGCTCTTCGAGGACGGAACGCTCGGCGTCGATCCCGACGAGCTCTTCCAGGTGGTCGAGTCGAGAAAAGAAAGGCTTAAGAGACTATCCGAATAAGAATTCGGAGCCTCTTGGCCGCGTTTTGAACCACTGGAGCCGATATCTGCCTCGATCCCGGCGCAAGAAACCATCGCCATATCGACGAATTCCGTTCACTTTCCCCATTGCCAGATACAGGGCAAACAATTAATAATTTGCTTTGATGACTTGCAGTCGTTGTCCCACGTCGGACGTTCCAATGCAAGAGGCAACGATTAAGGAGAGTCCATTCTTGCCTAAACGACTCGTACTTTTCGCCGATGGGACCTGGAACGATCCGGGTCAGACGGACGATGGGCTGCCTTGCGCCACCAACGTCGTCAAATTGTCCAATGCCGTCCTGCCGCAGGACGCGGGCGGCGCCGTTCAGATCGTTTATTACCACACGGGCGTAGGCGAACGGGGCGGAGCCTGGGATCATTTTACCGGAGGCGCCTTCGGCGTCGGCATCTCCAAAAACATCGAGGACCTGTATCTTTTCCTGATCGGCAACTACGCTCCCGGCGACGAGGTCTGGCTCTTCGGCTTCAGCCGCGGCGCTTACACCGTGCGCAGCCTGGCGGGGCTGATCCGCAATTGCGGCATCCTGCGGCGGGGCCAGATTTCAAAATACAAGGCGGCATATGAACTCTACCGGGACCGCACGGAGCACAGCACTCCAAAATCAAAGAAGGCCTCGGATTTCCGCGCAGCCTACTCATGGCCCGATTTCGATCTGCACTTCATCGGCGTGTGGGACACGGTGGGCGCCCTCGGCATCCCCGTGACGCCGCTGCGCTTCTGGACTAAGAAGCTTTACGAATTCCATGACACGAATCTGAGCAGCCATGTGCGCTACGCATACCAAGCCGTGGCCATAGACGAGCGCCGCAAGCCATTTCTTCCCGCGTTGTGGAAAAAGCAGCCGGACAGCCCCGCTTCCCAAATCCTGGAGCAGGCCTGGTTCCCGGGAGTCCACTGCGACGTGGGCGGCGGGTACGCCGAATCTGGCCTCTCGGATGGAGCCCTGGCATGGCTTTGGGAAAAGGCCCATGCCGCCGGCCTGGCCTTGGACGGCGCCACGAAGCCCGTTCCCGATTCCGCCGGCGAGATGCACGACTCCATGACCATATTCTATCGGATGCTCGGCGACGGCGGCCGGACTTTGGGCCGATCCAATCCCTTGGGCCACGAGGTCGTGGGGGAAACGGCGCTGTCGAGGATGTCGGCTCCGCTCGGCTACCGGCCGGAGAACCTGGCGGCTTTCCTCAAAAAATCGCCGGCGTCGGATCGGCGGCGCCCGTAAGCTGGAGCGGCTCTTCGTCCAGCCGCGATAGCCGGCGCTTGTCCCACCCCCGGACTGCGGCTGCCGGGACTATTTGACTACCACGATGGTCTGGTGCTGCTTGGCGCCTGAGGAATCCGTGATCCTGGCCATGTAGGCGCCGGACTCGACCATCTTGCCTGACTCCTTGCCCGTCCAGGTGATCGGCGCGCCGTTTGTGCCTGTAGCCTCAAAGACCTTCTTTCCCCTCATGTTGAATATCTCCACCTTGATCGCTTCCGTGCCGAAGGTAATGCCCGTGGCGCTGCTTGGCGAGAGGAAGCTTTTCCTGGACTTGGCCTGGCCCGGCGGCGTCTTGCCTGAGGGTTTGACCACGTTGACGGTGATGGACTGCGTCCCGCTGTTGCCCGCCGCGTCATAGGCCTTGACCATGATGGCATGGCTGCCCAAGGCCAGGACCGAGGCGTCGAGACTGTAGGCATAGGGCGCGGAAGTCAGCGTTGACTTGAGCAGGCCGTCGATATAGAACTCGATCTTGACTACGCCCGTATTGTCCGAGGCCGCGGCCGAGACAACGACCGTTCCAGAGACATTGGCCCCATTGGCCGGCGAAATGATGGCGGCCGTGGGAGCCAGGATGTCGGGCAAAACCGTGGTGCGGGCCGAAGCCGCGGCGCTGTTGGCCGACGTGTTGCCTGCCGCGTCATAGGCGCGCAGCCGGGCATAGTAGGCCGTATTTGCCGATAGTCCGGTGATGCTGGCGCTAGTCACGTTGCCCAGGTCCTTGTTGTTGTAGCCCGTGACAAGGCTTGAGAAGGCCGAGTTGAGCGAGACATCGAGCCTGTAGCCGGCGACGCCCACGTTGTCGGTCGAGGCGGACCAGGCCAGGTTGAGACTCGACACGGTGGGATTTCCCAGAGCCGGATTGGCCGGGGCCGAGGGCGCGGTGGCGTCCGTCACGGCATTGGCAACCGTGACCGAGACTTGGGCGGACTGGCCCACGTTGCCGGCTGCGTCATAGGCTTTGGCCAGCAGGGCATGGCTGCCGTTGGCGAGCTGGGTTGTGTCCAGGCTGTAGGAATAAGGCGAGGAAGTGTCCGTGGCCTTCAAGTTCCCGTCGATGTAGAACTCGACCTTGGTCACGCCTACGCTGTCAGTGGCAGTGGCTGAAACGCTCACCGCGCCCGACACCGCGGCCCCTGCCGCCGGAGCCGTGATGGAAGCGGTCGGCGCGGTCGTGTCCGGCGCCGCCAGCGTGGCTGCCGAAACCGCGGCGCTGTTGGCGGAGACGTTGCCCGCGGCGTCGTAGGCGCGCAGCCTGGCGTAATAGACGGTGCCGGCGGAGAGCCCGGTGATGGAGGCGCTGGTCACGTTGCCCAGGTCTTTGTTGCTATAGCCCGTCACGAAGCTTGAGAAGGCCGAGTTGAGCGAGACATCGAGCCTGTAGCCGGCGACGCCCACGTTGTCGGTCGAGGCGGACCAGGCCAGGTTGAACGAAGAGGCGGCTGGATTGCTCAGTGCCAGGCTGCTCGGAGCCGAGGGCAGGGCGGTATCCGCAAGCATGGGGAGTCTTCCATCTTGCGGAGAAACAGACCACAATGGATCACTACTTGTAAGCGGAGTATAGATAACTATATCGTCAAACGCCCTCCACTCCTCATAACCTAAAGGTGTGCCTTCAAGCAAACTATTCCCGCTTATGTGGACAAAGTTCCAAATCCCTTGGCCAAGAGTGGACGCAGCCTCGCGCCACATAACATCAGAGTGATTCTGCTGCAGATTCCCATCCAGCCACAATTTAGCTTTCCCGTCAGCAACACCCGGAGCAGAATTATTTTTAAGATAAAACTCAAGACAATGCCAATTTCCATCCCCCGGCATACCCGGGGTCCCAAAGTCTGTGCCCGTCCCTGCATAGTTGCCAACAGGGTAAGCATCATTTGGAATATCAAAATAGTCCGATCTACTGGACGCAAGATAACTTGGATCAGTCCGCACGCTAAAATCCAAGTGCAAGTCTGCCACCCCGTTATTATATTTACCTACCTGAGGTATGCTAAGAGGGAAAAAACCGCCGGAAGAGAAAAAAGTGAAAGGTTTACCATTATACATGTAATGCCCGATATGACATATTTTCTGAAAAGGGCTACTACCAGCCCCGCTCGGCCAAACATATCCCGGCTGATATTGAATCCAAAAACGCACATAGATTTCTTCATACCCCGTAGTGTTCGGGAGTGCAATAGCTAATTGGCCACCAGCAGCAACAGTGTTTTGGACATGATAGAAAGAGTAGGTGGTCAATCCCTTGCCAGTGCTGCCCCTCTTATTAGTTGAATTTACATGTATCCCATGCCCAGTGGGGGCATACTCAGCAGGAGACATGTACCAACCGTAAAATTTATCAAAACTTCCACCAGGAGGAAGTCCATAATCCACGCAATAGTGACTAGAAGGATTCTCCGCTGTACACGCTATAGGCACGCCGTCCGAGCGAGGTCTATAAGGCTGTTCCCAGTCCGGGAAATTATCAAAATTTTCCTCCCAGACTATGCCGGAAAAAGCGATACAAGGAACAAAAAGCAAGGCCAGGAAAAACAACAAACATTTATTTATAAAGTTCATATCTTTGGCCCCTATCTATATTTTCACTAGCCGCCGCGCCTGAATTGTCCCGGTCCCAGGCTTGCCCGATGCGCCTAGTATAGCCCAGGAGTCCCTGAAAACAATTAAATTTTTGGAAAATTTCCGGTAAAAGGACGGTAAAAATCGAGCCTGAGCGTCTGCAGCATGGCTTCGTTTCTTTTGCAAAAGCCAAGAGCCGCACCGCAGCCAGAGGCACGGCAAGAGTCTCCTGACCAGTCCCCTTCGCATCTCAAGCCCGCTATCGCAGGCACCGCGATTCCTTAAAAGTAAAGGCCGGCGGGCGTTGCGACTCTATTCTGGTTCCGGCTTGGCCTTGCCGTCCCAGGCCTTTCTCCCGGCCTTGTCCAGCAGACGGCGGGGAATAGCTATATAAGTCACGTATTGGCGGAACCACTCCCGATACATATGGAAAACGCCCTTGGTCCCGACTGTTTTACCCCAGGAGTTCTCGACTTTGAATTTGATCACCGGTTTATCCGGGTCCGGCCGGTCAAAGCCGGTGAAGACCATCAGATGGCCGCCGCGTTCAAGATTCAGGGCGAACTCCTTGGCGCGGGAGAGCCGCAGTTGGGCGTCGGCGCCGAAATCATACACCGAGGAACGATCATAGATCTGCGGATGCATGATGCCGGTCTTCGCGTCGACGTCATGGCCCACCGGGGCGCGGAAATAAACCGGCTGGCCGGCCTGGATAGCCTTGACGGCCAAGCCTTCAAGCTGATCAATGTCCACGTTCAAATACCGCCAATTATAAGGCCTTTTCTCTTTGGCGTCCGAGCCTAAGACGGAGTCGGCTTCCTCGTATACGGCGCCGAATTTGCGGTGCGGTATCGAGGCCACGACCACGTAATCTCGAGGATTGAACTTCACGAATTGACTGGTGAATTGCTTCGGCGTATAGGAACGGCCGCCATGATTGAACCGCGTGGGCGGAATTCCCAAGTGCGCGGAAAGAATTTTCCAAATTTGCTCCATGCCGCGCTGCTTGATCTGCGCCATGCGCCTACCGCCCGCCCGGGCGTCCGCCTGAAGCTCTCTCATGATTTTACCCAGGCCGTAGTCCAAATCGGAATCCAAAAGAATCGTCGACTTTGAACTTTTGGTTTCCGGCATGGCACGCTTGGGGACCATGCCGTATTTGGAGATGAGGAACTGGACGTGTTCCATCCCGCCGCCATCTCCGATGTCAGGGCTCAATTCGCCCATAGCCTTCAGAGGCTTTCTGGCGGCGCCTTTCTCATTTAGCGCATCAATGACATTCTCCAGGTGCGTATTAGCCCTCTCCAGCTGCGAGAAAAAATACAGGTAATTCGCGGAGAACTCGAAACTCTTAGAGACCTTGCCCTTGGCCACGAGCATGTCGCGAACCATGTTGAGCGCGGCGAATATCCAGCATCGACCGGAGTGCCATTGATTCGTCACCCGGCCGACAGGAAGTTCCGTCGTGTAGTCGGTATTATGGCGCGCCATCACCTCGGGATTAAGCGCGGCCTTTTTAAAGCCTTCCTTTTGAACCCGCTTCTGCAGCGCCAGGACTTTCGCGTCCTCCTGCCGGCTCAGCTTGATTTCATGCGCGATCCATTTCCGGGAAAGCCCTTTCGGAATGGCCTTCCCCTTTCCATCTGCGGTTTCGGCCTTCTTGGAGTCATCAAAAATTGCTTCAGCGGCCAGCCTGCCCAGCCTGGCCGCCAGACTTCTCGCCGCCCTTCCAATCACGGTCTGAAGCGGCGCGGCCGTCCCCGCCTCGTACGAGGACGCCGTCTTCGCTGGAGCCGCAAGCGCCGCCAGGCGGTCTTCGGCAATCGGGCCCGGGACCAGGCTCGGCGCCGGTCCGACTGGCGCCGCTGCCGCGGATAGTCCGGACTCCGCAACCGCCGCCATCGACGGCGCCTCTGGGCGGATATCCGCGACGATCGGAGCCTGCCGAGGGGACAGGAACCCATTGCGATAGAGGGACGACGCCAGCGCGGGCGCCAAACCGTTGCCAAGGCCCGGCGAGGCCGCGATGACGGGCACGCCGATCATGATGGCCGGAAGAGAGCGAGCGGAGGCATGCGCCCGCGCCGGCATGGCGGAAAAAACGGGCGGAGGGACGGACGCCAAACCCAAAGCGAGCGCGATGAGCGCGGATTTTCCATGTTTCATGATATGTGAATTTTATTCAAAGCCCGCGCCGAAATATTGGGCCCTTGGGGCAAGAAAACCTTCGCCATATGGCCCAGGGGGAATTGGGCCCAGCCTGGCCAAGTAAACGCCAGATTCGACCATCTGGCCGCTCTCCTTGCCCGTCCAGGTAATGGAAATTCCCCCCATGTTGGATGCCTCGAAGACCTTCCTGCCGCGCATGTTGAAGATTTCGACCTTATCGGCTACATGCTCAAGCAAAGGAGATCCGGGAGCATCAGGTGAAAATCACCCACTCGCCGGGACAAGACCATGGACACATTTCGCCCCGGAATGTCATACTGCATAATCTGCTCCAATTGGAAGAATATCATGCAACGAGTTCTTGCCATCTTCGCGGTCCTTTCCGTGTTATTGCCCAAACTTTGCGCGGCTTCTTCCTATGATTGCACGCTAAAATGGGGCGAAGCAGGTCAAAGGATAGAGATTTGGTCGGGCAAGATCGTTTTGAAGGACGGAGTGGATACCGTTGGGCAACAATACATAGTCAAGAACTGGAAACGTAAACGACGAAGTCCAGATACCGTTTTTCCCAATGCGCTATAATAATTCATGAGACACATTTGCATGGTCGCGCGATTAGCCCTGGCCCTGCTCGTTACGGCGTCGGCATGCGCGGCTGCGGACAGCAGCCTTCGGCGCCACGGTCTGGCCGGGTTTGCATACCGAGCGGTCACCGAAGAGGACGTATCGAAGCTTCATCTGCCGGGGCGGAAAGGAGTCGTCGTCAGGGTTGTGCTTCCAGGCGGCTCAGCGGAAAAAGCGGGGCTGATGCCTGGGGACGTGATCCGAGAGTGCGGGGCAGACTCGGTCGCGGACGTATCCGGATTCGAGACCCTCTGGCGCCGGCACTATGCCGGAGACCGTGTTCGGCTCTCCGTGCTCCGCGCAGGCGCGGCGCGTCAGTTCGAGGTAGCCCTGGAGCCCTATACGGAGGAGACGGGCGAAGGACTGGATGTCGAGTACACCTCCTTCGTTTCCTCAGGCGTCAGGCTGCGGGCGGTCATTGTCTCGCCATCGCAATCCCACACGAAAAAGCCTCCTGCCCTGCTTATGGTCAGCGCCCTCAATAGCCCGGTGCTTGCGACCGTACCGCAGTACGACATGTTCCGCGACCTGGCGCACGCAGCCGCCAGGAAAGGTTTCAGGGTCCTACGTTTCCAACTGCGCGGGTCCGGCGATTCTGAAGGGGACGATTTTCGGACCACTGACTTCTCCACGGAAACGGCGGATAACCTAGCCGCGTTCGACTATCTCGCGGCCCGGCCGGATGTGGATTCCTCCCGGGTCTTCGTTTACGGACACAGCACTGGCGGGATGGTGGCGGCGACCGTGGTCAACCGCCGACGCGCCGCAGGTGTCATTCTATCATCCACTATCGGCCGCACTTATTATGAGCGGATGGCGCAGACGCTGAGGCTACAGAGTGAACTGGCCGGCGAGCAGCCCGCCGACATTGACAGTAAGATCGACGATTATCTGGACCTATCGCTATCCCTCGTCCGCGGAGAAGCCCTGGCGGACATCCTGAAGCGCAACCCGGGAACAAGAAAGCTGGTCAACAGCAGCGGCCGTATCATGGATGATCGGACGCCCGATTACTGGCGGCAGATGCTGGGCATCAACCTCGCCGCTCTCTACGGCTCCATCACGTGGCCCGTGCTCGTCATCCGCGGCGACTCAGACTTTCTGACCCAACGGGCTTGCCACGAGCATATCCGGGACGTCCTCGTCACGGCAGGCAACAAGGACGTAGAACTGGCACTAATCCCAGGACTCGACCACCATTACGCTGCGGCGAGGGATTTTAAGGAGAGTTTTGCAAACTACAAGACAGGTGCATTCCGGAAGGATCCCGCGGCCGAAGAGAGAATTCTGGACTGGCTCTCGCGGAATGCCGACTGAATTTGTGACCATAGAACGACCATCCCAAGCGCGCATTTACTCCACATCTCCTGTGCCGCCAGCAGGCTCGAAGCCGCTCCCGATCACGGCCGCGGGTCTTTGAGAGAATAGCTCGTGCTTCGCCCCCCCGCGCTGTCCTTGAGAAGGACGCCATGCTCGACGAGGTCGAGGATGTCCCGGTGCGCCGTGTCCTGGGAGCATTTGGCCAGCTTCGCCCACTTCGACGAAGTCAGTTTCCCTTCAAAGTGGCCGTCGAGCAGCTTGTTCAGGATAAGGCGCTGCCTCTCGTTGAACGAAACATCGGCGTACGTCTTCCAGAACTGATCCCTTCGGAAGACGGTCGTCAGGGCTCTCTCGGTTCCAACGATCGCCCGGTCAAGGCAGCCCAGGAACCACGACATCCACTCGGTGACATCGAGGGTTCCCTTCTGCGTCTTTTCCAGGATTTCGTAATACTCCTTGCGCTCCCGGCGCATCTGCGCCGACATGCTGTAAAAGCGCTGAGAGCTGTTCTCGGACCGCGCCAGCGCCCAATCAACGATCGCGCGCGCGATGCGGCCGTTGCCGTCGTCGAAAGGATGGATCGTAACGAACCATAAGTGGGCCTTGGCGGCCCGCAGCACCGGATCGATGTCTCCGGTTTCATTCGCCCACTCAAGAAAGGCTTTCATCTCAGCGTTAAGTCGCCTAGTGCTCTGACCGACTCATAATCAATCTTTGGACCCTTGGGGCAAGAAAACCTTCGACATTAGGCCGGCATTAGAAAACAGCACATGGCTAGCCGGATCCGGGTCAGGACGGGATTTACTCCGCTTCCTCCGCATGATGTCGGATGTCCTTTCCCAGCGCCATGAATATGACGTCTTCCGCGATGTTCGTGGCATGGTCGGCGATGCGCTCCAGGTTCCTGGAAATGAGGATGAGGCCCAGCGCCCGCTGGATCGTGGAGGAATCCGACTGCATCAACTGCATCAGCTCGTTGAAGGACTCGCTCTTAAGCTGATCCTCCTCCGCATCCCGGTCCAGGACCGTTCTCGCGAGCGGCACGTCTTTCCTAACGAAAGCGTCCAGGCTGTCCTTGAGCATGCTTTGCGCCAGCTCGGCCATGCGCGGGATGTCCAGCAGCTTCCTTTCGAGCTGAGGCTGAGCCAGCAAAAAACCGGTTGTCTGCGAGATGTTGACCGCCTGATCGCCGATGCGCTCCAGGTCGGAGTTGATCTTGATGGCCGCGATGATGAACCGCAAATCGGTCGCGGTGGGCTGGTGCAGGGCGATCAGATTGAGGCAGCGGTTATCCACGTCGATGTGCAGGCGGTTGACCTGCTCCTCGTTCTGCGCCACCTTTTGCAGGGGCTCATTTTTTCTTTCCGCCAGGCCTTGAATGGCCGAATGGATCATATCCTCCACCAGGCTCCCCATGGAGAGAATCTGATTCTTGAGTTCCCCTTCGACTTCCTCAAAATGGCGATGCATAGGTTTCTCCGTTAACCGAATCTTCCAGTAACGTAATCCTGCGTTTTCTGGTGCTGCGGGTTGGTGAAGATGACGCTTGTCGGATTGAACTCCAGCAATTCTCCCAGCAGCATGAACGCCGTGTAATCGGAAATGCGGGCCGCCTGCTGCATGTTGTGGGTGACGATGACGATAGTGTATTTGTCCTTCAAATCCAGCATCAGCTCCTCGATCTTGGCCGTGGCGATCGGGTCCAGGGCCGAGCACGGCTCGTCCATGAGCAGCACCTCGGGCTCGGTCGCCAGCAGCCGGGAGACGCACAATCTCTGGCGCTGCTCGGGCGAGAGCGACAGGGCGGAGTCATGCAGCTTGTCCTTGAGCTGTTCCCACAGCCCGGTTCTTCTGAGGCTGTTCTCGACCAGCCCCGGCAATTCGTCATGGCCGGCCAGCGCGTGTATCTTCGGGCCATACGCCACGTTCTCGAATATGGACAGAGGAAACGGGTTGGGCCTTTGGAACACCATCCCGACCCTCTTTCTGAGCACCGCGGTGTCCATCCGCCGGGAATAAATATCGTGGCCGTGCATTAAAACCTGCCCCGTGACGCGGACACCTTTGATGAGGTCGTTCATCCGGTTGAAGACGCGCAACAGCGTGGATTTGCCGCAGCCCGAAGGACCGATGATGGACGTGATGGCCTTTTCCGGGATTCTGACCGTTATATCCTTGAGGGCGTGAAAATCTCCGTAATGGAGATTGAGCTTGTGCGTCTCCAGGGAGGCGACGTTCATCCGAACCTCCCGGTGACGTAATCCTCGGTCCTCTTATCCTTGGGCGTGGTGAAGATCTCTTGGGTGGGCGAGAACTCCACCAGTTCGCCCATGAGCAGGAACGCGGTGTTATCCGCCACCCGCGAGGCCTGCTTGACGTTATTGGTGACCAGGATGATGGCCATGTCCTGCTTGAGGACCTTCAAGGCCTCCTCGATCTGCGCGGTGGAAATCGGATCCAAGCCGGAGCAGGGCTCGTCCAACAGCAGGACCTCGGGCTCCAGCATCAAGGTGCGGGCCAGGCAGAGCCGCTGCTGCTGCCCGCCCGAGAGGTTGACCGCAGGCTCGCCCAGACGGTCCTTGACCTCATCCCAGAGATACGCGGATTGCAGGCTGTTCCGCGCGCTCCGTTGCAATTCCTCCATGCCGGTCACTCCGTTGAGCCTGGGGCCGAAAGCCAGGTTGTCGAATATGGATATGGGAAGCGGCGTGGGGACCGAGAACACCAGGCCGATCTTCCTGCGGATTTCCGCCACGTCGGCGCCCCGCTCCAGAATGGAAACGCCGTTAAGCAAGATCCTGCCGGAGAGCCGCAGTCCCTCGTCCAAGTCGATGAGACGGTTCAGCGCCCTAAGAAAGGTGGTTTTGCCGCTTCCGGCCGGGCCGATCATCCCAAGTATTTCGCCGGGGCTGACGCGCAGGGAGACCGAGCGCAAGATGTCCTGGCCGCTCGCGCGGATGCTCAAGTCCTCGGTTCGCAGCCCCTTATGTGGCGTCATTTTGCCAGCCGCAGCTTGCGCCGGATCCTGGATCTGACCCAGATGGCCGTGAAATTGAGGGCGAAAGTAAGAGCCAGCAGGACGAATACCGTGGAATACAGGATGGGCTTGGTCTTCTCCACGTCCGGCGACTGCGTGGCCATCACGTAGATGTGGTAGCCCAGCTCCATGAACTGGTCGTTGAGCTTCTTGGGCAGATAGGGCAGGAAATAGGCCGCGCCTGTAAAAAGGATGGGCGCGACCTCGCCCGCGCCGCGGCTGACGGCGAGTATGCCTCCGGTCAGTATGCCTCCCACGGCTTGCGGCAGGACGACCCGGCGCACCATCTGCAAGCGCGTGGCCCCCAGGGAATACGCCACCTCGCGAAGGGATCCTGGTATTGCCCTGAGCGCTTCCTCGGTCGCCACGACCACGGTGGGAAGGGTCAGCAGGGCCAAGGTCAGGGCCGCCCAGATGATGGCCGGCTGGCCGAAAGCCAGCTGGCCGTTGAAAAAGACTCGGTCCATGCCTCGGCCCACGAATTCGATGAAAAAACCAAGGCCGAAGAGGCCGAAAACAATGGCGGGGACGCCGGCAAGATTCTCAATGGCCAGCCTGATCCAGCGTACCACCGCGGATTTCTTGGGCGCGTACTCATGCAGGTAGATCGCGGTCATGACTCCCAGGGGGATGACCGCCAGGGTCATCAGAAGCACCAGAAAGAAGGTCCCGAAGATGGCCGGGAATATCCCGCCCTCGGTCATGCCTTGTTGCGGGGCGGTCATCAGGAATTGCAGGCTCAGGCGCCCCCAGCCGAAATAGGCGATGTCGGCCAGGATGGCGGCGACGAACGCCACGATGACCAGGCAGCACAGCCCGGTCAAGCCCACGAAGAGTATGCCTATCATGACGTCCCCAAGACCTTCTTCTGCAGTCGGGTGACGAACCAGTGCGCGGCCATGTTCAAGACGAACGTGAAGACGAAAAGGCAGGTGCCGATGAAGAAGAGAACATGGTAATGCGCGCTGCCCACCACGACTTCGCCGAGTTCCGCCGCGATGGTGGCTGACAGGCTGCGCACCGGTTTTTCAAGAGCCCATGAAACTATAGGCGCATTCCCCGAGGACATGAGGACGATCATGGTCTCGCCGATGGCCCGGCCGAAGCCCAACACGCAGGCTGCCAGTATGCCGGGCAGGGCGGCCGGGAATACGACCAGCCAGGCGGTCTGCCAAGGGGAAGCTCCCATGGCGATGGATGCTTCGCGGTAGCTTTTCGGGACCGCGGTCAGGGCGTCGTCTGCGACCGTGTAAACGATAGGAATCACGGCCAAGCCCAAGGCGATTCCGGCGTTGATCGCGTTGAGACGATAGACGATGCCGAAAGCCTCCTGCACATAGCTGGCCATGACCATGAGCGCGAAGAAACCCAATACCACCGAGGGAATCCCTGCCAAGAGTTCAATAATCGGCTTAACGAACTCCTTCAAGCCATCCGGTGAAAACTCGGAAGTGAACAGGGCCGCGCCCAAAGCCAGCGGGATCGCGAAGAGGAGGGCGACGAGGGTTACCTTGAGAGTGCCGATGAACAGAGGCAGGATGGAGTACTTCGGGATTTCGGAGACCGGCTGCCAGGAGTACGGATGGGCCTGGTCCTGGGGCAGGAACAGCTTGGAGATGTTGGCTTCCTTCCTGACCTCCTGAGAAGTCAGGATGGGCAGCGCTTCTTTTCCGATGAATACGAAGATGAGAAACAGCCCGACGATGGCTGAAAAGGCGCTGGCGCGGATGATCCCCTCTATGACCGCTTCAGCGAAACGGCCTCGTCCCGGCGGGGCCGTTGTCGGCCCTGCCGAAAGCGAGGCTTGCGGGCTTGTCATTTGCGCGTGGTTCACGCCTTTTTCTTGGCGGCCTTCTTGTCCTTCGTGAGAGGGTAATAACCCACCTCTGCGCATATCTTCTGTCCTTGTGGTCCGAGGACCCAGTCGACAAAGCTCTTCTTTGCGCCGTCGGGTTTGCCGGCGGTGTAGAAGTACAAGGCGCGGGAAATGGGATAGGAGCCGTCGAGCACATGAGCGATGGTAGGCTCCACGGCCGGTCCCTTCTCATCCTTGCTGACGCTGAGCGCCCTGATTCCCTTTCCGTAGGCGATGCCGCCGTAGCCGATAGCGCTCTTGTCCTTGGAGATGGCGTTGATGACCGCGGCCGTGCCGGGCAGGCTGAGCACTTCAGGCGCGAAGTCCTGGTTTTCCAGCACATGCTCCTTGAAGTAGGCGTACGTCCCCGAGTTGTTTTCCCGGCCGTAGACGATGATCTGGCCGAGCTTCACGCCGAGCTCGTCCCATTGCGTCATCTTCCCCGTGTAGATGGCCTTGGCCTGCGCCAGGTTGATGGTCTTGAGGGGATTGGACTGCTGGACATAGATGGCCAGCCCATCCTGCGCCACCGGGATCTCTGCGACATCCTTGCCGTGCTTTTTCTTGACCGAGGCCTTTTCCTCCGGTTTCATGGGCCGGGACGCCTCGGCGATGTCCGTCGAGCCGTTGATCAAGGCCGCGATGCCGGTGCCCGAGCCCCCGCCCGTGACCTGTATGACCATGCCGGGATGCGCCTTCATGTATTCCTCGGCCCAGCGCTGGCCCAGGATGACCATGGTGTCGGAACCTTTGATCGTCACCGTCTTGCCGGCGGCTTGAGCCGCGCTAGCGAGAAAACCTGCGGCCAGCAGGACCGCGACAGTCTTGAGTGCGTTTGATTTCATCCGCTTCTCCTTGGTCTTGTCGGTTTTAGTGTATCGAATGCCGCCGTCCGCTTCCATAGAAGCCATCTTAACGCCGGATGACGATTGAATGACGGACATTTCATCGATCAGAACCTCAACGACACGTCCGCCAAGAGACGGTTGACGGCCTTGTCCCCGGGGCTCAACCGCGGGTCGATCACGTTCGTGACAAAGTATTTGGCCTTGAGCTGCAGCCAGCTTGCCGGCGCGTAGGCCGCCCAGAAGATGTGCCCGCTGCGGTTCGTGCCTCCGTCGCCGAAGTCCGAGTCGGCCACGTCGGCCACCGTCGCATCGGTCTGCGCGTACTTCTTGAAGTACGCGAGCTCCCAGGTATGCGCCGCCTTGGCCTCCCCGAGGATGAGCCCGAACTGATAGCCGTCGCGGGCCCTCGGGCCGGTCACGGTCGTGTCATTGTTCCGCGCCCGGAAGTTGCGCGCCAGGGTCGCCTGGAAGGAGAGCGGAGTCTTGTCGATGGCCGTGGAGAGCTGCCCGGTGAGCTCGCCGACGCCGAACCGGTTGAGCAGCACGCCGGAGGTGGAGGCCGCCGTGCGTCGGTTGCCGTCCTGGGCGCAGGTCGCGGCAAAGGCATTGCGGTTCTCGTCGCTCCACTTATGGTACGCGGCCGCCAGTCTCAGCTTGCCGGCCATGGGCAGAGGCGTTTCCGCTCCCAATTGCTGGGAGAATACCCACTGGTTCTTGCCCGCGCTGGACTGCTCGCCGGCGACCATTTGCATGGCATTGGCGAACACCTGGATCCCGGTGTTGGGCAGGATCCATTGCGCGCCCTCCCCGAACCCCTCGGGATTCAAGTCCGGGTCCCATATGAGGTCGGAGGAGTATGTCCACCACAGAGGCATGGGCATCTTCCCTGAAGTCAGGGTGATTGACCCGTTTGGGGACAACGAGGGCTTCCATTGCGCATAGGCGCGGTCGATATAGATGCCCTTCTGGCTGGAGAGATTTCCATAGGTCTGGTTTGTGGACGCCTGCTCCCCGGTTCCCGATGCGAGCCGCAAGCCCAAGAGCACGTTATCCGGCAGCTGGACGTCCGCGCCGACGCGCAGGCGCAGACGATTGCGGTTGCGGTCGACCGTGTTGGCGCCTCTTCGGGAGATGGCGTCGTAGCGCAAGCGCAGATCGCCGCCCAGGCTCACCTGCTGCACCACGTCGCTGAGCTTGATCTTCCCCCATGGGGCGGGCTCGGCTTGCGCCGTCGCCGCCATGCAGGCCAGGCCCGCGGCAAGCGCCGCGCGCCAGGGATTGGTCTTCTTTGTCGTCATTCGGTTCATCCCTCCCTATCCGGCTATTTGCTGGTCTTGGCTTCGCAAGAGATGATACCGGCAAGGGCTGGCCCCGCTCCATAGCAGCGGGCTCTAGCCTGGATGACCGCTAGATGACGGCTCGCCGGGAGCTAGGCCGCGATCGGCAGGGTGAAGCTGAAAGTCGAGCCGCGGCCCGGCCGGCTCTCGACGGCGATTGAACCTTCGCGTGCTTCCACGATGTGCTTGACGACGGCGACGACGCCCTGGCCCACGGCTGCAGTGATGGTCACGGCCCCGTCTTCCTTAATTAACTTGACGGCAATCGCCGTGCCGTCCTCGCGGACGAAGGTGATGATGCAGCGGGACATCATCCGCACCTCATGCGGATATTATGCGTGCTATTCTCCGCAGATAGACATATGGACGATCCGATTGCCCACGGACGCTGGAACGGATGTCGAAACGGAACTGGAGGCGACGACGTCCTATATCTTGGCGCGAGCGACGCAACCAGAGAGTGCGCAAGTGGGCAAAAGACTACCCGCACTATTGGTGCGCAAATCGAAAACGGAATCCGGCTTACGTGGCGCGCGACAACCAACGCTTTCCAGATGGTCCGGCAGAAAACTATTGAAGGGCCCGACTGAAACTAGCACCATGATGATCGATGCAGCAACGATGTTAGAGGTTAAGCTACTGCATCTCTTTATGAAATCTCCGCTTGCTGCTTCAACTTCTAGGGTCATATATCCGATGGTTATACATCAGTGATTGCGTATTCGATCAACCTTGCACACTTCTGTTGCAGCGTGGGCTCGGTGTCGAGATTCGCTCTCCAACCTATCAGGAAATCGCGAGCTATGAACACTTCGAGAAAATAAGTCATCCCCACACTCTCGGCCTCCGCTGGAATCCGTCGCGCTTGAGGGTCGATAATAACCATAGCTTGCGAGTCTTCGGCCCAAGGCTGTTTTGCACAGATTATCGCCTCGCTGTCGAAGGAATCCAAATCACGGACGACGTCGATTACTGTCACCAGTTCCCCCATATTGCACCGTATCCATTGATAAGCGCGGGGTTGTAGCCGCCTGCCTCTGTCCCAAGCAACCGAGATGTGGCTTTAACCTCTGCGAATTCTCTCCTCATTCGATGTCGCTTCCGTATTTTGCTTTAGCTTGTTCTCGTGAGAGATGCTTCAGCGTAGGCGGGCCGCCTCCGTGCCTTTCACTTTGAGGATACATTTGTTCCCAATAACGACCGTCGTCGGGATCTTGAAACAACGTTTCCCAGGCCCCCCATTGCTTGCTGATGGAAATCTTAATGAGATGATGAGCGGTTAGCCATTTAATCCGTTCGCAGATAGGGTCGGCACGAGTTTGGCCGTTCTCGACGATCCATTTCCCCATCAACTCAGTCTCTTGTGGATCCAATTTCATATATTCAAGGTAAGCGGATAATGTCACTATAGCTTCAAGATAGAATCGGTCCATCCGAAACAACGAACAAGACTGTCGCACCTCCTTCGCAGGTTATCGCTTTGTACTTCAAGTCCTAAGCTAATGTTTGATGTCAAAATCTGTCTTGTCTCTTGTGGGATCTGATATTCATCGATCTGTTGCGTCCCACCGATTCGA
>DMMY01000031.1:0-71379 GCA_003452935.1 Elusimicrobiota bacterium
TGGGCCGGAGCCGGTTCTGCGGCTTTGGCCTTCTCCTCGGGGGCCGCGGCGGCCTCGGCCTTGGGCTTGGGCGCGGGGATCGTCTCTTCGGCCTTGGTTTTTTCCTCGGGTTTCTGGGCCGGAGTTGGTTCTGCGGCCTTCTCCTCGGGGGCTGCGGCGGCCTCGGCCTTGGGCTTGGGCGCGGGGACCGTCTCTTCGGGCTTGGTTTTTTCCTCGGGTTTCTGGGCCGGAGCCGGTTCTGCGGTCTTGGCCTTCTCCTCGGGGGCCGCGGCGGCCTCGGCCTTGGGTTTTTCCGGGGGTTTTATGAAGGGGATGAACAGCCCCTCGTATGGCGGGACTTTTGGCGCCTTGCCATTGGCGCGGGCTTTGGAGAAGGCGGCGCTCGCTTCAGAGAGGGCGGCTCCCGGCCGGGACTTGTCCTGGAGCATGCGCGCGAAAACGTAAGCCGAGTAGGAGCGGGGGTCGAAGCCGGTCTTGACCGCATGGAGCAGGCCCCATTTGATCGTGTCGAGGGTTTTCGCGTCCCAGCGGTTGTCGATGGCGTTTCGCACGGCTTCCGCGGCGACTCCGGGAGGAAGATTGTTGAAGGTCATCTGTTCGTGGGCATTGATCCAGGAAGAGATTTCTTCGGAGGATGCATCCTTGGCCAAGCCGTAAAGGGCTATGCCTCGCGCGATCCCCTCGGGAGTGCCGCGCCCTACCGTCGTGTAGACCGGCAGGGCGATGGCGGCGATTCGATCGGCTGGGGTTTGAGGCGGCGCGCCGACAATGACGTCGAGCGCGGCTTGGGCGGCCAGCAGTTTTTGGCCTTCAACTGCGTCGTGCCCGCGGTCCGCGAATTTTTTCGTGACCGCGGCTAGGATGGCCTGGCGCTGGTTCTCGGTGATGGATACCTGCGTTGAGATATGCTGGGACAGGAACTGCAGCAAGTCGCGTTTCTCGGACTGGGCGTAGCCGGACGAGGCCGGCAGCACGAGACATGCGATCCATAAAGCGGTATTTTTCATATGGACACCTCCACTGGGATTATATAACACCCGGCCGTCAGGGGCCCAGGCGGATATGAGTCTGTTGCCTCATTGGGATTGCCCATCCGGCTGGGGCTTGGCCGCGGCGCGCTCTATGAGTCTCATGGAAATGTCTTGAGAACGCAAGATGGCGCGGGCGGAAGGCTTGTGCCCGTCGTACTGATAGGGCAGGAATTCCAAGGGGTGGGGGGCCCGCATCAAGACTTTTCCCGAGGGGTATTGGATCGCGCAAAGCACGGGGAACAGATACTGCGCGTTGACGAGCACGTAAGGCGTCGACTTGTCATCGGGCGGGTCGTAAGCATCGGCCTTCACGGTGAGGGCATGGGACACGCGTCCGTATTGCGCCGGAATTTGGCGCCGGAAATCCCAAGGAAATGTCAGTTGGAACGGGCGCGCGAAATTGTACGCCGTTTGGCCTATAATGGCGGCGGCCAGCATCCCGGCCAGAGCCTTGGGTCGGGGTAACCGCGTCGAGAGGAGCTCGGCCAGCGCGCTGAGGCCGTAGGCGGACGCCAAGACCAAAAAGGGCAGGATCTGTCGCGAAAGGCGGGCGTTTATGGGGAACAGGCCGAGAGAGCTGGAGGTCATGGCCAGGGCGCCGTAAAGCGCGGCGGCCAGGGAGAGCCAAAGCATGCCGCGGTTGAATTTTTTCCGGGACAGGGCAAGGCAT
Organism: Elusimicrobiota bacterium; assembly: GCA_003452935.1. Taxonomy (GTDB): domain Bacteria; phylum Elusimicrobiota; class Elusimicrobia; order UBA1565; family UBA9628; genus UBA9628. The sequence continues at coordinate 1,702 of DMMY01000031.1, forward strand.
AGCGTGGCGGCCGCGCCTAGCAGGATCACGAGCAGCAGGCCGTGCTCCGCATGCCAGAGGTAGGTCCAGGGCAAGGTCCAGCCCTCGGCCAAATCGCCTTGATGGACGACGAGCGTGTCCTCCTCGAAAAAGGTCTGGACCGATAGGGCGTAAAGATGGGAACCGCGCACCCACGTCGCCAGGCTCATGACGGCGGGGAGGCTCGCGCCGATGGCGCCTAGAAAGGCGCCCCGTTTGAGGATTTCAAAGACGGACTGCGCGCGATAAATCATGTAGAAAGCCCCTATCGTCAGAGCCAAGAAGCAGTAGCCAAGGTATGTGAATAAGCAGAGGGCCACCGCGGCGCCGACGAACAAGGAACGTTTCCAGCCGGGGGGTTCCTCGAGCATGAGCCAGAGGGCGAGCAAGCCCAGAGCTAGGGAGCTGTCGTAGGGCAATAGGTGCCGGGAGTAATAGAACATGGAGTTGGAGCAGGCCATGAGCGCGGCGGCGATGAGGGCTTCTTTCCGCTTCGCCCCGAGCTTAAGCGCCAGGGCATAACAAAGTCCGATGCAGGCCACGGAGGCCAGGGATGTTTGGGCCGCCGCCAGCCACATCGTCTCTTGGAAGGAGGGCCAGACGGCCGGCCGGCCCAGGGTTAAAACGAGCAAGGCATGGATGGCGGCGGGGATCAGGGCGCCGAGGGTGAATCCTACATGGGCGCGTATGACAAGAATCTTGTCGAGGGCTCCGGCCCAGTCGCCGCGGGCCAGATTGTAAAGGACGCGATAGGCCTCGGAATAGCGGTTTTCATCGGGAAAGAAGAGTTCTCCGCCGCGCGAGCACAGGGCGACGCGCAACAACCAAGCCAGGGCCAAGAGGATAAAGAGGCCGCGGTGGGTCTTGAGAAAGAGCGCCAATGAAGCTTGCTTCATTTATAACAATATACATTTTTCAATGCCGCCGCTGGATTATCTGACGGAAATTGCTAAGATTGCCTGCGGGCTAGGCGTCGCCCCTGGAGGCAACTGATGGCTGAAGAGAACGGTTTTGTCGCGTCTTTCCTTGGCAAATTCACAGTCCTTAAGGGCGCGGTTCGCGAGTTGTGGATTATTTTCGGCTGCAAGATACTGACCATCGTGGCCTATGGCCTGGTCAACTCCACCCTGGTCCTGTGGCTTTCATCGGACCTGGGCTACAGCGACGTTCGCGCCGGCTTCGTCATCGCGACTTGGTCCACCATGATGACCCTCTTTACGGTCATGATTGGCTCCCTGGTGGACGCTATCGGCCTGCGCAAAGCGTTTCTCATTGGATTCGGCGCCTGCCTTTTCGCGCGCGCAGTCATGGCGTTCTTCGTTTCCAGGTGGATCGCCCTGCCTCTGGGGCTTCTGCCCCTGGCCCTGGGGGAAGCCTTGATGACTCCGGTCATGGTGGCGGCGGTCAAGCGTTTCGCCACCACGGCCCAGAGGTCCATGTCCTTTTCCATCTTCTATGCCATGATGAACGTCGGCTTCGCCATCTCGGGATACACCTTCGATAAGGTGAGAACCGGCCTGGGAGAGTATGGGCATTATCAGTTGCCTCTAATGGGCGTCACGTTGAGCACCTATCAGACCCTGATCCTGTTGGGATTTCTTTTCACTCTTCCCAACCTGCTCATCGTCTATTTTTGGCTGCGCGGCGGCGTGGAGGTTACGGATCAGGGCGTCAAGATCACTCCCGAGCAATCCAAGTACCCGGACGAGGCGCTGCCCAGGGCCATCGCGCTTTCCTGCCGCGACGCTCTCAAGGATTGGGCGCGCATTTTCTCGAATCTCTGGACCCAGCCGGCCTTTTACCGCTTCCTCGTGTTCTTGACCCTGGTCGTGGGCGTGCGGCTCATCTTCTATCATATGCACTATACCTTCCCGAAATACGGCATTCGGGAGCTGGGCGAGGGCGCTCCCATCGGCCGCATCTTCGGAGTGCTCAATCCGGTTCTCATCGTCATTTTGGTTCCCATCGTGGGGGCACTGACCCAGAAGATGTCGGCCTACCGGACCGTCATCATCGGCAGCTTCATCGCGGCCAGCTCGGTTTTTTTCATGGCCGTGCCGCCCACCCTGTTTCAACCGCTGGCCGACGGTTGGCTGGGCGACCTTGTCGCACACAGATGGTTCGGCATACCTGGCCCGGTCAACCCGCTCTATGTCTCGATCGTGCTGAGCATGGTCGTGCTCTCCATAGGCGAGGCCTTCTACTCGCCGCGGCTGTACGAGTATCCGGCAGCCATCGCGCCCAAGGGGCAGGAGGGCTCTTATATGGCCCTCTCGCTGTTGCCCTTCTTCGTGGCGAAGTTCTTCGTGGGGACGCTGTCCGGATTCTTGCTGCAGTCCTTCTGTCCGGCGGTCGGGCCGCGCTCTTCAGGGACCATGTGGCTCATCATCGGCCTTATGGCCATGATGACGCCCGCGGGGCTGCTTATTTTTAGACGCTACGTCCAGGTCCACGAGGCCGGCCGGCAAGAGTGAAGCGCCCGGCAGCGGACATCGAGACGCGCGCGCGGCGCATCCTGCAAGGCTTGCGCCGGCTCTACCCGGACGCCCGCTGCGAGCTCGACTTCAAGACGCCGCTGGAGCTTCTGGTCGCGACCATCCTGTCCGCGCAATGCACGGACAAGCGCGTCAATCTGGTGACCCGGACCCTTTTCAAGAAATGCCGCGGGGCCCGGGACTATGCCCGGATCGATCTCTCAGAGCTGGAGGGCTTGATTCGTTCCACTGGTTTTTATCGGGCCAAGGCCAGGTCCATCCAGGAGGCGGCCAAGGCTTTGGTCGTGGAGCACGGGGGCCGTGTGCCGGATACCATGGAGGAGCTTCTCAAGCTTCGGGGCGTGGCGCGCAAGACCGCCAACGTCATCCTCGGGACGGCTTTTGGAAAGGCATGCGGCATCGTGGTGGACACCCATGTCAAGCGTCTCTCCTACCGCTTGGGCCTCAGCGATGAGACCGATCCGGAGAAAATAGAGAGGGACCTTATGAGGCTGGTGGCAAAGTCCGACTGGATATTCTTCGGCCATTCATTGGTCTGGCACGGCCGGCGGGTCTGTTTCGCCCGAGGCCCCTTGTGCCCGCAATGCGGTTTGAACGCTATTTGCCCCAAACGGGGCGTCGGTGCCGGAGATCACCTTATTTGACTTGTTGACATTGTTTCCCGCTTTAAAGCGGGAAACAATGTCAATACTGCCAATAAGGTGATCTCCGACTTATAGGGACGCGACCTTGGCGCGGAGCTTCTCCGCGGCGGAGACCAGTTCGGCGACATCTCGGCCGGCCGGGTTGTTCTTGAAGAGGTCGCGGGCGACGATGGAAATCCCCTCGATGTGGCCGAGGAATTCAACCGGGATGTTGGGCATGGCGAGGAGGAACTGGAACTGGGCGGCCATGTCGTCGATGAAATTCTGCTCTATCCTGGCGGAGGATTCCATCTCGTTATACACGTTGATCTTGACTACCGCGGCCTTGGCGCGGACCTTTTCCGCGGCGGAGATCAGCGCGGTCACGTTGCGGCCGGCCGGGTTCTTCTTGAAGACGAGCAGCGTCGCGTCGGAAATCCCCTGGATGCCGCCGATCATGAGCTCGAGCGGGATGTCATAGCTTGTGAAGAGGAACTCGAACTGCGCGGCCATGTCGTCGATCTCGGCCTGGCTCAGCTTGCCCGCGGCTTCCTGGTCCAGATAGTCGTAGATCTTGACCACGGCGTCTTTGACTGAATTTTGCGAAGCCGTCACAGGCGCGGGGGAGGCGTCAGCAAGGTTTGAGTTGTCGAAAGTCTGGCCCAGCGCTCCGTCCGGAGAGCCGAAAGCCTTCATGGCTCCGTCAACCCTTCCTTTTGTCTCGCTCAGAGTTTTTAAGGCGGCGTTGCCGGCTTGCAGGGGGGATGCGACCTTATCCCGTAGGGAGAGTCCGGATTCCGGAGCGATCGTCCCGATGCTTTCATGCGTCGGGGATTGGGCCGCGAACGCGCGAGCCGCGGGCAGCGCCGGATCAGCGGCAATCGGGCTGGCTTGCATTGCCCCGATCGTCTTATCGCTGAGCAAAGACGTCCCAATAGCGTTCAGCTGAAAGTTGACATGTGGGTTTATTAAGGAAAGGTTGGATGTCCTAAGGCCCATCAATGCGGCGGCTGCCGTGTGCGATCCCATTGCCGCGTTGGTCGCGCGGCTTGATCTTATAAATTGCACGGCAAGAGCCGCTTGAGCGGAAAGGGTCAGCCCGGCAAATGTCAGAAAAGCCAGGGCCGTTAATTGTCCGAGAATCGGTTTGCGTTTTGTGATCATGATCGTTCCTCCATTTTTTAATCGTGCGACAAGGGATGTTAGCCTATTGGTCGTAGATGAGGCATGGGACTATAGGGGCGTGTATTGGAAGTCTTTTGGCCCAAAATGAATTCCCTTAGGACCTATAGTGCCGGAGATCACCTTATTTGACTTGTTGGCATTATTGCCAGCTTTAAAGCGGGAAATAATGCCAATACTGCCAATAAGGTGATCTCCGGCACCGTTAGCGGCGAAGAAATGCCGCGATGGCGGACTCGTAGGCGGGGCCGGTTTCGATGAAGCCTTCGTTGTGGCCGCCTTTCATCTCGAGGAAAGTCTTGGGTTCGGGCGCGGCTTCGTAGAGTTTGCGGCCCATGTCATAGGGCACGATGTCGTCATCCGGGCTGTGCATGACCAGGATCGGGGCCGAGACCTTGTTGATCTTGGATATGCTGTCGTAGCGAGAATGAACCAGCATGCCCATGGGCAGGAAAGGGTAGACCCGCCGGCCCATCTCAACGACTGATGTGAAGGTGCTTTCTAGGATCAGGCCCGCGACCTTCCTGCGCGCGGCCAGTTCCAGGGCTACGGCTCCGCCCAATGATTCTTCGTGCGCCACGATAATCTCGGGACGAATCTTCTTCTCGTCAACCAGCCAGCGATAGGCGGCTTCGGCGTCCTGGTAGGTGCCTTGTTCCGTCGGCCGGCCTGTGCTGCTGCCGTAGCCGCGATAGTCGAAGAGCAATATCGAGGCGCCGGCTCGGTTCAGTATCTGAAGCTTGTCGAGGCGGTGGCTGATGTTTCCGCCGTTGCCGTGGCAGAAGATGATAACGGGGCTTTCCGGCTTCAAGGGCACGAACCAGCCGTGGATTTTCACCCCGTCTCTGGCTGTCAGACGCAATTCCTCAAAGGCCAGACCTATAAGTCTGGGGTCGCCTTCCAATCTCCGGCTCGGAAAATAAAGATTGATCCGCTCGAACCAGCGCAGGCCGAGCCATAAGGCGATCAGTCCTGCAAGCCACCAAAGCGCGTCAGGCAGGTTCATTGTATGCCCAGAAACGAAACGGCCACCCCTCTACGGACAGCCGGCGTCCCCTCGTAAGGGACGCCGGTGGCGCGACGCCTTCGGCGTCGCGCCCGGTTCTTATTCACCGATGATCTTAAGCACGACGCGCTTGCGGCGCCGGCCGTCGAACTCGGCATAGAAAATCTGCTCCCATGGCCCGAGATCGAGCCGGCCCTTGGTCACGGGCAGCGTCGCTTGATGGCCGAGCAGGGTGCGCTTCAAATGCGCGTCGCCGTTGTCCTCGCCCGTGCGGTGGTGGCGATAATCGCCGACCGGGGCCAGGCGCTCCAGAAGCTCCATGAGGTCCGCCTTGATGCCCGGCTCCTCGTCGTTGACCCAGATGCCGGCCGTGATGTGCATGGCGCTGACCAGGCAGAAGCCTTCCTGGACGCGGCTCTTGGCCACGAAGTCCGCGACGCGCGCGGTGATGTTGATCAGCTCGCGGCGCTGCGAGGTCTCGAAGAAAATATGCTCGGTAAGGGTCCTCATCAATGCTGAACGTTGGTGATGTCCTGGAATGTGATGCCGGCGCCCGAGAGGTTGCCTTGGGGGTCCTGGATGAGCAGGGTGCTGTAGCCCAGATTGCGGGCCACGCCCTGGAATTTCCATTCGAACTCCTGGCGCTTGACGACCCGGCGCGTGGAGAGGGTTTCCATGAGAATCTCGACTAGGCGCGGGACGTGGACCAAGGATTGCTCGACCGGGACGCTGATGGGAACCTCGCCGCTGAGCGCGAGTATGCGCCGCGCCGCCGGGTTGCAGATGATCAGGCGGCCGCGGGTGTCCACGGCTACGAACCCGCCGGTGAGGTTCTCCAGGATGCTGGCGTTGTGGGCCGATATGCGATCCACCGTGCTTTCCAGGCGCAGGGCGCGCAGGGCCATGGCCGTGGCGCGGCAGGCCGCGGCGACGAGTCGCAGGTCTTCGTTGGTGAAGTCCCCGGAGCGTTTGTTGATGAATTCGACGACGCCGGTGAGCTCAAGACGGTCGAGCAGCGGCATGGCGAGGACGCTGCGGGTCTGGAATCCCGTCAGGCCGTCGACGTCGCCGAAGAAGCGTTCGTCCTGGCGGGCGTCCGCCACGAGCGCGGGCTCGCGGTGTCTGGCCACCCAGCCGCAGATGCCGGTATCGACGTCGACCGCGCAGGCCTTCACCTCGGGCGCCGCCGCGCCCAGCGCGTAGCGGGGCAGGAGCTGGCGCCGGAGCGGCAGATATGAGAAATAGGTCGCGGCCTCGGTGTCGAGAGCCACGCTGAGCTTTTCCACCACGCGCGCCCAGACCTTGTCCTCGTCGGGGTCCTTGAGCTGGGCGTGAAAGTCCATGATGTCGAAAAGGGCGGCTAGGCCGGCATCCAGGCGCTGCGAGTTCATGATTTCCTCCCGGAGAGTTTTTTCTTGGCCTTTCTGGACGGTTTTGCCAAGCGCGCCGCGGCAGGGGCTTTGCTCAGTTCGGGAGCAGGAGGTTTCCCGGTCTGGGCCGCCGCCTTGGCTTTGTTCTGACGGTCACGTTCCGCGTCCAGGAAAGACTCCAAGCCCGCGACGATGGCCTCGGCCAGGACGCTGCGGAAGGCCGGGTCGTTGAGCTTTTCCTCATGGGCGGGGAACATCATGTAGAGCGACTCGACGAGGACGGCGGGCATGGCCGAGAGCCGGGCCACGGCCAGGTTTCCATAGCGCACGTCTTCGCCTGGAAAAGGGACGCGTTTCTCAAATGAGCGGTAGATGTGCCGGGCCAGGGCCAGGCTTTGCGGATGATAGTAGAAAACGGAAAAGCCGCGCGGCTTGGCGAAAGGGTTGGAGCCGTCGGGCAGGGCGTTGTTATGAACGCTCACGAAGAGTTCCCCGCCTTTCTCGACGGCCAGGCGGGTCCTTTCCGGCAAGGATATCTCCACGTCGTTGGCGGGCCGGGTCAGGACCGGGGCAGCGCCTTTTTTGAGCAGCAGGGCTTCGACGGCCTTGGCGATGGCGAAGTTCGCGTCCATTTCCCGGGTCCCCAGCGGGCCCGCGGCGTCGGTGGGCGCCGAGGATGGGCTGTGGCCGGGGTCGACGATGATGGCGCGTCCCGCCAGAGCGGACGCCGGAGGCTCGGCCAAGGCCGGGGCGCTGCGCAGTTCGAGCTTGAGGGAATTGCCTTCGTAGGTGGCTTGCCAGCCCCAAAGGGTGGCGTCCGCGTTGAGCCGGATGGCGAGGACCACCGCGCCCGTCGCCTCCTGCCGCCAACGGACTTCCTGCGCGAATTTCTCGGCCGAATCGTAGACGATCCAGTTGATATGCCCGACGCAGTTAAACAGCCGCAAAATGACGGTCCCGGGTTCCTGCGAGTCGTCCACGGCAAAGGCGACTTTCTCGCTGAGCGAGACGCGCACCACCGAAGCGGGGCCGGCGGACGTCACATTCACGGCTCCTGCCACGGCGCGAGGCGCGGGCGTGCCGGGCGGAAGCAATTCCACGTCCTTGGCGTCGATCCAGCCTTCCAGAGACGCCGACAGGGAAACCTTGAATTCGTTGCCCGCTCGTCCGGCCGTGACCAGGCGCACTCCCGCCGGCGGGAAAGCCATGTAGCCGTTGCCCGGTCCGGTGCGCAGCACGGCGCCGCTTTTGACGATCGCCACGGGCGGCGGTCCCGACGAAAGGGCGACGCGTCCGCGGCTGAAGGCTTGGGCCGAGGACCAGCCTGATTTTACCCGGCAGGCGATCTCGGCCGGCGGGGAGTCGTCGCCGGGGATGACGGTTTGCAGGGCTTCGTAAATTCCGGGGCTGCTCTCGCGCATATCCTGCCAGGCTTTTTTGCCGAGCCGGCACTGAGCCTTGCGTCCGGGACTTGCCCGCATGCGGAAAGTTAAGGAATCCCCAGACCGCAATTCCATGTCCGCTTTCGGCCAGATCGATTCCGGGTCGACGGCCAGGGGTTTTTCGGGCAGGGGCGGCGGCGGCGCGGCCACGAATATCCGGCGGACGAAGGAGGCGGGGGAGTCCTTGAGGTTTAGGTCGAAATTGAAGCTGAATGTTCCCGACGAGACGGGAAGCCAGGCCAGGAAGGCGCCGTTGGAGTGGACGGCGATGGTCGTGCCGTTGATGGTCAAGGGCGCCGAGGGGTCCGAGACCGACCCGAAGACGAACTCTCCGTCGGAAAGGGGCATGGTCAGGCCTTCGGGAGGCCACATGACGATGATCGGGGCCGTGGAGCGCTGGGGATGGAGGATATCGGCCGCGTCCCCGCCATAAGCGGCTTGCCCGTTATAGCTGAAGGCGGTCAGGGCCAGCCATAGCGCTGGAAACATGGCGCTATTCTACAAAAAGTAAGTTCCGAAGAAGATGCGTCTTTTTCTCGGGACGACGGAACTATGATCCGTCACGAGATGGCCGGACTCGATGTCGCGCAGGGGGACTTGAAACCGCTCCAAGAAAGTGCAGCGCAAGGCTTGGCCCGGGTTTTGGCGGCTTTCGATGAGGCCGTCGCCTCCGGCGTAGATCATTACATGGCTGATCCTTCGGGTGCGGGGGCCGGCGCTGAGGAACACCAGGTCCCCCATGGCCAGCCGCCGGCGCGAGATCGGCCGGCAGCGCAGCATCTGCTCGTGCGCGTCCCGCGGCACGTCGATGCCGCAAACCCGGAAGGCCAGGCTCACCAGGCCCGAGCAGTCGACCCCGGTCGAGGGATCGGTCTGGACGCCGGAGCGGCCGCCCCAGTGGTAGCGGGTTCCCAGGAAGAGCGCCGCGGTGCTGATGATCAGAGGCCGGCGAAGGTTTTTGCGCGCGGATATTTCGGCCAGGGCATTGGGAGCTATCTCGCCCAGGCTGCCGTCGAGAAGCCTGATCCGGGCGCGCCCAGCTTTTTGCCCGCCAAGGACGAGCCGCGTGCCCACCGAAAGGTTTAGAACTTCGTCCGCTTTCTTGAGCGGGGCCAGCTTGCGGCGCACCACGACGTTGGGCGCGGAGGGCCGCGCGCAGGTCAGGGCGTCGGCTCTCATCCATCCTGGATACCCTTGCCAGACCCGTCCGCGGCAAAAATCCGCCTGTTCGTCGGCCAGGACTCGGACCCAGTCGCCTCGCGCCGATAGGGCCGTGACGGATTCGTCGTAAAGCAGTTGGGACAGGAGCCCTCTGGCGTGCAGGCGTCGGCGTTTGGGCAGGCGCGGAGAGGATCGCAGGTCCGCGACGGGGATGCCCACGCTCATGCGCCTCTGCAAGGGTGGAGCCAGGAGATAGGCCAGGCCGCGCTTATTAACGGCCCAGGCGCGATGGAATTCCCCGCGGTCGTATATCCGGCGGGCATGGCGGGCCGAGGAGCCGGCCGGATCCATGACGATGACATCGCCTTTGGCCGTGAAACCCGAGACAACGACGAGATGTCCGCGCGTCCGTTCGATAGGAGCGCCGGAGAGCTCGCCCGGTCCGAAGGTGAGGCTGACGATGACGGGACGGCCATCGGCTACTTCCGCGGCAAGATCCTCGAGCGATCCCAGCCGAGCGACCAGGCCCTCAAGGCCTAGGGCCGCGGCGGCGGCCACGTTAAAAGTCCAGTTGCCGAAGTCGCCTGTCGATCGGTCGCGGACGCGCTCGGCCATCTCGATGGTGTCTTGACGCCTTTTCCAGTACTGCAGGACCGCGGCCAGGGATGTGGGGCTGCAGATGTCTCTCCGGTAGTCCTGCGGTTCGACCATTTGCGACCGCGCCGGGACCCGCAGTTCGCGAACCCAGGGACCGGCATGGAAAGGGCCGGGCCGCGCGGCGCAGGAGGCATCCGAGACCGTGGCCGCGGCCAGGCGCAGAAGGGCCGGCCGGCCTGGCGCTGAAATGGCTATGCGCAAACGCGCCGCCAAGGCCGGAGATTTGAGCTTGATGGTGTCTATCGCGACCGAGCCTTGGTCATCCTCCTGTTTGCCCGGGGAGCTCATCTCCAGGCGATGATTTGCGCCGCCTATCGCCGTTCCCAAGGAATACCAGGCCGACCATTGCCCTTGAGCGCGTGTTTGCGCCGACATTTCCAGGCGGGCTCCGGGCGGCAGTTGGGCGTTCCAGGAACCCACCAGATCGTCGAACGGCCCGGGAGCTTCCAGGACCGGAGATTCAAGAATCGCCTGGGATCGATTCGTCCGGAATATGCCCTGGGCGAAGGGCACGCGCTTCAGTCCTTGCAAGCGGCAGGCGCAGGCCTCCAGCGGCGTTCGTATGACCCAGGTGTGTTTCATCCAAAGACGCCCTATCTGACGAGCTTGTGTCCCGGCTTGCGCGGCTGGTCATCCGCGGGCCGGGGTTCCAGCGGGGGGTTGGGTTTGAATTTCGGAGCAAGTTCCGCGTTGACCTTGGCCCAGGCCGGGTTGTCGTCCGCGGAGCCGACAATGGCGCCAATGGGGCACTCATGCAGGCAGATGTCGCAGTCTATGCAGGTTTCCGGATCAATGACCATGAACGGCTGCTCATTATGGATTCCCGGATGGATGGCGTCGACCGGGCAGACCGCCGCGCATCGGGCATAGGTCTCTCCTAAGCAGGTTTCAGTAATGACATGGGGCATGGCAGAAGCCCTCCGTATGAGACGGCGTCCTGAAAATATCTTTAAAAAATCGTACTTGTTTCTCGTGGCCGCGTCAATTCCCGTCCGGAGCCTTGGATAAAAAAGGATTAAATTTTAAGGCGCCTATTGACATCGACGTCTTGGGAGCTTAAACTTTCCTTGAAGTTACATATCGCGCGGTCGCAAAATGGCTGCGGCATCAAGAGAGGTGGCTATTATGAAAAAAAACGCGTTGCGCTTGACGGCTATTTTTTTCGCTGCGGGTCTGACCGGCGTCATGGCATGCTCCAGCGATAGCAGCAGCTGCGGCTCTACCGACACGAGCACCACGACGCTGAGCTGCGGCCGGGGCACTCATCAGAGCGGCACCCAGTGCGTGGCCAACGACGCCTCGGCGCAATGATCTAACGGCCGCGATTAGGGTCCGGGTTCTGCAAGGTCTTCTGGAGCTGGGGGTTGCCTTGCAGGATCTGGCCCAATATCTGATTCTGGTCGACTTGTCCTGCGCCGAACATCCCGGCGGTCAAGGCCGGCGGCAGACCCATGGCGGAGGCGGTGTTTGAGATGAGCCCCTTGATAATGCCGTCCTCCTTGAGAAGGTCCGCGGCTGAAGACAGCAGCTCGGCCGGCGCCTGCCTGATTCCGTCCTTGACGAAGGAGTGGATATCCGGGTTCGTGGCGTACTTTGCCACGAGCTTTCCGAAATCCTTGGATTTCGCCAGCCCGCGCAGGAAGTTGATGGGATCGTGGTCGCGCATATAATCGTTATTGAGCTTTCTGAGTTCAGGCGATTTCATCCAATCCTTTCCGTACTGCGCGATGGCCGGGCAGCGCCGGGTGTAGGCGAGAGCGAAAGCCCGGGCTTTCGCTTCGGCATTGCGGACCGCCGCGGTGAAGCTCTGCGCGGCACTTTTTGGGGCTTCCTGGGAGCTTCGCCCGCCTTCGCCGAACCGCATTTTGCCCATGCCTCCGCTCTGGACCATCGCCAGACCTGACTGCGTCTGTACGGGCATTGACGCGGCCTTCGACCTGTCCCGCGAGTATTCCTGGGTCCTGTTAAGGTCGAACCCCGAGGCGTCGGCCGAAGGCTTGTCAGGCTGCCTGAGTTGGTAGATCATCACGCCGATCGCCGAGCCCGCGATGACGACGACCGCCAAGGCGCCCGCGCCCAGGCTTCTGCGCTGAGGAACTTGAGGGTCCATTATTTGATTATTGCAGGTGGCCCCGGGGAAGTCAAGAGGCCCTGCCCCGGCTTGGTTCATAAATTCATAATGATATTTAGCTATAATCCGGACCGTGCATCGGCGTTGCTTTTGCCTGGCTGCGGCCCTGTTTTGGCCCGTGACGAGTTTGGCGGCGGGCTTTAGCGATTTTATGCCCGGCGCCAAGGCCATGGGCATGGGCATGGCTTACAGCGCCGTCGCCGACGATCCCAGCGCCATGTTCTTCAATCCGGCGGGCACGGCCAATACGCCGTATTCCCAGATCGGCGTGAGCGCGGGCCGCATGCTCTCCCCGGTGGGGACTTTGACCTTCGGCGCCATGACCTACCTGCGGCCTTATGAGCCGATCGATACCGCCACCGTGGGCGCCGCCTATTATGCCGGGCGGCAGACCCATGGCGGCGACAAGGACGTGTTCTTGGCGCATTATGCCCAGGAGATCCGCGTGCCGCAGGTCCCCCTGGCCAAGCCCTTGCGCGTCGGCGGCAACTTCAAGATATTCCATATCGATCAGGGCCGCGGCATCCCCGGCGCCGGCTTTGACGGCGGGGTGCTGGCGCGCTCCAACATCGGCCTCAGCGGCGCGTTTACGATCATGGATCTGGCCACGAACGCGGGCGCTCCTCATCCGACGGTGGGCTTGGGCACGGCTTACACGTGGCAGCGGTGGCTCACGCTGGCCGGTGATATGCGCGTGCGGCCGGGTTTGACCGAGTTTTATCCGGGGCTGGAGGTTGCCTTCCATCAGGGGCTTTTGAAGCTGCGCGCCGGGCGGGGTTTTCAGCTCGACGGCGTGGGACAGGTCGCGTTCGGGCTGGGGGTCAACTTCTCGCCCGTCATCCTGGACGTGGCCATGACCGTGCCGACGAGCGGCATCCACCATCAGGGCGGCTCTTACCAGGCCAGTTGCAACTACCGCTTCGGCGCCCCGTCTTTCGCCGGCAACTTCGTGGGACAGGCCGCGGCCCAGGCCGACGCCTTGCGCGCCGAGATCACGCAGCTGGAGGAACGCCGCAAGACCCTGCAGAGCGAGACCCAGGCCGCGGATTCGAACCGGGGCATCGTGGGCAACGAGATGCAGATATTGCAGAAGCGCGTTTCCGAGACGCAGGACGAGCTGCGCCTGTTGCGCAAGAAAAAAGACGAGCTTGAATATGAGGTCTCCAGCCTCGAGCTTGAGAAGCGACGTTTGACTCCGCCCCCGCCCCCGTCCCCGCCCAAGCCCAAACCCAAGCCGGTCCCGGCTCCGGTTTGGCCCCGCAGCCATCAGGTCAGGCCCGGCGAGACTTTGCGCTCGATCGCCCAGCACTATTACCAGGACGCGAGCCTTTGGGAACGGATATATGAAGCCAACCGCTCCCAGATAGAGCGCGGCCTGCCCAAGGAAGGCGCGACCCTTTCCATCCCGGAGCCCAGGCCCTGAGGGACGCCGACATATGGCATCCATAGGCCTGCTGTGCGGCGAGGAACTCGACCGCCAGAGATTGGTCCTGCTGGCCGGCGAGGCCGGGCACATGGTCCTGCCCGCCGGCCGCATCCCCGAGGCGGTTGAAATCCTGCGCGAGCACCGGCCCAAGGCCGTCATGGTCGTAGATGGCCCCGGTCAGGACGCCGCCGCCGCGGTCCGGGAGATACTGCGCGTGGCGCCTCTGGTCGCCATCGTCGTCGTCCAGAAGCGGCGCGACGCCAATCGCGCGGTCTTTCTCATGCGCCAAGGAGCCGCCGAGGTGCTGGCCGCGCCCTGGAGCCGCGAAAATCTCGAGGCCTGCCTGGCCAAGACCATGCGCTACCAGGGCACGGCTTTTGCCGTGGTTTACGCGCCGCCGCGGCGCTCGGTCCATTATTTTGTGCTGGCGGTCCTGGCTTTTTTCGGCGCGGCCTTGGGAACGGCGGTCTGGCAGCGCCAGCAGCGGCTCCGGCAAGAGGCGCTGGAGCGCGTGTACCATTGGGACATGCCTTACAAGTATCCCGCGGGCCTGGCTTTTGACGGCAAGAGCCTTTGGGCGGCGGATTGGTTCTCGCAATCGCTTTACGAGCATTCGCCCGATGATCTCTCCATCAAACGAATCATCCATTTTACGGCGCAGATGCCGGTCTCGGTCGCTTTTGCCATGGACGCGGTCTGGTCGGTCAGCGCCGGCGGCGCTATCGTGCGGCATATGCGCGACGCGACGCTCACGGCGGTCGAGAAATACCAGGACGCGGCTGCCCAGACGGCCGGCATCGCCTACGACGGGCTCTATCTGTGGACCAGCGACCCTGCCCGGCGGCTCATCTATAAGCGCCTGACGGACGCCGGCCTGACCGTGCTCGCGGCTTATCGCTATCCCGGCGGGGAGCCCATGGCCCTGGCCTTCGACGGGAAGACCCTGTGGTCCCTGGACTCGGCCAACCGTGAGCTCGTGCGCCATAACCTGGAGCGGCCCGACGAGGCCACGGGCCGCGTTTCGTTGCCCGAGTACCGGGGCGGGGAATTCAAGCCCATGGGCCTGGCCTGGGATGGGACGCGCTTCTGGACCATCGCGGAGCGCGTGCCCAAGGGATCCGGCCCGGCGCGCCTCTTCAAGCACGCCGACCTTTCCGCCATGGTCATGCGGCGCTGACATGGCCAGATCCGCGAATTTCCTTCCGGCGCTCCTGCGTTTCCCCGGGGAACTTGCCCGGGAGGATGGTTGGGGCCGTTTTTTGGAGTTGGCGGCCTCGGCCGCCGTTCTGTCCACCCAGACGCCGTTGAAGCCGCTGGAGAGAATCCTTCTTTCTTTCGAGGTTTACGGCGAGAAGTTCAAGGACGTGCCGGCCCGGGTCGAGCACGCCGAGCGCGACCTCGACGGCTTCTGCCGCGCCGAGCTCCGCTTCCAGGACGAAGTCGAGAAGCGGCGTTTGGCCCGGGTCCTGGCGGACCTGCTGTCCCGGCAGGTCGACAGCCCGAAATAGCCGCCGCAGACCGTTCCATTATACGTCTTGGAGTCTTACCGCAAGATTGCTATAGTGGGGAAATTGTTTTCATCTGGCGTAGCCGTGAATGCCGGGATGATTCCGGTCAATGAACCGCTCTTGTCGGGGCGCGAGGCCGAATATGTCGCCGACTGCCTCAAGACGGGGTGGATATCCTCGTCGGGCCGATACATCGAGCGCTTCGAGAAGGGGTGGGCCGCTTATTGCGGACGCAGGCACGGGGTGGCCGTCGGCAGCGGCACCGCGGCTCTGCAGCTCGCCGTCTCGGCGCTGGAACTTCCGGCGTCGGCAGAGGTCTTGCTGCCGGCGTTCACTATCGTCAGCTGCCTGGAAGCCGTGCTGCGCAACGGCCTGGTCCCCGTGCTGGTCGACTGCGACCCCCGGACCTATTGCATGGACATCGCGGACCTCCGCCGCAAGATCTCACCGCGGACCGTGGCGGCCATGCCGGTGCACATCTACGGCCACCCGGTCGACATGGAGCCTCTCCTGGCGCTGTGCGCGCGGCGGCGGCTGAGGCTTGTCGAGGACGCGGCCGAGGCCCACGGCGCCGAGTGCCGTGTCCGCGGCAGGTGGCGGCGGTGCGGCAGCTTCGGAGATCTCTCGGCATTCTCTTTCTACGCCAACAAGAACATCACCTGCGGGGAAGGCGGCATGGTCTTGACCGATGACGACGTCCTTGCCGCCAAGCTGCGCTGCCGCCGCAACCTTTGTTTCGGCGCCGTGGAGCGTTTTTGCCACGCGGACCGCGGCTGGAATTTCCGTATGACGAACATGCAGGCCGCCGTCGGCTGCGCTCAGCTTGAGCGGATCGTCCGGTTTTTGGCGCGCAAGCGGGAGCTCGCGGCTCGCTATGGCAAGGGCCTGGCCGGCCTGCCCTTGGGCTTGCCGCGCGTCGCGCCTTGGGCTCGGTCGTCGGTCTGGATGTATCCCGTCCGGCTCAAGGACAGCGTCCCCTTCGACGCCGCGGAACTGTCCCGCCGTCTTAAGCTGGAGGGCGTGGAGACCAGGCCGTTTTTCCGCGGCTTGGACGCGCAGCCTTGCTATCGGAAGATGGGTCTTTTCCGCGGCCGCGCCCTGCCCGAGACCGCCCATATCCAGGCCCGCGGACTCCTTCTGCCCAGCGGCCAGGCCATCACGGACGCGCAGATCTCGCATGTGATCCGCGCCGTGCGCTCGGCTTTGTCCCGGGGGCGCGGATGAATACCCCGCATCTCGAGACCATCGTCGACGGGCTCGATATGATCGCCCTGATCTTGAGAGCGGGATTCGAGGAACCGGGCGTTCATTTCTTGACGCCGCCCGATTTTTCCCAGCAGCTTGCCGTCATGCTCCATCCCGCGGGCAAGAAGATCGCCGCGCACGTCCACAATCCCGTCAGCCGTCAGGTGATCCGGACGCAAGAAGTCCTTGTGATCCGCAAAGGCCGGGTCAAGGTGAAGCTCTTCAACTCGCGGCGCGAGCCGATCCGCGAGCGAGTTCTCGTCTCGGGAGACATCATCCTGCTCTGCGGCGGCGGCCACGCCTTCGAGATGCTCGAGGAGACGGCCCTGGTGGAGGTCAAGCAGGGCCCATATTCCGGGGAGGCGGACAAGACCGAGTTCTCGGAGCAGGCGGGGAGGGCGGGTTGAGCCGGGTCTTCGCCGGATACGCGCGCGCCTACGACTTGATTTATCAAGACAAGGATTATGCGGGGGAGGCCGCTTATGTCGGGCGGCTGCTGCGCCGTTTTCATCCCGCGGCCAAGACCCTCATCGAGTTCGGGTCGGGCACGGGCCGGCACGCACTGCATCTCGCCCGGCAGGGCTATAAGGTATGCGGCGTGGATCGCAGCGAGGAAATGTTGGCGCGGGCCAAGGCCAGACGAGCCGCTTTAAGCTCCGGGAGCCGGCGCGTTATGCGGTTCGTCCGGGGCGACATCCGTGGCGTGCGTCTGGCCCGCCGTTTCGACGCTGCGCTGGCTCTCTTTCATGTTATGAGCTACCAGGCCGCGGATGAGGATCTTCGCGCGGCATTTCTGACCGCGCGCCGTCATGTGCGCGAAGGCGGGCTCTTTATATTCGACGCCTGGCATGGCCCGGCGGTGCTCGCCCAGCGCCCCGGCGTCCGGATCAAGCGCGTGCGCGACGGCCGTATGGAGGTTTTGCGCCGGGCGCAGCCGGTTTTATTTCCCGACCGCGACGCGGTCGAGGTTAAATATCAGTTGCGCATCAAATGGAAGACGACGGGCAAGCGGGAGGAAGTCCGCGAAACTCACCTCATGCGTTACGTCTTCGCTCCCGAGATCGCGCGACTCGCCCAGGATTGCGGTTTCAAGGTCTTGAGCGCCGTGGAATGGCTCACGGGCAGGCCGCTGGGCCGCAGGGTCTGGAGCGCTTGCTTCGTCCTTAGGCGGTTGGGGGCGGGAATCGATGCCGGCATCTAAGGTCAGCGTGGTCCTGCCGTGTCTTAACGAGAAAGACAATATCGTGCCGCTCGTCCGGCGCATTTTAGCCCTCTTGCCGCCGCCCCGGGAGGTCCTCGTGGTGGATGATGACTCACCCGACGGAACCGCCGACGCCGTCAGGCTGGAGTTCTCCGGCCATCCGGAAGTGCGGCTGCTGGTCCGTGCCGGCGGCCGCGGGCTCGCGTCCGCCTTGCGCTATGGAATCGCCCTGGCCAGCGGGGATATCGTGGCCTGGATGGATTGCGATTTCTCCATGCCGCCGGAGAGGCTCGCGGCGCTGGTGGCCGCGGTGCGGGACGGTTCTTGCGATGCGGCCGTCGGATCCCGGTTCGCGGCGGGAGGCGTTGACCGGCGGCTGGGATGCCGCAGCTTGGTCCTCGTCGTTCAGGCCGTGTTGAGTCTCATCATCTCGCGATTGGCCATGCTGCTGTTGCGCCGGCGCTTGCGCGACTGGACGAGCGGATTTATCGCCGTCAGGCGGGACGCCTTGACGCAGTCTTCCTTGCGGGGAGATTTTGGAGAGTACTTCATTGTTCTCGTTAATTCTCTGCTGGACCGAGGATGCCGCGTGAGGGAACTGCCGTACGAGTTCGGGCTTCGGCGCCATGGGGCATCGAAGATCGCCGGATCTCTAGGGGGGCTTTTTAGGCGGGGACCCAAGTATGTCCTGGCCGTGCTGGATTGCCTGCCCCCAAGGAAATGGACCCAACGACCATGAAACCCGCCAAATGCAAAAGAAGAAACTCTCCGTCCGTGGGAGCCTCGGAGGTCGACGCGCTCTCTCCTAAAATAGAACGGGCCATCCTGCTTCTTATCATTCTCATGGTGGCCGTTTTTCGCATCAATCTCATTGATATCCCGTACGAGCGCGACGAAGGGGCCTACATCTATTTCGGGCAGATGATCGTTCAGGGGCAGACGCCTTATCATGATTTCTACGAGGACAAGCCGCCGGCCAATATGTATTTTTATGCTCTGATGGTCTGGATATTTGGCCCCAACGAAGGCAATATGCATGCGGCCTTCATGCTGCTCAATATAGCCACCCTGCTGCTGCTTCACGCCCTGGCCAGGCGGCTCTTTGGCGCCGCCTCGGCGCTTTGCGCCGCGACCGCGTTCGCCACGCTTTCCGTATCCTATGCCTTAAGCGGCTTCAGCTGCATGTCGGAGCATATCGTCATATTCTTCGCGACGGCCGGCATGGCCCTGCTGCTGGGCCGGCGGGAGGAGCCTTCTTCCTGGGAGCATGTCCTGGCGGGGATGGTTCTGGGCCTGTCCTGCTGGGTCAAGCAAAGCGCCATATTCTTCCTCATGTGGGGAGGCGCCGCGGTGCTGCTGCCGGCCTATCATGTCCGGTGGGCTCGCCGTTGGCGCCATTTGCTGTGGCTGGGGGCCGGCGCGGCCGCGGTGAGCCTGTTCTTTCTGGCCCTGATGGCGAAACTGGGCGTGTTCCGGGAGTTCTGGTTCAGCGCCGTCGAATTGCCGCGCCTGTTCGTCACGACCGTCGTGGCGCCTCAATTCGTGAAGGGGAACCTGGCGCTGTTCGCCGGCGGAATCTTTCGCGACAATCCGCTCGTCATCGCGCTGGCGATCGCCGGTCTTGCGTCGCTGGCCTTCACCGGCAGGCCGCGCAACGAGAAGATCGGGATATGGCTCTTGGCCTTGCTTTCTCTGCTGGCCGTGGTGCCGGGCTTGATGTTCTATAACCACTATTGGCTGCAGGTCGTCCCGGCCGCGGCGCTGGCCGTGGGGGCCGCCATCGCGGTCTCGACGAAGGCATTTTCCCGGTTCACGGGGACGAGCGCCCGGGCCGGCGCGCTAGCCGTGCTTCTTGTTTTCGGCATGGGCAAGGCCTGGATGATCGCGAAGAAGAGAGGCTATTACTTCGGCAACGATTACACGTCCGTGCTGCGCAAGACGTATGGCCTCAATCCCTTCCCCAGTTCCAAGAGAATCGGCGAATATCTGCGCAACCGCACTCAGCCGGGCGAGAGGATCGCCATCCTAGGTTCGGAGCCGCAGATATTCCTTTACGCTAAATGCCGCAACGCCACGAGGCATGCTTTCACGACCCATCTCGTGGATCCGCGCAACCCTTATGCCGCGGACTGGCGGCGGGAATACATCACCGATGTCGAAAAAACGGCTCCGAACTACGTCGTCGCCGTGAACCATCCCGCTTCGTGGTGCTGCGACGGGAACTCCTGCAAGGAGATGTTCGCCTGGGCTGAGAATTACCTGGCGCGATTTTATGACAGCGTCGCCATCGCGGATATCATCCCGGATGAATCTCGTCCCCGCCTGGTTTGGGATGAGGACATCAAGGGGTATGCGCCCAAAAGCCCATTTACGGTGAGGGTGTTTAAGCGCAAGACGAAGGTCTGAAGAGCCGATGCGCCATGACAGATGACTTGAGCTCCGCCAGCCGAGCCGGCCTACACGCTTGGGTGGGTTTGTGCCTCGTCCTGCTCACGGGCGTGGTCTTTTGGCCGGTAGGCCGCTATGAGTTCGTGGAATACGACGACAATGTCTACGTCACGGAAAATATGCGCACGCAGAAAGGCTTGACTTGGGACAACCTGGCTTGGGCCTTGCGCACCACGGAGTCCGCGACATGGATTCCCCTGACCCGGATATCCTTCATGGCCGACTATGAGGTCCACGGACTTGAGTCCGGCGGCTATCATGTCGCCAACCTGTGCCTGCATATCCTCAACGTGCTGCTGCTCTTCGCCGCGCTGTCGCGCATGACGGGAGCTCCGTGGCGCAGCGCATGCGTGGCCGCTCTTTTCGCGATCCATCCTCTGCATGTAGAGTCCGTTGCCTGGGTGGCGGAAAGAAAGGATGTGCTCAGCACTTTTTTTGTCCTGGCGGCGCTCCTGGCCTATGCCCGATACGTCGCCCGGCCGACATGCGCGCGGTACTTGGGCGTGCTGACGGCTTATGCCCTGAGCCTGCTGGCCAAGCCCATGATGGTCACCTTCCCATTCGTGCTTCTGCTCCTGGATTATTGGCCCCTGGGACGCTGGACCTCGCCGTTCAAGGGACGGCTTCTGTGGGAGAAGCTGCCGCTCATCGGCCTCTCGGTCATCGCCAGCATCATTACCTATTTTGCCCAGAAGCACGGCGGAGTCATGACCTCTTTGGCAAGGCATCCATTGGACGCGCGTATCAGCAACGCGCTGGTTTCCTATGCGCGCTACTTGGCCAAGACGTTTTGGCCTTCGGATATGATCGTTTTGTATCCCTATCCCGATCATCCCGCCGGTTTCTGGGTTATTTTCGCGAGCGCCGGCCTGATACTTGCCGTATCGGCTCTATGCGTCCTGAAAAGGGCGCGTCACCCGGCCCTGGCGATAGGTTGGTTTTGGTATTTGGGCACATTGGTCCCGGTCATTGGGTTGGTGCAAGTGGGCATACAGTCCATGGCGGATCGCTATACCTATGTCCCGCTTATCGGAATCTTTATCATGGTCTGTTGGGGTTTGTCCGATTGGCGGCAAAAAAAGGCGATCTTCGGAGTCCTGGCCGGCGCCGCTCTGGCGGCCTTGGCCGTGACGGCGCGGGCGCAGGTCCGGCATTGGGAAAATAGCGAGACTCTTTTCCAGCACACCTTGAGCTTGTCCGGGCCGCAATTCGTCCTCGACTGCAACTTGGGCGTGGCGCTGGCCAAGCGCGGCAGGTTCGCGCAGGCCGTCGAGCATTATGAGCGGGCGCTGCGGGACGTCTCCACGAGGCCGTCGGGGCCGCAATTCGTCCTCGAATACAATTTGGGCGTGGCGCTGGCCAAGCTCGGTAAGGCCGCGCCGGCCGCGGAGCATTTTATGCGGGCTCTGCAGGACTCCTCCGCCAACTCCGCCCAGGCGGCCATGGCGCACGACGGTCTCGCCACGGCGCTCGCCGAGCGCGGGCTGATAGATGAGGCGGGCGCCCATTTTTTCGCGGCCGTGAACCTGGACCGCGGCCGGGCGACCGCGCATAATGGTCTGGGGATCATCCTGGCCCGGCAAGGCCGGCCGGAGCAGGCCGCCGCGCATTTTGTCCAAGCGCTTTCGCTGCAGCCTACCGCGCAGGCCCACTGCAATCTGGGGTTGGTCTACGATCGGATGGGCCGGCGGGAGGCGGCCATCCGGGAATACCGGCTCGCCCTGAGTCTCGACCCCGGCTCGGTCCAGGCGCGCCGCAATCTGGATGCCGCTTTCTCCCGCTAGCGGCATGCGGCCGTAGAGCTTCTGTTCTAGGGCGTCGGTTTGATCCCGAGGAGGGGATAAAGCGCGGGCAGAAGCTTGTCCATGTCGAACGGCTTGGAGATGAATCCCGCCGCGCCCGCGGCCTCGGCCTGCTGCTTGGTGGCGGGGTCGGTGAGGCTCGAAAACATGACCACGGGGCAAGCGTCGGCAAGCCCCGCCTGCTTGATCGCCCTGATCACTTCAAACCCGTTCATGCCGAGCAGGTTGATGTCGGCAAGCACGAGGTTGAAGCGCGTGGCCGTGATTTTTTCCCTTGCTTCCTCCGCGCTGGCGCAAACAACCACAGCGCAGGCTTTGGAAAGAACCTTCTGCAGGAGTTCCTGGTATTCGGGATCATCCTCGACGACAAGAACGCATTTGCGGCTCGGTTGAGATGAGGCCATTCTGTTTCCTGGGGAAATCATATATGAAAAGCTCCGGGGCGTTCAAGCGAGCCTTTTCACGGGACCGCTCAATTTGCTATTTTGAGCCATGACCTCCGCGACAACACTCCGACGAACCCCTCTTTACGAGACCCACCAGAAGCACGGCGGCCGGATCGTGGACTTCCACGGCTGGGAGCTGCCGGTCCAGTACGAAGGCATCCTTAAGGAACACCAGGCCGTGCGCTCGGCGCTGGGCCTTTTCGATGTCTCCCATATGGGACAGATCTGGGTGAAGGGCCGGCAAGCCCTGGACTTCCTCCAGAAGACCAACACCAACGACATCGCCCGCGTCGGGCCGGGACAAGCCATCTACTCCCATTTGCCCAACGAACGCGGCGGCGTGGTCGACGATCTCATCATCTCCTGTTTCGCCCAGGACCGCTATTTCCTGGTGGTCAACGCCTCGACCTGCGCCGATGATTTCGCCTGGCTGCTCAAGCAGTCCCAGGGTTTTGACGTGAGGCTTGAGAATAAAAGCGACGACTACGGCATGATCGCCATCCAGGGTCCCAAGGCCCTCGAGGTCGTGGGCCGGGACTTCCCCGCCGTGCCCAAGCTGGCGCGCTTTGGCGCCATCGAGCTCGACGTCCTCGGCCAGCCCGGCATCGTCACCCGCACCGGCTATACGGGCGAGGAGGGCTGCGAGTTCATCATCCCGGCCGCGCATACGACCAAGGTCTGGGATCATTTGATGAGCCGGGGCGCGGGTCTGGGCGCCAAGCCCTGCGGCTTGGGCTGCCGCGATACCCTGCGCCTGGAGGCCGGCTATCTCCTTTATGGATCGGACATCGACATGGACCACTCCAGCTTCGAGTCCGGCTACGGCTGGGTGGTCAAGCTCGATAAGGGCGATTTTATCGGCAAGCAGGTTCTGGCCAGGCAAAAGGCCGAGGGTTTGAAGCGCCGGCTCAAGGGCGTGCGCCTTCTGGAGCGCGGCGTGCCCAGGCCGGGCCACGCCGTGTTCGTGGACGGCAAGCCTTCCGGAGCCCTGACCAGCGCCACGTTTTCGCCCACCCTGCAGGCTGGAATCGGGATGGGCTATCTGGACCGGCCGGACTTGAAGCCCGGCGCCCGGGTCTCGGTCGAGATCCACGGCCGCCAGGTCCCGGCCGAGATCTCGCGCATGCCGTTCTATCTCTCCAAGGAGCTCCAAAATGCCAAGTCCTGAGAAATGCCGCTACACCAAGACGCATGAGTGGGTCTGCCTGGAAGGCGCGGCCGCCGTCGCGGGCCTCACCGACCACGCCCAGCACGAGATCACGGACATCGTCTTCGTCGAGCCGCCCAAGCCCGGCCGCCAGGTCAAGGCCGGGGAGTCATGCTGCGTCGTCGAGTCGGTCAAGGCGGCTTTCGACATCTATGCGCCGATTTCCGGGGAGGTGACGGCGGTCAATGACGCCGTGACCAAGGACCCCGCCATAGTGAACCGCTCTCCCCTCGAGGATGGGTGGCTCTTCAAGATCAAGCCGGCCAACCCCGGCGAGATCAACAAGCTCATGGACTGGGGAGCCTATCAAGAGTTTCTCAAGACGGCCGAAGCTCATGCCGGTCACTGAGGCCAAGGCCGTGGAGCCGCTTGCGGCCGACTCGTTTACGCGCCGGCATTTGGGCCCCAGCCAAGCGGACGTGGCGGAGATGCTTAAGTTTCTCGGCTATCCGTCCCTGCAGGCCCTGGCCGAGGCGGCCGTCCCCGCGGATATTCGTCTCAAACGGCCCCTGCATCTGCCCGAGGCCATGCCGGAGCACGAGGCCATTTCCGAACTCAAGGCCTTGGCTGGCCGCAATCAGTTGTGGCGCTCCTTTTTGGGGATGGGCTATCAGGACGCGGTGACGCCGGCGGTGATTGTGCGCCATGTGCTTGAAAATCCCGGGTGGTATACCGCCTATACTCCCTATCAGGCCGAGATCGCCCAGGGCCGGCTTGAGGCTTTGCTCATCTTCCAGACCATGGTCCGCGACCTAACCGCCCTCGACGTCGCCAATGCCTCTCTTTTGGACGAGGCCACGGCCGCGGCCGAGGCCATGTCCATGAGCAAGGCGGTCTGCCCGGACCCCGAGGCGCGGGCCTTTTTTGTATCCCAGGACTGCCATCCCCAGACCATCGCCGTGCTGCGCACCCGCGCGCAGGCGCTCGGCTGGGAAGTCATCGTCGCAGGCCACGAGAAGTTCGACTTCAGCTCCAAGGTCTTCGGCGTCCTGGTCCAGTATCCCAAGACCGACGGCGCGGTCTGCGATTATTCCGCCTTCTTCGAGCGCGCCCACAAGGCGGGCGCCTTGACCGTGGTCGCGGCGGATATCATGAGCTTGGTCGCGCTCAAGGCGCCGGGCGAGTTCGGAGCCGACATCGCCGTGGGCTCCGTGCAGCGTTTTGGCTTGCCCCTGGGCTTCGGCGGACCGCACGCGGCCTATATGGCGACGCGCGACGCGTATAAACGGCACATGCCGGGACGCATCGTGGGCGTGGCCAAGGACTCGTCGGGCCGGCCGGCCTTGCGCCTCGCTCTGCAAACGCGCGAGCAGCACATCCGGCGCGAGAAGGCCACCAGCAATATCTGCACGGCTCAGGTCCTGCCCGCGGTGGCATCAGCTTTTTACGCCGTTTACCATGGCCCCGACGGGCTCAAGCGCATCGCCCGACGCCTGCACGCCTTGGCGACGCTGCTGGCCGAAGGCGGCCGGCGCCTGGGCTGGAAGGTCTCTTCCGAGCCTTTTTTCGATACCGTGCGGCTTTGCGCCGACCCCAAGAAAGTCCAGGCCGCGCTGTCCGCGGCCCGGGACCGGCGCATCAACCTGCGCCTCTTGGAGGAGAACGCCGTCGTCGTCGCCTTGGGCGAGACGACGCAAGAAGAGGACATCGAGGAACTCCTCGAGTCCTTGAACGGCGGCAGAAAAATCGGATTTTCCCTGCGCGAGCTTCCCGTCGAGCCCGCCCTTCCCGAATCCTTGGCCCGGCGCGGCGCTTATCTGGAGCATCGGACTTTCAATCGCTATCATTGCGAGCACGAGATGCTGCGCTTCGTCAAGCGGCTGGAGTCCAAGGATCTTTCCTTGACCACGTCTATGATCCCCTTGGGCTCCTGCACCATGAAGCTTAACGCGGCCTCGGAAATGCTCTCCATCACCTGGCCCGAGTTCGGCAAGCTTCATCCCTATGCCCCCCTGGAGCAGGCGGAGGGCTATCGCCGCCTCATCAAGGACCTCGAGTCCTGGATCTGCGAGATCACGGGCTTTTCCGCGGTTTCATTCCAGCCCAATTCCGGGGCCCAGGGCGAGTTCACCGGCCTGCTCGTCATCCGCAAGTTTCATGAGTCGCGCAACGAGGGGGCGCGCCGGGTTTGCCTCATCCCGGTCTCCGCGCACGGCACCAACCCGGCGTCCGCGGCCATGGCCGGCATGACCATCGTCCCGGTCGCGTGCACGCCCGAGGGCGACATAGACCTGGCCGACCTGAAGGCCAAGGCCGAGGCGCATGCGGCGGATCTGGCGGCCATCATGGTCACTTATCCCTCGACCCACGGAGTCTTCGAACCCGGCATCAAGGAACTCTGCTCCATCGTGCACAAGAACGGCGGCTTGGTCTATATGGACGGCGCCAACATGAACGCCCAGGTCGGGCTCTGCCGGCCCGCCGATATAGGGGCGGATGTATGCCATTTGAACTTGCACAAGACCTTTGCCAGCCCGCACGGCGGCGGCGGTCCGGGCATGGGACCGATCGCCGTGTCCAAGGCCTTGGCTGCCCTGCTGCCGCGTCATCCCCTGGCCGCCGAAGGAGGCACCGGCATCGGACCCGTCGCCGCGGCGCCCTACAGTTCGGCCAGCATCCTTCCCATTGCCTGGTCCTACGTCGCTCAAATGGGGCCCGAGGGGCTGCGCGAGGCCTCCCAAATCGCCATCCTCAACGCCAACTACGTGGCCAGGAAGCTCGGCGAGCAGTATCCCGTGCTCTATAAGGGACGCACCGGACTCGTGGCCCATGAGTGCATCCTGGACTTGCGCCACCTCAAGAGCTGCGAAGTGACGGTGGATGACGTGGCCAAGCGCCTCATGGACTACGGGTTTCATGCGCCCACGGTGTCCTGGCCCGTGTCCGGCACGGTCATGGTCGAGCCCACGGAGAGCGAATCCAAGGCCGAACTCGACCGTTTCTGCGCGGCCATGCTGGCCATACGCTGCGAGGCCGGCGCCATCGAGCAGGGCAAGGCCGACCGCGTCGACAACGTGCTCAAGAACGCCCCGCACACGGCCCCGGCGCTTTGCGCCGATAAATGGGACCATCCCTATTCCCGGGAACAGGCCGCTTATCCCGCGCCCTGGCTGCGGGAGCATAAATTCTGGCCGGCCGTGGGCCGCGTCGACAACGCCTTCGGCGACCGTAATTTCTGTTGCGTTCTACCACAAGACGGCTAGACCCGGTCCTGGACGCGTCTCATCAGATGGCGCTCGATGAGGCGTGTTTGGTCTGCGCTCCGGCGCAGGGGGTTTACCTGCGCTTTTATCGCTGGGCCGGCCCGGCGGTCACCTTCGGCTACAGCCAGGCCTTCGCGCTGGCCGAGGCCGCGGCCCAAGGCCGGGGCCTGGCCGGCGCGGACGTGGTGCGGCGCTCGACCGGCGGCGGGGTCGTCTTCCATGACGGAGACATCACCTTCTCCTTGTGTTTCCCGTGGCCGCGCATCTGCTCGCCGGAGCGGATATACGAAAGGATTCACGCGGCCGTCCTGGAGGGGTTGCGGCAAGAAGGAGTGGAGGCGGCGCTTTGGCGGCCTCCGGCCGCCGCCGGCCGGCCTCGGCAGGCTCAATGCTTCACCGGGCCCGAACCGTCCGATCTGGTGGATGGGCGAGGCCGGAAGATACTCGGCGGGGCCTTGCGCCGCCGCGGCGCGCGCGGGCTTTATCAGGGTTCCTTGCGGCTGGAAGGATGGACGCGCCGAGCCGAGCTGGAGACGAACGTGACCGAGGCCTTGTCCCGGCAATGGGGCGAAGGCATGATTCGAGAAATCGAGACCGAGTGGCTCAGGCAGGCCGAATGCCTGGCTGATAAATACCGGTCCGACGCATGGAACAAAAGGAGGTAGCATGAAAGCATTCGTGCTCTGCAAGCTGGCTCCGGGCAAGGAGCAAAAGGCCATCCAGACCATACGGGCCGTCCCGGGAGTGACCGAGGTGTTCATGGTCTTCGGGGGCTGGGACGTCGTCCTGTCCGCGGAGGCGGACACCATGGACAAGCTTTGCGGCCTCGTGGTCAGCCGGGTCCGCGGCGTCGACGGCGTGGCCGGGACCGAGACGCTGGTCACGACCAATCTCTAGCGCGTTCCGTTGAACCGCGCGCTGCGCCCGGAGTCGATCGAGTAGTTCCGCATCGTTGGCGGTCTTGTAGTGGCTTGGCCCCATTTGATTTAATTGCAGCGATGAGCCAGGAGGGGGAAGGCGCCAGCACGGCCGGCAAGGTCGTGATGGTAGTCGACGACGACGACAGCGTCCGGGAGCTTCTGGAATTCGTGATCCGGAAGGAAGGCTTCCGCGTGGAGACCGCCAGCGACGGGGCGGAGGGGCTGCGCAAGATACAGGCTCTCATGCCCGATCTGATCGTCCTGGACCTGATGCTTCCCCGTTACGGCGGATTCGACGTTTTGCGGCAGCTCCAAGGCGGCGAGACCAGCCGGATTCCGATCATCATCATTACCGGGCGCTATACGGACCGGACGACCGCGGAGATGATCCGGCAGGAGTCGAACGTCCTGGACTTCATGGAAAAGCCCATCAAGCCGCCGGTTATGGCCATGGCCCTCCACAAGATATTAAAGACCAAGCCGCCGGAACTGGGCTCGGGTTCTTCCCAAGGTTGAACGCATGAGGATGGAGGAGGAGGGTCTTTCGGACTCGCAACTCATTGACCCGCGCGAAAAGCTGGTCCTCTTGGTCGATGACGACGAGAGCCTCCTGGAGCTCCTGGAGCACGTGGTGCAGAAGGAGGGCTTCAGGACCGACCGGGCCATGGACGGTCCGGAGGCCTTGCGCAAGGTCGACGCCCTGATGCCCGACCTTATCCTGCTGGACTTCATGCTGCCCGGCAAGGGAGGCTACGAGGTCCTCCGTGAACTCCAATCCGGGGGCAACGGCCACATTCCCGTCGTCGTCATCACCGGCCGGCAGCTGGACCGCAAGCAAATCGAGATGGTCCGCCTGGAGTCCAACGTCAAGGAGTTCTTCATCAAGCCTCTGCGCCCGGCGATTCTCACCTCACTGCTGCACAACCTCCTCAAGACCAGGCCGCCGGACATCAACCGCGGCCCGGGCAGCGATCGCGGCCCCTTAAGCGGTGGCATACTCTGATTTGAAGCGGGCGGCTCTCGCGTTCTTGGCCTGCGGCTTGGCCGTTTACGGCGTCGTTTACATGGATGTCGTGCTGCGCGCCCGCGCCGCCTATCTGGAAGGAGAGAAATATCTGGAATGGGACCGGCGGCCGGAACTCAAGCGGGCCCATCTCGATGCCCTGCTGGCCCGCAAGGAGAGCCGCCTGCGCCGGGAGCGGCAGGCCGGCCGCTTCAGCGACGAGGAATTGGCGCAGCGCCTGACCCTGGCGCGATTCGAGCGCGACGAGGCCATGAAGGAGAGCGCGCTGAAATACGCCTTTGTCTGGTTTCAGACGGCCGTGGAACTTTTCTCTCCGCCGGAGAGCCGCTGGGTGAGGCTTTCCCGGCGGAAGATGGCCGCGGCGCGGGAGCTCTGGAAAAAAGAGCTCGACGCCAAGAAGATACCGTATCAGGACTACATGCTGGACTGATCCGGCATGCCGCCAAGAACATGGCCCTTTTAGCCGTAGGCCTGGCCCTATTGCCCACCGCCGTGCTGACCATGTTCGTCGCGGTCCGGACCCTGGGGCGCCTCGCCTGGCATTCTCCGTCGGCGTGGCCCTTCACGGCCGGAGCCGTCCTGGCGCTTCTATTGTGGCTGGCGGGGCTCTGCGCCGCCGGGCTCGGACGAGGCCTGCCGGCCCGGACTCTGCTGGCGCTGCGCTGGATATATGTCTTCGGGCACGAGTTCACGCATGCCCTCGCCGCCTGGGCCATGGGCGCCGAGGTCCACGCCATGGAGGTCCGCAGCGACGGCGGCCACGTGGATATGTCCCGGTCGGGCGCGCTCATCTCCCTGGCGCCGTATTGCCTTCCGGTCTATACGGCCGCGGTCGTTATCGGCTGCAAAGCCCTCTTATGGCTGCGCCCCGGATGCTTGAGCTTGAGCGTGTTCTGGGGGCTGGTGGGCCTGACCTTGGCCGGCCATCTTCTGATGACCGGGGAATGCCTATGGACGAGGCGTCAGCCCGACTTGGCCGCGGCTGGAGGGATCATATTCTCCCTGGCGGTCATCGCGATCGTCAACGGCTGGGTGGTTCTGCTGCTGGCCAAGGCGCTCTTTCCCCATGCCGTGTCGTTGCTGGATCCCTTGCGCCAGGTCGCGGCATGGTCTAGGGCTTGCTGGCTGGGGAGCTTCAAGTTCTTGAAAGACCTTTTCGGCCCGATTCTGGCGAGGTATCCGGCATGAACGGTTCCTTGAAGGGTGAACTCGGCCGAAAGGCCTTCCACATGCTGTCCTTGGTCTATCTCGCCGTCTATCACTGGCTCGGCTTTCCCCGCGCCGTCATGGCGCTGGGAGCCTGGCTCGTGTTCGTGACCGCGGTGGAGGCCGGGCGCTTTTATTCGGATCGGCTGAGCCGCGGCCTGCAATGGATTTTCCGCGGCATGATTCGCCAAACCGAGCAACGCTCTTTTTCCGGAATTTTCCACACCACCATGGGCTCGTTTTTGACCGTGCTCCTGGCCGGCGGCCATGCGCGGATCGTGACCGCGGCCCTGGCCTGGCTGGCCCTGGGCGACGCCGCCGCGGCTTTGGCGGGCAAGACCCTCGGCCGCCATCCCATCGCTGGCGGCCGCAAGTCCCTGGAAGGCAGCCTGGCTTGCCTGGCGACCTGTCTGGCCGTCGGGCTGGCCCTGGGCCTAAGACCCGCGGCGGCGCTGGCGGGTTCGTTGGCGGCCACGATCGCCGAACTCCTGCCGTCGACCCGTTTTTACAATGACAATCTTTTCATGCCGGTGGCCGCCGCCGCGGCGCTGCTGGCCTTTGGAGCGCGCTGATGTGCGGCATATTCGGGGTCTTCGCGCAGGGCGGCGCTCCCCTGGACCCGGATCGCGTCCGCGGGGAGCTGCAAGCCGCGGGCGAGGCCATAGCGCACCGCGGCCCGGACGCGTCCGGGATCGTCGTCCGTCCGCGGCTCGGCTTCGGCCATAGACGGCTCTCCATCCTCGACCTCAATGTCAGGTCCAATCAGCCCATGAGTTCCCCGGACCAGTCCGTTCTGGTCACATATAACGGCGAGATCTATAATTTCCGGGAACTGCGCTCCCAACTGGAAGGCGAGGGCCCGGGTTTCTCCACCACCAGCGACACGGAAGTCCTTATCCGCGGCTATCAGCGCTGGGGGCTGGCGGGTCTGCTGGCTCGAGCCGCCGGCATGTTCGCTTTCGCTCTTTATGACGGGACTTCGGGCCGCCTGTACCTGGCCCGTGATCGCGCGGGAAAGAAGCCGCTTTATTGGGCCCAAGGCGACGGCCGGATCTATTTTTGCTCGGAGTTGCAGGGGCTCTTCAAGTTATGGCCCGGTCCCCGGCGCCTGAATCCGCAAGGCCTGGAGAGTTATCTCGCTCTTAAATTCGTGCCCGCGCCGGGGACCCTTTTCGATGGGGTCAACAAGGTCCCGCCCGGTCATTACCTGGAGTTCGGGCCCGAAGGACAAACTCGTTGCGTCGAGTATTGGAATCCCCTCGTGAAACGCGGCGGCGGCCCGGCCCAGGGCCAAGCGCTCGAAATGGTGGAACGGGCCCTGGATCTGGCCGTGCGACGGCGTCTGGTCAGCGACGTTCCGGTCTGCGTGTTTTTGAGCGGCGGGATAGATTCGAGCCTCATCGTGGATCGTATCGCCGCGGCCGGCGCCCGGGGGACCGCGGCCTACACGGTCGGCTACGGCGACATGCCGGGCTACAATGAGTTCGAATACGCGCGTCTCGTGGCCCGGAAATATCCGGTGGATCACCGGGAAATTAATATCAGCTCCCGCGAGGTCCTGGGGGTCCTCCAGGACGACGCCATGGTCCTCGACGATCCCATCTCCGACTGGGTCTGGGTGCCGCTCCATTTTCTCTCGCGGAGGGCCCGCGCCGACGGCTTCAAGGTGGTGCTGCTGGGCGAGGGCGCCGATGAGATATTCGTCGGCTATGACGTCATGCTCAAAGGCCTATCCCAACTTGAGAGATTCTCGAAGCCGGGCTGGCAAGCCCTGGCGCGCTGCGCCTACGCGTTGGGCCGGCCGCTCTATGCGCTCACGCACCGGGGCCACCGCAGGTTCGACCTGCTTCGGAGGGCGGCCCGGGATTTGCCGGTTTATTGGGGCAGCTCCATCGGGTTTCCGGCGACGCAGCGCCATCAGATCGCGGGTCCGGCCCTGGTCGAGACCGGCCGCGATCCGGCGGGCGAGTTCATCGCCGGCCTCTATCGCCGCTATGCGCAGGCCGCGGCCGATCCCTCGGACCTGCTCAATCTGGTCAGCTTCATCGAATTCTACACCAAGATGGGGGAAGTCCTGCTGCACCGGGTCGACCGCGTCTCCATGCGGCATTCGCTCGAGGCCCGGGCGCCCTTCCTGGATCACGAACTCTGCGAATTGGCGTTTTCCCTTCCCGGAAACGTCAAGTGCCCCGGCCGCCGGCTCAAAGGCCTGCTCAAGGAGATCGCTCTCAAGCGGCTTCCCTCCGAGGTCGTGACGCGGCCGAAGATGGGTTTTTCCTTCCCGTTCAAGGAATGGCTGCGCGGCCCTCTGGCTCCGGCGGTCCAATCCGTTTTCGCGGACAGCGGCCTGTTCCGGGACGGCTGGCTCGACGGAGCCTTCTGCCGGGCCCTGCTGCGCGAGCATCAGCAGGGCCGCGCGGACCATGCCTCCCGTCTTTGGATGATCTATTCCCTGGCGCGCTGGTATGACCGATGGCTGCCATAAAGATCGCCATCGTCTGCCGGCGGGTCAAGGGTTTGAGCGGCACCACGACCACCATCCTCGAGCACGGCCGCCGTCTGGCGGGTCTGGGCTGGGACGTGCACGTTTACGGCGAGTCTTTGGATCGCGTCAAGCTTCGCGCCGCGGGCATTCAAGAGCATTCCATTCCGGCGTGGCCGTGGGGCAGCTATCTCAAACGCCGGCTCTTCGCCGTGGTTTGCGACCGCCTGCTGGCGCGCGGCGGTTTTGACCTGGTGCACGGGCATGGAGACAATTTCCGTCAGGATATCCTCAGCCTTCACAACTGCGTGCACGCCGCGCATCTGGCCGTGCATTCGACGCCCCTGCCCGCGCAGTCGAGCGTGGGCCGCGTCCACGCGCGCATGCTTTCCGAGGGCCGGTTCCGGCTGCTGATCGCCAACTCGCGGCTTATGCGCGATGAGGTCTGCGAGCGCTTCGGCGTGCCTCCGGAGAAGATCGAGGTCATCTATCCCGGTTTCGACCCCGGGCGCTTTAGGGCCTGTGACCGCGCGGCTTTGAGGGAGCCGGCCCGCCGCGAACTAGGCGTGGGCGAGGGGGACATCCTTTTCGGTCTGATCACTTCCGGCGACTTCGTCAAGCGCGGAGTGGGAGTTTTTCTCAGGGCTTTGGGCCGGGTCCGGCGCCGGGGCATAGCGGCCCGGGCCGTGGTCATCGGAAAGGAGTCCAGGCTCGCTCCTTATCTGCGCCAGGCCTCGGCCGAGGGCGTGGCCGAGGCCGTCTCGTTTCTGCCGCCCGCCGCGGACGTCGCGCCCTGGTTCCACTGCCTGGACGTTTACGCGCATCCCGCCCGTTATGAGGAGTTCGGCCAGAGCGTGCAGGAAGCCTTGGCCTGCGGCGTGCCGGTTTTAACCGGCAGGCAGGTGGGCGCGGCCGAGCTCATCGCCGGCGAGGCGCGGGATTGGCTTCTCGACAGCGGCGGGCCGGAGGAGCTCGGCGATCGCATGGAGGCGCTGGCTCGGGACGCCGGGCTGCGCCAGAGGTTGGGCGCGCTGGGGCCGGCCGCGGTGGCGGAAAACACCTGGGAGCGCAATTTCGCCAAGACCCTGGCCTGTTACGAGCGGCTGCTCAAAGAGCCGGCGCGGCTTCCTTAAGCGAGATTCAACGCGCTGGCGCGCTTTGAATGTCAGGGCAGCCGCCGAATTCATTGCCCTGGCGTGCGACTCCTGTCAAACCAATGTATTTCCGCGCATCGCTTTGACAGGGAATTGCAAAGCATGCGGGCCAGGGTTGGAGGGGCGGTGTTTAGGGGCCTGTTATCAGATTCCCGTTTCGGAGCGTCTTTGCGCGCGAATCTCGCGATTTTATAATAACGCTGACTGGAGCTGCGGTGGGAACTTTCTGGGACAAGGCGCTTTTATTTGACCTTCTCTTGACGCTTTCCGGCTAATTTATGGTAGGGCCTCTGGGCCTCGTCGGTCGACACGGCGAATGCGCTCTTTGCGGGATGAAGTGTCGAAAGGGGTAATATTATGCCGATAGAAGAAAAGGGTTCAAGTTGGGGTTTCCTGTTCGGCGGAGCCGCGCTGGGCGTGGCGATGGGCGCCGTCCTGGGCGTGCTTTTCGCCCCCAAGTCGGGCAGCGAGCCCCGCCGGCAGATTGGGGACTGGCTCCAGGAGAAGCGCGATGAAGGCGCGGAACTTCTGGCCAAGATCAGGGAGGAGAGCCGGCACAAAAAGGAACAGGTGGCGGCCGCGTTGCGAGCCGGCCGGCAGGCGTACGCGGAGTCAGCGAAGCATGGCGGATAAAGGGGATGCCGTTTTTTCGACGGCCTGCGCCAAGACAAGATCGCGCATTTGGTAGAATTGCCGGACATGCCCCAGACGGTCAAGAAGAAGAAAGGTTTTTTCTATTACTCCTGGCGTGGATTGGGGTATCTGGTCCGCGGGTTTTTGCGCGGGCTGGGACTCACGTTCCTGCTGTGTTTTCTTTTGGCCGTGATCGCCTACGTGGGGCTGCGCGCCACGTTCGACGAGGAGCGCATCAAGTCCGTGTTCGTCGACCAGCTTCAGTCGCGGCTGCGCCGGCCGGTTCAGATCGATCGCGTCCTCCTGACGCCGCATGGAGTCAAGCTGCGGGGCGTGCGGGTCGTCGAGAAGCCCTCCGTGCCGGGACAATATCTTCTGACCAGCGACGCGGTCTTGGTCACGGTCAAGCTTTCCTCCCTGCCTCGCCTGCGCCTGGACTTGGGCGAGGTCAAGTTCGTCTCCCCCTACATCCAGCTCCTGCGCGACGATGCCGGCGGCTGGAACGTGTCGGATATCTTCCTCTCGACGCATTCGGCCCAATCCATGCCGGTGGGGAGGCTTTCTTTGCCCGTGTCATTTGCCGCGGAACTCACGGTTGTCGAGCGCGGCGTCATAAAGGTGGAGGACCGGCTCAAGCAAACCAGCTATCGTTTCGGGAACGTCAATCTGGCGGTGCGCAGCTTCGCCGTCGACCGGCCTTTTTCCCTCGCCGCGGAATGCGACAACATAAGCACCCTGGCGGGCCGGAGCATTTCTACGACCTTGGCTCTGGAGGGCGCGGTCTCCCTGGCCGGCTTTGACTGGTCCGAGGCCTACCTGCGGGCCAACAAGCTCGTCTTGACGGTGGACGGCCGCACCATCCAGGGCACGGCGGGCCTGACGGGACTGCCTCCCACGGAAATTGACGTCGAGGCGAGCTTTCCGGACCTGGGTCCGCAGGACTGGCGGCGATACTTCGACAAGGAACTGGACCTTAGTCTGCCGGCCAGCCGCTGGCAGCTCAAGGCCGCGGTTCCGGCTCCCCGCCGTATCCGGATACGGCGCTTGCACGTCGAAAGTCCCCCGCTTTCCGCCAGCGCCATGGGCAGCCTGGACTTCAGCAGCGCTCCCGCGACCGTCAACGGCGAGGTCAGCGTCGTCAATTTTCCATTAAGTCAGGCCGAGGTCTTCTATCCCCGTTGGCGGCCTTTGGCCTTGCGCGGCATGCTCACGGGTTTCGCGGGGCTCAGCGGCCCTTTGAGCCGGCTTCAGCTTGAGCGCGGCAGCCTTGCTGTCAGCCGCGCGGGCGGGCAGTTTTCCAATTTCGCGGTGAATGGCGGAGATGTTTCGGTCACGGGGTCGGATGGCCTGGAGAAATTCAAGCTGTCCGTCGAGAACGGGCAAGGGGCGCTGTTTGCGAGCCCGTTTTCCGATCTATCCGTATCGGCGACCCTGGATAAGGCGGACCTGAAGGTCGAGCGGTTCAACGTGCGATTCATCGATTCTCGACTGGCTCTCAAGGCCCGGGTGCGCAATCTCGCCGATCCCAAGGAGGTGTCCGTCTTGGGGTCCGTGGACCGCCTCCGTTGGGAGGAAGCCCATGGCCTGGTCAGTTCCATCGTGGCGCGGGTCTCCACCCAGACCGCGCCCGCGCCAGCCGCCCAGCCCCGGACTTGGGTGCGGACTTTCAAGTACGTTATTCCCAAAAAATTCCCCGACACGATCGGGCAGATCACGATCGGGTCCGTGGCGCATAAAAATTTCGCGTTCAACAACGTGGATCTGCTCTGGGATATCAGGGGAATCTCTCCCAGCCTCAACCGCGTCAGCGGCGATGTGAAGGTGAGTTTCGGCCCGGGGCGGGTCGCGGACGTCCCGGCGGTGCAGGCCGCCAATAAATTTCTTAGAATAATCTTCCTTCCATTCGTCTATATGCATAAGATGAACAATCTCTCCGTCTTCAGCACGGCTACGGCTTATCCGAAGACACTGGACTTCAACCGCATCGAGGGCGAGTATGGGCTTAACAAGGGCGTGGCCACCACGCGTCTGTTCTATGTGGACAGTCCGCAAGTCGTGGCTTTTGCCGACGGCGCGGCGGATTTCGGCAAGGAAACCGTCAATATGATGATCTTGACCCGCCTGACGGGCTATCGCCAGCCGTTGCCGGAGTGGTGGGTCGACGAGCTGGGCCGGCCGGCCATCGCTTTTCGCGTCAAAGGCGACTTGAACCTGCCCGACCTGGACCCGCGCCTGAGCAAGATGACCGGAGACGAGATCGAGAAGGCCCTCGATGGGGCCAAGGCCAAGGCCAAGAAGCGCTACGCGGCGCTGGAGAAACTGCGTGAATTGTAGCCGTGGGGAGGTCATATGACCGCGATGAACAAGATGGATTTGCTGGGACTTTTGCAGGAGCACGGGGCCGTGGTGAGCGGCCATTTTCAGCTGGCCTCCGGACTGCACAGTCCGGTCTATTTGCAGACGGCCCTTGTCCTGCAGTATCCCTACGTGGCGCAGCGCATAGCCAAGGCCTTGGCCGCCAAATTCATGCAGTCCATCGACGTGGTGATCGCTCCCAACGTGGCTTCCGTGGTCCTGGCTCAGGAGGTGGCGCGCGCCAAGAAGTGCCGGGCGATTTTCACCGAGCGCATGAGCGGCATGATGGCTTTGCGCCGCGACTTTCGCATAGAGCGGGGCGAGCGGGCCCTGATCGTGGAGGATGTGATCACCACCGGGCGTTTGACGGCGGAGATCGTGTTTCTGGCGCAGGCCTATGGCGCCAAGGTCGTCGGCGTGGGCGCCGTGGTGGACCGTTCCGTCTCCCGGCTCTCGCTTTCCATTCCCGTGCGCACCCTTATTTCCTACCCGCTTCAGGTCTTTTCCCCGGACTCCTGTCCCCAATGCAAGGACGGCGTCGCGCTGACCGACGCGAGCAGGAATCCGGCCATGGGAGCGGCTGAGGGGGAATGAGTTCTTTCGAACAACCGGCCACCCCCAACGGAGACGCCGCCCCCCTTTTAGGGGGCGGCGGTGGCGCGCGCCGACGACGGCGCGCGCGGGTTAGATGAATCCGGCGCTTCGGGGCCGGTTGTGGACCTTGCTCGGATGTCAATGCGTCCTGACCACGGGGCTGGCTTTGTCCTATCCCTTTTTCGCCCTATACCTTCACATCGAGCGCGGCCTGCCCATGGGCTTGGTGGGCGCGGCCCTTTTTGGCTTGGGCCTGGCCACGGCTTGCGGCCAGGCCCTGGGCGGCGAGCTCTCCGACATCCTCGGCTCCAAGCGCGTCATGGAATTCGCGGTCGGCGCGCGCGGCCTGATGGTGGCGCTGATGGCTTGGGCCATGGCGCGGGGGGCTCCGGTGATCCTCCTGATCTCATTGCACGTACTCTCGGGTTTCTGCGGCAGCTTCTACGACTCGGCCGTGCGCTCTTGGATCGCCTCCGCTTACGCAGCCTCGCATCGGCTGGTGGCTTTCGGCAAGCTGCGCGTGGCGCTGAACCTGGGCTGGGCGATCGGGCCCGCGTTGGGCGGGCTCTTGGCCGGGCGTTCATATCCCGGGCTGTTCGCGATTTCCGCGGCGGCGTGCCTGCTGTGTTTTGTTCTTGTGCGCTGGACCGTCGTTCCCATGGAAAAGCTGAGGCCGGAAAGCCGGTTTTCCTGGCGGGAAACCATGAGAGCGGCCGGGGATCGGCAGTTTTTGACTTTTTGCGCCTGGTGCTCGTTGATTGCCATGGTCATGGCTCAACTCGTGGCCAGCCTTTCGGTTCACGCGGTTGGTTACGTGGGTCTTTCCGAACAACAGGTGGGATTGCTTTTCACGCTTAACGGCGTCATCGTCGTCTTGATTCAAACCCGGGTTTCCAGGACCTTGCGGCATCTGCGCTTGAGCGTCGTGCTGGCCGCGGGCTGCCTCTTTTATGCCGCGGGGTACGGCTTCGTGGGTTTTGCCCACGGCTTCATCGCCCTGGCCGCGGCGGTCGCGATCCTGACTTTCGGCGAGGTGGCGGTGTCGCCGGGTCTTTATACCATGGCCGCCAACTTGGCGCCGGAAAGATTCAAGGGCCGATATATGGGCTTTCACGGCCTGGCCCAACAGTTGGGAGTGGCCTGCGGACCGTTCCTGGGAGGATTGGGCCTGCAGCACTTGAGCCCCCGCTGGGCCGCTGCCCCCTGGTTGCTTGTCGCCGGCATGGCCGCGGCCGCCGGTTGGGGTTTTTTGAGCCTGGGACGGCGTCTGACGGCGCGGCAAGACGGCTTGCATGAAGAAATACCACTTGAGACGGCTTTGGCGGAGGTTCCCGTATGATCGAGAGATATTCGCGCGAGGCCATGTCCCGTGTCTGGTCGGATGAGAATCGCCTCCGGACCATGTTGCGGGTGGAGGAGGCCTTCCTGGAGGTCCTGGCCCGAGTCAAGGGCATTCCCGCCTCCGAGCTCAAGGCATTCAAGACGGCGGCTCATCAAGGCCTGCAGGAGAGGGTCAAGGCCGGCGAGGCCAAGTCCGGCCATGAGATCATCGCGCTGCTTTCCGCGGTCAGCGCTCTCATCAAGGATAGGGCTCCGGCTTTGAACCGCTATCTGCATTACGGCCTGACCTCGTCGGACGTCCTGGACACGGCTTTAGCCCTGCAACTGCGCGAATCGGCCGACCTGCTCATGAGCGATTGGGACGAGGTCTGCGGCCGGTTGCGCACGCTTGCGCGCAAGCACAAATCGACATGGATGGCGGGCCGTACCCATGGAGTGCACGCCGAACCCGTGACCTTCGGAGTCAAGCTGGCGGGCTGGCACGCCGAGGCCTTGCGCAACATGGAGCGCCTGAGCCGCGCCCGCGAAGAGATTTCATTTGGGAAGCTGTCCGGCGCCGTGGGATGCTTCACCCAGGTGGGGCCCGAGTACGAGGCGGGGGTGTTGAATAAGTTGGGCCTTAAGCCCGAGCCCGTGGCCACGCAGGTCGTGCCGCGGGACCGGCACGCCCAGTATTTCCACGCTCTGGTGCTCTCGGCCGCGGCCGTGGAACGTTTCGCCCTGGAGATTCGGCATTTGCAGAGGACCGAGGTCCTGGAGGCCGAGGAGCCCTTCGGCGAGGGCCAGAAGGGTTCCTCAGCCATGCCGCATAAGCGTAATCCCATTCTCTGCGAGAACCTTTGCGGCCTGTCCCGGCTCATCCGGTCCTACGAGTCGGCCGTGGTCGAGAATATCGTGCTTTGGCATGAGCGCGATATCAGCCATTCGTCGGTGGAGCGCGTGGTTTTCCCGGACGCGCATATCGCTCTGGATTTCATGCTGGGGCGGTTCAAGAAGGTGTTGGACGGGCTCCAGGTCTATCCCGAGCGGATGAAGGAGAATCTGGACCGCTCCCTGGGATTGGTCTTTTCCCAAAAAGTCCTCCTGCGGCTCGTGGACGCGGGACTTACTCGCGAGCAAGCCTACGAGCTCGTGCAGCGCAACGCCATGAAAACGTGGAGGACGCGGGAAGCCTTCGTGAAGGTGCTGGAAAGCGACCCGGCCGTCATGAAGCAGCTTTCCAAGAAGGATCTGGCGGCCTGTTTCGATTTGGAAACGTATAGCGAGGCGATCAGCGAGCTTTTAAGCCGGGGGGGCGTGGCCTAGCGCCTTATCCCGAATATCGGCCAGGAGACCAAATATATGCCGGCAACTGAAACAATCGCGGCCGTGCGCCTTAAGCCGGGCCAGGAGGACAGGCTCCGGGCCGGGCATCTGTGGATTTTCTCCAACGAGATCGGCAAGATCGAGGGGAGCGTCGAGCCGGGCTGCCTGGCGCAGGTCTTCACGGCCGGGGGGCAGAGCCTGGGCATCGCCTTCTACCATCCCAACAGCCTCATCGCCTGCCGCATGCTCTCATCGCAAGTCGAGCCCATCGACGCCGGCTTTTTCCGCAAGCGGCTGGCCGCGGCCCTGGCTTACCGGCAGAGGATGTGCCCCGGGGAGACCTCCTACCGGCTCTGCTTCGGCGAGTCCGACGGACTGCCCGGCTTGGTGGCGGATCGCTACGGCGACGTCGTGGTCCTGCAGATCTTCGCGGCCGGCATGGAGGCGCGCCTGCCTCTCATCGAGGGCGCGCTCAAGGAGCTTCTCGAGCCGCGCGGCGTCTTCCTTAAGAATGATCACCGCCAGCGCCAGCTCGAGGGGCTGCCCGGCGAATGCAGGCTTCTGTCCGGGGCCGTGCCCGAGCGCGTGGCCATCAGCGAGGGTGGGTTGAGTTTCTTGGTGCCTATCGGCGAGGGTCAAAAGACCGGGCACTACTTCGACCAGCGCGAGAATCGGGCTTTTTTGAGGCCTTTCCTGGCGGGGCGGACCGTCCTGGACCTTTACTGTTACACCGGCGCTTTCGCGGTCAATGCGGCCAAGTCCGGAGCTAAGTCGGTCCTGGCCATCGATAGTTCCCAGGCGGCCATCGATCTGGTCCGGGAGAACGCCAAGCTCAACGGCGTCGGCGACATCGTCAATTGCGACGAGGCGGACGCCGAAACGGTCCTGCAAAGCTTCGCCGCGGGCAGCCAGCCTTTCCGGCCGGATGTGATCCTGCTCGACCCTCCGAGCTTCGTGCCTTCCAAGAAGCATCTGCTCAAGGCCTTGCGCACTTACTCCAAGCTCAACAGCCTGGCCCTGCGGGCCCTGGCGCCGGGAGGGCTGTTGGCCGCCTCCACCTGCTCCCATCACGTGGGGCGGGAGCAGTTCCTCGACATGCTGCGCCATGCCCAGGGCAAGGCGCAGAAGTCCGCGCGGCTGGTGGCCTTGCGCGGCCAAGCGGCGGATCATCCCGTGCTCCTGGCCATGCCCGAGACCGAATACCTGCACTTCGCGCTGCTCGAGGTCCTTTGATGTTATCAAGCCGCGGGGGGGAAGGGGATGCCGCCGCCATGGAGACCATCGGCGCCTCGCTGGCCCGGCACGGCCGGCGCATCGAGCTCATCAGAAAAAAATCCTCCGCTTCCATCGCGGGCAGGAAGCGGAGTCCGAGTCGAGACGTCCGGCCGCTAGGGCTCTAGCGGCTTGTCCTTGGAATCGATTCCCAGCTGGGCCGCGAGGCTGGTGAAGTCCATCTTTTGCCGGTCGTACTGCGCCTCGAGTTCCTGCCAGCCGCGGTCGAACTCCATGGGCATGTTCTCGGCCGTCTTCCCGTTGCGGGGGCCTTTCGCGCGCTTGGTTGTCTTCTTTTTTGCCGTTGTCTTCTTCATGTCGACCTCGCCCAAAGTATAGACCCCCAATCTGATTTCGTCAATAGTTTTTTTGGTTAGGCGTCGTCACAGGCAGGCGTAGCGCAGGAGGAAGAGAACCGCCAAGGCCCAAAGCAGCGGCGGCGTCTGCTTGCCGCGGCCGGCGCAGAATTTGAGCAGGGGATAGGAGATGAAGCCCGCGGCGATTCCGTCGGCGATATTGAAGGTGAAAGGGATCACGGCCATGGTCAGGAAAGCGGGCAGGCCCTCGGTCGCGTCGTCCCAGTCGATATGACGCGCGGTCGCCGCCATCAGCGAGCCCACGAGGATCAGGGCCGGAGCCGTGACCGGATGGATGAGCGCTCCCGAGCCGAGGGCCACGCTGCCGCCGATGGACTGCACCAGCGGCGAGAAGAAGAGGCTGAGCAGGAACAGCAAGCCCGTCGTGACCGCGGTCAAGCCGGTGCGGCCGCCTTGGGCGACGCCGGTGGCGCTCTCGATGTAGCTGGAGACCGTCGAGGTGCCGAGGCAGGCGCCCGCCGTGGTCGCGACCGCGTCGCAGAGAAGCGCTCGAGACGCCCTCGGCAGTTTGCCGTCCTTCATGAGTCCCGCCTGCACGCCGACTCCCACCAGGGTTCCCAGGGTGTCGAAGAGGGTCATGAAGAGGAAGATGAGCACGATGGAGAAATTGTTCCAGGTGAGAAGGCCTCCGAGGTCCA
Source organism: Elusimicrobiota bacterium (assembly GCA_003452935.1). Classification (GTDB taxonomy): domain Bacteria; phylum Elusimicrobiota; class Elusimicrobia; order UBA1565; family UBA9628; genus UBA9628. The sequence continues at coordinate 43,574 of DMMY01000031.1, forward strand.
GCCGGAACAAAGTCGGGGCAAGCGATGGCGGAGCGCTGAAGACCCCGGTTAGCCGGATCAGTCCCAAAGCCGCTCCCAGGGCGCTTGTGGCCAGCATTCCGATGAGGATGGCGCCGCGCGTCTTGCGGGCCATGAGGCCGGCGGTCACGGCGAGGCCGAACAGGGCCAGCAGGACCGGTTTGGAGGTCACGGGACCGAGCGCGACCAGGGTGGGGGCATTGGCCACGACCACTCCCGCCTCCTTGAGCCCGATAAGCGCCACGAAAAGCCCGATGCCCGAGGCGATGCCGAATTTGAGGGCCTGGGGCACCGAGTTGATGAGAATCTCCCGCAGACGCGTCAGGGTGAGCGCGAGAAAGACGCAGCCCGAGACAAAGACTAGGGCCAGGGCCTTGGGCCAGGCCACGCCCATGCCCGATACCACGACGTAGGCGAAGAAAAAGTTCTCGCCCATCAAGGGAGCTTGCGCGATGGGATAGTTGGCCCACAGCCCCATGAGAATGCAGCCTAGGGCGCTGGAGATGCAGGTGGCGGTGAAGACGGCTCCAGGATCCATCCCCGCCGAGGCCAGGACCTGGGGCTGGACGAATATGATGTAAGCCATGGTCAGAAACGTTGTCAAGCCGGCCGCGAGCTCCGTGCGCGCGTCGGTCTTGCGGCCGCTGAGATCAAAGACGCGGTCCAGCATCGAGGCAAGGGGCGTGTGGGCGGGCATGGACGTTTTTTTGACAGAGCTATCATAGCATACGTTTTGAAGGCGCGCTGAGCGGGCCGAAGGGCCTAGTCATGGCTAGGCCTAAAGGCCCAATATCGTGCTATAATCTGCGGACGTTATGAAAAAGGAGGCCGTCATGAGAATGATCTTGGCTTTTTTGCTGGCTCTTTCAGCCGCGCCCGTCGTCTGGGCCGGCGGCTCCGGAGCGCGGCGCTACGTCATAGGCTTTCGCCCGGGGGCGGATGATGCGGCGCGTGTTCAGGCGGTTAAGGCCCTGGGCGCGAGCCAGGTGGACAGTCTTGATGAGCTGGGCGTGGTTGTGGTGAAAGTCCCCGCCGGAAAATTCACGAGAAAGGAATTCAAAGCCATGGCCTTGGCGCAGCGTCCGATCGCATTTGTGGAGGAGGACGTCGTCAGGAATTGGCTTCTCGGGGAAACTCCCTCTTTTCAAGCCGCGCCGCTGCCGTCCTGGTCGTCTATAAAGGAACAGATCCCGGCTTTCAAGCGTTTCCCGTGGGAAGTGCCCTCTCTTCCTCCCGGCGTGCTGCGCGACGAGCTGCCTTGGGGCGTGCGGCGCGTCAACGCCGCCGCCGCGTGGACCAAGACCATGGGCGAGGGCGTGCGCGTGGCCGTGGTCGACACCGGCATCGATTTTAACCATCCGGATCTGAAGGATAATTACGCGGGCTGCTATAACGCCGTCGAGTCAGGCAAGTCCTGCATGGATGACAACGGCCATGGCACGCATGTTTCCGGCACCATCGCGGGGGCTTTGGACGGCAAGGGCGTCGTCGGGGTCGCGCCTAGGGTCAAGCTCTTTTCGGTCAAGGTTCTTGACGCCAAGGGCTCGGGCGGGCTTGTGTCCATCGTCAAGGGCATCGTCTGGTGCGGCCAGAACCATATACAGGTCGCCAATATGAGCCTGGGCGCGCCCATCGGCACGATCTTCATGCGCCTGGCGGTCAGGTACGCGCGCGCTAGGGGCGTCGTGATCGTGGCGGCGGCGGGCAATAATGGCGGTTTCGTCGCGTCTCCCGCGGCGTATCCGGACGCCATCGCGGTGTCGGCCAGCGACTCCCAGGACAGGATCGCGAAGTTTTCCAGCCGCGGCCGGCGCGTCGCGTTCATAGCTCCCGGTTTTGATATCAAGTCCTGTCTTCCCGGGGGCCAATACGGCAGCCACAGCGGAACTTCCATGGCCGCTCCCCACGTGACGGGCCTGGCCGCATTGGCCGTGTCGCGCGGGGCCCGCGGCCTCGATGGGGTCCTGGAGGTTCTCGGGCGATCGGCCAGATCGATCGGGCTTAAACCCGAGGAGCAGGGCGCAGGCATGGTCGACGCGGCCTTGATCGTCCGTTAATCTTAATTATTCGCTCGTCGGAATCTGGGCCCTAAGACCTTTGTCGAATAGGTCTTAGGGCCCAGTTCATTATAGGTCCTAAGACCCAGGTCGGTTTTGGGCCATTTGGCCAAACTGGATAAGGAAGCGGCAGCGGTCCAGGCCGCGAAGCATCCAGGGGGACAGCAAAATGAAAGCAACGATCATTGCACTTGCCGCGCTGTTGGCATTCGTCGCTTTTGGGAGCCCGGCGCCGGCTCAGTCGGCGGGAATCAAGAAGATCATCATCACGATGAGGGCCAAGTCCTCGGCCGAGTCCCAGTCCAAGATACTGCGGGCTTTAAGCGCCCAGAGCGTGGCCAGGATCGCATCCAACGGAACATCCAGCAACGAGTTCCTGGCCCTCGTGGCGGAAGTGCCGGCCGAGCTGCTGGTAAAGTCCGCCAAGAATCGGGTGGCCAGGCTCACGGTCAAGGACGTGATGAACCTCGTGCCCGGCGTGTCCGCCAGCGACGTGCTTGGGATCGAGGAGGATTTTACCACGAAGTGGATCGAGGCCGCGCCTTCGTTCCAGACCACGGCTTTCCCGAGCGTGGAAAGCGTCCTGAAGAGCCTGCCCAAGCTGCAATTCAGGCGGCTTCCCAAGCCGAGCGCGGGATCGACGCGGCCCGAGATCACGTGGGGCGTGGAACGGGTGAAGGCTCCGGCGGCTTGGGACTATACCGAGGGCAAGGGCGTGCGCGTGGCCGTGGTGGACACGGGAGTTTATTCGGACCACAATGACCTTAAGGGCAAGGTGGATGGGGGCTACGACGCCTTCACCAAGTCCGAGGTCCGGGTGGCCTATCAGGACGGAAACGGTCATGGCACTCATGTGGCCGGCACCATCGCGGCCATCAGGAACGGCAAGGGCGTGGCCGGCGTCGCTCCCATGGCCCGGCTTTATTCGGTGCGCGTCCTGGACAATGAGGGCAGCGGGTCGATTTCCGGCATCATCGACGGCATCATCTGGTGCGCCAACAACGGCATCCAGGTGGCCAATATGAGCCTGGGCTCGTCGCAAGGCAGCGATGCCCTGCACCAGGCCTTGCGCTACGCCAAGTCGCGCGGCGTTGTGATCGTGGCCGCCGCCGGAAACTCCGGCGGGCCGGTGGGCTACCCCGCGGCTTACCCGGAGACCATCGCGGTGGCGGCCAGCGATCCGAGTGACAAGGTCGCGTCATTCTCCAGCCGCGGGCCGGAGGTTGATTTCATCGCGCCCGGGGTGAGCGTGGTTTCCACGGCCATGGACGGAGGCTACGCCAATTTCTCCGGGACTTCCATGGCGACTCCTCATATGAGCGGCTTGGCGGCGTTGGCCGTTTCCCAAGGCTGGGTCGGCCTCGACGGCCCGGACGGGGTCTTCCAGCAGCTCAGGAAAGCGGCCAAGAGGATAGCGGGCGTGACGGTCGAGGAACAGGGGTTTGGCATGATCGACGCGGGCAAGCTCGTGCGCTAGACAGGGCTTTGCCGTCGGGAATTCGATAAGGCGCCCGGCCGAAAGGCCGGGCGCCTTATGTCTTTTTATGCAACTGGTATCGCGCGCCGTGGGCCCAAAGTCCCATGTTGAGTTGGGCATTTTGTTGTGGGAACATGCCCTGACGGCCCAGGCGTCAATAATGGCCGCGATCTAATCTATTAAAGATGAGACAATTGGGGCCGCCGTGGCCTTGAGGGCCGTCCTCCGCCGGCTCAAGAAAGGGCTGGCGCTTTGCCTGGCGCTGAGCCTTCTTGCCTCCGCGCCCGGGATCGGCGTCCTTATGGCCGAGGCCGCGGGCCTGGCGGCCAAAGTCCCGGCGCGGGGACCGCAAGCCTGGCGGGCCTTTGTCGGGTCGTTTCCTTCGCCGTCCGCGATTGCGTTTCTTGAGCCGCTGGGCTTGAAGTCGCCGCGCGATATCCGGGGCTTTGTTCGCGTGATGGGGCGCACGGGCCTGGCGCCTCGGGCCTTGGCCGCGCCCGGAATTTCGGTCCAGAGGCAGACCGGACTGGTCAGGCAAGCCGTTGCCCTTTACGCGCAAGAGCTCATCGACAGGACCGCCGGGCTGGAGTCCGTTGCCGCGGCCGCGGCGCGGCAAGCCCTGCCGCAGGCGCGAGTTGAGTTCGCGGACCTGGCCGTCATCGAGGCCCTGGTGCCGGAGCGCGCCCGGGACCTGCGCCGCAGCAGGGAGATTTATCAATCCGCGGTCCGGGCGGTGCTCGCGGACCCCGTGGAGAGGGCCAGGGCGGCCTGGGGAGACAAGGAAGCCGCAATCGTCCAGGGCTTGCCCGCCAAGGGGCAAGCCGCGGCCGTTCCGGCCTCTTGGCGGCTTCAAAAATCGAGGAGAATCAGTTTCTCGGCGCCGGCCGGCGACAGCCTGACCGCGAATATACGGGTTCCTCAGGCCGCGCCTCAAGGCTCGGACGCGCCGAGCCAAGGCGCGGGTTGGGCCCGGTTTTTAAGCCCGTTGAAGGCTTTCTTCCCAGGTAAGCTTCCAGCCTTGGTTTCCGCGGCTGCGCCCGTTGGGGCTCCCAAGGCCCAGGCACCTCTGGTTGGAACCGAGGCCGGGCTTGGGCCGCAGACGCGGCAGGTCCTGGAAGTCCTGGGCCTGACCTACGCCCAGTTCCAGCGCCTGACCCGGGCCCAGGTCGAGTTCGAGCGCGAGGCCTTGGGAGCCGATCCCGCGCTCAAGCAGGCTATTTTTTCCATGCGCACCCTGGAACGCTTTTCCAAGACCGCGCTCGAGCTCACGGGAAAGTTTCGCGGCCAGGGCGAATCTCAGCCGTTGGCCAAGGCGTTGATCCTGGCCGCCCAGGCCTTTTACGGGGATATCCGGGCGACTTCTTCCGGCGGCATCGATAAGTTCTTGGGCCATTTCGCGGAGTTCATCCCTGAAGCGGTCGTCAAGGCGGGTGATTCCCTGCGGCTTGAGCAGCGCGCCCTGGGCATTGCCGTGGCCGACGACGACATGGATCGGCGCGTGGCGCGGGCCTTGATGACGACCTATCCGGCCCTGTTCCGGGAGGCCTCGGGAAACGACCGGGCCTTGATGCGGGCTTTGCGCCGGCAGGCCCGCGATCTGGGCGCGGAGCTTTCCGTGCTGTGGAGCCATCCTTTCACCGAGGAGCGTCAGCTCGTCGGCCACAAAGTTCCCAAGCCGGGCCAGGACCGGCTCGAGTTCGGCTTCGGCGAGCTCATGCGCCAGGTTCATGCGGCCCGAGGCGAGCTTGACTCGGCCCGGCAAGCGGGCCGGCCGGCCAAGCGATTCTTGCTGCTGATCAAGAACGTCGAAGCCATGGAGCCCGGCGTGCGCACCGCTCTGCAGGAGGCATTGCGCCTGCGCGAGCTGACCCACCCGGAGCTCGGCCGGGTGGCCATCCCCGCCAATCTGCAGCTGCTTTTCACGATCCGGGAAGGAACCAATCTGGAGGATGACTCTTTCTACGACCGGGTGGCGGTCAAGACCTTGCCCCCGGGCCCGCCGCCGGCTCCGGCGTTCGAGTGGCCCCGGCAGGTCACGGAGGAAAACTATCTCCAACGCGTTTCCGTGCGCCAGGACGACGGCCGGCCCGTCCTGGTCTTGCCCGGAGCCGAGATCGCGCTGTCCCCGGAGTTCGCGGGCATCTCGCAGGACAACTTCCAGGACATGATCTATCTCAAGACCGGCATGGTCCTGGACTACGGGACAGTGCGCATGCTCTCGGCCATGGCCCAGGTCAAGCGGCAAGGCGCGGCGGCGTTGCGCATCGAGGGTCCGACCGGCCTGGGCAAGACCTTCACGGCCCAGGGTTTCGCGCGCCTGCGGGGCAAGGGGTTTTTCTCCAACCCGGTCAACGGCGACACGGACATCTCTTCCTGGATCGGCGGATTCGAACAGGATGCGAAGGGCCTTTTCCGCTTCCAGGGCGACACGCTTTTCAAGCAGCGGCTGGAGGAAGGGGGCGTGGTCGCGGTCAGCGAACTCAATACCTTGCTCGACCATAACGAGAAGGCCTCCTTGGCTTGGTGGCTTGCCCAGATATCCGAGATCGAGCCGGGTCCGGACGGCTTTCGCACGATCCGCCTGACCGAGGTCCCGGTCCCGGCCGGGCAGAATGTCCCGGTCATACGCGTGCATCCCGATACCCTCATCATAGCGGACACCAACCCTGAGGGCGACTACAACGCCCGCGGCCGCATGCCCGAGATTTTCAAGGAGGACGTCCCGGTCCTCAGGGTCGAAGCTTTGGTCGGGTCAGACTACAGCAGCGCGGATTTGAAGCGCCTGCGCCTTTACGCGGACATGTTCCTCAAGCATGACTGGAGGCAGGACAACGCGGTCCTGGCGCCGGGCCTCAGGGATCCGGGCGAGCGCGCCAAGATCGCCGAGCGACTGGCCGGTATCTACCAGAAGATCGCGGTTGAATCCGCGAGGAACCGATGGGGCCAGGCCGACGGCAGAGTCCTTTCCATCCGGGAGCTTAAACGCATGGCCCAGGACGCGCTATGGGATCTCAAGGCCGGACGCGGCGTGGACCAGGCGCTGGGAGCCGCGGCAGCCAGGCATTTGGCCGCCGCCGTGAGCGCGCCTTCGGAGCGCGCTGATATCCTTAAGACCTTGAGCGATTTGCCGATCCCGGAGCCTGATTTCCTGGAATTCGTCGCCGACCAGCTTCTGCTCAAGCGCAGGCCGGTCCATGTCCGGGTCGCCGCTTCAACCGACGTCAGGGACGAACTGGCGCGCCTGGCGGCAAGCGATCCCCAGCTCGATCTCTCCATAGTCTCGGTCACGGACGAGACGGACCGCTTCCAGCTGGAGGGCGGGCTGGTGGCTGATGAGTCGGGGGAAGGGTTGGAATTCGGCGCCGGGATGTTCGCGCGCATGATCGAAAAGGCCAGGGCCCAGCCCCGGCGCGAGATCCTTTATGTCTTCGACAATGCCCATAATCTGAGGCCCGAGCAGATCGTGGCCTTCAATGAATTCCTGCAGGAAGGCAGGCTCTACCCCAAGGGCGCGCCCGCGGAAATGACCTTGCCCGGCAATGCCCACGTGCTCTTCATCAGCCGCTCGGACTCGGCCTTGCCCTGGTCGCCGGCCGAGCGTTCCCGCTTCGTGGAGTTTTTCTGGACCCAGGACGCGGATTGGAGACGCCAAGCCGCGAACCGGATCATGCAGCCGGTTCTTTCACAGGCGGCTGATGACGTTTCCCAGTTCTTGCGGCGCTGGATGGCGGACGTGTATCTCAAGTGGGAGCAGGACTCGGCTGCGGACCATTCCCGGGCCCCGTTTTTGTCCCAGTCGCGCTACCTGCGCTTCCTCAACGAGGCGGCGGGGGCCGTGGAATGGGTCCTGGGCGCGGGTTTGGGCGTGCCGGAGCTGGCCCAGGAATTGGCGCGGGCTTTCACGGATATTTTTCTGGCGACGTTTTCTCCGGAGGAGCGGGATGGGTTCTTGAGGCGCTATATGCGCGAGCTCGAGCTTTTCGGGCAGGTCCGGGGCGAGGGCGGGATCGGCCGCGAGCGGGCCAGGCCGGGTCTTGAGGGGGCTTCCTGGGCCGCCCGCCTTTCCCAGGCGCGGATCGATTTCGGCATGGCCGCGGACGACCAGGCGCGGGCCAAGGCCCGGGCCGAGGCGGCGCGGGTGGTCGAGGCCCATGAGCATGAGATCGCTTGGGTCGAGCGGCCCGCGGAAAAACTCGGGCCCCTGGACTTGGCCAGGGCCGTCACCAACGTGGAAGAGCTGCGGATGGAGAGCGATGAGGGACTGGTCGGTTCGTCTGATGGGCAAACCCTCGTCTTCTGGCGGCCCGACGGCCGTGTCCGGATATTCGAGCGCGGCGCGGCAGGTTACCGAAAACCGCTGACGCTCGAGCTGGGCGGACGACTGGAGCGGCTCGCGCTGAGCCCGGATGGAAAACGGCTGGTCATCTCGAACACGGATACGAACACCTTGCGGGTTTACCGGATCGATGGTTCGAACCTTTCCTTGCTCCATGAGCGGCCTCGAGATGAGGGCCTCATAGCGGGGCTGGCTCTGGCTGATGATCCGGAGCTCGTCTGGGCTTGCGTGGTTTCCGACGAGCCTGGCGAGCCGGCCTATGCGGCAGCCTATCGCAGAGGCAGAAAGGAGCCGCTCTGGAAGAAGCCTCTGGCGTCGCTGGGCCTGCGGACGGGCGCGGATTATATGAGCGTTTCGAAAGACGGCCGCTTTCTGGCCGTCGCCGATGTCTTTGGACGCAGCGAGGTGCTGCACTGGGATGGATCGGCCGATGGCGCCGACTCGGCGTGGCATAGCGACAACGCCTTAAAGAAGCTGATGGCGCTCTCCGCCAACGGCACGGTTTGGGCCGCGCACTACGCGCCGGACGGCGGCACCGCCCTGGAAGCCTTGTCGTGGGACAGCCCTGCAGGTTCTTTCCGGCCTGTTTGGCATAAGGATTTCGGGCAAAGCATCAGGACCATAGCCGTGAGTCCCGATGAAAGCACGGTCTTCATCCCGGCCGAAAAATCGATCTCGGCCTTCCGTTCGTCTCTTCAGGGCGGCGATAGCCGGGATTATAGGCCGCTGTGGCAGGCGGACGTGGATTGGTCCATGCCGTGGCGTCTCCATGCGAACGATTCCGAGACCTTGACCGCCAGTCCGCAGCTGGCTGGGCCGATCCGGGTCTATGCCCGGCAGACCTATCTCATCAAGGACGATTCGGTCATGGCGGCTCTTGAGACCGGCCGGGAGCAGCCGATTGGCGCCTTGCCCGCTCAGGTCCTGACCTTGCCTGAATCGGCCGCGGCCAAGCCCTGGCCGCAGGTCCTTTCCCAGGCGCGGCTCGATTTTGGCGTAGCGGAGGACGACAAGGCCCGGGCGGAGGCCCTGGCCGCCGTCGCTGAGGTGGTCGAGGCGCATAGCCGGGAGATGCCCTGGGCAATCGGCGACTCCGGGAAATTAGGGCCGCTCCATTTGGTCAAGGCCGCCGTGCCTGCCCCGGAACTGGCCGGGGACATGGGAGCTTTTCATTTCTTCCGCCTGGCCAAATCCCTGGACGGACGCACCCTGGCGACCTGGGAGGCGAATCGTCTCGCGATTTTTCACGAGGAAGCCGGGCGTTTCAAGCTTTTAACCCTATTCGAAACCCCGTCAGACATCCGTAAGGCGGCCCTGAGCCCGGACGGGAAGAGGCTGATCGTGGCCATTGAAGGCTTCAACGGCCAGGGCCTCGTGCAAGTCTATCGCGTCGAGGGCCCCAGGCTCGCGCTCGCGCATGAGCAGCCGGGAAGCGGCGGCCAGGTGACGGGCTTGGCCCTTGTGGATGATCCGGGCGTCTTTCTGGTCGCCACGCGCAAGGTCGAGACCACGGCCCCTGTAGGAACGCGGATCGTCAGCACGTTCGACGGCGAGGACGCGGTCAAGGCTTATCGCTGGGATGAGTCCAAGTCCATAAACAAAGGAGGGCTTTCGAACCACTTCGTCCAGGAGCTCTGGACGCTGCCTCGCGCGGCCTCGGAAATGACCGCTTCCGCCGACGGCCGCGCCGTGGCGGTCTATTCCTACAGCCCTGCCCGGGTTGAAGTGTTCAGGTGGGACGGGCAGGAGGCCGAGCCCAGAGCGGCTTGGCCCGGCGGAAAGCCGGATGCCGCCCGCCTGCCGGTTTTCTCGCCGCAGGGGCTTCTCTGGCTGGTCCGGCCCAATGGAGAGACGAAAGCGTCCGTCGAAGCCTGGCAATGGGATATGGGGAGGGGCGCTTACTCTCCCGTCTGGAGCCGGGAATTCGGCGTCCCGGCTCTAGCTATCCGCGACATAGCCACGAGTCCGGACGAGAGGATGGTTTTTGTCGCGGCCCAGGGTTCTGTGTCCGCATTCCGCTGGGACGGGCCGGCTGCCGGCAATGGCGAGCGCGACTACCAGCCGGCCTGGCGGACCAAGGAGCAGGTTTCGGTCGCAGACCAGCCCGCTCTCCTGGCAGCTCCTGACGGGGATAAAGTCGCGGTCAATACCCGCGACCAAAGGATGCGGGGGTATGTTTACGGCGTCCAACTGATCCAGGACGAGCAATCCATGGTCTCCTTGGCAACGGGCCGGGAGCAGCCGCGCGCCGTCCTGCCCCGGGAAATCCTGGCCCTGGCCGAGGGCTCGCTTAAGCCCTGGCCCCAGGCCCTGTCCCTGGCTCGGATCGACTTCGGCATGGCCGCAGACGACCAGGCGCGGGCCAAGGCCCGGGCCGAGGCGGCGCGGGTGGTCAAGGCTCATGAGCGTGAGATTGCCTGGGTTGAGCGGCCCGCGGAACAGCTCAAGCCCCTGGATCTGGCCAGGGCCGTCATCAACGTCGATGAGCTGCCGGCGGAGAGGGAAGAGATGCTTGCCGCTTCGTCGGACGGCCAAACCATCGTCCTCTGGGGTTTCGCAGGGCGGATCCGGGTTTATAAGCGCGGAGCCGCGGGCTACCTGCAGATCCTGGAGCGCAAGTTCTCCGAGGAAATAGATCGGCTCGCGCTGAGCCCGGATGGAAAACGGCTGGTCGTCTCGAACGCGGATACGGACACTTTGCAGGTTTTTCGCATCGACGGCGCCGGCCTCGTCCTTCTCGACGATCGGCCTCGTGACGAGGGTTATATCGCGGGGCTGGCGCTGTCTGACGATCCGGATGTCATCATGGCTTATGTGGTTTCAAGGGAGTATGGCGAGCCGCCCTATGCGGCGGCTTACCGCAGGGGGCAGGAGGAGCCTCTCTGGCGGCGGACGATGCCGTTTGAAGGCGCGCGATTGGGCGTGGACATGAAGTCTTCCAGGGACGGCAGATTCCTGTCCGTAACCGGGCGCCCCGGCTGGAGCGCGGTGCTGCATTGGGATGGATCGGAGAAGCTTCCGGAGGTGGTGTGGGACAACAGCCGGCAGGCCGCCAGACGGCTGCTGGCTCTGTCGGATAGCGGCAGCATCTGGATCGCGGAACGTGCCGATGCCGGCGGTCCCGCCGTCGAAGCCTGGCAATGGGAAGAGCCGCGCCGCGCCTATATGCCCGTATGGCGCCAGGAGTTGGAATCCGATATCGCGACCTTAGGCGTGAGCCCGGATGAAAGCACCGTTTTTATTCCCGCGAAGAATTCGATCGCCGCTTTCCGCTGGGATGGCCGCCTGGCCTCAGCCGGGGGCGTGCTCCAGAACCTGGCCTCTCTTCAGGGCGGCAGGAGCCGCGATTATAGGAAGCTTTGGAAAATCGACGTGGACTGGTGGATACCGTCGCGTCTTCATGCGAACGATCCCGAGACCTTGACCGTCCGTCCGATCGTCGGGCCGCTCCGGGTCTATGCCTGGCAGACCCAGCTCATCAGGGACGATGGGACCATGGTGGCTCTTGAGACCGGCCGGGAACAGCCGCTCGGGGCTTTGCCCAAGAACGTCCTGGCCTTGCCTGAGTCGGCCGCGACGGCGCCGCCGCGCGAGGCTCCGTTCAAGCCGCGCTACGGCGAGAAACCTTACTATTTCGCGGCGGACAAGGACGGCGGGGTTTATCTTAATTTCAAGGGCCGCTGGATGGCGACCCGGCACAAGCTCATGCGTCCCGCGCCCCAAGGGAGCCTGGAGCGGGCCCTGGTCAGAGGCAGGATGCTGACGCTCGCGGCCGTGGAACTTTCAGACCTCCAGGATCCGTATTCCGAGAAGCCTCGAGCGTTGAGCGAAACCGATTTTCTCATGGAGACGCCCATGCTCGAGGAAGTCGAGACCAGCCTGCTCTCGGCTTTCCGCGCGGGCTGGAGCGTGGACATGGTGGGAAGCCCGGGCGCGGGCAAGACCGCGGTGGCGCGCGAGGCCGCCTTGCTCCTGGGCCTGCCGCGCTTCGTCTTCCAGATGCACGGCGAGCGCGAGCTTTCGGATTTGATCGGCTCCTATCGGGAGGACCAATACGGACGCATCAAGCTTACGGCCGTCCCGCGCCGGCATTCCCATGGCCGGGAGCGCTTCGCCCTGCCTCTGTTGGACATGATCGTCAACGGCGGCGTGTTCGTCCTCGACGAGGGCGCGGTGGGGGAGCGCGGCCGGGAGCTCTTGAGCTGGTTTTCAGCCGTCGCCTCGCGCGACCGGGAAATCGTGGTGCAGGAGTTTCCGGGCCGCGAGATCCGGCTGCCCGTGCACCCGGACTTCCATTTGGTCGTGACGAACAACGATCCCAAGGATACGGCCGGCCGCTTGCAGCCCAAAAGCGAGGTTCTGGCCAACGTGCACGTCATCGGCGTGGGCGACGACGATTCGCCCGAAACCCTGCAAAATCTTTTCGCCCATTTCCTGGGGGGGCGGCGCGCCCCGGCAAATCCGGACGACGTGGCGCGTTGGGGCAAGGCCGTGGCCGACCTTCACCACGCGCTCAAGCCCGCCATAGGCAAGGTCATCGGCAAGGACAATAGGGACCGGTATTATCTTTCCAAGCGCGAGATACGCCGTGTGGCGGCCCAGGTCTTGCGCCATCTGCGCGAGCATCCCGGCGAGAACGCGGATTATGCCTTCTACCGCGCCTTGCGCGTCATTTACGAGGCCATGTATTCTCACCCGGAGGAGCGCCGGTTCGTGGCTGAGAGGATCGCGGAGGCTTGCGACTCTTTGGATATAAAAGAAGCCGATCCTCGACTGAAGACGGAGCTGCGCAAGGATTTTCCATCGGCCGCGACCGAGCATGAGGCCTGGGTCTCGGGCCTGACGCGCCGGCTCTTCCTGCAGGGCGAGCCCGTGCTTTACTTAAGCGAGCGCGGCTCGCGCGGCGCGCGCATGCTCCAGGCGGCCGCGGATTCCCTATCCGCGCGCATGGACGTAGTCGACGCCGCGCCCGAGCACGGCGAGCTTGAACTCTTGGGCGGGCTGCTGCCGCGCTTCGGCGCGCGTCCGGCCGGCTCGCCGCGCTCGCGGCTCGCGCGCGGTCGGCTTACCGAACATCTTTTGACCCTGGAGCAGATGGAGAAGCTTGCTCAAGCCCGGCGGCGGCCCGAGCCCGTTGTCCTGTGGCTGCGCAACGTGGACCAATGGAAGGAGGAGATCCGCACGGCCATCAACGGCCTGTTGGAGGACGGCTATATCGATATCGAGGCCGAGGATGGACGCGTGCGGCGGCTTTACAGGCCGCCGCACGCGCACTTCATCGCGGAGATGCCCGTGGATTCCACCAAGGACTTCTCGGCCGCCTTTTTCAGCCGCTGGGTCAAGATCGGCGTCTCGCGCGACTCAATCGAATCCTATGGGGCCGATGAGACGCAGGCCACTGAGTTCGAAAAAGTCCTGCGCTCAGACTACGGCCTTGACGCCCTGGAGGCCCATTATGCGGCGGGCCTCTATTTCGATCTTTCGGCCACGGACCGCGAGCGCAAGTGGGCCAACCGGCAGGAGCACCAGTTCGGGCCGGACATCTTCTTTGCCTTGGCCCGGGCCATGGCGCAGGCCAAGAGAGAGGATCCGCGCTGGCAGGAATTTTTAGAGACGGCCGCGCGCTCCGGCTACGATCCCAGGCTTGAGCCGGCTCGGGTTCCTCCGGATCTCAAGTCCAGGGCGGCCTTTGACAGATACCATGATTTGATCGCCGAGTATTTCGTCCAGGAAGCGCGGCGCTTGGTGGGCGCCCGCCTTTTCGCGATCCCGGGCAGCCGCGAGATCCAGGACCCCGCCACCTTCGACCATATCTTAAGGAGCATCATCGGCAAACCGTTGCCCGCGATTGCGGCAGAGGGCCTGGCCGTGGATAAGGCCGGCGTGCTCCGGGCCGTGGGCCGCATCCCGGTCGAGGCCGCGGCCCAGGCCCGGCCCGCGGCGGAGGCGGCGCGCCATAGCGGCATCCGTCTCACGTCTGAGATAGTCAAGACCTTGGGCTTGCTGGCTCGCGCCGACGAATTGGGCAAGGCCACGGCCTTGATAGGAGAGACCGGGACCGGAAAGACCAGCGTGGCCGCGCTTTGGGCCGCGCTGACCGGCCGGCGTTTCTTTAAGTACCAAAGCCATGCGGGCAGCGAGATCGCGGATTTGACCATGGATATCGAGCAATCCGAGAACGGCGAGTTCAAGAAGCGGGTCAAGGAGTTCTACGCCGCGCTCAAGGCGGGTCATGCGGTCATAGACGTAGACGAGGCCAACGTGGCGCCCTGGGTCTTGTGGGCGCTGGAACCGGTGCTGCGCGGCGAGCGTGCGGTGCGCCCGATCTTTCCCGAGGAGCCGGCGTTCTTGATAGGCGAGGACGTTCAAGTCATCCTGACTTACAATCCCACGCGCTATTCGGCGCGCAGCGCCATCGATCCCAGGCTCCTGGACGGGATGATCACGGCGTGGCTCGACCTGCCCAGTCCGATCGAGGAGGCCCGCATCGTCGAATCCTTTTGGGGGGTGTTGGAGGGCGAGGATGACGTTTCCACGGCGATGCCGGCCGCGCCGCAGGCGCCGGCCGATGTTTTCGACGTGGACGGGATCGGCGTCTCCGATCAAGGGGGCTCGGACCGGGATATGCGGCCAGGCAAGGAGACCATTGATCCTGACGCTCCGGCGCCCGCGGCGCGGCCCGGCTCCGGCAAGCCGGTTCGTGGCATCTTTAGTCCGGAACTCTATCCCTACACCCGGCGCCAAGCTTTTGACCGCTATGATCCGGCCTCGGAGAAATGGATCCGGGACGGGAAGGGCCTGACATCGGTGCCGGTGCCGAATCTTGCCGATGGGCAGATCATCGCGGCCCGGCGCAGGCTCGAAGCGACCCACGACATCTTTGAGGGCCGTCTGCAGATGGTCCTGAGCCCGCAGGAGAGCCTGTTGCCCTCGGCTGGCGCGGCTATGGAGTTTTTGGAGGTCAAGGCGTTCGACAATCAAGGTCGAGAACTTTCCGTTGCTTTGGAATTGGCCGTGGATTCCGCCGGCAATTACTATATTCGGGCCGAAGATAGCGTGGCCGCGGAGATCCGCTACACGGTCGCGGTGCCGGCAGGATATTATGGCCAGCCGGTTCCCGGAGGGATACCATTTAGGTACGCGGATAATATCCCGGCCGAAGTGCGCGAGGCCATGGGCTTGATCGGGCTCAAGGGCGACGAGTCGGACTTTCGCGAGGTGCTCTATCTCGCCATAGAGTATTTCCGCGACTTCTCGCTTGCTCCCAACGGCATTGAGAACACGGGCCGGCTTTACCTCGACCTGGTCCGCTCCAAGTGCGGCGTGTGCCGCCACCGGGCCTTCGCCTTCGCGCGCACCCTTCTGGGCCTGGGCATGGAGGTCCGCTACGTCCTGTCCGACGTTCACGCCTATGCCGAGGTCAAGATCCCGAACTTGGGCTGGCTGCGCGTGGATTTGGGCGGCGGCGGCGATCCCATGGACATGGACCTCTCGGCCCTGGCTAATGAGACGCATGTTCCTCGCTTCGACGACGACTTTCCCCAGCCCGAGACTTACCGCAAGAACGATGAACAGCTGTCCCAGAGGATGCAAGAGGCCATGAAGCAGCAGGGCATCGAGCCTCGGCACGCCGGTCGCGGCGGGGAATCGGATAGGGGCGGCGCCGGCGGCCAGGGCGGCGGCGGCCTGGCCCAGGACGCCCAAAGGATCAAGCAGGAGCTCGAGGGGCTGCATGAGGAATTGACCCGGGACGCGGTCATCAACAACGAGCTGGCTCCGCTTTTTGCGGACGGCAAGGGCGACACGGAATTCATCTTCGGCCGGATGCTGCGCGCCTTGCAGGACAGCGTGCGCGTCCATAAGGAGAGGATGAAGCGAGGCCTGGAGATCGACGCCGTGGCCTTCATGCTCAAGAAGCCCAAGCAATTCATCCGGCGCCGGCAGGAGAACCGATTGCAGACGACGGCGGTGTCCGTGCTGCTCGATTTTTCCGGCAGCATGGACGTTGTCAAGAAGCAGCTCGCCTACACCATCGCGGCCGTGGGCGGAAACTTCTGGAAGCTCCGGGAAACGGCGCCCCAGCATTTCTTTTATGACCTTTCATCGTTCACCGCCGAGGCAAGGCCCGTGACCGAGATCGGTTTCAACGAGCATCCCGGCGAAGACGTCAATTCCAGCCGCTTGGTGGGCATGGCCAACCGTTCCGGCAAGGGAGGCACGGACATCCTCTCCGCTTTGCGCGGCAAGCTCAAGGATTTTATCGATTCGCGCCAGGCCAGGAGCGCCAAGGTCAAATACCTGATCATCTTCACGGACGGGGCGGACAACGGCGCCGTCCGTGAGGCGAACGGCCGGCGGGAACTCACGCCCGAGTTGGCCGAGACCCTCGCGCAGTACCGCCAGGCCGGCATAGACGTGATCGCGGTGGGCATAGGGCAGGGGGCCGAGGATGTGAAAGCCTTCCATGGCCCGGGCCGGCATTATGTGAGGATCGACGCCGCGCGCACTGAGGACATCGCCGAGACTATCGCCAAGATCGCGGAGCTCAAGAGCCGCGGCGCGGACCGCATGCCTGACGGCGAGCTCAACTCCGTCCTCCAGATCGAGCCTCCGCGGGCCCGGTAGCAGCCCAAATTCGGCCCTTCGTGTGCTATCATTACCCTGGATTATTCAGGTGGGTCAGGTTGATATGGAGGGTTTGTATGAAGCTGATTGTCCCGGCGTTGGCGGCCCTGTTCGTCGCCGTCATGAGCGGCGTGGCGAGCGCCGAGGAATGGAAGTTGATTTATCGCGGCCCGGCGGGCATTGACGAATTCATAGATGCGAGCAGCGTGGCGAGATTGAAGAACGGACGCGTCCGGGCCTGGCACAAGTCCGTGAGCCGGGAAGGCCGCGGCGTGCGGGCTCTCATTGAAGTCGACTGCAAGGACCGCAAGTATACGATATTCCTTCTCGAGCCGCTCAATCCGGAGAATCTCGAGGATTTTAAAACCTTCGAGCTCATAACCGAGGGCTGGTCGGCCCCGAAAAGGAGATGGGTATCTCTCGGCGCCCGAGAATCCGGCGATGCGCAATACCAAGCCTGGTGCGGCAAGTAATGGTGCCTGACGTGAACTTGCGGAACTTGTTTCGGCTGAAGATTTTCGCGCGGAATCGGCAATAACGGAGAAAAATGGTGGCCAGGGACAGGATCGAACTGTCGACACCTGGTTTTTCAGACCAGTGCTCTACCACTGAGCTACCTGGCCGTGCGTGGTAGTAGGAAGATTAGACTAAATTCCGCCCTCCTCCACAAGCCGGCCTCGCCGGCTTATCTGAGGAAACCCAGCGGGCCCATGACGGCTCGGATCGCCTTTTGGAGCACGCCCAACAGCAGGGCCGGGAAATCCTTGGCCTGGGGCACGCGCACCGCGTAATCGAAGTGCTTTTCATAGTCCGCCGGCTGGGTCCCCATGACCATGGCCATGGTCACGATCTTGTTCTTCGCGGCCAAGGTTTTCCACGCCTCGGGAGATTCCCCGGTGTTCTGTCCCTCGTCCGTGGCGAAGATGACGAAGCGGTGCGTGGCCGGCTGCTTGATGATGCGGTCCAGAGCCAGCTTGAAGGCCGCTCCGATGGCCGTGCTGCCGCCTTTGGCCGCGATGATCTGGCGGACGATGTCCTGCTTGGAATCGCGTTTGACGGTTTTCCCGAAGGGATGGGCGATGGTCTGCTTCTCGTCGAACAGTATCACCTCGAAATCGAGGCCGTTTCTTTGGCAGACCTCTATCCATGAGACGATGCCCAATAGCGCGGAATCCAGGGGGGAGTTCATGGCCTCGGTGAGGCTGCCCATGCTTCCGGAGATATCCAGGACCAGGCTGATTTTGGCGCTGCGCCGGATCTTCCGGCTCCAGCGCCTCATGATGGGCGTGTCGTAATGCCCCTGGGCCATGTCGTCGTAATATTTGTTCATGTCGGGCTCGTCGCCCTCGTAATAGAACTGTCGGCTCAGGCGCGCGTGCTTGGTGGGCAGGAGAAGCCTCTTGACGATCCCGTCCACCTTGCCGATGAGTCCCAATTCCTCGGCGCGGAGCTTGTATTTCTCATAGGAGGTCATGCCCTGCCTGATTTTCTTTTCGTTTTGGATGATCTTGTCCCGGCGCTCGCGCCAGGCGTTTTTCTTGTTTCCCTCGCCTTCCTTGGCGCCCGGTTTGCCCTTGGTTTTCGACGCGGGCTTTTTGCCCTGCGGGACGGTCCCGCGTTTCTTGTCGCCTTGGCTTCTCATCGCCTCGGCGAGGTCCTTGTCCATTTGGTCGATCTCATCTCCCTGAGGGGAGCCTTGGCCTGAAGCCGTGTCCTTGGAATTTCCGCCTTGGGAAGGCTGGTTCGGACAATGGCCCGGGTTCTTCTTGACCTGGCTCCCCGCTTTCTTCATCTCGTCGAGATCGTCCTTGGATTTTTTGATCAGTTGGGCGTAATAAGGGAATATCTCGCGGTCCATGATCTCCAGGGCTTCATGGGCGGCCTTGCTCGTCATGGCCTCGAGCAGCCGGCCGCCGACTGACGACGGATGCGTGCGGCGCACCTCCTCGATGGCGTCCAGGGTTTTATGAAAATAGTCCTTGGCCATCGGGTCCGTCAGAAAATCCGGCTCCGCTTCCGGATGCCGCCAATGATAGATGATGGCGTTTGCGAATTGCTGGTGCGGCGGCATCCAATCCCTTTCCGCCTCTCCCCGCGGTTTGATGCGCAGGATCGAGCGGGCCAGGAGGCTCTCGCGGGCCTGCCTGGTCCGCCGCGCATCTTCGATGTTTTCCGGCCACATCTGCTCGTAGATGGCGTCGAAATAGGGCGCCAAGCCGGGCTGCGCCAGCAATAGCCAGGTGTTGACCCGGATGTCCTCGAGATGCTGGTAAAGGAGGTTGTTGGCTTCCGGGCTGCTGGTAAGAAGGTATTTTGGCGCCAATGGATGAGCCAGATCTGGACGCGTGATGAAGTAGTGCGCGACTTCATGCATGGCCGCGCCTACGGCTTCCATCGCGCCTGTATCATCCACGGCGCGGACAAAGATGTCCTCCAAAGGAATGAATATGGTCTTTAGGGACGGGTCGTTTTGGTCCGTGGTCCACCACTGGCCGAAATCGACCCTCACGTCGTCGGCGTGGGCGAAGAGGTGGATATCCGTCCGTACCCTGGTCACGACCTGCATGGTCAGCCTCTTGCGCATGGCCCGGTCGCCCTCCGGGACTCCATACTTGTCCATAAGCGCGTCGATCTGCGCGTCCAAAGGCAGGCTGTTGATGTCCTGCTTTTCAGATTCCTCGGGCTCTGCCGGCAGACGGGCCCCCAGCATCCTGGCGGCGCTTCGGGCTGCCTGCGCCAAGCCGCTGAAAATGGTCCTTCCGCCGTCGTCGACGATGCTTCCGTCCTCGGCGGAGGAAAAAGGCTCGCCCGCGCTGGACGCCGCTGCGCTTGGCGCCTCGACGGCTTGTTCCACGCGCGCGGCTATGTCGTCGAGGATGCGGAGCTTCCATCCCTTGGGCAAGGCCTTGGCCGGGCTGAAGCGCTTGATCCCGGACTCGGTCCCGATGTAGATGTTGTTTCCCGTCTCGACCACGCCGGAGACCGGGCCCTGGTAAAGGGATTTCCAGGCTTTCCCGCGGGCTTCGTAGAGTCCGTTTGATGTGCCGAAATAACTTTTGTCGGCATATTTTATCACGCCGCTGACGCCGCCGGCATCATCATGGATCCATACGCACTCGCCGCCCGAGCAGCGGAATATCCCATGCTTGCCTTGCGCGGTTGCGCGGATATAGATGTCGCTGCCTTCAATATAGTCCGCAACTTGCGGGGTTTCTTCAACCAAGAGGGTCCAGCCGTCGCGCTCGCGCATGTATAAATTTTTCCCGATCAGAAGGTAGAGGCTCTTGCCCGCCTGGACCAACCCGTGGATGTCCTCATCTATGGGAAGGTCCGCGGGTCGGGTCGCGCCGTTTTCGTCGACCTCGTAAAGCTCGTAGCGGTCATTGGCATGGTTGAAGCCGAAAATATAGAGCTTGCCAAGGAAGTCGACCATATTGGTGGCCGTAAGATCGCGCAGCACCGGCTCCCATTGCGTCTGCGTCTCGGATTTTCTCAAAACAGTATCGTTCGTGCCCGCGAAAAGGGTCTCGCCGAGCTGCGCGGTACTCCAGGCCGCCTTGATGTCCAGGAGTTGTTCCCATTGATTGTGCCCGTCTTTACGAAAGATGCCCGCTGAGGTGGGGAGATGAACCTTGCCATTGAAGATCGTCGGCTCTCCAAAAGATCCGAGAAACTCGCGTTTCACGATCGGCGTGGTTTTGGCGCCATGAATCTCGTAAATCGTGCCTTTTTTGGCATAGACGTAAAGATTCCCGTCGAATTCATGATATCCTGTGATAAAGGAAGCGTCCTTCAAAAGAAGGTCCCAGCCGTCCCCTTGGCGGCAGAAAAGCCCCTTGTCGGTGAAAGCATAGGTCCCGTAGCGGGTCTGCGTTAGAGAATAGACTTTTACGCCGGGAAGATCGTCGATGAGGGAGTTCGATAGCCGCGCCTCGATGAGCCCGACGGCGTCGGTCCCGAGCTGGTGGACCTTGGCCAGCGCCTCGGCCATGGCGGTCTCAAGCCTCGCCGCCGGATAATTCCTGAGCCAGGCCGCTGTCTGCGAGGCCCATTGCTCGGGCTTTCGGCTTTTAAGCGCGAAAGGCAGGTCTTGGGCGATTCGGTTTTGCAGCAACGCCCACAGTTCCGGGCCGGATTTTTCGAGGCCGGCGGTTCTGGGCGCGGCGCTCTCTGTTTGTCCGGCGACGACCGGCTCGGCGTCCGTGGGCCGTCCGGCATTATCGTAAGCCTTGTCGAGATTCTGTTCCTGGTCCCGGCCTTGAGGCCGCACGATTCCCTGGATGGCCGGCGCGGCCGCGAGCCGGTCGAAGACTTTTTCGGCTTCAAAAAAAACCGGGGTGGCGGCTTGCGGCGTCGCCGGTGCAGGGGCCTTGGGAGGCGCTAGCGATGGGATATAGGCGGGCGCTGGGAGAGAAAGCTTCAGCCCGGGGCGCGGCGCGAGCTGCAAGATTTTTCCCGGGCCCAGGGGGGTGATCCGCGCCTTGATGCGGACGGTTGTTTGCGCGACGGTGCCTGGCACCGTTATGCACAGCGCGAGGCTCAGGACGACGGGGAATATTCGAGCGGTCATGGACGCTTCTTCCCGGACCCGCTGAAGATGGTCCTGCCGTCATCGTCTACGATGTCGCCGTCCTTGTTGGAAAAAAACGGCTCGGAAGCCGTTGCCGCGGGCTTTTTGTCCTCGGACGCGGACTCCCCGGCGATTATGTCTCCGATCTCCTTGAGGATTCGCTCCTTCCAGTCGCGGGGCGCGGCAGCAGGCCCCATGGCGATCTCCTTGACTCCGTCTCGGGTCCCGATGAATAGTCCGTTCTCGTGGCTCAGAACCCCGCGGATATATGGCTCATGGTTGATTTGCGTCCAGGGGCTTCGATCTATTTCGTAAAGACCCTTGTCGCTGCTCAGGAAGCGTTTCCCGGCGCGCTGCGCCGTGCCGTATATGATCCCCACATCGTCATGTATCCGCTCCCAACCCGTTCCGGCGTTCCGGTAGAGTCCTTGGCCTCTTCGCATGTAGAGCTCTTTGTCGTCGTTAAAGTCCGGCCGCATAGAGAAGAGGTTGTCTAGAACAGGGATCCAGCCTTGCGGGCCGAGTTCAAAGAGCGAGGATCCGGCCAGAAGATAGAGGCTCCCGGCGTGAACGATGAGTTTTTGCATGTCCGGGATCGCGAAGTGCTTCTCGCTGCCGTCTGGAGCCAGGATGTGCACGTTGTGCGCGAGGTTGTCGCCTGTTACATAAAGCTTCCCGCCGTGGCTCGTCATTTCGTGGACTTTTATGTTGGGAAAGAACAAAGACCAACCTTCGCCCTGGCGTTTGTATATCCCCTTGAGCGTGCCGACATAGAGTTCCCCGTTGACTTCAGCCAAGCGCCAGGCCTCTTGAAGGCCCGGGACCTGTTCCCAACGGCCTTGGCCCGCGTCGCGGAATAGCCCGGCGTGGCCCGCCGGGAAATAGGTTTGTCTGTCATGGCGGATCGGCGCCCCGAAAAACGCGGCCGGAGCGATGAGCGTCTTATGGGCTCCGGCGATTTCGTAAACGGCTGCGCCGTCTCCGACATAAAGCTTGCCGTCCAATTCATGTATATCGTTCCCGATCTTGACCTTGCCCAGCAGAGGTTCCCAATGCTTGTCCTGGTAGAAATAAAGGCCGTTGCTGGTGACGGCGTACATGCCATGTTTCGTGCTGAAGAGATGGAAGACGTAGCCGTCCAGGCTGCTGGCGACCAGGTCTCCATTCAACAACGAGATGATTTTCGCCGGGATCTCGCCGGCCATGCCGTGGACCTTGGCGAAAGTCTCGGCAAGGACCGTCTCTAAAAAAGAGGCCGGTTCGTTTCTGAGCCGCTCGCCCGCGGCCTGGCGCCATTGCGCGGCTTGGCCGGATTCGAGGCCCAGCCCCAGGGCCCGATCGATGAGGGATTCCAGAGCTGACCAAATATCCGGCCGCGTCTTGCGGGAGCGTTTTGCGGTTTTGGCTGCGGTCTTGGCCGCTCCTTGCGGCATGGCGAAGCCGTTGAATATGGCCCTTCCGGTTTCATCATCGACGATTTCGCCTTTTTCGTTGCTCGAATAGCCGTCGCCCGGCTTGTTCGCGGTCTCTTTTGCGGCCTGATTTTTACGGGCAATCGTTTCCTCGATTTCATCGAGAAGCCGGGCTTTCCACCCATCCGGGATTTTCGGGACGGTGAGTTCCTTGGCTCCTGACTCCGTCGCTAGGAATAGATTGTCGCCTTGCTTGTAGATGCCGCGGATTGATTCCCGCTGGAGCAGCCGTGTCCATCGCTCCCCCGCGACTTCATAAAGTCCGGAGCGGGAAAGGATATAACGTTTCCCGGCGAGATCAACAATGCCGTGGATCGGTCCCGGATCCTCATGGATTTTTTGCCATTGCCGTTTTTTGCAGCGGAAAAGACCATCCTGGGTCCTGACCAGAAGCTCCCGGCCGTGGATGAAATGCTGGCCTCCATTCGGACTCGAGACACGGCTGAGTTCCAGCGACCAGCCGTCCGGGCCGAGCCTGTAAAGATTGGATTGCTCAAGGCCATAAAGCTGCCCGTCGAATTTGAATATTTCATGGGGAGCAAAATCGCAGGAGCGCAGGTCGTCATCGGCGTCGAGTTCATGCAGATGAGGCTTCCAGCGGGGCATGTCGACGCTGCTTACGTATATTTTCCCCAGATGCTCAATGACCTGGATGATCGCGCCGTAGTTTTTCAGCACCTGTTTCCAGCCGCGCCCTGCTTTTTTGTAAAGGCCGGAATGATCTCCGGCAAAAAGGTTGTCGTGGACATGGAAAAGCCTGGTTCCTGCCGCTTTGACGTTCTGGGATGGCACCGGCCGCCAGTTGCCGGGGCTGGCCTCTTCGAGGAGGTTCGCCCATCCGAGGGGGAGATAGATTTTTCCTTTATGACGGACCGGCTCGTCAAAGCGCTCCGTCGCGGCGATGCGCGTCGCCTGATCTCCGTGAACCCGGAAGACCTGCCTGTCGCTGAAAACATAGACACTGTCGTCAAGAACGTAGGGGCCGTGATAGGACGTGATATTCTTGAGCAGGCTTATCCACTGGCCGTTTTTGAAAAAATACAGCTCTTCCTTCGCGACCGCATAGATGCCGGTCTTGGTCCGGATAAGGCGATCGATGAAAATCCCGGCCAGGCTGTCAATCGTCGTCGCGCCCGAGAAAAAACTTGCGACAAGGTCCTCGTCTTGCGCGCTGAGGCCGTGAACCTGGGCCAGGGCCTTGGCCATGGCCGTCTCAAGCGGGGCGGCGGGATAATTGCGCAGCCAATCCGCGGTGGCCGAGGCCCATTGGCTGGTCTGGCCCGGCTGCAGCGCGATTTTCAATTTGCCGGAAATCTCGCGCTCCCATTTGCCCCATAAATTGGAGACGGATTTTCTCAGGCGCGCCCGCCTCGGCTGCGCGTTGAGTCCATCCTGGGCCAGGGCAGAGCCGTCAGCCTTTGGCCTTCCGGCCTGATCGTAGAGCGCATCGAGATTCTGGGCCGCGTCCGGATTCTCCGGCTTGGCCAACCCTTGGATCAGCTCATTGCTTCTCAAGCGTTCCCAGGCTTGGGCTGCGGCGGCAACTTGGGCCCCGGGGGAGGCGCTGGCCGGGGCCTCTTCGGGGGCCGGGACAACGGATCTTAGGCCTGGGATAAGCTCGACCTTTGGGAGTAGTTCCAATTTGAACGTTTTGGGGCCGCTCAATAGCTGAGGAGAGGGAAATTGTCTCGGAGCGCGCAGAGCGGCCGCGAGCCCGGCCGAGGCTTGCCCCAAGTTCGCGGCCTTCATCTTGATGGGAACCGCGCGCTGGGCGCAGGCCTGATGGAGGTCGCAACCGGGCGCGAGTCCGATCAGGCTGAGGGCCAGGAGCATGGCCACGGCGCGTTTATGGCCCTGAGCCGCGGTCATTGGCCTTCCTTGGAGCCGGGATGGTCGTCCCCGGAAAAAATGGACCTGCCGGTCTCTTCATCGATGATATCGCCTTTCTCGTTGGTCGAATAACCGTCGCCCGGCTTGTCCGCGGTTCCTTTTTCAGCTTGATTTCTCCGATCCATGCTGTCCGCGATTGCATCGAGAAGCCGGTCCTTCCAATCCAGAGGCAATTCGGGCCGGACCAACTGCATGAGCTCAAAGGGGGTCCCTACGAAGAGGCGGTCGCCCTCTTTGGCGACGCCGCTGATCGGCCGGGAGCCCAGCAGAGGCGTCCAGGAAATTCCGTCGATCTCGAATAGCCCTTTGATCGTGTAGGCGTAGAGCTTGCCCCGGTATTCGATCATGTGGTAAATCGTCCCCACGTTGTCGTGGACGCGAAGCCAGCGGCCATCCTTGAATCTCATCAGGCCGCGGCCCGTCTGCACGTAAAGCTCTTTGCCGAACACATAGGCTTCGGCTCCCTTGAGGTCATCGACTTGGTCGAGGACGCGCGTCCAGCCCGAAGAAACAAGCACGTAGAGCTTGTCTCCGGCCAGATCGTAAAGCCTGCCGTCGAATTCGAAGAGCTTGCGCGAGTCGGCGTGCTCGGGCAGGGGGATGGGCCTTGGCTGGCCATTCTTTTCCAGCATGAGAGGAAAATATTTAAGCTCCCACGAATTGAAGCCGATGGAATAAAGCCGGCCTTGGTGCTCGATGAAATCGATATGGCCGCCGACGCCGATCAGCAGGGGCTGCGCCTTGATTTGATCCCAGCCGTCCTGCGTTTGTTTGTATATGGACCGGTTCGCTCCGGCGTAAAGGTCCTGGCCGACGGAGATCAGTTTTTGTACCGGCACGAGAGTGGGCGGACGGATGCTTTCCCATTCGCCTGATGGATTTTTCACGTAAAGGCCGGCGGTGTCCACGGGCAAATAGGTCTTGCCTTGGTGAAGGACCGGGGCCCTGAAAAAGTCCCCTTCCCCGGCGACCAAGGCCTGGTCGCCCTTGACCTCGTAAATGAGTTTCCCGTCGCTGACAAAGAGCCGGTCGCCTAGGACTTCGACGCCGTGGTTGGCCCAGACGTTGCCGACCAAAAGTTCCCAGTGACCATTTTTCAGGATGAGGAGCCCGCTTTCCGTGATCGCGTAAAGGCCGGCCGTTGTGCGGATGAGGCGATGGACGTAAGCCCCGGGCAGGCTCTCCAGCGCCGCATCGCCGGAAAAGAATCTTTCGGCCAGGGCTTGCTCAGCCGCGCCGAGGCCGTGAACCTGGGCCAGGGCTTTGGCCATGGCCGCTTCCAAGGGGGTAGCCGGATAATTGCGCAGGAACTCGACCGCGGCTTCGGCCCATTGGCGCGTCCGGCCGGATTGGAGCTTGATTTTCAGCTTGACGGCGAGCTGTCGCTCCAGTTGCGCCCATAAATCAGGGGCGGCGTTCTCCGGACCCTGGCCCGCCTGAGCCGGGGTGGAAGCGTCCGCTTTTGGGTTTCCGGCCTGGTCGTAAAGCGCATCTAGATTTCGGGCCGCGTCCGGGTTCTCCGGCTTGGCCAACGCTTGGACCAGCCCATTGCCTCGCAATCGGTCCAAGGCTTGGGCTGCGGCTTTGAGCGTGGGGATTGCGGGGGATACTCGGACTTTGGGCGCGGCGCTATCCGGGGTTTCTGCGATGGCCGGGACAGCGGATCTTAAGCTTGGGATAGGCTCGATCTCGGGGAGTTGGTTCCATATGAGCGTCCTGGGGCTGCTTGTCAGGCGAATGGAGGAGGCGTGCGTCAAATTCGCGGCCCTCATCTTGATGGGAACCGCTCGTTGGGCGCAGGCCTGGTGAAAGTCCAAACCGGGAAGAAGCCCCAGTTGGATGAGGGCCAGAGGGACGGTAGCGGAACGCTTGGGCAAGCGCTCAAACATGATTATTTCCCATCCTCCAGGCCTGAATTTTCGTTCCTGGAGAAAATGGTCCGGCCGGTTTCCGGATCGACGATGTCGCCGTTTTTGTTGGTCGCGTAGCCGTCGCTCGCCTCTTTTGAGGATTTTTGTTCGACCGATTGGTTGTGAGCTATTCGGCGGGCGATATCGTTGAGAATCCCGTCTTTCCAATCTTTCGGCATTTTGGGCAGGGCCAGTTGCTTTATTCCGGACTCAGTCCCGACCAGAAGCCGACCGTCTTGCGCGGCTATGCCGCGCGCTTCGCGGCCCAGCAAGGGCATCCATTGGTCGCCTTTGATCTCGTAGAGGCCACTCATGGTGTGAGCGTAACGCTTGCCGGAAATCTCGACCATCCGGTGAATTGTGCCTACGTTTTCATGCACGCGCCGCCAATGGCCAGCTTTGTATCGGAACATCATTCCCGAAGGAGTTTGAACGTAGAGTTCTTTGCCGAATGTGAAGTATTCGCTTCCTCTCTCGTCTGTGACCTCTTCGATTGCGAGTGTCCAGCCATTTGGCTCGAGCGCGTAGAGCTTGCGGTCATGGGTCAGAGCGTAGAGGCGCGTGTCGAAATCGAAGAGTTTGAGCGGAATGGCGTTGCCAGGGAGGCGGATAGGTTTCTTTTCGCCGTTCTTTTCCAGAACGTAGGGGAAATATTCCTGGGTCGTCATGTCGTAGCCGATCGCATAGGGCTTGCCGTCATGCGCGATGATATCGATGTCGTTGCCGGTGCCGGTCAATATTTGGTCCCATCCGCCTGGGTCCCAGCCGTCTCGGGTTTTCTTGTAGATGCTTCGGTTTGCGCCCGCGTAAAGGTCCTGGCCGATGACGATCATTTTCATGACCGGCACGAGGGCGGCGGGAGCAAGGGCCTTTTTCCATTCGCCCGAAAGCGTCTTGACGTATAGGCCTTGAGTCTTTACAGGCAGATAGGTTTTTCCTCGGTGCCATACGGGCGTTCCGAAATAGTCCCCTTCAACGGCGACCTTTGTGCGATCTCCCCGAACCTCGTAAATGAATTTGTCGTCGCTGATAAAGAGCCGGCTGCCGAGAACGCGGGCGCCGAAAGCTCGGTCGGCGTTGCCGACCCAAAGGTCCTTGAGCAGCGGCTTCCATTGGTCATTTTTTAGGATGAATAGGCCCTGGTCCGTCAGCGCATAAAGGCCGCTTTTTGTCCGAACGAGGCGGTAGACATAGACTCCGGGCAGGCTGTCGAGCATGGCCGCGCCGGAGACGAAGCTCCTAACGATAGCCTCTTTCTGCGCGTTGAGGCCGTGAATCTCCGCCAGGGCTTTGGCCATGGCCGCCTCCAAGGGGGTAGCCGGATAATTGCGCAGGAACTCGACCGCGGCTTCGGCCCATTGGCGCGTCCGGCCGGATTGGAGCTTGATTTTCAGCTTGACGGCGAGCTGTCGCTCCAGTTGCGCCCATAAATCAGGGGCGGCGTTCTCCGG
>DMMY01000031.1:71496-177786 GCA_003452935.1 Elusimicrobiota bacterium
GCGTCCGGGTTCTCCGGCTTGGCCAAACCTTGGATCAGCCCATGGCTTCGCAATCGGTCCAAGGCTTGGGCTGCGGCTTGGAGCGTGGGGATTGCGGGGGAGACTCGGACTTCCTGGGTCTCTGCGAGGCGAGGTAGGGGTGATTCCAAGTTGGGGCTGGTCTCGATCGTGGGGGGTGGGTGCAATTTGAGCGTCTTAGGATTGCTCGTCAGGCGAAGGAGGGATGCTTGTCTTGGGGCGCCTAGCGCGGCCGCGGAGAGACCTTTTGCAGTCGGCCCAGCCGCGATCGGCCTGGAATTCGCGGCCCTCATCTTAATGGAAACCGTTCCCCGGGCGCAGGCCGGATGAAGCGCGAGGCCTATTTGCAGGTTGGCCAGAAGCACGCCCAGGGGTCTTTTAAAAGGAATGTTCAATTTTTATCGGAGCGCAATTGGAAGCGGGTCAGGCCCGTCATCTTGTCGAGGAGGATCTCGGTGAGCTCCTCCTCGGACATGTCGCCTGGATGCTCCACGGTCTGGGCCCGGCTCTTGAGGGCGCCGCTCAAGGGGTAGCCCACATAGCCCTCGCCTACGGGGTTCATGGTGACGATGACGTGGAAGCCCTTGCCGGCCACCGCCGCGTGCTGTCCGTCGCTGAGATTGAGGATGCCGTCGTCCAAGGCCGGATTGACGCTTTCCAGGATGGGGCTGGCGTTGCCCTCGTTGATAAGGAGAGTGCCTCCGATGTCCGGATCCTGCCTGACTTGCCGAGCGTCCATGGCGCCGTTTTTGAGCGCGCCTTTCGGATCGTACATCATGGCCCTGGCCAGGATGCCGGGGCTGAACACGAACTCGCCCGTGGCCGGATCCCTGAGGAAGCCGCCGTGCAGCTCGCTCATCGGGGTCTGTTCATCCAGGAACATGGAAAATAGGGGTTCGCCCAGCATATGGTTGACGAACTCCTGCTCGCTGGTCTTGGCCGTGCCCGTGGGTCCGGTCGAGAATTGGTGCTCGTGGAATTGGCGGTTGCGCAGGTTGCGGTAGATGTTTTCGGCCAGGCTCGGGACCAGGGTCAATCGTTTTTCGGGACCGGGGACGAGCTCCGAGCCCGCATCGCGGATCGGAAATTCCAGGGGAACGAGCTTCTCCTGGACCACGAGCTTGCCTCCCGCGCGGTAGAAGCCGGTCACCTCGATGCGTATGTCGTCGCGTTGGATGCCCCATGCTTGCGTGAGTTTGAAGACGACGTTGATTTTGTCCCACAGGGCGTCTTTCTCTCCGGGCAGGCGCAGCTCGGCGCCGTAGGCTTCCATGAGTTCCCGGGCCATGAGGAGGTTGCGGGCCTTCTCATCCACGGGCCGGTTTTGCGCTTCGTAGAGCTTGAGATCGAAAAGATAACGCTTTAGGAAACGGTGCAGGGTCCTTCGGTTGAATTCATAGGGCTCCTGCAAATCGCCGCCGATCTGGCCGGAATTGGCCTGGCTGCGCCAGGGGTCATGGAACACGGTGATGAGATTCTCGAAAAAATCCTGGCTCAGGCCATTGCGCGCGGCGAAATCCTCCCCGTACCAGCGCGCCGAGAGCCCGCGCATGATTTCGGCTTGTTCCGCCGGAGGGAAGCGGCTATAGTAGCGCACCGACCACCGCTTGAGGAAATCCGGTGAATGCGGGGTTCTGGAAATGGCGTAGTTGCCCTCTTCTGGGTTTTCCGTGCCCACGATCCAGAAGTGGGGATGCGCCTTGATCCTCACGGTCTTGCCTCCCGCCTCGAAATCGAAGAAGCCTTGCTGCCGGATCTGGTTGAGCACGTCGTTGAGGGATTTGAGGAATTCCCCGCTGGCCTCGTTGAGCTCCTCGAGCACGAGCACCCAGCCGTTCTTCGCGGCCAGGGACAGGAATCCCAACTCGATGCCCCGGGCCGCCTTGCCGCCCAGCAGCTCCCTGCGGGTCATGGCTTCCTTGACCGGGATCGATACCACGGGCACGGCGCGGTCTCCCAGATTCCTGCGGACTTGAGGCAGGGAGAACATGAACTTGATCAGGCTGCTTTTGCCTTCGGCCGTTTCCCCGATGAGCAGGGGAAAGAATTTCTCGCGATAATCCGTGGAGTAAAGCATCATGAGGTCTTTGAGCCGATCCGTGACAGTCTTGGTGACGATGTAATCCGGTCCGTCCATGGCCTTGACAGCCTCCGCGGAAAACAGGCTGGGATTTTCGTCGATGAATTCCACCATGGATGAATTTTCCCCGGCCGGGTCCGCCGATACGGAGGTCTTTTTCTTCAGGGCCGGCAGATGCTCGGGCAGGGGAAGTTTCTTCAAGACGGACGCGGCCTTGTTGAGCTTGGCCGTCAGTTCATTCTGGAGTTCCCGTCCCTCGAATTTTTCCGAGGGCAACGACCTGAGGAACGTGGATTTGACTCCCTCAAGGACGCTGTCGCGCAGGTTCCAGCCGGATTTGCGTTCGAACTTCTTGGCGAACGATATCCATTCCAGCAAATCCTTCAACGTCAATATGTTGGGAGGGCGCTGGATGGCATCCTCCCGGATTTGCGTATAGAAGCGCGCCATCCAGCGAGCCAAGGGCCTGAGGTTCTTGAGCTCTTCCCGGTATTTTTGGAAATCCTCGTCGGATTCGAAGGATTCTTTCGCGTCCAAGGCCAGGCGTTGGGCCCAGGCCGGCTCGGACTGGTAGTAGGACGGATCCGAGTCCGGCGCCGGGTTTTGAATAGTCGAGGCTGGCGCGGCAGAGGCGAGGGATGAGGGGGCAATCAAGCGTATTTTTTTCGGCGTTTTGGCGGCCCTGTCGGGCCTGACGGCTAACTCGGGGCTGGTCAGGGCTGTTTTCGCCCCGTCGAAGAGGGACGTCGAGGGACCGCTCGCGTCATATTTTTCAGGCGCCTTGAGGGCTTTGAGCAACCCGGTCCGCCGTATCCGTTTCATGGTCCGCTCTATCCCGGAGAACGCGGGGCCGGCGGAGGTCTTTGACTCGAAAGGCGGCGCCTCGTCGATCTGGGCCTCTTTTGGAATGAGTTGGAGCGCGGGGATCGGCGTTGGCAGATCGAGCGCGTTGCTCGATGGGGCGAGGGCCGCGGGAGAGATGGTCGGCTTGCGTGCGGCGACGCCGGGGCTGGAGGGCACGGCCGCGGAGGCTTTGAGATTTGTCGGCCCGGGCATGATGCCGATGGGATTTGCGTTGATGTCGGCGCAGGAGATGACGGTTATGTTCTTAGCTGCGGCCATGGCCCTGGCCCGGGACAACCGTGCCGCGGCCGCTAACGAGGCGGGGGGTTGTGCGGCGAGGATTAGGACGAGAGACAGGAAAAAGCCGATGATTCGTCGCATAGTGGATGTATTCTAGCCAAGTGGAGCAACGGCGGCCTGAGCCCTTAGGGCAATGGGGCCGTTTCAATAGGCCTAAGGCTTCTTGGGGCTAAAGGCTTAGTGCGAGTTGAAGCGTGCGATTAAAATATGTTTTCATGGATATTATGAACCTTATACCACAAGTCATCGAGAGAGCCAACCAGGGCTCGGTCATCGGCTACGACATCTATTCCCGCCTGCTCAAGGACCGCATCATCTTCGTGGGCGGCTATGAAGGCGAGTTCACCACGGATTCAGCCAACGTGCTCATCGCCCAGCTCCTCTACCTCGAGTCCGACGACAACACCAAGGACATCAATCTCTATATCAACTCGCCCGGCGGCATGGTGACCGCGGGTCTTGCCGTCTACGACACCATGCAGTACATCAAGTCCCCCATCACCACCATCTGCATGGGCATGGCCATGTCCTTCGGCGCGGTCATCCTCGCCGCGGGCACCAAGGGCAAGCGTTTCGCTCTGCCTCAGGCGAGGATCATGATCCATCAGCCCATGGTGGGAGGCATTTCCGGCCAAGCCACGGACATCATCGTCGAGGCCAAGGAAATGGCGTATACCCGGGCCACGCTTGAGAAGATCATGGCCAAGCACACCGGACAGCCTATCGAGAAGATCACCAAGGACATGGAACGCAACTACTACATGTCCGCCGAGGAAGCCAAGGCTTACGGCATGATCGACGTGGTCCTGCCCGGGGCCAAGGTCTAGCCCGCCGCCTGCATCGCGCAAGCTTGACACTGCGGGAGCATTGACCTATAATATTAGCAGTCAGTTGCGTTGATTGCTAATTTAGATTTCAAATCAATCCATGCGCCAACTCAAGCCTGAAGTGGTCGAGTCCCGCAAGAAGAACCTGCTGCAGTGGGTCATCCACTATTACATCAAGAACTCCCGGCCGGTCTCATCGTCGCTGATCGCGGATGAGGCGGGCATGGGGCTTTCCCCGGCCACCATCCGCAACATACTCCAGGAACTGGAGGATGAGGGATTCTTGCATCAGCCGCACACCTCCGCGGGCCGCGAGCCCACGGACAAGGGCTATCGTTTCTTCGTGGATTACCTCATCGACGTCCAGCGCCTGGCCTCGGATGACAAGGAGCGCATCGAGCGGCAGTACCGGGACCGCGTCGATGAGCTCGATACCCTGCTCTCCGAGACCTCCAAGCTCCTCTCCAAGGTTTCCCAGGGAGCGGGCTTGGTGCTTTCACAGCAGATGCGCGATCAGACTCTGCGCCGGCTGGAGCTGATCCCTTTGACCGGCAAGAATGTCCTGGGCATTCTCGTGACCGAGGCGGGTCTGGTGCGGCATTGGCCCATCCGGCTCAACTTCGCCCCCACCGCGCGGCAAATCAACGTTCTTAACCGGTTCCTTAACGACACCATTTGCGGCTGCACGGTCAAGGACGCGCAATCCATGGTCATGTCCCATTTGCGAAAAATGGAGGCCGAGTTCCAGGAGCTTACCAACTTGGCCGATGAGCTGCTTAAGGAAGTGGGGCGGGTCATCACCCCGGAGTCTCTTTACGTGGAAGGGACGGATAACATCCTTTCTTACGCGGAGGATATCGGAGACGTGGCCATGGTCCAGGCCCTGATGCGGGTCTTCAACGAAAAGCGCAGGCTCGCCGGTCTGCTGGAGCATGAGCTGGGCCGGAAGTTCGAGGGGGGCAAGCTCTCTTTGGCCAAGCCCAAGCCTCATGTGAGCATCGGCGTGGAAAGCGGCTTGCCTGAACTCAAGGATCTTAGCCTCGTGACCACCACCTATAAATATAACGACCGGGTGGTGGGGGTCTTGGGCATACTCGGCTCCAAGCGGATGGAATATTCCCGGATGATGAGCCTGGTGGATTACATGGGCGACATCGTCTCTCGCCAGCTTTGCGGTTGGGAACAGGAGGACAGGGGCCATGAGTAAGGCCAAGAACGGGCCCGCCAACGGAGCGGTCAAGCCGGCTGAGACCCTGGCGGAAGGTGGCGCTGAGGCGGCGCAGACCGGCCAGGAGCCGGCTCCGGATTATCTCGATCAGCTCCTGCGGCTTAAAGCCGAATTTGAAAATTTCCGCAAGCGCGTGGATCGGGAAAAGCCCGAGTTCTTCAAGCTGGGGAAGGTCGAGGTGCTGGCCAAGCTTTTGCCGCTTTATGACCTGATGCAGAGGGCTCATCATGAGGTCCAGTCCGCGCACAACGACACGCCCCTGGCCAAGGGCATGGAGGGTATTTTTAAGGAATTCGAGAAACTTTTCAAGGAAGAAGGGGTCGTGGTCATGGAGCCCGCGGGAAAACCTTTTGACGCGCTCCGGCACGAGGTTTTCGGGACCGTGGACAGGGATGACTGCGAGGAAGGCTGCGTCGTCGACGTGCTCCAAAACGGTTTTCTGCTGCAAGATCGGGTCCTGCGCACCGCCAAGGTGCGTATAGCCCGCAAACCAAAGAAAGAGGATGGCCCCGGCGTCGCGGGGCCGGAGGTGAAAATATGAGCAAAATCATCGGAATAGATCTAGGGACGTCGAACACGGCCGCGGCGGTGATGGAAGGCGGAAAAGCCACCATCATCCCTTCCGCGGAAGGGACTTCGGTCGGAGGCAAGGCGTTCCCCTCATATGTGGCTTTCGCCAAGGACGGCCAGCTTTTGCTGGGCGAGCCGGCCCGGCGGCAGGCCGTGGCCAACCCGGAAGGCACGTTCATGGCCTTCAAGCGCAAGATGGGGACCGACCATAAATACAAGGCCCCGGACGGAAAAGCCTACACCCCGCAGCAGCTTTCCGGCTATCTTCTCCAAAAAGTCAAGCGCGACGCCGAGGCCTTCTTGGGCGACAAGGTGGAGAAGGCGGTCATCACGGTTCCTGCGTATTTCAACGACAACCAGCGTCAGGCCACCAAGGACGCCGGCACCATCGCGGGCCTGGAGGTCGTGCGCATCGTCAACGAGCCCACGGCCGCGTGCCTGGCCTACGGCCTGGATAAGAAGGGCAAGGACGAGAAGATCATGGTCTTTGACCTGGGCGGCGGGACCCTGGACGTCACGGTCATGGATTTTGGCGGGGGCGTCTTCGAGGTCGTCTCCACCTCCGGCGATACCCAGCTGGGCGGAACGGACATGGACAACGCGCTGCTCGAATTCATCGCTGGCGAGTTCAGGAAGGAGACCGGAGCGGACGTGCGCAAGGACCCCATGGCCGTGCAGCGCGTGCGCGAGGCCGCGGAAAAAGCCAAGATCGAGCTCTCCACCGTTATGGAGACGGAGATCAATCTGCCTTATCTGACGGCAGTGGACAACGCGCCCAAGCATCTGGCCATGAAATTTACCCGGGCCAAGCTCGAGTCCCTCATCGACCCCATCGTCAAACGCTGCAAGGCGTCCATCGACCATGCCTTGACCGACGCCAAGCTCAAGGCCTCGGACATCACCCGGATCATACTGGTCGGCGGCCCCACCCGCATGCCCATCGTGCAGAAGTTCGTCGAGGATTACGTGGGCAAGAAGGTTGAGCGCGGCATCGACCCCATGGAGTGCGTGGCCACGGGCGCGGCGGTGCAGGCCGCGGTCTTGACCGGAGAGATCAAGGACGTGCTGCTCCTCGACGTCACGCCCTTGACCTTGGGCATCGAGACCTTAGGCGGGGTCATGACGCCCTTAATCGAGCGCAACACCACCATCCCGGTGGAGAAGTCCAATATCTTTTCCACTGCCTCGGACAACCAGCCCGCGGTCACCGTGCACGTGCTGCAGGGCGAGCGGCCCCGCGCCGCGGACAACGTGTCCTTGGGTAAGTTCGACCTCGACGGGATACCTCCGGCGCCGCGCGGGATGCCTCAGATCAAGGTCGCCTTTTCCATCGACGCCAACGGGATATTGAGCGTGCGCGCCGAGGACCTGGGCACCAAGAAAGCCCAGCACATCACCATCACGGCGCCGAACAAGCTCTCCAAGGAGGATGTGGAGAAGTTCGTCAAGCAAGCCGAGCAGTTCGCGGACGAGGACAAGAAGTTCAAGGACAAGGTCGCGGCCAAGAACGAGGCCGACGGCCTCTTGGCCGCCTCGGAAAAGGCTCTGCGCGAACACGGCGACAAGGTTTCCCAGGAGGACCGCGCCAACATCGAGCGTTCGGCCTCCGACCTCAAGGAAGCCATGAAGGGCGACGACGCGGAGCGCATCAATAAGGCCAAGGAGGCGCTCATGAAGGCCTCTCATAAGCTGGCCGAGGAGATTTATAAGGCCGAGGCGGCCAAGGCTCAGCCCTCGGGCGACGGGGAAAAGGGCAAGGAAGAGAAGAAGGGCGACGAACACGTGGTCGACGCCGAGGTCGTAGACGACGATAAGAAATGATCGATGGCTGAGGACTTCTACAACCTCTTAGGCGTGGCCCGCAATGCTTCGGAGGCCGAGATCAAATCGGCCTACCGCAAGCTTGCGATGAAGCACCATCCCGACCGCAATCCGGGCAGCAAGGAATCGGAGGAGAAGTTCCGCAAGATCAACTCCGCCTACGAGGTGCTTTCGGACCCGAAGAAACGCCAAGTCTATGACCAATTCGGCGAAGCCGGTCTCTCCGGAGCCGGCGGCGGGCCTCGCGGCGGGCCGGGTTTCGGGGGCGCGGGTTTCGACGCCCAGGATGTCTTCGGCGATCTTTTCGAGCAGTTCTTCGGCGAGGGCGGCGCGGGCGGAGGCCGGCGGCGGGGCGCCCGGCGCGGAGCTGACCTCAAGTATGAGGTCGAGGTCTCCTTGGAAGAGGCTTTTAAAGGCGTCATGCACCCGCTGGCTTTCGACCGGGTCGAGACCTGTCCTTCCTGCCGAGGCACGGGCGCGCGCAGCGGTTCGTCATTGAAGCGCTGCCCGACTTGCCGGGGCAATGGGCGGGTCCAGTTCTCCCAGGGATTTTTCTCCATGACGCAGACCTGCCCGGACTGCGGCGGCGAGGGCGAGCGCATCGACAACCCTTGCCGGGATTGCCGGGGGGCGGGCCGGGTGCGCCAGCACGCCAGAATAACGGTCAAGATCCCGCCCGGCATCTATGACGGCGCCACGCTGCGCATCTCCGGCGAGGGCGAGGCCGGGGGGCGGGGCGCGCCTGCCGGAGATCTTTTCGTCGAGATTCATCTTAAGCCCGATCCGCGTTTTGAGAGAGACGAGGACGACCTTAAGCTGCACGTCAATCTGGATATCGCCCAAGCGGCGTTGGGCACCACGGTCCAGGTTCCCACCATGGACGGAGAGCCTACCACCATCCGCATCCCGCCGGGTACGCAGCATGGAGCCGCTTTGCGCGTGCGCGAGAAGGGCATGCCCAAGCTTCATGGCCGAGGCCGGGGCGATCTTCTGGTTCAAATCCGGGTTTCGGTGCCCCAGAGCCTGAATTCTCGGCAGAAGGAACTCCTCGAGGCATTCGCGCGCAGCCTTCACGGCGAGGGGGGGCATGACGCGGCTCCGGAAGACAGCGGGATTTTTAAGAAAATATTTGGACAGTAACGCGACTTTTTAATGAACAACTTGCGTTTATCGCGTTCGAATGTCAAATGTCAAATATCAAGACCTGACCCCGCATAATGCCACAGTTTTTTTTGCCGCCGCAGGCGCTTACGGAGAAGACCTTCCGGCTGACCGGGCCCGAGGCTTATCACATCGTCAAGGTCTTGCGTTACCAGGCCGGCCAGGCCTTGGTGCTTTTTGACGGCAAGGGCGGCCGGTTCGAGGGCGTCATCAAGGAGATCGGAAAAGACGGCTCGGTGACCGGGACCTTGACCGGGACAATTCACGGCGGCGAGGCGAGAGAGCCGGTCGATATCCGGCTTTATCAGGGGCTGCTCAAGTCCAGCCACTGGGACTGGCTCTTGGAGAAGGGCACTGAGCTGGGAGTGGCGGCCATCGTCCCCGTGACCACTCCCCGCACGGTTGTTTTGCTCCATGAGGCGGAGCGTGCCAAGTCCAAGTCCGAGCGCTGGGCCCGCGTGGTCATGGCCGCGGCCAAGCAGTGCGATTTGGACCGGCTGCCCGAAGTGCGCCAGCCCGTGGAGTTTCGCGACGCTATCAAGGCTTGCTTCGCGGATGCTTCCAAATCAATGACCCTCCTGGCCTGGGAAGGGCTTTCCCCTGCCACGGCTGGGGAAACCCTGCGCCTGCATTTGCGCGAGGCGGACCAAGCCCGCGGCGCCGGTCCTCTTGGGGTCAACTTATTCATCGGGCCGGAGGGCGGGTTTAGCGAAGAGGAAGTGGAGTTGGCCGAGAGCCTGGGCGCCGTTGTTTTCGGCCTGGGACCCCGCACCATGCGCGCCGAAACCGCGGCTATCGCGGCCGTCTCCCTCATCCAATACGAGTTCGGCTGCCTTTGACGGACGAATCATCAGCCTGAAAGCGCGCGGCGCAGAAATTTCGCCGGGGCTTTTGCTTTTCTTGCTGGGTGCCTGATTGCGAATCCGATAGGACGGACGCTCCTTTGGCGTGTCGTGCCGATCGAGGGTCACCGAGGAGGAGAAGAGCACGCCCCATCGAGCAACAACGCTTGGAAGCAGAAACGCCATCTCCCTACATATCCTTGCCGGAGTCGTGTCAAAGTGATGCGCTTAGACGCATCGCCGACAACTGGTATAAACCTGGCGGATAGGTAACACTCTGGACCTGGCGCATGGGTAACAGGTACGCATTGGTAACTTCTATGCCAGTGTGAATATTATTTATTATAAAGTGCATGACTTATTTAATAAAATTATTGCATTTTTGCGACAATACTGCTATATTGTCATTGGCGGAGATTGCCATGAAAAACTCTGAGAAGCTGAAGAATGCGATGCGGCCTGGGCGGGTATATCGGCGTCAAGATCTCGAAGGGCTGACGACGGCCGTGGACCGCGACCTGAAAATTCTCATTGAGAGCGGCGAAGTGCGCAAACTTGCTTACGGACTCTATTGCCGGTCTAGGAAGAACGCCCTCGGCGCCGCGCCTCCGGATGACCGGGAACTTGTTCGGGCGTTCCTCAAGACAGACGATTTTTTGGTGACTTCCTATAACCACTTTTCCGACCTCGGGCTAGGCCTTGCTCAGGTGTACAATAACTGCCTGGTCTACAACCACAAGCGGTCGGGGGATATTGCTTTGGGCGGGAGGCGCTTCAGGTTCCGCCTTGTTCCTGCTTATCCGCATAAACTGAGCCAGGAGTATCTTTTGGTGGACCTTCTCAATAACCTGATGAAGTTGCCCGAAAATGTCGATCGCGTCCTTCGGAATCTAAAGTCTCATCTGGATGAGTTTGACGAAGACGAATTGCGAGAGAATCTTGAGCGGTACGGCCGCCCGGCGGCAAAAGCCATTATAAAACGCGTCGCCCGCGAGCGGCGCGCGGGGATGCCGCTGCGGATCGTCGGCAAAGAGGACGACCGCGCCGATCTGCGATATTGGCTGGACAAGTCTCCCGCTGAACGGGTCGACGCGGTGGAGTTTTTGAGGGAGCAATACTACGCGCTCTCGGGCCGCAAGACTCTTCCTAGGCTGGCCCATGTCGTCGAGATGATGGAGCGCCCCTCGTGAAGATCCATCCCGACTTCTCGGATTTCATAGCGGCCCTCAACCGTCATCGCGTTGAGTTCGTGATCGTAGGCGCGTTCGACCTGGCTTTTTTGGGAAGTCCAAGATACACCGGCGACATGGATGTTTGGATAAGGCCGACCGCCCCCAACGCCCGGGCCTTGCTCCGGGCCATCGAGGACTTCGGCCTCAAGTCTCTGGCGCTCGCGGAGCAGGATGTTCTTTCAGGCAAGATCATTCAAATGGGTTATCCTCCCGTGCGCATCGACCTGCTCACCCTCTTGGACGGGCTTACGGCCGATGAAATATGGGCCAGCCGTCAGAA
Source organism: Elusimicrobiota bacterium (assembly GCA_003452935.1). Classification (GTDB taxonomy): domain Bacteria; phylum Elusimicrobiota; class Elusimicrobia; order UBA1565; family UBA9628; genus UBA9628. Next base: position 82,699 of record DMMY01000031.1, read on the forward strand.
GGGACCGTTGGGCGGCCATACCGTGAATTATATGGGCAGGGCCGCCTTCGTCAAGAACAAGCGGGCGGCGGGCCGGCAGAAGGACTTGGCCGACTTGGAGGCTCTAGGCGAGCCTCCGGAAGCCGCCGGTTAAGCTTATAGTTTGCGCGCATGAAATTTTGGTTTCGCGCCTTCGGCTGCCGCGTCAATCAATGCGAGATCGAGGAATTGCGCGCGCGGCTGGCAGAGGCAGGCTGCGCTTTGGTTCAAGAACTCTCCGAAGCCGAGGTCTGCGTGGTCAATACCTGCACGGTCACGCGGGACGCGGACCGCGAGGCCTTTAAGTTTCTCCGCCGCCTCCGCCGAGATCATCCTAAAGCCCGGCTCGTGGTGACCGGCTGCCTGGCCACTCGCGATCCCGGCGCTTTGCGATCGGCGTTTCCTCATGCCCTGGTCGTGGATAACTCCGGAAAGGACGCTTTGCCTGAGGCTTTGGGACTGAGCCTGGACCCTGAGCCCCGGGCGGTCGCGCGCCGGAGGTCCCGGGCTTTTCTCAAGATCCAGGATGGGTGCGATTGGGGTTGTTCCTATTGCGTGGTTCCGCGGGTGCGGCCCAAGCTTTGGAGCTTGGCGCCGGAGAGGGCGGCGCGACGAGTTCGCCGATTGGTTGAAGAAGGCGTCCCGGAGATCGTGCTCTGCGGGATTCGTCTTGGGCGATATTCCTGCGCCGACGCGGCGGGCAAAGAGCTGGATCTCGCGGGGCTCGTCGCTAGGCTTCTTGAATTGCCGGGGACATTCCGCCTGCGCCTTTCCTCGCTTGAGCTAGGCGAGGCCGGCGACCGCTTGGCCGGGCTCATCGCGGATTCGGGCGGCAGGGTTTGCCCCCATCTGCATCTGCCTTTGCAGTCGGGCAGCGACGCGGTGCTGCGGCGCATGAAGCGGCCTTATCTCGCGGCTGATTTCGCCCTGCGCGTCGAGGCCTTGAGCCGGCGCATCCCCGGCGTTGCCTTGTTCACGGATATCATGACCGGATTCCCCGGGGAAAGCGAGGCTGAATTCCGTGAAGGCTTGAAATTTGTCGAGCGCATCGGTTTTCGCGGTTTGCACGTGTTTCGCTATTCCGCCAGGCCCGGGACACCTGCCGCGGCCTGCGCCGAGCAGATCCCGCCGGCCGTGGCTCGCGAGCGGCTCGACATTTGCAAAGAGCTGGACCGGTCCTTGCGGCAAGCCCATTTGCGGGCGGCCGCGGGCCAGGAGCGCGTAGCCGTCCCTCTGGAAACCCGTTCCTCGGGGGTCACGGAGGATTTTCTCGCCGTGCGCCTGGACCCTCAACCCGGTCCGGGACTTTGGCGGGTCCGCGTGGGGGCAGGACATGCTCCAGCCCGAGTCCTGGGGCCTTGGCAGGAAGGCTTTTCCGAGAGAACGATCGTCGGCTGAAGGCTGCCAACTACGGCCGGGATAACCTCAGGTTAACGGGAGCTGCGGGAGCGTCAGGCGGAAGGCCCGGACCGACGTAACTTGTGCTGATGACCACGTCATCGATATATATTGGATAAACGACATTATCCGTGTAGAGGTGCGAAAGCACGTAAGCGTTGTCGAAGAGTTCGACATAATTGAATCCCCTGCTTACGCTGCCGCCCGTCAGCACAAAGGGCATATCCGTCTTTGAAAATTTCTTGCGGCCATCCAGCCATGCCTCTTGGACGCCATCCGCGACTCCCGGAGCGGAATTCATTTTCACATGGTATTCGTAGTGGTGCCATTGTCCATCGGAATGTATGAATCCGTCGACGCCGTCCGTGACGCCGTTATCCGGCCATTTATATGGGCCATTGTCTCTATCGTAGTCTGGATAGTACTCGGGCTTTTTTGTCCACAAATCATTCTTGTCAACATAAGATACCAGAATGCCGTTTGACTGATGCGACCTGTTTGCGTAATAGGCGAAGTAAGGTTTAGACGTAAGAAAATTAAACCAGTGGGGCAGCCATGAAGGGTGCAGCGGCCCGTTTGAGTGGTTGTCCGCGGCGCTGCTGGCGGTTAAAACCTCATTGAGCCTTGAGATAAATACCAGCTTTTGTTGCGCGCCGGCGACATTTTGCGAGCCTTCGGGTTGGGGCACGCCGGCGGAGCTGAACAAGGGATTATGCAGCCATGTCCAGGCTGAATCATACTTGAGCCACATGGCCACGTACATCTCATGATAGCCCGCGTCTCCTAAATGCATCGTCAAGGGACTTCCGCCAGTCCAGCCGACTCCGGCAGGAAAAGTAAACCCCACTTCCACGTTGTATGTCATCCCTCTGGTGCCGTTTCTGCCCTGTCCGGCGCCTATGGTAGCCATCGGACCCTGCGACGTGGAGATTTGTGTCGGAGCTGACCGGAACCAACTGCTGGGATGCATCCAGGATCCGTCGTTTTTCTTGGGCGGACCGTATTTCGGCCCTGTTGCCTTTTTGCTCCAGGTATTAGGAAAACCGAGGGTTCCGTCTCCCCTGGGCGCCGTCCAATCGGCGACATCTTCGAAATCAGTGCTGAAAATGATCCCGGCGCTCGATGTTTGCGCGGACGTTGTTGCCAAGACGGCTAAAACAAGCAATGCATGCCTGGCTTGAGTCTTCATGATCGTACCTCGCATCCTTTTCGGCATTGTATAATATGATGATGGCCTCGGTCTAAAAGAGTCTTGGCGATTGTCTCGGCTGGGAGCATGCCGCCGGATCGAGCCGGATGGGTTTTCGCGACCGACGATAATATTGCGGGGAGGCTCCAATCAAGGCTATAATATACGGCTTAAATATTTGACCATGGCTGAATGCATTTTCTGCAAGATCGCCGCCAAACAGATTCCTGCGCAGATCGTTTACGAGGACGAGCAGTCCGTGGCGTTTCGAGACCTAAATCCCCAGGCTCCCACGCACGTCCTCATCGTGCCCAAGAAGCACATCCCCAGCCTCGCCGCGGCGGGCGATGAGGACAAGGCCCTTTTGGGCCATCTTCAGAGGGTGGCTGCGATCGTGGCCCGGAGGGGAGGCGTTGCCTCGGATTTCCGTCTCGTGGCCAACAACGGCCGCGGCGCCGGGCAGTCCGTGGACCATTTGCATTATCATCTCCTGGGCGGCAGAGCCATGCAATGGCCGCCCGGGTGAAAGTCCAAGCAAAAGGTGGTGAGTCACTATAATGGTTTTTGTCAAATTGCGTGAGGGCGAAAGCATCGAGGAGGCCCTGCGGCGTTTTAAGCGCGAGTGCGAGCGCAACGGCGTATTGAAGGAGATCAAGCGGCGCGAGCATTACACCTCCCCCAGCGTGAGGCGCAAGCTCAAGGCCGCGGAGGCGCGGCGCAAGATGCGTCGGGCAAAGCGGCGGCGCAGCGGTCCCTGATCGGCGCTCTTCGCTTCATTCCTTAAAAGTTGGCGCGCGCGCCGACCTCATGAGGGGCTGGCGCTGCTTTTGGCCGTGGAAGAACTTCCGGACGGGCCGTTCCTTCCCCCGTTTCGGGAGTTTGGCTATGGGTGATCAATGTCTTTGATTCCGGACGACGTCTTGGAGAATATCAGGACCCGCGTGGATATCGTGGATCTGGTGCGGGAGTTCGTCCCGCAGCTGCAGCGCGCGGGTCGGAACTTCAAGGCGCGTTGCCCTTTTCACCAGGAACGCACGCCTTCCTTCATCGTCACGCCGGAGCGCCAGACCTTCCATTGCTTCGGCTGCGGGTCCGGCGGCGACGTTTTCGCCTTCGTGATGAAAATGGAATCGCTCAGCTTCACGGAGGCCGCCGAAAAACTGGCGGACCGGGCCGGGGTGAAGATCGTCAAGCGCGAGGAAGCCTTGGGGCCGGCGGACCAGGAGCGGCTCAAACTCAAGGAACTGCTCGAGCTGGCCGCGGCTTTTTATCATGAGACCCTGCTCAGATCGTCTGCCGCGGCCGGGGCCAGGAAATACTTGGCGCAGCGCAAGGTTTCGCCCGAGGCCATATCGGCTTTCCGGCTGGGCTATGCGCCCAAGGCCGGCAACGTCGCGGCCCGGGCCGCGCGCAAGGGATTCTCGCCGCAGCTCGTGGTCAAGGCGGGCCTGGCCAGCGACAGGGGGCAGGGCTCGCCTCGGGATTATTTCTTCGACCGCGTGCTTTATCCCATCCAGGACGCCAAGGGCGCGACCGTGGGCTTCGGCGCTCGGGCCCTGGGCGAGGCCATGCCCAAGTATCTCAACTCGCCGGAGTCGCCGGTCTTCTCCAAGGGAAGGGTCCTTTACGGCCTTTTCGCGGGATTGCCCGCCATCCGCAAGGAGCGCCGGGTCGTGCTCATGGAAGGCTATATGGACGTGATGGCCGCGCATCAATACGGCCTCAAGGTCGCTTGCGCGCCTTTGGGCACGGCGCTGACTCTCGACCAGGTCGCCTTGGTCAAGCGCTACGCCTGCGAAGCCGTGGTCGTCTTCGACGCGGATCGCGCCGGCGAGAGCGCGGCGCTGCGCAGCGCGGAGCTGCTTCTGGCCTCCGGGCTGGGGGTGCGCATCGCCACGGTGCCGCAGGGCAAGGATCCCGATGAATTCCTGCATGGCCACGGGCTGGCGGCTTTTGAGAAATGCCTGGAAGGAGCCGTGGATATGGCGGAGTTCCAGACCGAACTGGCCCTGAAGCGGCGCTCCGGGCAACTGGGGCCGGCGGATAAGTCCGCCGTGGCCCGCGAGGTTCTGGAGACCATCGAGCGCTGCCCGGACGAGATCGTCAAGGGGGAATGGCTCCGGAGGCTGGCTCAAAGGCTGAGGGTCGGGGAAGAGTCCCTGCGCCTGCAGCTGGTCAAGCGTCCCGGCAAAGCGCGGCCGTCTCGTCCGGCCTCGGCCAGTTCGCCGTCGCGCGCGGCCAGCGGACTCGCCGCGGCTGACCAGGAGGTCCTGGCGCTGCTGATCAAGAAGCCTGCCCTGGCCGCCTCGGTTGGGGAGGAAGAGTTGTCGTCGCCCTGCGCGCGGCGCATCTGGAAAGCGCTGGGCTCGGTGGCCGGGGCCGAGGGGGCGTGGTCCGCGCGCCTTTTGGACGCCTTGGAGCCGGAGGATCGCCCCGCGGCTTCGCGGCTTTTGGTGGACGACCGGCCTTGCCCGGAGCCGGAGGCCACGCTGGCCCTCATCCTGGCGCGGCGCCGCTGCGAGCGCCGCATCAAGGAAATCGAGCCCCTGGTCCAGGCCATGGTGGGGCAGGACAATGATTTGACCAAGGAATACCGCCGTCTTATGGCGGAACTTTACGGGAGCAAGAATTCAGGCACATGACGCCGCGTTGCGCGTTGCGGCCGTCGGTGCCTGAGCGCTAACGCGCTCAGGGAGAACTTAATGGCACTGCATGCGAGTCAGGCGATGAAAAATCTCATCGAGCTGGGCAAGGAACACGGCTACCTTACCTTGGAGGAGATCAGCCGCACCCTGTCCATGTCCAGCATGAAGTCCGAGGAGGTCGACGAGCTCATGAGCACGCTCGAGGACCTGGGCATCGAGATATTGGACCGCAAGAAGTCCGCCGTGACGCCGGTGGTGGAGAAGGAGCGTTTCGCGGAGGAGTGGAGCGCGGGCTCGGACATATCCAACTCCATCCGGATGTATCTCTCCGAGATGGGCCGCGTGCCGCTGCTCAATCGCGAGGAGGAAGTCACCTTGGCGCGCAACGTGCGCGAACGCGAGAAGGAGCTGCGCCTGCTGGTCCTGGAGTCTCCGGTCACCCAGCGCGAGATCCGCTCGTGGGAGACCCTCATCGAGGCCCAGGAAATGACGCCCAAGGAGCTCATGCCGCGCGGCCGCAAGACCGCCTCGGAACTTTCCGGCATGCGCCGCCGCATGCGGTCCGTGGCGCAGTTCATCGAGAAATCGGAGAGGGTGATGAGCAAATTGCGCGACAAGCTCAGGGATCCCAAGCTCAAGCCCTTGGCCCGCATCAAGCTCACCAAGGGCATCGAGGCGCGCAACAAGTTGGTCATCGCCAGGATCATCAGCCTCAACCTCAACCAGGACAAGATCAAGCGTCTGACCAACAAGATCAAGAATCTGGCCGCCAAGATTCATGAGTGCCACGACGAGCTCGAGCGCTACCAGCGCCGTTACGGGATGAGCTTCGAGCAGCTGCGCTCCTATTACAGCCAGGTGGAAAAGAAGAAAATGCGCCCCGAGGCTTTCCGGGCCAAGACCGGCTATGCTCCGTCGGCCGTTGAGGCCGCCCTGGAGAACATGGAGGTCGTGGCCGAACGCCTGGAACGCATCCAGCACACCTTGCCCATCCCGATGGAGCGCTTCCTGGAGCTCAATGACAAGATCGTTTCCCTGGAGGACACGATCCTGGGCGACAAGCTCAAGCTCATCAAGGCCAATCTGCGCCTGGTGGTCTCCATCGCCAAGAAGCACGTCAACTCCAACCTGGAGCTTTCCGACCTCATCCAGGAGGGCGGCCTCGGGCTGATGAAGGCCGTGGAGAAATTCGAGTACAAGCGGGGCTTCAAGTTCTCCACCTACGCCACGTGGTGGATACGCCAGTCCATTAATCGCGCCATCGCCGACCAGGCGCGCACCATTCGCATCCCCGTGCACATGAAGGAGCTTATCAGCAAGCTGACCAAGGTCACGCGCCGCTATCGCCAGGAACTCGGCCGGGATCCGAACCTGGAGGAATATACCCGCAGCCTGCACATCTCCATGGACAAGGTTAAGAACGTGCTCAAGATCATGCAGGAGCCCGTCTCCTTGTCCACGCCCATCGGCGAGGATGAGGACTCGTATCTCGAGGATTTCATAGAAGATCGGGTGGGAGCCGCGCCGTCGAACTCCGCCACCTCGTTTTTGCGCCGGGGCGAGGTGGAAAAGGTCCTCTCCAGCCTCACCGACCGGGAGGCCAAGATCATCAAATTGCGCTTCGGCATCGACTCCGGCTATCCCCGGACCCTGGAGGAGGTGGGGCGCATTTTCCGCGTGACGCGGGAACGAGTGAGGCAGATCGAGGCCAAGGCCATCCGCAAGCTCCGCCACCCATCCCGAAGCAAGTCCCTGCGGGACTACCTGGATTAGAGATGCCCGGGGACAGAACGCGGCACCCGCTTTTTGAAGCGCTCGTCTTCGGGTTGGCCTTGATTCTGGGCGCGATCATCCTCTTTTACGGCATCCAGAGGCTTGCCGGTCGAGGGCCCTCTCCCGGAGGGCCCTCGGTCGATCGCTCCGCCGAGGAACCCCGAGCCGCGGCGGCCCCGGGATATCAAACGGAAACCTCGGTCTCCGATATACCGCCCATTCGCCTTTCCGGGATCAGCCGATCGCGCGGCCGGACCGAGGAAGTCCCGCCGCCGGCGGCTTCCTCCGACCGGAAGAGATAGGATCAGGACTTCTTGTTGCCCAAGTCCCGCAGAACGGCGGCCGCGATGTCCTTGCCGCCGAGGCCGAAAGCTATGGCCGCGGCCAAGCCCACCGAACCCAGCATGATCTGAATGGCCGCGGAGATGAAGCTGAGCTTCATCCCCAGCTGTTCCATCGCGGTCATGGCGGAGAAGACGACGACGAGGACGTAGGCGGCATGGGCCAGAACCTTGCCGCCGCGCACGCTGTTGGCCGCGGCCGCGTTGAGCACGACCTCATGGAGAAAACGCGCGAAGAGCAGGCCGCCGAAGAGGATGAGCAGGGCGCCGATGAGAACCGGCAGAAACAGCGCGAAACGCTCCAACAGCTCGGAAACAACGGTCAGATTGACGGCGTTGGCCGATGAAACGAAGAAGATGAACAGGACGAACCAATAGACCAGGAAAGAGAGGACGTAGGAGGGGGATTTCCCCATGCCCAACCGCGCCAGGACTTCGTTGATCCCCACCTTGCTGGTGTATTCGTCGAGGCGGGCCTTGGCGAAGAGGCGGTCGGTCAGCGTGCGCAGGGCCCGGGCCGTGAAGAGTCCCAGGAGCAGGAGGATGAGCGCGGCCGCGATGCCGGGGATAAACGAGGCGAAGCGATGATAGACTCCGATAAAAGGGCTGGCTAGAGCGTCGACAGGTATATTGTTCATGGCGCGCTATTCTAGCAAACTAGGAGGCGCGCGCGTGCCCCGCTGGGTGACTTTAGGCACGCTCAAGTTGTGACCACCTTCACATTGACAGTTTTGGGTCCATCTGTTAGACTTAAAATCGCTGGAAGTTTATGGCGCATTTTCTCAACGCCGAGGAGAAAAGGCCCTTCTGCGGGACGTCTGCCCGCGGAATTGTTCTTTTTGTTTCCCTGATCCTCGCCGCCGGGACCGCGGCCCTCCAGGCCGCGCCCATCCTCTCCGCCATATCCGGAAACGCTTTCGTCATGAAGGCCGGCACCTCCATCTGGCAGCCGGCCTCGGCGCGCCAGCCCCTGGCGCCCCTGGACCAGGTGCGCACGACCGTGGGCTCTCGCGCCACCATCACTTTTGAGGATGGCTCGCGCATCGAGCTGGGCCCGAACGGCTCGTTCGCCCTGCAGCAATCCAGCCCTAATTCCGGGTCCATCAAGCTCATGATCGGAAACCTGCGGGCCTGGGTGAGCAAGGGCCTATCCAAGCGTTTCGAGGTGCGCACGCCCACCGCGGTTTGCTCGGTGCGCGGCACCGAGTTTTCGGTGGACGTCGGAGCCCAGGGCAATACCAGCGTCCAGATGTTCACCGGGCTGCTCGCCGTCTCGGACTCCAGCGGCAATGAGGTGCTGCTCAAGGACAACCAGCGCGTGGAGGTCACGGAGCGGGGCTTGGGCCCGGTGTCGGGCGAGGGGACCGGCCCGGCCAGCGGCGCGAGCGACAGGGCCCGGGACATGGCCCGGCGCGAGGTGGGCCTGGAAATGAACAAGGAGGAAGTCCAGGCCGCCGCGGCCGTGGAGGCCAAGAACGCCGTTTATCAGCAGGGCAAGGCCATCGTCGACGTCAACGGCTTTCGCGTGCGCATCGAGGAATACATCGTCAGGCCCCAGCCCGATCAATTCAAGCTCGTGGTCCTCAACGACCGCCCCGGCATCCGGTTCGACTATTTCTATTATAAGGGCACTTTCAACAAGGCCTTGCCCGACGACCTCTCCGTGGCCCTGCGCCAGCTGCCGGGCTGCATCGGCAGTCCCTGCGAATATTTCATGACGGGCTATGAGACGGCCCGCTCCAACACCCAAGACAACATGCTGGAGACAACCTCGGGCGGCCATCAGGTCGACGTCAACAACAACGGCGTGGCCGCTGACGCGGTGACGGCCGCCTTTGACCCGGCCACGGACCGGTTCGTGAGCCTGGCCGCGGGCCAGTCCTTCTACAAGACCTTGTTCAACGACTATTCGCTCAAGTTCAACGGCGTGGAGCATGGCAAGTGGTCTCCCTCGGGAGCGGCTCCCACCAACATCAATAACGCGGCCCTGGGCTGCGCCACGGGCGTCGCCTGCGTCCAGAGCCTGGACGAGAGCCTTGGCCATGTCACCCATGCATCGGGCGGCAACTACACCTCTGTGGTTGACAATTGCACTCCGCCGAACTGCACCTACGATGAGGCCGGGGTCATGCATTCCGTGGTCTACGCCGAGAACCTAGACGGCACGGTTTGGGAGAAATACGACAATTACGTCATCTCCGATGAAGGAAAGATGGCCAGCTCATCGGATTTTGCCGGAACCACGCCCGGTACACCTTCTTATAATGAAACCCTCTTGAAGTGGAATTACCAGACCATTGTCACGGCGTCGGAATTCGAAGGCCGCAAGATCGATTTGGCCGTGGAACCGAAGATTTTCATCCAATCCGGATTGATTCCGTAACCCATGAGATATAGAGGAATATTCGCGGCGGCGGTCCTGGCGGCGGTGGCCGGGGCGACGGAAGCGGCGGCCCTGGAATATGTCCCGGTCTATAACATGTCTTTCTTGGGGGGCCAATACTTCATGCAGGGTTCGCGCGGCAACTTGAACGGCAATGTCCGGGCCGTGGCCGCGCCCCTGCTGCGCAGGGATTCCGAGTGGTCCTTCCTTCCCCTTTACGTCGGAGAGTATCAAGGCATCAAGGGCGTCGACGACGGCGTGGGCGCCGGCACCCTCTATCAGCAGAAAATGGATCACAAGGCTTCCTTCGCGGCGCTGTATACTCCGCGCGGGGGGCCCTGGAAGCTCAAGCCCTCCTTGAGCTATAAGCGCGAGTTCCTTAAGGAAACTCGCGACGAGTCCTGGGGCCGTGGGCTCTTCGACTACGAGAAGCTCGCCATGGGCTTTGAGGCGGAGAATCTCTATCGCGAGCCCTTTTCTTATCGCCTGGGCATGGACATCTACCGCATCCGTTTTCCCAACTACCAATCCCTGGAGTCCAACGCGGGCACCGATCCGCAGGGCAATCCCTTGGGCAGGGAATTGGCCAGCCGCAACGTCCTCGATACCTACAACTACCAGCTCTCGGCCAGCGCCAGCTATCCGCTGCCCTATGAGGAACCGGTCATGTCCCTGACCGCCGAATACGGCTTCCTTTATCAGGACTATCATGACCAGAGGCTGGTCGACGCCAGGGGCCAGCTCGCGGATCAGAGCCGGCGCGACTTCTTGCAGACCGTTTCCATGGGCGCGACCTATCCCAGGCCCGTGCAGGTATTCGGCGAGGCATGCCGCCTGGACTCGAGCCTGGCCTTCAACTTCGCCTACAACGGCTCCAATCAGAACACCTATGACGCCAGCCGCACGCAGTTCGTCGGCGACTCGTACAGTTATTACAGCGCGGGCGGCGGTCCGACCTTCAGGATGGCTTGGGGCGACAAGAAGCGGCCGGCCATGGCGTCTTTGAGCATGCGCTATCATCACGTCGCCTATCTCGGCCGGCAGGCGCAGGACGGCGACGGCATATACTCCGGCTCGCAGCAGTGGCAGGACCGTTACCTGCTGGGGCTCAACTACGCCTATCCGATCGCCAGGGGATTCTATCTCAAGGTCCAGACGAATTTGTTGTGGGAGCGGTCGAATCAGAATTACGAGAAGACGTACGCCTATAATTACCAGACCGCGAACTATATCATGGGCTTTACCTATGAGTATTGAGCCGCGACGACGCGCCGTGAATTGAAGTGACGCCGAGAAAAACGCCGGGATTCGCCGCGTGTTTGGCCCTGGGGGGGATTCTTTCCTTGATTTCCTCCCGGGCTTTCGCCGTCACCTGCGGACAAACCGTGACCGTGCGCCAAGGCGGCGGCGGCCATTACTCCTCCATTTCCGCGGCCGTCGCCGCCGTGCCGTCCACTTTGTCGAACGACTATTGCATCGTGGTCGACAGCGCGACCTACTATGAGCAGGTGACTGTCCAGAAAATCACGGCCAACCAGTATCGCCTCTCCATCGTGCGCGACTGGAACATGTCTTCGAGCTTGGCGCCCACGATCGTGCCTCCCGCCAGCTCCACGGCCGCCTTTCAGGTGATGAACGCCTCGGTCAGCATCATCGGCTTTAACATCGCCCCGAATTTGTCTCTGCCTTATGGCGTCCGGGCCTCCTCGGCCATGGTGGATATCTCAAGCGTGAACGTGAACGACAATTCCGGCCATATTTCGCAGGCGGGCATCTGGATCACCAGCGCGACGAGCGTGAGCGCGTCGAGCGTCACGGTTCAGAATGCCAGGGGACTCTACGCGACCGGCAGCTACCTGGATATCTCGCGGAGCAGCTTCAGCGCCGCGAGTCCCTGGCCGGCGCTTCATTTCTTCGGCGTCGCCTACTCTTCCGTGACCCAGGTCTGGGTCAAGAATACCAGCGGCGTCGGCCTGCAGCTCGGCAATGGGAGCCTATTCAATACGATCCGCATGAGCAGGTTCGAGGGCAACGTCTCGGGGGCGGCCGTCTATTTGAACAATGCCGCGTTTAATGAGATCAAGGACAGTGAAATCATCAATATTTGGAGTCATGCCCTCTACCTCAACGGCTCCGGGACGACCAATAACACGATCAGACAGAGCTCGATGACCAGCATGGCGAGTTCTTCCTATGCGGCGTATATTTACAGCCAAGCCGCCGGCAATACCATCACCCAGAGCTATATCTTTAATCCCAGCTATGACGCCCTCCAGATATACAGCGCCGATTTCAACACGATCAGTTTGAGCACCGTCGTCAGCCAGGGCAATGCGGCCAGCGGCCATGCTCTGTATATCCTGGGCACTTCCTCGGGGAATCTCGTGACCCAGAGCCGGCTGCGCAGCGACTATTATTCCGCCGCCAGGCTCTATAATTCTTCTTTGCCGGGCGCCCGGTTCAACACCATCAGCTTCAGCACGCTGACCACGAATTCCAGCAACAGCTCGGACGGCGCCCTCTCTTTTGGCGGCCGCACCGCATCCAATACGGTTTCCGACTGTTACCTGGAGAACACCAATACCAGCGCGGTCAGCCGGACGGTCTATTTCAACAGCCTCAACCACTTCAACGTCATCGCCCAGAGCACGATCGCGGCTCGCGGTTCCGCCAAGGCGGTGTCATTCGACACCTTGGCCGGTCCGCCCTATTCCATGTACAACGTCCTGCGGCAATCCCGGATTCAGAGCCAGGGAGCATCGGCGGTCTACTTCAATTTCTCCTCCCGGAACCAGATATTGCAGAGCACCATCACGGCCCATGTGTCGGGCGCCAGCGAGGCGGCGGTGTACCTCAATCAGGCCACGGGCACGGTCATCTCCGGTTCGCTCATCTCAAATTCCATGGGCACGGGCGTTTGCCTTTATAACGCGTCCCGCGACAACATCATCAGCTTGAGCACCGTCACGGGCGCGTCCGACAACGGCAGCGTCTACTTGTGGGGATCGAGCAGCAACACGATAACCGACAGCTATGTTTTCAGCCCGAGCAGCCACGCGGTGAGGGCGACGTATAACGGCGCGGCGCAGTCGACCTACACCCACATCGTCAACAGCCGACTCGTCACCATGGGCCTTTCCTCCAAGTACGCGCTTTACCTGGAAAGCGCCAGTTCCAGCACGGTGGAAGGCTCTTTGCTCTCATCCAACGGCAACGCGGTCATGGTCAACGGCGCGGCTAATGTCCGGATCGACAAGAGCACGATTACGGCCAAAGCCGGCGCGACTTACGGCGCCTTGATTCTGGCCAGCGCGGCGCAGACCCGCGTGGATCAATCCTTCATCGCGAACAACGGCATGGGTTCGGGCGTCAAGATCCAGGGCGTCTCCAATTTCAACACCATCAGCCAGAGCACGATCACGGCCAATTCCAGCAATGACTCCGAGGCCGCCGTTTATCTTTCCGGCAATAACGTGCTGGACAACACCGTCGCGACGAGCTACGTTCAGAATACGCAGGGCCACGCCCTGCTCATGGACGCCTCTGTGCAGCGCAGCACCGTGACCCAGTCTTTCTTTTATGGGGGCAGCGGCAGCTACGCGGCGCTCTATTTCAATACCGCCGCTAACAATCTCATCGACCAATGCCGGATACTGAACCCAGCGAGCTATGGCTATGGCGTTCGCTTCGATTACGGCGCCACGAGCGGCAATGTCGTGCGCCTGAGCACGATCACCAGCGACTCCACGGCTCTGCAGATATACAACGGAGCCAGCGGCAACCTTATTACCCAATCCTACCTGGAGAGCCGGCAGGATTTTCCGACCCTGGATATCGCTCCCTACGGCTCGGGCTACAGCAATTACAACACGGTCAGCCAGAGCACGCTGATCGGCACTCCGCCGTCTTCCGCCAACGCGGCCGTCCTGAACATCGAGCAAGCCAACTATAATGTCGTGCAAAACAGCTTCATTCACAACCTCGGCCGCGGCGTCGCGGCGCGCATCAAGCGAGGCTCGTCCCAGGGCTCCCTGCAGAATCAGGTGCTCACGAGCACCCTGACCGTTGCCAACGACGATGGATTCCACGTCGAGAGCTCATCGGCCAGCATCCTCTCCGGCTCCTACGTGTGGGCGCCCTTGGCCGCGGTCGTGGTCTCGGGCTCGTCCAGCACGGCCATAAGCGCGAGCCGTCTCTTCGGCAACGACGTGGTCAAGGTGCAGGCGGAATCCCAAGATCTCCAGATAACCTCCTGCGCGCTGACCGGCTTCGGTTCCGTGGGCATCATTTTGGGTCGGGGCAACAAGGGCGTGCTGGCCATCACGTCCAATGTCATGACCGGCCTTTATATCGGAGTCGACTTCTACAATCAGCCCGCCGAACTGCGCGTTTCGTCGCTCTCCTTCGTGTCGCCGTGGTCGGCCGGAGGCTGGGGCATCAGCTATTCGGACAGCGGCGGCGTGATCGTCTCGACTTTCCTGGGCGTCGGCTTTTTCGCCGACGAAATGACGAAGAACCTCTATGCGCCGAACTTGGGATTCGGGTCGCGCATCACCATGCGCAATGCCAAGGGACCCAAGGCAGGCCCGGCGTTCCAGAACGCGAACGCGAGCTATGTGGAATGGGTGGACGGCAATCCCAAGGCGAGCTTCGGCGCGACGCCGCCCGTCCTGCTCGCGAGCGCGGCTCCCGCTTCGATCAACGGAGAGGCTTTCGCCTATGACGGCGCGCTGGTGGGCGAAGTCCAGGTCGCGGTCGGCCGCATGACGGATAATTATTGGTGGAACAGCCCGGCTCGGCTATGGCAGGCGTCCGGCCCGGTCTTGAGCACCGCGGTCTTTTCGGGCGGGGCCTCGGGCACCTGGCAGTGGATCGATCAGAACCTTTTCAGCGCCCTGTCCTCCGAGACCACCTATTTCTTCCTGGCCAGGGCCACGGATACCTTGGGCCAGGTTCAGTCCGCGGACGCCTCGCTGGTGGTGCGATTCGACCAAAACGCGCCGGCCGTCCTCGTGATCTCGCCCGCGGGCGGCGAATCCGCCGCCGGTTTCCCGCAGATCGCGGGCACGGCTCAGGACGCGTTCTCGGGCATCGACGCTTCCAGCGTGGTGGTGCGCATTTCCAGCGGCCCGGGCTTCAGCGGCTATTGGAACGGGTCGGCTTGGAGCATGATGCTTTCCTCCCATCCGGCCGCTTTCGTGGGAGATTCGAGCGGAACGTGGGTTTATGTATCCACCCCGCCGGCGGGAATGCTCGCGCCCGGGACCCAATACAAGGTGGAGGCTTGGGCCCGGGACCGGGCCGGCAACATCGGTCCTGTGGACGTCAAGACTTTCACATATGAGGGCGCCTCCGTATCCGTAAATTTCGATTTCACCGGCAACATTAATACCGGAGCCAGGATCGCGAGCCAGAACGCCCAGCACGAAGCGGGCCGGCATGTTTTCATCGACAAGGTCACGGCGGGCGGCCCCTTTTATCAGGCGCTGTTCATGTCCACGACCAGCGTGAGCCACGATAGGCCGTCCTTGGCGGTGCTCGCGCGCTACGACAGTTCCGGACTGTTCATGAGTTCCGCGGCGCTCAAGGGCAACGCCAGCGGCGACGCCATGGCCATGGATTCCTCCGGCAACCTCTATGTCGGAGAACGGAAAATCGACGGCGCCGCCGCCCCCCAGCTTTGGATCAGCAAGTATAGCCCGCAGTTGACGCTGATCAGTTCCCAGGCGGTGTCGCGCTTCGATGTGGGCAACGTCACCCGCATGGCTTCGGACGGGACTTTTATTTATACGATCAATGACGGCGGCAGCGTCTCGAACTCGGCCAAGCTCATCAAGTACGACGGCAATCTCACCCCCCTGGCCACGGCGGAGTATTCGATCAACGGCCTTCAAACCAACGGCGACGCCATCGCGCTCGACGGCTCGGGCAACGCGTTCGTCATGGTCTCGACGGGGCACGCCCCGGGCGCGGCCCAGCTGCTGCTCAAATACGGGCCCAGTTTCGACGGCGCCGCGCCTTCGGCGAGCCTGGATATCGCGGGCCTGGGTCTGGCCCAGGAAGCGGGCGACCTGGCGGTCATGGGTTCCAACCTTTTCTATCTCCATCCGGACCCGGCCGGCAGCCATCTGTATTTGCGCAAATTCGACACGAACCTCGGCTACACGGGCGTGAGTTCCACCATGACGGACGTGGGCAGCCCTCTTGCGGCGGGTCTGCTCAAGCCCGGTCTGGACGGCAACCTATACCTGGTGACCACGGACACTTACAGCGTGACCGGCGGCGGCCAGATCCTGGCGGCCAAGTTCGATCAGGACTTGAACGGCTTGGGCGTCGCCCGGCGCTCCGACAGCGGGCCCTCGGGCGGCAATGACCTGGGGCTGGGGTTGGCCGTGGACGGCGCGGACAACGTCGTGGCCGTCGGCATGACGTTCAACGGGAGCAATGACGATGTCGCCATCGCCCGGATGAGCGTGATGAGCATCGTCGGCCAGACCAAGATTTGGAGCGCGCCTGCCGGCGGCAACGCCAGCGTGGGCTCGAATTGGACCCCTGCCGGAGCTCCTCAAAGCGGCGATTATGTCGTTTTCGACGCCGATTCAAATTATTGCGATTGGGACCTCAATGTGACTTTGGCCTCGGTTACGTTTACCGGCGCCTTCAACGGCCGGGTCGACTTCAATGCCGCTATCACGGTCAATGGGCCTTTTGAGCTGTTCAACGGCACGGCCTCGTTCACGGGCCATCCCGCCATGACCCATATCTTCAATGGCCCGGTCACGCTCGCGGGTTCCGCGGCCGACTTCCGTATCCAGCAGACCACGGTGGTTTTCGCGGGCTCGGTGACGGCCAATGCCGGCTGGCTGGAGGTTGGCAACGCGGCTTTGGTAAAAGCCGGGGTTATCCGCATGAATTCCGGCAGCGCCTTTACCCTGTGGGAAAACGGGGCCTACGGGCCTGCGACCGTGACCAGCACGGGCACGGACACGGGGTCCTGGCTGGATCTGGGACTATACGGACAGATCGATATTTCCACCGGCATCTTCAAGCGCCTGAGCCCGGCCGGCCTGCAGATCGGAAGCATGGCGAGCTTGGTCAGCCTTTCCAGCTTCGCGTTCAGCGGGCCGCTTCTCAGCGGCGCCACGGCCGTCAATTTCGTCGATCCGGCCAGCTACTTCGTCTCGACCTTCACCAACGTCAATTTCATGGCGCCGGAGATCGGGATAAATATCAACGCCCAAAACCTCGCCGCCAACGCGCGCATCACCGTGCGCGGCCCCAAGGGCCCGCGCTCCGGACCTCCGTTCGAGAATGACCCGAGCAGCGTGGTCTGGTGGCCGGACGCGGGCGGCGCCGGAGGCATAGACGAGGGCTGGGAGTCCGGGCCCGGTTTGGCGGAGAGTCCGCTGCCGTGGAGCACGGGCGGCGCGGCTCATTGGTTCGTGGACGCGGCCAATGCCGCTTCAGGCGTTCGGTCCGTTCGTTCCGGCGCCGCGGGCGACAATCAGACCAGTTATCTCGAAATATCCCTCAACATCCTGACGCCGGGGTATGTCGGGTTCAAGTTCAAGACGGACACGGAAGCGTCTTTCGACTTTTTGCGCTTCAAGATCAACGGCTCGCAGCGGGATGCCGTCAGCGGATCGAATGTCTGGACTTCCACTTCCTTCTATGTGGGCACGACCGGCCAGACTTTCTTCCGGTGGGAGTACGGCAAGGATTCCTCCGGTTCCGTGGGCGAGGACGCGGTCTGGGTGGATGAAATCCAGTTCCCGCCCTACAATCTGGCCGGCAGCGAGATTCCCAGCGAGATCTCCGACGATTTCGAAAGGTCCGACTCCTGCGCCGTCGGAAACAATTGGATGAAGACCGACGGCCAGAACCTCTGCGTCGATAACCACCGCCTGCGGTTCTTCATGTCGAGCCCCAACGCAGGATTGATCACCCAGAAGGTGGACCAGGGCCCGGCCTTCGGGTTCAAGGCGGACCTTGGACCGGGTTCCAACCTGGGTTACGGCTGCCACTACTCGCATTGGCTCATGCGCAGGGCGGACGGGTCGGTCGCGGCCGGGAATATCCCCAAGGCCCATGCCCTCAGGATATACCGCTACGACTGCAACCAGCAGCAGCCCGGCGATTATCCGCAGACCATCAATTACAGCGCCTCCAAGGTGGAGGCCTATGACAACGGCTCGTTCTACGACCACCAGTTCTCTTCCTTCCAGTTCACCGGGACCTTGCGCGTGGCCGCGACGTTTTACGCGGACGGCTCCATACGGGGCCGCGTCCTGGAGCTGGAGACCGGCAGGCCTTACGAATTCATGTTCGCGTCCAAGACCGTCGCTTCCCCGGGAGACAACGTCGGCCTGGGCTTGTCGGACATGGACTCGGGAACGCCGTGGGCGACCATAGACTCCGTGACCGTCTCCGGCCTGGGAGCCTTGAACAATCCTTATTTCGGCGCGGGCGGAGCCGGTATATTCCCTCCGGGCTTTTTCAGCGAAGTCTCTTCAACCAGTTTCCGGGCGGCTTGGAACTCGACCTATGCGGGCGGGACCCAATACCAGGTTCAGGCTTCGCCGGATCCGGCCTTCGGCGGCGGCATCAAGAGCGCCAGTCCCTACCTGCCTTACGCCGTTTTGACGGGACTGAGTTCCGATACCACATATTTTGTCAGGGTCTCGACTTTGGGGGCGGACAACGGCCCCTGGTTCGAGCTGGGCCAGGTCCGGACCCTCAAGGCCGTGGACGTGGATTTCGAGAACGGGATATTCGACATGAGCCAGCTCCCCTGGGCCCTGGGCGGAACCATGCCCTGGCTGGTCCAGGTCGGCACCGCGCATACGGGCCTGTACGCGGCGCAATCCGGAGCGAGCTACGCCAATCAATCCAGCTTCATGGAACTGACGGTCAATGTGCTCTCTCCGGGAAATATATCCTTCTTCCGCAAGGTGTCGAGCGAAGAGAACTACGATTGGCTCAGGTTCTACATCGACGCGGCCCTCCAGGAACAATGGAGCGGCGAACTGGGCTGGGGGCAGGCTTCCTACCCGGCGGGTTCCGGCATGCACACCTTCCGCTGGGAGTATTCCAAGGACGTCAGCGTGGATAAATATTCCGACGCCGCCTTCGTGGACAACATCTCCCTGCCGGCCTACAGCACGGCCAGCAGCCAGGGCCTGCTCACGGGCAACTTCCAATCCGTCCAAGGCGCGATTTTCGACGGCGGCAAGGAGGATAGGGGCTATGCCGTGGCCGTGGACACCACGAATTATTTCGTCTATTCCGTGGGCCAGTCCTCGCGGCCCGGCAGCGGCGCCGACTATTTGATCGTTAAATACAATTTCGGCGGAATCGCGGTGGCCTCCGCGGCATTCGAGGCGAGCGTCAGTCCTCCCGTGGATCCCGATGATGAACGGCCGTGGGCGGCGGCCGTGGACCCGCGCAACGGCGACCTTTACGTGGCGGGTTCGTTCTTTGATTCCGCCAAGGCTGGCGGGCTGCTGGTCAAATTCGGGTCGAACCTGGTGTTCAAGACGAGCGCGACTTTCTCCGGCTCCATCCGGGCCGAGGCCCAGTCCGTGGCCTTGGACGCGGCCGGCAATGTGTTCGTCTCCGGCAACGTCGATAACGGCGGCGGCGAGGTTTTTAAAGTCGGCAAGTATTCGGAAAATCTGGCTTGGCAGGCGGACGGCACGTTCCCGGCCGCGGCGGATTCGTACGCCAGCGGCTTGGCCGTGGACGGCTCGGGCAATGTCTACGTCGCCGGAGCGGATGCCGGTTCCAGCGGCTATTTATTCAAATTCGCCAACAACCTGGGCGCTTGGGTCTCGAGCGCGACCATGGCCCTGGGCCCCAAGAACAATGACGAGCGCTTGATCCGCGTGGCCGTCAACCCGGCCGGGACCAGCGTCTATGCGGCCGGCGATTGGTACAACGGCGCCGATAAGGATTTTTGGGTCGGTCGATTCAGCCCGGCCTTGGGCTTGATTTCAACGAGCACCTACAACCGGGGCCTGGGGGATATCGCTCTGGACGTCGCGGTGGCCACCAACGGCGCGGTCTACGTGACCGGAGCGTCCACGGGCAGCGACCGCGACGTCATGACCTTGCGCTACGGCGCGAATTTGAATCTTGAAGGCAGCCAGGTCTTCGACAGCGGCAAGGCGGACTCGGCCTGGGGTCTGCGAGCCTGGGGCGGCTATGTTTTCGTGGCCGGGTTTTCCGGCATGAATATGGGCGAGGACATGCGCACCCTGCGTCAGAGCCTGGCCGGCAGCGAGGGTCCGTCGATCACGGCGTACATTCAAGGCATGAATCTGGCTCCGGCCACGGCGTCCGCTTCCGTCTACCAGATGCCGATGCTGCGCCTGGGATTGTGGTCCGAGAACGGCAACTCCTCATGGTACGGCCAAAAGGTTTATCTGCAAGGCGACGTTCCGGCCAGCCAGGTCATGGTCTCGCTGTCGTCGAGCGCGAGCCCCGCTTACGACCCGGGCTCCGACAAGATGCTCTACTACGGTTCGGTCCAGGCCGGAGCCGTGCCTTACGCTCAGTTGTATTTCCAAAACCAGCTGATCACCGCCTCGACCCGCTACTTCTTTCTGTCGGTCTCCTACGCTAATGCGCCGGTCGGAGCCGGCCTGCAGGTCGGCGCGGCCTCTCCGGCCGATTTTTACATGAGCGGCGGCGAGGTTTCCCCGTCCGGCGCCCCGTGGCAGTCCGGCCTGGCCAGGATCCAGTTCGATTTCTGGGCCAATCCTTTTTCCAATCCCGCCATGCAGTATTACGCGACCCCTTCTTCTTTGCCCGTGGTTTCCGGCGGCTATTACACGGGCCTGCACATCAACGGCGGCCAGCAGCTGCGCGTCGAAGCCTCGGGCCTCTGGACGGACGGGACCAACGGCTGGTTTGATCCGGACGGCAATCCTTCCGGAGCGGGGGGGCGCCTCGTGCCCGGCTCCTACCGTGGCGCCCTGGTGGGGCGCGTGGGCGCGGGCGGCTGGTTTGGGCTGGGCAAGAATTCCACCGCCACCGTGACCCAAAGCGGCGACCTTTATTTGGCGATGAACGACGACAATTTCTCGGATAACGCCAGTTCGATCGCGGTGCGCTACTATGTGCTGGCTTCCACCATGGCCAAGGTCTGGGCGGGCGGCTATCCGGGCTTCGAGACCAAGGCCGATTTCTCCTCCAACTGGATCAACGGCAAGCCCTTCAACGGCGACCGCGTGGTGTTCGACGATTCGTCCTACGACTGCGATTGGGATATCCCCAATCTCTCCCTGCGTCTGCTGGAGATGACCACATCCTATGCCCGGACCGTGCGCCTGATCAACAGCGGGGCGGCCAACAGCCTGACCGTGACCGACGGCGCCGTGCTCGAGCGCGGGACCCTGGACCTGGGCTACAATAACCAGCTGGCCGTGCCCGGGACCCTCCTGGTCAAGTCCAGCGCCACGCTCAATTTGGGCGCCGGCCAAACCCGGCTCCAGGTCGGGACATTGCGGCTGACGGGCAACTCATTGCTCAGCGGCTACTCCTACACGGACTACGGCCGTTCCACGATAGAGAACGCGCCGGGCGTGGCCCTGGCCCAGTTCCTCGTCGAGTTCGCGACCGTGGACCTGCAGGGCTATGGGCCGACCTTGGCGAACGTGGGCGCCCTCGACATTTCCGCCGGGGCCCGGATCAACGCCTTCGACCGCGTGCGCGTGACCGGTTCCGCGCCTAATCCCAATCCGACGGTCCGGTTTCATGCCGGGTCCCCGATACAGCGGACCTTGACCGGCTGGGAGTTCGACGCGTCGGTGTCCACTAACGTAGACGGCTCCGACGTCGCCCCGGGCTCGAATATCGTCTTCTCGTATTCGAGCGGGCCGCGCATGGGCTCGCCCTTTGAAGCCGATCCCAAGGGAGTGATCGCCTGGAGTCCCGACGGGGGCGGCAGCGGCTCCATCTCCGGCCAGATCAGCGGCGGATTCCCCGGGACCTACTGGATCTTCGCCACGACCGATCCGGCGGGCGGCATAGCTGAGATGAGCGTGGTCATGTCGAGCGGCAGCGGTTCTTCCCCTCAAAATTATATCCTGACGGGCTTGCGCGCCCCCGCGACTTATTACATTTTTGGATTCAGGAGCGCCGATTCCTGGCCCTCGGCCGCCAGTCCGCGCGGCGGCTACGGTTACGCGGGAGGGTCGTGGCTGTCCTTGCCGCGCTTCCTGGCTCCGGGAGCGGCCCTGACCGGAACCGACCTGGCTCTGGCGAGCTGGGTGAGCGTCTCCGGCCAGATATCGCGCAATACGGCTCAGCTCGGACCGGTTCTCGTGCAGGCCTGGCGCGACGGCGCTCTTCAGGCTTCCACCGCGGCCGGCAGCGGTTATTTCCAGATGACGGTTCCGTCCGCGGTCGGCTATGAGTTCCGGGCCTTTGTCGACGTCAACGGCAACGCGGCCCTGGACTACTTCGAGGCCAGCGCGTCCTCCTCGCCCGTGGACGCGACCTTCGCCCATTCTCTGGATTTCAACGGCGCGGCGGGCCAGGGACCGGCCATCAGCGGCGGTTCCGCGGGCTTGGGAGGCACCATTTCCGTGGCCACGGCGACGGCCCACTCCGGCAGCATCGCGGCCAACACGGACCAGGCCCTGCTCAAACTCGCGCTTTCCGCGGCCAATCTCGACGCCACGCTTCATGCCATCGCGGTGCGCTATGACGGCGATATATCGCCCGGCGGCGTCGGAATCGGAGTTTTCACGGACGACAACGCCAACGGCGTATTCGACGGCAATGCCCAGGATATGAGCCGAGCTTCGGCGTGGCTTTTCATCGGCGGGCCATCGAGCGCCACGCTGCAGTTTTGGGACGCTCAGACCATAGCCGCCGGGACCAGCAAGACCTTCTTCCTCACCGTGTCCAACTACAACACCGGCCGATCCCGGCTCGTGATCGAATCCACCGGCAGCTTCGCCCTGACCGCCGGCGACATGGCGGACCAGAAATTTTACCCCGTGGACTCGGGCTGGGCCCAGGTCAAGCGCGTAGCGCAAGCGAATATGGAAGCTTTCCCTTATAATTCGGGGGGCAATTGGACCGGCTTTACCGTGTACCAGGGCCAAGCCCTGGACATCTCGGCGCAGGGAGTCTGGTACTCGAGCGCGGGCGCTTCGGGCTCCGGGCCCGGCGGCATACCCGGGACCGAGGGACAGAACACGGTCCTGCCTTCGGCCAAGATCGGCGAGCTTATCGCGCGCGTCAATTCCTATGACGCCATGGATCAAGGCAGCGGCGACCGCAACTGGTTCGCCGTGGGCGTGGGCACCACCGGCCATATCGTCCGCAATTCCGGTGATCTGATCCTGGCCATGAACGATTATGTCGGCGCGTACTATGACAACGCGGGCGGAATATTCGTCGACTACAGCGTCGCCGGAGCGACCACGGGCGCCGTCGGCGGCACGGTCTATTACACGGGAGCCTGGACCGGGACCGTAGACGTGGTCGCGAACCTGAAAAATTACAGCGCCTTGATCCCTCAGGCCGCGGTCACGTTCGCCCTTCGTGCCAACACGACTTATTATCCCTACGTCATCCCGGGCTTGCGGCCGGGTGAAGGCTATGTGATCACGGCGCAGGCCTCGACCAACACGGTTGTTTTCGGGCGCAGCGCCGAGGATCGGCTCAGCGTGGTGCTGGGCAGCACCGTGACCGCGGACGTGACCCTTTCCCTGGGCAGCTGCACCGTCTCCGGCGTCATCAGCTACGGCGGAGTTTTGCGCCAAGGCCTATACCGGATCGTGGTCACGACGCGGCCTGATTTCGAGAATCCCATCTTCGTGGGGGAGGCGGCCACCCAGGCCGCGGGCGCCTTCACCATCCATGATCTGCCGATCCCCAACACCTTCTATTTCGGAAGCTTCCTGGATGGGAATTATAACGGAATGCCCGACGGACCTGAGCCCCTGGGCTACTACGGCAGCACGAATCCGCGGCGCGGCCTGAGCGATTGGGCCTTGGCCATGACTCCGGTCTATGTGCCGGTGGCGAGTTCCGCGGTTTCGGGAATCAGCTTCGATCTCGTCGACAATGGCGCCATATCCGGCAACGTCAGCCTGCCGCAGGGCGCGCAGGGCAAGGTGGTTGTCTCGGGCTTGCGGGGCGCGGCCAAGGAGAGCCAGGCTCAAGTCTGGCTGCCTATGTATTCTCCCGGGAGCATGTATTATTCCGTGGGCCTCCTGCGGCCCGCGACTCATTATGCCCTTTTCGCCTTCCTGGACCGTAACAGCAACGGCAGCCAGGATCCGGGCGAGGAGAGCTATTATTCCGGCTCCGGACTCTCGGTTCCTTCCGGAGGCGAGGCCAAACACGATTTCGCCCTGCAAAGCGCCACGGCGCCTCCCGCGGCGACCGGGTTCTTTGGCGCGGGACGGGCGGGCGGGGTGGCGTTCTCCTGGAATCCGGTTCCCGGCGCGACGCAATACCGCCTGGTGACCGCCACGGCCGGCATCGCGGCGGTGCTGGCGCATCCGGCCAGCGGTTATCTCGACGCCTTGCCGGACAATACTTCCTCCCAAATTCGAGCCGTGGCCGCGGCCAATTTCGACGGCGCCAGCACGTCGGCGTTTGTCGCTCCGGTCTACTCCCTGGCCGTGACGCCGGCGGACCTGAGCACCGCGGCCGTTTACACGTCCTCGGTGACCTTGTCCTGGAGCGCCGCGAACCCGCCGGGGACCCAGTACGTGCTCTACCGCAGCACGGACCCGGCGAAGTACGGGGTCCCGGCCCTTTCCACGGCGGCGGCTCCGGCTTCGGATAGGGGCTTGGCCGCGGCGGCGACCTACTTCTGGCGCCTGGTCGCGATCAACGGCAACGGCATCCAGACCGGCTACGGCGGCCAGGTCTCCACGGTCACGAAAGCCACCGCCGGACCTTCCATCGCCGGAGAGCTCAGCTACGCCGGGGCGCAGAGAGGCGGCATCATCGTGCAGGCCTTCGGAAATAGTGCCTTCGTGGGGACGGCCTCGGCCACGGCAGTCATGCCCAATACCTCGCTGCAGCCCTACTTCCTTTCTCTCGTCGGCAACGCGACCTACTTCCTGCGCGCGTTCGTGGACTACAACGGCGACGGGGTCCGGCAATCCTCCGAGGCCGCGGGCAGCTTCAATGCGGCCGTTGTCCCGCATCCGATCCGTATCCTGGCCGGTCCGGCCACGGGCTATAATTTCGCCATCGCCGCCGATACCGTGGCGCCGGCCATTCCGGCGGGCCTGCGGGCTTCGCCGGGTCTGCGTCAGGTCTCCCTCTCCTGGGGCGGCGTCATCCGCAGCGCGGACGGGTCCCCTCTTACGGACCTGCAGGGCTACATGGTGCAGAGGACGACGGTGACCGGCGTCAACCCGCTATGGTCCGACTTGTTCGCCTTGCCTATTTCCACGACAATCTACGTCGATCAGGTGCCCTTGGACGGGGTGCAGAACTTCTACCGAGTTCTGGCTTTGGACATCGGCGACAACCGCTCCTTGCCGTCGGGTTCCGTCGCGGCGGTCGCGTCCTTGGGCGGCGCGGTGTCGGGCGCGGTCTCGGTCTATTGCAATCAGGCCAGCGGCCAGTTCCGGGTTCGGCTCTCGACCATGCCCAGTCCCAACGCGCCTTTCCTCTACGAAAGTCTGGTCACGAGTTTCAGCTTCACGGGCTTGCCGGACAATTCCACGGGCTATTTCCTGCGGGCTTTCCTGGACAAGAATAATGACGGGGCCAACGACTTCCTCGCCGAGCCCTCGGGCGCCTTCGGCGGTTTGAACTCGGCCTATCCCATCTCCGTTTTCAACGGCAGCGCGGTTCCGGGCGTCAACGTCACGCTCTGCGACCGCACGCGCATCTTCGTGAGTTCCACTCTGGCGGCAAGCCTGGCCGCCAACGACTGCCCGGCCCTGGACAAGGGCCCGGGCTATTACGCCGACCTTTATGCCTTCCCGGTCGGGGACGGTTCCGCCGGCTCCCTGGGCCTGGGTTCCCAGATCCGGCTGAAGATGTGGGGGGCCGCTTACGACACCGAGCTTATCCTGCTCTCGCCCGACGGCCGCGTGATCGGGCGCGACAACCGGCCGGGCGGCGCTGTTTTGCTCTCGACCGTGACTCAGTCCGGCGTCTATGTCCTTGAGGCGACCTCCTTCAATCCGGGCCAAACCGGTCCCTACGACATTTCTCTTGACGTCAGCGGCGGCTTCGCGGGCGTCATATCGGGCTCGGCCGCCTACAGCGGCGCGCAGGCCGGGCCGGTGAAAATCCAGCTCTTCAACAGCGCCGATGCCAGCGCCAGTCCCATCCAGATCGTCAATATTCCGGGCTTCGCTTCCCCGTCTTACTTCCAGTTTTCCGGCTTGGCTGACGGCTACTACTATGTGCGGGCTTTCAGGGACGGCAACGCCAACATGGTGCAGGATCCCGGCGAGCCGGTCGGCGCCTTTGGGGCGTCCGTGAGTTCCCCGACGGCCGTCATCATAACGGGCGGCGTTTCCAATCAGCCTCAGGGACTCTCCGTGACCATGACCGACCCGGCCGTGGGAGCCGTCAAGGGCGTCATCTTCTATGACGGCTCGCAGCCGGGCGCGATGCGCATCGACGTGGGACAATGCGCCCCCGGACAGCCCTCTTGCGACGTGATGCGCGATCTCGCCGTGGCGGGCGTGACCTCCACGGGCGCGGCCAATGCTTATCTGCTCAACTTCCTGCCTCCGGCCACCAATTATTTCCTGCGCGCCTACGTGGACTCCAACGCCAACAAGCAACCGGACATCATGGAGGCCAAGACCTCGTCGGGTCCCATCGGCATCGTCGCCAACTCGACCGTGACTTTGGGCCTCATCCTGCGCGACCCGGGCTCGGGCGCCGCCGGGGCCGGCACCTTGCGCGGCATCGTCGACTATCCGGGCGTCAAGACCGGCGCCATCATGGTGGGTTTCTCGCGCAGCCCGTCATTCACCTTCATGGATTACACCATCAATATGGTGGCGACCGGCACCTATATCAAGCCGGGAGTCGTGGGCGGCGCCACTTACTACATGGCCGGGTTCATGGATGTCAACGGCAACGGCAATCCGGACGATGCCTCGGGCGAGCCTGTCGGCGTGGGCGCGCCGGAGGGTTTTGGCGGCGCCGTGGGTTTCGACAACCCGGCGGCGATTTTCGTCCCCCTGTCCGGGGCGACCACGGCGAACCTGACCTTCGCGGATCCTCCCACCGGCGAGGTCCGCGGCCGGGTGACCTACGGCGGAGCCGCGCCCGCGGACAAGCCCTTGGTCGTCCAGATTTGGCGGCCCAATTCCAGCGGCCCCAATAATTCCCGCAAGGTTTATATCCCGCGCCAGGCCGGGGTGAGCGAATATAATTACGCGCTGCAGTTCCTCGCGGCCGGCGGCAACTATTCGGCCAGCGCCGTGGTGGACTCCAACGGAAATGATCGAACGGATTATGGAGAGCCCTACGGCCAGTACGGCTATTGCGGCGGTTTTGGCCCCTGCTATGGGACCGCGATCTCGGTCTCGTCGGGTCCCGGGACCTATCCCACTTATGGCGTCGATTTTACGGTCAACGACCCCGGGAGTTTCGGCGGCGGCACGAACGGGGGGGTGATTCGCGGCGATGTCACCTATATGGGCACGTTGGCCGGCCCCATCGTGGTGCGTTTCTTCGACAACCCGGGTTACGAGGGCCTGCCTCTTTACACGACGGCCTTCCACAATTTGCCGGTCGGCCCTGCCGAAATCATGTTCCGGAAGGACCTGCTCGCTTTCGGAACCTATTATTTAGACGCTTATCGCGGCGACGGCGATTATAACCCGACTTACCACGGCTATGGCCGGCTCAATGGAGGCAACCCGATCACGGTGTCGCCTTCCCATCCCGAGAATTGGAGCGAGTACGGCTCCGTCTCGGATCCCGGGGCGGGCGGCAGTCTCAATGTCTTCACGGGCAGTTTCGCCGCGTCGGGAGGGGCGAGGTTCGACGGCGGGGCCACGGATTTCTCCGCCGCTGTCGTCGCGGACGTGGTCACTGGGGGCGGGCCGTATCTGTACGTGGAGGGCATTTCCAAGCAGTTCAACGGCACGCATGCCCTGGTCGCGCGTTACGGCCCGACGGGCGTCATGCTTTCCTCCGTCACCGTAGCCGAATCGGATGATGCCGAACTGCCGGTCGTAGACGATGCCGGCCGTCTTTACCAGGGAGGCCGGCTTCGCGACGGCAACGATGGTCCCTCCACCGGAACCATCACTCAGTACGGCGCGGGTTTGAACCTCATCCGAAGCGTGCAGTTCCCGCAGCTTTTGGATGCCCGCACCCTGGCATGGCGCTCCCCTGACCTTTACGCGGCGGCCATGTCCCCGGGCTGGGATGACAAGGCGCTCATGGTCCTCAAGATCGATCCCGATACTTTCGTGGTCAGTTCCACGGGCACCGTCCCGTTTGCGCGCATGGATATCGGGGTCCAGGCCTTGGGCGTGGATGCCTCCGGCAACGTTTATGTCTTCGCGGCCGTCAACAACTTGGACAAGCCCAATATGGGGTTCCTGCTGAAATTCGACTCCAGCCTGAACCTGGTGGGCTCTCCCAAGGACGTCACGAGCTTGGATCTGCCGCGGCCATGGGGCACGGCCATGGCCGTGGGACCCTCGGGCGAGGTTTACTTGGCCGGTTCGCCCTCAGGCAAGTCTTACGCCGTCACCTATAAGTTCGATTCAAACTTGGTCTATCAGGCCTCGGCCACCTATTCTCCCATCGTCAAGCACTTCAGCGGCGGCATAGGCAACATCGGCGTGGACGGGGCCGGTTATGTGTACGAGGCTTGGGAAGCTCCGGTCAACGGGGGAGATTTCGCCATTCTGCGCTACGATCCCAATCTGGCCTTGGTAAGCACCCGGACTTTCGACGGACTGGACAACACCAAGGAGGACTTTCCCTTCAGCCTGGCGGTCAAGGACGTCAACAACGTGTTCGTGACCGGCGGCGTCAACAACGGCCAAAACCTGGACTGGGCGACCATCAAGGTCGACATGGGAACCACGGGCTCCATCAGCGGCGCCGGCGCGGTGGTCGTGATCACCACGCAGACCGCGGCCCGGGCCATTTGGGGCGGCCTTTCGTACAACGGGACCCTGGTGACCTCGGGGACGGTGCGCGCCGTTCTGCTGGGGCCGGACCCCGGCAACCCGGCTAACGAGATACCGATCCGCTTCTCGACCGCGCCGTTCGGTGCCAGCCGCCAGTATCTGTTCAATAATCTCCAACCCGCGACTTACCGCATCCAGGCCTTCATCGATCTAAACGGAAATCTCATGCCCGAAGCCGGGGAGCCCGTCGCCTACAGCACCGCAACCGGCGTCTATTTCTCCACCTACACGATTCCCCACATGAATTTGACGCTCTGCGATAGGCGGCAGATCGTCGTCAACCAGACGCTTGCCGACGCGCTGGCCGCTTCTGATTGCCCGGCTCCGGATCACGATGGATCGCCGCAGCGGCTTTATACTTTCTGGGGCGTGCGCGGCCAGCCGGTCACGATCGGCATGGAGGCGGTCGGCTTCTATGATTCCTACCTCATGCTCTACGGGCCCGACGGCCGCCTGCTGACCAACGACGACCAGTCCGGAGGCAACGGCAATGCCAGGATCACGAACTTCGTCCTGCCCCAGGACGGTCTCTACACGGTCGCGGCCTCGGCTTGGGGCATGACCACCGGCTCTTTCAGGCTTTCGCTCAAAGGTTCGGATGCCACCCTGGGTTCCGTTTCCGGCACGATCGAGTATCTGGGCAACCAAGGCGGCCAGATCGTGGTGGCGCTCTTCAGCAGCGTCAATTTTTCCTCGGTTTCCTACGTGACTTCCCAGGTGTTGACCAGCACGCGCAATTTCACTTTCGCGAGCCTGCCCACGGGTACGACTTATTACATGGGCTCTTTCGTGGACGTCAACTCCAATCTGCAGCCGGACGCCGGCGAGGACGGCGGCAACTACGGAGCCTCCGAGGCTAACAATTGGCAGTCCCTGCCCATCTCTTTGCAGAGCGGGCAGAACGTTTACGGCGCCAACATCACGATCCATCCCCAGATGGTCGCCAATCAAGCCTATGTGACCGGGAATATCGCCTATAGCGGCGCCCGTTTCGGCCCGGTGCGCGTGGAGCTATGGCCCAGCGCCGACTTCAAGGGCCGGCCCGCGGCCGTGCGAGAATTGCCCAACGGTCCGGGTCCCTATGACGCCGCGGTTCCGGGAGGCATGTCATTCTTCCTGCGCGCCTATATGGACCTCAACGGCAACTTCCAGCCCGATGCCGAGGAGCCCAAGGGCGTCTATTCTCCCTCCAACCAGGGCGCCGAGCCTCTTTACGCCGCGGCGAACGCCCAGTTGGTCAATATCGACATGGTCATCAAGGACCCGTGGGCTTCGCAAGGAGGCTTGGGCGCCTCGGGAGAGGGATCGGCCGCGATCCTGCCCAGCACCGTGGCGGCCGGAACCCAGGTCTTTTTCGCCACCATCACCTACACGGCCGGTTCCAACGGCATCCATGGCGGCGGCCGGGCCGGCTTCGTGGTTCCGTCCGGCTTCTCCTGGCCGCAGTGGGCCGGCGTCACGGCGCAGGTGGTCAATCCGCCCTCCACGGCGGTCATTTCCGCCGTGAGTTTCGCGGGCCAGTCCGCGTACGTCTCCCTCAACGCCGGGGAGTGGCTCAAGCCCGGCGAGCAGATCAAGTTCGTCTATGGCCCGGCCTGGGTGCCCTGCATGACCTCGTCGGCGACTTTCTCCGTGGTCAGCGCCCAGTTCGCCTTTATCCCGTTGCAGCCGCTTTTCGAGGGCGCCGCCAATCAGAGCCTGACCGTGGTGCCCGGCCCCGCGGCTTTCATCCAGCCGGTCAATCCCTACATCACGCTCAAGAGCGGCGAACTCTCCAGCGCCCAGGCCTTGGAGGCTCGCGATTTCTGCGGCAATCGGGCTCCGGTGGCGACGGCCGCGGCCGCGATGCTCCGGGCCAAGCGCTTCAGCCAGACGACCTTCAATTTCAACGAATACGACGACACAGTGGGTTTCTCCACGTCGGCCAATTTGGCCCTATCCACGGACGTGGCGGTCAATTTCGCGGTCGGGCAGTCATCCCGCGCCTTCTTTGTCTTGGCGAATTCCACGGGCTTCCGCAATTTCGAGCTGTTCTTCAACCTGGCCGGCCCCAGCACTTATTACTATGGGTTCACGGTCTTGCCGCAAAACGCCTTGACCGGCGTTTCCGTGGCCACCTTCCCCGCGGCCGCGGGGGGCAACTCCGTGACCATCACGCCCAACAATGACGGGGCGGCGGACCAGGCTTATTTGAGCTTTAGATTGGGCGAATCCAACCAGGGCTGGCACGTCCTGGTCAGTTCGGTGCCTTTTAAAGACGGAGTGTGGCCCGCTCCGATCTGGGAACGGTGGGGTTGGGGACAGCCGGCCATGGGCGAGGTCGCGTGGGACGGCCGCTACAGCCCCTGGATCAGCGGCGGCGTGCGCGTCCCCAGCGGCCTGTACTACGTCCGCGTGGAGGTGGGCGGCTCGGGCGGGGTGCATGACGATCGCGCGAGCGTGCGCGTCTCCGTGCCCCAGGTCGCGGGCCGCTTCCATGACCTGGGCAACGGCCAGCCGCCCTACGCGCCGTTGGCCCAGGCGCGCATCCAGGTTTACGGGCCCAACGGCTCCATGTTCACCCAGACCGACGGCAACGGCGACTACTTCCTGCCCGGCGTGTCGGCCGGCGTGTATAATGTCTTCGTCAGCCGCGATGACTTCCTCGACGGCAATCTGAGCGTCACGGTCGACGCCTCCGGAGCGGTTTCCACCTTCACGGCGCTCTCCTCCGCGGCCACCGGCTACATCAACGCCAATTCGGGCATCGACGTGCTGATGCGGCGCGCGCCCGTGCTTTACGTGGCGCCGAGGATATCGAGCGCGGCTTTCGGCGTGAGCTTCTCCAGCCAGACCGAGCAGTGGGGCAACATCATGGTGAAGTCCTCCACCATGGCCGCCTTCCAGCAGACCCTGTTCTCGCCCATGCGGCTGCCCGCCGGCACCACGACTTTCGACGACGGGGGGCGTTGGGACGCGGCTCTGTCCTCTTTCGTGGTGCGGACCACGATCAAGTTCAACGTGGCCGTGGGGACGTATTCGGTGGAGGCCCAGTTCCTGGGGTTTGACAGGTCCACGGCCTCGGTCTATGTCGGCTGGGACGGCATTCGCGTGGCGCTGCCCGAGTTTACCCGCAAGAGCCGGATATCCGGGACCGTCGCCTTGTCCGCCAACGCGGAGGGCCGCTTCGTGTCGGTCAACGCCGTGCCGGCGGCTACGGGCACGGCGTTGACCGGGGGCTTCGGCGGCGTCTACCTGCCGCAGGGCGTGCTGACCGGAAATTACAGCATCTTCAACCTCGATGCCGGGACCTATGCCGTGCGGGCCAACGCCTCGGGTTATTCGGCGTTGTCCTCGACCGTGGCCGTGCCCGCATCCAGCGACGTGGTCGTCAACTTCCCGGCGCTGCCGGCGGGCGCGCAGATCAGCGGCCAGGTTTTCGTGGGCCCGGCGACGACGGGCCGCAGCCTCGCCCTTTATGTCAACGCTTGGGCTCCGGGCTCGATGAATTTCGGCTCCACGGTGGTCTTTCGGGCCGGCGGCGGCGGCGGCCTAGCCATCCCCTACGTTCTCAAGGGCCTCGACGCGGGCACGACCTATCAGCTTTACTGCAATCTTTCCGGGGTCGAGGATATGAAGCTCGACGCGCTGGAGGATCTGCCGATCAAGGCCCTGGCCGGTTCCACCACGGATTTCCACTACGTCGCCAACACCGGCGTCATCGCGGGCACCATCACCCTGCCTTCCGGCAGCACGGATTTCGCCAGCCTGATCCTCTTCGGCGAGACCGTCGCTTCCGTGCGGCCTACGCGGGTAGGCGAAAAATTCTCGGTCGACGTGGTGACCGATCCGGTCGACGGTTTGGGCGACTTCACCTGCGTCTCCAACGGCGCCCCTCCGGACAATGACGGGTACTGTCCGGCCAACGTCGCCACTTTCACGGTAACCGGACTTAATACCGAGACTTTCGACATCACTTTCCTCTATCGCACCAACGGCCAGACTCGCAAGCAGCGTCTGGCCGTGGTCAACGGCCGGACCACCAATGCCGAGATCGACCTGAGGGATCCGACCTACGCGATCGCCGGCTCCATCAACAACAGGATCACCAACACCCGTTTCAACACGAACCCGAAGATCGTGGCCAACGCCCCCTACGGCAAGCCGCCAGGCTGGCCCGCGGAACTTTCATCGAGCACGGCGCGGGTCCTGGCGATCCGGCAGGACATAGCGCAGTTCAACGTGGCCATCTCGACGATATTCGACGCGGCGGCCACGCGCGTCGGCTTCCTGACCGAAGGCGGCTCGTTTACCATATCCAACGTGCCTTCCGGGGTCTATTACGTGCGCACCGAGAACCTGCGCGCCTGCGCGACCTGCGAGGTCGACGTTCCCGCAGCCGGCGCCGTCGTGCGCGTCGCCAACAACGTCTCCGGCGTCAATCTGGATTTGAGCGACGGCTACTCCGTGGCCGGAAGCATCTCTCTCGACGGCGGCATCAGGGATGCCCGGGTCCTGCAGGTGGCGGTCCGCAACCGGCGCCAGGAAGTGGTGCGTTCCAGCACCGTGTATCTGGGAGACGCGTCCTCCGGCCTCATGGCCAACTCGGTCGATTACACGTTCTCCAACCTGCCGGCCAATGAGTTCTACACCCTCAGCGTGAACGGAACCCAGTATCCGATCAAGTACGTGGGTCCGCCCATCAAGTTCCCGGATCCCAGCCTGTCTCCCAACGGCCTGGCGGCCAATCTTTCCAACCAGAACGTGCTCATGAAGCGCGCGGCCTACCTCGTGGGCCGGCTCAAGGACACGAACACGGGAGAGCTCATCAACTCGGCCAACGCCGCGCTGCTGGCTCCCTCCTTCCGGATATCGGCCATGGCCAATCCGTGGGTGGAGGGGGGCTACGCGCAATCTCCGCTGAGCACGGCGACGCTCAACCGGCCTATCGCCGAGGACAGCTACTTCCGGGTCGGGCCGCTGCTGCCGGACATCGCCTACGACCTCAGGCTGGCGCAGACCAGCTGGGACGCCGGCGCGCTGATGCAGGGCAGCCAGAACTACGCGCCCGTGGTCATGAGCGGCCTCGTCGCCCAGGGCGGCGAGATCAAGGACGTCGGGGTCGTGGCGCTCAGCCAGGGACAATCCATCACCGGCGTGGTGCGCTCCACGACGACGGGCAGCCCCTTGGGCGGCCTGAAGCTCCGGTCCAAGCCTTCCTTCGGCTTTATTGAGATGAACGTGGAGACCATGACCAACGGGCAGGGCCGCTATACCCTGTGGGTTTCCACGGCGGTCTCGAACCAATTCGACGTGACCGTGGCTCCGCGCGACGGCAACCTGGCGTCCGACGGCATGCGCTATGGCGAGGTGACGGCGCGCAACGTGATCGTCTCGACGACACCGGTCGATTTCGCCCTGCGGCCTCTGCTGGCCTCGGTCACGGGCCATGTCGCCGTGGCGGACGCGGCCGGCGGCGGAGAGCTCGCTTATCCCTTCGGCACGAACCGGGGTTATCCCGCGGCCGCCCTCAATTTGCAGCCCCAGGGCGTCGTTCCCAACGAGAATCCCCTGGGAGACATCGAGGCCATGACGGACGCCCAGGGGTATTTCGAGGTGCCCGGCCTCTCGACCGGGACCTACGACTTGAGGGCCGCCAGCCTCGGTTATATGGTCTACAAGGCCACGGTCACGACCGACGCCTCGGGTTTCCGCATCTACGCCGGCTCGAACACGCCGGCCAACTACGTCCCGGGCAACATGATCGTCCTGACCCGCGGCGCCACGGTGAGCGGCCGCATCATCAAATCCGACGGTTCGGCTCCCAACGAGACGGAAGTCGGCGGCGTGGCCGCGGCCAATTTCGCCCAGAACGAGTTCGTGATGGGCTCCGTCGACGTCGACGCGGTGGCCAAGACGGTCAATTCCTATTCCATCTCGGGCTTCAAGACCGGCGTGAGCTACGACCTCCTGATCCTGCCCAAGGAGAAGGGCGACAGCGTCAACGGGCCCGTGGAAGGAATGGGCGTGAGCTTCAGCGTGGCCGAGGCGACCTCGACCAAGAACATCAACCTGACCTACGTTTCCTCGGCCTTGGATTGCGTGCCCGCCTCCAAGAAGTCCCTGGGCAATAATCAATTCCAGGTCAAGATCGAGTGCAATAAATCCCTGCGCAAGCAGATACCGGCCGACGACGATCTTGACCAGATCCTGACCTTGGCCTCGGGCGCCGGACAACTGCTCGGCGGCGACAAGGAGCTTGCCTCCAACCGCCGCCGCGTCACGGTCGTTTATCGGGCTTCCGCGGGCGAGGCCAACTTCAGCCTGCGCATACGGGCCTACTCGCAAGACGTCAACCCGCGCACCGGGACCAATTTTCACGTCGATAAAGTCTTCCCCTTCTACGTGGGCCTCGACTCCAATTCCACCAAGAAGGTTTCCAATATCCAGGGCGGTTCCGTGGAGTTGGAGCCGACGGTCGACGACGAGGCCTTGGGCTTCTCCGAGCGCGCCAAGGTGGACCTGCCTCCCGGCACGTTCGCGGACGATTCGGGAGTGATCGTGGCCTCCAATACCGTCGAGGTGGGGCTTTCCAAGGGCCGCGACGAGAATCTGGCGAAAAACCTGGCCTTGCGCGCCCTGGGCTACGTGCCCGGGACCCTCGACGTCCTGCGCAACCTGGCGGCTTATCCGCCGGAGATGGCGGCGGCCATCGCGGCCTACCGCGTCCAGAGCTCGTCTGCGGGCACGATCCAGGGCGCCAATCCTTTGAGTTCCTTCTACAACATTTTCCTGCCCGCGGGCATACGCCACCAGCTCAGGCAGCGCGCCGACCTGACTTTGTCCTATTCCACCGTCGGCTCGCCGCTGGCCGCGGCCAACGCCGAAGCCATCAACGTCTGGTACTTCGACGCGGCGCTGGGCCGTTACGTCAAGGAAGACAACAACAGGCGCGTGGATCCGGTCAACAAGACCATCACCGTGAGCGTGGATCATTTCTCCACCTTCGTGGTGCTCGATTCCACGCCCATCGCGAGGATCCAGAATTTCGTCCATACCAACGAGATACTGGCCGTGAACTTCCCCAACCCGTCGGACTGCTCCTGGCACGCCAACGTGGCGCGCAACACGGCTTTCGGCGCGGGACAGGTCTTCAACTTTAGAGGCACCATGATCCGCATGACCCTGCCCGAGCCCTCCGGGGTCGTGTCGGACGCCAAGGTCAATATTTACGACACGGCCGGAAATCTCGTGCGGACCATGAACCCGGGTCCCTTGGAAGGGGGATTCACGCATTATTTGCCCTGGGACTGCTCGAATAACAGCGGCCATACCGTGAGTTCCGGCGTGTACTTCGGCGAGGTCGTATGGGGCGGCAAGCGGCGGCTTTTCAAGATGGCGATCATCAAAGGCAGCGGCCTATGAGAAATCCGATCCTGGCTCTGGCGGCGGTTCTAGCCCTGGCGGCGCCGGCTTGCGCCGTCAACTCCCGCGCCGGCACTTCGGGCGCCCAGTTCCTGAAATTGGGAGCCGGGGCGCGCGCCGGCGGCATGGCCGACTCCTTTGCCGCCGTGGCGGATGACGCCTATGCCGCCTATTACAATCCCGCGGGCCTGACCCAGCTCAAGGGCACCCAGCTGGGCGGGGCTCATTCGACCTATTTCGAGGGCATGAGCTACTCGGTTCTGAATTTCGCCGTGCCCTTCGTCCGCTCGGAGGAATACTCGCGCCATGCCCTGGGCGTGGGGATTTATTATCTTTCGGTGGGGGACATCGAGAGACGCACCTCGGATTCCACCGATCCGTCGGGGAGCTTCTCCGCCTCGGACGGCGCCTATGCCCTTTCCTATGCCTACGCTTTCGACCGGAATTTGAGCCTGGGGCTCACGGGCAAGTATATTTCCCAGAGCATAGACTCCTACAAAGCCCGGACCTTCGCGGCCGACGCGGCGGCGCTGTACCATGTCAATCCCGAAGGCGCCCGGCCGGTCAGCGTGGCGGCCGTGCTCAAGAACGCGGGCGGCAAGGCCGAGGGCTATGTCGCGGGGCAGGGAGACCCGCTGCCCTTGGGCGCGGCCTTGGCCGGATCCTGGCGCGCGGTGCCCAAGCGTTTTGTCGTCGATCTGGAAACCGCCAAGTACCGCGATTCGGACATCTTCGTGAGCTTTGGGGGGGAATATACCCATCCCTTCAACGACGGGGTATCCGGCGCCCTGCGCTGCGGCTATTCATCCCTGCGCAAGGACAACGACGGCTTAAACGGCGTGGCCATGGGCGCGGGGATCAATTTTTACAAGGCCTCCTTCGATTTCGCCTGGCAGCCGTTCGGGACCTTGGGCGATACCTTCCGCTACTCCCTCCTGGTTCGTTTCTAGCGGATGCTTTGAGCGCAAAACCTCATCGACCCACCCGGCGTAGGTCTTAAGTCCCCCCGTACGCTTCTCCTAATGGCCCTGGACCGGTACCGCGAGACGGCTATACTTTAATGTCGGGGTTTTGACCATAAGATGGATCACAACAAGAATGCCTTGGCGGTTTTGGCCGCGGCGGTTCTGCTGCCTGGCCTTTCCATGCCTGCTCCGGCCCAAATCCGGCGCGTCCAGGGCCCTTTCAAGAAAACCCCGATCAGCGCCGCGGCCGGTTCGGCGACGGCTCTTTGCGCGGGAATCCAGCCGATATCGCTCAAGGTCTCCTTGTCCAACGGTTCGTTGAAGATATCCGGCGTAAGCGCCCCAAATCTTGACGTCCCGGCGAAACAATCCCTCGCGATCCAAGCGCCGGCGGACATGGGAATGCGCGGCGGACCGGCCATGGCGCAAGCAAGCGCCGATGAACGCGGCGTCTCGCCTGTCCCGGAATTGAGTCTGTCGGCTAAGGCGTTGTCCTTGCCGGCAGCCGTCGGCGATCAAGGTTCCTTGATCGAAAACCTTGTTAAATATGAGCCTCAATTGTTGGCGCTGCGAGGCAATCAGCTTGGCCTGGAAAAGGCCGTCGAAGGGATGAAGGCCTTGTTCGACACGGCTCGTCCGGAGAAATCACTGGACGATAACAACGGTCCGGAAAGCGGCGCGGGCGAGCCCCAGTGGCTTCCCATTTCCTTGGCGCGCGCCGCCCCGCGCGCAGAGAGGCGTCCCGAAGCCATGCCCGGCGTCCTGGCCGAGGAAAAGTTGCGCGCCGTGATCGGCGCCATGCGGTCTTCCGCCAAACCCGTGGTGACGGATCTTTCCTTGGAGGCCTTCTTGCCCGAGCTCGAGGGAGCGTCGCAGTTGGCTTTGGGCGTCGGCGGCCTCGGCTTCTTGACCGGGGAAACCTGGGGCGCCTATGGACGGCTGGATTCCGTCCACGGGATCGGGGTCATGCCCCTTTACGACCAGTACGTCGATGTCGAGGGGCGCGCGAGCCGGATAGCTTGGGAAAATGAGCCGGGCATTCGCCCCGTTATGGTTCGCGGCGAGGATGGCCGGGAGATTCCTCTCCAATTCGAGGTCGAGTTCAAGGGCGGCCGCGAGAACCGGGTTTCGGTTTTCTGGGTCGACCGAGGCGGGACCCCCGTCTTCCTCCTGCATTCGCCCGGCATGTTCCAACGGCTCTATCCCGGCGGCAACGAACAGCTCCGTCAATACGCGTTCTTCGCGCGCGCCTACGTGGAATTCATGAAGAAACTGGATATCGCGCCGGAGATCATCCGCCTCAACGAGCCGCAGCTCGTGTTCGTGGCCAACGCGGTCAAGAACGACGTGGATTTCCACGGTCGAAGGGGCAAGAGAAGTCTCTTCAGCGACACCCGCTTCGCCGGGACGACGCACACCCCGGAGCGCGCGGCTCTTCCATTCTGGGACGTGGAATGGCTCAAGGGGGAGGTCGGCCCGGAACTGGTGCGGGATGAGATGATCGTCTACCGGCAGGGCGGACGGGTCGCGGATGCCGCGATCGGCATGGCCCGCATGGCGGATATCGTCAACGGCGTTTCCGAGGAGCACGCGAAAGTCACGGCGTCTATCCTGCTGCCCGAGTTCCAGGAAAAGATCGTGGGCATCCAGAACGGCTCCGATCCCGAGAGATGGTACTCGGACGGCGTGCGAAACAGGGTTAAGAGGGCGCGCAGCCTTGATGAGATATCCGGCGATGAGCTTTTCCGGATCGGACGACAGCAGACGTTATCGTTCAACGAGTACCTGCAGGACTCGTTCGGCGTCTCCTTCTCCAATCCCGACAGGCCCCTCGTGGGAGGGGTCAGGCGTCTGGTGCAATACAAGGAACAGGGGATGCTCATCGCGATGGTGGAATGGATCGTGGGGGACCGCGAACACGAGTACGAGACGCCTCTGGGCCGAAAGAAGGGCCTCGGCGCGAATTTGCTTATAGGAGGGCTGGCGCGCGACGAGGTCGGGGCGCAGTGGAGGCGGGAGTTCCTGGCCTTGATGCGGAGGCCCGATCTGAAAGGGCGATTCCTGTTTATAGACGGCAGCGGCGACGAACTGCTCCGCCAGGCGACCTCGGCTTCGGATATATGGTTTAGCATCCCGGACCCGACTCGCGAGGCATCCGGCACCAGCGACCAGAGGGCTGCCTTCAACGGCAAGCACAATATCGCCTCGGCGACGGGCGGGCCGCTGGCCTACCTGCTGCATGGGGTGACCGGCTGGCTCATCGACGTGTTCCAGGATCGTCCATTTATCGATACGGCGCGTCGTTTCGATATCAAGGACCCGGCCGCGATCGCCGAATACCGGGCCAAAGGCTCAATGGCCCTGACGGAATATCTTGAGGAGGCGCTCGGACGCTACTATGCCTACGCCGAGCGGGGCGAGGGATCCTGGGCCGACGAGATGCGCCTCGCCTTCCTGATATCCCATTTCAAGGTGTCGATCGGAACGATGATCCAAAAGTACGGTCTCCTCTTTCAGAGCATCTTGGACGGGACCGGACCGGCCGGTTTCCTGAAGAAGCTCAAGCGCGGTTAAAGCCGACGACGCCTGAATTTTCCGGTTGGGCGCGTTAAACCTTGGGACTGGGCGCGGGATCACCTACGGCCAAGCGCCGGACGGCGTCGCCCCATTGACTCAGTCGATGCCAAACCAGCGCGAGATAGCGCTTGGCATAGGTCTGCCAGAGGTCGGCGTTCGTCGGCAGCCAGACGGACATGCCGTTGGACCCGGCGCGATCGGCGGTTGAGCCGTTGGCCACCACCATCGCTCGAAAGGCCGCCGCCGCCGCGTCGAGGACCGGCGCGGAGATTCCCGGCGCCGGCTGCTTGGCGAGCCGGAGGACGAAATCCAGGAAGTCGCCGTAATCCCAGTAGGCATAGCGGCGCGTCTGCAGGGCGGCCTTGCGGACCGCGGAGAGTCCCGCGGCGTCGAGCTTGGCGATCTCTTGGCTCAAGGGTTTGGCCGCCGCGATGAACGCGGGAAGCTTCCGCGCGTCGAGCGCCGAGAAAGTCGCGGCGCGGCTGTAGGCCCTGACGAATTGTTCGGTGATCGCCTTGACGAGCGCCGTGCCGTCGTCGGGGGGCGCGGCGAGCCACTGTTGAAGGATTTTGTCGTAGGGCCAGCCCTCTCCGGGTTCGCTTTCCTCGGATCCCGCGACGTAGCGGACCGAGTCCGCCACCTCCGCGACGACTTCGGCCATCGCCATGAGGCAGGCGTCGAAGCCCAGGACGTCGATCGGCCGCCCGATGAGCGCTTGCGCTTTGCGCATGACCTCGCCGAGCTGTTCGGTGGTGATGCTGTGGCCGGTCAGGTCGTCGTAGGAAATGTCCAGGGGGGAGATGGGTTTTTTCGGTGAAACGTGCCAGCCGGCGCCGTGGTCCCAGACGTCGACCATATAGCGCTGCGCCGGAAAGCGCTCGACCGTCCAGCGGATGAACTCGGAGAGCTCGTCGGCGCTGCCCATGTCCGCCGGAGGCAAGGATTCTATGACGGGGGAACTCGCCTCGCCTGTCTGGGCGCGCTGGATGAGCATTCGGCGCGTCGGCTTGCCGAGCGAAGCCCACTGCACGATGATGTTGACGCGGTCGTTGGAGCCGACGCGCTCCATCTGCTTGATGTTCATCGCGCCGAATCTGTCCAGGTTGTTATGGCCGTTGAGGAAGACCATGAAGGTCCATTCTTTCGGATCGGCTTTCGCCTTCGCTCCGTCGAAGATTGTCCCGGCGGCGAGGCTTGGCTCGGCGCCTTGGGCCGCGGGGGCCTCGGCCGCGGCCTCAAGCGAGCGCAGGCTGGATGCTGGCGCCGGCCGCGTCCGTGCGGAGGCAGCCGCGGGCGTCGCGGTCCATGTCTGCTGGCCCGGCGCGCTTGGTCCGGGGAAGGCCGCGGCCGAGCCGTCGATGCGCGGCGCGGGGATGGGTATCGGCGCCGAGAGACCGGCGCCGTTGATTTTGAGCGCTGGCGCCTCGACTTTAAAAGAACCGGCGCTCAGATGCGGCGCCCGGGACGGCGCCGTCATGGGAGCCACCCGGGCGGGCATGACGGCGGGCGCCACGCGGACGTGCTGCGCGCTCAGCAGCGGGCCGGCCAAGAGGGGCGACGCGGTCAAAAACAACGTGCCGATGAATTTCATGGAGCTTATCATAGCGGAAAGGGGAGGCGGCCGGCATGGGCCTTAAGGGCAGTCCAACGGGGACATCCGTCCCTGGCCGAGGAGGCCCACCTTCGAGTAGGCCTTTTTTCATCGGCGGATTACCTATTCGGCCCATCACAAGCAAACCTATTGTTTCTTACAATCAGGAAAATATGGGCGTTGTGTTCGGGAAGGCTGCGATGCGGCGCTTTCGCTCTTTCGCCGTTGAAACTCTTTCCGCCGTCATCGTCGTTCTGCTGGCCTGCCCCCCGCCGGTCCTTCGGGCCGGGAACGTCGTCAGCCCGGTCGCCGCGCAGGGCGGCGTCAGGGCCTTGCCCAAGCTTCCCAATCAGATCATCTCCGGCGTCTCTCTCCCAGGATTAAAAACTCTCTCCGTTTCCGGCCTCTCCGCGGCCGCGCCTCCGCAGGGTGTTCCCGATTTGGCGCAGCCCGTGGAGCATAAGCTCCGGGCTTTCTTGAGGCGTGTCGGACCGGCCGTCATCGGCGCCGACCCTGCGTCGGTCGTTGATGCCCAGGCCGGCCTAGAGGCAGTCGCCCCCCGGAGCCTTCCTGCCGCGGATACGCGGATTTTACGGCGGTCCGAGACGGCGCTTGCTCCTTTTCAGGAGGCGGGTATCCGGCGGATGCCGCTGGAAAACCTCGCCAGCATCGCCCGTAATATCTGGGAAGGAGGGCCGCTTTCGGAGTTTTCCGCGAGCATCCGGACGCAGCCGACGGCCGATCTCCTAAGAAACATCATGCGCGAACTGGCCCGGCAAAATCTGCCGACCCGCGGTTTCCTTCCAGCGTTGGAGGCCGATCGCGCTGATCCCGCCGGGGCC
The DNA here is from genome assembly GCA_003452935.1 of Elusimicrobiota bacterium. Taxonomy (GTDB): domain Bacteria; phylum Elusimicrobiota; class Elusimicrobia; order UBA1565; family UBA9628; genus UBA9628. The sequence goes on from DMMY01000031.1 coordinate 124,988, forward strand.
GTGGCTCGCGCGCTCGCTACGCCGAACATGTCGGCCGCCGCCTGGGCTCGCGTGAAGGCGCCGGCGAAGGCCGATCCCGCGCTGATCGATTACTATGTGCGCGCCGGGCTGCTTCGCCGCGCCGAGGACGGAAACCTCTACGCGCGCCTTCGTGATCCGTCGATGATGGGCACCGACCCGCAGCACAACCGCTGCCTCGGTACGGATAGCTGCATGTCGAAAGGCACGGGAACCTTCAAGCCGGTCGGCGTCGCGCTTTCCGGCGGTGAGAAAGCTTCCGTCGCTCTCTACCGGGATCCGGCGGTGCGAAGGGCTTCCCATGTGCTCCAGGGAGTGCTGACCGCCGATCAGGCGCAGGCTTACGTGAATCGTGATTATCGCAAGCTGCTGGCCAGCCTCAAGCGCGAACTCTCCGCGGGCGGCGCGGCGCTCCGGAAACTGGCGGCCAAACACCATGTCACCGTCGATATCATCCCGAATCGGTTTCTCACCCTCGAGCTGGAGGCTCTCCCGATAGCCCCCGAGGGGGAAAGCGCGGCCCGGAGCCTGCGAGCGATCAGCGGCGGCTTGGCGACGGTAGCCCCGAGCGTCCAGCGGGAGGCTCCTCACCTGATCTGGCTCAAGCCCGCCGCATATTGGAAGATTGCCCGCACCGGCGGCCCGGAGGATGCGGAGAATCCACGGGCCGTCGTTCAGCTCTACACCGCGAACCACGCCGCGCTGCGCGGCGGAACAATGCGGGCCGCCGACGGGAAGGCGATAGACAATGTCCCTTCAATGCCGGAGCTTGACTGGGACGCGCGCTATAGCGAGGCAAGCGCCGCGGTCCGCATCGGCTGGTGGGCGGCTGTCTTCAAAGACTATGGCTGGGAGATCCGCCGCGAGGCCGGCGGCAAGCTCCGCGTCTATGAGCTGGCCTCCGGCCGGCCGCTCGCCGTCGGGAAGAGCCGAGCCCTCGGCTCGCTGCAGGCGGCGCGCGTCGTGAGCGAGGGAAACGCGCTCGTGAGCGGTTTTTTCCTGCGCAGCCTGTGGCGCGCGAACCTGACGCCGGTCGGTTCGCTCGGCGGCACGCCTTTCCAGGGGCGCAACTCCAACCCTCGCGCGCGTCTGGACCTCGACACCATCGGCCCGCAGGCGGAGCCGCGGCCAATCGGTCTCTACGCGGCCAAGCGCATCACTCCTCGCGAGTCGCGCAAGTTCGATCTCACCTGGAGCGGCGATCCTTTTTATTGGAAGGAAGGGATGTGGAAGAAAGGCAGCCCGCTTCATGGCGTCCGCGCGGTAGCGCGCGCGCTGGGCCTCGACGACAACGATGCGAGCCACGGCATGCGGCTGATGCTGAGGGCGGCTTACGGCGGCCGGCTTGAGCGCTACGCGGACGACCTGGTCCCGCTCCCCGCGGCCCGTGAGCAGGGGGGGGAGAATGCGGGCCGGCCGCGGGCCGCGCTCGCGCCGGCTGCTGTTCACGTCGAACTTGGGCGCGATTACGAGTTCCCGGACCTGAGCCAGTTTGCCATCTCCGTCGAATTGGCCAAGGCCGGCGTGGAGGCGCTGCGCGACCTTTTCGCCCGGGACGGCCTGCCCCGGATTTTAGTCAACCGCAACGCGGACGACGCCGTGCGCGTGCTGGAGCGGGGATATTTCGGCACTCTTCATACGCTCACAGCCGACCGGCCCGATCTCCCGCCAGAGATTTTGGAGCAGCTTCAAGCGGCGGTCGCTTTGCGCCGGTCCTATGAGGAGTGGCACGGCACCTATGGCGAAGGGCCGGCCGCGGGTCGAACTGTCTATGGTTCAGTGCGCTTCGGCGACCGCGTGGGGAGCGAGCGTTTCATGGAAGATGTCATCCAAGGTATGCGTTCGAGAGTCCCCCGCTCGACCAAGCCGGCGCAAGGCTTCTATTTGAGCGGCGGCGCCGTGACCTTCGTGATGAAGCCCGCGGCGCTAATGAACGCGACTTTCCTCGGGGGCGACTCCTTCATGAAGAAGATTGCCAGGAAGCCGGGCGGCATCCGGCATCTGCCCGAGGTGACGATGACGGCGCTGGCTCGCATTGCTTCCGGACAAGGCGAGGAGGCGGCGCTGCGATCGATCCTGCGCATGCCGGCCGAGGCTCGGCGCGAGGCGTTGCGTCGCGTGCTCGCCTCGGACATCTTCCAGATCGACTACGTCGAGGCGCAGATCCGAAACCCGAGCGCCGACGACATCGACTGCATCGTGATCAAGAACGACGTTCAGGATTGGCCGGCGGGATATCTGCCGGACCCGCGGGCGGGCGGGCACGCGCAGGCGCTGGAGAAAGTCCGCGAACTGGCCAAGAGGCGCGGCATCCCGTTGATGGAAACATAGGCTGCGGCGCATTCGCGCAAACTCGTCGCCGCCGCTTGCGATGACGGGATGCCTCCGGGGAGGAATGCCTTATCCTGAAGATCGCGCTGCTCGCCGTCGGAAGCGGCCGGATAATCTTATGGCCGATTCCCGGACACGGGCAAGGCCTGCTCCGCGCCGAGTTTTTTTAATTCCGCCCGGACAGCTTCCATTCCGGTCCAGTGCGGCGGCGGGTCCTTCAGCGATTTCTTAAGTTCGCGCGCGGCTTCTTCGCGGCGGCCCAGCGCCAGATAGATCAGGCCCTTGGTCTGAAGCGCGTCGCTGGCGAGCATGCGGCGCGCTTCTGGGGCATACGACGCGGCAGCCATATCCGCGAAGTCGCAGGCTTCGAGCGCCCTGCTGAAATCCTTCTTGCCGAAGTGTATCGAACAGAGGGCGAGGAAGGCTTTCGCGTTGAACGGGTTGAGCCGTATGGCCTCGGCGAGCGCGGATTGCGCCCCGGCGGCGTCGCCGGCCGAGAAGCGCTTGATTCCTTCCGCCGCGAGCTTTCGGGAAGTCTCCGGTTCCACCGGCCCGAGCTTATCGCCTGGCATCCGCAGCCCGCGCTCCGCGGCTAGAATTTCGGCCGTCTGGCGCAGTTTCGGTATCGGCGTATGGCGAAGAATCATGAGTTCGCGTCCGGCTTCTTCTTCACGGCCCAGTCTGAGCAAGGCGCCGGCCTTAACCAGCCGGAAATAGGGTTTGCAGGGGTCCATCGCGGCGGCGTTATTGATCAGCGCGAGAGATTTTTCGTATTTGCCTTGCCGCTTTTTAATTTCGGCCAGGTGGGCCAGGAACAACGGGCGCAACCTTTCAAGCCCTTCCGACGTCTGCTGCGAAAAAAAATTGCTTAAGAAAAAGTCGCGAAAACTTTTCTCGGAAGATCCGGTTTTTTCAAGCAGGCCCGGCCGCGCGCCGTCGATAAAGCTCATGAGCGAGAGCGCTTTTTCCGAGAGGACGCCTGCGCGCGCTTCGACTTCGGTCAAAAGGCGGGACGAGGAGTTGTCCATGTAGACCAGCGCGTAGGAGAAGGCGTGCCGCAGCTCTTTCAGAGTCAACCCTTGAGGCGTCCGGGCCCCCGGCACTTCTTTAAGCCAGCCGAGACCCATGGCGCGCCCGGCCTTGACCAGTTCGCCCCAGACCAGCGCGTTGTACGCCGGCCGCCAGTGCACATCGTCGGCTATCTGGCTGGAGCCTGTAATCTCGTCGCGTGAAACCGCGTAAAAAGCTTTTTCAAGGTCACAGAGGCCTGCGCCGTGTCGGGCCGCCACGTGCCGTATCATTTCGTTTCTGGACGGTGACGCGCGGGCCTGTCTGGCGTCTAGTTCGAGGATTTTTTTATAGGCCTCTTTGGCTTCCTTGGGCCTGCCGGCGCCATGCAACGCTTTGCCGAGATAAAATAGGGCGAACAGGTCGAAGGGGTCTTTCTTTAGGATGGCGTCGAACTTGCCGGTTGCCTGCGCGAAGTCGCCTTTTTCAAGGGCCGTCATCCCTGAAACGAAGTCAATGTTTTCCGCCGGTGCCGCGCCGCTTGGCGGCATGTCTCCCAGGTTTGCCGGCAGCGTGCAGAAGATGAGGGGCAATTTTCTTCGCGACGCTTCCTTCGCCATTGAATCAAGGCGCCGCTCCTGCATCTTCAGGCTTGCTTTGATGGCGGCTGTCTTTTGTCCGCCGCGCCAGGAGTAGGCCAGTTCTGTGAGCTTCCTGAAGCGCCGCTGCGCCTCGAAATAAAGGCCGGGACAGGGATATGAGCCGCCTTCGTTGTTGCCGCTGAGCATCACGATCAGGTCCGGTTCATATTCCAGGATCTCATGAAAGACGGTTTCTATCCGTGAGCTCTCATAGGCGCCCATCCCGCAGTTGATGACTTCCAGGCCGCGGCTGCCGCCCGTCATCTCGTCTCTGACGCCGAGGATGGACGCCGCAGACTCGCCTACTATGAATATCCTTTTAACGCCGGCCGGCTTCGGCAGGCTGAAAGAACGGGCCAGGCTTGTCCTGCGGTTTGGCCTAGCCATGCATCCTCCGGCCTTGTCGCATGAAACGAGGAAGAAGGGTTTTTTTACGTCCTCGCAGACGACGGCCGCATAGTTCAGGGTCTGCGCCGCCGCAGGAAGCGGGGCGGCCGCGAAGGCGAGCAATAGGTAAGGTAAATGATGGCGCACTTTGGATTTGAAACGAAATTATTTTACCAAACAGCGGCAGCTTGTTCATGGTTGACAGGGCGGCCGGCAGGGTCTTAAGGGAAGTCCATGTCTCCGTGCGGGCTCAAGGCACGCTTATACAAGAGGATAACCAGCCGCGATTCTGGCCGAAGTTCGCTATTAGGAAAAGATGATCTGAAATATTATTCTCCAATGTAACAAAAATTATCTTGACGCTTACGAGGGGCGCTGTTAAACTCAAAGCAGGCCCCCATGACGAGGCATTTTGCCGTACGCGCGGCTATTTTTCTTTTTTTGACGCTGTCGGGGCTGTTCCCGGCCGCGGCCGAGTCCCTCGCTCGCCTGAGCTCCATCTCTGGCGTGGTGCAATGGCGATCCCACGGCTCCCAAGCCTGGGTTTTGCTCGGTCGCGCGCCCTTGGAACTGGGCCTTGGCGACATGCTGCGCACCGGCTACGGCGCGCGGGCCAGGCTGGATTTTTTGGATGGGTCGCGCGTGGAATTGGAGGGCAATTCCGCGCTTACCTTGGAAGAGTCCACCGGCTACCGGACCGCGGTGGAACTGGGTCCGGGCATATTGCATGTCTGGGTCAAGAAAGCCGCCTCGCGCAACTTCCAGGTTCGGACCCCCGTGGCCAGCTGTTCGGCCCGGGGCACCGAATTCCGGGTGGAGGTATTCCTGGGGGGGCGCACGGTGGTCGATCTGTATCAGGGGCTCTTGGGAGTGGAGGACCATAAAGGCCAGTCCGTGCTCCTGCATGCCAAGGAGCGCATCGAGATTGATGCCTCGGGCCTGTCCAACCCCGAGGCCATGCCCTCGGCCGTTGAGGCGCGGCGTCTGAGCTTCAATGACATGATGAGGCGTGAACTGAGCCTGGACCTGGCCCAGGACGCTTTCCAGTCCGCGGCTGCCCGGGAGATGCGCCTGGCGCAGTACCAAGAGGGAAAAGTCCTGACCGACCTGGCCGGAGACCGGGTGCGCGTGGAGCAGTACGTCATCCGGCCGCGGCCGGATCAGTTCAAGTTCGTGGCGCTCAACGGGCGGCCCTCCCGTTTCGACTTCTTCTACTTTCTCGGCACATTCAATCAAGCTTTGCCCCAGGACCTGTCGTCTGCCTTGGCGCAGCTGCGGGGCCGGGCGGGGGAGGCCCCGGATTGCTGGCTCACGGCTTTCGAGGCCGGCCGCTCCAACGGCAAGGATTCCCTGGTCGACGCGGCTCAAGGGGGGCATCCCGTCGACGTCAACAATAACGCGGATATGGACGACGACGTGTCCTTGCTCTTCGACAGCGCGGCTAATCGCTACGTGGACGTCTCCGGCCGGCCCGTGTATCAAACGCTTTTCGATCGCTACGGCTTCTACGTTAACGGCGGCCTCAAATACGGCTGGACCGGCAATAACCTGCAAAGCTACGCCGGGGCGATCGCGGCGACCACGAACGATCCTGTTTCCGGGGCGGCTTTGTCCGTTGCCTTGCCGACGCGCAGCAGGAATGTGACCTATCCCAACGGGCAAGAGGCGCATCAGGTCGTGTGTGAATACTACGAAGACGGGACCTTCATCCAATGGGACAACCGCGGCGTGGACGGCGAGGGCCGCGCTGCCGGGGGGGCGGATTTTGCCGGCCTGACCGGACCCGCTTACCAGGAACGGCTCCTGCATTTCAATTTCGAACAGACGGCCAGGGCTTCGGAGTTCGGGGGCCGGAAGATCGACCTCGTCGTGGCGCCGAAGATACTCATACAGACCGGACTGATCAGACCGGACTGATGCCATGATTGCGGCCGCCCTGCTGTTTATATTCGTCCGCCCCGCCCCGGCCCTGGAAATTACCCCATTCTATCGCCTGCAGGTCATGGGCGGGCAGTACTTCTTCGCCGGAAGCAAGGGGACTTTGAGCGGCAATGCCGCCGGTTCCGTGGCGCCGGCCATGAGGTTCAATGATCAATGGGCCTTGCTGCCTTCCGTGCAATCGAGCTATCAGGGCACTAAGCAGGTCAAGGATATCGTGGGCTCCGGGACCATGTTCCAGGAGCAGATGGACCACCGTTTTTCGGCCCGGGCGATCTATTCCCCGCGGGGCAGCCGCTGGCGGCTCAAGCCGAATTTCAGCTTCAAGTATGAAATGCTCAAGGAGACGCGGGACGAGAGCTGGGGCGGCGGCCTTTTTGATTATCAGAAATGGTGTTTTGGGTTGGAGGCTGAATACTTGTGGCGCGAGCCGTTTTCCTGGCGTTTCGGGGCGGACTATTATGAACTCGATTTTCCCAACTACAGCAGCCTGGAGAGCCGGGCGGCTTTTGACTTCCAGGGCCAAAGCCTGGCCCGCGAACTCGTGGGCGCGCGCGTCCTCGACTCGCAGAACCTGGGACTCAGCCTCTCCGTAGACGGTCCGGTCCGGGAGCGGCTGGTCCTCGACGGCGGCCTGCGCATGACCTTGAGGCGCTTTCCGGAGCAGCGGGTCGTGGATCCCGTCGGCAGCCTCACCGCCACGGCGCGCGCCGACGTGTTCACGGAATTGAACCTTTCGGCGCGTATGCCCGCTGACTTCAATCGCGGCCTGCGCGCCTTGGGCTCCCTGGATTTGTCCCTGGCCTACAATTCCTCCAACCAGAATAACTATGACGCGGCCAATGCGCGATATTTCGGATACTACTACAACTACGGCGAGTTACGGCTGGGGCCCAGCCTGAAGGTGCTGGCCGGTCCCGCGGCCCGGCCCGTCACGACCCGGTTTTCGTTTTCCTGGTGGCAGAGGCGCTATCCGTATCGGCGGGTCCAGGACGCCGCCGGGGTCTACGGCAACGGCGGGCTGCGCGCCAGCGGCTGGATGACGGACGTATCGCTGAGCTATCCCATGGCCCGGCGCTTGAGCCTGCTCGTTGATCTTCAGTACGGCCAGTCAGCGTCGAATCAGAAATTCGAGCAGTTCTATCGCTACAACTACGCCGTGGCCAACTATTTGTTCGGGTTCTCATACGAATATTGACATGAAAAGATTGCGGCTGGCGGCCATTGTCCTGCTTTGCCTGTGCGTGGCGCCGCGGGCGCGGGCCTCCGTCGTCGTGTGGGACGGCGGAGGCAACGACGATTCATGGTTTAATCCGTTGAACTGGGCCCCGGACGGCGTTCCAGGCGTATTCGACGACGTGACCATCGATATGAGCACCAGGGTCGCGGCGCCGGCCGGGATATCGGCGGTGAATATTAATTCCTTGACGTTGGGAGATGCAGGGGGGCAGTTCGCTCCCACCCTGATCGTTTCCACCGGCCTATCCGCCGCCGGGGCGGGCGTTGTCTCCTCCCTCCACAGCTCGAGCACCCTCGTGCTCGATACCTTGTCCCAGGCCGTCTTTACGGGCCTGGTCTTGGCCCACGGATCGAGCATGACGCATACGGCCGCGACCGGGGCTTTTGTCAACCTGCGCGTCATGGACGCCTTGGACATCCAGGCCGGAGCCACGATCACGGCGCGGGGCGCGGGTTACGGCAGCAACAGCGGCGTTGCTCCGGGACTTTCCGCGGCCAATGGCGGCGGCGGCGGCGGACACGGCGCGGCGGGCGGCTCCGGCGCCTTCGGAGGGGCCGGGGGCGGAGCCTATGACTCGCTCAAGACTCCGGGTGAGTACGGTTCCGGCGGCGGCCTGGGATCTTTTTCCGATGCGGGCGGCGCGGGGGGCGGGCTGATCGTCATCAATGCGGGCACCGTGACCGTCAGCGGTCTCATCACGGCGGCCGGAACGGCCGGCGCCGACGGGGCTACCGCCGGCGGGGGAGGCGGGGCGGGCGGGAGCATCCGTATCCGCACGGGCTACCTTTACGGACAAGGCGCTTTGTCCGTGGCCGGCGGCGCGGGAGGCGGCAGCACGTTCTCCGGGGGCGGGGGCGGAGGCGGGGGCCGGATTTCCGTGGTGGTGACCGGTCCCTACGATGTCTTGACGTCGACTCTGGCCTTCCAGACCGCCGGAGGCATGGGCGGAACGGCTCCCAACGACGGGATGGCTGGAGGCAGCGGCAGCCTCCATGTCGATCCGGTGCATTGGACCGGAGGGGCCGCCGGGTCGAATATCGCCTCCCAGGCCGCGAACTGGTACGGAGCCGCGCCCGTGGCGGGCAATACCGTGGTCTTCGGCGCCTCGAACACCGTCAAGGACTGTTCGTGGGACTTGGGAATATCGGTCGCGGTGGGCAGCTTCAGCATCATCCCGGGCTACGCCGGGACCATTACCCTCGATAATACCCTTCAGGTGACGGGAACCTGGGATATGTCGGCCGGAACCGTGACCATGACCGGCGATTATGCGCTGCGCATCGACAGCCACGTGGCGCAAACCGGCGGGCGCTTTGACCTGCGCAACGGCACCTTCACCCTTCAGGGGCTCGGGACGCGAAACGTCTCTTTTACCAGCGACTCCCTGTTCCAGAATTTCTTCGCCTCGTGTCCGGCCGCGGGGATCGGAGTTATTAATCTGCTTTCCGACCTGGATGTCGACCAGAATCTGATCATAGGCCCAAACTGCACCATGAACCTCCCCGCGGGCAAGACCTTGCGTTTGGCGGGGAACTGGCCTTGGGTCGGCCAGGGCAACATCTCGATTCCCCCATCACATTTGATCGTCGCCGATGGAAGCCGGAATCAGGTTTGGGAGGCTCCACCCTCGGCCTTGGGGCGCGTCAGGGTATCCAAGGCAGGAGGAACCTTGACGTGGAATTCCGGGGCCGCGGGCGTCTGGACCCTAGGCGGCGCGGCCGCGGCGAGCGAACTGACCGTGGACGCTGGCTCCGTTTTCAGCGCGGCCAAGCAGCGCATCAATATTTCAGGCGACTGGGTCAACTACGGCGACGTCAGCCTCTCGGGAAGCACCGTGGCTTTCATCTCGACGGCCGTCGATCAAAGCATCGCGGCGGGGGGGAACTTCTCCATCCTGGAAGTGGCCAATCCCGGGCGCGTCCTTTTCGTGTCCACGCCCACGGTCGTGGCCAGCAGCGTCAGCGTCGCCGCCGGGACGCTCGATCTTGGGGTGACGACCATGAGCGTCGGGAGCCACTTTCTGCAGTCCCCCGGCGCCGTGGTGCGCGCGGCGGCCGGCACGATCATTTTCAACGGCAACGGCCCCGGCGCTCAAAGGGTCGCCTTGCAGGCCGGCAGTTCATTCTACCACGTCATATCGTCGGGGACGTCGGTGGTCATCGCCAGCCCGCTGGTGGTCGTCAACGATCTGGAGTGGCATCGCGGCACCTTGCAGATATCGAGCCAGCCCATCACGGCCCTGGGAAATCTGCTTAGGAAGGGCGGCGGCTCGTTGGTGGTCGGAGGTTCGACCATCACTTTTTCCGGGACCTCGCCCCAGGCCATGGAGTTCGGCTCCGCGTATAGCCTCAATGTCGACAATTCCCACCCCGCCGGAGTCCGCCTCCTCGCGGACCTGCTCGTCAAGAACAGATTCTCGGTTCAGCCCGGACGGACTTTCGACGCGCAGGACCACGCCTTCACCATGACCGGGTCCACCTGGAGCACGGCCGGCGCCAACTACCTGTCGGTCAATCCGGCGCACGCCGTGACTTGGACCCCGGCCTCGGGGACCATGTACGTGGCGGCCGGCAGCACGATCAACGCCAACGTGGTCCTGAGCGCCAATCGTACGGCTTACCTGCAGGGCGATCTTAATTTGTGCGGCTTCGGCAACGTGCTCGATCCCCGCTCGGGCGCCGTGATTATCAACGCCGCCGGAGGCTCGACCATCACCTTCCGGGACACGGCCGACCTGGCTCCATCCATGGGGAGCAACTGGATTTACGGGGGCGACGCCGCCAACTCCTGGCTGGTTTATGAAGGGACGGGGACGGCGCGCGGTTCTCTCATCTCCAGCAATGCCTTGGGCAACCTTCTCGTACGGCTTGCGGGCGACACTTCCACGTTTCTGCACTCGGACATGAACCTGGCCGGCTCCCTGGCCGTGCAATCCGGCGTGTTCCGGCCCGCCGGCGACAAGACCTTGTCATTGCAAAGGGATTTCATCCAGACCGGCGGCGTCGTGGATTATGTTTCGGTGGGCACCGGCACGCTGAGGTTCCAAGGCACGGGGACCGCGCAAGCCGTGTCGCTTTTAGCCGGCCATTCCCTGCAAGGCTTTGTTCTCGACGCTTCCACCACGGTGCTGGCTCGTTCGGCATTGAACGTCCGGGGAGATTTTACCGTCTTGCGCGGCACCTTTTCGGCCGGGGCCTATGCCCACCGTCTCGGCGGCAACCTGGACCTGGCCGCCGGAACATGGTTCGAGGCCCAGGGCAGCACCCTGACCTTGGATGGAAGCTGGAACGTCCCTCCCGTCACCAAGCAGAGCCTGACGCATCCCGCGGGCGTGGGCTTCCATGGCTTGGTCGTCGATGCCTCCAGCGTGGTTTTTAACCAATCTTTTCGGGCCGACGTGTTCACGGACAGGGTCGCGGGCAGCACCTTGGTTTTCGCCTCGGCAGGGCCGGGCTTTGTCATCGATGATTTGCGTCTGGCGGGCGGGGCCCCGCCCGCCGGTCGGATTATGCTGCGGCCCCAAACCCCGGGCGTTGCCTGGAAGCTGACCCTGGTCGCGGCCTCCAGCGTCACGGCCGTGGACGCGAGTTCATGCAATGCTTCCGGCGGGCTGGTCGTCCATGCCAATGACGGCAAGACCAGGGATGCCGGCGGCAATCTCAACTGGAACTTCAAGCCCAGCCTCAGGGTTGTCCCGGGAGGTCCCCAGCAGGCCGGCGTGCCCTTCGGCGTGGCGGTTGAGGCGGTGGATTCCTCCGGGAATTTCGTGCCGGGCGGCTCTTTTAGCGTGGGCCTGACTTGGTCCGAGCTCTATGTATCGACCCCCGCGCCTCTGTCCCTGGTCAATGGCGCCACGGTGTTTAGCAACGTGATCCTGCGCACCGCCCAGACCACCTCGATTTCCCCGCAGCCGGCGGAGCAGGCTTTTTCCGTCATTGGCGACAATGTCGTCGTCCTGCCCGGCGCTTTTAAGCGTCTGCAGGTGCTGATGCCCGGAGAAAGTCCCGTGCCCGGCTCCCCCGCGGGCAAGACCGGTTTTGTGGACGTCCTGGCGGCGGGCAACCCCTTCGCGGTCAGGGTCGCCGGCACCGACCTCTTCTGGAATCAGAATCCCGCGGCCGCGGATCAGGTGGAACTCAGCACTCTGACGTCCTTGGCCTCGAACCTGCCCCAACGCGCGACTCTTTCGGCCGGACTGGCGAATTTTCCGTCCGTGATCTTCACGGCGAGCGCGACCGTGATCTCCCTGACGGCGACCGATCTGAGCGATCCGCTCATTCTGCCGGACACGGGAACCGCGTTCAACGTTTTTTCGGCCAACTCCTCCTCTCCCAGCGTGTCCATCAATATCCCCGCGTATAGCTCGGTGCTGACCTTGAGCGGGGCGCTCTCGGGGACCGCGTCCGATATGGTGGCGGTCGCCCAGGTGCGCGTCGCGATCCAGCGCAAGGACAACGGCCTCTATTTCGCCTGGTCCGCGCCGGCTTTCGCCTCGGCCGCGCCCCTGTTTTCCACGGCCGCGGTCGACCATTATCTGGGACGAATCGTCCAATGGAATATCCCTTTCGCCGACGCCGGCCTGACCGATCGGACCAGCTATTACGTGCTGGCCGTGGCGACGAACCCCAGCGGCAACTTGAGCGTCGCGGAGACCACTTTTACCTTCTCGACCTCCAGTCTATTGAACCCTTCGCCGGGCGACGGCGGGGGTTTGGCCGTGGTGGCTACGAGCTCCACCTTGACCTCGGGCTGCCAGCTCTTGGCCGCCACGGTCACCTTCACGGCCGGGCCGTTGGGCATCAGCCCGGGCGGCGCGGTCGCCGTGCATCTGCCGGAGGGCTGGACCAAACCCACTGGCCTTAGCGCCATAAACCCGCCGGCGACCAGCGGCTTGCTCCACGTCGGCGCCACGACCGCTTTCACCGTGGAGTTCAATCCTCCCGAGAAGTCGGGCGTCGTCTTGGGCGAAAATTGGATCGTTTTAAATCCGGTGGCGGCCGTGACCCCGGGTCAGAGGATATTCTTCACTTTTTACGGACTCCCGCCTCCAGGACCGGCAGGAGGGGGAGCCCTGGATTTTCTGCTCATGACCCAAGGCAATGCCCGGGGCGCGCTTAAGCCCATCGGTTCATCGCCGCAGTTGAGTTTGCCCGCCGGGCCGCCGGCGCGTCTGGCCTTCTACCCGGACACGCCGCTGGCCTTGGGCCCCCTTCAGCCCTCCGCGACCATGGAATTGCGCTTGACCGACCTGTGCGGCGGTTCCACCGTGGCGGCGGAGGCGATCACGGTGAGCCTGTGGGCGGGACAAGCCGATGCCCCGGATGAAGACGCAGTTTTTTATCAGACCGGAGGGGCGAGGCTGGGCGCGCAGCAGGTCGTCATCCCGGTCAAGAAGAGTTCCGCGGCGCCCCAGTTCTACTACCGCACCTCCACGGCGGGCGTGTCCTACGAGCTTATCCTGGCCACGGCCGTCGTTCCCGGCGTCGGACTGGTGACGGCTACCCGCTTCGTTCGTCTCTCCACCACGGCGGTCGGACTTTGGGGAGTGTCCGTGGACACCGGCGTCCCAACGCCGGGCGCTTTGATCGCCACCATGACCGGCAATTCCTTCGCCGGCCAGGCGTTCATCAATTTCGAGCTTTCGGATCCGAACCTGCGCTGGGAAGTGACCATATCAACCAGCCCCGGCACTTTTTATCCCCCGTTGTTCAGGCGCTCGGGCCAGGGCAGTCCGGGGCGCGCCTTGGCCTGGAGCGGCGCGGATGAGAATTTTTCGCCTTCCCGGTTCGTTGAGCCCGGGGTTTATTACGTGCGCGTCGCGCTCGAGGATGGATCGGTGAGAAACGAGTCCTTGCGCATCGCCATCGCGCCCTCGGCGTCCATCTACGGCTCGGTCGGTTCGAGCGCGGCCTACGCCTCGGTGCGGGTCACCGGGCCTAATTCCAGCTACGGCAACTATGCGGTGGCCAGTTCTTCCGGATTCTTCCGGATTTGCGGGCTGCGCAGCGGCGCGATCTATAATCTGGAGGCTTCGACTGCGGTGCTGTGGGGCGGCCAGCCTTTGGATTTGACGGTCTCCTCCCGCGGGATCGCCGCCTCGGAAAGCGGGGTGGACGCGGGCACTATGACGTTTCCCGCCCCCAGCCTCCTGCGCGTGTCGGTGGTATTGCCCGACACCCTGCCCCGGGATCTTTGGGGCCGCGTCTTCCTGCACGACGACGCCTACGCCCGGACCGCTTTCGGGAGCCTGCACTTTTCTTCCTCCACCAGCACTTCAGACGACGGGGGCGGGAGCTTCGGCGGCGGGGCCAGTTCCTGGACCGCGATCGGCGTGCCTCCCGGCACCTATGACGTCGATGTCGAGGTTTACGGCCTCGGTCTTTCCACTCGGGTGGCGGGCCGGGTCCTGGCTCCCGGCGCGCGAACGGACCTGCCCCTGACCCTGGCCAGGAAGGCGAGCGTTCTGGGGTCCGTGATCCTGCCTTCCACGACGACTTTCGACGCCTGGATCGCGGTCGAGGCGCGTCTGCAGGGATCGAGCGTCGCGGCTTCTTTATCGGGCGCCTTGGTCCCGTGCGCGGCCTGCGGTCCGCAGCTTAACCGCACCAGCGCCGCCTACGCGCTCTATGGTTTGGACCCGGGAACCTGGTCCGTGACCGCCCGCGGCCCGGGCTTAATCGCCGCATCGACTTCCGTCTTCATCGCCGGCTCGGCGGCTCTCGGCGGGATCGACCTGGCCCTGGGCTCAGGGGGGGTCATCCGGGGTACGGTCACGGTGACGGGCGACACCGGCCGGCTGCGCGACGACCAGCCCGACGGCTTTTCGGTCTATGTCCAGGCTTTTAATCCCGCGACCTTGGCGCGCGCCGCGGCCCGGGTGCGGCTTTCCACCAGCTCGGCCGTTGCATCGAGCACCTTCGCCATCGCCGGGCTCGAGGACGGCAATTACCTCGTGACCGCGCAGTTGGAGGGTTTTATCGAAGCGCGCCGTGAGGTGTCCGTGGCCGCGGGGGTCGGCTTGGCCGACATGAATCTGCGCGGCGGCGACGCCAGGCTTTTCTGGTCGGTCAAGCTGCCCGGCGGCGGGCACAGCCCCGCGGACTTCAGGAAGGTCTCGCTTTTCAGGCGCGGGCCGGAGCCGGGCGCGGTGCTTCAGTTCGACATGACGGCGGGGACCACGGTCCAATACTTTCCGTCGAGCGCGACGCTGCAATCCCCGCCCCTGGCTCCGGGTTATTATATCTGCGACGCCCTCTATGGCCCCACGGGGATGTTCGCCAGCGCCGGGGCCAGCCTGACCCAGGGAGCCACGGCCTTGGTCACCTTGGATCTCTCCGGCTCCACGGTCAGCCTGAGCGGCAAGGTCGCCTTGGCCGGAAACATCGTCTACTCCAGCGCCAGTTACGCCGTGAACGTGACCTCGGTGCCCGGCGTGTTGTCCTTCTCGCCGACCACGAGTTACTGCCTTATGGGTTCGGCCGTCCCGGTGACCCTCTCCGCTTTTCATATGGAACTTCTGCCGGTGCGGTCCCTGGAGGGCGCGGCGCCGGTCTTGACCGAGCCTCTCATGCCCGCTTCCCCGTCAGGCTGTTCCTCGGCGACCTTTTCGCTGAGCGCCCAGGGCGCGCCGAACCGGGCTCATGCCTATGCGGCCGCGATCGGCCAGGACGGATCGTTTGTCTTTCCCAACGTGCCCGCGGGCTTTTATCTTCTGCGCAACGGCGCGGACCTGGATAATAATCGCGCCAATGGAGATGAACTGCCGCAGACCAGCCGGCTGCTCAGCGTCAGCTCCGCGCCGGCGCCGGTCTTCATGCGCATCGAGCCGGGGGTGACGGTCTCGGGAGACGTCATCCTGCCGCCGCAGGCGAGTTCGAGCCGCGCCTTCGCCGTGACTTTGCGCGACGGCCAGGGCACGCCGCTGCGCGCCGCGACGGTGAATCTCAGCGGCGCGCATCAGGCTCCGTACCGGTTTGACAAGGTGCCGAATGGAGCTTATGTGTTGACGGTCCAGGACCTGGGCCAGCCCGCCCTCTACTCGGCCTCGCCCCGCGCCGTGACCGTCTCGGGGCTCTCCATGAGCGGACAGGATCTGCGGCTCTTCTTGACCGGGGTCATCCGCGGCCGAATCGCGGTCGAGGAGCTTCGCCCGGATGGCGCGCGGGGCTATACCGTGGTCTCCAGATCCAACGTCAGCATCCTGCCCCGCAATCTCCGCATCGAGGCCGCGGCCGAGCCGTGGTTTCCCGGAGGTTTCGTTGCGGCGCGCAGCGCGGCGTGCGAACCGGAGCCCTGCGCCCAGGTCCAGCTCGACGACGACGACCAATTCGTCATCGAGGGCGTGCTCCCCGGCAGCTATCAGGTGCGTTTTCTCGCCCGCAACGCGGGGGCCGATTCGTCTCAGGGGGGCGCCGGCTTGGTCAGCGCTTCCGTGCCCGGCGTAGCGGTCGCGGGCGGCCGCGTCACCGATGTCGGCATCGTGAGCTTGGCTTCGGCCGCGGATCTGCGCGGCTTGGTGCTCGACGCCTCGACCGGTCTGGGAGTGGCCAACGTGGCGGTGGAGGCGCGGCCGTCCTTGCGCCAGGGAGCCAACTCGGAGGTTCTGCGCTGCCGGACGGACGGCGACGGCGTCTTCGTGCTCAGCGGTCTGGACCTGAGGACGCGTTTCTACGACCTTACGGCGGCCGGGCGCGGCGAGCGCAGCGGTCCGACCGACGCCCTGCCGCCCTACGAGACCGGAGCGCTCTCCGCCGTGGACCTGAGCTCCGCCCCGGCTCCGGTGCTGAGGCTGCGGCCCGCGCCGTATTCCATCCGCGGCCGGATCGCGGCGCCTCCGGGCGGGCCGGCTCTGGCCCTGCCGTTCGGCGACGCCGGAGAGTGGACGCCCGGCGCCCTTCTGCTGCTGCAGAAGCGAGGCCATATTCCCGTCGAGGATCCCTTATCGGATATCCGGGCTCAGACGGACGCGGACGGCAATTTCATCATGCCGGCTTTGACCACCGGGACCTATAAGCTGACCGTCGCGGCCCAGGGTTACGGCAGCCTGACCCGCGTCGTCACCATCGTCAACGCGTCCGTGAATCTGGGCAGCTTCGGCTTGACCCAAGGCGCTCGGCTCTCCGGCAGCCTGCGCAAGCCGGACGGTTCCATGCCCAGCGCGGACGAAGTCTCCGCTGTCGCGGCGGCCACGGCCGACCTGGGCGAGGTTTTTTTCGCGGATTTGGAGACGGATGACGTCACCCGGGGCATAGCGCGCTACTCGCTGACCGGTCTGCGTCCCGGAGTCCCGTATCAGATACTCCTGGTCGGCGCCGAGGAAACCAACCGGCCCGCGGACGAAGCGCGGGAAGTCGTCCTCTCTTCGGCCAGCGAATCGCGGACCTTGGACCTCATCTTCAGGGCGGCGCGCCCTTGGGTCCTGGCGCGGGCGCGGCGCGGCGGCTCAGGTTTTCGCCTGACTTTCGAGTTCAGCCAGCCTTTGCGGCGGCGTACGGCGGCCGACGATGACTTGGCGCGGGTCGTGTCCACCTTCTCGGCCCTGGGAGGGCTTTCGGAACTCGAGCTCGCCGTCGACCGCCGCCGTCTGACCGCGTTCTACGCGCCGCCGGCCGGCGTCTCGGAGTCGAGCTTCACGCTGCGTTTGCGGGGTTATACGGCCGTCGTTGATCCGGATTCTTTCGATCCTGTCGATCCGGAGTTCTTGATCGCGTCGACGGTGGCGTTCTACTCCGGAATCGACCGGTTCAGTCGCGTCGAGATTCCCAACTTCTCCGGCGGAAATCTCATGGTCGAGGGCGACGCCGGCCGGGTGACCCTGCCCGGGGGAGCCTTCAGGATAGCGCCTTCATCCGCCGTCGAGGTCACTCTGCAGGTCTCGGCCGAGCCTTTGGCCCAGGTCGCGGGGCAAATGATCGGCCCCGGGGCCGGCAGCCGGGCCGAGTCCATCGCCCGCAATCTCTCCGCCATGCGTTATGCGCCGGCCTCCTACCCCGGGGGCATCCTGCGCGCCGTGGCCGCCACGCCTCCGGACGTGAGCCCCTGGAGCGCTTTCTACGACGTGGCTTTGCCCGCGGGCGCGGTCCTGGCCAAGCCGGCGCAGCTGACGGTTTCCTATTCCACCGGCGTCGAGCCGTCGCGGCTCAATCTCTACTGGTACAATGCCGCGGCTAACGCCTATATCCTGCAGCAGGACGTGACCGGAGCCGCGCCGGTCATCGATCGCGTCAACCGCACCATCACCATCAACGTCAATCACTTCTCCACCTACGTGCTCTTTGAATCCGGAGTCGCGGTCATTTCCGGCAACGCTTTCGCCGGCGGGGACGTGGAGGTGTTCAACTTCCCCAATCCCTTCGACCTCGCCTTCAAGACGGTCACGGCCCTGCATCCCGCGGCGAACCTGGCCGTGAGAGGGACCATGATCCGCATCGGGCTGCCGCTGGACGTAGCCGGCCAGGCCAGCGTCAGGATATACAACGTGGCGGGGGAACGCGTCAAGACCTTGGAACTCGGAAGTCTCGACGGCGGGGCGTATTACTACCAGCCATGGGACGGCCGCACCGAGTCCGGCCGGGACGCGGCCAGCGGCGTCTACGTGGGGGTTCTTAAAGTCGGGGGCCGCACCAAGTCTTTTAAGATGGCGTTGATCAAATGAAGCGCATCGCGATCTTGACGGCGGCGTTGGTCCTGGCCCCGGCCGCCGGTCTGGCTTTGGGCGGCGGCAAGGGGACCAGCGCCGCGGCGTTTCTCAAGATCGCGCCCGGAGCCCGGGCCGCGGCCATGGGCGAGGCCTTCTCCGCCTTGGCCGACGACGTCCATGCCGTCTATTATAATCCCGCCGGCCTGGCTTTCCTCAAGCAGGTCGAGGCTGCGGGCATGCACGAATCCCGTTTCGCCGGCATCCGCTACGACTTCGCCGCCTTGGCGGCGCCGCTTCTTTCCTGGAGGGACACTCCCAAGCAGCGCAACGCCTATGGCGTGGCGGCCCTGTCCTTCTACAGTCTTTCGGTGGAGGGGATCGAGCGCCGGGGGACGACCGAGACCGACGAGCCGTTGGATACGTTCGGCGCCGGCGACGTCGCCTATGCGTTGAGCTACGCGTACGCCTTGCCCGGTTCGCGCTTCGCCCTGGGCGGCACGGCCAAGCTCGTCGATTCGCGCATCGACGGCGCCGAGGCCAGGGCCTTGGCCGTGGACGCCGGCGGGCTTTACCGCGCGGGCCGGGCCTCCGGCGCTTTGGGCCTGCGCCATCTCGGCGCCCAGCAAAGGTTTCGCGACGCCGCGGATCCTCTACCCCTGACCTGGTATGGCGGAGCGGCTTACCGCTTTTCCGATAAGGTGCTGGCGTCGGCGGAGCTGGACTCGCCCCGAGACGGAGCCGGGGCGGCGGCTTTGGGAGGGGAGTATCGGCTGGTCTTGGCCCGCGGTTTCTCCGCCGCGGCGCGGCTGGGCTTCAACAGCCGACGCACGGACCCGGGCTCAATGAGCGGCTTATCCTTGGGGTTGGGACTGGCGTATAATGGGGCGAGTTTCGATTTCGCCTGGCTTCCCGCCGGGGAGCTTGGAAATGCCTTCCGCTACTCGCTGCTCGTCCGTTTTTAGGACGGGCGTCTTTTTTTGCGAGGGCCCGCGTTGGGGTCGGACTTTCCCGGGGCGATCTTGGGCGTTTCTCCCCAGGATTGCCGCGCGCCTTGCCCCGCCATGACCTTGAGCTGCGCCGAGGGCTTGCTTATTTCCCCGCTCCGGGCCGGGACGCTCGGCTTATCGGCGCCGGCGATGAGGCCCGCGAAAGGGCGCAGTCCCGCCGAGGCATTGTCCGGAGCGCCTGAATCGGGGCCGTCGCTTGATTCGTTGGCGGGCCGTATATCGAGCTGTAGATCGATGGTTTGGCCGCTGGCTATGCGCACCACGGCCGTAACGCCTCCGTTTTTTTGCCTCACCTGGATGTCCCGGATCTGGCGCAGGAGCGGGTCCTGGCTGACGTAAAGGCACTCCCTGGCAATCAAGGGCGGCGCGGAGGAAAGCTGGGCTTGCGCCATCGTCCGCCCCAGGAGAGGCGCCAGCGCAATAAGCGTCAAGACCTTGTTGAAAACGTTCATGGCGTTATCGTCCGCCTGGGACTAGGATAAGGCGCCGGGCCGCGAAGCGGCAGTGTCCTTGGGCCTATGCCGGGCCGGGACTTTTGGACCGTCTGCTCGGGGTGGAGGCTGCAGGGCTAGTCTTGGGCGGCGCCCAGCTTGAAGGAGCCGGTGTTGCGGCTGCGTTTGGTGATATTGTCGCTGGCTTGGCCGGCGGATCCGCCGTCAAAGAGTCCGCGGCCGCCGGCGCGTGATTCGGAGAGGATTTTGGCGCCCACTTCCTCTACGTATCGCATGCTTTTGGGCATTTGCGCGCCTATGTTGGGTGTGTGCGCCTGGGCCAGGAAGAGGGGGGTATTGGAAAGTATCGCCGCGTAAGCTTCCGGCGAGACGGGAACCGCTCTGCCGACGACTCCGGAGGCGGGGTTCGCTTGGCTCTGGGTCGAGCCGGCGAGGTCCGGGGCCCCGGCCGGAACAAGGAATGCCTGGTCCGCGGCGCCGCCGGACTGGCTTTTGTGGGGACCGGTCTTTGAATCCGGGAAATGATCCTTGCAGCTGGCTTGGCTGCCGTCTTTCGGCTTGATGCAGACCGTGAAGCCGGCGTTTTCGTTGGCCTCGTTCTGGGCGCGAATGGCCTCCTGCACCCGCGCGTCGTCCTCCGATCGTTTCGCGGCTTCGGCGATTCGCTTGAATTCCTGCAGGAGTTCGGCGCAGTCGGGCATGGCCGCGCAGTATTGGGCGTTGTAGGAGACGCTGGTCTTGCCGTTGGGGCAGGCCTGACGGCATGTGAGCCATTGCGTGCCGTCGCGGGTTTCCACCAGCCAGTTGGGGGGCAGGGGCAGCTGCGCGGCCGCCGGCGCCTGGGTGCCGGCCGGGCAATCCGGCCAGCGGCATTGGCCGGGCCCGGGCGGGCCCATGAAATCCGGCGGCAAGACCTGCATGGCGCGGGCCGCCGGAGGGAGGCCGGTCAGGAGGCAGAAGGTCAAGACAAGCGGCAGCCGCGAAAGCATTTTATCGTCCCCTGGGATAAGTATAGCCCCCGTGGCGTTTTTTGCAATAGGCTAAAGGTCCTATGCGTCAATAGGTCTAAAGGCCCATTTTTTAGCGTGCGCTGCGGCCCGACGCGCGGCGGCCGGATCATGAAAATTGTTGCGCCAATCGTCTCCATATGCTAATATCACCGCCCGATGATTCGATTCGGCACAGGCGGCTGGAGAGGACTGATCTCGGACGAGTTCACCTTTCCGAATGTGAAGAAGGTGGCGCACACGGTTTCCGCCTCGGTCAAGGAGAACCAGGAGTACGGTTTCGGCTCCGCCGACTACCAGGCCAGCTTGGGCGGCGCCAAGCGCGGCTTGGTTCCCGTGGTCGTGGTCGGCTACGACACGCGCTTTCTTTCCGAGGACGTCGCCCATGAAGTCGCCGGGGTTCTTGCCTCCGACGGCATCAAGACCCTGCTGGCCGACTCGGACTTGCCCACTCCCGCGGTGTCCTGCGCCATCGTGGCGCGCAAGGCCGTCGGCGGCTTGATGGTCACCGCCTCCCAGAGCCCCAGCTCCTACAACGGCATCAAGTGGATGTCCTTCTGGGGCGGCGCGGCCACGCCCGCGGTCACCGAGGATATCGAACGGCGCATCGAGCTCCTGGGGACCCACGCGGTCAAGACCATGTCCCTGGACCGCTCTTTGCGGGAATCCTGGATCGAGACCGTGGACCTGCGCCCCATCTATTTCAAACAGCTCTCCTCCCTCCTCGACGTCAAGGCCATCCGCAAGGCCGGCTTGAAGGTGGGGGTGGACGCCATGCACGGCTCGGCCCGCAACTATCTGCGCCCGCTGCTGGAAAGCCTGGGCGTGGAAGTCGTGGGCATGCACGAGAAGCGCGACGTGCTTTTCGGAGGCCGCGCGCCCGAGCCCACGGCGGCCTCGCTGGGCGAATTGGCCCAGGTCGTGGCCAAGAAGAAGCTGCACCTCGGCCTGGCTTGCGACGGCGACGGGGACCGTTTCGGAATACTGGACGCGGGCGGCAATTGGATACCCCCCAACGAGGTCCTCGCCTTGGCCTTGGAGCATCTGGTGGCGGATCGCGGCATGAGGGGCAAGGTCGCGCGCAGCGTGATGACTTCCCATTTCGTCGATGCCGTGGCCAAGTTCCATGGGCTCGACTGCCGGGAGACTCCGGTCGGGTTCAAGTTCATCGGGGATCTGCTGCGCACCGGGCAATTCATCCTCGGAGGCGAGGAGTCGGGCGGGCTTTCCATCCGCGGGCATGTGCCCGACAAGGACGGGATATTGGCTTGCCTGCTGATGCTCGAACTCGTTGCCTGCGAACGCAAGCCCTTGGCGACGATTCGGGAACGGCTTTTCAAGCGCGTGGGCGCCTTCCATAACGTCCGGCTTGACTGCGCCATGACCCGGCCGCGCGAGATTCTGGAGCTGGAGGAGCGCCTGCGCCTGCGCCCGCCCCTGGATTTGGCGGGCGGCTCCGTCTGGCGCATCGATCAGTCCGATGGATTCAAGTTCATTCTGCGGGACGGGAGCTGGCTGGGTCTGCGTTCATCGGGCACGGAGCAGGCGTTTAGGCTCTACGCGGAGGCCCACGACGCCAAAAAACTCGCCGCTTTAGTCGAGTCCGGCAAGAAATTATTGCAGGGGAGATTCTAATGTCCAAGATTCAAGCCATACGCGCGCTGGAGATTCTCGACTCCCGGGGTTTCCCCACGGTCGAGGCGGAAGTGACCCTTGACGACGGGACCGTGGCGTCGGCGGCCGTGCCTAGCGGCGCTTCGACGGGCGAGCACGAAGCCGTGGAGCTGCGCGACGGGGACAAGACCCGTTTTAACGGCAAAGGCGTGCTCAATGCCGTCTCCCATGTCTGCGGCCCTCTGCAAAAGCTTCTCCAAGGCAAGGACCCTCGCGAGCAGTCCTCCATAGACCGGGCCATGATCGCGGCGGATGCCACTCCTAATAAGGGCAAGCTCGGGGCCAATGCCCTGCTTTCCGTGTCCATGGCCGTTTGCCGCGCGGCCGCGGCCTCGGCGAAGCTTCCGCTCTATGTCTATATGCGCAAGGCCTTCGGCCTGGCGGAAAAGGAATGGCTCCTGCCGACTCCCATGCTCAACGTGATCAACGGGGGCAAGCACGCGGACAGCGGACTCGACGTCCAGGAGTTCATGCTCGTGCCCGTCGGCGCGCCGTCCTTCGCCGAGGGCCTGCGCGCGGGCGCGGAAATCTACCAGGTCCTCAAGAAGACCCTCTCGGGCATGCAGATGACCGTGGCCGTGGGCGACGAGGGGGGCTTCGCTCCGCAGCTCAAGGATCACGCCAGCGCGCTCGACGTGCTGACGGATTCCATCGTCAAGGCCGGGTATAAGGACAAGGTGCGGCTTTCGCTCGATTCCGCGGCCAGCGAGTTCTACAAGGACGGCGCCTATCAGTTCGAGAAGAAGCCGCGCACGGCCGAGGCCATGACCGGGATTTACGGCGCCTGGCAGAAGCGCTACGGCATCATTTCCTTCGAGGATCCGTTGGCTGAGAACGATTGGGCCGGCTGGAAGCATATGACGGACGAGCTGGGAGCCGCGGTCCGCATCATCGGCGACGATCTTTTCGTGACCAATCCCGAGCGCCTCAACCGCGGCATACGGGAAAAAACCGCCAACGCCATCCTCATCAAGCTCAATCAGATAGGCACCGTGACCGAGACCGTGGAGGCCGTCCTCACCGCGCAAAAGGCGGGATATTCCGCGGTCATCTCGCATCGCTCCGGGGAGACCGAGGACGCCTTTATCGCGGACTTCTCCGTGGCGCTCAACGCCGGCGCCATAAAGACCGGGGCTCCCTGCCGCTCGGAGCGGCTGGCCAAGTACAACCAGCTCCTGCGCATCGAACGCGAGTTGGGGGCCAAGGCTCGTTATGCCGGGGCCTTCTGCTTCAAGACGGCCGCCAACGCGGTGCGCTGACTTTACGCGGCGCCGCAATGGAACCGCCGCAAAGCAACGCTCTGGCGTCCGTCCTGGCGGTTGTCGCCTTCTTGCGGCGAAATTGGCTGCGGGTGCTTCTGACGGGCGGGCTGCTGGCCCTGTTCTTCGGCAACCAGGGGTTCCGCGGTCTGGTGAGAAACTGGCTGGAGTTGCGCAGCCTTTCCGCAGAGATCTCCGCCCTTGAAGCGGAGAACGCCAAGACCGTCGCCCGGCTCAAGGAGATGCGCGAAAGCGAGTCCGCGGTGGAGCGGGAAGCGCGTCGCGTCGGCTTTATAAAGGAAGGCGAGATGGAGTACCGCTTCGAGCCGCCCAAACCATAGGGATAAAACGGCGGGCTTTGGGCGTCCAAAAAGGCTAAAATAGCCTAGACTTCCTCTGGCTATGGAATCCATATTCGTCAAGCAGCTGGGCTTGGGGCCCATGAAAAATTTCGCCTATCTCGTGGGCGGCGCGGGGGACGGGGAGTGCGCGGTCGTGGACCCGGGGTGGGACGCGGCCGAGATACTGGCCGTGGCGCGTCAAGAGGGGCGCCGGATCGCGGCGGCGTTACTGACGCACGGCCACTTCGACCATGCGGGCGGGCTCAAGGATTTGCTGCGGCAAGGAGACATTCCGGTGTTCGCGCATCCGGACGACGCCAAGCCCTTCTTCACGACTATCCCGGACCTGAGGCTTTTGCGCGACGGCGAGGCCGCGAGCGTGGGAGGCATCAAGCTGCTCTGTCTGCACACCCCCGGCCATACTCCCGGCTCCCAGTGCCTGCTTGCCGGAGACCAGCTCTTCACCGGCGACACGTTGTTCGTGGATTGCTGCGGCCGCACCGACCTCGAAGGATCCGATCCCGAGTCCATGCATCGCAGTTTGAGGCGCTTGGCCGCCCTGCCGCCGCAAACCACGGTCTGGCCGGGGCATGACTACGGCCCGCGTCCCAGCGCCGCGCTGGGAGATATCCTTAAGATGAACCCTTTTCTGGCCGCCGCGACCCTGGATGAATTCCTCCGGTTGGGAGCCTAACCGTCATGCATCCGGTCCTTTTCGAGCTTGGAGGAATGCGCGTTTACAGTTATGGCGCGCTTATCGCCTTGGGAGGGCTGGTGTCGGGCCTCATCTGGAACGCGAAACGCAAGGCCATGGGGCTGCGTCGCGACGAGGATTTTTGGCTGCTTATCAACGCCATCCTTTTCGGCGGCTTCCTCGGCGGCCGGATACTCTTCATCCTGGAATATGTCCCTCTCCGCGGGCCGCAGCTGTGGCCCGCGATATTCTCCTTTAACAAGGGCTTTTCGGTCCTGGGCGCGTTCGTGGGGGTGGCGGCGGGAATCTGGATTGTGGCCAGGCATCTGCGGCTGGAGTTTCTCCGCGTGCTCGACTACGTCAGCCTGCTGGCTCCTCTCTGGCATGTTTTCGGACGGCTGGGATGCTTTGCCGCCGGCTGCTGCTTCGGCAGTCAGAGCGACGCGCCTTGGGCTGTGCGGTTCACGGACCCTTTGTGCATGGTCTCTTCGCGGTTATTGGGCGCGGCCCTGCATCCGGCCCAGCTTTATGAGGCGGCTGGAGACATGGCCGTTTTTGCGGGCCTTTTCTTCATGGTCTTGCCCCGGCTGGAGCGGGGCAGCATGCCTGCGGGCGTCTTGAGCGGGGTTTATTTCACCGCTTACGGCGTCCTGCGATTCTTCATGGAGTTCTATCGGGGCGACACGGTGCCTGCCGCGTTCGGCTTGACCGCGGGGCAGGGATTGTCGTTCTGCCTCGTTGCCTGCGGCCTCGCTCTGGTTTTTTGGAGACGACGCAAGCCATGCACCCTGTCCTGATCAGCCTGGGCCGCTTCCAGCTTTCCACTTACGGGGTTTTCGTGGCCGCGGGGTATCTCTTGGGCATCCTGTGGCTGAAAACCCAGATGCGGGCCATGGGGCTCGACGAGAAGCGATTCTGGAATCTTATTTACGCGCTTTTTTTCAGCGCCATCGTGGGAAGCAAGCTCCTCTTTTGGGCGGTCTATTACCGGGATATCATCGACGGACGGCTGAGCCTGATCGGGGATTTCCGCTACGGCTTCGTCTTTTTCGGGGGCCTGGGGGGAGCTCTCGCGGCGGGCTGGGTCATGAGCCGGCGCTTGAGGCTCGACGTCATGGCCCTGGCGGATTTTTTCGCGGTGGCCCTGGCTTTCGGCCATGCCTTGGGCCGCTTGGGCTGTCTGGCCGCGGGCTGCTGCTACGGCCGGCCTACGGCCTTGCCCTGGGGACTGGTCCTGGGGGGCGATCCGGCCAGCATAACCCCGCCCGAGCTTTGGGGCGTCGCGCTGCATCCGACTCAGGTGTATGAGTCGCTGGCCAACGCCGTCACGGGCTTGTTTCTTCTCAAGGTCCTGCTGCCGCGCGTCAAGAGCGGCGAGCTGCGGCCGGGCACGGTCTTTCTTTTTTATGTCCTCATTTATGGGGCGGCCCGGTTTATCATTGAATTCTTCCGTTTCGACGACCGCGGCGCGTCGCTCCAGCCTTTCTCCATTTCGCAATGGATCGCGCTGGCGGCCGTGGGCGCGGCGCTGGCCGCGATGGCCCGCCGGGGAGTGAGGCCTAGATGAATCCTTCCGAGAAATTTTCCGTCGAGACGCCGGGCCAGAGGCTGGATCAATTCCTGGCCGAACGCATGTCTCAATTGAGCCGCGGCCACGTCAAAAAACTTATTCAGCAGGGAGTGGTCAAGGTCAACGGCGAGCCGGCGGACGCGGACTTGCGCCTGCGCGCTGGAGACGTCGTGGCCGCGACATTCGCTGATCCGCTTTGGGCGAAGCCTTCCGGCGAGTTTGCGGATTGGATTATCCACGAGGATCCGGCTTTGCTGGTCTTGGACAAGCCCGCGGGTCTGCTTATGCATCCCTTGGGCGGCAGCTGGCTATCAACCCCGGAAGCTGCGCTTTCCGAAGCTGAGCCCAACCTCGCCGGCCTCCTGCTGCGCCATCGCCCCGCGATTGTCCGGCTGAAAACGCCCCGCTGTGGCATCGTTCACCGCCTGGACCGCGCCACGAGCGGCGTCCTGCTCGTGGCCAAGACCCCGGCCGCATATGAGGCCTTGATTCGAGATTTCAAGGAACGGCGCATATCCAAGACCTATCGGGCCGTGGTCAGGGGAGCCTGGAAGGAGCGCCGCGCGAGCGTGGACGCTCCGGTGGGCCGCCTTCCCGGCCATCGCCGGGTGATCGCCACTCCCTTTGGCAAGGAGGCCCAGACCGCGTTCGTGGCTCTGGAAAGAGCTCCGGCCGGCGCGTTGGTCGAGGCCAGGCCCTTGACCGGGCGGACTCATCAGATCCGGGTCCACTTGAGCCTGCTCGGCCATCCGGTTATGGGCGACGTGGAATTCGACCGTCCGCGGCCCGGGGAGCCCGTGCCGCCGCGCCTGATGCTGCACGCCTATCATGTCGAGCTCGCGCATCCGGCCGCGGGCCGGCCCGCGGCTTTCACGGCCCGGGTGCCCAAGGACATGCGCGAGTTCTGGGCGTTGTGCCGCAAATAGCGCGCTTTTTAATTCCCGCTAACCGTGGATACCGAGCCTGGCACTCGCAAAAGACTGTTTAGCCGTTGGATATGGCCGCCATTCCAGGTCGGTTTGGTTCTGCGAATCGATGGCGACTTGGCGAAAGAAAAGATTATATTTTAGAAGCACTTCTTGAAAAAATACCGCCGGCGCTGGCGGTCAAGCCAAGAAAAATGTATTTCTGGGCAGGATAATTTGTTTCAAGGGTCGCCGCGCCGACGGCCAGTCGGCAGTGCCGATCCGCGTTTGTCCGGGAGGTGTCCCGATCCAGCGCTATCAGAACGCAGTCGGGGCCGAGCAGGGTGGCGATCGGAGTATTTGTGCAGCGACGCCGCATCATCTGATATGCCGATCGGGGACAGGCTTCTTAGCGCCGATGACTTCGGTCAAGTATTTCTGCGCTGATAAAACAACCAGGAACCTCTGCCCCCGCATGGCGCGGATTGTCACCATTTCCTGACAAAACGCAAATTGAACATATCGCCTTCCTGACTTGTTCGAAGCCGTTTTAAATACTGCCTCCCTCGACGCAGAGGCAAGGCCGTCCGGCGCGGCGCCCTGCCGGGAATCGAGTTCGCCGCGCCTGATGCTGCACGCCTACCATGTGGAGCTCGCGCATCCGGCCGCGGGCCGGCCCGCGGCTTTCACGGCCCGGGTGCCCAAGGACATGCGCGAGTTTTGGGCGCTGTGCCGCTCCGGAAAGCAGCCGGCGACCTAATTGGCGCCGGGTGCTCCGAGGTGCTGCAGGAATGCCCGCACGGCTTTGTCCTCGCGCCTGACCTTGCGCACCAGCACGCCCAGGGGCCGCGAGAGCTTCTGATCCGAGAAGCGGCGCAGGCAGAGGCGGTTGGATTTGTGTTCAGCCGCGACCGTGGGCTCGGGCACGATGGCCAGGCCCATGCCGCTCGATACGGCGCTCTTGATGGTCTCGATATTGTCGAGCTCCATGCGGATCTTGGGACGCACGCCGCGCTCGCGCAGGACCTTGTCGATGGCCTTGCGCGTGGGCGTGCCCCGGTCGAAGGCGATGAAGTCCTGCCCGGCCAGGTCCGCCAGGCGCAGCTTGGGCCTGCGGCAGAGCAGGTGGCGCGGGGGCAGGATGAGCACCAGCTCCTCGTCGTCGAGGGGGATGACGGCCAGGTCCCGGCGCTTGACCGGATAGGCCATGATGCTCAAGTCCGCCCGGCCGCGCAGGATGTCGTCGCAGATCCGGCTCGCCTTCTGGTAGTCGATGTCGACCTTGACGCCGGGATGCGTCTTGAGAAATTCCTTGAGGTAGCGCTGCAGGACGTAGGTGCCCACGCTGTAGATGGCCGCGATGCGCAGGCGCTGGGTGGATTCGGGCGAGATGGAGTGGATGCGGGCGTTCATGTCCTCATAGGAGGTCACGATGCGCTTGGCCGTGCGGTAGAAGAGGCGTCCCGCCGGGGTGAGCTTGATGCGGCGGCTGGCCCGGTCCAGGAGCGGCTGGCCCACGGATTTTTCCAGGTTCTTGAGCTGCTGGCTGACCGCGGACTGGGTGAGGTAATTGAGCTCCGCGGCCTTTGAAAACGTGCCGGTTTCGATCAGGTCGCGGAAGATGCGCAAAGATTCCAGGTGCATGACGATAAATTATAATAAATTATTAGGGTTTCTTATGTCCGCATTAGGAGAAATCGCTTCACGCGCCCCGGCCGAGATGTTATCATTAATAGAGGATCGCCAAAGCCCCAGGAGGACATGCGCATGCCACTTGAGCAGAAGATCAAATATGAAGCCGAGCGCGACCGGGAATTCGCCCAATGGGTGATGAGCCAGCCCGGGGGCGAGAATCTTCGCCACTGCATCCAATGCGGGATTTGCAGCGCGACCTGCCCGCTTTCCCTCTACATGGACTATACCCCGCGCCGTCTCATCAACCTGGCCCGCGAGGGCTTCAAGCGCGAGGTCCTGAGCAGCTTCACCATCTGGCTGTGCGCCAGCTGCTACGCCTGCCGGGCCGAATGCCCGAAGAAGATCATGGTCACGGACATCATGTACGCCCTGAAGCGCCGGGCCATCCAGGACGGGGTCTATCCTCGGCGCTTTCCCATCCCGGTGCTCGCCCGGGAGTTCGGCCGCATGATCTTCACCTGGGGCCGCGTCAACGAGACCCTGCTGGTCATAGACCTTTTCCTGCGCACCAACTGGTTCAAGTTCCTGAGCATGACCGGCCTGGGCTTCAACCTCATGCGCACCGGGCGCATGTCGTTCTGGCCCGAGTCCATCCGCCGGCGCCAGGAACTGCGCAAGATCCTCGACGCTTTGGATGCCGAGAACAAGAAGGAGGTGGCGTCATGAAATATTTGTACTTTCCCGGCTGTTCCCTCAAGGGCACGGGCAAGGCTTATGAAGAGTCCCTCCTGGCCGTGTTCCGGGCCCTGGGCGTGGAACTCCAGGAGATCGATGACTGGAACTGCTGCGGCGCCACTGCCTACATGTCGGTCGACGAGACCAAGGCCTACGCCCTGGCCGGCCGCAACCTGGCCCTGGCCGAGCGCGAGAATCTCGACGTGATCGCCCCTTGCAGCGCCTGCTACCTGGTCCTCAACAAGACCCAGAAGGGCCTCAAGGAGTATCCGGAGCTCAACCGCAAGGTGACCAACGCTCTCAAGGCCGCGGGCCTCGACTACCGCGGCAAGGTCCGGGTGCGCCATCCCCTCGACGTCTTGATCAACGATATCGGCCTGGCCGAGATCGCCAAGCGCGTCAAGAACCCGATGAAGGGGCATAAGTTCGCGCCCTACTACGGCTGCCAGATCGTGCGGCCTTACGCCGCTTTCGATGACCAGCATGACCCGGTCACCATGGACCAGCTCATCGAGGCCGCGGGCGCCGAATGCGTGCCCTACCCCTTGAAGACCCGCTGCTGCGGGGGCAGCCTCACCGGCACCGTGCCCGAGGTCGGCCTGCGCCTCTCCTACATCCTCATCAAGGAGGCCAAGAAGCGCGGGGCCGAGGCCATCGTCACGGTCTGCCCGCTGTGCCAGTTCAACCTGGACGGCTACCAGGACCAGATCGCCCGCAAGTTCGAGGCGGTGGACCTGCCGATCCTCTATTTCACCCAGATCCTCGGGCTGGCCATGGGCCTGTCCGCCGAGGAGCTGGCCATCAAGCGCGGCATCGTGTCCGCGCAAGCCGTCCTGGCGGGGAGGTAGATCATGGCCGAAAATAAGCATCAGGGCAACGGGATCCCGCGCATCGGCTTCTACATCTGCCATTGCGGCTCCAACATCGCCGGGACCATCGACGTCGTCGAGGTCCGGAAATTCGCCGCCTCCCTGCCGGGCGTGACCGTGTCGCGCGACTACAAGTACATGTGCTCGGACCCCGGCCAGGAGCTCATCATCCAGGACATCAAGGAGCACAAGCTCGAGCGCATCGTGGTGGCCTCGTGCTCGCCCATGCTGCACGAGGAGACCTTCCGCAAGGCCACGGCCAAGGGGGGCCTCAATCCCTTCTACTTCCAGATGGTCAACATCCGCGAGCACGCCTCCTGGGTGCACGAGGACAAGAAAGCCGCGACCGAGAAGGCCAAGGCCCTCTGCCGCGCCGCGATCTATCGCGTGCGCTTCCATAAATCCCTGGACAAGAACAGGGTCCCGGTGGACCCCAACGTGCTGGTCGTGGGCGGCGGCATCGCCGGCATCCACGCGGCCCTGACCTTGGCCAACGCGGGCAAGAAGGTCACCTTGGTCGAGCGCGACTCGACCATCGGCGGCCACATGGCCATGTTCGACAAGACCTTCCCGACCCTGGACTGCGCGGCCTGCATCCTGACGCCCAAGATGTCCGCGGTCAAGGCTCATCCCAACATCACCCTGTGGACCTACTCCGAGGTGGCCAAGGTCGACGGCTACGTCGGCAACTACAAGGTGACGGTCAAGCGCAAACCCCGCTACGTCAAGGAGGACCTCTGCGTCGGCTGCATGGAGTGCATCGACGCCTGCGTGTTCAAGGAGCCCAAGTTCGCCGACGAGTTCAATCAGGGCCTGGGCAAGCGCAAGCCGGTCTACGTGGCTTTTCCGCAGGCCACCCCCAAGGTCGTTCTGATCGATCCGCAGACCTGCATCCAGCTCAAGACCGGCAAGTGCAAGAAATCCTGCGCCGAGTCCTGCGACCGCAAGGCCATCGACTTCACCCAGAAAGAGGAGATGAAGGAAATCCAGGTGGGCACCATCATCATCGCCACCGGCTTCCAGGCCTACGACGCCAAGCGCGACCCGCAGTACGGCTACGGACGCTATCCCAACGTCTACACCTCCCTGGAGATCGAACGCCTGGTCAACGCCTCGGGCCCGACCTCGGGCGAGGTGACCCTGCGCGACGGCAAGCATCCCAAGTCCGTGGGCATCCTGCACTGCGTGGGCTCGCGCGACGAGAAGACCAACAAGTGGTGCTCCCGGGTCTGCTGCATGTACTCGCTCAAGCTTGCCCATCTCATCAAGGAGCACTCCGGCGCCGAGGTCTACAACTTCTACATCGACATGCGCACCCCGGGCAAGGCCTACGAGGAGTTCTACGACAAGCTCCTGGCCGAGGGCGTGCACTTCGTGCGCGGCCGGGTGGCCGAGGTCACGGACTGGGCCATGACTCCCGACGAGGAGGGAAAACTGGTCCTGCGCGTGGAGGACACCCTGGCCGGGTTCGTGCGCCGCATCCCGGTGGACATGGTGGTCCTCTCCGTGGGGCTCGAGCCCCGCGCCGACGCGCAGGAAATCCGCCGCCGCTTCAACATCGGCTGCGGCAACGAGGGCTTCTTCCAGGAGCGCCATCCCAAGCTGGCCCCGGTCAACACCTTCACGGACGGCATCTTCATCGCGGGCGCCTGCCAGGGTCCGCGCGACATCCCGGACACCGTGGCCCAGGCCGGCGCGGCCGCGGCCGAGGCCCTGGCCCTGATCGACACGGGCCACGTGGAGCTCGAGCCCAACACCTCGCACGTGGTGGAGGAGGAGTGCTGCGGCTGCAAGTCCTGCGTGCCGCTGTGCCCCTACAGCGCGATCACCTTCGACGAGGACAAGAAGAAGGCCAAGATCAACGAGGTGCTCTGCAAGGGCTGCGGCGTCTGCGCCGCGGCCTGCCCGTCGGGCTCCATCCGGCAGAACCTGTTCGAGGACGAGGAGATCTTCAGCGAGATCGAGGGGGTACTTTCCAAGTGAGCAAGCATCCATCCCAGGGCAACGAAGCCGCGACCAACCGCTCCTTTGAACCGCGGATAGTGGCCTTTTTCTGCAACTGGTGCACCTACACGGCCGCGGACCTGGCCGGCGTCTCCCGGCTCAAGTACGCTCCCAACGTCCGGGTCATCCGCGTGATGTGCTCCGGCCGCGTTGACCCCCAGTTCGTGCTCGACGCTTTCGCGCGCGGAGCCGACGGGGTGCTCCTGGGCGGCTGCCACCCCGGGGACTGCCACTACGCGGAGGGCAACTACAAGACCTTGCGCCGCATGCGCATGCTCTCGCGCATGCTCAAGGACATGGGCGTCGAGGACGGCCGCTTCCGCCTGGAATGGATATCGGGCGCGGAGGGCGAAAAGGTCAAGGTCGTGGTCAACGACATGGTGGCCAAGGTCCGGGCCTTGGGTCCGCTGGACCTGCCCGGGAAATTCAAGGAGTGGGACCATGAGCTAGACGAGCTCGAGAAGCACGTCAACGCCCAGGACCCCAAGGAGGTGGCCCATGTCCGATAAGCCCAAGGTCGCTTTTTACTGGTGCGCGTCCTGCGGCGGCTGCGAGGAGGCCGTGGTGGACCTCGCCGAGGACATTCTCAAGGTGGTGGAGGCCGTGGACATCGTGATGTGGCCCGTGGCCATGGATTTCAAGAAATCCGACATCGAGGCCAGGCCGGACAAGTCCATCGTGGCCGCCTTCATAAACGGCGCGGTGCGCACCTCGGAGCAGGAGGAGATGGCGCGTCTTTTGCGGCGCAAGAGCCAGGTCGTGGTCTCCTTCGGCGCCTGCGCGAATTCGGGCGGCATCCCGGCCCTGGCCAACCAGTTCAAGCGCGAGGATATCCTCAAGTACGTCTATGAGGACTGCCCGAGCGTGGTCAATAGCGAGAAGGTCCGGCCCCAGACCGAGACCCAGAACGAGGGCCGCACCCTGACCCTGCCGGAGTTCCGCCAGATGGTGCGCTCGCTCGACCAGGTCATCGACGTGGAGTATTATCTGCCCGGCTGCCCGCCGACGCCGAAGGTCATCATGGCCGCGGTCCAGGCGCTCTTGTCCGGCAAGCTGCCGCCCAAGGGCACGGTCCTTTCCCCGGATATCGCGCTCTGCGAGGAGTGCCCGCGCAAGGACTCCAAGCCCGCGGACCTGGCCCTGACCGAGTTCAAGCGGCCCCACCAGGTCCTCATCGATCCGGAAAAATGCCTGCTGGCCCAGGGCCTGGTCTGCATGGGTCCGGCCACGCGCTCGGGCTGCGAGGCGCTTTGCCCGCAGGGCAACATGCCCTGCACCGGCTGCTTCGGGCCTTCCTCGCGCGTCAAGGACCAGGGGGCGAAGTTCGTCTCCTCGGTCTTCTCCAACATCGCGCCCAAGGAGGAGGCGGAGATCGACGCCGTTCTAGACGGCATCCCGGACCCGATCGGGACCTTCTACCGCTATGGCCTCTCCAAGTGCCTTTTGAAGCGCAAGCTCAGCTAAGGGAGTAAGAACATGGAAAAGACCGCTCAACAAATCTGGGATCAGGCGCAGGGGCAGGCCAACCAGGACTACATGCGCCGGCGCAAGATATCCATCGATCCCATCACCCGGCTCGAAGGGCACGGCAAGATCGAGATATTCCTCAACGACCAGGGCAACGTGGATCGGGCCTACATGCAGATCCCGGAGCTGCGGGGCTTCGAGGTCTTCAGCCAGGGCCGGCCGGCCGAGGACATGCCCCAGATCACCTCGCGCATCTGCGGGGTCTGCCCCACGGCCCATCACATGGCCGCGGCCAAGGCTTTAGACGATCTCTACCAGGTCGAGCCCACGCCCACGGGACGCAAGATCCGCGAGCTGGTCTACAACGCCTTCATGCTCGAGGACCACGCCCTGCACGTCTATATCCTGGGCGGGCCGGACTTCATCGTGGGCCCGGACGCGCCCAAGGAACTGCGCAACGTCGTGGGCGTGATCGGCAAGGTCGGCCTGGAGGTGGGCAAGAAGGTCATCTCCATGCGCCGGCGCATCCGGGAGATCATCAATTACGCGGGCGGCAAGGTCATCCATCCGGTCCTGGGTCTGCCCGGCGGCGTGGCCAAGGGCATCGACCCGGCGGAACTGCCCAAGTTCAAGGAAATAGCCAAGGACGGCCTGGAATTCGCCCAGTTCACCCTGCAGGTCTTCCACGACATCGTGCTCAAGAACGAGGCCTACGTCAAGCTCATCACCTCGGACGCCTTCACCCACAAGACCTATTACATGGGCTTGGTGGACAAGAACAACAAGGTGAACTTCTACGACGGCCTGGTCCGGGTGGTCACGCCCGAGGGCAAGGAATACGCCAAGTTCCCGGTCCAGAAGTACCTCGACTTCATAGCCGAGCACGTCGAGCCCTGGAGCTACATCAAGTTCCCGTACCTCAAGCCCGTGGGCTGGAAGGGCTTCGTGGAAGGCGCGGAGAGCGGCGTCTACGCGGTCGCGCCCATGGCGCGGCTCAACGCGGCCGACGGCATGGCCACGCCCGAGGCGCAGAAGGCTTATGATGAATACTTCAAGGTCCTGGGCGGCAAGCCCGTGCATCATACCCTGGCCAACCACTGGGCCCGCGTCGTGGAGATGCTCCAGGCCGCGGAGCGCATCGTGGAGCTGGTCAATGATCCCGAGCTCACGGGCAAGGACATCCGCGCCATCCCCGCTAAGACGCCGACTAAAGGCGTCGGGGTGGTGGAGGCGCCGCGCGGAACCTTGATCCACCACTATGAGACCGACGAGAAAGGCCTCATCCGCAAGGCCAACCTCATCGTGGCGACCTTGAACAACTCCGCGCGCATCGCCATGAGCGTGGACAAGGCGGCCAAGGGCCTTATCCAAGGCGGCAAGGTCGACGACGGCCTGCTCAACAAGGTGGAGATGGCTTTCCGGGCCTATGACCCGTGCTTCGGCTGCGCCACGCACACCCTGCCCGGCGAGATGCCTCTGATCGTGACTTTAAGAGACGCCCATGGCGGCTTTATCCGAGAGATCCGTCGTTAATCGTTAACTCGGCGCCGAAGGCGCCGAGTCCAAAAGCCCCCCTTGAGGGGGGCTTTTGTTCCGTCGGGGGAGCAGTTGTTTTTATGAATCGATCCGGCCGAACCGTAATCCTGGCCTTGGGCAACGACATCCTGGGCGACGACGGGGTAGGCTTCCATGCCGCGCGCCAGCTGCGCCAAGAGTTCTTGGATGGCGTAGACGTCATCGAGACCGGAGAGGCGGGCCTGGCTCTGCTGGATCATCTGGAAGGCTATGAGCGGGCCATGATCTTGGACGCCATTGCCACGGGCAAGTGCGCGCCGGGCTCGGTGCTGGTCTGGGGCGCGGAGGATTTCAAGCACAAGGTGGCGCCTTCGCCGCATTTCTCCGGCTTGCCCGAGCTTATCCACCTGGCCGAGCGGGTGGGCATGAAATTTCCGAAGGACACGCGCGTTATCGCCATGGAAGTCGATAATCCCACGGTTTTTCGAGAGACCTTGACCGAGCAGGCCCAAGCGGCCTTGCCGTTTTTCGTGGGCGAGGCCAGACGCGTTTTGCGGGAAGAATGGGGGCACGCGCCATGCACGAACATGCTTTGATCCACAGCGTCATCGAGTCCATTCTTAAGGAAATCGGGTCTTCCCAAGGCCAGGTGGTCGGCGTTTCCCTGAAGGTCGGAGCCTTGGAGCTTCACGGCGAGGAATCCTTCAAGCAGATGTTCGCCGTGGAAAGCCAGGGCACGGCGTTGGAAGGGGCGAAACTCAATCTCAGCGTTATTCCGGCGCGCATCAGGTGCGCCTGCGGCCATGAAGGCCCGGCCGGAGACGACGCGGATCATCACTCGGACCTTCCGGTCTCCTTATGCCCGAAATGCGGCGCGGTCTGCCGCGTGGAAGGCGGCCGAGGCGTGGAAGGCATCGAGCTTGAGATGACGGAAGCCGCCGGCTAGGCCCGGCGGTCTGCCTAGTGCTGCGCTTCTTCCGGAGGATTAAACCCGATCCTGGGCCGCGGCTTAAGCGGCGGCTCCATAATTTCCTGGATGGCATCGAAGAGATTGCTGATGCGCTCGTCATGATCCGTAAGTCGCGCATCGTGTTCCGCGAGCTTTGCCGCCAGTTTCTTATTGTCCATAAGCATCCGATTTAGGCGTATGAATGTCCGCATGATGGCGATATTGACCAGAGCGGCCCTGTCTCCCCTTAATACGCTGGAAAGCATGGCGATCCCTTGCTCCGTGAAGGCGAAGGGACGGTATCTGTGACCGCCCCAACTTGAGGTGCCAATTTGGCACCTCAAGTTGGCCGCCTCTCCGGCTGAAAGTCGGAACATGAAATCAGGTGGAAACCGGATCGAATTGCGCCGCACGGCACGCTTGAGCGCTTTTGTCTTGACAGCGTAGAGGGCGGCCAAATCACTATCCAGCATCACTTTGCGGTTGCGGATGATATAGATGCGCTGTTCGATGGTCGCCTTTTCCACCAGTTGAGGCATGGGATTATCCCTTTCCTAAATAATATACGGCTGACCCCTTGATTTTGTTCCATTAGAATTCCGGATTTGTCAGGAAGCAACTTCATGGGCCGACTCCACGATTGGGTCAAAGGGGCAATGGAATCTGGCAAAAGGGCCTAGAGGTCGGGCCAGACGGCCCCTGTGTTTCTTGGGCCGATAATCCGCCCGCAACAGGGCCTTAAGACTCATAGGGATTGTCCGCTCCTGTCGTACAATAGATTCCGGAATGCCGCGCAGATTTCAAGCTGCCGTCTCATGCGGGGTTTGCGCCGTCCTTGTGTCCGCCATCCCCGGACCCGAATGCTGGGCGGCCATGGGCCGCGCCGCGGCCAGCGCCGGCCGGGCGCCCTCATTGACAACGCCCCTGGCGCCGCGTCTGGCCATGCCCATTTCTTCTTTGGGCCAATCCGCGCTTTGCGCCGCGGCGCGTTCGCCGATTGCAATCGGCTTGCCGACGGCTTTGCCCGCGGCCCAGGTGGCCGCGGCTCCCCGGGCATCCTTGCCCAGCGCCGCTGCCGCGCCGGGACAGAATCTTGAGCAAGCGTCGCAGGCTTGGGGCGAGGAGAGGCATGCCGAGGCCGGACGTCCCTTCGACGGTTCAAAGCCGGGCGGCAGCCTCGCCGCTGACTTGCCGGTGATCGCGGGCCCGGAGCAGGATATCAAGCTTTCCGCCTCGGACAACGCAGCCGTGGCGAGTTTCACGGCGGGTTTTCACGAGACCGTGTCGTCCAGATTCCGCGGCTACGAATTCACCATCAGAGACTATTACGCCTGGGCACGGTTCATCCGGTTCTACACCCCGGCATACGGCATAAAGGAAGCGGCGCGCCGCGGCGCGGCCTATGTCTACGGAGACCGTCTGGAGTCCGAGGCTGAATATAAGGAATTCTCCCAAGCCTTGGACGAGTCCATCAAAGGGCTCAAGCTTGCCAAGGCCGACCATGGCCAAGACAAGGCCAAGGCCAACCAACTCCAGAAGCTGGCGGCGCCGGCTCCGGAGACCTTGAGACCGGACGAGGAGTCCCCGTTCCAGATGCCGCTGGCGGCCTTGGTTCCGGATCAGGCCATGACCGGCTTGGTGCTCACGCCGACCACCTTGAGCCGCATCGAGGCCGCGGACAAGGCCTTTGCCATGCGCGACTATGCCCTGCTTCTGGGGCCGCCGGCCACGCAGAAATCAGCCATTCCCAAGTATTTGGCCGCTCAATACGGAATCCCGCACATGGCCGTCACCATGCATCCGGGCATCGGCACCTTCGAGCTGGTAGGCGGTTATCGGCCCAAGGCCATGCGGCTGGGTTCGCTAGAAGCCGCCCGGCGCAGCATTCGCGCCAAATTGCAGGAGGCCGCGGCTGCCTCGGATTACGTCGACGTCCTGGAAAGCGCGGCCAAGGTCTATGGCGCTTCCGGCCTCCAGGAGACTCTCAAGGCAGTCGAGTCCGATCTGGCCCTTGATCTGGACGCGACGGCGCAGGATCAGCAAGCCAGGCGCAGGCTCCTCACCTTGGCGCACGGGCTTGAGTTCGGCGCCTCATCCTTGGTTTGGCAGGACGGCTACCTGAGTTATGCCATAAAGCGCGACATCCACATCACCTTCGAGGAGATCAACGCGGCCCCGACCGAGAGCCAGGAGTTCTTGAACGATTTCATGCGCACCCGGCGCCTGGTCGTGACCCAGAAGCTGGGCGAGCCCGAGGCGCTCATGCCCAGGCCGGGCGGACGGTTCATGCTTTGGGCCACCATGAACCCGGAGACCGATCCCAACCGAGAGATCCTGGCCCAGACTCTCAAGAACCGCTGGCGGGTCAAGTATTTCGGGGAGCTCCCCTCGACGGAACAGGCCGAAATCATTGAAAAGAAATTCGGCCTGCCTTCAACCTGGGCCCTGGCCCTGGTCGAGAATTTTCACAAGGAGGTTCGCCGCCTGGCGATCAACCGGCAGATCGGCGACGCTTGGCGCGACGGCTATGAAGTCAATCTTCGCCATCTGATGCGCGCGGCCCGGCGCTGGCGCTTCTTCGCGGATCAGGAAGCCGCGGCGCGCGGCCAGGCCCCATCCCAGGACCGCCAGTTGCGGCTTTTGGCCCGCGAGGTGTTTTCCGTTTACGGCGGCATGATGCGTTCCGAAGACGAGAAAAACGGATTGTTCCGCATCCTGGATCAGGCCCTCAAGCTGTCCTCCGCGGGGGTCCATGCCGCGCAGGACTTGACGGAGCGGCCCGATCGCATAGAGGACCTGGGCGAGCGCATCCTTATTGGCGACGTGGTCCTGGCCAAGGGGCGCGGCGGCAAATGGGTGCCCAAGCCCAACGCCGACTACCTGGCCGACCCCGGCACGCTCGCCCGCCTTTACGAATACGCCAAGGCCCTGGCCTTGGGAGAGCCCCTGCTGGTCATGGGTGAGTCCGCGGCCGGCAAGACCACGGACCTGGAGTATCTTTTTTTCCGGCTCAATATGAATCTGCGCTACAAGAACTTGGACTCGGACACGGCCATCGAGGAGGTCGTGGGCGGCTTCGCTCCGGGCAAGCGCCGGGGCGAGTTCGTTTATGCCGAAGGCGTATT
The DNA here is from genome assembly GCA_003452935.1 of Elusimicrobiota bacterium. GTDB lineage: Bacteria > Elusimicrobiota > Elusimicrobia > UBA1565 > UBA9628 > UBA9628. The sequence goes on from DMMY01000031.1 coordinate 164,398, forward strand.
GCCCGCGGCCATGGAGGAAGGCTCGGGCCTGTTTCTCGACGAGTTCAATCTCAACTCCGTGGTGGAGTGGCTCAACACGGTCACGGACGACGGCCGGCTTTATCTGCCTCACCGCATCGTGGAAGGCCGTCCCCTGCTCGTCGCCGCCGCCAATCCTCCTGATCCGCGCTATCCGGGCCGCATCCTGCTTTCCCCGGCCGTGCGCTCCCGCTACCACGAGGTTTGGGCGCCCCTCGACATGTCGTCAAACCGGCTTAAGAGCCTTATGGAGCACTGGCTTAAGGGAGGCATGATTTACGAGGCTTGCGCAGGCCTCGGCAACGCGGTTGGCAGCGCTTTTGAGGCTGCGGCCCGGGGCGCGGCCGAGGGCAGCAACGTCCTCTCCACCCAAGCGCTTCCCAGCCTGGGCGGCTGGATCAAAGGCCTTTTCGGGTCAAAAAAAAAAGCCGCGGCCCAGCCTGATGACGAGGAATTAGCCGCGCCGGCCCGGCTCGAAGACCTCCTTAAAGCCCACGGCATTGCCGAGGCCGCGTGGGACCGGTACCGCGCCAAGGTCGACCGCATACGCACGACCATGCGCATGGTGGGCTCGGCGGTCGGGCGGGATACCTCCCTTAAGTGGGAGCCTGGGGATTTGTGGGCCTATTTCCCGGACCTCAATGTCGCCACGTATCCCGTCGAGCACCTGGTGACCCATTCCGAGGAGGAGCTCGTCGGCCTTATCGACCATGAGAGCCTTCACCGCGAGATAACGGTCTTGGACGATCGCTTTGCCTTGGTGCGCAAATACCAGGAGGATCCGCTCAAGCATTTTCTCTGGAACGGCCTTGAGGACCCGCGGGTCAATTCCCGCGGCATCCATCGTTTGCCCGGAGCCCAGCGCTATTTGCACGCGCTTTATGACCGCTACCTCCCCAAGGATTTAGAGGCCCCGGCTCCCGTGGCCGGGGATGGCGGGCTCGATGTTCCCAAGGGCGACGGGGGCACGGCGTTCAATGCGCAGGTCCTCCAGTACCCGCACATCGAGTTCGTGATGGCGGCCAACTATTTTTGGCGGCACGGCCAGAGGCCTGCGAGGTTCTTCAATAAGTCCGTGGAAAAAGCGTTCGACCAAGCCTTGCCCGACATGCGGGAGATATTCTCCCTCTATCCCCAGGACAACGAGCCCTCTTCCGATGAAAAGCTGGCGTATACCTTGGAGGCTTTGAAGCTCATCGACGCCAAGGTCCTGCCCCTTTATGAGCCCTTGGTCAAGGAGTCCGAGAAAAAATTGGCCCGGCAGAGAAAAGGCCGCGGCAAGGGCAAGTCCGGCAAGGGCAGCGGGGCTCCCCAACCGGGCGGCCGGGACCGGAGCGATCCCAACCCGAAACCGAACGGCAAGCAAAATTCCGGAGGCCAAGAGGGCGAGGGGCAGGGCGGTCCTGGGCAATCAAAGAAACAAAAGGACGCGGGCCCGGGCCAAGAAAAGCAGGCGGGCGGCGATGGTCAAGAGCCTTCCGCGGAGGATTTGGCCTGGGCGCGCGAGCAGTTCGAGAATCACGCGCGCGACGCGGCCCAAGAACTGGGGAACAAAATCCAGGACAACCCCAAGCGCAAGAAGGCATCCGGCCGGGATTCGACGGCAAAGGGCTCCGATCATGAGCCCGGCGCCCTGACCATCGAGGATATCGCCCAGGCCAAGCGCGCGCAGATCCTAAACCGCGACGCTTCTCCGTACCAGAAGGCTTTCGAGCAGGTGGCGCATCTTTCCAACGCCATGGTGACCCATCTGGAGAATATATTCCAAAAGAACTCGCGGCCCAAGGACGTGGGCTACTACCGCAGCGGCAAGCGCTTGGATATCAAGCGCTATATGAGGCGGGAGGGGGAGGGCTCGGGCCGCGACGATTTCATGCTGCGCCGCAGCCAGGCCACCAAGCGGCGCTACAAGGTGACGCTTCTTATCGACGAGTCCGGCAGCATGCTGGGTTCCAAGGGCGACGCCGTGCGCTCGACCGTGCTGCTGGTCGACAGCCTCGCCCGTCTCCAGATAGACGTGGAAGTCATCGGGTTCTCGGACCGGGCCAGAATCCACAAGGAGTTCAAGGAGCCGCTCACCGCGGCGGTCAAGGACCGTCTCGCGTCCGAGCTCCAGGAGTTCATCGGGCAAGGCAACACCCACGACGCCGACGCCTTGAAGCTCGCGGTGGAGCGCATCATGCTCGAGGAGGGCGACCGCCGCATGATTTTCGTGGTGACCGACGGCGTAGGCAACGGGCCTTCGAGCCTTGCCGACGCGCTCGATCAAGCCGGACGCAGTTCCATCTGGGTCGTGGGCGTGGGCGTGGGGGAAGGCATGGCCTATGTCCAAACGGCATATCCCCATCATGTCTCGGTCAACCGCATAGATGAGCTGGCCGTGACCTTGAAGAAGGCCCTGGAGGAATACGTTTCCCGCCAGGAAAACCTGGCCGCTTCAGGCCGCCGAGCTCTGGCTTTTCTGCCCGGGGCTTCGGGGTTCGCTCCCGGGCAAAATGCCTTTTCCTCGAACCGCAGGCCGTTGTTAAATGACGACTATATCCGATGGGCGCATTGGCTCGCGGCCGTGGCCATGGCCGTGGGGCTGCCGACTTTATTTGCGGCGCTGGGCTGGCCCGTCCTGGGATCGGCCGCCGTCGTGATAGGCTTGGCCGGCGGGGTCATGATATGGCCGCTGATCAAGCTCACGGCCCCAGAGTGCATGGTCTTGGGCGGCTTGGTGATGAGCAGTCTAGCGTGGTATCCCATGCCGGGGTATATGGGCATCTGTCTTCTCGGGGGATTTACCGGCGCGTTCGCTTTAGCGGCAATGCCCGTCATATATGCGCACCGGAAGTTCGGAGCCCTCGTTCCGCAGGTGTATCGCGCCTTGAGGGCTGTTTCTCCGGCCATCCCGTCGAACTGGACCCAGGGCTTGCTCAACCGCGCTTCGGTCCGCAAAGCCACCCTGCACGACATGGCCTTGAAGGCCAGCCAGGCCGAGGACCATGTCGATATGCTCGAGGTCCTGGCCTCGCGGGATTCAAGCCCGGAGCTGCGCGCGGAAGCCTTGCTGGTCCTGGCGGCCGTTGCCGAGACCAGCGATCTGGCTCTGGAAAAATTGCGCCGCTTGTCAGTGATGGGCGGCCCGCTGATGTTGTTCGCCCTCAAACTCGTCATGGAGGTCGAGGCCAAGCGTTCTCAAAAGGAAGCCGAGCAGGCCCCGCTTGAGGAGCTGGATAAAATCGTGCGCCGCGCCGGCGATCAGACGGATATGGAGGCTCTCATCCGCGAGTCTCGGGCCGCGGCGCAGGCTCAAGACGTCTCGACATTGGCCGGCCGACTGCGCCAAGGCGCTTTGGAGGAAGGGGCGGACGATCTGGAACGTGCCGTTGCGTCCGGGGATAATGACGCGGCCGCGATAGCGGCCAAGCGTCTCAAGGCCCAGTTGGACGGCTCAACCCAGGACGCGGGACGCCAATGAGAATCGAGGGCGGGCTTAAATCCGCGACGTCCTGCCTGCTTTGCGCCTGCCTGCTCATGACCATTCCGGGCCTGGAATGTTGGGCCGCGGTCGGCAGGGCCTCGGCAAGCGCCGGCCGGCCATTGTCCCGGGCGGCGCCCATTCTGCCTCGGCTTGCCGCGCCGCTCTCGGGCCTTTCCAGCAAGCCTTTCGTTTCGGCGCGAATAGATTTTACCGGCGTCAAACCAGCGGCCATTTCCAAAGCTTCCGTTGAAAATGCGGCGGCCGCGCCGGTTCTTCCGGAGGTCCAGTCCGTTTTTGCGGTTTCAGCGATGCCGTTCGACGAGGCTCCTGTCGAGGGCTTGGCTTCGGGAAAGGACGCTGTTGCGACGCGTTCAGAGGAAGACCGCAGCGTCGAGTCTGGCCGCGCCTTTGACGGCTCCGCCGAAGGCGGCAAAGTGGATGGGGGTTCTTTCGCGACGGCTTTCGGGTGGTTTCCTTCCATAAGCGGCATGTCCCTGCCTCCCTCGCGGCAACAATCCGGCCGGGGCCGTGCCGGCATCGGGGGCAGGATATTGGGCGGCTTGCGCGGCTTGTCCGGTTCGCGCCAAGCCACGAGGAATGTTTTTCCTACGCCGTTGAGCTTGCGGCTTCGGGATTTCTTTACTGGTCAAATAGGATTCGCGCTTATGATCAATGCATGGTGGCTCGGACCCTTGCCGGCCATGCTGCTTTTCGGGTCCACGGCTGCTCTTGTTGTCTTTGGGGCTGTTTTCGTCGGCATTTTGCTGGCTGACGCTGCCAGGGCTAAGAGCGCGAACCGCATTCGCCTTCCAGAGCCGGTCGAGCAAGAGGCGTATGCGGCTTATGAATCCCTCAGTCCCGACCAACGATCGCAAGTCACCCAAAGTCTGAGGAATTGGGCCGCTCATTCGATGACAGTGAAAGGCATAAGGCCTAATCACCCATTCCTCTACTTGGCATCTTCCCTGGAAAAGGTCCGCAACGAGGCTTGGGATGCGGCTTGGCCCGTGCTTCGTCAGAATCCGGGAGTCGCGGCGGCGTTAATCGGTGGATTAGTTCGACAGTATATCGGTTCTTTCAATTTAATGAGGCTATGGACGTTTTCCGAGAAGGATTTCAGCCGCTTGGCCCAACTCGGAGCGCCGGGCCGTCGCGAATTCGTGAACCTACTGTCCCCGCCCCGCTTGTGGCTGGGTCCCACGATGATCATGGAAGCGATCGCGCAAAGCGTGGCCAGAGGCGAATGGCTGGACGAGGAGATCGAAGCGCTGCGAGGCGCGGTGGCTTCGGCGTGGTTTTTCTCGGAGGCGGACCGGGCCCGGGTTCTCGAGGCCATTGAGCATGGCCGAGACATGGATCTTTATGAGTTGGAGAAACTGGTCAAGCTCGATCAGGAGCCTTCTCAATTCGGGGATTTGATCCGGCAAGCCCGCGCCGCGGCTCTGGCGCAGGACGCCTCGACCTTGGCCGGCCGACTGCGCCAAGGCGCTTTGGATGAAGGGGCGGACGAGCTGGAACGTGCCGTTGCGTCCGGGGATAATGACGCGGCCGCGATAGCGGCCAAGCGTCTGAAGGCCCAGTTGGACGGTTCATCCCGGGACGCTTTTGGGCAGAACGCGTTCTCAGGCGCAATGCGTTTCAATCGCGATTGGCCAAGGCTGGCGGCGCGTAATTTCGGTCTTTTGGCTGTCGGGGCTGCTTTCGCGGCCCTGGCCTTGTATTCTGCGTCGTTCGGCGGGCCGGCTCTTTTTGGGATGCCTTCCCTGATGCTCATGGGCATTTCCATGCGCAATTGGAAGGATTTTTCCCCGGGCTGGTCTGCATTCTCAGTGGGGGTGCCGGCCGCCGGATTTCTTGCCGCCGGTTTTTTCGCCGCCGGTTTGGTGCCCCATGTCTATTTCCCCATGCTCGTGGCGGGTTATGTCAGCCTCAACTATGTCTGGTTGGCAAAGTTCATGGGGACTTGGGGGCATCAGTCTCGCAGAGTCAGGCGCATGCTGGCCGGTTCCGCTCCCGACCTCTCCTTTCATCCCGCGGCAGAGCAGTCAGCTCTTAAGAGGATCATGGACGGATTTTACGGGCCCGTTGAAAACCGCTTGCGCGCCATAGACGAAGTCCAATCGGCCCGGGCCGAGGTCCTGCTGCCCATGGTCGCGGTTCTGGCGCGGCGCGATCCGAGCCAGCGGGTCGCCCTCCGGGCGGTGGAGATCCTCGCGGCCTGGCGGCAGAGCTCCCCTCGCGCGCGCGGTCTTCTTTTGGAGGTCCTAAGAGACGCGAAAGCGCGCAAGGAGTCGCGGGCGCTGGCCAGGAAAAAACTTGTCCACGACTGGGTCGAGGCCCAGCGCGCCCGCGAGCAGGCGGCCAGGGAGGCGGATAGCGAGTTTCAGAAGCTGGGCGGGCTGGTCGATCATAACCGCCAGCTTCCCGATTTGGAAGCTCTCATCCGCGAGGCCCGGGCCGCGGCTCTGGCGCAAAACGTCTCGACCTTGACCGGGAGAGCGCGCCGATACGCTTTGAATGAAGGGGCGGACGAGCTGGAAAAGGCCATTTCCGCCGGGGACAAGGACGCGGCCGCGATAGCGGCCAAGCGTCTGAAGGCCCAGTTGGGCGGCTCACCCCGGGACGCTCCCGGCCAGAACGCGTTCTCCATGAGTTACGGCTTCAATTCCTGGACTGGAATCATTCTCAAGAATCTCGCGGTCGTCGCCGGCGCCGCGGCCGGATTGTACGCGGCTTGGACCTCGACAGCATGGGGGTCCGCGCTCATGATGAGCTTGGGCGGCGCGGGGCTTGTGGCGCTGGCTTTTTATCTTAAGAAGAAAGGGATCGGCTCTCTGGCGGGCGGCTTGTTTTTTCTCAATATCATGTATGCCTTTGCCGGCGTGGGCTGCATGAGCGTCGGTTTCGCATGGCCGTGGTTGGCCATACCCTGGGTTGTTATCAACGCATTCCTTCTTGGAAAGATTTACGGCGCCTGGGGTTATCAGCCTCGCGGAGTCCGGCGCATGCTGGAGCAGGCTTCTCCCAGCCTCGCCGCGTATCCGGCGAAGCAGCAGGAGTCATTGCGGAAGATGATGGATGGGCTTTACGGATCCGTGACTAACCGTTTGCGCGCTTTGGAAGAGATCGGAACAGCCAGGGGCAGAGAACTTCTACCCATGGTCGCGGTCATCGCCCGGCGCGATCCCAGCGAACTCGTCGCCGTGAAAGCGGCTTTGCTGCTGGCCTCCTTCGCGCGAGACGACGCTCACCTTCTCCCTCTCTTGGAGGATATAGCCCGGGACGATCATGCCTGGGCTCGTTCGCGGTTCCTTGCCCAAGGCCCGATTGAATTGGCGCGGCTGGAACGGTTTCGGGCGGAGATTGAGGCGCAGGAGGAAGTCAGGGATATTGCGCAACTCTTGAACAAGGATATGGGGACTTCCCAGTTTGAGGAACTCATTAAAGAGGCCCGGGCCGCGGCTTTGGCGCAAGATGCATCTACCTTGGCGGGACGATTGCGCCAAGTCGCCTTGGAGGAAGGAGCGGAGGCGCTGGAACAAGCCGTTTCTTCAGGGGACAGGGACGCGGCCGCCATCGCCGCCAAGCGCCTGAAGGCCCAAATGGACGGCGTCGCCCAGGACGCCCCCGGACACAACGCGCTTTCAGCGGCGCACGCGATCAAGCGCTTTACGGCCAGGCATCCCAATCTGGTTGTTGCGTCGGGCGCGCTGCTGTTCACCTCGTCCGTGCTGGCCGTGGTTTTTCCATTCGCCGACGTCGTTAAAAATGCCGGTGGATTGTTGTTTGTCGCGTTGTTTTTATCCGGCTGCATGATCAAACATACCCGCGGTTGGGCATGCCTGGCTTGGGGGCTGATCTTTTTCGCAATTATCGCGGCTATTCCTGTTGCCGGGACGATTATCTTAGGGATGCCATGGTTCGGATTTGGCGTAGTGTCCGCCGGGTATCTGGCTCTGGCTCTGGATGTAATCCCCGCCAGAATTCGCGAATTTTCCGGCGGGCTCAAAGGCGAGGTCCGCGGAGCGCTGTTGTCCCTGAAATCATCCCTGAAGCGGGATGCTCGCAAAGCGCTGGGGCGCATCATGTCCAACCAGTGGGATCGCGCCGAGGCTTTCTCCGAACTGCGTCGAGATCCCCGCTTGGCGCATGAGCTTGAAAAAGCATTCGCGGTGCTTTTGAGCCATGATGAGGGCGACACGAACGGAGAGGTTATCGATATCCTGGAATCCTGGGCCGACGAGGACGCGGAAAGGCTGCTCGGATCCGTCCCGTCCGTCTACGCGGTCCGGGCGTTGAGACGCATGCGGGACGCAAAAGCAGCCGTTGATGAGATGTCTCGCCTCGCGCAAAGCGTGCGTGCTCCGGCGGGCGAGGAGAACCGGGAGGCGGAATTTAATGCCCTGGCGGCCGCGGCGCGCGCCGCGGCGCGGGCGCAGGACGTCTCGACCTTGGCCGGAAGCTTGCGCCAGGTCGCTTTGGCGCAAGGGGCGGACGATTTGATAAAGGCCGTTTCGGCCGGTGATAGGGACGCGGCCGCCATCGCCGCCAAGCGGCTCCGGGAACAACTCGCGTCCGCTCGACAGTCCGGCGGTTCTGAAGGGCAAAATCTCCTTCCCCATGACCCGTCAAGGTTTCGGATGGCGGGGGGTCTCGGGGGCAAGGCGCGCCTGTTGTGGCTCGGAGCCTTTCTGTCCGCCTTGCTGGCGCTGAGCGCCGGAATCGGGCTGCCTTTGCTGGCGCTGTGGACTTCGGCGCCCGCGGCCGCCGTCGGCGCTGGCGCGGCCTGGGGAGGCTGGGCCGGGTGGACACTCTTCAAGCCTTTCGGGGATTCCACCAGCAAGGTTCAATACGCCTCCCGGAATTTTAACTGGCCGGTCAAGGACACGGTGGTGCGGCTTTCTGCCCGGCTCGGCTTGGCTCCGGAGCAGTCACCCCGCACAGGGCTCTACACGGAAACGGGAAAGGGCGTTGATTCCCAAATCGCCGGTCTTAATGCCTATTCCGCGGGCAAACGTCTTGGGCCGGACGCGCTGATCGCCGTGGGCGAGGCGCTAGCCCGCGAGGGTTCGCCGGTGCTGGACGCCGTGGTCGCTCATGAGCTCGGACATCTCGCCAGTCGGGATATGGTTTGGTCCGCGGCCTGGCGTCGGCTGCACAGGGTGGCGTGGATGACCGCTTTTGGGGCTGGCGCATTTTTCGCCTGGTCCGGCGTCTTCGGGCTTTCCGCGGTTTTTGCGGGCTTGGCCGTCGGACTTCTGGCTTCTTCCTATATCTTGGGAAAGGGTTTTTCCCGGGCCGTGGAACTGCGCGCGGACCGATTCGCCGCGGATCTCGTGGGAGTCGAAGCTGTTCGGGACATGATCAGATTTTTTCGCGGCCGCGTGTCCCAGAACGGCGGCCTGCTTGAAACCCATCCGTCTTTTGACCGGCGCGAGGCGCAACTCTCGCGCCAAGATTGATATAATAGAATCAGTCGCGATTTTCGGCTTATCCGGAGGAAGAATCAATGGCTTACAAGATCAGCGAGAAGTGCACGGCCTGCGGCACGTGCTTCGAGACCTGCCCGTCCGAGGCCATCGTCAAGGGCGAGCCCCAGTACAAGATCGACGCCGACAAGTGCATCGACTGCGCGGCCTGCGAGTCGGCCTGCCCCGAAGGCGCCATCGCCGCCGGCAGCTGAGCGTCCGCCTCTCCGGAGCCTATCTCCGGCCGTCGTAGAGATGCTTGCTGATGCCGGGGTCCCTCAAGCTTCGCTTGGGGGACCTCGCCATTTCCAGGAGGATGCCCAGGAATTCCCCTGGGCTGTAAAGGTGGAACTTCCGTCCGGAGCTCACGTGCGTGGTCCTGAGGATGACGAAGTTCAGGCCCTGTCGGCGGCCCCAACGCTTGAGATTCCGGCTAAGCCCCAGCTCCTCGCCCGCCGCGAGTTCGGGGGGGAACCCTCCGACGGCGTCGAAGGCGTCCTTCCGGCAAAAGACGAAGGAACCCGCGGCCCACTTCATGGCTCGGGAAAGAAAGCTCCATAAAACTAAGAGCGCCGCTCCCCACCAAGGCTTATCGTCAAAGTCGATGAGCGAGCCGCCCCCCGCGCATGTCCCGCTTTGCGCAGCCTCCAGCATGGCCTTGAGGGTTGACGCGCTGAGGCGCGAATCGGCGTCTATGAAAAGCAGCCAATCGCCGCTTGCCGCGGCCGCGCCCGCGTTGCGCGAGCGGGAGATGAGGTTGACCGGCTCGAAAGCGACCTTGGCTCCGGCTTCTTGGGCGATGCGGGCCGTGGCGTCGGTCGAGTTGTTGTCGCAAACGATGATCTCGTTGCGCAGCTCAGGCTGAGCGCAGGCGCCCAGCGCTTCCCGGACGCTGGCCAGGCAGGCGGGCAGGAGCTTTTCCTCGTTGTAGGCGGGTATGATGATGGAGAGCTTCACGTGCCGGGCTTAATATTAGCCTTTAGCGCCGCAGAGATCAACCGCCGCGTATGCCGGTTTTCTCGGCAAGCCGCAACGCAGGGACGCAAGGAATTTTATCGGCATATCCTCGATCCTCAAGCAAACGCCTGAGATGTTGTACGGCGGCGTGGGTCTTTCGTGCAATTTTTTTGGGCCTCTCGACCCAGCGCCAGTCAGGGCTTTTGCGGATTTTTTAGTGCCCATAGGGCCCGATCCTCGGCGCCTGGAAAATTAATATACATATTGAGGCATCGGAATGGATAGATTGCTTATTTTGATTCTGGCCAGCCTCTTGGCAGCGCCGCTGCAAGCTGGCCAGGTCGCCAGGGTTCGCGCGACTGCTCCGCTGGGCGCTCAAGCGGCTGGCGCCGGCCGGTTCAGATTGTCGCCAGCGCCGATTATTCGAAGATTGCCGGAACTTCAATCATTGCCCATCGCGGCATTGGAACGTCTGAGGGCTTCGAATGTTTTGCCCGCTGCCGCGCTGCATCAAGCGCCAGCCCAGCCCGAAGTCATTGCCGGCGCGCAGAGATCGCCGACCGTCCGGCACGGGGCAAATAACATCGAGGCGTTGATGCCAACTGCGCGGGAATTGGGAGAATTGTCCAGCCATAATGCCGCTGGGGGGAAGTTGCTCTCATCCGGCGGGGCCGCGGTTTCGGCGTTGGGGCGGTTCAAGGCGTATTTTGACGGCGCGGCGCGACCATCGGCAGGAGCTGACGACTCCGATGTCGTTCCTGCATCCGTAAGCTTCGATGAACATGGACACGATGATTCAGAGTCATCCAAGCTCGCTGCTCCCGCCCCTTCTGATTCTCCCGCGCAACGCCGTATGCTGTCCTTGGCGGAAAGAATAGCCCGGGGGATCACTGGAGACGAGGGCTTGAAGCTTGTGCCCTGGGAGTCCCTCTTCGAGGGCGACCGCCCGACTTGGCGGCTTATAAAGGAGGGAGAGCATCTCCGCGTTCAGTATGTTCCGGACGATTTGATCCACGATAATCAGGACGTGATCATGGCGCACTTGATGCAGGAAGTGTTCCGCGCGGTCTATAGCCGCCCCGATCATATCGATCCGAAGCTCAAATCCAGCGATTTGTTCCAAACTCTTTACGACACGTTGGAAACCGGCCGCGTGGTTCAAAAGGGCCTTCAAGAGCGTCCCGGTCTTGGCGGGAACTTCGAGGCTTTCAATCAAGAGCAATATCGCGATCCCGGCAGCCCGGAGGCGGCGCGGAAAATGGCGGATATGCCGAGTTATTTGCAGTTCCTGGAAGGAGCCTTGTACGAGAGCCGGAAAGGAAGCGAAGATCCCCGGATCCAGGATCAGAGCGTTCTTGAAGCCCTCAGGCAGACGCGGCCGTCGCGCCAAACAATCGCCACGGCTTCCCCGGGCGATGCTTATGAAATGATCCGCGAGATTTGGCCCACGCTTGAGAAACTTTACAAGGAATCCGAAGATTCGGCCGTTTCCCAGGAGCTCTCGGATGAGTCGGGCCAGGATGGAAAGGGCGGGTCTGACAAAGAGCAAAACAGCGCCGCCGGGAAGGGGCAGTCGAAGCCTGGCGACATGGACAATCAGCGCCGGGAGCAGATGCGCCAAGAGCTGGAGAAAGCTTTAAGCGGCATGAGTCCGCAACAACAAGAAGAGCTGAGAAATCGCGCGCGGCAAAGGATGCGGCGGCAAGAGCAGGCTTTCAGGAAGACCCTGGGCAAGAGTCAGGGAGGTTCGCAACCGAATCCGCAGGATAATGGACTGTCCCGGTCGCTTGAGCAGGCCGCTTCCCGATTGGCTGACAAAGCGGGAGAAGCCAAGGCCCAAGCCCAGCATCTGGAGGAGAAGGCTTCGCAGATACGCGCCCAGACCGGAGCCCGGGACATCAAACCTGAAGACGCCAATGATATGGAAGGCCAGGCGGCGCAGCTGCGCCAAAAGGCTTCACAGCTCAATGAGGGCGCTCAAGAGTTCCGCGACATGGCCCAACAGCTGAAAAACGGGGCTTCTTCCGAAGCGGCTGAAAAGACGCTGCAACAGGCCCAAGCGCTGGAACAGATGGGCAAGGATTTGCAGGAAAAATCCCGACAATTGCAGGAGCGGACGCAGGCGTTTGAGAAGCAACTGGGCCAAGGGCAGGAACAGGAAACCAGTTCCCTGCGCCAGAAAGCCGCGGGCATCGAGGAGGCGGCGAAGGATATTTCCGATAAAGCCGGGAACATACAAGAACAAGCGCACGAAGCCCAATCATTGGCTCAAGCGTTGAATCAGATGATGAAAGGGTCTCGAAACGCTTCAAATCCGAAGTCCGACGGCACTTCACCGTCCGAAGCGCAAAGCCAATCAAGCGCAGAGACTCCCTCCTCGCCGGATTTGCTGGAACAATTGCTTCAGGAGTGGTCCCGGCTAAAATCCGGCGCGGATTTTGGAGAATCAGGAAATTCCAGCGAGTCTCAGGGCGCGGATTCCTCGAAATCAGGAGATTCCAAGGACTCCCGCGGCAAGCCGGGCAATCCCGGCGGCAGCCAATCCTCCGGCGGCCGCGGAAGCGGGGAGGCGGCCGGTCAGGCCCGGGAGGCGATCAGGCGGATCAAATCCGGCGGGCTGGATGCGGAACAAAGAACGTTTCTTGACACATTTCTCTATCCATTCCGCGGCGTGATAGACACCTTGGCCTCTAAAATCATCAAGTGCGTCAAAGACAATGCTTTAGGCCGCAGCCTGACCGGACTTTCTTCAGGCGATGTGGATGAGGATGCGTTGCCTTATTATAAGGCCCGCGGCGTCGGCATTATGAAGGAAGACCTGCTTCCAGGAAGGCGCAAGGTCAGGCTGACCATTCTTATCGATTTGAGCGGGAGCATGAGGTCCCTGGATTCTCCCGCCGATACTTTATACTACGCCTGCCGCGCGCTGGCTCTGGGTCTCAAGGTAATGGCGCGGGCCTTCAAGAATCAGCCGGGAGTGGAGGTGCGGGTCAGCGCTTACCATGCGCTGGCCAATGTGCCGCTGTTAGCCTATACCCAAGCCAGGCTTCTGACTGATGCCGTAATTTTTAATTTGATTAAGGACATTGATGGCGCTCAGAGGGGGCTGGGAACCGCTGATATCGAAACCATGCGGGCGGTGGCTGAAGATATCCATAGAGACATGAAAATGCATCCGGATACCAACTATGCCGTCCTGCATATAGGCGATGGGAATCCGGACAATCCAAATGTCGCCTCCGCCATCGCGGCGATTTATGAGGACCCGGCCAACGCCAAAATCCGTTTTGGGAACCTGGCCGCGGGCCCGGACGCCGAGAAAATGTTTATCGATTACCGGCCCCATAGTTTTTGGGCAAAGTCCCTGGCGGAGCTCGGGGCCGTCTGGGCGGAGATGTTCGAGGCGGTTTTTAAGAAAGCCTGGAGAACGAATTCGTGAGAATTGCTTTCAAGGCCCTGCTCTGGACTTTGTTAGCCTTT
>DMMY01000009.1 GCA_003452935.1 Elusimicrobiota bacterium
GAGAGACGCCGATTTAGCTTGACACCGCCTCCCCCCGCGTGGTATGCTTATCCTGCGGGGTAGAGCAGCCCTGTAGCTCGCAAGTCTCATAACCTTGAGGTCGCTGGTTCAAATCCAGCCCCCGCAACCAATTTAGAAGTTTCGAACCTACGACGAGAAATAGTAGGACCGACCCGCTGAAAGGCGGGTTTTGTGTTTTATGGGGAAGAGGCTTCCAGTTTAACGGAGTTGAATGGAGTTTAATGGCCTTGGCCCCAACCAGAATTAGCTTCGAATACTAGAGCCGAGCGGTAGTCTTGCTCCATCGGACGCGGATGCCAAACAAGCGCGGAAAGATTTGATCTCGGAAGGTGCGGCCTGTGACGCGCTGATAGAGAAGGGCTCTGCACTCCTTACTAAAGGTATCGTCCGGGAAACCAAGCCAGACGATCCGCTCTCGGGAGCCTCACTCGGGGACTGTTCTACATTTATCTTTCTAGAGCGCTCTATTTGCTTGAATGCCAGCCAGACCTGTGTCGCGACGAACCAAGTTAATGTCGCCGGGGTTTCATCCCGCCTGCGGCAGGGTCATTGCGGCTAACTTGCATGACTATGTTCGGGGAGAAGGCAATTTGCCCACCCTTACCGCAAGGACACCTTTCATCGAGACGCCGCACCTCGCTGGTCAATTTCCACCCGTTTTTGACTTTTTCATGGTCCATCTCTAAAAAGTCTTGACTTTTTCAAGTCGCTATTATAAATTAGCCATATGATAAAGCGCGGCCTTTATCGCGGCATATGGGATGCCCTGTCTCGCGACAGGCAGATGATCTTCCTTTCCGGCCCTCGGCAGACAGGCAAGACGACCTTCGCCCGCCAGATCGCCGAGTCGTTCCCCAACAACTTCTACTTCAATTGGGACTACCTCTCCCATAAGCGCCTGATCCATGAGAAGCCCGCCTTCTTCACGGAGATCAACAGGAAAGATGCCTCGCAGCCGCTCGTCATACTGGACGAGATGCACAAATATTCCGGCTGGAAGAACTATCTCAAGGGCGTCTATGACGAGTTCTCCGGCTCTTACAAGTTCCTGGTCTCCGGAAGCGGGAGGCTGGACGTCTATCAGAAGGGAGGCGATTCCCTCGCCGGCAGATATTTCCATCTGCACATGTTCCCCCTGACCATCGCCGAGCTCAGCGGGCAGCGGCGGGCATTCAAGGAATTCACGCGCGATCCGCTTTCGGATTTCGATCTCAACGACAAGACTGTCACGGCCGGTCTGTGGCGCACGCTTTTCAACGCCAGCGGGTTTCCCGAGCCCTATATCAAGGGGGAAAGCGCGTTCTGGACGCGCTGGTCCGCCAACTATCTCAAACAGCTCATACGCGAAGATATCCGAGACCTCAGCGGCCTGAAGAAGATGGATGCGATCGAATCCCTGTTCTCCCTCCTGCCGTCCCGAGTGGGGAGCCCAGTCTCCGTCAACAACCTCGCGGGCGACTTGCACGCCAATTTCGACACCGTCAACCGCTGGCTTTCTCTTTTCGATTCCTTCTTCCTCACCTTCAGAATATCGCCATGGACCCGCAAGATATCCAGGGCCATACTCAAGGAGAAAAAAATATACCTCTACGACTATCCGGAAATCGGCGACCGGGCCGCCAGGATCGAGAACATGGCGGCGCTCGAGCTTTTCCGCGCGGTCCGCAACTGGAATGAGCTCGGCCTGGGCAAATTCTCCCTTAATTACCTGCGCAACAAGGAGAAGGAGGAGGTTGATTTCCTGGTCGCCGATGGCAACAGGCCGCTGCTGTTGGCCGAAGTCAAATCATCGGATGACGCTCCGGCGCCGAGCCTTATGAAGTTTCAGCGGATGCTCGGCGTTCCCGCGGTGCAGTTGGTCGATCGCGACGGCGTTTTCAAATACCACCAGAACGGAAACGACAGGATACTCATCGTGACGGCCAGCCGCTGGCTCTCATCTCTCGCGAGCGGGTGAAATGAACCGGCCCGCGCTACGGCCAGGGATGCTTCGGGTAGCGGCGCCGCAGCTCGCTTTTCACCGTCGGGTAGGTGTTCTTCCAGAAAGAGCTTAAGTCCCGCGTTTTCTGGACCGTCCGGTTATTGGGCGCCCGGACGTCGAAGGTGACGGGCAGCCTCCCCTCGCAGAGCTCCATCGTACCGCTCATCCGGATGAAGTCGCCGATGCGGGCGGCCAACTCGGCGGGCTGCGATTCGAAATAGGTCAAGCGCGCCGTCCTGCCCGCGGGCAGGCGGTAGGCGGCGGGCAACCGGCGCTCCAAAAACGCCGCCAAGGGCGGCCCCAGGTAGCTTTCCAGATGCGACAGCACGCTCACCCGCTCGATGTCCTTGAGCAAAGTCTTCCCCGCGCAGACCTCGCCGTAGATCAACCGCCAGTCGTCGGCGTTCATCTCCGGGTAGCCCATGTCGGGGTAGAACTTGCGCATGAGCTTGATCCGCACGACCAGCTGCCGGGCCTTCTCGTCGAACCCCGGGTGCTCCAGCTCGCCCGACGCGAACCGTTCGGCCCAGAGGTCGCCCGAGGCCCGGCGTTCGTCCTGGCGCGGCGCGCGGCGGTCCAGCACCAGCCCGCGAAACATCAGGCGTTCCTCGATGACGACGCGGGACGACTTTTTATCGAGCTCCGAGACCTTTTGCCAGGCGCACTCCTGCGGAAAGGCTTGCACGACGGCCTCGGCGTCATACGGCAGATACAAGGCGACCCCGACCTGCCGCGCCTGGCCGCCGCCCGCGCGCTCGCGGATGTCGAGCGCCAGAAGAAACGCCGGCGGGGCATTATCGACGCAGAGCAGGACGCCGCGCCCATCCTGCAGGCGGTAGTAGCTCCCCTCCCCCTCGCGCGCGGCCAGACGCCGCGAGAACGCCTCAAGCCACACGCGCTCAAGCGCGCCCTCGGCTGGCCGCCCCCCGCCCGCATCTTGAGGCGCGCAGCGCTTGAGCTGGCGCAAGACGTCGCCCGTCTCTCGGGCGAACTCCCGCGCGCCGGCTTCCAGCTCCCCGGCGAGAACGGCGAGGTCGGCCGCCCGGTCGACGCGCAGTTCGTCGGAGGTCTCGAACAGCGCGGCCATCGCGCAGGCGCGCGCGAAGGCCTCGGGCCCCAGCGCGCGGGCGTCCTCCAGCACCGCGGCGATCCGCGGCGCGGCAGGATAGGCCAGCAGGCGGCGGCCGCGGGGCGTGGCCCGGCCCGGCTCGTCTTCCGCCTTGAGCGCGAGGAGCTCGCGGCGCGCCGCGTCCCAGGCGGCGGCCTGCGGGGGCGTGAGCCACTCGACCGGCTCGGGCAGGGACGCGGCCTGCAATCGCAGGGAGCTCAGTTCCAGGCGCGCGATCTCCGGCTTGAGGCAGTCGGCCATCCCGGCTTCGTCGGCCTTCGACCACAGCCGCACGCAGCGCCCGGGCGCCGTGCGGCCGGCGCGGCCCGAGCGCTGGTCGGCGTTCGCCCGGCTGATGCGGGAGAGGTAGAGCGTGTTGATGCCGCGCGCCGCGTCGTAACCCGCCACGCGGTGCAGGCCGCTGTCGATGACCATCGTCACCTGGGGGATGGTCAGGCCGGTCTCGGCCACGTTGGTGGCGACGATGACGCGCGGCGCCTGGGAGGGCGACAGAACGCGGTCCTGCTCCGCCAGGTCCATCGAGCCGTGGAGGCCGTGCAGCTCGAGTCCTCGAGCCCGGCAAAAAGGGCCGAGCACGGCAAGGCTGCGGCGGATCTCCTTCATGCCCGGCATGAAGACCAGCACCGAACCGTCGAGGCCTTCGCGCTCCAGTTCCCGCAAGGCCGCCAGCGCGTTTTCGGCGGGCTCGGAGCGGGCGCCCGCGCCGCGGTGGCGGACGGCCACCGGGAACAACCGGCCCGGGACGTCCACGCGCGCGCCGCCGGGAAGGAAGGCCGCCAGCGCGCCGCCTTCCAAGGCGGCCGACATGACCGCCAGCTTGAGATCCGGACGCCGCGTCTGGCGCAGGCGCTTAAGCCAGCCCAGCGCGAGGTCGCTGTCGAGCGTGCGCTCGTGGAACTCATCGAGCAGAACCGCGCCCACCCCGGGCAACCCGGGCTGGGCGAGCATCTGCTGGATGAATACGCCGTAGGTTTGAAAGACGACGGCGGTGTCCGGCCCGCAGCGGCTGTCGAAGCGCACCTGGTAGCCGATCTTTTCGCCGAGCGGGGTCTTCGTCTCCGAGGCCACGCGGCAGGCCAGGCTGCGCGCCGAGAGCCGCCGGGGCTCCAGCACCAGTATCTTCCCCTTGACGGCGCCGAGCAGGAACTGGGGGACCTGCGTGGACTTCCCGCTGCCGGTGGGCGCCGACAGGATCAGGCTGCCCGCGCGCGCAAGCTCCTGGAGGATCTTCGCGCGCAGCGGCTGGATGGGGAGAGCTTGGTTCACTGAATATCGACGCAGCCGCGAAGCGGGAATTCGAAGGCGCCAGTCACGGCAGTGATTATATCAAGTAGGCCAATTATAATCCGGACAAACCGCAGATAAGAGCCGCGCGCCCGAACACCCCGCACGATTTCCAGTCGCGCAGTTTCTCCGCTTCAGCCCCCTTGCAACTGCGCAAGGCTCGAAGTCCGTGAACGCCCCTCATATAGCCCCGTGGCATTGACTTTTTTGGATATTAAGTCTATAATATTACCGATCGGGAATATTTGTCTATATGATTAGACATTTTACAAAAATTATTACCGAACGGTAAAATATGCCAAAAGCAAAGTCCCCAAAGCCCTTCACTGGAAAGTCAGCGGTCAAAGATACAGCCCGAATCGGCGAAATCGTGCGCGTAGTCCGAAAGGACTCCAAACTCACTCAACAAGAAGCCGCGGCTCTCTGCAAGGTGGGCGCTCGTTTTCTGTCAGACCTAGAGAATGGGAAGACGACTCTCCATCTGGGAAAGGTTCTTCATGTGCTCGCTGGTCTTGGGCTCACGGTCATCATCAAACGCAAGGAACTGAGCGATGAGCGAGACTCTTAACGTCTTCTGGGGTGCCGCTCTCGCCGGCCGCCTGACTCAGGAGGACAAGGGCAACTTTTCTTTCCAATACTGCCCTGAATGGCTATCGAGCCCCGATGCCGTTCCCCTCTCCATTCGTCTTCCGCTTCGTCCGGATACTTTTGACGACACAGCCTGCCGCATATTTTTCATCAACCTGCTTCCCGAAGGAACGACCCGGACTCTCATAGCCAGGAAGCTGGGCATCTCTGAAAGCAACGACTTCAAACTCCTGGAAGCCCTGGGCGGGGAATGCGCCGGGGCGCTCTCCTTGCTCCCCGAGGGCCAAGCCGCCAGCAGCCAGGGCGGTTATGAGCTCCTCAAGCAGGCAGAGCTAGACCGGATGATCGAGCGGATGGCGCAAAGTCCGCTCCTCGTCGCCCACGAGGACCTGCGGCTCTCATTGGCAGGAGCGCAGCAGAAGCTACCCGTGTTCTTTCGAGACGGCAAATTTTATCTGCCCCATGGTTCTTGCCCGAGCTCGCACATCCTTAAACCGGAGATCCCGGGCTTTGAAGGCATCGTCGAGAATGAAGCCTTCTGCATGAGGCTGGCGGCAGAATGCGGCCTGCCGGTTCCACCAGCCACGATGATCAAGGGAAAGCATCCCGTCTACATGGTCAAGCGTTACGACCGGCGCCAGGATGACAAAGGGCAACTCCTCCGAATCCATCAGGAAGACTTCTGTCAGGCTTTAGGCTACAGCTACAGCAATAAATACGAGGCCGACGGCGGGCCGGGGCTGCAGCAGTGCTTCGCTCTTCTTAACGAGCACAGCACGCAGCCGGCGCCGGACAAGAGACTCATGCTGCAATGGACCGTATTCAATTATCTGATCGGCAACTGCGACGCCCACGCCAAGAACCTTTCGATGACGGTGAGCAGGGCGGAATACAGGCTCGCGCCGTTCTACGACCTGCTCTCCACCAGGATATATCCGGCGCTCTCAGCGAAGTTCGCAATGCGAATCGGCAAGCAGTCCCGCGCGGACTGGGTCTTGAAGCCTCATTGGGAGCTCTTGGCCGAAGAAGCGGGCGTCGGCGCGAAAGCCGTTTTCGCGATTTGCGAAGAACTCGGCGAATCGGCGCCCGGCAAGGCGCAGGCGTTGGCGAAGGACTTGATCGCCAGTTGCGGAGCGGAGAAAACGCTCGACCGCATAGTCAAAAACCTAGAGACGATAAGCCGCAAAATGCTGGGGATTCTCAAGTCTCAAGCTCCATGATGAACGCCATGTTTCGCGCTCGCGGCGGGGCCGATCGACCGAAGCACGCAACTGCCCGATTTGTTAAACTCTCATGGATGCCTGCGCGCGTCAATGAGGCGCTTTCGGGTCCGCCGGCCGCCCTGTTCCCGGGCGGGTCGTCCGCGCCGGCGCTTGCCCATCTCCACGCGCGCAGCCGCGGCAATCCCCTCCCGCAGACACGCCCGTCATGACGACCGCCGAATATCTTCACAGGGGCAAAGAGGTCGTTGATTCGTTGCGGAAAATCATCATACGCGTCGGGGGCGATGCCGGCGCGTCATTCAACCGCCAGCCCATATGGGTCCGGCGCGCGGCCGCCTACGGACTGCTGGCGTTTGCGGTCTTCATCGGCTACGCGCAGTACCAGCGCCTGCGCGAGACAGCTTCCATAGAGAACGACTCCAAGGGCCTGCAAGTCTATGACGGAGCTCTCGGCGGGCGAAACCTCGAGAACCGTCTCATCGAAACCGGCTCGACGAAGAAAGAGGTCCGGGGCATCCTGAAAGCCCTCTCCAGACACGGCGGCCAAGGCTGCGCCTACAAAGGCGACAGCTACAAGATCGTCAGGTCCGGAGACGACGCATTCCTGCATCTGACCGTCATACGCGGGCTCAAACGCATAGTCGTCACGCCCAAGACCGACGGAGGGTTTGCGGGGCGCGCGGACGCGATCGAGGTTATGACCACGCGCCGGCACGCCCGCGGCGACATCCGCGGCAGTCTCTGGCTCTCGATGCAATCGGCCGGCGTGCCGCCTCCCCTCATCCAGGAGTTCGCCGACGTCTTCCAGTGGTCGGTGGACTTCCTCACCGAGACGCACGACGGCGACCGTTTCGCGGCGACCTGGACCGAGAGCCGCAGCCCGGACGGCCGCATTTGGAGCCGCACGGTGGCAGGGGGCATCTATGAAGGCAAGGTCGTCGGCCGCAACGTGGGGGTGCTCTACGATGACGGCTATTATGACGAGAAGGGGACCTCCCTTCAGCGGATGTTCCTCAAAGCGCCGCTCAGCTACCGGCGCATCTCGTCCTCTTTCTCGAATTCCCGCTATCATCCCATTCTGCGCTATCGTCGGCCGCACCACGGAACCGACTATGCCGCCGCTTATGGGACTCCGGTCTCCGCAGTGGGGCGGGGGGTGGTGACGTACGCCGGCTACCGCGGCGGGATGGGCAACGCGATAGAGATCCGCCATGGCTCGGGTTACTCGACGATATACGGCCACTTGAAGGGCTTTGCGAAGGGAATCCGCAAGGGCGTTCACGTGCGGCAAGGCCAAGTCATCGCTTACGTCGGCTCCACCGGCATCTCCACCGGCCCGCATCTGCACTTCCAGATTTCGCGCCAAGGGCAATGGATGGACTTTCTGCGCATCAAGACCCCGCGTGAGCGCACCGTCCGCTCCTCGAAGATGGCCGAGTTCCAAGACGTGCGCGATCAAGTCCTGCGGTACATGGGCGAGGAATACACGGCGGCCCACGCCCCCCGGACTCAAGGATCGCCCGATGTCTCCAGGAAGGCCTCCCAGCTCTGATGACTGCGGGCACGCCATCACATCAGCTCTGACTCTTGGGCCCAGACCGAAATAGGCCCATCGCCCCCGGAAAAGGTACCCCAAAGGCCTCTTTTGAAGACCGCGCCGCATGTTATCCTTATGATATGAGGCTGCGCCGTATCGTCGCCGCGTCCTTAACCGCCCTGCTGGCCCTGCTCGCTCCGGGCCCCGAGGCTTGGGCCGCGGCAATCAAGGCCGGGGGGTTCATCCCCGGGCGAGCCCCGCCCGCCGGCCGGATCGTCGTCGTCCCGGCCTCCTTCTCCGCAGGCATCACCGCTCTTTCCTCGAGAGCCGGGCTCGATCCGGGCGACAGGCCCCCCATCGCGGTCCCCGGGGCAAAGGCCTCCGCCATCGGCGCGGCTTTGCCGGCCGCGCCGGCGATCGCGGCCCTCCCCGAGTCCCCGGCAGCCCCCCCCGCGGCGGCCGGCAAAACCGGAGAAATCGCCGCAGAAGAAGCCCGCGACCCGCGTGCCAAGACCGCCGCCCTTTTGGACTCGGCGGCTCCTCTGCTGCGTGAGATCGCAAAGACCGGAGCCTCCCCCGGCGGCCTGCGCGAAAGCGGCGCCGCGCTCCAGGACGCCCTGCAAGGCGTCTCCCGCCGTCCGGCGGCGTCGGACGCCGTCGCCGAGCCAGCCGCCTCCCGGCACGGCCTGACGGCCAGCCTGCGGCCAGCCGCGGCGCCGCAGGCGGCGAAAAAGGCCTCCCCCCAGCCGGATGACGGCCTGCCCGCGCACGCCAAGTCGAAGTTCCGCCTCTACGCTTTCGGCGTCTCCGCGGTCAAGACCGGGCTCGACGCCCTCAACCTCGCCGTCCCTCTCTTCCTCCTCGGCGCATCCCATTCCGCCATGACAGTCAGCGCGCTCTATTTCGTCACAGAGCTGGCGCGGCTCATCTCCGGAACGCTCTGCGGATCGGTCATCGACCACGTCGGAGCCGGCCGCGCGCTCACGCTCACGACACTCCTGCAGATCGCCGCGACCGCCTCCCTCCCGTTCATCCTCACGTACGGCGGGGTCTGGGCCATGCCCATGGTCTTCGGCGCTTTCGCGCTCAACGGAGTCGGCTACGAGCTCTTCGACGTGGCGCGCCGGGCGGCCCTGCCGCAGATCGTGGGCAAAGACGAGGGCGTCCTGCGGGCGCAGAACGGCAGGCTCTATGTCTGGCGCGAGATTGCCGCGACCGCGGGGGTTTTCGGGGCCGGCTGGGTGGTCAAGACCCTCGGAGCGGTGAACACCGCATGGGCGCATCCGGCCTTCTGCTTCGTCGCGGCCCTGGCGATGCTGCGCCTGTGGAACCTCAGGCCCCAGGCAAACCCCGGGCAGCCAACCGCCCTGGAGAGGATGACCCCGCGCGCGTGGCGGGCGAACCTGCTCGACGGGATGCGCCGCGTCCTCAAGGATTCCAAACTCCGCTCATTGGTGCTCATCAACATCCCGCTCACCGCGGTTCACAAGCTGTTCCACACGGTCGTCGCGGTGGTGTACGCCGCGCAGGTCCTCCACAACCCGGCCTTCGCCGCCGTGATGGTCGGCGCCTGGAATCTCGGAGAGCTCGCCGGCGCCTTCTATCTGGACCGCCGGGGAAAGAAGAGCCATTTCTCGAACTGGCTGCGCCTGGCCGCCGCGGCCTCCCTGGCGATGTGGACGTTCTACCTCATCCCGGCCGCCTGGGCCGCCGTGGCCGCTTCCTTCCTCATCGCGGCCGCGATGATCGGCAACGAGCTGGGGGCGGCGTCCTATATGCAGTCGAAAGTGCCCGAAAAGAACCTGGGCTCCGTGACCGGCTTCGTCTACGGCTTGTCGCGCGCGGTCGGCATGCTCGCCCTACTCGGAGCGGGCTGGTCTTTCGACGCGCTCGCCGCGCAGGGAGGATTCCTGGTCCTCGCCCTGATCTTCACCGTCCTGGCCCCGGTCTATCTGCTCACCGCGAAGCGATTTGCCTCGGATCATATCTCCTCAGACGCCGCGGCCGCGGATCGAGACGGCTGAGCGCGCCCCGCGCATGACGGCCGGTCCGGACGAATCGCTGGGCATGGAGCTGCACCTCTTCTTCTAGCGCCGCGCGTATATTTATCAAGACTCGCCATTCCGGAAGGAGTCGGAACGCGTTAAGAGAAGTTTAAGGCCCCATTAAGCGGAACCGAAACTTTTCCTTCCATAATGAAGCCGAGGTTGAAGGTTCCTGCTCAAGGAGGTTCATATGGACTGCCGAACCGAAATATGCGACGGTCTATGCTTGTCGCCCGAGGAGATATCGCTGATCCGAGAGACCTTGGGCAACAACATTCGACGCCTGCGCAAGCGCCGAAGCCGTACGATAGAGGAGCTCAGTCACATGGCGGGCATCCATGGGACCTTCCTGGGACACATTGAACTTGGCAGAAGATTGCCCAGCATTCACACATTGATCCGCATCGCCAGAGTTCTCGAAGTCCTCCCGGCCGCCCTTCTCGCCGGAGTCCGGTAGACTCGCCAAAATCAGGCCCGCTCAGGCGGACTTCCGCGGCGCGCCGCCGTCGAGCACCTCGCGCACCCTGTGAGCCAAGACATTGGGAGAGAACGGCTTGGGCAGCAAGGATACGCCCGGCCTTAAGACGCCGTGCTTGGTCAGCGCGCCGTCCTCATTGCCGGAAATAAAGAGCACTTTGACGCCGGGATGCGCCCCAAGAATCTCCTCGGCCAGTTCGGGGCCGCTCTTGCCGGGCATGATGACATCGCTTAAAAGAAGGTCGAGGGGCTCCCGCAGAGCCCGCAGATGGGCCAAGGCCTGCGGGGCGTCGGCGGCGGAGAGCACCCGGTAGCCCGCATCGGAGAGCGTCCTCTCGGCGAGGGAGCGGACGGAGTCCTCGTCCTCGACCAGGAGCACGGTCTCCGTTCCTGAAGGCGAAGGCGCGACGGCCGAGGCCGCGGCCCCCGCGGCCTCGGCCGCCTGCCGGCTGGCGGGAAGGAAAATGCGCAGGATTGTCCCCCGCCCGGGCTCGCTCGATATCTCGATGTCGCCGCCGCTCTGCTTGATGATGCCGTAGACGGTGGAAAGGCCCAAACCCGTCCCCTTGCCCTTTGGCTTGGTGGTAAAAAAAGGCTCGAAGACATGGCCCAGAACCTCCGGCGCCATGCCCGTCCCGGTGTCGGAGACCGAGAGCATGACATAGGCGCAGGCCGGTCCCTCGGCATGCGCCTTGCCTGATTCCGGCCTGCGGCAGACGTTCGCGGTCTCGACGGTCACTATGCCGCCCTTGGGCATGGCGTCGCGGGCATTGACGACCAAGTTCATGATCACCTGCTCCATCTGACCCGCGTCCACGATGGCGGCGGCCAGGTCCGGGGACAGATGGGTGACGAGCTGGGTGTCGTCTCCGAGAAGGCGTTTGAGCATCTTGGCCATGCCGGAGACGATTTCATTGAGGTCAAGGACCCGCGGGGAGAGCACTTGGCGGCGGCTGAAGGCCAGGAGCTGCCGAGTCAGGGCGGCGGCGCGGTCGGCCGACTTGAATATCTCTTGCGCGTCGGCGCGGCGCGGATCCTCGGCCGTGAAGGCGGCGATGAGGAACTCGGAGTAGCCCTTTATGGCCGTCAGTATGTTGTTGAAGTCGTGGGCGACCCCGCCCGCGAGCCTGCCCACCGCCTCCATCTTCTGCGACTGCAGGAACTTCTCCTCGGCTTTGGCGAGGAGGACCGTGCCCGCGATGATGTCCGCCGCGGCGCGGGCGAACTCCTTCTGCTGCTCGTCCGGAGCCTCGCCCGCGACCAGATACAGGTTGAGCACGCCCAGGATCGCGACGTCGGCCTTCAAAGGCAGGCATAGATGGCCGTGGGGCGACATGCCTTCATAGGAGTTCTCATGGCGCTCGTCGAGCTGCGTGGAGAGGATTTCCTCCCCGGTCCGGGCCACCCGGCCGCAGAGGCAATAGTCCGAGGGCAGGCGGCCGCAGGCCGCGCGCACGGGCTCGGAAAGGCCGATCTGCGCCGCCATGGCCAGGACCGGGCCATCCTGAAGAAAAATGCAGCCCTTGCGCTCGATCATGAACCAGGGCGCGGAAAGGAGCAAGTCGAGGATCTTGTCGAGTTTCCGCGGCAAAGGCAGGGCCGAGAGCGAAGCGCGCAGCATCTCGTTGAGCGCGCGCTGCATCTCGTAGTTGCGCCGGAGCATATCCTCGTCGCGCCTGCGCGCCGTGATGTCCTCCACCATCTCGACGGCGGCGACCACCTTGCCGGCCGAGTCCTTGATGGGGGAGGAGATGACCCGGAAATCGGCGGCGCCGCGGGAAGTGGCCGCTTCCCTGACGGCCTCGTGGACCTGTCCATCTTGCAGGGTCTTCTGTGTCGGGCAATCGCGGCAGACTTCCTCGCGCGCCGGGCTGTTGAAGGCCCGGTGGCAGAGGAGCCGCTGCTCGGCATCCGCGCCCGGAAACCACTCCCGCATCTTCTGGTTAAGCGAGAGCACCCTCATCGAGGGGTCGACGAGGAACACGCCGATGCCGATATTGTCTACGACGCTGCGGTAGCGCTCCTCGTTTTCCCGCAGAGCGGTCTCGGCCTTCTTGCGCTGCGAGATGTCGCGCAAAAAGACGAGAGCCCCGGTCTTGCCTTCCTGGTCGATGGGAACCGCGGAGCACTCGATGTCCACCGGGGTCCCGTCGAGACGCAGGCACCTTCCCTCCATGACCGGCACGGCCCGGCGCTCCTCGGTCACGAGCCGCATGCGCTCGCGCACGGCGGCGCGCAAATCCGGATGGACGCGCTCGAGGAGGTCGCGGCCGACCAATGAGGCCTCGTCAACGGCGCCAAGGAGCCGGACCGCGGCCGGGTTGAGATAGGAGAACCGGCCTCCGATTTGGACATAGATGGCCTCGGGCGCCGACTCGACCAACAGCCGGAAGCGATCCTCCAGTTGCGCGTGGGCCTGCCGCCAGCTCTCTTTCTCGCCTATCTCCCGAAAAAGCCAGAGGTAGAAGATCGGGCCCGTGAGTGCCCCCAGGAGAACCCCGTCGAGGATGTTGCCGGCCCAGCCTTCGGGGACGCGAACGATTCCATGGAGCAGGAACATGATGGCCGTTTCGACGGAGATTATGATGGCGAGGGTCTTCAACAGCAGCGAGAGTCTTCTGTTCATCGGCAAAGACAATTCATCCTTGTTCATTAGTATACTCCGCCGCGACTTGCCGGACATTTAAATCTTGCTTAAATTATCCCGCATACTCCCGCCTGCGAAACAGGGCCTGGACTCGGGCCCGCAGCACCCGGGGATGGAAGGGCTTGGAGACGTAGTCGTCGGCCCCCAGCTCCAAGGACTGGGCCTGGGATTCCGCCTCGCTCATGGCGGTCACCACGATGATGGGCAGCCGCGCGGTCGCCTCCTGGCCGCGCAGGCGCCTGATGACCGCGAATCCGTCGAGACCCGGCATCATGAGGTCAAGGACGACGAGGTCGGGCGGATTCGCCCGGATGCCGCCCAATGCGGATTCCCCGTCCCCCGCCTCGGTTATGCCGTAGCCGTCGGCCTTGAGCGTGTCGCGCGCCAAGGCTCGGTTGTCCGGGTTGTCGTCCACGATGAGAATCCGGCGAGCGGCGGGCGCCGGCGGCTTGACGGCCGTCTCCGGCCGGCTCGCGGCCTCGCCGGCCGGAGACGGCTGCTTGAGGTACGGCGCGGCCTCCTCCGGCGTGGTCTCTCCGGCGCTCAGATGCCAGGCCGCGTCTTCCTCCATGCCCATGAGCCACCCCTCGGCGCGCGCGGCGGCTTCGAATTCCTCCGCGTTTCGGGACGCCCCCAAGGCCGTCCGGGCGCGGCTCGAGCGCAGATCCAGGAGTTCGGCCAGGGCCACCCGTCCGCGCAAGCCTTCGCCGGAACAGTCCCCGCAGCCCTTGCCGCCGCACTCCTGGCAGACTCGCCGGACCAGGCGCTGGGAGATCACGCCCCTCAGGGCCGGCGCCAGCTTGAAGCGCTCGACCCCCATGTCCAGAAGCCGGTTGATGGTGGAGAAGGCGTCGTTGGTATGCAGGGTGGAGAATACCAGATGTCCCGTGAGCGCGGCCTGGAAGGCGATGTCCGCGGTCTCCCGGTCGCGGATCTCACCTACGAAGATGATGTCGGGATCCTGGCGCAGAACGGAGCGCAGCACCGCGGCGAAGCCCATGCCCGCCTTTTCCTGGACCTGGACTTGATTGATGCCGGGAAGGCGGTATTCCACGGGGTCCTCGACCGTGACGATATTGACCCCGCCGGACCGGATCCGGTTGAGGACGGCGTAAAGCGTGGTCGTCTTGCCCGAGCCCGTCGGACCGGTCACCAGCACGATGCCCTGGCCGCAGGCCGAAAGGTCGGTCACGGCCTGCAGTATCTCGGGCCTGAAGCCCAAGGCCGCCAAGGGAACTTGGGCCTGCGCCTGCTCCAATATGCGCAGGACCGCCTTCTCTCCGCAGGCCGTGGGGATGGTGGAGACCCGCAGGCCGACCTCCCTGGCCCCCACCCGCAGTTTGGCCCGTCCATCCTGGGGACGCCGGCGGTCGGCCACGTCCAGATTGGACATTATCTTGATCCGGGAGATCAGCGGCCCGTTGCCTATGTGCTTGGGGATGGTCATGACCTCGCGCAAGACCCCATCGATGCGATACCGCACGACCGTGCCGCGCTCCTCCTGCTCGATGTGTATGTCAGAGGCCTCCATGGTTATGGCCTGGGCGATGAGCTTGTTGGCCAGTCGTATGACCGGAGTCCGGACTGCCTCGATATCCGGCTCGACGCTCTCCTCCTCGCTGCTCACGAACTCCACGGCGCCGGTTTCCGGGATGCGCTTGAGCAGATCATAGATGACCGCGTCCGTGCTGTAGAGCTCCGAGATAAGGGATTCGATGCGCTGGAGCTGGCAGAAGACCGGCCGCGGGCTGCGGCCGCTCGCGGCGCGGACCTCGTCCATGGCCGAGGCGTCCAGGGGGTTGGCGGCCAGAATTTCGATCGTTTCGCCGTCGAGACGCACGGGCAGGAGGTTATGCTTGCGGCATAGACTCTCCGGGACGAGTTGGCAGGCCATCTTCTCCACGTCCGCCGCGGGCGGATCGGCATAGGTCAGCCGGTACTGCTCCCAGAGAGCCTTGGCCAGCGCTTCCGGCGCCACCAGACCGCGGCTGAAAAGCCCGCTCGAAGCGTACGGCAGCGAGCGCAATTCCACCGCCGCGGCCGGCGTCACCAGGCCGCGGCTTTCCAGCATGCGCACGAGCCATTCGTCACGGCAGCAGGTCATGGCGGGCATGATCTATCTCCTGGAGCGAAAGCGCCCCGGCCACGCGGCGCAGCATTTCCGAAGGCAGGCAGGGCTTGGCTATATAGCCGTCGCAGCCCGCGGCGCGGGCCTTGGCCTCGTCTCCGGCCAAGGCCCGCGCCGTCACGGCGAGCACCGGCACGCGGCCGAGCTCCGGGTCGCTCTTGAGCTGCCGGGTCGCGGCGTACCCGTCCAGAATCGGCATGGACATATCCATGAGGACGAGGTCCGGAAGCTGGCGGCGGGCTTCGGCCACGGCCTGGACTCCGTCCTCGGCGAGACAGACGCGGTAGCCCGCGGCACGCAGGGCCGCGGCAAGTATGATCCGATTATCCGGGTCATCGTCCGCCACCAGTATGAGATAAGCCATGTCAGCCTCCCTCGGCCATGCTGGCCAGGCGGCATTTGAGATCGCGCAGGATATCGGGCAGGCTCATGGCCCATTTCTGGATCACCGCCTCGGCGCGGGCCTCCAGCCGGGCCGTCTCGGACTCGGCGAGGTCCTTGCCGGTAAGGATGATTATGCGCAGGTCCTTCAAGGCGGGATCGCCGGCGATCCGCTCCACCACCTCGAAGCCGTTCATGTCCGGCAGTCCCAGGTCCAGGAACATGGCGTCGGGCCGCTCTCGGCTCAGCCGGCTCAGGGCCTCCCGGCCCGTGCCCGCGGTCTGCACCTGGAACCCCTCCTGGGTCAAGCCCGCGCGAAAAAGCTCGACGATTCCGGGATCGTCGTCCACGACCAGGATGCTGCGGCCCAAAAGCCGCTCCTGGCAGCGCAATTTCTCCAGCAGTATCTGACGGTCGAAAGGCTTGACGAGATAATCCGACACGCCCAGGGAAAATCCGAGCGCGCGGTTTTCCAGGATGGATAGGATAAACACCGGTATGGAGCGCAGGGCAGGATCGTTCTTGAGCTCCTGGAGGACCGACCAGCCGTCGCGGCGCGGCATGAGGATGTCGAGGGTGATGACGAAAGGCTTGAGCTTGCGGGCCAAAGCCAGGCCTTCTTCGGCCGAGCCCGCCCCGCAAAAGGCGTATTTGGTGCCGGAGAGACTGTCGCGCAGCAGGCGCAGGACTTCCGGATCATCGTCGATGCAAAGCAGGACGCGGCGGTCGTCTTGCGCGGCGGTCGCCGAGGCGGGAAGAAGCAGTCCCTCATGGGCGGGCAACGCGGCGGCCGGCAGGCGGGCGCGGAAATTCGAGCCGATCCCGGTCCGGCTCTCCACGGAGAGGCTGCCGCCGAGCAGTCCGCAGAGCTTGCTGGAGATGGAAAGCCCCAATCCGGTGCCGCCGTGACGGCGGGTGGAAGACCCGTCCACCTGCGTGAACTCGTCAAAGATGCGGCCGAGGTGCTCCGGGGCGATCCCCGGACCCGTGTCCTTCACGCTGAACACGAGCGACTGGTCGTCCGGATCGATTTCCGCGCGCAGGGTGATCCTCCCTTTCTCCGTGAACTTGACCGCGTTCGCGGCCAAGTTGATGAGCACCTGCTTGACCTTCGTCTTGTCGCTGCGCATGCGCGCGCGCCGCGGCGCCTCGACGACGAATTCCAGGCCCTTTTGCGCGGCCAGGCACTGCAGAGTCTGGGCCACCTCGTGAACCATGGCGGCGGCGTCGAAATCCTCGAGGAACACCGACATCATGCCCGCGTTGAGCTTGGAGAAGTCGAGTATGTTGTTTATGAGCGCCAGCAGGTTATTTGAATTAGCCAGGACGCGATCCAGAGCCTCATGCTGCCGTTCAGGGACCGGACCGTAGGCTTGCTCCAATATCAAGGAAGTATAGCCCACGATGGCGTTCAAAGGAGTGCGCAGCTCGTGGCTCATGTTGGCGAGGAACTCGGATTTGAGGCGATTGGCGGTCTCCAGCTCGCTGACCTTGGCCTTGAGCCGCCGGCGATCCAAGGCCTTGCGCAGCACGCTGAAGAGATGTTCCAGGGCGTAAGGCTTCGCCATATAGTCGTACGCGCCGGCCTTGAGTGAGTCGACGGCCGTTTCGATGGTCGCGTTGCCCGTGGACATGACCACCTCGATATCCGGGCGCATGTCCTTGAGCGCGCGCAAGGTCGCGACTCCGTCCATGCCCGGCATCATGAGGTCGCAGACGGCCAGGTCGAAGTCCCGTTGCCGCGCCAGTTCCAGCGCTTGCTCGCCGTTCTCCGCGACCGCCACCTCATAGCCCTGCGCGGGAAGCGCCCTGGAGAGCATGCGGCGCAATGCGGAATCATCGTCTATGACCAGCACCGACGCGGCCGGCTTTTGGGTTTCCATATTGAGGAGTATACCGCGCGCCGCCGGCCGGAAGCTTAAGGCCGCCTGAACATACGCTTAAGCAAACGCTCCCTGGAATTCAGGAATCGTTAAACCGCCGCTTGATCGCCCCGCGCGAGGTCATTGCGGCGCAAGCCGCCAAGCATTTGGCGGGACAACCCAAAAAATGGCATATTCATGCGGAGGTTTCCCTCAATGGCGGCGAAGATACTGGTCGTGGACGACGACAAGACCATCCTGGAGATGATCCGGCGCTATCTTTCCGCCAACGGGATGTCATGCGTGGTCACGGACAGCGGCTCCGAGGCGCTGCTCTTGGTTCGCGAGTCCCGCCCGGACCTCATCTTGGTGGACGCTGAAATGCCCGGGCTTGACGGCCACTCCGTATGCCGGGTCCTCAAGAAGGAGGCCGCGACCCGGCACATCCCGGTCATCATCATGTCCGGCGCGCGCGTCGAGGAAAGCGACGTACTGGCGGGCTTCTCCGGCGGCGCGGATGACTACGTGCTCAAGCCCTTTTCCCTGGCGGTCCTTCTGGCGCGCCTGCAGGCGGTGCTGCGGCGCTTCAAGACCGCCACGGCCGACGGCGAGATTCTCAAGAAAGTCGGCATCGAGCTTGATCCGGCCGGCCGGACCGTGAAGGTCGGAGGCAAGGAGATCTCCCTGACCCGAAAGGAATTCGATCTGCTCTCCGTGCTCATCAGCAAGGCGGGCCGGGTCCTGAGCGTCAACTACCTTCTGGAGACCGTCTGGGGGTACGATCCGGCCGACTACAACGACCCCGGCACGGTGGAGGTCCACGTATCCCACCTGCGCAAGAAGCTGGGGCCCAAGCTGGCCAAGCGCATCGTGGCCGTCATCGGTCACGGCTACAAATTCGAAGACTGACGCCGAGGCGCATCGCCCTCCAGAATCCTTCTCGACGCATCCGCGCCCGATTCAAGAACTCGCGCGCAGGTCCTTAACAGGCGCTTAAATCCCGCCCCGCGCGATTTAACGGAAATTTAAATCAGGCCTCAGCTCTTCTTAATGGCCGGGTGTTATGCTGTGGGCATGCAAGACGCGACGCGGACGGCAGGGCAGCCGCGAACTCCGCAGCCCATGTCCACCCACGACTTCCGAAACAAGCTGCTTTGCCTCCGGGGACTTCTGTTCCTGGCCCGTGAACTCTGCGGCGGATCGGGAAAGCTGGCCAAACTGCTCTCCGAGGCCGAAACAATCGCGCGCCAATTGGAGCCGGTCCAGCCCAAGCGGACGCAGCCGCTCTTGGCGGCGCTGCTGCTTTTCCTTTATATGCCGGCCCTGGCCGGAAGCTTCAAGGGCATGGCCAAGGAACTCGTCCGAGACGCCGGCAAGGCCGGCATTTCCCGCGTGGCGGTGCTGCCTTTCGAGCCGATGGACGGCAGCGGCGCGCGGCAAGGCTGGAGCGTCGCGGAACAGCTCACCACGCAGCTTGTACGCTCCCGCCGGATCCAGGCCGTGGAGCGCTCCCTGATCAACAAGCTCTTGGAGGAGCACCGCCTGGCCCGGACCGGCCTCGTCAACTCGGCGTCGGTAAAGAAACTCGGCGCCGTCTTCGCCGTGGACGGCGTCATCAGCGGCACTTTCATCGCCATGGGCCGCCGTCTGAAGGTCAATGCCCGCCTCATCCACGCCGAGACGGGCCTGATCGTATCCGCCTGCGAGACCGACGTAGACCGGGAATTGTTCGACATACCGGGCTTTGCCGAAACGCCCGACGCGCGGCCGGCCGATTATGCCTACGTCCCGGCCCCGGTTCTCGACGTTGAGCCGCCCTCGGATTTCCTGGTGGAGGTGCCCAGCATCTTCCCGGATGAGATACGGCAATTGCGCGACGCCCCCACCGGGGAATCCTGCACGGACGCGGCCGAGCGCGTGGACCGGCTGGAAAGCCAGATACTGGACCTCAAGGCGCGCTACTGGGCGCTGCGGCTGCGCCAGGGACTCAGCAGCGCCAACCTCAAGGTCAACCCGGGGTCCACCATCACGGATCCCGGCCTCAAGCAGAGGTTCTATGGCCGCATAAAGTACTGGCATGAGCAGGGCGCCATCCCGGAACTGACGCCAACCGAGGTGCGCCGCTTCGTCGCCATAGACCAACGCGCATTCAGCTTGTATCGGGAATGCGGGATTTAGGGGAGGGATTGTGAAGCAGAAGATATTGGTTGCCGACGACGAGGAGTGCGTGCACCGGCTCATAGCCAGAGCTCTCGAAAACGCGCGCTACGAACTGATCATCGCCCGCGACGGAGCCGAAGCCATGGAACTGGCGAAAAGCGCCGGCCCCGACCTCGTCGTGCTCGACGTCAGGATGCCGCGCAAGAACGGCTGGGAAGTGCTCCGGGAATTGCGCCTCCAGCCGCGCACGCGCGCCACGCCCGTCATCATGCTCACCGGCTGCAGCGATCTCGCCGACGAGGTCGAGGGGCTGGAGATGGGCGCGGACGACTACATCACCAAGCCCTTTGAAATCAATGATCTGCGCGCCCGGGTGACGAGCGTGCTGCGGCGCAACCAGATCAATCTCTGCGCCAACCCCTTGACCCGCCTGCCGGGCAACCCTTCCATAGAAGAGGAGGTCAATCGGCGCATCGCGCTGGGCCGCCCCTTCGCGTTCCTCTACGCGGACATCGACCGGTTCAAGCCTTACAACGACGTCTACGGCTTTGCCCGCGGCGACGGCGTCATCCGCGCCACGGCCGACGTGCTCATCGAGAGCATCCGGGCCTCCGAGGCCAAGGAAGCCTTCCTGGGGCACGTGGGCGGAGATGATTTCGTCATCGTCACCGAACCGGACAGCGCCCCTCACGTGGCGCAGCGCGCGACATCCGGCTTCGACAGGAAGGTCGTCTCTTTTTATGACGCCGGGGATTTGAGCCGGGGCTACATCGAGTCGACGGACCGCCAGGGGGTGCGGCGGAGATTCCCCCTTCTGAGCCTCTCCATCGGCGTGGTGACCACGCAGCGCCGCCGGCTCGAGCACTACGCCAAGGTGGTGTCCATCGCGGCCGAGATGAAGGCCTACTGCAAGTCCTTGGAGCGCAACCGTTTCAGCCGCTTCGCTTTCGACCGCAGGAAGGATGACGAGACTTGAATCCAAGGAGGAACACCGACATGCGCATGAAAGCAATGGCGCTTCTGGCTCTGGCCGGCCTGCTGACGGGCTGCGGCGGGGTGACATCGCGCGTCAGGCAGGGCAGAATACCCGACACCCTGGATCAGAAACCCGAGCGCTACGGTTATATCGAGGCCATCGGCATCGGGGCGTCGGACCCGGCCCTGCCCACCGAAACCCAACGCAGGGCCCTGGCGCGCGACGCGGCCATCGTCAAGGCCCAATACGAACTGCTCTCCATGGTCAAGGGCGTGACCCTGGAAGGCGGGGTGACGGTGTCCCGCGCCCTGGAGACCGATTCGGCCCTGTCGGCCAAAGTGCATGACGCCATCCGAGGAGCCGAGATCCGAAAGACCGAGTTCACCTCGGACAACGGCTGCGTGGCGACCCTGCGCCTCTCCAAAAAAAGGCTTGCCCAGCTCATAGGGAACGCCTTCTAATGTACCGCCAAGCCTCCCTGATCCTGGCGGTCACGGCGATCATCGGCGCAGCGCTCGCCGCGGCCTTGCTGGCCGGCTGCGCGGGCCTGCCCAGAGGCGCGGCGCCGGAGACCAAGATCGAGGCCGAGGGCTGGGCTCCGGCCGACGCCCGGGCCCCGGAGGCGGCGCGCGGCCGGGCCCTGGCCGACGCGCAGAGGCGCGCCGTGGAGCGCGTCTGCGGCGTATCCCTGTCGGCCCTGACGCGGATCGACGACGCCGTGGTCCGCCGGGAGAAGCTGATCGCCGAGGTCCGGGGCTTCGTGAGCCGCTACGAATTGCTGGGCGAGGAATCGGACGGGGAGTTTCTCAAGGTCCGCATCCGCGCCTGGATCCGGCGCGACGCCCCCTTCGAAAACGACGCGCCGATCGCTCCGGAGGCGCGGCTCTCCGTCGCCGTGAGCGGCCGGGGAGCCAACGACGAGGACTGGGCAGGCTCCGCCGCCGCCGAGATCCGCCGGGAGCTCGCGGCGCGGGGGTTC
This sequence comes from Elusimicrobiota bacterium, assembly GCA_003452935.1. GTDB lineage: Bacteria > Elusimicrobiota > Elusimicrobia > UBA1565 > UBA9628 > UBA9628. Next base: position 21,419 of record DMMY01000009.1, read on the forward strand.
GCGTTGACCGCCGGCTCCGCGCCGGTGTCCTTGCAGGGCGAGGTTGGCGCGGCGCCGATCATGGACCCGCGCCTGGGCGCGTTCCATTCCAGCTCGGCCCGGATCCGCCTCCAAGCCGTGGATACCCGCACCGGCACCGTGGTCTGGGAAAAAACCCAGGACGCGGCGGCCCTGGACCTCGACCCGGCCGCGGCTTCGATCAAAGCGGCCGCGGCGGCGGGCGCGCTCCTGGGCCGTCAGGCGGCGGCGGAACTTGCGGAGGTCTTGTGGAAACGCCTCTAGGCGCGTGTCCGAATAACCCCGCGGGGTTACTCACGCTAGCGAGCTAAGCTATGGCATCTCCTATCCCAAATATTGCATATTATTTCAAGAAGCTTGTTCCGTGGCCACCAAAATACTCGTCGTCGACGATGACAAGTCCATCCTGGGCACGATCCGACGGTATCTCTCCGCCAACGGATTGTCCTGCGTGGCGACGGACAACGGCTCGGAAGCCCTTCTGCTGGTCAGGGAATCGCAGCCCGACCTTATCCTGGTCGACGCGGAAATGCCGGGCCTCGACGGCCATTCCATCTGCCGGGTCTTGAAGAAGGAAGCCGCGACCCAGTCCATCCCGGTCATCATCATGTCCGGGGAGCGCATCGAGGAAAAAGACATCCTCGCCGGCTTCTCGGGCGGAGCCGACGACTACATGCTCAAGCCTTTTTCCCTCCAGGTCTTGCTGGCGCGCATCCAGGCGGTGCTGCGCCGCTTCCAGACCCCGGCGGCCGCGGCGGAGAAATTAAGGAAGTTCGACATCGAGCTCGACCCCTCCGGCCGGACCGTCAAGATCGCCGGCAAGGACGTGCCCATGACGCGCAAGGAATTCGACCTCCTCTCGGTGCTCATCGGCAAGGCGGGCCGGGTGCTGAGCATCCCCTATCTTCTGGAGACGGTCTGGGGCTACGACCCGGCGGACTACAACGATCCCGGCACGGTGGAGGTCCACGTCTGCCACCTGCGCAAGAAGCTGGGACCCAAGCTCGCCAAACGCATCGTGGCCATCACCGGCCACGGCTACAAGTTCGACGGCTAGTCCCCGGCCTGCGCCGCGCGCACGATGGGCAGGTAAACGACGAAAGTCGTCCCCTGGCCCAAGACGCTGTCGAACTCGATGCCGCCCTTGTGCTTCTGAACGATCTCATAGACCAGGGAAAGCCCCAGGCCCGTGCCTTTGCCGACTTCCTTGGTCGTAAAGAACGGCTCGAATATATGGGAACGCGCATCGGCGGAAATGCCCTCTCCCGTGTCCTGCACCTGAACCTCCGCGAAGCCGGGGCGCGCCTTGGAAAGCAGGGTCCGGATGGTCAGGGTTCCGCCCTTGGGCATGGCATCAATGGCGTTGGACCCCAAATTAATGAGTATCTGCTGGACCTGGGTCCGATTCGCCTCCACATTGACGGACTCCGGGCACAATTGCAGGACGATATCGACGTTCTTGATCTTGGTCTGGCTCTTGAGCAGGAGCACGGCGGAACCAAGCATCGAGTTCAATTCCACCACCTCTTTCTTGTCCGCATTCTGGGTTCTCGAGAAGATCAACAGATTCTCGACCAGGCTTTTGCAGCGCAGGGCTTCCCGTTCTATGCTTTGCAAGGGCATGGCCATGCCGTCGCGGCTCTCGATCCTGCGCAGCAGGCTCTGCGAGAATCCCAGGATGATGCCCAGAGGATTGTTGATCTCGTGCGCCACTCCGGCGGCGAGCTGGCCCACCGCGGAAAGCTTCTCGGCCTGAGCGAGCATGGCCTGCGCCTCCTTGAGCTTGCGGGTCCGTTCCTCGACCTTTATCTCCAAGGTCTGGTTCTGATCCTCGATGCGGCGCCAAGCGCCGTAAAGGTCGTCCGCCATCTTGTTGAAGGCGCGGGCCACGAGCCCCAACTCGTCGCTGGAGTCGACCTTGAGGCGGGAGGCTGTCCCGGTCACCCCTTTTTCATTGAGATACCGTATGGCCCGGGCCAGTTCGCGCAAGGGGGCGGCGATGCGCCCGGAAAACAGCCAGGCCAATGCCGAGAACACGGCCAGATTGGCCAGCACGATCATGAAAATGGCGGCGAAGATGCGCTGAGGAATCCTTTCGATATCGCGTTTGGAAAGGGCCAGCACGACCCAGCCGACGGCCCTGCGGGCGTTGTCCCGTTCGCCAAACAGGAATTCCTCCCCCTTGGCCTCGGCGGCCTTTTCCGACACGGCCTGATAGAACACCCGCCTCTGGTCCTGCTCGATAAAGCCCGCCTCCGAGCCTTGAGCGGCGACCAGATCGACGGGCGCCAAGCCGCTCATGGTCCCGACCTTGCCGATATCCGTATGCGCGACAATACTTCCCGCGGCGTCCATGACGAAAGCATACTCCGCGCCCCTTTGATTGGCAGCCAGTCCGTTGAGGGCCCCCCACAAGCTCGATTCCCGCCGCTGCCGGATGTCGTCGGCATGAGTCTGGGCCAAGTGCAGTAGGCTCACGCCGATGGAAACCCGCATGTCCTGCAAAATCGCGCGATTGGCGAAGTGCCAGGAAAACAGCCCGATCGAAATCGAGCAGGACAAAATGATGAGGACCGTCCCCAGGAGGATTCTAGACCGCAGGCTCATAAAAGCTATTTCAAGATTTCGCGGACCAAAGCCCTCGCCTCGGCGGGCAGCGAGCGTCCGATAGCCGAGGCGACGCCCTCGTTCCAATCCACCGCCACATCCGGACTATGGAACAGCCGATCCCGCGGCTTCTCTCCGCGCAGAAGCAAGCCGGCCACCTGGCAAGCCTGGGCGGCGGCGGTCCGCGGGCTGATGGAAATGGAAGCCAGGGCGCCGTTTCGCGCCAAGGCATCAATGGGCACGAAAAGCGGGATTTTCCGCTGCAAGGCATAGGATTTCAACAGAGAAAAGGCTTCCTGGTTCGTCAGCCCCTCCTCAACGCCCATCCAGAGAGCGTCGATCTCCGGGCCAAGCTTGCGCAAGGCATCGGGCACGTCGGCCACCGAACCTATGCGGCCGACCTCGAGCCGCAGTCCGGCCTCCTCGAACCCGGCGGCAACCTCTCCGAGCCTGATCTCGGGCTGGATGGAAAGCATGCCCACCCGGCGGGCGCCGGGACACAAGAGCCTGATCCTATCGGCGAGTATCTTAGGATGCGGCAGCCAGGCGACGCCGTAGGCGTTCGGGCCTAAAGACTGTTTTTCCGGAGAAACGACCATAAGATAGACCGTGGGCGCGCCGGGAAACGACCCGCCGCACTCGGCCAGGGCCCTGGCCCCCACGGCCACCAACAACCGGGGCTCGAAAGCCCCGACCTCGCGCAGGATACTGTCCGCCTCGGCATCGGACTCCGGCAGGACATGAATCGAAGCGCCGGGCAGGCAGCCCGCGAGGGTTTGCGCCGCGGCTCTATATACGGCGTTGTCTTTGCTGACGATCACGGCCGCGCCGCCGGCCTGGACCCAAGCCGCTGCCGCCCACAAAAGGCATAACGCGCCCCCGCCTGTTCCTAGAAGCCGCCGCCAAGCGTCACGCATAAAAGCGATCCCGGTCATCGGCTTCCAAACCTGCAGGAGCAGCCGCCAAAAATGGACTGAGGAACACCCAACCCGTCCGCGAACTCACGATGAGTCTGCTTCAAAAGATTTTGTCCGGACACGAACAATTCCAATTCCTTATAGACATAACTCAAGCGGGCGTCAAGCCGCCAATAAGCCGGGATATCCAGGGATTGGCTCCTGCTGTCGGAATAAGCCAGATAACCATCCTTGTAGCCCGCGTTGAACGAGAAGGAAAAGCCGCGCCCCAGCAATGCCTGCCCGCCCAGATTGAACTTGTGCCTGGGAGTCGCTCTAAAAACAGCCGCGCTGCCTTTCGCGTCCGTGATCTGTTCGCGCGTGTAATTGGCGGACACGCTGCCCTTGCCGCGCAGATGGAGCTTCAAGGCGGCCTCCAGGCCGCGCGCGATCGCGGCGTTGGCGTTGTCATAGGAAAAAACCATGGGCGGCGGCGGCGGCAGATGAGTGACGATGGTATTCTCCATATCAAAGACGCTCATGTAATACAGATTGACCTGGCCCTCCAGCCGCCGGTCCAGGAGTTCGCTGAATAATCCTATTTCCGTTGAACGGATTTTTTGGGGCTTGAGGCCGGAATTGCCCTCGACCTTGACCCCGGCCGAAGGCTGGAAATTCGCGGACTTTCTAAAAAAAGCGGGCAGGGTGGAGGCGCGCGCGTGCAGGGCGCGCAGGCCGAAGAAAACCGACGGATTATAGACCGCCGATGCCTGGTAAGCGGGCTGCGTCCCCCCCAGGTCCGAATCCTCCAGGGAAACCGCCGCCGATAGGACGAGTGGAGCGACCGGCCGCACGCTCTGATGGGTGAAACCCCGCCAAATCTTGCTCTTTTGCTGTCCCTTGCCGACAAAAATCTGAGCCGACTCGGCTGAAAAATAAGTATAGCCGGCTCCGGCCGAGGCCTGATAGGCGCCGTCGAGCCAATTGCCGCGCAACACGCCCTCGGCCTGGTAGGAATAGTTGCGGATGAAATCCGCCCCGGCCCTGGTGGGAAGAATGGTCTCGGTACGATCGTTCCTGGAGCCGTCGACCTCATAAGACCAGCCGCGGCCCAACTCATGATTCCATTTGAGCATTTGAAAATCCTGGCTGATCTTGTCCGTGGACCTGAGCGAGTGCACCGCTTCGGCGTTCGTCCAGATCGCCCCGGAAAAAGCCTCCAGGGAAGTCCGGCCGGAGGGCTTCCAGTAGCCCCTAAAATTTCCCACATTTCGTTGAACGGAATCATTCCCGTTCTGCCCGTAGACGGTATCGAAGCCGTCGAACATCCCATAGGAATGACTGAGGCTCCACCCCTGGCCAGCCGCGGCGCGCTCGACGCGCGCGTAGGTATTCGTTTCAAGAGTGCCCCGGCCGGCCGAGACTTCAAGCTGATTTTTTTCCGCCGGCTTGCGCGTCATGATGTTGATGACCCCCAGACTGCTGTTGGAGCCGTAAAGAGCGGAATTGGGCCCGCGCACTATCTCGATTCTCTCTATGTCGCCGAGCGAGACCGGGATGTCGGCCCAATAGGTGCCCGCCATATAAGGGGTATAGACGGACCTGCCGTCCAAAAGCACTTGCAGGCTCGACACCTTCTCTTGAGGAAAGCCCCTGACCGACACGATGGCCTTGGATGAATCCTGGGCCCGCCCTTCTAGAACGTCCATCCCCGCCCTGAACCGCAGCAAATCCCACACATTGGACGCGCCGGAGGCCCGGATATCCTCCCGGGTGATGACCTCGACCGTGACCGGAGCGTCCCTGAGCGTCTCTTGACGCCGGGAAGCCGTGACGACCTGGGTTTCCAGGGTGAGAAATTCATAGGAATCCTCCAGGCTTTCCTGCGCTGCGACCTCCTGGACGGGAACTCCGATGGCGATAAGCGCCAAACAGGCCGCCAAGGGAGCTTTTCTCTTTATGAAGCCGAGCATTTTCAATTTCCCTATTAAGTTACAACAATTACAAGATGATTGTCCAGCCCTTGCGCGCGACAACCCGCGACGTCCCGCATTCTCCAGGCTAGATCCCGGCGCGGGCCTGCGCCTGCCCCAGGCTTGCGGCGTCCAGAAGCCTCGCGATTTCCGCGGAATCGAATGGCTTCAGCATGACGGGTCCCAGACATGCGGCCCGCGCCCTTTGCGCGTTGGCGATCGAGCCCGTCAGCATCGCGATCTTCAAACCAGGCTCCAACTCCAAAAGCATCTTGGCCAGATCGACGCCGTCCACTCCGCTGCCGAGGCTCACGTCGCAGATCACCAGCTTGAATCGCCCCGCGGCAAAAGCCGCCAGCGCCTCTCGTCCGTTGTGGGCCTCTACCGATTTCCAGCACTTTCGGGCCAGTATCCGGCTGAGAAGCCGGCAAATGACCGGCTCGTCATCGACGATCAAAGCGCGGCGTTCCATGAGTCCTCCCCCTAAAAATGGCCGGGATCCCGCATGAGACCCGCTTTTAGGCCTCCCGGCATAGTCTTGCTCAAAAGCCTTGAAAATTCATTATCCCCCGCCTAAATTTCGATTAAAAAAAAGCGCGCATGCCGGAAGCGTTGAACGGCGAGAGGGACGGCCGGAATCCGGCTGCGGATCATATCGCCTGCGGCGGCTAGAGGATGGCCCCCACGGCCGCCTCCAGTTCGGCGATTTGAAAGGGTTTTCTCAAGCATGTCTTCGCCTTTATCGCAAGCGCTTCCTGGACGCGGTCTTCCACGGCGTAGCCGGTCATCAGCACCACGGGAATTTCAGGATGCATGCGCTGCAGGGCGACCACGAAATCGAGGCCGTCCATCTTAGGCATTTTCATGTCCGTGATCACCAGGTCCACCCTCTCTCTTTCCAAGATGGCCAGGCCTTCCCTGCCGTCGCTCGCGGTCAAGACACGAAACCCCCTGCAGGAGAGGTCCATCTGCAGCATCTCGCGATATCCGAGTTCATCGTCGACGACGAGTATGGTCCCAGGCATCACGACCTCCGCGCTTTGTCGGCATATTGAATAAATTGCAGGACTTGGTCGATCTCAAAAGGCTTATGGAGCCACGCCAACGCGCCCGAATTAGGCGCCATGCTTTCCATGGCTTGCTGGGGCTCCGAACCGCTGTTCATCATCACCACCAACTGGGCCGGCCGGACCTCCTTGATGATTTTGAGAAGCTCCGGGCCCCGCATCTTCGGCATATGCACGTCCAGGAATATGATGTCATAGGCGCGCTCTTCAACGCGGCGCAAGCCCCCCAAGCCGTCATGCGCAGAATAGACGCAGAACCCAAAAGGTTCCAGGAGGTATCGGAGCATATCATGAAAGCCCTGCTCGTCATCCACGATTAAAACCGTTTTTTCAAAAGCCGGAGTCATGGATTTTGGCGGACGCCGGCAAAAATGCCGTAAAGGCCGTCCCCCTCCCCGGCGTTCCGTCAAGCTCGATTTCGTCCTGATGATTCTGCACAATCTTATGGGCCAACGCAAGGCCCGGGCCCGATCCCTGCCCCGCGCTTGGCCGTAAAAAACGGCTCAAAACCATAGCCGGCATCGCGGCGGAGTTCTCGACTCGCATCCTCAGCCGTTGGAAGCGCCATCGGGAGCGAACGCCGATTCCGGGCACACGGGAAGGTCGACGCTGAAAGTCGCGCCGACGCCTGCCTGGCTTTCCACCCGTATGGCGCCCTGGTGCTCCTGTATGATTCCATACGCGATGGAAAGCCCCAGGCCCGTGCCCTTGCCCACCGGCTTGGTCGTGAAGAACGGATCGAAAATGCGGCTTAAATTCTCCTTCGGGATTCCGCAGCCGTTGTCCATGAAGCTCATCGTGACGCGGTCGGACCGGCGGCAAATCTTGATGACGAGCCTGCCGTCCTTTTTCTCCTCCATCGCGTGCAGGGCGTTGTTGATCAGGTTCAAGATGACTTGCTGAATCTGATTGGGATCGGCCAGGACCGCGGGCAACGCCTCAGGGATATCCTGGACCACGCGAACGCCCGCCTTGCAGAGATTATGGCGCATGAGCTGCAGGACCGCCTCCAGCACCGGCGCGAGCTGCAGGGGCTCCCTTTGCGATTTCGCCTTGCGCGCGAATTGCAGGAGATTCTGAATGATCTTGCGGCAGCGCTGCCCCTGTTGGCATATCTCCCGCAAATCATCATGCTGCTGCTCGGACAGGTTCGGACTCTCGCGCAGCAGGTCGGTCAACCCCATCATGGCGGTCAGGGGATTGTTGAGTTCATGGGCGATCCCTGAAACCAACTCGCCGATGGCCGCCAATTTCTCCGACTGCAGGAGCGCGTCCTTGGCCGCCTCAAGCTGACGATAAGCCTCCTGCAGTTCCTGAAGCTTTTCCTGCAGCCGGCGATAAAGCCGGGCATTGTGGACCGTCTGGGCCGTTTGCGCAGCGAAAATCGTGACGCTGCGCATATCCGCGGTCGTGAAGGGGTCGTCATGAACCGTGCGATTCACGCTCAGGACTCCCAGGACCTCGCCCCCGACCTTCAAGGGACAGAGGATAGAGGCTTTGATATCCCGCATGCTGGGTACGCCGGCAAAGCGGGGGTCGTTTTCCAGGGAGCCGGAGATCAAGATGGGGTCTTTCCATTGGACCACCTTTCCGGCGACCCTTTCTCCCGCGGCCAACCTGGCCCGCTTCCTATCATCGTTATCCAGGCCCAGGCATGCCGCCATGCCCAGCGCGCCGTCTTGTTCAACGAGCATCAGCGAAACGTCATCCGCCTTCATGAGCTTCCGCGCGAGATTCAAAATGATCGGAAGCAGCTCGTCAAGCTGGATCGAGGAGAACACGGCCTTGCTGGCCTCATAGACCGCCACGATTTCCTTAAGCTCGCTTTTCTCCAGGGCTTTTTCCACCATGGCCCACAATTCATCGATGTTGAAGGGTTTCTGAATGAAGTCGTAAGCCCCCATCCTCATGGCGGCCACGGCGGTTTCGATGGTGCCGTAGCCCGTGCTCATGATCACCTCCACGTCCGGGGCGATCTTCTTGATCGCCTCCAGGGCCTCCAACCCGCCCATCTTCGGCATCTTGATATCGCTGATCACGAGCCGGAACTTGCCTTGGCGTATTTTCTCCAGCGCCTCGGCGCCGTCCTTGACGGCTACGACTTGATAACCGCGCGCGCCCAATTCATAGGAGAGAAAATCCCTCATCCCCTGCTCATCGTCGGCGACAAGGATTCTGATCGGGTCTTTCATAGGCATGGCTGCGACTCCAGCATGGCGGCCGTCATCGGTGTTCCGAACGCCGGCCGCCATCAACCCCGGGGCCCATCAGGATATCGAGCTTACGCATCAAATCAACGGCGGAGAACGGTTTTCCGATAAAATCATCGGCCCCGGCCGCCAGCGCCTCCTCCCGGTACGCCGGGATATTGTAGCCGCTCATGGCCAGTATCCTGACCCCCCGCAGCTTCTCATCGCTGCGGATAGCCCGGCAAACCTGCATCCCGTCTATTCCCGGCAAGCGGACGTCCAGTAGGATCAGGGCCGGCATGACGGTCATGGTCTTGTGGCCCGCCTCGAACCCGTTGCCGGCCTCGTGAATCTCCGCTTCAGGATAACCCTTCTGGAGAACGCGGCTGACAAGCCTGCGCACGGAAGGCTCGTCGTCTACGATGAGGACCTTGAGGCCGCACGCGGCCAGAAGCTCCGGCGGGATGGGGATATTGTGCTCCTTCAGGAAAGCGGCCACGTCCTTCGCCCAAACCCGGCGCTGCCCCCCTCCGGTGACAAAGGATGGGAGCTTGCCTTCCGCGATCCATCGAGCCACGGTGTGGCGGGTGACTTGGCAAAGCCCGGCGATATAATGCGTGCCGAATGCCTTTTTAACCTCTTTCGCCATATCTACCATATAATCCGTTTACTCCATTTTGTCAATACCCAAAAAAATAAGTCTGCGTTCGAGGTTAGCCGCGCGAAATCGCGGGCCGACCCGCTCCCGATTTCATAGAATCATCATCTGCCCATGAACCGGAACGTTTCGTCGTACGCCGCGATCGTCTGCGCCGCCTTTCTCGGCGCGGAGACGCTCGGCTGTCGCGGTCCGGACCGGCTGGTATTCACCCCGGGCGCCACCGGCGCCGGGCGCGCGTGCGGCGCCCTGGAAAGCGGCAGAATCAAGGTATCGAGGAGGGTCACGGCGCTCGATGGCGTCTACTCCGTTGACCTCGTTTTTTCAGACAAGAACGAGTCCTTCGCGGTCCGATTCGATGTCGGCAAGGAATCCTTCGGCGCGAACGATGACTCTTGGGGCTACCGGGAGGAAGACATCGCCCGCCTCAAGCAATGGCATGAATCGGCGCGCCAGGCCGCGCTGCGAACCGCCAGCGACCGCAACGCGTCCCAAGCGCAGCTCGACGCGGAGCTCAAGGACCTCAAGGCCGAGCACGACCGAAGGTTCAGGGCTTATATCGTATCCCAAGGCTTCAGATTCCTGGCCGACGGGACCATCGAAGCGGACATCGCGGCTCTCGTGCGAAGAAACGCGCCCCGCCTGGCGCCGCTGGCGCGAACCATCGAACGAAACGCCGGGGTCAAGAGCCACGCTCGCGATTTGCTGCTCCTAGCCGCCACCGCCATGGTCCAGACTTCGGTCGATTATGAACCGGTCGACGCCGTGATCGGAGGAGTCCACACCGGAGGGATTTGGCCGCCGGTCAACGCCCTCGTTCACGGCCGGGGGGATTGCGACACGAAGGCGGCGCTGCTGGCGTCGATATTGGCCAATCTGCCGGGCACCCGCCTCTTAGGCGTCAAGATAACCGGACACTACCTCTTGGGAGTCCTGATGAAGCCGTCCCAGAACGACTCCTACATCCGCTACCAGAACAGGAAGTACGTCCTCATCGAGCCGGCAGGCCCGGCCTGTCTGCCGCCGGGCGCTCTCTCGAAGGAAACCCAGAGCCTGTTCCTGGAGGGCGAGCCGCACACGGTGACGCGCCTGTTCTGAGGACGGCCGCGGCTCGGCTAGTGAAGCGGCGCCCCGCGCAACAAGAAGAAGGCGGCCAGGGCCATGCCTCCCCCGGAGCCGATGAGGCCAGTCCAGTGGGAGGGGCGGTTCTGAGGCTCAGCGCGCAAGAGCTTTACATAGGATTCCGCGATCAGGAACAACGGGAAAGCGACCATGGCCAGGCGCGTCTGGACGTTGGACGCGTTGGCCAGGAAGACCAGGATGAAGACTCCCAAGAAGTTCGCCACGAACGCGATGAGGATCGAGAGCGCCGTTCTTGGCCCGCGCTGCTTGGCGGGGCAGGCCATCAGCTTGCGCGCCATCCTCTTGAGCAGAGCGTGCAGGCCCAAGAAGATAGCCACCGAGACCAAGTAGAACGCGACCAGCTGCAGGCTGACCGTCCACGTCCCCTTGTCCCCCAGGAGTTCAGAGACGGGGACCGTCCGGACGTCTCCAGGGACCACCGCATGCCGGAGCGGCTCCGTCGTCGCTCTCTTGAGCATGAACAGCCACGCGCCGGCCGCAAGCCCCGCGGCGCTGCCGGCCAACGCGGAGCCGTGGACGCGCCACTTCGCGGCCTCCCGACGGATCCTCATTCCATAGCGTTCGATGAGCAGCAGCAAAGGCAGCGCCAGCATGCTCAGGCGCACCCCCGTCGACAGAGCATCGGCCAACAGAACGATCGCGCTGACGCCTAGAAGATTAGAGACGAAGGCCAGGGCGACGATCGCCGCCGGCGGCAGCGGCTCTTCATCGGACGAGCCGAAGCCCATGCGGTCGTTGATCTTGATCAGCAGGAAGACTATCGCGACGGCGGCGATATAAAGGAGCAAGACGAAGCCGCTGACAAACCAGATTCCGGGCTGTTGAGGTTGAGTTAGCATGGTTCCCAGTGAGGCTATTAGAGAGAATGATATTATCCTATTTTTTGGACTTCGATATCAATCGTCGAGGCTGTCGGACCCGATTCCGCGTGGGCATCAGCCGCAGCCTGCAGTGAATCAACCGCCGCGGACTTACGGGACCTTTGGCCCAGAAGATAGACCCTAAAGACCCATGCGTCCTATCCCTCGAAGTTTTTAAGATTTCAGACGATGCGCAATCTCCAGCTGTCCATTCTGGCGTTGCTGATCGGCGTTCCCGCTCAGGCCCGGATCGCGCACCGGCGCCTCAGCCGCGCCGTTGTCCCGTGCGCCGGCCAATTCAGGAGCGGTCCCGTGGCGCTGGGAACTCTTGATGCCGGCCCGCGCTTCGATCTCAACGCGATCGCCGGCCGCCTCAAGGCCGGGCCGGTCTTGCAAAAAACCGCTCGCGACCCGGCGGCGGCCTCCCTCATGGCGCGGCCGCATGCATCCGAAATGGCCGCGCCGGGCACACCTCTGGCGCCGGCGATCCCGGTCCGTCCTTCGGTCGCCGGCGCCCTCGTCCAGTTGGGCTCCGGCCTGCGGGAGTCCGAAGACGGCGGCCAGGCCGAAAAGACCCTGAGCGACCGTTTTTTCGACCAAACCCAGCCGGCGGATCATTCGGGCTTCGCAGCGGCGGGAGCCGGCTCGACCCTGGAGCCGGGGGCGTGGCTCGCGGAAAATCGCGGCCGCCTGGAGCGCCTCATCGCTGAATACGGCCGGGGCGGCCCCAAGTGGAACCCGGACTCCCCCCCGCTGGCCACCTTTGATTGGGACAACACCATGATCCGCAACGACGTCGCGGAGGCCCTGTTCTATCATCTCATCCGGGAGATGAAGTTCAAATTCGCGCTCGGCGATCGCTTCTGGAACCTGATACCCGCGGAATTGGGGCGCGACGAGATTCGCGCCAATTATGAAGCCGTCAAAGACCTGCCTTTGGCTCGGGCCAAGAATACGCCGCAATACCGCCGCTATCGCAAGCTCTTCCACCGCGCCTACGAGGAGGCGCAGGCGCGTTACAAGGAACTGCATCTCGATTTCAGCTGGTTCGTCGAGCTCATGACGGGATTCTCCGTCGCAGAGGTGGAGCGCGCGTCGGACGAGACCATCGCCGAGGAGCTCGAACGCCCCCTGGGCGAGGAATTGATCCGGGAAAACGACTCGGACCCCCGCCCAATCGCGATACGCACGGGCCTGCGTCCCAACGCCGAGATGTTCGACCTCGTCGCCAAGCTGCGCGCGGCCGGCTGGGACGTCCGCATCGTCAGCGGCTCCAACGAGTGGACGGTAGCGCGCTTCGCCGCGCGCGCGGGCCTGCCCCGCGAGAAGGTCCATGGAGTGCTCTCGCGCGTGGAGGACGGCAAGCTGACGGAGGATGTCCTCCAGCGGACCTGGGGACAGGGCAAGGCTGATGTCATCCTGAAAAAAGCCGGACGGCCGAGCCTTCTGGCCGCGGGCGACAGCCGATTCGACATCGAAATGCTCCGGCTTAGCGCCGGGGAGAAACTCGTCATAGACCGGGGCGATGAGAAGCTGCGTTCCATCGCCGAGGCCGAGGGCTGGATGCGGCAGCCTCCCTTTCCAGTCGCCGTTGGCCGCAAGCCGCGGGGATTTTAGTATCATCTGCAAAGACGCGCAGGGGAGCTGGAGAAATCCGGCTGAGAGTCCCGAAATAGCGGGAGACCCTTGAACCTGATCCTGGTAATGCAGGCGGAGGAACCAATGACGCGCAACCAGCCCACGGCTTCAAATCCGGACAAATTCCCGGTACTGACCGCGCCCTGTCTTTAGCGCGGACCCGCGTTCAATCCCGATGACCGGCATGGACTTGACGATACTTTTCGCGTATTTCCTCGCGATCGTATGGATCGGGATGAAAGCGGCCTCCCGGCGCAAAGAGGGCATGGAAGACTACGTCCTGGCGGGAAGATCCCTGACCACCCCCGCATTCGTCTCCACGCTGGTCCCCACCTTTTACGGCGGGCTGCTCGGGGTCGGAGAGTTCTCCTGGGAGCACGGCCTGGCCAACTGGCTCGTGATGGGAGCTCCCTATTATATTTTCACGCTCATCTATGCCCTGTTTTTCGCGGGCAAGATTCGAATCCACCCGGGATCGACCATGCCGGACCACTTTGAAAAGGCCTACGGCAGGAGGATGGCGATCGCCGCGGCATGCCTGATATTCCTCCTCACCTGCCCCGCCGACGAGCTGCTCATGGCCGCCATGCTTATCGGCTGGGCGACGGGTTGGCCGCTCGCGGCCGCGTTCGCGGCGGCCGTCGCCATCGGCATGGCCTGTCTTTTCAAGGGCGGATTTCGTTCCGATTACGCCACCAACCGTCTCCAGATCATAGTCATGTTCGCCGGCTTTTCCCTCATATTGCCCTTCGCCTACCGGACCCTGGGCGGCATGGACTTCCTGCGCCGCAGCCTGCCGTCCGCCCACCTGAGGCTCTTCGGCGGCCTTTCGCCGTTTTACGTATTGACCTGGTACATCATCGCGGTATGGACCATCGTGGAGCCTTCCTTTCATCAGCGGGTCTGCGCCGCCAAGGACGCAAGGACGGCCCGCAACGGACTGCTTATTTCCGTGTTGTTCTGGTGCTGCTTCGATTTCATGACGACGTTCACCGGGCTCTACGCCAGGGCCCTGCTGCCCGGGCTCGACCAGCGCATGCTGGCCTATCCCACGCTGGCCCGCGAAATCCTGCCTCCGGCGGCGCGCGGGCTTTTCCTGGCCGGACTTTCATCCTCCATGCTAGCCAGTCTGGAGTCCAACCTCTTGATTTCCGCCTACACCCTGGGCAAGGACGCTCTCGGCCGCGTCTTCAAGCTGGACGAAAAGTCTCACGAAAGCTGGACCAAGCTTTCCCTCGTCGCGTCGGCCGCCCTGGCCGCGGCCCTGGCCGCCTGGATGCCCTCGGTGGTGGAGCTCTGGTACAAGATAGGCAGCGCCATAATTCCCGGTCTTCTGCTTCCGCTGTGCGCCGTCTACCATGAAAAAATAAGGATAACGGAAAACCGGGCCTTGCTGTGCTCGGTCGGCGCCAGCGTTATCGGCATAGCCTGGGTGGTCCACGAAAACCTGGCCGGGGCTTATCCGCTGGGGCTGCAGCCCATATATCCCGGCCTCGCGTTCTCAGCCGTCTTGTGGGCGTTTTTCCTCATCAAGAATGACTAGATCGGGATCAAATTTTCCCGGGAGCGGCGAGCGGCCGTTAAAATAACGGCTCGATCCGGCAGCCGCCCCATCCATCCAGGAGGTCCGAGGTCGCGGCCGCCGCGACGCCGGGCGGCAGCCAGGCGGGGCCGGATTATCAGGGAGGCCTCCTTCTGGCCCGGGTCCTTTGTCCTTGCGCGTATAGGTCCAATGGCGGTTGACGTAATAAGCTATTAGTAATAACATACTCATGTCGCGGACGGCAACGACAAATCGCGGCTGGAGGCATGATGTTAAAGGTCAGAAACGCGGTCATCATCATAATCCTATGCATCATCGCGGGTTTTTCCTTATTGAAGAAAAAGCCCCAGCCTCTCGGCCTTCCCACGATGCCGCCCGAGGAACTCCGCGACGCGGTAGCCGCCTCGCCCAACCGCTCCAAGCCTCACAAGCTGGCGCTCAATCCCGATGATGACGGCCAGCTGAAGGACGCCCTGGCCGAAGGCCCGGCGATCCCGACCGGAGCGGGCTTCAACGGCTTCGCCGGAAATCACGCCCCGCCCCGCGGCAGCGGCGACGGCGGCATCGGCAATCGCAATGGCCCCAACCCACTGGCCCAGTTTTTGCGCCGCCGTCCGCGCACGCCCGACGTCTCTCCGTCGGGTCCGGAGTACGACCCTCAATAGGAGGGATACGAGTCGGGGCGCGCGGCGGAAGAACCCAGCCCGGCATGGACTGGGTTCCTTGATGGGGCGCCTCGCAGTGGAATCACAAAAAAATGACGCCAAAGGATTGAAATGCGAAAGTCAGCGATAGCCCTAGCCGTCATCTGCCTATCCGCGGGCGAAGCTCACGCCAGCTGGCAAAATTGGAGTTGGTTGAACCAGTATCAACAACCGAACATGCATATCGGCCAGTTCGCGCTTCATCCCAACTACGCTTTCTCGCAGACCTATGATTCCAACATCTATCTCGTGCCGCGCGACCAGCCGGGCGGCGTCGTGGTCGGGGGCGGCAATCGGGAATCCTGGATCACCAAGAACAACCTGGGCCTGGAAGCCAGCCTTGCCGGCCACAAACTCCATGCCCTGTCGATCGGCTACGGCTTCGAGTCCCAGATATACACGACCCAGCCGGAGATCAACAACGCCTTCAATCAGCAGGCGCACGCCGACTACGCCTATTCCGGAGCGTACGGACTGACCTTCAGGGCCGGCGACAGGTACGTCAACACCACGGACCAGGCGTTCTCGGAGTTGGTGGGACGCAACCGCCGCTGGATGAACTACATGTACGCCGGCCTGGACTATGATCAGGAACACGGCCGTCTGGCCGGGGGCATCGACGCGAGCCAGCAGAACGACAAGTACATAAGCCCGGAACTGGCGCGGCTGCTCAACCGCTACGAGGACTCGATCGGATTCAACGTCGGCTACAAAGTGCAGCCCAAGACCAAGGCGTACCTTTCCTATCATCGCGGCATCGTCCATTATTCCATTCCCGCGTCGGATCTGCAGAAGGACAGCCGGTCCCATTCCGTCGGCGCCGGCGTGACCGGCCGACTCTCGCCCACGGTCGAAGGCCAAGTCGAGGGCGGCATGACCTACCGCCAGTACGACGTCGCCCCCGTCTCCGGGGCGTCGCGCATATTCATATCTCCGACCGTGGCGACCTCCGTCACCTACAAGCCGGACACCTTGACCACCATCATCGTGAATCTTTCCCGGCGCCTCCAGGAGTCCATCGACCCGTCCAACCCGTTTTACTACTCGAACAGCGCCTCCCTGGATATAAAACACAAGTTCCCGCGCAAATTCTCCGCCGGAATCAACGCCGCGATAGGGATCGACAAATACAAGAACACCCGGCTCATCGACTCCGCCAGCGATGCCGTCGCCAACCGGCGCGACGACCTCTACCAGGGCGGGACCTGGGTCAACTACGACATCCAGAAGTGGCTGACCACGGGCCTGATCTACGTGTACCGCGAGCGCGACTCCACGATGTCGGCCCAGTGCAACTATCAAGAGCACCAGACGACCTGGCACGCCTCCTTGATGTTCTAGATCGGCAAAACCGCTATAATATATCCGCATGTCACGCTTGGCGGCATATATCGCGCTCCCCTCGCTGCTCCTGACCGGCGCCTGCATGCCCCCGCGGCCGGCGGCTCCGGCGCCCGCCCTTTCGGCGACTGTCGCCGAGGCTGAAGCGCCCGCGGCTCCGGATCCGGCCCGGCAGCAAGCCGCCAAGGCCCAGGAGGCCGAGGCCGTCGCCGCCGCGATGCTGCAGATCAGGCGGGCCAAGACGGACTATCGGATCGCGCCCGCGGATCTTATCAGCGTCACCGTTTACCAAGACCCGGAAATGAACCGCAAGGTCCGAGTCAACGCCAACGGCACGGTCTCCCTGCTCCTGGTCGGAGCGGTCAAGATCGGAGGCATGACGCTTCTCGAGGCCCAGGCCGCCATCGAGGCGAAACTCTCGAAATTCCTCGTCTCTCCCCAGGCCGCGCTCTTCATAGAAGAATACGGCAACAAGACGATCTTCGTTATGGGCGAGGTCCAGAAACCGGGCTCCTACGTCATCCCCACGGAATCGCGCATGACCCTGCTGGAGGCCATCAGCACGGCCGGGGGCTTCACGCCGATAGCGGCGCAGCACCTCACGCGCGTGCTGCGCAACGTCAACGGAGCCAACGTCACCTACAATATCGACGTGCGCCAGATCACCCAGCAGGGGCAGAAGGACAAGGACATGATCCTCGAGCCAAACGACGTGATCTTCGTCCCGCAGAGCTTCTTCTAGGGCCATGCCCGACAACGAACAAGACGTGGAAATCGACCTGGCCCGGTACTTCGGGATACTCTCCCGCCGGAAATGGATAGTGCTCTCGGTCGCCGCCTCGGCCATGCTGGGGACGGCCGCTTACGCGTTCCTGGCGACCCCGATCTACCGCGCCTCGACGCTGCTGGATATCGAACCGGTCGCCAAGGCCATCCGCAGCGAGACGGAGAGCGGACGCGACATGGACGAGGAGTATGCCGACACCCAGCACCGGCTCATCACCAGCAACACCTTGCTGGAGCGCGTCTACAACGACCTCGACCTCGCCTCGACCGGCGAATTCTCCAAGGGGCTAAAGATCCTCCAGGCGAGCGTGTCCGTGGCGCCGATACCGAACACTCACCTCTGCTACGTCCACGCCGAGAGCATGCATCCCGCCTTGGCGACGAACATTTCCACGACCCTGTCGCGCTATTACGTGGAGCAGAATCTCAACAGCCAGCTGTTCATGTCCAAGGACGTGCTCGACGCTCTGCAGATGAAAACCAACGGCGCCGATTCCGTCAAGGTCAGCGAATCCCTCCCCACCGTGGTCAACAACCGGCTCATCCAGAGCATCAAGGAACAGATATTCACCGCGGAAGCGCAGCTCACCGACCTGCGCATGAAATACACGGACAGCCACCCGGCCGTCATCGCCATGCGCTCGCGCATCGAGTCCATGAAGAAAGTGCAGCTCAACGAGATCGACAACATCGTGCGCAGCCTCAAGACCGATCTTTCCGGGCAGCTGCAGGGCAACAACGTGCGCGTCGTGGACCCCGCCAGGCTTCCGGACCGGCCTATCCGCCCCAAGAAGCTCCTGGTCATCATCTTCGGCATCCTGGGAGGGGCGTTCCTGGGGGCTTTCGCCGCGGTCTTCATCGAATTTCTGGATCAGACCGTCCGCACCCAGGACGACGTGGAAAAGCGCATGAAAGTGCCCTTCCTGGGGACGATACCGCATTGCCGTCACAAGAAGCACGCCAAGATATTCGAGCCCCTGGTTTCGGGGGACGTTTCCCTGACCAGCGAGGCCTTCCGCAATCTGCGCACCATGATCGGCTACTCCGGCTCGACGCGGGAGGATGCGTCCTTCCTCGTGACGAGCACGGTCCAGTCCGAGGGGAAGAGCTACGTCGCCACGGGACTGGGGGTGGTCCTGGCCCAGCTCGGCCAGAAGGTCCTGATCGTCGATGGAGACCTTCGGCGCCCGCGCCAGCATCGCCACATGGGCTCCTCGGCCGAGAGGGGGTTGAGCGACTATCTCTCCGGCGCGGTCCGCGACCCCGCCGAGCTCCTGCAAGAGACGGGCATCCCGGCCCTGGACGTCATCACGTGCGGGCCCCGCCCGCCCAATCCCGCCGAACTGCTCAACACCGACAAGCTGGAGGCGTTGGCGGCCTGGGCGCGCCAGCGCTACGCGCGCGTCGTCATCGATTGCACTCCCGTGTTCCCCATCAGCGACGCGATGCTCTGGGGGCGCGTCGTGAAATCCGCGGTCTTCGTCGTGCGTTTCGGCCGCACGCGCTTGCCCCTCATCCAGACGGCCATCAGGCGGCTGGAGGGCGGCGGGCTCAAGGTCCTGGGCGGGGTCATAAACGGAGCGCGGCTTTCCACGATGAGCTACGCGGACGGCCGCTACTACGAGCAGTATTATCGGGATTACACCGATACCGAGCCCCCACAAAGCCGAAAATCATGAGACCGCGCGTTCCCGCCGCGGTCCCTGAGGGGCTGCTTTACGCCCTGACGTTCTTCGGGCCGCTGGCTTTCGGCGGCGTCGAGCCGTGGTCCCGGGCCGCCTTGGAGCTATCGGCTTTTCTCATGGCCTTGGCCTGTTTTTTGCGCGGCCGCCCGGCCGTCGGCGCCGCGGGGTCGGCGGGCTGGCTCTTCCCCGCGGCCGTGGCCCTGCTGGGCGCGGCGCAGACCCTGGCGCCGATCTGCGCCGACGCTCCGCGCCCTGCGGGACCGTTCACGGTCTGCCCCCACGCGACGGGGCAGGCCGTGCTGCTCTGGTCGGCTTACGCGGCCGTGCTCTACAGCGTGCCCAGGATCATCGTGACCCATCGCGCGGCGCGGCGCTATGCCTGGTCCCTATTCCTGCTGGGCTTGCTCGTGGCCGCCTTGGGCGCGGCGCAAGCGGCCACGAGCCAGGACCTGATCTATTGGGTCCGCCGCACCATGCCTGACACTCCCCCCTTCGGGCCTTATTACAACCGCGACCATGCCGCCAATCTCCTCTTGATGAGCCTGGCGATCGGATCGGGCATCCTGCTCTCGCGATCCCGTCGCTGGGCCGCCGCCCTGCCCGGGGAGCTGCGTCGAGAATGCCTCCTGGCCGTCGGCCTGCTGGCGCTGTTCTGCGCCATCGCGTTATCGCATTCCCGGGCGGCGCTTTTGGCCATGCCCTTGGCCGGCTGCGCCCTGGCCCTGGCCGGAGCCGACTTCGCGCCCGGCGCCCGGCGCCGCCGCGCGCTTATCGCCGCCGCTTTGTCGACCCTGGCCCTGGTCGTATTCTTCGCCTTCGCCCACGTCGCATCGGGCAGCGCCGTCGGCGCCCCCATGGACCGTTCGGTCCTCGGACGGCTGCTTATCTATAGCGCCTGCTGGCCCCGCTGGCTGGACTCGCCTTGGTTCGGGACCGGCCTGGGAAGCTTCGCCGCGCTCAACGGCGCCTACCAGGACCAGGCCTTGCGCGGCTTCGTCTCCCATGCGCACAGCGACTGGCTGGAGTTCGCGCTGGAAACGGGCGCCAGCGGCGCCGCGCTGGCCCTGGCCGCGGCGGCGACGGCCGCGGCGGCGGGCTGGCGCGTCTGGAGACGCGCCAAGTCCCGGGAGATGCGCGCGCTTATCGGCGGCGCGCTCGCCGCGGCGGCGGCTTTCGCCGCCCACTGCCTCTTCGAGTTCAACTTCCAGATCCCGGCCAACGCCGTGATCTTCTTCGGCCTCATCGGCTTCCTGCTCTCGGCGCCGGCCTGGGCCGACAAGCAAGACAAAGTCCCCCCTTGCGACCCGCCCGATCCGGCTCACGGCGCGGCCGCGGTCGCCGCCTGCCTGCTTTTGGCCTGGCTGGCCGCCGCGCCCGCGGCCGCGGCTTGGTACGCCGGCGGCAGCGGGACTCCCGCGCGGCGCATCGGGCAACTGGCCGGCGCCATGCGGCTCGACGACGATCCGGTCTTCATGCGCGGGCTGGCCCGCGCGGCCTATGACCTGGCCGGAGAAGGTCCGCGAAGCGACGTCTTGATGCTGCGCACGGCCCTGGCCTACGCCTTGGCCGCGGCGGCCGACCGTCCATTCGACGCCCAGGCCGTCGCCCAAGCCGCCTCCTGCCTCTGGAGACTGGGACGCTCCGACGACGCCGAAGACCTCCTCGAAGCCGGGCGGAGAGTCAGCTTCGAGCCATATGACGCCGGCCAGCCGCTTTCCCCGGATCCCGATCAAAAGCACGTGGAGACTCTGCGCCGGCTCAACCTCATCCCCGACGGATGGCCCCGGCGATGACCATGCCCCCTCAGGCGCAGCCCGCCTCCCGCGCCCCCGGCCAAGCGGCTATCCTGCGCCTGCCCAACCCCATGATCGCCGTGGCGTGGCTGGCGATCTTCGTGCCTGGACACCTGTGCCAATGGTGGGTCGAACGCGCCTTCGCGGCCGCGGTGGCCGTGCTGGGCGCTTTCATCCTCTTCGGCATGCCGTCCTCCTGGAAGTCCTGGGCGGCCGCGCGGCAGGCGTCCGCCTTCTTTTTCCTCATACAGTTCCTGTTCCTATTCTCCTTCATCTACGCCATCGCCTTCATGGGCATCGAGACCGGACCGCGGGATTATTTCGAGGCCGGCCGATATCTCATCCTATGGGTCTTCATCGTCTACGTGATGCGCCATTACGACGACCGGGTCCGCCGGGCCACGGAGACGGCGACGGCCGCCATGCTTTACTATTCGCTGTTCGTGGCCTTATGCTACCTGAGGCCGGTCCCCGTGGTAAGCGAATTCTTCAGGCATCAGCTCTACGCGCAAACGAAGACCTTCGTGAATTACTTCGGGACGCTGCGCCTGGCGGCGCCGTTCGAGAATCCCAATTTTCTCGGCTTCGTCACGGTGCAGGTGCTGGCCTATATGCTGTTTTTCTCGCGTTCCCCCATCCGGCTGATCCACTGCGCGGCCGCGCTCCTGGTCGTCTACTTCACGGGCAGCCGGACCGCTTGGGTATCCGCGAGCCTGGTCCTGGCCGGCGCCGTCGCGACCTATGCCTGGCTGGGAATCTTGCGGCTGCGCTTGAAGCTCGCGTTGCAGTTGGGCCTCGCGCTGATCATCCTGGTCGGCGCGGGCGTCAAATTCTCCGGCAACATCCTTAAAAACAGCCGCATGCAAGCCCTATTCAGCGCCATCCACAAGGGAGGCATACAGAAGGAGCCCAACGCCGCTGGGCGCCTGGAGCAGTGCGCGCAGAGCTGGGAGTACATCAAGCGTTCTCCCATCCTGGGCTGGGGGCCATCCAAATACGCGACCTGGGACTATGTGGATAACCAATATGTGCTCTGGGGCTTGCGCAACGGCTTGGCGGGCGCGCTGCTGATCATCGCGGGCCTGGGCCTGGTCGCGACGCGGCTGATCCTGTCCCAACGCGGCGACACCCTGGCCATGCTTGGCGCCGCGACGTTCTCAGCCGCTATCGCCGTCGAACTATTGACCGGGGAATTCCTCAACAATTTCCGCCTATTCTTCGTCACTTGGCTCTTGGGAACGGCCATAGCGCGCAAGCCCCGATGAAAGACTTCCGGGAGAAGACCATCTCCGGCGTCGCGTGGAACGCCGTCGGCCAGATCGGCCGGCAGCTCGTCGTGCTTCTTTCCAACGTGGCGCTGGCCCGCCTGCTGACCCCCAGCGATTTCGGGATCATCGCCACGGCCATAATTTTCAGCAACTTCGCCATGACCATCTCCGAGCAAGGCTTCCTGGACGCCTTGGTCCAGCGCCAAGAGGTCACCGAGGAGCATCTTTCATCCATCTTCTGGGTCAACATCCTCACCGGCGCGATTCTCGCGGCGCTGTTCTTCGCGGGAGCTCCGTTGCTGGGCCGGATCTACGGCGAGCCGGCTCTGGCGCCGGTGATGCGCGTCATCGCCGCGATGTTCGTGATTTATCCGATCGGGATGGTGCATAAAGCCGTCCTGACGCGCGGATTGGCGTTCCGCAAGATCGCCGCGGTGGAAATATCCGCGGCTTGGATCGGAGGGATGACCGCCATAGCCCTGGCGTGGATGGGAGTGGGCGTCTTCAGCATCGCGCTCCAATTCGTGGTCGAATTCATCGTGGCGGCGGCCGCGCTGAGGCTGCTGTGCGAGTGGCGGCCGCGCTTCATCCTCCGCTGGAGCGCGGTGCGCGATCTATCCTCATTCAGCCGGAATGTTTTCTTCTCCAACATCACCGGCTATTGGGTCCGCAACATCGACAATCTGCTCATAGGCTTGTACCTGGGCCAATATCCCCTGGGCCTGTACTCCCGCGCCTATGCCATAATGCTCTTCCCGATCTCGCGAGTGTCATGGGTGTTCGGCCGCGTCCTGATCCGGTCCTTCTCCATCATCCAGGAGGATCCCGCCCGGATCCGCTGCATCCTGCTCAAGATTTCCCGCGCCATCGCCTTGCTGACCTTCCCGATGATGCTGGGCGTGGCCGCTTCCGCGGATGCGTTCGTGGCCTGCGTATTCGGCGGCCAATGGGTAGAGATGGTCCCAGTGCTGCGCATCCTCGCCTGCGTGGGCATGTTCCAGTCGGTCACTTCCCTGACCTACAGCGTCTACTTGGCCCGCGGCCGGGCGGATCTCAATCTCCGGGTCAACCTCCCTTTCCAGCTCCTGCAGGTCGCGGGGATCCTCCTGGGGCTCAAATGGGGCATCCTCGGAGTCGCTATGGGGTACGCGGCCACGGCCCTGATCTCGGCCCCGATCGTCTGCCGCTTCGCGGGCGGCCTCATCGGGCTGAGCGTGACCGGATTCTTCTCCAATCTCAAGGCGATATTCTTCTGCGCCGCGGCCATGGCGCTGGCCGTGGCCGGCCTGGACCTGCTTCTGCCCCCGGAAGTCGGCGCCGTGGCGAGGATGAGCGTCTTTATCGTGTCGGGCGCCGCGGTTTACTGGAGCCTTTTGCGCGGCTTTAACGTGCCCGGCTATCGCGAGCTCATGGATATCGTCCGGGAACGCCTGCCGCTGCTTCGGGGGACCGCTTGAGGCGCGCCTTGGGCTTGCTCGCGGCGGCCGGCCTAGCCTTGGCCTGCGCCCCGGCGCCTCAGAGGACGTTCTTCATCGGCATCCAAGCCCCCTTGGGAGCGCGCGACCAGGCCGCGGCCCGCCGTCTGGGCGTGAGAATAGTCTCGGCCCCTCCGCCGGGGGCGGCCTTGGAATCGGCGAGTTCCGGGCCCGGCGGCCAAATGGCGAGCTGGAGCCGCCTGCGCTATCTCGGCGCCTTGGCCGCGGCGCGGGGGAAAGCGGGCATAATATTCGTCCTGCCGCGGCTTGCCGCGGGCCGGGAGTTCGCCGATTATCCGGAAGAATGGCAGGCGCTGGCGAGGGCGGTCCGGGAACTCAAGGAACTGCAGCCGCGCATCGAGGCCGGGACCGAGGAACCGTCGCCTCTGACCGCGCCGGGCGTGGAAGGGCGGGCCTGGCGGTACGCAAGCCGCCGCTACATGGTCCTCGTCAACGCCTCCGACGCGGCCGTCCTCGTGGATGAAAAGCTGCTGTCGGGCTGGCGGGCGCTTTTCGAGACGCGAGCCGACCCCCGGGAACTGCTCCGCGCCTGCCCCGGGGGCGGCTGTCTGGCTCCCGGACGGGCGCTGTGGCTGGAGGGCCGTCCGGCGTGGCCGGGGCGCAAATCGTGAGCAAGACCTTCACGGCCGCCATACCGACCCACGACCGGGAAAGGGAACTGGGCGCCTGCCTGGAATCCATCGTCGCGCAATCAGCCCTGCCGGACGAAGTCCTCGTGATCGACGACGCGCGACTTCCGGCCGCGTTCCTGGAGCATTGGAAGGCCCGCTTCGGTGAAAAGGGCGCCGTTTTGAACTATCATCGCAAGGATCATCAAGCCGAAAGGCGGGGCTTGTCCGAATCCAAGAACCTGGCTCTTAAGAAGGCCGCGGGCGACGTGGTTTTTTTCCTCGACGACGACGTCATCCTGGAAGCCGACTTCTTCAAAGAGATCATGGCCGTATGGAACGGCGCCGAGGATGAGAAGCTGCTCGGAGTCGGCGGCCTCATCCGGAACGCCCGGATGCTGAATCGAACCGAGAAGATTTTCAGATGGATATTCGGTTTGACCGGGGAATGTTCCTGGGACGTCAATCCCGCCGGTTTCACCGTATGGGACGAGGGCATCGCGGAAACGACCAAGGGCTATTACATGCACGGCGGGGTAAGCTCCTATCTGCGCCGCGAGGCGCAAAAGCTGGGATTTGCGACCTTCTCCGGAGGGCGGACCGCGCTGGAAGACCTGGATTTCTGCTTGACGGCCAAGAAGCTCGGCTTTCATTTCATCATCGTGCCGAAGGCGAAAGTGGTCCACAATCACAGCGGCAACTCCTGCGAGGGAGAATTCCTCGTGGGCATGAAAGACAGCCTCAACCGCAAGGATATCTATCGCCGGCTCGGCCTCAAGACGCTCCGCGGCCGGATATGGTTCTATTGGGCCAGTCTCGGCTGGGTCGCGCGGCTGATCCCGGGTCTGCGCTTGGCCCGCGCGGCGGGCATGATTTTCGGCCATTTCAAACCCTGACATGTACCTCCTGGGACACGCGGGCCTGACGATCGCGGCCGTGCGGGCCGCGGACCGCGACGCCGGGCTGCGCCTGCCGGCGCTGCTGGCCGTCGTCCCGGACTTGATCGACAAGCCCGTGGCCTGGCTGCTGCCGGCATTCGCCAATCACAACACCCGCGGCATCGGGCACACGTTTCTCGCCGCATTCCTGACGCTGGCGGCGCTGCTGGCGTGGGGCCGGCGTATCCGGCGCCCCTTGAGGCTGTGGTGCTGCTGCTGTCTCGGGCATTTCATCCTCGACCGCATGTGGGAGTTCGACAACCCGGCCATCCTATTATGGCCGTTGATGGGGCCTTTCCCGCCGCCGATGCCCGGCGGACACATCAAGGCGCTCTTGTTCAGGTACAACGTCTTGGGAGAGGCTGTTGGGCTCGCCGTCCTGCTGAACATATTTGCGCGCCACGGCCTTTTCGAAGCAGCGCGTTTGCGCGCCTTCATGAAAACAGGACGCCTGCCGCAGGAGGGCGCGTGAGCAGTCCTCAGCCGCGCCGCAAGATACTCTTCCTGGGGACGGATGACATGGCCTTCTGGCTCCATCGCCTGCCCCTGGCGCGCGCCGCCAAAGCCGCGGGCTACGAGGTCGTGGTCGCTTCGAAAGTGAGCGCCTATGGGGAACGCATCCGCCGGGAGGGCTACCTCCTCCTGCCCCTGCCCTGGAAGCGGGGAAGCTTCAATCCCGCGCGCGAACTGCTGATGATAGCGCGGATCATCCGCCTATACAGGTCGCAGCGCCCCGATATCGTCCACCACGTGGCGGCAAAATCCATCATCTATGGCTCGTTGGCCGCCAGGATATGCGGGGTGCCGGCCGTGGTCAACGCCTTGACGGGCTTGGGCTTCGTGTTCGTCTCCCGAAGCTGGAAAGCGCGCCTGCTCAAGCCGTTGGTCCGCCTCGCGTTCAAGTTCACGTTCTCCACGCCCGGCTCGCGGACCGTCTTCGAAAATCCCGAGGACCGCCGGCTGTTCGTCGAGCAAGGACTGCTGCGCCCCGAGCGATCCCTGGTGATCCGAGGCTCGGGCGTCGACCTCGAAAGATTCCCGCCCCGCCCCGAACCCGCGGGCGCGCCCGTGGTGATATTGGCTTGCCGGATGCTCTGGGACAAGGGAGTCGGAGAGTTCGTGGAGGCGGCCAGGCTGCTGGCCGAGGCCGGGGTCAAGGCCCGCCTGGTCCTGGTGGGCAAAGGCGACCCGGAGAATCCCGCTTCCGTGCCCGAGAGCCGTTTGGCGGCCTGGGCCGAGGAGGGCGTGATCGAATGGTGGGGACGGCGGGAGGACATGCCGCAGGTCTTCGCCGCGTCGCATATCGTCTGCCTGCCGTCCTACCGCGAGGGCCTCTCAGTAACCCTCATGGAAGGAGCGGCCAGCGCGCGTCCCCTGGTCGCCGCCGACGTCCCGGGCTGCCGGGACATCGTCCGGCACGAGGAGACCGGCTTGCTGGTCCCGCCGCGGGACGGCCGAGCCCTCGCGGCCGCCTTGCGCAGGCTCATCGAGGACGCCGGCCTGCGGGCCCGCCTCGGCCGCAACGCGCGCGGCCTGGCCATAGCCGAGTTCGCCGAGCAAAAAGCCGTGCGGCGCATGCTTCTCCTTTATGAAGATGAACTGGGCGGCCGGCCCGGCTCCTCGGGATCTCGGCCCTAGGCCCTTCGGCCCCCGGCGGCCGCCCCATTTGGCCCTTTCAGGGCCCAGGGATACTCGGTATAATTTTAACAGACCATGAAGATCACCGGATTCGAAGACAAAAGCGGGAGGATGCGATGAACCGCGTCGGGCTCCCCGGCTTTTGGCGCTTTCTTTTCCCCCCCATGGGGGATTTCCTGATCTTTTATTTGAGCTTGGCGACGACCTTGTTCCTTCGGGAACCCAAGGCCTTGAGCTGGATGACCGCCCTGGCCTACATGCCCTTGTTCTTCGCGTGGATCGCCGCGGCGTACACCGTCGGCCTCTATGAGATGCGGCTGGTCCGCAACGACGTGACCCTGGTCCGAAACCTCCTTATATCGGCCGGAGCGTGCATGCTGCTGGGCATGACCTACTTCTACATCGTGGGCAATCAAGCCGAAATGACGCCCAAGACCCATCTGATCGTGGCCGTCGCGCTGTCCCACGCGCTCATTTTCCTCTGGCGAAGGGCCTGGCTGTGGCTGCTCAAGTTCGATATCCTGGACCAGCGGTTCGTGTTTCTCGGAGACCCGGAGCAGCTGCGCGCCATCGAGATGGGCATGCCGCATCATGCCCACGATACCGGCCTGTCGGTAGGGCCCTGGCAGTGGCCCGGCGTCGACATCGTCGTGGCCGACGCCGCCTGGGTCGACAGGAACTGGCAAGCCGCCCGGGAGGTGCTGCTTGCGGCCATGTTCCGCGGCGTCCCGGTGGTCACGCTGGAAGACTTCTATGAGTCCATCTTCGGCAAGGTGTCTCCCTATTACGCGGCCAACCCGTCCTGGGCCCTCGAGTTCATACTGCCCAAGCGCCACGGCCTCTACGCCAAGCTCAAGCGCGCCATCGACGCGCTCGGGGCGGCCGTCCTGCTCGTCGCGGCCGCGCCCGTGCTGGCCGCCACCGCCGCCCTCATCGCGCTCTGCGACGGCCGGCCGGTCCTTTTCAAGCAGCTGCGGGCCGGTTTCATGGGCAAGCCGTTCATCCTCTGGAAGTTCCGCACCATGACCTCCGGAGCCGAAGCCAAGGGGCCGCTGCTCGCGGCCGCCGCCCTGGATTGCCACGTGACCCGGCTCGGAGACATCCTCCGCCGCTTCCGCCTCGACGAACTGCCCCAGCTGTGGAACGTGCTCAAGGGCGACATGTCGTTCGTGGGGCCGCGGCCGGAGTGGATCAAGGAAGTCAGAGTCCTCGAAAAGGCCGTGCCCAGCAACCACCTTCGGCACTTGGTCAAGCCCGGCGTCACGGGCTGGGCGCAGGTGCGCTTCCGCCAGACCAACACCGTGCGCGACGCCATCGAGAGGCTGCACTACGACCTTTTTTACGTGAAATACTTCTCTTTCGCGCTCGATGTCAGCATAATCCTCAAGACCATCAAGCGGGTCCTGATCAGCGATACCCATATCGAGCCGATCCCCACGCCGGCCATGCCCATGCCGGCCGACGCGCGCTGGGTCCTGGACATATCCACCGCGCACGAGCGCGCCCGGGACCCCGAGCTGGCGCTCTCATAATGGCCTCGCCCCCGCGCAGGCCATGAACAGCTTCGACTCCGGCGTCCTGCTCTGGCTCAATCAATTCGCGCGCCATAGCGACGCGCTGGACGCGGCCGTGTACTTTCTCAGCGATTCCCGCTTCCTTAAGGGCGAAGTCATGATGCTCGTCTTGTGGTGGTTCTGGAACTCGCCGTCCAAACCCGTCGACAAGAACCGGGAAATCATCGTCTCGACGATCCTTTCAGCCGCCGCGGCGATCCTTTTAGGCCGTTTTCTCGCGCATTTCCTCCCGTTCCGGGCGCGGCCGATTTTCAACCCTTCCTTGGGCTTCGTCCCTCCCTTCTACGCCGAGAAAGAGATACAGATGCGCGACTGGAGCGCGTTCCCCAGCGATCACGCGATGCTCTTCGCGGCCCTGACCACGGGCATGATCTTCCTGGCCCGGCGGTTCGGAGCCGCCGCTTACGCCTATTGGTTCGTGATCATCGGCCTGCCGCGGCTCTATCTCGGCCTGCACTATCCCACCGACATCATCGCCGGCGGCGCGCTCGGGACGGCGATGGCCTGTCTGGCCAACCGGCGGCAATGGCGCTGTCGCATCGCGCGCCTTCCCCTGGCCTGGAGCCGGGCTCACCCGAGCTCCTTCTACGCGTTCTTTTTCCTGATCTCGTACCAGGTCGCGACGATGTTCTACGAGCCGCGCTTTTTGGCGCGCGCGGCCGGCAAGCTTCTCGGCCGCTAGCGGACGCCGCGAAATATTTGGATAATTAGGCATGTTCAGCGCCGTTGCCGTGGCCGCGGGCCTCGCGATCGCAGCCAGCTGCCGCTGGGCCTGGTGGCGGCCGAAGATCCAGGGCCTGCCCGTGCTGATGTACCACAAGATCGGCGACGCCCCCCGGAGTTCGCCTCTCAAGCAGCTCTGGGTCGCGGCGGCGGATTTCCGCCGCCAACTCCGGCATCTCAAGGGCCTCGGCTACGCGCCCCTGTCCTTCTCCGAGCTTCGCGACGCGGAACTGGGGAAGATTCCCATGCCGCAGAAACCCGTCCTCATCACCTTCGACGACGGCTACGCGAACAACCACGAACTGGCCTTCCCGATTCTCAAGGAGCTGAATTTGAAGGCGAACATATTCCTGGTCTGCGCCGGGATGGGAGACGCCAGCGGATGGGACAAGAAGATCGAACCGGCGCTTCCTTTGATGACCTGGGCCCAGGCCCGCGAACTCCAGGACTCGGGGCTCATCGAGTTCGGCTCCCACACCCTGAGCCACCGGCGCCTTTCCGCCCTTTCCCTTGAAGACGCCCGCGGCGAGCTGATGGAGAGCAAAAAGCGGCTCGAGCAAACCCTCGGTCGAGAGATCATCGCCTTTGCCTATCCCTACGGCGACGGCGCGGACAGGCCCGAGTTGCGCCGGCTCGCGCGCGAGGCCGGGTATCGCTACGATTTCAGCATCGAACCGGGCGTCTCGCCCTGGCCCTGGGACCCGGACTCGCAAGCGCTGGCGCGCCTGCCCATCCTCGGACAAGACACGATCATCGACTTCCATCTCAAGCTCACCCGCGGCCGCGCCAAGCTCAAAAACCCCCTCAACGCCCTCAAGCGCCGGCTAGCATAGCTCCCGGTAGACCGCCTCGGTCCGCCGGCTGAGCCCGTCCAAATCGTACATCCACGCCCGGCGCAGGCCCGCCTCGCGCATCCGGGAGCTCAGCTTCGCGTCTCCCAGAACGGCCAGCATCGCCGCGGCATAGTCTTGCGGGTCGGCGGAGGCCACGAGCATTCCGGTTTCGCCGTGGACCACGATCTCCGGCAGCCCTCCCACGGCGGACGCGACCACGGGAACTCCCGCGGCCATGGCCTCGATAAGGACTCCGCCCAACGCCTCTCGCTCGGACGGCAAGCACAGCACGTCGAGGTTCTGGATCAGCCGGTAAGCGTCTTCCCGGTAGCCCGTGAAAATGACGCGTCCCGCCAAGCCGAGCTCAGCGGCCAGACGCCGCAACGAGTCTTCATACCCGGCGAGCCTCACCCTCTCGGAACTGTAGGCCGAGCCGACCACCAGGAACCAGGCGCCGGGGCAGCGGTCGAGCACGAGCCGCGCGGCGCGCAGGAAAATTTCCGGCCTTTTGCATGGGTCCAGAGCCGCCACCATGCCCGCAAGCCGCGCGTCGTCGGGCACGCCCAGCGCGCGCGCCAAGGCCCGATCCTTGGCCAGGCCGGATAGGAGTCCTATGTCGCGGCCGGACGGAATAATGACGAGACGGCGGTCGAGATACCGGCGCCACCACGCGGGCGCGCCGTCGCGCCACGACGCCACGGCGCCGCGGGTGACCGCCAGGACGCGATCGGCGCGGGAGATGAGGAACCGGCGCGGGCCGTCCAGGGCCCTAGGTTCGTGCATGTGTTCCCGCAGGACAAGCCGCGTTCCAGCCCACGCCGTGGCGAGCCAAGCGGCAAGAATGAGCGGGTATTCGGTTCGTTGGATCTCCAGCAAGTCAATGCGCTGGCAGCGCAGCCGGCGCCGGAGCCGCAGCGCCGCGACGGGCAGGAGCCAGGGACGCCGGCGCATGTCCGCCAGCCACGGCAGGCGCTCAACGGCTACTCCCTGGGCGCGCGCGGCCTCCTCGAGCGGCCCCGCCGCGACGGTGAGCAGGCGCGCGTCGAAGGCCGAAGGATCGAGGTGTTTGACCGCCGCCAGAAGAGACAGCTCCGAGCCGAACAGGTCCGACTCCGGCGCGAGATACGCGATGCGCAGCCTGCCCGCGGACGGACGCGTCAGGCGCGCTTGGATCCGGCGGCAGGCGCCCCAGACGGCCTGCAGGCTCCGGTAGGCGGGCATGCCCGCCAAAACGACCAGCAGCCACAGCCAATCGCTCGGCCGCGATTTGCCCGACGCCAGAACCCGAAGCCGCATCCGGACGGCGCCGGACCGGTTGCCCAGCAGAAAGCGCGCGTCGGCGAAAACCCGCCAATGCGGGACCAGGAGGCCGCGATCATCCTTGAACGCACCCTTGTGCTTGACGAGAATCCGCTTATGAGCCCGGATGATCCGTTCATAATCCCTCGAAACGCCCATCGAGTCGTCGTAGAACCGAGTCAGGCTCCCCTCGACGCGCTGCAGCCTGAAGGCCGCCGATATCCGGATGAACAAGTCGAGATCCTCGCGGGCGAAGAGCCGTTCGTCGAAGCCGCCGACCGCGTCGAAGACGGCGGCTCTGAGCAGGCAGGTCGGCGGACCGATGATGACGTCCAGCGACAGAGCCCGGCGATAGACGTCCGAGTCCCGCGCGCTGACGACGGAAGCCGGAAACGGCGTCAGCGTGCCGTCCAAACGAACCCGGGTCATGGCGCAATAGACCATGCCGACCTCGGCCGGCAGGCTCTTGAGAAGCGCGACCTGAAGCTCGAGCTTATTCGGCAGCCATTCGTCGCCGGCGTCGTGAAAGGCGATGAATTCCCCGCGCGCCAACTCCAGTCCGCGATTGCGCGCGCGGGAGACCCCGTGGGGACCGTCTCTGCGAGAATACCGGATCCGGTCGTCGCGGTACGAGCGCACCACGCTCTCCGTGTCATCCGCGGAGCCGTCGTCGACCACGACCAGTTCCCACTGGCGGAAGGTCTGAGCCAGGACGCTGTCGATGGTCCTCTCCACGACCCGGGCCCGGTCGCGCGTCGGCAGGACGACGCTCACGAGACCGGCGACTCTTTCTTGCGGCGGGATGCTCATGGCGGTCGGACGGTCCCCGCGCGTCGCCTGGCGCTCACGCCTTAACTATATCCCAAGAAAGGCTCAAATGCAAGGCAGGCCGTGCGCCAGTTCCTTGGGCTCAGGGAGGACGGACCGTAGCGGGCAAGACGGGCCCTCCCCGGTCCAGCAGCCGCAAGATGCCTTCGGCCGCCTGCCGCCGGGCGGCCTTGAGTTCGGCCGGATCTCGGGACCAATCATCCCAATCGCGGGCGATGCCCGCCGCCAGCTCACGCGCCTGCGCGCCGCCGCCCAACGAGCGAAGCAGCGCCAGATAATCGTAGTCCTCAATGCCGTCGCGTATGGCCTTGAGGCGGGCGGATGGGATGGCCGCGTGCGGCGCCCCGACCTCGCTGCCGGGATAGAACAGGACGCCGTCGCCGTTGCCGTTGCCGGCGTTGGTCCAGACGGCGGCGGCGCCCGCGGCCCAGTAGGCCGTGGCCCAATAGAGCATGCCGCTGTAATCGCTGCGAAAATCAAGCCATGGCGTGATGCGGAAATCTATCGGATCGGAATCCAGCATCCAATTGGGAAGCGCCCTGGGCGCTTCGCAGCAATAGTAGCTCCATATCTTCCGGCCTTGCGCCTGCTTGAGCCGGATCGCCGCGCGATCCCGGGCCGGGATCAGACGGGCATGATGCGCCACCCAAATGTCGGCGTCAAAGGCATCCCACGAAGTGCGCCCCCCCACGGTCACCTGCGTGGGGATCCCCAGCTCCCTCCAAAATGAAGAGGTCCGGTTGATGTCGTCGTACGCGGCCTGGGAGTGGGGCTCATCGCCGCATCGGACAAAGATGTCGCGGCTGCGTCCGATGCCGGAAAGATAGGACATGAGATCCCGCAGATCGCGGGCCGAGGCTTTCTCCGGAGCATGGATCATGCGCTGCCGGCCCAGCCAGGCGGAAGTAAAGGACCTGTCGGCGGCGCTGCCCGTCCAGGCGCCGGTGCCTGCCTCGCCCGCCTGCGTCGTGCCGATGCGGTGTTCGGTCAATGCGGCCCAAATATTTTCCTGGAGCGCGGCCTGGTCCGCGCCCACGGCGCCGGCCGCGACCCATAGCCACCTGTCGTAGGACAGAAAATCGGTCGCCAGCGCGGGCTGATCCGGCAAGGCGAAGCCCCATACCGTCAAAGCCACGGCGACGCTGACCGGTTCCTGGCCGTCCGCGGTAACGGTGACGGCTCCTCGATACGCGCCGGCCGCCGCGTCCTTGGGCACCGGGATCTCGACGTACACGGGCTGATTCGAACTCTCCGGCACGGAGAAAGGGAACGATTCATATCTGCCGCCCGGCGCCGAGGCCGGGATCAGCGCGTCGGCCCAGTCGCGCGGGGCATGGGGCGAGAGATAACCCGCATAATACGGGTTTCCCGCCCGCTCGACCGGGCTCCTAACGCGTACGGGGACATACTGCGCGCGGTAGAGCTTGATGGTGGAACTGGAGATGACGCCGGGGCCGGAGAGGTCCGAGACCCCGACATGGACGTTGGACAGCGGCCCTTGCGGCGGCGCTTTAACGACCACCTGGAAGCCGGCATATTCATTGCCGGCGGCCTGGATCGAGGCGGCTGTCGCCCCGCTGGGCGGATCATCTCTTTTGACGCTGGTCAGATCGTCCGCCACCCAGACCCGAATGCCCTGAGCTGGCGCGGGCGCGGCGCATAAGACGGCCCACAGCGCCAACAGGACCGTCATTGATCGGCGTAGCCGTTGGGATTGTTCTTCTGCCAGCGCCAGTGGTCGCGGCACATGTCTTCGAGCCCGAGCGCGACGGACCAGCCGAGCTTTCTCTTCGCCAGCGCGGCGTCGGCCCAGACCGCGGCCGCGTCGCCGGGACGGCGCGCGACGAGCTCGTAAGGGATGCTTCGCCCGACCGCTTTCGAGGCCGCCGCTATCATTTCGAGCACCGAATACCCCCGCCCCGCCCCGAGGTTCACCGCCTCGGCGCCGGCGAAGGCGTCGATGTTCGCCAGCGCCGCGAGATGTCCGCGCGCCAAGTCCACCACGTGGATATAGTCGCGCACCCCGGTCCCGTCCGGCGTCGGGTAATCGCCGCCGTAGACGCGGACCTTGTCCCGGCGGCCCACGGCCGTCTGCATGACGAAAGGCATCAGATTATTGGGGATCCCGCGCGGATCCTCGCCGATGAGCCCGCTTGCGTGCGCGCCCACGGGATTGAAATAGCGCAGAAGAGCTATATGCCAGTCCGGTTCGGACCGGCCCAAAGCGAAGCACATGTCCTCCACCGCGAGCTTCGTGCCGCCGTAGGGATTAACGGCGGCTCGAAGGTGGGTTTCGTCGACGGGATTCCTTTTGACCTCGCCGTAAACGGTGCACGAGGACGAGAATATAAGACGCCGGCAGCCCCCCGCCTTCATGGCGGCGATAAGGTTCGCGCTGCCCTCCACGTTGTTGCGGCGGTAGAGCTCCGGCTTCTCCACGGACTCGGCCACGGACTTTAGGCCCGCGAAGTGGATGACCGCGTCGAAGCCTTCCTTAAGAAGGCTCGTCAGGCCGGGCTTGTCCAGCAAGTCGAGCAGCTCGAAACGAAGGGGCTTGCCGGCGAGTTCGCGCACCCGGTCGATCGAGCGTCGCGACGAGTTCGACAGGTTGTCGAAACCGGCGACCTCGTGACCGGCATTGAGGAGTTCCACGCACGTATGGCTTGCGATATAGCCCGCGGCGCCCGAGACCAGCACGCGCAGGCCGCGCGGGAAGACGGGGTTGAGCGAAGCGTCCTGATCGTTGATCATGCGACAATTATCGCATTTCTGGAGCCGGAGGCATGAATCCGTTGCGGATGAGGGCCTCGATGGACTCCTCGATGGATGATAGGCAGGCCGCGAAGGCTTCGTCGGGACGCCCCATGGGGTCCGCGACGTCCTGTTCTCCGAAGCCGGCCTGCTCGCGCAGCAGGCGCACCTTGTCGCCGAACTCCGGGTATTTCTCGACAAGATGCTCGACGTGGGCCGCGGTCATGGCCAGGACCAGGTCGGCCCAGCGCAGAGACTCCCGCGTGACCAGGCGGGCGGTATGCGCGAAAGGCGGAACTCCCCTGGAGGCGAGCAATCGGCTGACGACGGGCGGGACCTCGAAATAGCTCTCCGCGGCGGTTCCGCAGGAGCGCGTCTCCAGGCCGAGGCCGCGGACCGCGGCGAGGCGGCGAAGCAGCTGCTCGGCCATGGCGCTGCGGCACACGTTGCCGGTGCACACGAAGAGAACGCGTCGCGCGAAGCTCACGCCTTAACTATAACGCAAGGATCAAGCAAACGCAAGAGGCCGCGACACATGCTACAATAAGGTCTCGCTGAACTCATCCTATCATCGGTCCTCGTCAAAAAGACGCTAGGCCGGTCCGGAGAGATGCCGATGATCCAACCCCTAGAAACCGTCGAATATCTCCTCAGCGAGACCGACCCCGCCCGTCTGGCGCCCTGCGCCGCCGAGGTCGCGTTCATCGGCCGCTCCAACGTGGGCAAGAGTTCCCTGCTCAACGCGGTGTGCCGCCGCGACGTGGCGCGCGTCTCCAACCTCCCGGGCCGCACCCGCGCCATCAACGTGTTCCAGGCCGGCTTCGGCCGCTGGCTCGTGGACCTGCCGGGCTACGGCTTCGCCGCCGGGCCCGAGGCGGAGCGCGCGGGCTGGGGTCCCATGATCGAGGGCTATCTGCGCGGCCGTCCCTCCCTGCGCATGATCTTCGCCCTCATCGACGCCAAGGTCGGGCCGACCAGGCTCGATCTGCAGATGGTCGAATGGCTGGAAGCCACGGACCTGCCCTGGCGCCCCGTGGCGACCAAGGCCGACCAAGTGAAGTCCTCCCGCGCCCAGGGCCGCCGCCGCGAGGCCGCCCACGCCATGGGGCTGCAGCCCGCCGACCTCGCCTGGGTCAGCGCCCAGGAAGGGCTCGGCGTGCGCGAACTGCGCGGCGAAGTCGCGGCACTACTCACCCCCTAGATGCCCCGCGCGTTCGACGATCCGGAGGATGATTGGTTCGACGGCCTCAAGGTCCCTCCCCGCCGGAAATACGCCAAGCGCCCGATGAAGGGCCGCGCGCGCGAGCTCTCCGAGGCGGAGGGCAACGCGACCGTGGCCGAGATTTTCCCGAACCAGTCGTCGGTGCGCCCGGATAACGGGGAAGTCAGCAGACTCTGCGGCTACCGGATGACGACCCTGGCCTTCGGCGGGCCCTGCCGAGAGCGCTCCCCGGTCTGCGTCGGGGACAGGGTCAGGGTGGAAGCCGGCGTCATCGTGGGGCGCTGCCGGAGGCGAAACCAACTCGTCAGATCCGCCCCCAACTCACGCGACCCGCTTCTGCACGCCGTGGCGGCCAATATCGACCGGCTCGTCGTGGTGGCCGCGGCGCGCGAACCGGATTTCACGCCCGGCATCGTGGACAGGTTCCTGGTGGCGGCCTCCGCCCAAAACATCGCGGCGGTTCTCTGCGTCAACAAGTCGGACCTGCTCGCGCCGGGGGCGCAAAAGCCCTGGTCGCACTACGCGGCGGCGGGGGTGGCGCTCGTGGAGACCAGCGCTCTGGGCGGAGACGGGATTGCCGCGCTCGCCGAGCTTGTCCGGGGCCAGGCCGCGGCCTTCTGCGGCCATTCGGGCGTAGGCAAGACCTCTCTCTTGCGCCGGCTTCTAGGCAACGACCTCCTGGGCCGGGTCGGCGGGCTCAGCGGAGCCACGGGCATGGGAAAGCATACCACGACCGGAGCCGTCCTTCTCCCCGGTCCCGACGGCTCGGCCTGGATCGACACGCCGGGGATCATGAACTTCGCCCTCGTGGGGGTGGACCGGGCCGGATTGCTCCCTCATTTTCCGGAGCTCAGCCAAGCCTCGGCGCGCTGCGCCCCGGACTGCCTCCACGACCTTGAGCCGGGCTGCGCCCTGCGCGGCATGCCGCGTCACGGCAGCTACCGCCGGATTCTGGAATCATTGTAAGGGCGGCGTCACATCCGCCGGACGATGAGCTTCAACGCGACGTCAATGGCCGCCGCCCCTGCGGTCGCCGCCCTTGCGCGCGCCGCCCCGGCCGCCTCCGCCGAACCCGCCCCGGCCGCCCTTGCCGAAGCCGCCCCGGTCCCCTTTGCCGAACCCGCCCCGGCCGCCGAAGCCTCCCCGGTTGCCGTACCCGCCGGCGCCGAAGCCGCCCTTGGGGCGCTCCTCGAGGGGCCGGGCCTCGTTGACCACGAGAGTCTTGCCGCCCACGGAGCTGTTGTGCAGCTTAAGGATGGCCTCCTGGGTCTGCGCGTCCGTCGACATCTCCACGAAGCCGAACCCGCGCGACTGTCCCGTCGACTTCTCGGTGATGACCGCGGCGCTGGTCACCGTGCCGCAGGCGGCGAACAGAGCCCCGAGCTGGGCGTCGGTGAAATCGAGCGGCAGGCCTCCGACATAGAGTCTCTTCCCCATAATATCCCTCCCCGCGAAAATCCGAAAGACCTGTTATACCACATCCGGCGACGCTCCAGCACGATCGCGAGCCAGAATCAACGAAACGTCGAGTGGCACACGATCGCCGTTCTCATGGCTCTTCGGCATCCGTCGTCGCCTAACGGCTAAAAAACCCTCTTTCTTATCCGTTCGGGGTATTCCGGCAATTCCCTGTCAAAATGATGCGCGAAAAGACATCGGTTTGACAGGAGTCCAAGGAAGCCGCGCAAGTATCCGGCAAATCCGTCTTCCCGAGTTCAACGCCCGTCGGAAGGACGACGGCCGCGCCTTCAACGACCTCGGGCCAGGGCCCGCGGGGCCTCCCGGGGAGCTAACCGTTCTCCGCTCTCCGAAAGGGACGGCGGGCCCGTCGTTTCCTCCTGACTTCCGCATCGGGACACCCAAGGTCTCATGGAAAAATATTGGGCAAGCAGCCCCTCCGAGTCCGGCAAGATGACGAGCCCGCGGCCAAGAGCTCCCAGCAGGCGCCGCAGAGAACCGATTTTTGGGCGTCTCCTCCTGATTCAACCCGCCCGACGAGCGAGCGGGGAAGCCCGCTCGTTTGGCCAGTTGAAGTTGGCTCACCTGGAGCCCCCGGCGCGGCAACCGTATGAGCCGGCCGGGCGCGAGCGCGGTTTCA
This sequence comes from Elusimicrobiota bacterium, assembly GCA_003452935.1. Classification (GTDB taxonomy): domain Bacteria; phylum Elusimicrobiota; class Elusimicrobia; order UBA1565; family UBA9628; genus UBA9628. Next base: position 59,596 of record DMMY01000009.1, read on the forward strand.
TCGCGGCCCGAGCGATTGGCGCCGTCGATCAAGCGCGCCAGCGTCTCTCATCCTCCACGACCCAGCGCGTCCTCATGCCCACAGATAAGAATGAGATCAACTAAAATTTTTCACCCTTTTGGGATCCGCACGTTTCCCAGTGGAACTACGGACCCTTAAAAGGGGCCGTACCCGGTTGGCGCAGGTAGGGACCCGTTAAAGGGTCACTGTCTGAGGGCGGACGGGCCGACGTTCGAGCGCATGGGAGCGCGTGTCGAGGAGGTTGCGGCCGCTCTTGCGGCCGGGCAAGAGATGACCACGGATGCCGGAAAAAATCACCCGCGTGCGTCTTGCGCCGGACCGAAACAGTTGCCATGGGACACCCAATTTTCGCCCAATTTTCGACAGCATCTCATTGAGGATGAAACGATTCTAAGAGGCTCTGCGGAAGTCAGGCGTTCGGGATATCCTGGCAATTCCCTGTCAAAATGATGCGCGAAAAGACATCGGTTTGACAGGAGTCCAAGGAAGCCGCGCAAGTATCCGGCAAATCCGTCTTCCCGAGTTCAACGCCCGTCGGAAGGACGACGGCCGCGCCTTCAACGACCTCGGGCCAGGGCCCGCGGGGCCTCCCGGGGAGCTAACCGTTCTCCGCCCTCCGAAAGGGACGGCGGGCCCGTCGTTTCCTCGCCAGGAGTTCCTCGTAGAATTTCGGCCTGGAAACCGGGCCGGGCCTCCCGTGGGAGACGTCGGGCTTCGGCTTTAACCACCTGGGCCTGTTTGAGTCATGATTGGACTTCGGATTGCTGGGATCGTACTTGGGCTTGGCCCC
>DMMY01000021.1 GCA_003452935.1 Elusimicrobiota bacterium
CAATGGCTTACGCCGGCGCTGGTCAAATAATTCGTGCTCCAAAGACCAGCCGCGGGCCCATTACTGCCGTAGAAATAATTATTGTAGACGTTCAGCCAGTTGTGAGAGAATTCATTCCCGGCTGTATTTGCAAAGCCGGAAAGGTTGAAGGTGTTGTCGTGGATCTTGAGGTTCCAACTGCTGCCGCTGACAAGCGTGGTTCTTCCCCCATTCAGGGAGATAAAATGGTTGAAGGTGCAATTGTAGATTTCCGAATCCCCTTGAAAGTTGTACGTTTCCAGTACGAACGAGTCCGTATTGCCATGATCCGCGTTGATGGTCGAATTGTATAGCTTGAATCCCTGCAGCCAACCTACGACCGCTTTGATCGCCGTGCCATGATTCGGGTAATTCTCATTTATGGTTACATTGTATATTTGACAATCAGCTAATGCGGTTAAGGTAATTGCGCCGAGCCTGTCATTAGTTGTGTCCGAAGTTTCTGAAGAACAGTCATCTATCGTGACATCATGGATGACATCATTGAGCCCCCAAGCAGTAGGCGGAGTCGTGGTAGCGGTATTGTAATCAGGCCAGTTATCCCACCCCGCTAAACTTATCGCATGTCTTTTTATGTGTTGGAGCTTCATGTCATGGATGGTGATGTAATCTCTTCCCTTGACCCGGATTCCTACGGCAAGAGTCTTGTTGCTGCCATCCAGGGTAAAACCGCTTATGTCGTTGTTGCCGTGTTGGATAGGGTTGGCTGCCGCGTCGCCGCTGATATTAATATACCCGGAATTGCTGCCCCCGCCATAAGCGGATGTTATCTTCACCGAGGACGCTCCGGCGCCCTGGATGTTGACGCCCACGGCCAGACTGCATGAGTTGTTGTCGGTGTAATTTCCGGCGTTGATATAGATCGTGTTGCCCGCGGTCGTGACGCGGCTGCAGGCATTGGAAAGGGTCTTCCATGGAGCGCTTTGGGCGCCGGAATTGGAATCGTTGCCGTTCGGGTCCACATAATATGTCGCGGCGGAGGCTAGACGCGCGCTCGCCGCGGCTAAAAATGCAATGCTCAAAATAGCCGTCATGCGGACTGACTCGTTGGAATTCATAAAGTTCCCCTTTCCTCCAACGTCAAGCGCTGCCTGCGTCCTAAGCATAGCCGGGCCGGCTGAATTTGTCCTGCGGAAAGACTGGAGATTTGCTGGAGATTCATGGCTCGTCCGGAGACGAAGCCTGCGCGGGGCTTGAAGCGGCATGTAGCCTGATCTTGGGCCTCCGAAGCGGCTACCGTCGCCATGGTGCTGGAGGCCCTGGCTAAACACGTCCTGGCCTGCGACCAGGGCGGGGTGGATATTCAGAGCGGGCGCCGTATCCGGGTGGAAAACTACGCGGCCGGCGCCGACTCGGCCAAAAAGGACTTCAGGTTCGGGGTTTTCTGATTGAGGCAAGACTTTCCGCGTCCCTGTTTTCGTCGGCAGCGTCATTATGAGGTATAATTTATCTAGCGTATGCAGGGTCGGGCGTTGCCTTGGAATGTGGCGAGCCCGGATCTTGGGAGTCTTTTAATTCATGGTAAAACTTAAGGAACGCATTCTTATCAGCGCGCCCCGGGACACGGTGCGCGCCTATCTGCAGGACATCGGCAATATCCCGCGCTACGAAAAGAAAGCCGGGACCTTGGCCGTCACCGACAGCGACGCGAAGGGGCACTGCGTGGCCGCGTCGGGGAAGTTTTTAGGCCTGCCTTGGCGCGGGCAGTTCCGCCTGGAGTTCACGCCCGACGGCGGCTACCGGGCCCATATGACGCGCGGGCCTCTGAAGGCCATGACCGCCTCTTATCATCTGCGCCCCGTGCCCGGAGGGACCTTGGTGACGCACGAGGAGCATTATCATTTCCCGGTACTCCTTAAGCCCGTGATGCTTCTGGTCAAGGATTCCCTGCGCCAAACCTTGGAGAAGGAGCTGCGTATCATCAAGGAAGGGGCGGAGTGCCTCAACCGGCGGCTTCAGCTAGAAGCCATCGAGTCGATCTAGGCATCCGGTCGGTCAATTCAGGCTTTAGTTTGGCAGCACTTCTTGTATTTCTTGCCTGAACCGCAGGGGCAGGGGTCGTTGCGGCCCACGTCCGGCCCGGTCTTGACGTAGGTTTCCGGCTTGGCGCTTTCCTGGGGCGCCTCATTGAATTTTCCGGACTCGATGGCGTCCTTGTTCTTCTCGATCCAAGCCTTGACCGCTTCCATGTTCTTTATGTCCACGCCTTCCTTGGCCATGTGGGCGGTCAAGGTTCGCAGCTGCTTGATGAAGGCCGGGTTTTTCCACATTCTGTAAAACTTGGACATCATGCCCTTGGCCAGGGGAGAGCCCGAGAGTTCCTTGGGGAGTTCCGGCGCGGGGGGCTCGGGGACAGGGGCTGGTTTGGTCGGGGTCTTTGTGGCGACCTGCTGGTCGGGGGTCGCGGGACTGGACTGCGGTTCTTGTTTTTTAAACGGGTTCCACCAAGCCATATGATCGGCCTCGTTCTTGTTGCGAAAGATACGGAGGTTAGGGGATGCCTTTACCCAGCCTCCGGCGCTTTTTTCGACAGCAAAAAGTACGGAAGGGGAGGGATTCGAACCCTCGAGGGGCGTTAACCCCTAACAGTTTTCGAGACTGTCCGTTTCAACCGCTCACGCACCCTTCCAGAATTTAACTTCCATCTATTTTACATTACTTTTCCTTAAGTCCTCACGACTGCGTCAAAATGCGCGGCCAAGCCGATAAGCCTCAAGTGCGTTACCCGGGCGGCCGGGACTATGGCCCGGGTTGTTGCTCGTCGGCTTGAGGGGGCTTGAAATTCATTGCATGACGCGGGAGAAATAAATAAAATTTGCACGATCGGAGGTCTGGAAGGCTGCGCGGGCCTATTGCTTCCCATTTTCAAGCAAGAATACTCCAAGTCCAGGGAAGAAGACCCTATTTTTAAGGAGCAATGCCCGGAGCTGGCCGAGAAGCCTTGCGACAAGCGACGAATGTCAGCCGGAAATCCATCAGGGAGGACTTGGATCAATGACTCAAAAAACGACCGTTTTCATCTTCGCGGCTATCATGATTGGAGCATTGCCAAAATATATCGAGGCCGCGGATGCCATGGGGGAACCTCTTCCCGCTTCGGTTCAAGAGACTCATCGCAAGCTCTCAAGTCAGCTCTCCCCCAAACAAACGAAAGCCTTAGTCGCCATATTCCCGGACTTCCGGCTGCTTAAGCTCTGCGCCGGCCGTTTTAGCGGGGGGGATGGAGATGAACTGGTTCTGGGTATCTGGAAGCCAATGGCATCCGATAAACGGTGGAAACGCGATGTCCATCGCGTGGGATTGATTCGGAGCGGATCGAGGTGGTCCGTCCACGTGATTGATGACGAGCTTGAAAAGGATAAGGATATCAGCCGTTCATTTCCGATGAGCTGGCAATACGCCGTCATTGAAAAGGGCTTCGTCGCGGATATGCGCTGCGGCGTGGAATTGGGGAAAGACCCTGACATCGGCGTGCTGGACGACAAGCCGTTTTTTGATCTCAATGAGAAAGGGTTGCTCAATAATTCGCCGGTCTGTTTTTCGACCAGCGATACCTATAACAACTGGGACTGCGTCGTGTATAGTCCCAAGGATAAGCGTTTCCGGCTATGGTTTCAGCAGGCGCATGCCGATTGAGGCGCAGGCCTGGTTTGTTGCTGGGACCAAGCTTCATGCCGCCTTCGCGCGAAACCTGGCGCGGCCTCCCTGGGATGAGGCCGCGCCAGGAGTTCCCCTGACAGCGGGAACCGAAATCGACGTCAGGGCAGGAGTTCCTGCAGACGGTCGGGATCGTAGGCGCCGAGCCTCTGCCCGGTCGCGTCGCTCAACGCGATTTGGCCGTTATCCAGGGTCCGGGCCCGCATGATGACCTCGCCTTTCGCGTCCCGCGCCACCATTCCTTCCTGATCCGGCTCCAAGACCACCGTGGCCTCGAGCTTGCCGTTGCGGAAGCGGTCCACGCGCAAGCGCTTGGCTGCGGGCGAATAGTTCAGCACCGCCTGATCTTCTCCGGACTGTATGGACTTCACATTTTTGGCCGTCACTGGATTCTTGCCGGTCCAGAACTCGATGGAATTGAAAATGATCGCGTCTCCCAGCGAGGCTAATTCATAGACCGGCAGGATCACGAGTCCCAGGAATACCCCTTCGTTGACCCACTTGCCGCCGATGGTCCCGTTCCAGCGGTGCAGCTTTTTCGTCAGATTAAACGGTCCGTAACAGCCCATCACGGTTACGCACGCGCACAGGATTAATGGCAAGACTTTTTTCATGTGATCCTCCGATCATTGGCGATTGTGTGGCGCTGATCCGCCGCGACAAAAATCATAACCAGTGAGGCTCAAAGCCACGTCAAAGGGCCGAGAAGAGATCGCTCCGGCAGGCACGAAAGGCCGGGATTTTATAAGATAAATAATTACAGGAATAAGGCCATGGGACTGATCCTCGGAACGCTTTTGGGGGCCGTTGCCGGCGGCGCGGTCGGTTGCGTGCTGGAGTGGGATGCGGTGCTTAAGGCTTACCGGGGCATGCCGACGCTTTGGCATGACTGCGGCCCGTATCTATTCATCGCCGTTTGGATGGGGGCGGTGATCGGATTTTGCTCGCGCTTTAGGCGCGAAACGTTCGGCGGTTCTTTTCTCGCGGTGGCGGCGGGCATGGCCGCGGGCTTCTTCGCCTTGAGCGTGCACCGCCTCGTTTTCGGCCGGCCCTTTGCCGTTCCGGCGGGCTTCGCCTCCTATCCCCTGATATTCCAACTCCTGCTGGTCCTGGGTGGAGGCATCGCCGCCGGCATGTGGCGTTTCGGGGTGGACAGGCTTATCGATTAGTCCTGGTTTTTAGGCTTCGTTCGATATTGGTCGTTGGCTTGTCGAGGCGGTTTCTCACTGCTATACTTAAACATCTCCATGGAGGATACAATGAATGAATTTTTCCGCCGCGTCTATGTCTCGTGCGCCGTGATTTTCATCAGTTTGGCGGCTCAGCTGGCTTGGGCTCAGGGAAATGCCGCGCCTGCTCAGACCGGTCAGCCCGCTGTTGAGAAAGCGGTTGAAGCCGCTGCTAAGCCCGCGGAGGCCGCAGTCAAGACCCCGGAAGCCGTCGCCAAGCCCGCGGAATCCCCGGTCAAGTCTCCGGAAGCCGCGGCGCAGCCCGCTCAGCCCCAGGTCCAGCCCGCAGAAGCCCCGGCCAAGCCGGTGGAGATTGCTCCGGCCGCCAAGAAGGAGCCGGAGAAGGCCCTTGCCACCTGCGCCCAGCACCTGACCCCCTTGGCCGACGGCTATCGGCAGGCCTATGAGCGCATGCGGCAATGGATGCGCGAGATATCGGACCGAACCACGGCTGCCGATGAGAAAGTGAAGAGCATCCAGACCAAGATTCAAGATAACGAGGCCACGATCACGAAGCTTAAGGTGGAAGCGCCTAAAGCGAACAAGTCGCGCATCAAGGACCTCTCCAGGGATAACAAGCAGCTCTGGAAGGATCTTGAAGCGGCCAAGAAAGAGACCGTGGCGCTGCGCCGATCCGTTTCCAAGACCCTCAACCAAAAGGTCAAAGAGACATCCGATGAGATCAAGGGCAGACTCGCCGAGGTCCAGAAACGGCTGGCGGCGCAGGAATAGCGCCGGTTTCCGGGCCAATGAGTTTTGATCGTTTGCGCCGGGGGGACTCGGCTTGAAATTTTTAACATCGCGCTACTTGTTTTTTGCACCGGCAGGAACTATACTTTGAGTGTCATGCCAGACCGGCCTAAGCGGATATTGATCGTGGATGACGAGCCGGACCTTCTTAGGCTCCTGTCGCTTTTTATAGGCAGCAAGGGGTGGGATGTCGTCGCCGTCACCAACGGGCAGGAAGCCCTGGGCGTCTTTGAGGCCGGGAAGTTCGACGTGCTCTTGGCCGACGTGGATCTTGATGATGAAGTGGACGGCATTTTTGTGGCGAAAACCCTATTGAGTTCGGATCCCAACCTTAAGATAGTCATGATGAGCGGCAAGCCCCACAACGCGCAAAAGGTCCGGGAGGCGAACTTAGGGGCCTTCATGTCCAAGCCGTTTGAGTTTCCGCAGATCGGCTCCTTGCTTTGCTTGGGTTAGCGGTTTCTTGGCTGGCCCAGAAAAAAAGTCGCGCCCCCTAAAGGGCGCGGCTTTTTTGATTCCGTATATTCTAGCTGCGGGCGTCTCGCCTACTTGCGCATCCGCTCCCCGCGCTGGTGGCGGCGCTCCCCCTGGCGTTGCATGCGTTGTCCCTGGCGCTGCATTCGTTCGCCATGCTCCTGCATGCGCTCGCCCTGGCGTTGCATGCGCTCGCCCTTGCGCTCCAGACGCTCGCCGGCCTTCTCGTGGCCAGCGCTCTTGAGTTCCTCGCCTCGCTGCTCCAGAAGCTCCCCGCGCTGCTCGCGCCGCTCGCCCGATTCCTCCAGGCGTTCCCCGCGGCGCTGGCGCGTTTGGCCGTGTTCGCGGCGGCGTTCACCCTGACGCTCCAGCTTCCGGCCGCGATGTTCGCCGTGCTCCGTTATGTTCTCCCGCGCCTTTTCATTTCCGGGCACGGCGGGTCGAACCCCGGGCTCTGCCGGTTGGGTCCCGGACGGCGTCTGCGCCGGCGGATTGCCTTGGCTGGGTTCCTGGGCCCAGACCGGCCCGATCAAGAGAGCGCACGTCAACAATAGCAGATGTGTCATGTTATCCTCCTTAAGACGCACAGTTTAGCGACCTTTCGGGGCTGGCGTCAAGGAGGCGGGGAATAATGGAATGAGGCCTTCGAGCTAGTTGCGCATGGAGCCCAGGTCTTGCGCCATGACGCTTGTGCGCGCGGTGCTATCCGTTTGCACCCGCAGGAGGGGCTCATTGAAGTCGGGCGCTCCGGAGGTCGGGTCGAGGTTCGGCTCGCCTTTGGAAACGGGCAGCATGGCCGGGGCGTCCACGAAGGGATCGCGTGAGGCGGCCGGCGCGACTTGGCTCTGTTGCTGCAGGACAATGAGCAGGAGCAGATAGGCAAGGCTCGCTCCAGCCACCACGACCGCGCAACGCGCCCACCACGGCCTGGCTCTTTTCATGACTCTCACTGCCAAAAGGATAGCCGGAAGGATTTTCGTCGATGTTGCGGGAGGTTAAATTATTGGTAAAGGCAGGCTCGGAGGCTTGGCCTAGGCGCCGGCAGAGAGTTCCATTTCCTCGGCGATGGCGGCTAGAATCTCGAGGATCGCCTCGGCGGGTTCAGGCTCCTTGAGGTAGGGCAACAGCCACTGGATCTCGGCCCCCTCTCCAAGAATGTCGACATGGGGTTGGGCCAGGAGGCGCTGACGCATGAGCGGTTCAAGGAGTTTTAGTCCAGCCGCCTTTTCATTGCAGCGGGCCAGGAGTCTGCCGTCGAAGGCTTCGTCCCCGGTGGAGACTCGATCGGGAACGACCATGCCGGCGCGCAGGGACACCGCCTCTTTGGGCCCGATCTCCACGCGCAGGCGCGAGGGACGCGAAAGCTTCATGGCTATGCGGACCAGGTTCTGGCTTATTTCGATCGCCACTTCGCGGCCGTTGCTCCGGCCTCTGAGGCGGGGCGGGGCGGCGCAGTAGTCCAGGCCCAGGATGCGGCCCAGGACCGGCCATTGAAGGCCGGGCGTGCTCATTTTGTATTCCCGCCAATAATATAGCCCCGCGGGAATCACGACGCAGACGAACACGAGAAAGATTGTCACCATGAACTGCGGCCTCCCGGACTATTCGCGTCTATGGGTCTCATTATAGCACATCGAAAAAACGGGCTTTTGGGATGGATTTTAAAAGTTCAGGGGCGGCGGAGGAGCAGGCTGCTGCGGGGGGGCAGCCTGAGCTCCAGGCGGCCGTGCCGGGCGATATGGGAGTCCCCGTCGGCGACGCCGAGCCAGCGGCGCCAGGGGACCCGAAAGGCCGCGCAGCGGGGCTCGCGCGCCAGGTTGAAAGCCGCCAAGATCGCGTCCGTCTTGTGCCTGCGCAGCAGCGCGTATATCCCATCTTGGGCATGGAGCCCTTGGAAGCTGCCGCGGCGCAGGGCGGGATGCGCTTGGCGCAGGGCGCTAAGGTTTTTGAAAAAGTCCCTGAGGCCATGGTTCCAAAGTCCGCGGTCCCAGGGGAAGCCGCGCCGGCAGTCCGGTTCCTTGCCGCCCGGCAGCCCGATTTCATCGCCGTAGTAAATGCATGGGGCCCCGGGAAAGACGAACATGAACGTCGCGGCCAGGCGCAGGGCGGTCTCGTCGCCTCCGGCCAGGGAGAGAAAGCGCGGGGTGTCGTGGCTGTCGAGCAAGTTGAGCTGCGCCCGGGTCACGGGCGGGGCGTAAAGGCCCAAAAGGCCGTCGATGGTTCGCGAGAAACGTTTCAAGGAGAAAGGCCGCACCTGGCGATAGTCGTTGGTCTGACGGATCAGGTCCGCGTCGAGGCGATCGCAGAACCCGGCCAGGACGGCCTTGGTCCAGTGATAATTCATGACCGCGTCGAATTGGTCTCCCCGCAGCCAGCGCCGGGCCTCGCCCCAGATTTCCCCCACGATGTAGGCTTCGGGGTTGACGGCCTTGACTCTGCGGCGGAACTCTCGCCAGAAGGAGTCGTCGTCTATTTCGCTGGGGACGTCCAGGCGCCAGCCGTCGATGCCGAATCGAAGCCAATGCTCCGCGACCTGGAAGATGAACTCGCGCACGGCCGGGGTGCGCGTGTTGAACTTGGGCAGGGCGGGCAGGTTCCACCAGGCCGCGTAGCCCGGCCGGCAAGGCCCGGGGCCGCGGGGATAGGCGTCGAGGGGCTTTCCGGCCTTGAGCCGGGGGAGATCGAAATGAAACCAGTCGAGGTACGGGGATTTGGCCCCGTTTTCCAGGGTGTGGCTGAACTGATAGAAGCTCCGGCTGGCGTGATTGAAGACCCCGTCGAGGACCACCCGGATGCCGCGCCGGTGGGCCGCGTCGAGGAGCTCGCGCAGGGCTTGATTTCCCCCCAGGATGGGATCCACGCTGAAGTAGTCGTGGGTGTGATAGCGGTGATTGGCCGTGGAGGCGAAGATGGGGGTTAAATACACGGCGGTTATGCCCAGGTCCTGGAGGTAGTCGAGCCGCTCCGCCGCTCCCAGCAGGTCTCCGCCCTTGAAACCGCAGGCCGTCGGGGGGGAGGCCCAGGGCTCGAGGTTTCCGGGCTTGGGCACCCGGCGGCTTTGGGCGAAGCGATCCGGGAATATCTGATAAAAGACCGCGTCCTGCACCCAGTCCGGCGTCCGGATCTCCATGTCAGTGCTTGAAGTGCCTCACGCCGGTGAGGACCATGGCCAGATCATGCTCGTCGGCTGCGGCGATGACTTCCGCGTCGCGTACGGATCCGCCGGGTTGGATGACGGCGCTGACTCCCACGCCGGCGGCCGCGTCCACGGAATCGCGGAAGGGGAAGAACGCGTCCGAGGCCATGACCAGGGCCTGGGGAGCGGGGTTGTCGCGCAAATGCATCTTGTACTTGACGCTGGCCATATGCACGGAGTCCACCCGCGACATCTGGCCGGCGCCGATGCCCACGGTCGCTTCCGGTCCGGCGAGCACGATGGCGTTGGAGCGCACATGCTTGCATGCGACCCAGGCGAAGCGCAATGCCGCGTCTTCCTGCGGGGTGGGCTGGCGTTTGCTCGCCACCTTCGGCGAGTCGGCGAAAGTGACGCGATCCGGCTCCATGGCCAGGACTTCCCGGCCCACCCAGCGCAGTTGAGGCTCGCGGGGCGGCGGGTCTCGGCGGATCAGCAGCCTGAGGTTGGCTTTCTTTTTCAGGATGGCGAGAGCCTCGGTTGAGTAGCCCGGGGCCGTTATGACTTCGACGAATCTTTGCGAGAGCAGTTCGGCGACGTCCGCCTCCACGGCCCGGTTGAAGGCCAGGACCCCTCCGAAAGCCGAGAGCGGGTCGCAGGCCCAGGCGCGCTGCAGGGCCTCGATGAGGGACGTTCCCACGGCCATGCCGCAGGGAGTCACGTGCTTGAAGATGACGGCGGCGGGCTGGGAGAATTCGCAGGCCGCTTCCCAAGTTCCGGCCGCGTCGAGGATATTGTTGTAGGAAAGCTCCTTGCCCTGGATTTGGCTAAAAGAGGTCTCGGGTTTGTCGCCGAGGGCGTACACGGCGGCCTTCTGGTGGGGGTTTTCGCCGTAGCGCAAGTCCTGGACCTTGGTCAGGGCGACCCGAAGGGTGCGGGGAAAAATCTCGGCCGGTGTTTTCATGCCCGCGGACCAGGCTTGGGAGATCATGGCGTCGTATTCGGCCGTGTGACGAAACCCGGTCAAGGCCAGCTGCCGCCGCGTTTCCAGGCCAAGTCGCCCGCGGGAAGATTCAAGTTCCTTGATCAAGGCCGGGTAATCGGCCGGAGAGGTGGCTACGGCCACGTCCTCGAAATTCTTGGCCGCGGCGCGGATCAGGGCCACGCCTCCGATGTCGATCTGTTCGATGGCCTCCGGACTGTAGGGGGAGGCGGCTTGGGCCGCGGTCCGGGCGAAGGGGTAGAGATTGACGACCACGAGGTCGATGGGTTCGATGCCCAAGGCCTCGGCCTCGCGGACGTGGGCCGGATCGTCGCGCCGCAGCAGGATGGCGCCATGGACGCGCGGATGCAGGGTCTTGACCCTGCCGGCCAGTATCTCGGGAAAGCCCGTGACCGTGTCCAGGGGCCGGATGGCGATGCCGGCGCTTTCCAGGGCCTTGGCCGTGCCCGAGGTGGAGATGATTTCTATGCCCAGGCCCTGCAAGCAGCGGGCCAGGTCCAGTAGACCGGTTTTGTCGGAAACCGACAAGAGCGCTCTTCTGACTTGGCCGCGGCTGGGCTGCGGAGCCGGCCGAATCTCGACGCCCCGCGGACCGGCCTCCAATCGTCCCTCGCAAAGGAGGCCGACGACTTTCGGATAGAGCCAGTGCTCCTGCGCGAGCACGCGCTCGGCCAAGGACTCCGGCGTGTCGTCCGGCAAGACGGCCACGGCCGCCTGGGCCGCGATGGGGCCGTGGTCATAGGCTTCGTCGACGAAATGCACGGTGCAGCCGCTGACCTTGACGCCGGCCTTGAGGACCGTCTCATGGACGCGGCGGCCGTAGAGTCCCTGCCCGCCGAAAGCGGGAAGAAGCGCCGGGTGGATGTTGAGTATGCGTCGCGCGAAGGCCTCAAGCATCGGGGCCTCGAGGCGGCACAGAAACCCCGCCAGGCACACGAGCTCGGCCTTATGCTCCCGGCAAAGGCGCGCCAGGTGCGCGCTGTATCGCTCCAAGTCCGGAAAATCGCCGGGCTTGGCCGTGATCGCGGGTATGCCGGCGGCCTCGGCCCGGCGCAAGGCTCCGATTCCATCCCGGCTGCCCACCACGAGGACGACGCGCCCCTGGATGCGGCCGTCTCGGCAGGCGTCGATGAGCGCCTGGAGGTTGGTGCCTTCGCCTGAAGCCAGGATCGCCAGGTTTTTCATTTCAGCACCACTTCAGGCTTTCCGGGCTGGATTTCCCCGATGACCTGGACTTCGGGCAGGAGCTTTCTGGTCAGGGCCAGACTGCCGGGCCGGATCACCATGGCCATGCCTATGCCCATGTTGAAGGTCCGCCACATCTCGGCTTCGGGCACCCGGCCCCGGCGCTGGATTTCGCCGAATATATCGGGGACCTGCCATTGGCCGCGATCCAGGACCGCCTTGCAGTTCTTGGGCAGGACCCGAGGGAGGTTCTCGACGAGCCCTCCGCCCGTGATATGGGCCAGCCCCAGGATGATATGGCCCTGTTCGCGCAATCCCGTAGAGAGGCGGTCTATTTCCGGGACGTAAATGCGCGTGGGCGTCAGGAGCTTCGGCCCCCAGAGCTTTAATTGGCGGCCTGGGAACACGCGGCGCACCAGGGAAAAGCCGTTGGAATGCAGGCCCGATGATCCCAGTCCCAGGACCAGGTCCCCGGGGAATATTTTCGAGCCGTCGATGGTTTCGTCGCGCTTGACGATTCCCACGGAGAAGCCGGCCAAGTCATACTCTCCTTTTTTATAGAACCCGGGCATTTCCGCGGTTTCTCCTCCCAGCAGGAGGGAGCGCCCCTGGCGGCAGCCTTCGAGTATTCCGGACATGATTTTTTGGGAGCGCTTGAGATCGAGCCGGCCCACGGCGTAATAATCCAGGAAGATGATCGGCTTGGCTCCGCAGGTGATGAGGTCGTTGACGCACATGGCCACCAAGTCGATGCCTATCGTGTCGTGACGGTCGAGGGCGAAGGCGACCTTGAGCTTGGTGCCGACTCCGTCGGTGCAGGCCACCAGTCGCCAAGGGTCTCCGTTGTCCGGGGGCAGGGGACAAAGCCCGGAGAAGCCGCCGATGGACGGGGATTTCTTTTGCAGAAAATCGACCAGCTTGTCCGCGAGGTCCATGTCTACGCCGGATTTTTTGTAGGTGAGGGGCATGTTTTCCTTTGCGATCACGGGATGGTCCGGCTTCCGGGTTTAACGAGGGGCAGGCCTTGCCGGCAGAGGGGGCAGTCTGCCTTTGGGAAGGCGGCCAAGGGCAGGTGGATCAGGCTCTGGACGGGCACTCCCAGATCCGGCGCGCGTTCGGCGCGGCAGACGATGGCCAGGGCTCCCAGGACAACGGCCCCGCGGTCTCGCGCCAGGGCGATGACCTCGCCGGTGGATTTGCCCGTGGTGATGACGTCCTCTACCACGAGAACCTTCTCCCCGGGCTGGAGCTCGAATCCCCGGCGCAGGGTCATGGCTCCGTCTTCACGCTCCGAGAAAAGAGCCCGCACGCCGCAGGAGCGGGCCGTTTCATGCCCGATGACGATGCCGCCCAAGGCGGGAGAGAGCACCAGGTCGGGTTTGGCCGGAGCCAGGAGGGCCAGGGCCTGGCCCAAGGTTTGCGCATGTCGGGGGTGGGCCAACAGGCGGGCGCATTGCAGATAACGGTCGCTGTGCAGTCCCGAGGAGAGCAGGAAGTGGCCCTGGAGCATGGCGCCGGTTTCTTTGAGGATGCCGAGAATAGACTGCCGGGAAAGAGTCGAGGCATTGGTCATGGCTTCTCCAGGGCGCCGGCCGCGGCTTGCTTTATCTCGGCCAGGATGGCTTGCGCGGCCTTGAGGCGGTCCGGGGCTTGGGTGATAGGCCGGCCGATGACCACATAATGGATTCCCAGGGCCGCGGCCTCGGCCGGGGTCATGATCCTCTTCTGGTCGTGGACCGCGCTTTGCGCGGGACGGATGCCCGGCGTGATGAAGCGCATGTCCGGATGGGGCAGGGCTTTGCGCAGCTGAGCCACCTCCCGGCCGGAGCAGATGGTCCCGTCGATGCCGTTGACCCAGCCCATGCGGGCGAGGTTCTTGACCAGGGTGGAGACGTTGGCCCGCGGGAAGAGGGCGCGCAAATCCTTTTCCGCCATGCTGGTGAGCACTGTCACCCCCCAGAGCTTGGGCCTGGGATGAACTTCGGCCGCGGCCCGCGCCATGTCCGCTCCTCCCGAGAGGTGCAGGGAGAGGGAGGCCACGCCCATTTTTTGGGCCTCGGCCACGGCATGAGCCACGGTTTGGGGGATGTCATGGAGCTTGAGATCGAGGAAGACCCTGCCGCCGAAGCGGTGAACCAGATCTACGGCGCGCTTGCCCTGCGCGGTAAACAGCCGCAGTCCGATCTTGTAGAAAGTGACCGTATTCTTGAGGTCTTTCAGGATGTCCTCTTCCTCGCGGATGGTGTCCACGTCCAGGGCCACGATGATTTCTGTCAAGAATCTCCTCCTGATGCGGCATCGTCGAACGCGCCCGATCCCACGGCCGCGGCCACGCTCTTGAATCCGGCCTTCGCCAGCAGGGCGCCGAGCTCCCGGAGAATTCGCACGGCCGCGGTGGGGCCGCGGTAGATCAAGCCGGTATATATCTGCACCAGGCTCGCCCCGGCGCGGATTTTTTCGAAGGCGTCGCCGCCGGTTTCCACGCCGCCGGTTCCGATGATGGGCAATCTCCCTTCGGTGAGGCGGTATATCTTGCGGATCAGAGCCGTGGAAACCCCGCGCAGAGGTCGGCCGCTGAGGCCCCCTTGGATGTCTCCAAGGTCGGGGCTCAGGCCCAGGCGCGAGGTCGTGGTGTTGGCGGCTATGATTCCGTCGGCGTGCGACGAGACGAGCCCCAGCAGCTCCGGCAGCTGGGCATCGCTCAAGTCCGGGGCTATCTTGACCAAGATGGGTTTGCGGGGGGCGTTGATCAGATTAAGAGCGGTCAGTATGCGCTGGAGCTGCAGTCTCTCCTGCAAATCGCGCAGTCCCGTCATGTTGGGACAGCTGACATTGACGACAAAATAGTCGCCTTGGGCATGCAGCAGGCGCAAGGAGGCGGCGTATTCCTCGGGGGCCTTGGTCTTGGGGCAGTCGGCGTTGAGACCGATGTTGAGGCCTACCGGCACGGCCCGGCGGGGAATCTCGCCGAGGCGCCGCGCAGCGGCCGCGGCTCCGGCGTTGTTGAACCCCATATGGTTGATCAGGGCGTGCTCCAGCGGCAGGCGAAAGAGCCGGGGTTTGGGATTTCCCGGCTGAGGGCGCAGCGTCACGGAACCCAGCTCCAGGAAGCCGAAGCCCAAGGCCGGCAGTATTTTCGGAAGCAGGCAGTCCTTGTCAAAGCCCGCGGCCAGGCCTATGGGATTGGGAAACTCCAGGCCGAAGGCTTTGATTTCCAATCCCTGGGGAGGGCGGCCGACGACGGCGGAGAGCAGCTGCGGCCCGCCGGGCAGGCATTGCAGCGCGGCCAGAGCAGAGATCGCGGCGCCGTGGGCCGTTTCCGGGTCCCAGCGGAAGAGAAGAGGCCGCAGAAAGTCGTTATAGAGCATGGGCCACTTGCCCTCGCGCGAGAGTGAAGCGAACTCGCCCGCGCAGTCTCTTTCCGGCGAAAGGACAGTTGCGGCCGCGCGAGAGAAAGCTGCGCGGCACGACCCAGGTTTGCCAGGGAGCGATGACCGTGACGTCCGCGTCCATGCCGGGCTTGAGGCTGCCCTTGCGCTTAAGGCCCAGGATGCGCGCCGGCCCGCGGCTCATTCGCTCCACCATTTGCCTGCGGCCGAGCCGGCCCGGATGCACGAGCGTGGCGAGCACCACGGCCAGGGCTGTTTCCAGCCCGATGACGCCGAAAGGCGCGCGCTTGAGGCCGAGGCTTTTGGCGGAGGGCGTATGAGGGGCATGATCCGTGGCCACGGCGTCGATGGTGCCGTCGCAGAGCCCCGCCTGGAGCGCGGCCCGGTCCGCCCGGGAGCGCAGGGGCGGGTTCATCTTGAAATCGGCGTCATGGCCCGGGATATCATCCTCGCACAAGGCCAAGTGGTGCGGGGTGACCTCGGCGCTGACGCGCAGGCCCCGGCGTTTGGCTGAGCGTACCGCCTCCACGCTTTGGCGGGCGCTTACGTGAGCGATGTGGACATGGGCGCCGGTCAGTTCGCAGAGCGCTATGTCGCGCAGAACCATGACTGTCTCGGCCGCCCAGGAAGCTCCGGCCAGGCCGAGCCTGCGGGAAAGGTTCCCTTCATGAAGCGGCGCTGCGTCGCTCAATGAGAGGTCCTCGCAATGGGATATAAAGGGAAGATTCAGGCCGCGCAGGAGCTCGAGGACCCGGCGCATGAGGCCGGCATTCTCCAGGGGGCGGCCATCCTCGGTAACCGCTTTCATCCCGGCTTTTTTCATGGCTCTCAGGTCCGCCATGCGTTCGCCTTTTTGGCCTATGGTGGCGCAGCCTGAGCAGAGCACGTTGATGGAAGCCTCTTTTTGAGCCTTGGCGCGCACCCAGCCTATCCTTTCCGGCCGGTCCAAGGGCGGTTTGGTGTTGGGCATGGCCAGTATCGTGGAGAAACCTCCGGCGGCCGCGGCTCTCGTCCCCGAGGCTATGGTTTCCGCCTCCTCCGATCCCGGTTGGCGCAAGTGGACGTGCATATCGATAAGGCCGGGGACGACCCAGCAGCCGCGGGCTTCGAGAACGGGGACGTTGGGGTAGCGGCGCGCCAAATTCTTGGCTATGGCCGAGACTTTGCCGTTGTGGAGGAGGACATCGCGCACCGACTCCAGGTTTTGCGCCGGGTCGATGACAAGTCCGTTGCGGATGAGGAGCCGCTGGGGCATCTTGACCGCTCCCCTATATTAGACCAGTTTGCGGGCAGATGTTCAAATGGTGACAGACGTGAACTTGCGGAACTTCTTAATGAAGGCGATATATAGATCCGTCACCCCACAACGTCGCATTGATGTTTGCCGGTTGAGAAAGTTCACAAAGTTCACGTCTGTCACCCAATCAGTGATGGAGCAGCTCAAAGGTCTGGGGAGTCTCGGGCCCGGCGATGGCGCCGCGCAGGCTCTGGGGAGTCGCTTTTTCTCCTTTTTTGATCAGATTTCTGGCGGCCTCTACTCTTTCGAAGATGTTGCACAGCATGACGCCTCTTACCTTGCCGGCTTTGAGGTAGTAGATGACGCCGGTGTGATTCTCTTTTTGCCAGTCGCAGTAAGTCTCGAGCGAGGCGTCGGTCTCGCCTACGGCCTCGTAGCCGAAGTCGAAGAGGTCGGAGAAGAAGTAGGGGAGGTGGTCGTACGACTCCCAGCCGCCGGTCATGTTGCGTCCGGCGCAGCGGCCCTGGTTTTGGGCGTTGTCCCAGTGCTCGATACGCGCGCGCTTGGAGAGCGCGCTGTAAGGGAAGGAGCAATTGTCCCCGGCCGCGAAAATGCTTTGGTCCGATGTCAGGAGGTGTTGGTCGACCGCCACGCCGTTGGAAATCCTGAGCCCGGCGTTCTTGGCCAGAGCGGTCTCGGCGTCGACGCCGAGACCCGCGATGATCATTTCGGAGTCAATCTCGTGGCCGGCGCGGGTCCGGGTCACGAAACGGCCCTTGCCGCGGTCGATGGAGACCGGAGCGTCCGCGCAGAGCACGTTGATCCCGCGCTCCTGGTATGAGCGCTGCAGCGCACAGCCCAGAGCCGCGGGAAAGACCCGATGACAAAGGTAAGGCCCGGGGAAGATCATGGTGACGTCGACCTTGTTGACGTTGAGCGCCGCGGCCATCTCCGAGCCGATGAAGCCGCCGCCTATGACGACCGCGGATTTGCCCGGCTCGGTCTGCCGGCGCATGCGCACGTAGTCGTCGAGCTCTCGGAAATAGCAGACGCCGTCGATATCGCCGCCCGGGATGGAGAGACGACGGGGGCTTGCGCCCGTGGCCAGGAGCAGGCTTCCATAGCGGTATTCCCGTCCCATCGCGTCCGTCAAGGTCCGGCGATGGGGATCGAGCCCGACGATCCTGGCGCCGAGCGCGAGGGTGATGTTGTTCTGGTCGTAGAAGGTGCGATTGTGGAGGAAGACCTGTTCCAGGGTCTTTTGTCCGAACCACAGCTTCTTGCTCAGAGGGGGGCGGTCATAAGGAAGATGGTGTTCCGCTCCGATGAGGAGCAGGGAGCCGCTCTGGTCCCGTTCCCTGATAGCCTGGGCCGCCGAGGTGCCGGCCAACCCGCTGCCGACGATGACGTAACGATAAGATCGTTCTGCCATGGCACGCCTCCTGTCGGGAAATTTTTCCTCCCGGCCTCTCATATTATGGCGCGCGCCGGCGCAAATAAACGTCAAATTTGTCGGCAGCGCGCAAAGCCCCGATGTCAGGCGCGGATTTTCTATAATTTCTCATCCCCATCCCATGATCACGCTGCGCGGCGTTCAAAAGTCATTCGGTCAGCACGTGCTTTTTCAGGACGCCTCCTTGCAGATCAACGAGGGAGACCGCTACGTCCTGGTGGGACCTAATGGTTCGGGCAAGTCCACGCTCTTCAAGATCCTGTTGGGCGAGGAAGAGGCGGACGCCGGCCAGTTCACGATCCGCCGCGGCGCGGCCGTGGGCTATCTGCCTCAGGAAAACGCTCCGGTGTCGGATCAGACCGTCCTCGACACGGCCCTGGCGCATCATGAGGACCCGGATGGGCGACTGACCGCCAAGGCCAAGGCGATTTTGATGGGCTTGGGCTTCAAGGTGGCGGATTTTGGGCGCCGGTTGGACGCTTTAAGCGGCGGCTGGGCCATGCGCGCGGCCATGGCGCGCCTGCTCATGGCCGAGCCGGACTTGCTGCTCTTAGACGAGCCCACCAATCACCTTGATATCGACGCTCTTTTCTGGCTGCAGAAGTATCTGCAGTCCTACCCCGGGGCGGTCTTTCTCATCTCGCACGATCGCGCCTTCATCAACGCGGTGGGCCGCGCTATCGTCAGCCTTCAGGACCGGACTCTCAAGGTGTATCACGGGGACTATGATTTCTTCCTGCGCGAGCGCGAGGCCGAGAGAGAGCGGCTCGTCTCGGCTTGGAAGCAGCAGCAAGACGAGATCGCCCGCATGGAAGAGTTCATCGACCGCAACCGCGCCCGGGCCGCCACGGCCAACCGGGCCCAAAGCATGATCAAGCGCCTGGAAAAACTCGAGCGCATCAGCTTGCCCCAGGAAGCCAAGACGGTCCGCATCCGGTTTCCCCAGCCCGTGCGCACGGGCGTGCGCGTGCTGGCGCTCAAAGGCGCCTGCAAGTCCTACGCGGACGTGAAGGTGTATCAGGGGCTGGACTTCGAACTGGAGCGCGGCTGGAAAACGGCTTTCGTGGGCCACAACGGAGCCGGCAAGTCCACTTTGCTCAAGGTCCTGGCCGGGGTCATTCCCATGGACTCGGGCGAGAGAATCCTGGGCAACGACGTGAAGGTGGGGTATTTTTCCCAGCACCGGGAGGGACAGCTCGATCCGGCCAAGACCGTCCTGCAGGAAGCCCAGAGCGTGGGCCGGCTCAACGCGGACCTTTTCGTGCGCACGGTCCTGGGCACGTTCCTTTTTCCGGGGGACTCCGTCTATAAGCAGGTTCGGGTCCTCAGCGGCGGCGAGAAAAGCCGCTTGGCCTTGGTCAAGCTGCTCCTGGATCCGCCCAACGTCCTGCTTTTAGACGAACCCACCACTCATCTCGACATGGCCAGCGTCGACGCCCTGGTGGAGGCTTTGCGCGATTTCGAGGGCACGGTCTGCTGCATCAGCCACGACCTTTACTTCCTCAACGCCCTGGCGGACCACGTCGTGCACATCGAGGCCGGAAAGGTGACTTGGTATCCGGGGAACTATGAGTATTTCAAGAGGCGCCAGGCCCAGTGGCATGAGGAGAACCCGCAGGCCGTGGAAATGCCCGCGGCCGCGAGGCAAGCTCCGGCCAAGGCCCCGGTGCGCGACGCCCGCCAGGAGGCCAAGCGCAGGTCCAAGCTGGAAACCGAGCTGCTCGGCCTGCATGCCGTCCTTGAGGAGCTCGCGGCCAAGCTCTCGGACCCGGCGCTTTACGCCGATTTCGCCAAGGTCAAGGCCATCGGCGAGAAGATGGAAGAGGTGCAGGACCAGATTCAGTCCAAGGAAGCCGAACTCGCCGCCCTCTAATCGCCCAGGAAAGAACGCAGATCTCGGATGGCCGCGGGCTCGCTCCGGGCAGGGCCAGAGCGGGACAGATCGGGAAGGCGGGAAGCGGTTTTGACGTAGGCCCACCAGCAGAGGGCCGCGGCGTAGAGCTTGAAATAGGCGAAGAAGAATGACCACTCGCCCAAGCCCGAGCTCTTGGCCAGACCCTTGGCGGAATTGGCGCCGGCCAGCAGGAGGATGGCCCAGCGCAGCTTCGCGGAAATCGGCGCTTCCAGGATAAAAAGGGTAGGTATGAGCAGGAGCATGAAGGTGTAATCTTTCATGCGCGGCACCAGGAGCGCATAGACCATGCAATAGAACAGGATCATTTCTTTCCGTGTCGCGTTCGGGGAGCTCTTGTCCTGGAGGATGGCGCGCCCCGCGCGCAGGCTCAGCGCCAGGATGATCGCGGCCAAGGGCAGGAAAAGGGTTTTAGCCAGGGCCACGGCGCGGCTGCGGTCGCCCAGCCATATCTCCAAACCCTGCTTGATGAAGCCGTAGGTGGAGCAGTTATTCGGCCCGGCTTCATGGTGCCAGGCTTGGTCGACTCCCACGAGCTGGTGAAAGTATTCCCGCAGCAGTCCGGGATGCAGGACCTCGTTGCATCCCAAGAGCGCGGCGAAAAGCGCGCCGGCCGCCGCGAAAATTTTCCAATTAGGCCGGGGCCTGAGCAGAAGCAGGGGCAGGAAGGCCAACGGGGTCAGCTTCATCAACGAGGCCGCGGCGATGAGCGCCCCGAAAAGCATATCCCGGCCCGCGGCGAGGGCCGCGAAGGCTCCCCAGAGCATGACTTGCTCGAAGACCGCGGCGTTGCCGCAGCGGAAATCCGTCAAAAATGGGGTGCCGTAGGCCAGGACCAGGAAAAGAACATGATAAGGCTCGAATTTCAGGTCCCAAAAATATTTCTTCCATAACAACAGAAGGCCCGCGATGGCCAGGATCTTGAGCAAGGACCACAGATGCTGGCCGGCGTGCCGGCCCCAGGCGTCGCTGAGGGCCGCGAACGGCCGGTACGCGTCTATGACCAGGGGCGGATACAGGCAAGGGAAAGAAACGTCGTTGATGATTTGTTCCTGAAGATAGGGATTTTCTCCTTGGGCTAATATCCGCGAGCAGCCCATGTATACCTTGAGGTCCCATTGGGTCCGCGCGGGCGTCAGCATCACCTGGGCTGTCCAGGCTAGTATTGCGCAGAGAATAGCGGAGGCGACCCAAAAATCCAGGGAAGACTTTCGCGGGCCTGACATGGTCAATGGGCCTTGGCCGCGGCGCGAAGCTGGCCCACGGCGTTGCGCAGGCGGGCGATCTGTTCCGGATTCGTTTCCAGCTCGGCGGCGCGCTCCAGGGACCATATCGCCTCCGCAGCCTTGCCGCGCTCGGCCTGCAGCAGGCCCAGATTCAGATACGAGGGAACAAAGCCCGGATCGGCCTGGAGGGAGAGCTGGTATTCATCGACCGCCTTGTCCTTCCAGCCCTGATTGGCGTAGATGACGCCCATGCTGTAGTGGGTGACGGCCATATCCTCGGAGCCGATCAAAGGCAGGCGCGAGATCCAGAAACACGCCGCGAGGCTCAGAGCCAAGGCGCCGGCCTTGAGCCAGGAACGGCCGGCGGCCAGCGACTGGAGCCGGACCAATGCAAAGCCCGCGAACAGGGAGAGCCCGATAACGGCCGGAAACCGGTAGCGGGAAAGCACGAAGAAGCCGGCGTTGAGCGCCAGGTAGGCCGCGACATAGACGTGCAGGAGCCAATGCCGGCGGCAGAGTCCGGCTCCCCAAAGCATGCCGGCCAGTCCCAAGGGCGCGACCCAGCCCCACTTCAGCAGGGGCATCGGCCCCAGGCGAGTGAATCGCTCGAACACGCTCGGAAAGAAGTTGTCCGGGGGTTCTTGATGGTTCCAGAAATAGCCGACCTTGCGCCAGACCAAGCCCCAGGCCGCCCTGGGTTGGGCGGCGAACCACTGCAAGGTCTGCCGGATCCAATAGCGGTCCATCTCCTTGGACGTCAGGACGCGGCCGGTGCGGCGCCGGGCCTCGGCCATGTAATCCTGATATTGGTACCCGGGGCCGCCGTGCACGAACGAGGCCGGCTTGTTGAGGCCGTCGGCTTCGGGGTTGTTGCCCATGTAGAAGCTCACTCCGCCGCTGGCCGTGGTCAGGCCCCAGCCTGAGGCCGGGTCGACGATATGATTGCGCGTCTGGAAGGGAAGAAGGGGCAGCCAGGCCCCGAGGCCGAACGCGGCCAGGCATATGGAGAGTTCCTTCCAGCGGCGCCGAAGGGTCCACAGCGCCCAGAGCGCGGAGATCGGGGCCAGGACCAGAGCCGTCGGCCGAAAAACGCTCGATGCGCCCAGGCACAGGCCGGCGAGCAGCCACAGCCGCCAACGGCGCGGGGCGGATACTTGCCTCGTCAAGCACAGGAGCCAGGCCGCGTTCAAGACGTAGATGGGGAGCTCTCCCAGGTATCTGGACTCGAAGAAAAAGGCCGGACCGTAGAGCCCTGAAATGACGGCGGCGGTCCAGGCGGTTGGACGGTCGAAAACGGCCAGGCCGATGCGGAAGATGAAGACCGGGACCAGCGCGCCGAGAATGTGCTGAAGCGCGAAGATCGGCTCCGGGCCTTGGATCAGGATTTTTCCCAGGGCCGCGAGCAGGTAGGGATAGCCCGGGTTGAGGTAAAAGGTTCCCAGGCCGCGCGCCAGCCAGCCTTCGCGGTGGATGGTGCCTGCCCAGGACAAGAATATGTTGTCGTCGAGCAGGGGCGTGCGCAGCCAGAAATCGTCCTTATAGAGGGCGAAATGGGCCAGGCGCAGGGCCAGGGCCGCGAGGAATATCCAGGCTTCGGCCGCGCCCGCGCGCCGCGCGGGCGCGGCCGATGAGGGGGCGGGGCGGCTTTTCTTGGCCATGATGCTAGCTATGGGCTTCTAGGGTCTTGCGCAGGAGTTCGTCGAGGATCGCCAGATCATGGGGTTTGGAAAGCAAGCCCGAGGCGCCCAGCAGGAAGGCGTCCTTGCGCAGTTCGTCATCGCAATGCCCGGTCATGATGATGACGGGGGCGCTGCTGCGGCTCCGGATCTCGGCCAAGGCCTTGAGCCCGGTCATGCCCGGCAGGACATTGTCGAGCAGGATGACGTCCGCCGTGTCCCGGTCCAGAAAGGTCAGGGCTTCCTCGGCGCTGCCCGCGCCGCTGGCTTCATAGCCGATCCGGGCCAGATGACGGCAGAGCACTTCCACGATAACGGCCTCGTCATCGATGACCAGGACTTTTTTCATGTGGGGCGGGCCAGAAGATTATTATACAATTGACCGGCGTGGGTCAGACGCCATTGTCGCGGATAATGCGTACCGGACTCTCCGCCGGCTTTCTGGTTCTCTGGGCCGCGGGGGGGTGTGCCGGCGGTCCTCAGCCGTCCCATTCGCGCCGCGCCGCGCCACCGATTCCCCCCATGGCCAAGGCCGTCATCCGCACGGCCAAGACGTACCTGCCCGAAGAGGAACGACAGCGTCCGGCTCCCCAGGATTGCTCGGATTTCGTGCGCCGGGTATTCCTGGAAAACGGGCTGGATCTGCCGCGCAGATCCACGCAGATGTCCTTGGTCGGCGATCGGGTGGCCTCATCCCGCGAGCTGCGCATGGGCGACCTGGTGTTTTTCTGCGGGGAGAAGGTCTCGCGCATCGTTGGTCACGTGGGCATCTACGTCGGCAACGGCATCTTCATCCATCGCTCCAGCGCCGGAGCGGTCGTCATGGAGAGCCTTTACAGCGACTATTACCGCAAGCGTTACCTTGCGGCCCGCCGGGTCATTGACTGACCGTTATGAGCTCGTAATCGCGCCGGCCTAGACCGAGTTCCTCGGCGTGGGCCAGCTGCTTGGCGCCGTCTCTCTTGGGGTGGGCGGCTTTGAACACGTCCCGGCCCGCGGCCCGGAGCACGAGATCATGGCAGGCCTGATCCAGGGCCACGGGATCGGCTCCGGCCAATATGCCCACGTCCGGGGCGATGCAGGGGTCGTCCTTGGCCAGGCAGTCGCATTCGGCCGTGACCTTGAGGCAAAAGTTGAAAAAGGCCGCTTTGCCCTTCTTGGCGGCCAGGATCGCCCGGGTGTATTCGACCATCTTTTCCTGGATGACGTTGCCGCCCTGCTCCCAGCGGACCTCGATGGCCGAGCTGGGGCACGCGGCCAGGCATTGGGCGCAGCCGACGCAAAGGGCCGCGTCGATGACGGCCTTGTCCGCGCGCAGGGAAATGGCCTGCGCGGAGCAGGCCGCGACGCACTGGCCGCAGCCCACGCATTCCTTGACGTCTATGGAGGGGGACACGTCCGAATGCTGGGCCAGTTTGCCCTCGCGCGTGGCGCAGCCCATGCCCACGTTCTTGAGCGCCCCGCCGAATCCGGTCATGAGATGGCCCTTGAAGTGCGCGACTCCCACGAAGGCGTCGGCTTGGGCGAACAAGCCGGCCACCTTGGCGGTTTTAATGAAGCGGCCGGATACGTCGACGGCGACGGCGTTCTCCGGCTTCGTGTCGTCCGGGATGACGACTTCGGCGCCTACGGCCTCGGGTGTGAAGCCGTGCTCGCGGGCGAGCTTGAGGTGTTCCCCGGATTCCTGGCGCCGGCCCTGATAAAGGGTGTTGGTATCCGCGAGAAACGGCTTGGCCTGCCGGGCCTTGAGGCTGGAGGCGATTACGCGCAGCAGCTCGGGCCGGACATAGCCCGTATTTCCGGCCTCGCCGAAATGCAGCTTGACCGCGACCGAGTCCCCGGCCGAGACGAGGTCCAGCACGCGGCTTGCGGCGATGAGGCGTTCCAGTTTGCCGCAGAGCCGGGGCAGGCCCTCGGAGGCGGCTGCAGCGATGAAATAAATCGGGCTTCTCATGGGGGATATCATACAGAATTGCCGCGCCGCGGAGAGTTGATTTTCCAGAGCCATCTATCTATGATTGCATCATGAGAACTTCCCGCGTCTATGCCGTGATCCTTTCGGCGGCGGTCCTTTGCGGCTGCGCCGCGCCCCGGGTGGCGCTTTACCCGGACGAGCGCTACAAGAGCCTGCCCAAGGAGACCGTCGAGAAAGACATCGCCGAGTGCGACGCCCAGGCCGCGCAATACGTCAAGGCCAACAAAGCCAAGCTGGTGGCGCGCAAGACCGGAGCCGGGGCGTTTTTCGGTGCGTTTCTGGGAGTCGTCTTCGGCGCCTTCACCGGCGACTATGGCCGGGCCATCTCCGAGGGCGCGGCCGTGGGCGCGGCCGCGGGCCTGGCGCATGGGGCTATCGAGGCCAACAGCCCGGAGGGGGTGCACCGCAGGTTCGTGGAGTACTGCCTCATGGAGAAGGGCTACAAACCCATGGGCTGGAAGTAGGACGTTATGACTTGGGCCCTTTGGCGATGAGAGCCAACGAGGCCTGGTTGGCGCGAACCGCGATCTCGCGCTCGTCGGCCCCGGTCAAGCGCCCGTTTTCGACTACGATCTTCCCGTCTACGATGGTCCACTTGCTCCGGTGGCTGCTGCCGCAGAAAACCAGGGCCGCCACGGGATCGCTCATGGCGCCCGCGTAATCGACCGTGCCCACGTCGAAGATCGCCAGGTCCGCGGCCTTGCCCGGCGCGAGCTGGCCGATGTCGTCTCGGTGCAGGACCCGGGCCGCGTCGCGGGTGGCCATCTCCAGCACTTCCCGGGCCGGCATGGAATCGACTCCGGTCAGGACGCGGTGCGCGAGCAGGCACTGGCGCAATTCGGCGAGCATGTCGCTGGTGTCGTTGGAGGCCGAGCCGTCCACGCCCAGGCCCACGGCCACGCCCGCGTCGCGGTAGCGGCGCACCGGGGCCGTGCCCGAGCCCAGGCGCATGTTGGAAGACGGGCAGTGCGCGACTCCGGTCCGGCTCTTGGCCAGCCGCGCGACTTCCTCGCCGTTGATGTGCACCATGTGGGCGAACCAGGCGTTGCCTTCCAGCCAGCCCACGGACTCGATGAAATCCAGAGGCCGCATGCCGTAGCGCTGCAGGCAGAAAATCTCCTCGTCCAATGTCTCGGCTATATGGGTGTGCAGCATGACTCCCCATTTCCTGGCCTGAAGGGCTACGGCCTTGAGCAGCTCGGGGCTGACCGTGAAAGGCGCGTTGGGCGCCAGGCCGACGCGGCACATGGAGAGAGGCGCCGGGTCGTGGTAGGCCTTGACCAGCCGTTCGCCGTCCTTGAGTATTTCGTCCTCGTCCTGCACGCAATCGTCCGGCGGCAGCCCGCCCTTGGACACGCCCATGCTCAGAGAGCCGCGCGTCGGGTGGAAGCGGATGCCCAATTTTCTCGCCGCCTCGATTTGCCGGTCGATGAGTTCGTTGCCCTGCCCTCGGGGGAAAAGATAGGTATGATCCGCCGAGGTCGTGCAGCCGGTCAGGAGCAGTTCGGAGAGTCCCACCTCGGCGCCTATGCCCGCGGCTTCCGGGGTCAGATGGCGCCATATCCCGTAGAGATGGCGCAGCCAGTCGAAAAGCTTGGCGTTTTGCGCCGCGGGAACGCAGCGGGTCAAGGTCTGGCAGAGGTGGTGATGGGTGTTGATGAAGCCGGGAACGACCACGCAGCCGGAGGCGTCGAGGATCTGGGCGCCGTCTTCGGGAAGGTTCTTGCCCAGGGTCAGGATGGCGCGGCCGTTGGTCAGGATGTCGGCGTTGGAGAGCTCGCGGCGGCCGTCGTCCATGGTGACGATGCGCAGGGCGTTTTTGATAAGGAGATTTTTCTTCATGACTGGCCTATTCTATCAAAGAACTCTGGGGATGGCGGGCTTTGCGGATGGAACTATTTCCAGGCTTGTTCGTATCATATGAAAGGGAACCCATGGGCGATCCCGGGAGACATGATCATGAACAAAGCAGTCTTGCGTCGTTGTGGGCTGTTGTCCGCCTTGTTATGCGCCGTTGCGCTGGCCGGGGCGGTCGAGACGAGCGCTCCGGCTGCGGCGTCCCAAACGCGGGTCCAGGATGAGAAGCAGCGGTTCGGCGAACGGATGAAGGCCGAGCGGCAGGCTTTCGAGCAGAAGCAGTCCGAGGAGCGCAAGGCCTTTCGCGCGAGTCTCCAGGGCAAGACGGTCGATGAGAAGAAGGCGCTGACGCGGGAGTTCCGCGTCAAGCAGAAGGCCGAGCGCAAGGCGTTTAATGAGCGGCGAAAAGAGAAACGTCGTCAATGGCGGATGAATCGTCAGGCCGGGAATGAAAAACCTTAGGATCTACGGAAAGGCGCCGCACAAGCTCGCGGTCCTGCATGGAGGCCCGGGCGCCGCCGGCGAGATGGAGCCGGTGGCTCGGGAGCTGTCCCGCGACCGCGGCGTTTTGGAGCCGCTTCAAACCGCGGCGTCCGTCGATGGGCAGGTCGCCGAGCTGCGCGCGGTCTTGAGGGAGCGCGGCGACTTGCCCGTCACCTTGATCGGATTTTCCTGGGGAGCATGGCTGGGGTATATCTTCGCGGCCCGTCATCCCGAGTTCGTCAATAAGCTCATACTCATCGGGAGCGGCGGTTTTGAAGAGTCTTCTGCCGTCCGGGTCCAGGAGACCCGGCTAGGCCGCCTGAGCCGTGAGGAGCGGGCAGAGGCGGAATCGCTCGTGAAGTCGCTGGAGAGCCCCGTGCCGTCGGGCCGGCATGATGCCTTGCCTCGGCTGGGAGAAATATTTCGCAAGGCGGATGCCTATGATCCTCTGCCGTGCGAGCCTGAAGGCGTCGAGATCCGCGCGGAAATCTTTAAGAGCGTATGGCGGGAAGCCGCGCAATTGAGGAAATCCGGGCAGCTCTTGGAACTCGGGAAACGGGTTTTGTGCCCGGTCGCGGCCATCCATGGAGCATATGATCCGCATCCCGCCGAGGGAGTTGAAAAGCCCCTTGCGTCGGTCCTTCGGGATTTCCGATTCATCCTGCTTCAACGCTGCGGACATAAGCCCTGGATAGAGCGCCAGGCCAAGGCGGATTTCTTTGCCTGCCTCAGGGGACTGTTGTGATCCTTTCCTATTAAGTGCGCCCGTATCGGTGAACGTCGGCTCATAGGCCGTTGTTTGACAAATATCAGACCTAATGGGCGCTAAGCTAATAGCGACAGCAGCAACGGAGGCGCTATTATGAAGAACACCATCAGATGGACGATCGGGGCGGCCGTCATCCTCGTCCTCGCGACGATAGGAGTCACGAGGGAGGGCTTTTTGCAATCCCACCTCTGGGGCCAGACGCAAGAAAGCATTTCGATGCCGGTGACGACCGCGGAGATTCTAATCAAGGACTGGCCCGCCGCTTCGCAGTATATCGCGAGGGTCATGATCGAGAAGTACGGGCAGCCCGGAGACTTCAATGACCATGCCCTCGTCTGGCGCAATAACGGCCCATGGAAGAGGACGATTGTCTATCGCACGGCGCCGAAGTCCGCGTCGGACGGCATGCAAGACTCAGTGCTGGAGCAGACCGTCCATTATCGCGTTCCCCTGAGTAAATTCGAGGAGCTGTCGCGTTTTGACTCCAGAGTCGTGGCCAATCGCAGTCGAAACGAGCTTGCCTCCATTTCTGACAGCGAAAAGATGAATTTTTTGGCGCTGAACTTGGCCGATGAAATCGTCATCGGCTGGAGAAACGCGGCCGAGGCGCGTTTCCTTCACGACCAGGTTTCCAAGCTGGCGCAGTCCGGAAAATCTTCCCCGTACCTGGAAGGCCTCCAGTTCCGGCCTGATAAAGAAA
The DNA here is from genome assembly GCA_003452935.1 of Elusimicrobiota bacterium. Taxonomy (GTDB): domain Bacteria; phylum Elusimicrobiota; class Elusimicrobia; order UBA1565; family UBA9628; genus UBA9628. The sequence continues at coordinate 28,148 of DMMY01000021.1, forward strand.
GCGGCGAGGAGAATGAGTAGCCTTGGAGGTGCGTCCGGCTGAGACGGGGGATTTTGACTTTGGAAGACAGATGCTATAGGATTGTTGTCAATGACAGCGAAGACCTTTATTCTGGCCATCGATGACGACATGGCCGTGCTTGAACTTTTGCGGGATATTTTGGACGAGCAGGGATATTCGGTCAAGACCGCTTCCTCGGCTTTTCAAGCCCGCGGGGCTTTGGCGAAACAGCTTCCGGATCTCATTATCCTCGACCGCAGCCTTCCCGACGCCGAAGGCGTCGCGCTCATGAGGGAAATTCGAGCCCAGAGCGGGTATGAGAACGTGCCGGTGCTCATGCTGACCGGCAAAGGCGCCACACAGGATAAGGTCGAGGGCCTATCTTCCGGCGCGGACGACTATCTCACCAAGCCGTTCGCGGCCTCGGAACTGATAGCCCGCGTGGCGGTCCTGCTCAGGCGCAACCGCTTGCCCCCGGCTTTGCCCCAGGTGCTGGAGGCCGCAGGGCTCAAGATCGATCTGGTCCGGCATGAGGTGGAGGTTCAGAAACGCCGCGTCGATCTGCGGCCCAAGGAGTTCGAGCTCTTGGTGGCTTTCATGGAGCGCCCTGGCCATGTGCTCAGCCGTCAATTTCTCATAGAAAGGGTTTGGGGTATCGGGAAGAATTTAGAGATCAGCACCAAGAGCGTTGATGTGACCATCAGCCGCTTGCGCGTGGCCTTGGGCTCTTGGGCCAAGCGCATCACTTCCGTGGAGACCTACGGCTACCGCCTCGACGTGTAGGGTACCGGACCTCAGCTTATATCTAGCGCAGCCGGATTGAGTGCAGGACCATGTCCGCGGCCGCGTTTTCGCTTACAGGATGGCTGAAGACGTAGAGGTAGACCTGGGTTCCGGGCTTAAGCCAGGAGAAAGAGCCGCTCAGGTGCTTGCCCTGCGAGGTGTCGACCTTGACCGTTTCCGGCGACACGCTGAGCGTGATCATGCGATCCGGCTTGGCCTCGGTTTTTGTCGCGCCGTAGTCCTCGTCGCGATCCTGGGTGTTGGCGAAATAGAAAACGCCCTCGTCATCGGATTTCTTCGCCCAATGCAGCCAGGCGTTGGGCTGGCGCCACACATCGGCGTCCTTCATGGCGGAGAGGGCGATGCAAAGGCCGGTGCTTCGGTCGTTGCCGAAGGCGAAGTCGATAGTGAGAGGGTTTTTGGCCATGGCTTCGCTCACCGTGAAGAGCGGCTCGCGGCTCATGATGCCGGTCTTGCCCCAGGAATGGCCTTCCGGTACGGAAACGGTCAACCGGCCGGGGTCGAGCCGGGCAAAGCGCTTGAAGCTGCCTCCGACGGCTTGGAGCGGTTCCCAGCGGGAGGATAACTTGCCGCCTTTGAACTCCTCGGTAAAACGCTGAGTCGCGGCGGGCCGCGGCGCGGCGGGCGGGGCCGCAGTTTGGGCGGCGGACTCGTCCTGGGCCCAGGCTCCGGAAAGCGCGAAGGCCGCGCAGAGAATCGCGATCGATAAAGTCATTTTCATGTTTTCGTCCTCGAATATAAAGATATTTGCGTCTATCTTAAGAAATATGGAGCCTTTATTGAAGCCGGAGGCGCGTCGCCGTTTGCTTCAGGCAGACATGGAATTGAGTATCATATCAGCAGCCTGGCCTCTTGGACTGCTTGATTACGGGCGGGCGACGATCTCATGGCCGTCATTTTTAATTCCGTGGATTTCGAGTGGTCCAACGGCCAGGCGGTCTTCAAGGGCCTGAGTCTCTCCCTTGAATCGGGCCGCAAGTACGGACTCATCGGCCCCAACGGGGTGGGAAAGTCCACCCTGGCGCGCTTGGCGCAGGGCGCGCTGGCTCCGGTCGCCGGCAGGATAGAGAAGGCCTGCCTTGTCTCGTACTTCACCCAGTTTGAGACCCCTCCTGACATGCCCGCGGGGGAATACCTTTCCGGACTTTGGGTCGATGTCGCGCCGGCCGACGCTGGGATGGTCGAGGTCTTGCAGGAGGGCGTCGACCTGGAATGTCCCTGCTCGGCTTTAAGCGGCGGCGAGTGGACCAGGCTGCGGCTGCTGAGGCAGCTGGCCTCCGGGGCGGACTTTATCGTCCTGGACGAACCCACGAACAACCTCGACAGGCAGGCCAGGCGCGGCGTCCTGGATTTTGTCCGCATGACGCGCCGCGGGCTGCTCATCATCTCGCATGACCGCGAGCTGCTGGGGGAAGTGGACGCGATCCTGGAATTGTCCAACCGGGGGCTTTCGACCTTCGGCGGGAATTGGGCCTTTTATGAGCAGGAGCGCGACCAAGAACGGGCCCGGCTGGCCGGAGATCTCGAAGAGGCTACGCGGAAGCGGGACCAAGCGGCGCGCAAGAGGGCCGACAAGCTGCGCGCCCAGGAAAAACGCATGAGGCAGGCGCGCATATCCGCTCCCAAGACCGGGATGCCGAAGGTCTTGCTCGGAGCCAGAAAGAGGCGGGCGCAAAAGACCCTCGGCAAGATACGCCGCGCCGCGGACGCCGAGTTGGGCGAAAAAGTCGATCGCGCCCGAGGCGCTTTCGAGCGCCAGAAGATCGATCCGGTCATCTACGCGGATTTTCCCGAGACGGCCTTGCCGGCCTCCAAGCTCGTTTTCGACGCGCATGAGTTGAATTTCAGGTATGAGGGGATGAGCCGCGATCTCTGGAAGCGGAACGTGACTTTTTCCATGAACGGGCCGGCGCGGGTCTGCGTGTCGGGACGCAACGGCTCGGGCAAGACCACATTGCTCAATCTGCTGACCGGATTCCGGAAGCTGGAGGGAAGGATCTCCGGGAGCCTCAAATTGGGAGGCGTGGCCTGCGGGTTCATCGACCAGCACTCGCGTTGCCTCGACGAACAATCAACCGTGCTTGAAAACGTCAGCGCCGGCTCCGGCAAGAGCGTCGCCGAGGTCCGCAATTTTCTGGCCCAGTTCCTGTTCGCGGGGGAAAGGGCGCTCCAGGGAGTGTCAACCTTGAGCGGGGGAGAGAGGCTCAGGGCTTGCCTGGCCAAGATATTTGTTGCGGATCCCGCGCCGCAGCTTTTGATCCTCGACGAGCCGACGAACAACCTCGACATCGTGAATCTGGAATTTCTGGAAAGCGCGCTTTCCAGATTCGAGGGCGCCGTCATCGTCATCTCCCATGACGTGACTTTCCTCGATGGAATCGGCGTGAGCGACGAGCTGCAGCTCGAATAAAATCCGGATCAGCGATTCTTGCGGGCCAGTATGGTGACGCTGGCGGCGACGCCCGCGAGTTCATCAGCCGCGTGCCCGGTCACGGGGTCCGCTTGCGCGGATGACGCCTGGTAGGTCCGATCCGCCAAAATCTCCGGTTCCTGGAACCCGGCGTCGCGGACGGCTTGCAGGTATTCGCCGCGCGGCAAGGCCCCGGCGATGCAGGCGGCATAGAGGCCGGCGTCGGCCTTGAGCTCGGGCGGAAGAGGTTTCTCCAGGACGATGTCGCTGACCACGAGCCGGCCGCCCGGCTTGAGGACTCGGAAAGCCTCGGAAAATACCCGCGGCTTGTCCGGGGAGAGGTTGATGACGCAGTTCGAGATGACGATGTCGACGGAGCCGTCGGCGAGAGGCAATTTCTCGATCTGCCCCTGGCGGAACTCCACGTTGTCGAGCCCGGTCGAACGTTTGAAGTTCTCGGCGTTGCGCAGCGCCAGGGCGAGCATCTCGGGGGTCATGTCCACGCCGATCACCCGCCCCGAGGCCCCGACCTTCCTGGCCGCCAGGAACACGTCCTTGCCCGCTCCGGAACCAAGGTCCAGCACGATGTCTCCCGGTTTGAGGCAGGAGAACGTCACGGGGTCTCCGCAGGAGAGCCCGAGGTCTCCTTCGGAAACGGGCCGGGCGTCCGAGCCGCAGCAAGACGAGCCGCCGCAGCAGGAGGACTGCTTCTTGGCGACCTCGCCGTAGGCTTGCCGGACCAGCTGGTGCGTATTTTTCGGGGTCTGGGATCGTTTTGACATGATTTCTCCTTTCAGGACACGGTATCCGGGACGGCGGGCAGGGCGGCCGCGGCGCTCTCCCCGAAGAACCCGGCGCGCAGGCGCAGCGCCACGTTGACGAGCCCGATGAGCACCGGCACCTCCACCAACGGGCCGATGACCGCGGCGAAGGCCGCGCCGTGGCCGATTCCGAAAGTGGCGATGGCCACCGCGATGGCCAGCTCGAAGTTGTTGGAGGCCGCCGTAAACGAGAGCGACGTCGCCACCGGATAGCGCGCTCCCGCGCGCCGGCTGAGCAGAAACGAGACGAAGAACATGATTACGAAGTAGCATAGCAGCGGCATGGCGATGCGCCCCACGTCCCAGGGAGATTCCACGATGCGCCGCCCCTGGATGGAGAACATCACCACGATGGTGAACAAGAGCGCGATCAAGGTGATGGGGCTGATGGCCGGGATGAAGCGGCCGTGATACCATTCTTTCCCGCGCGCCGATACGAGCGCCAGCCGGGTGGCCGCGCCGGCGATGAACGGGATGCCCAGGTAGATGAACACGCTCTTGGCGATCTCTCCCATGGTCACGTTGACCACGGCGCCCGAGAGGCCGAGCTTGGCCGGCAGCACGGTGATGAAAAACCACGCGAAGGCCGAGAAAAAGAGCACTTGGAAGATGGAATTGAACGCCACCAGCCCGGCGCAGTATTCGGTGTCGCCCTGGGCCAGTTCGTTCCATACGATGACCATGGCGATGCAGCGCGCCAGGCCGATCATGATGAGCCCGATCATGTACTCGGGATAGCCGCGCAGGAAGAGCACGGCGAGGACGAACATGAGCACGGGGCCGATGAGCCAGTTCTGGATCAAGGACAGGGCCAGGACCTTTTTATCGGCGAACACCCGTCCGAGTTCCTCGTAGCGCACCTTGGCCAGGGGCGGATACATCATGAGGATAAGCCCGATGGCGATGGGGATCGACGTGGTCCCGACGCTTGAGGCCGCGTTGAACGAGGTCACGGCGGCCGGGAACAGCCAGCCCAGGCCTACTCCCGCGGCCATGGCCAGGAATATCCACAAGGTCAGCCAGCGGTCCAGGAAGGAGAGTCTTGATGCGATGGTTCGTTCTTTTGTCATGTGGGGTCCTCTGCCATTTTTTTGAGTTTATAGAACGTGAAAGATGTGCCTGAGGGTAAAGTAGACGCCCAGAATCAATAAAACCGTTCCTGTCGCGCCGCGCGTCCAACGTTCCAGCGCCGCTGCCTTGGCGCAGCTCTGGGCCAAGGCGGCTGCCCCTGCCGCGATGGCCGGGGCGAAGAGCAGGACAGGCAGCCCCGTGGCGAGGCCATAGACAAACGGCAGAAAGGCGAAAGACCGGCTCTTGAGGGCCAACGGGATGAGCGCTCCGAAGAAGATTGCGGCCGAGACCGGGCAGAAGGCCAGGGCCAGAAGAAATCCCATGCCGGCCGAGCCCAAGGCGCCGCCGCGCGCAAGCCTGGATGTCCAGGCCGCGCTTGGCCGCCAAAACGCGAACCCCAACGGGATGAGATCGAGCAGAACTCCTCCGGCAAGGATCAAGACCGGGCCGAGAGCCTGGTTGACGTAACGCTGCAGGAAGTCCGAGGCCGCGGGGATGGACAAGCCAGCGGCTGCGATCAGCATGGCGAGCCCGGCGTAGGCCGCGGCCCGTCCCAGCGAATAGGCGGCGCCGTGGGCTGCGGCCCCGCGGCCGGCCGGAGCTCCGCGCAGACAAAACGAGAGGGCCGCGATATTCGAGGCCAATGGGCAAGGACTGATCGATGTCAGTATTCCAAGCCAGAAAGCCGTCGCTGTCTCGATCATGGCTGTTTCAAGAAGCTTTCCGTCTCCGTTCGAACGTAGGCCATGAAAGCGTCCTTGTCGTTTAGGTGGGTCCAAACGTCATTGAGGACCTTGTGGCGGACTTCCTTGCCGCCCGCCCGGGCGATGAGCACGAGCGATTTGGTATAGAGGCCGTAATCTTGAACATAGTGTCTGTTGGCAGGCTCTTCCACGTTGACGACCTCGAATCTTAATCGGCCGGAATCGATATCCTTGCGCAGTCCGGTCTCGACGGCTTCCCGGGAGTATTGCTCGATTCTGAGGCAGTTCGAGCACCGGGCATGGCCGTGGCAATAGCGCGCGATGACGACTGGCTGGCCGGCCTGCGGCTTGGCGGTCGTTTTTTCGGGTTGAACTGGAATCGGCGCGGCCGCCTCGGCCGACGCCGGAGTTTGCGGCAGAGGACGGTTCTCCTTAAAGACCGCGAAGGCGATGCTGATTGCCGCGAAGGCCAGAAGGCCGTAGCCCAAATATCCCTGCCTCGTGATCATATCAGCCAGTCTTTGACCATGGCGGCCGTCGGAATCCTGCCCTCGCAGACTTTTTTGCCGTCTACGACGACGGCCGGCGTGAACAGGACCCCCCGCTCGACCATTTCGTTTATGTCCGTGATCTTGACGACCTCGGCTTCGCGCTTGAGTTCGGCCAGGACCGTCTTGATGACCTCTTCCGTCTTCGCGCATCTGGCGCAGCCCGGTCCAAAGACTTCTATTTTCATGGGTTCCTCCTTAGAAAAGAGCCCCGTACGCCATGCCGGCCAAGGCGGACATGCCGACCACCAGGCCGACGTAGGTCAACATCTTCTGCGTGCCCATGATCTTGTTGAGCACGATCATGCTGGGCAGGCTCAACGCCGGACCGGCCAGCAGCAGGGCCAGGGCCGGTCCCTTGCCCATGCCCGAGCCCATGAGTCCTTGCAGGATGGGGACTTCCGTGAGCGTGGCGAAATACATGAGGGCTCCGGCTAGGGAGGCGAACAGGTTGGCCCGGATGGAGTTGCCGCCCACCAGCATGGCCACATAGCGGTTCGGGACGAGGCCGTTGTCGAGGCCCGGCCGCCCCATGAGCAGGCCGGCGACGAAGACCCCGGCCAGGAGCAGGGGGAATATCTGCTTGGCGAACTCCCAGGTCGAGTCCTTCCATGAGACAAGCTCTTCCTTCTTGAACCAGCCGGCCAGCATCCAGAACAGGGCGAGCAGGGCGGTCCCTGCCAGCCACCAATGGACCCGGTAGACCTCTGCGAAAAAGCCGACGGGGTGCTCGGGCTTGCTCCAGGCCGCGAAGACCAGGATGCAGACCATGCTGAAGAAGTAGAGGATGTCCTTCCAGAGGGGGCGGGCGTTTTTTTGTTCCGCGGCCGAGAACATGGAATCGTCGGGGATGCTTTTCTCCGCATGCCTGAATATGTAAGCCATGGACAATCCGATGATGATGGAGAAAAGCACGGCTCCCGCGGCCCGCGCCACGCCCATCTCCAGCCCGAGGACGCGCGCGGTCAGAATGATGGCCAGTACGTTGATGGCCGGGCCTGAATACAGGAAAGCCACGGCCGGGCCGATGCCCGCGCCGCGCCGGGAGATGCCCGCGTAAAGGGGCAAGACGGTGCAGGAGCAGACCGCCAGGATGGTCCCTGACACCGAGGCCACTCCGTAGGAGAGGAATTTGTTAGCCTTGGCTCCGAAATATTTCATGATCGCCGCCTGCGACACGAACACGGAGATCGCGCCTGCGATGAAGAAGGCGGGAATGAGGCAGGCCAGGACATGGTGGCGGGCGTAGTCCTGGAGCAGCCAGAAGGCCTCCAGGATCGAATTCTGGACCCGGGGATGGGAGAACGGCGCGTAATATATGGCCAGGAAAATTCCAGCCATCAGGCCGAGCTTGGTTCTTTCTTTCACGGCTTGCGTCCCGGCCCGCGGCAAATGGCCTTGCGGTCGACATTGGCCGCGGCCTGACGGTCTTTCCGGATCGTCTCGTCCAAGCGCGTCTCGGCCAGGATGGTCTTGAGCACCTTGCCCGATGGGCCCAGCAGGGCGGATTTCGACAGCTCGTAATTCACCCATAAGCCGTTCTTGCGGGCATTGACCAAGCCGCGATCACGCAAGACGCGCAGATGCTGGGACATGACGGACTGTTTGAGCCCCAGCGCCGCGCAGAGCTCGCAGACGCACATCCGCCGCGCGGACAAGGCGGCCAGTATGCGCAGCCGATTGGGCTCGGCGATGACGCTTAAAAGGCGCAGGGTTTTGGAAACAGGCACGTTCGCTCCTTAATTACTGTATGCGCAACCACTAATATAATAGCAGCGCGCCGCGGGCTTGTCAATCCGGTCGAGTTGGTCCCGGGCTATTTCCACGCGCGAGTCCTGCGCGCGTTTCGCGGCGGATGCGCGGGTCCGGTTCCGCGGTGGCGCAGGGACTGGGCCGCCGGCTGAGGCGCTGGCTGGTCGTAGTTGAAGCCCGCGAGCCGCCGCCTTTCGATCTTGCGGCCCAGGCGCCTTTCAATGGCGGCGACCATGGCGGCGTCGGCATGGGTCACGAGGGTGAAGGCGTCGCCGGTGCTGGCGGCGCGGCCCGTGCGGCCGATCCGGTGGGTGTAGGCCTCGGGAGTGTTGGGGATGTCGAGGTTGATCACATGAGTGATCTGGGAGACGTCTATGCCGCGCGCAGCGATATCCGTGGCTACGAGGATGCTGAACCGGCCGTCGCGGAAACCGCCGAGAGCCGCCTGGCGCTGGTTCTGGGAGAGATTGCCCTGCAGGGAGGCGGCCTTGAAGCCGGCGGCCTTGAGCTTGAGGCCCAAGCGCTTGGCGCGGTGCTTGGTGCGCGTGAAGATCAGGACCGACTCCATGTGCGCCGGCCGCAGGAGCTCGAGCACGAGCGCGGTCTTTAGGTGCTCGTTGACCGGGTAGAGCGCGTGGGATACCGTGGTCAAGGGCCGGGTGTGGTCGACCTGGACGACGGCGGGTTGGCTGAGGCACTCTTGGGCCAGATGCCTGATGTCGTCGGGCATGGTGGCCGAAAACAGCAGGGTCTGGCGCCGGGCGGGCAGGAGCTTGAGTATGCGCCGGATCGAGGGCAAAAAACCCATGTCGAACATCTGATCGGCCTCGTCGATGACGAGCACCTCGAGGCTGGAAAAATCAACGTGGCCCCGGTCGACGTGGTCGAGCAGGCGGCCCGGGCAGGCCACGATGACCTCGGCTCCGCCGCGCAGGGCCTGGATTTGAGGCGCCATGCCCACGCCGCCGTACACCGCGGCGGCGCGCAGGCTCGTGCGCTGTCCCATCTGGCCGAAGGCCTGCCGGATCTGCTCGGCGAGCTCGCGCGTGGGGGCAAGGACCAGGGCGCGCACGCGGCGGCGCGCGCCCGGCAGCAGGCGTTGGAGGATGGGCAGGGCGAAGGCGGCGGTCTTGCCCGTGCCCGTCTGGGCCAGACCCAGGACGTCCCGGCCCTCCAGGGCTTTGGGGATGGCTTGGCGTTGGATGGGAGTGGGGACGGCGAAAGCCAGGGTCTTGAGGGCCGAGGCCAGTTCCGGATGAAGATGGAACGATTCAAAACTCATGGGTTGCTCTCCGTGTCCGGCAGCCGAGGCGCCCGGCCGGTCAGTCTCCTCTCCGGAGCGAGTCGCGTATGAGCGTTTTGCTGGCTCCGGTTTCGCCCGCCACTTTGTCCAGCAATTCTGCCTCGCTCAAACCTCGGCCTATGGAGCGGCCGTAGCGATTGAGACCTTGCCAGCGCTTCATGCTCGCCCGGATCAGTCTCTGGTTTTCTTGGGTTCGTTCGAGCGTCCCCGACGCGGAGCCGGATCGAAGGCGGCGGCCGCTTTGGCCTGGGCTGGTGGATTTCATGAAATCACCTCCGACATGAACCGTTCTTTTGGACTTGGCGGCGAGTCGACCGCAGGCTTCGACTCGGCTGGGTCGCGGCCTCGGCGGCAGTGCAGCTTTTGCTCCCGAATCGGCAGACCGTGACTTGTCTTTGGTGCTGCAGCTGAATGTAAAGCTCGCGGAGGAGGTTTGAGAGATCGTTCCAATGTCCCAACTCCGGTTCATCCGACGCGGCGCAGAGTCGCTCCACCATCCGGAGCTGGACTTGCAGATCCGGCAGGCCCACGACGATGGGCGGGTGCGGCGCGCGGGATTTATTCATGATCGCCTCCAGGAGCTCTTATGGCGTCTTTCACGGCTTGTGGCCCTCGACATCGGCTCCGGCTTTCCGGTCCCGCATGGATCGGTGGTGCGTGCACAGATAGCGCTTCCCGATTTTCTTGAGCCCGGTGCTCTTCAGGCAGCGATGCGCCTCGGAATAGGTCGATGGGAGAGTCTTGGCGTCGCACTGGTTCATTTAAAACCCCCTATGGCAATATCCGCACCGGCGGCGACTGGATTGATAGGCGCTCTGGCGTGGTCGTGCGCGGTCTGCTGTCAGAGGGTTTATGAAACCAAGTCCGGTGAAACGATCTCTATGAGACAATGCTCAGTATACAAGTTTAAGACCGGGTTGGGGCTCGTTTGCCATTCTTTTGCCTGGGAATTACCGTAATTTATCTTGACTGCCATTAATTTTTGGACCTACAATACCGTTTATGATCGCTTCGCTGTTCGTGGGAATAGGGTTGTTGGCGGGCGTCGCTTCGGCGGAAGATAGATTGCTGCAGCAGAGCGATTTGATTTATCAAGGCGCTTTTCGCGTGCCGGGAGGAGATTTCGGTTCCCCGACGTATTCCGGGTTCAACTATGGAGGGACGGCTTTAACTTACAATCCAAAAAACAATTCCTTGTTTCTGGTGGGGCATAGCTGGCATCAGTTGACGGCCGAGATATCCATTCCCGAACTGAGCACAAGCGCGAACATCGGCGACCTGAAAACAGCTTCTGTCCTGCAGCCGTTTTCCGACGTGACCGAAGGCCATCGAGCCGACATCGGGGCGGGGGGCGCCGCGGTGGATGCCAGCGGGACGCCTCTCGGAGGCTTGCTGGTGTACGGCGATAAGCTCATCGGCACCGTCTTCGGCTATTACGATGCCGGAGGCGCGGTCAAATTGTCGCATTTCACCTCGGCTCTGAACCTCTCCGCGACCGGAGATTTCAAGGGCATGTATCAGGTCGGCTCAACCCAGGCGGTTCCCAATCCGGCTTTCATAGACGGCTATATGGCGCATATTCCGGCTTCCTGGCAGGCGGCGTTCGGCGGACCTGCGCTGACTGGCAATTGCTGTCTCTCCATCATCAGCCGAACCTCTTTGGGGCCGGCTGTCTCGGTTTTTAATCCGGACCATCTTGGGGTGATGAATCCTGCGCCCGTGACTCAGCTTGTGGGTTATCCTATAGGTCATCCGACGTTGGGCACTTACGGGGATCAGCGGTCCACCGTCATTTATAACGGCTCCATGTCCATCAATGGCGTTGTCTTCCCTCAAGGCAGCCGCAGCGTGCTTTTTTTCGGCAAGCGGGGCATAGGTTCGTTTTGTTATGGCGCGGGGACGAGCGACCAGTCCTTGGATCGCCAGCCTGTTCCCGGCTACGATGGGGCCGTCATCTACTGTTATGATCCGCTCAATGGATCCAAGGGCGGACACTCCTATCCCTACGTTTATCAGGCTTTGGCTTATGACGCGCTGGATTTGCTGCTGGTTAAAAACGGCCAGAAAAGTCCGTGGGAGATATCGCCGTACGGCGTCTGGCAGCTGTCTTTCCCCTTAGGCTACGAAAACGCCAATATCCTGGGCGCCGCTTATGACCCGCAGACGCAAAGGATATATCTCTCAGAGGGCGGCGGCGATCATGAGGGGTATTCGTATTTGCCGCTCATTCAAGTGTATAAGGTGCGGACCGGCCTGCCGAGCGACGCAAGCGCTCCCCAGCCGCCCAAGGGGCTTAAGTTCAGATAAAGTCGCGGGGCTTTTCGGAGGGGGGCGAGGCCGGCTTCTGCCGGCCCAGGAATTCCGACTCGAAGATGTCGGCCAGAACCGGCAGGATGGCCACTATGATGGGGCCCAGAAGGAGTCCCCGCGGGCCGTAGACCAGCAGCCCGCCGATGACGCCGAAAAAGAGCAGGACGATGGGCAGACGGGTCTGAGCGCCCAGCAGCAGGGTGCGCACCATGTTGTCGAGCAGGCTGATGGTCACCAGGCTCCATATCCCCAGGAAGACGCCTTTCCACAGCGCCACCTCGAAGGCGTAGAAGAGAGCCGCGGGCAGCCAGACCAGCGCCGCCCCCGCGACCGGCACGAACGCGGCCAGGCCGGTGAGCAGGCCCAGGGTCAACGCGGCCGGCGAGCCGATGATGAGGAAGCCGATGACGGCGCAGACGGTCTGGTAGACCCATGTCAGAAGCGCGGCCCGGACGATTCCGGTCACCGTGCCCCCAACCCGCGATAGTATGCGTTCCTTGTCGTCCTCCGGCATGGGGATGGCGCGCCTGACGCGCTCCAGCCACGCCGGGCCGTCCCGGAAGATGAAGAAGAGGGCGAATACCGTCACGCCCGTGTTGGCCAGGAAAAGCGCCGCGTTCTTGACCACGGCTCGCCCGGACTTCGTGATCGCGGTGAACACGGCCGAGCCCGCGCGCGCGGCCCACTCGTGCAGGTCCACCTCGCCCAAGGCCGGCACGAAGGGCAAGGAGAGAAATGCATCGGCCAGGGAGCGCAATCGGGGCCACTGCCCGCCGCCGGGCATGGGGCTCAGGTTCTCGGCGAGTTTTCCGATCCGGGGCAGCAGTTCCTCGGCCTCGCCCAGGACCATCCAAAGCATAAGCACGAAGGGTCCGATGATGAGCAGGGCGACGCCTAATGTGGAGAGGCAGGCGCAGAGGTTGGCGCGCAGGGCCGGCGCGACCGGCCCCGGGGCTCTTGCCAGCGCCCGCGCGAGACGCCGGTGCGCGGGCTCGACGAGGATGGCGAGTACGGTCGCGGCCAGGAGTCCCGAACTGAAGGGCGCCAGGAGCCGGAGGAAATGGTAGAGCACCAGCAGGAATAAGCCCAGGAAGAACGAACGGGACAGCCAGGCAGGCGCCTCCTTCATGGCCCTATCATATCATAGGGACCGCCGCTAGGGATCGTTCCATTGAGCGCATCGTCGTCCGTATTGCCAAGTGCGCCTAAAAGTCGTATCGTGATGGGAGACGTAATCTTAAAGGAGATGCCGATGAAAAAAGCGAGTGAACGTAAGGAGCCGGCCGTCGCGACAACGGTCACGGTGGATTATCCTAAAGAGAGAGAGAGCGTCATCAGCCCCGATTACACGTTTCGTATCGACGCCAAGGGAGCCGGCCGGGTGGAGATATCGATCGACCAGAATGAATGGCAGCCCTGCCGCCAGGCCGAGGGCTATTGGTGGTACGACTGGGCGGGCTACATGTCGGGCAAGCACCAGGCGGTCGCCAGGATCCAGCCGCAGAGCGACGGTCAAAAAACCACGTCCCGAATAGTCCGTTTCCAAGTGGAATTGTCCTAGGGCGCGCCGAATCCGAACTCGCCGTCGGGCGGTCGTTAGGGCAATTGCTGCCTTGATGCGGGCGGAAGGGGAACTTTATATGCTGTATGACTTCCTGTCCAATCATCGAAAAGCGATACTGGCCTTGACCAGGGCAAAAACCGAGGCCATATCTGAGGCCAGGCCGAGCTCCGAAGTCCTGGAACGAGGCTTGCCTGTTTTTTACGAACGCCTCATCGCCGCGTTGAGGGCTGAGGGAGGTGTTCCCTCCGGGGCTGATTTGCTGTCGACGTCCGAACACGGCAAGGAGCTCTTCCGGTTGGGCTATACCGTGTCGCAGGTCGTGCACGGTTATGGGGTCATTTGCCAGGCGATCACTGAAACGGCGCAAACCGTGGGTGCGGGATTCGGCGCCAGGGAGTTCAGCGTGCTCAATCTTTGCCTGGACAAGGCCATCGCCGAGGCGGTCATGGAGTTTGAAAAAGCCCGCGCCGTCCAATCCGGCGTTGATGAGCTCAAGCGGTTGGGTTTTCTGGCTCATGAGCTGCGCAATGCCCTCTCCAGCGCCAGCCTGGCCTATTGTCTCATCAAGCAGGGCACCGTCGCCGTCCAGGGCAGCACCGGCGGCGTGCTGGAAAGAAACTTGAACCGCATGCGGGATTTGATCGATAACGCATTGGCCGAGGTGCGGCTTAGCAGCGAGCCGCAACTTGATCGCCAAGTCTTGCGCCTCATCGACGTGGCCCAAGAGGTCGAAGCCTCGGCGGTTTTGGCGGGGCGCTCAAGAGGCATCGCCTTGTCCGTGCACGTGGACCCCGCGCTCAAGGTCGAAGCGGATCGGCACTGCCTCATATCCGCCGTGGCGAACCTGGTGCAGAACGCGATGAAATTCACCAAACCCGGAACGTCCGTGTCCTTGCGCAGCCGCGAGGACGGCCGGTCCGTCATGCTCGACGTGGAAGACTGCTGCGGCGGACTGCCGGAGGGCCAGGCTGCGGAACTTTTCAAGCCCTTTACTCAAAAAGGCTCCGACCGTACGGGCTGCGGGCTGGGTCTGGCGATCAGCCGTCGCGCCATCTTGCGCAATGACGGCGACATCTCGGTCCGCGATATCCCGGGGAAGGGGTGCGTGTTCTCCATATCGCTGCCTAAACTGTCCGAGCCATGACCATAGAGTTCAAGGATTACTACGCGGCTTTGGGAGTGAAGAAGGACGCTTCAGCCGACGATATCAAGCAGGCGTACCGCCGTCTGGCCAAGCAGCACCATCCCGACCTCCACCTGGAAAAGGACAAGGCCCGCGCCTCGGATAAATTCAAGGAGATCAACGAGGCCTACGAGGTGCTCTCCGATTCCGCCAAAAAGGCCAAATACGACCGGATCGGCCCGGATTGGGATGCCCGCCGGGAACCCGCAACTCATCCCGGCGCGGGCGAGGCGAGCTACGAATTCCGCCAGGGCGGGCAGGGGGACTCCTTTGCGGGCTTCAGCGATTTCTTCGAGACGCTTTTCGGGGAGGCTGGCGCCCGGGGCTTTGGCGGGGGTGAGGCTTTTCAGGGCGCTTCGAGCAAAGGGCAAGATGAGGAAGCCGAATTGCCGCTTGCTCTTGAGGATTCTCTGCAAGGCGGAGACAAGAAAATATCCATCCTCGCGCCGATCCTGTGCCCGGTCTGTCGCGGTTCGGGCCGGCAAGGAAACCGGTTCTGCCCGGCCTGCGCGGGCGTGGGCGAGGCCAAGCGGGAAAAGTCCATCACCGTGCATCTGCCCAAGAATATCCGGGACGGCATGAGGCTTCGGCTGCGGGGCCAGGGCGGCCCCGCCTCCCGCGGCGCGCCGGCCGGGGATCTGTTCCTCAGGATACGGCTGCTCCCGCATCCCGCGTTCAAGGTTTCGGGCAGCGATCTGGAGGCGACGGTGACGGTGATGCCCGGGCAGGCGTCCTTGGGCGGCGAGATCGCGGTGCCTACGTTGGAGGGGGCGATTCGCATCCGCATCCCGGCCGGGACGCATTCCGGCCGGCGGCTGCGCATCGCGGGCCAGGGGTTGGGCAAGGATGACGGCGCCAGGGGCGATCTCTACGCGGTGGTGCGCATAGACATACCCGGCCGCATCGACGAACGCATGGAGCGGCTGTATCGGGAACTGCGGGAGGCCGGCTCATGACTTCCGAGCAGCTGCGGATGCTGGCGGCTCTTATGGAGATCGAATTGGAGTTCCTCGAGGAGTGCGTCCGGTGCGGGGCCGTTTGTCTGGAGGAGCAGCCCGAAAGCGGCCCGGAATTGACTCCCGCTCAATTGGCCCGGCTCAGGCGCCTGCAAAGGCTCTGCCGCAGCCTGGATATAGACGTCTTCGCGGGCTGCATCATCGTCGATCTTCTCGATCGCATGGATGAGCTCCAGAGCGAGCTGCAGCGGCGGCGGGGAAGGGATGAGTCGTCGTTTGGTTCCGCGGGCGCACCGCCTGATTGATCGCCTTGACTCCCGAGCGCCGGGAGCCTTCATCGTTATCTTGGACGGATACTGCTGCAGTGCCGCGCCCCATGCGTCTGGCCGAAATTAGTTATGATCGCCTCTGATAACCGATGCGACCGTAAAAAATAAGGCATGTCATGGAAAGTTCAGAATAAAGTCGCATGACCGCCATGGCCAAGGCCGCCGCTCCTAGCCTACAATGAACTGGCGTAAGGAGGCGGCGATTATGAACTTGTTCTATTTTCTCGTTGTCGGGCTCATCGCGGGCTGGCTTGCGGGAGAGGTGATGAAGGGGGGAGGATACGGCGTCATCGTCGATATTATCCTTGGCATCCTGGGGGGCGTCGTGGGCGGATGGATTTTTGGCGCCCTGGGGATTTGGCCCGGCGGGGGAATCATCGGGTCGATCATCGTCGCTTTCGTCGGAGCCGTGGTCCTGGTTTGGATTACGCGCCTGATCAAGAAAGCGTAGTCGTCCGGTTTTTTGCGGCATTTCGTGCGCGCCCTTCCTTCATCCTGAGGGCTGGCCAAAAGACGAGGTATAGGTCAGGAAAATATGGGGAAAGCAATGAAGGCTTTGGCACTGCTCCTTCTCTTCCTCCTGTCCCCGGCGCTTCAAGCAGCCGATCCCGGCTGGGCCGCTTATCAAAGCAGGAGCTTTCCTCCGGCGCATGAGCTCTTTGCGCCCGTGCTTGCCGATGCGACCGATCCCCATTTCGGCTTTTCCGTGGGAGCCGCCGTCAGGCAGCGAGGCATCGCGCGCGTCGACCTGGGCGATTATCTGGGCATATGCCGATTGGCATTGCCTGGCGATTTTGGCGCCGTGCAGTTGAATCTCGGCGGCGCCATTTTCACGCGCTTTGACGCCACGTCGCATAATATTCAAGTGATCGACTACTATGGAAACGTTCCTCTCGATATCCGCGCGGGAAAGGCGTCGGCGCGGCTGATGTTTTACCATGACAGTTCTCATTTGGGAGACGATTATCTGAAAGAAAGAAATATCCAGACCACAAGCCATTCTTGGGAAGCGCTGCGGGCCATCGCGGCCTTCAATCCAGTGGATCCCCTGCGTCTTTACGGCGGCTATACCAAGGCCGTTCACACCAAGCCGGTTTGGGCGGGCTACCGAGCGGTTCAAGGGGGAGCGGAAATTTACTTCAACACATCCAAAAGCTCTCACTGGCAGCCGTATTGGGCCAATGATGTCCAGGCCTGGGAGCGGACGGCCTGGAATCCCACCTGGACTTCTCAATTAGGTCTTAAAACCGCGGCTGATTATTCCAAGGGCCGCGGCATCTCCTATTTCGTGCAATTCATGAGGGGTCCGCGTCTGGAAGGCCAATTTTATACCCAGACGGAAACGGTTTGGAGCGCCGGGTTGAAATTCGCGCTCAGCGCGAATCTGCTTTCGCCGTCCGAGTTGCCCGCGCGGCAGCAGGAAGATAAAAAATAAAGCCGGCCAGCGCCATGGAAAAGTCCGATGTCCAGCGCGGGCTTCTCTCCCTCGGTCTGCCATTTATCTAGGAGCCTGAGCAATGAGTCCGGCCCCACGCAGATGAGCGCCCGGCGGTTGTTAGCCGGGCGCCACCGGCCGGAGCGAAGCGGGCCGGGCAGGAATGCCAGGATGCGGCACGCCCCATCGAGCAACAACGGTGGGAAGCAGAAACGCCATCTCCCTACATATCCTTGCCGGAGTCGTGTCAAAGTGATGCGCTTAGACGCATAACTTCAACACGGGGCCGGGAAATGGACCCGCGCATCAACCCCGCCGAATTCTCCGTCGGGAAACGATTGGCTGACCGACGATAAAATCCGCAAACTAACTCGGGGCTGGACTGCCATTTTGCCTCGGATGGGCGACTATTTGCGTTTTCTGGCGCGATGGATCGGCGTGGCTGTGCGTGTCAAGGTGCGCCAATGCCATATCCTACTTGAGCTTGGGTTGCCGACGATGATTACTTGCTCAGACTCCTAGAGGATCGCGAGCGCGCTGGCGACGCGGGGCATGGCTTTCCGGCGGGGCTTACTTGACCGCGCCTTGAGGAGCAACGGCTATACTATGGGCGAAGGCGGAGGAGGCGGTCATGAAACTCTGCCGGCGTTTGTCCTTGTGGACGTTGGTCCTGGCGGCTCTGGTCTGGGGGTGTCAGACCATGCCCCCGCAGACCCCGGAAGCGCGCCGCGACTGGGCCGAGGTGGTGCTCAGGAACTGGTCCAGCTTCTCGGAACTGAGGGCGGCTTGGCTGATGGAGAGGTACGGCCCTCCGGACCTCATCCGGCATGACCGCCTCGTCTGGTACGACCGAGGACCTTGGAGGCGCATTGAGGTCTGGGACGTGCTGCCGTATTATGTCCCCGCAAGCGGTCCGGATAACATGGCGGAAACGGTCCTCTATTGGGTTCCCGCCGAGCGGGTCCCGGAGCTTAAACGTTTCCGGCGCGCGGTGCAGGTCTCACGCGACGGCAAAGAGCTTACGTCCCGCGGGACCAGCGAGGCGGTGAACTTTCTCGCCCTCAACCTGGCCGACGAGGTCATCAAGGGCGAGAAAGATCCGCGCCAAGCGCGGGAGTTTTATGACCGCACCCTCGAACTCTGGCGGGCCGGAAAGTCGTCGCCCATCATGCGGGGCCTGAGGTTCCGGCCCGCCCCTTTCTCGCCGCTCCCACGGGCTTCCCCATGAGCCCGCAGGGGCGGCGAGAGAGTGTGCCCCACTCGGAGCTGGCGAGTCCGGCGGTTTTAGGGGCCCTTGGTCGTTTCCTTCAACGTCAGATCGTTTTTTACGGACTTGACGCCGGACACCTTCCAAGCGTCCCATGACGCTTTAGCGCTCGTCGGCAAGTCGGGCACCTCGCCCGTCAAAGATACCACGCCGTCATTGGTCATCACGCCGATATCGGCTTTGCGCAAGGCTCTGTCCTTGGAGAAGCTCTTTTTCACGCGCGCGGTGATGACTTCGTCTTTAACCTCCGCGGCCTCGCGGCGGGAGAGAGGCACCACTTGCAGCTCATTTTTTACTTCTTTGACGTTTTCGATGCCCTTGGTGATTTCTTCCGCGGCGGCCTTGGCTTCTTGCGTGTCGACTTTCCCGCGGAGCATCACCCGGCCGTTTTCCGTATCGACGTTGACCTGCCGGCCTTTGACGCGGCCATCCGCCGCCATGGACATTTTAATCTTGGCGGTGATCCAGGAATCGGACATGGCGGATTGCGCCGACGCCGGCATTGCCGAGCCGCCGAGCGCCGCGGTGATCAGCATCGCGGCGCACCACGACGCTGCGCTTGTTCCTTTCTTCATGATCGTCTCCTTTGCTCTATGAGTTCAGCGAGGCCGCGAGCCGGCGTGTTCCCCTTTCGGCTGCTCGGTCCGCTGATACCACTGATCCGTCCATTTCAAAACCTCGGCCTTTTTATCCCCGTAACGTTCCTGGACCTTGCCCAGCAGCTTCTCATAGTCGCCCTGGATCTGTGTCAGGTCGTCGTCGGTGAACTTGCCCCACTGCTTCTTAAGCTCGCCCTTGAATTGCGTCCATTTCCCTTTGAACTGATCACTGTTCATGGCATTGTCTCCTTTAAATGATTTGACGTCCTGAAGAAGATAGAAAGACTGAATACATCCTGCTATGGAGGCGATGTGAATACTTGTTAAACGAAAGATGACGCCTGGAGTGATCGGGTTTTAGTCTAGGTGGAATTTGGGCCGTCCCAGGCGATTTTAAAGAAGCAATAATCGTGCCAAACGTGGGGTGGTCGGGCCCGCGCCGCCGGAGCGATTCGATGGGAGTTTCTCATGAATAACGGGGCAAGATGCTAGAATTCCTCCTGATGAATAAAAAGGGACGCTGGCTCGTCCTCAAGGAGCTCATGGACCGGCTCTCCTCGATTCGTCTCTTCGCGTGGCTGGCGGGGCTCATCGCCCTGACCGCCGCGTCGGGCGCTTTCCTTGCGCAGGACGCGCCTCGTGCGTGGTACGAGGAGGCCCTCGGCGCCGCGGCCGCGCCCGTCCTCGCCCTGGGCGTCGATCATGTCTACCGCACCCCCTTCTTCGTTCTTCTGCTCTTTGCGCTCGCCGCGAACCTCGCCGTCTGCACGCTGCGTCGTTGGCGCAAGGCCGGCTGGGCGTCGCGTGGCATGCACGCGGGTTTCCTTCTCCTTCTGGCCGGGGCGTTTTTGCGCGCGGCCGCCGGCGCGCGCGGCCGCCTGCCCCTTGAGCTCGGACGTCCGGCGCGCCTGGTGCTCTCCACCCTTGAAGACGAGACGGTCGCGGTCCTCCCGTTCGAAGTGCGCCTGGAAGAGTTCAAGGTCGAATCCGATTCCCCTCAGCGCCACGTCCTGCTGGTCGATCATGATGGCGCCAGGGAGCGGGCGGAGCTTTTCGAAGGGCAAGAGACGGTCTTTCCCCGCTTGGGCCTGACCGTCCGGCCCCTGCGCATCGTCGCGGACTTCGTCATGGGGGCGCGCGGGGAGGTCCGGGAGCGCTCGCAGACGGCCTCCAACCCGGCCGTCCAGCTGGAGCTCGGCTGGGAAGGGCGACGCTGGAGAGGCTGGTTCTTCGAACGCTTCCCCGGGATGCAGGCGCAGGCAGCGCCGTTTTCCCTGTTCTATAGGCGAGAGGGCGGCCATCCCCGGGATTTCGTCAGCGAGGTGTCCTTCCTTTTTCCGGGCGCTCCCCCCGTCCGCGCAAGGCTCGGGGTCAACTCCCCGGTCCGGCAAGGCGGCTGGACCTTTTATCAGTCCGGCTATGAGCCGGGGCGAGATGACCGCAGCATCCTCCTGGCGGTCAAGGATCCCGGAATAACCCTGGCCTACCTGGGCTTGGCCGCGATCATCCTCGCAATGGCGGGCTGGCTGTGGAGATCCTGAACAAGGCGGCGTTCGCCCTGTGCCTGGCCGGCCTCTTAACCGGGGCGGCGGGCGTCTTTTGGCGTCTGAAGACGGCTGAGAAGCTCTCCCAGTGGGCCCTCCTGGCCTGCGTCCTTTCTCTTTCGGCCGCCCTGGCCGCGCGCTGGCGCATCTGCGGCCGCCCGCCGATGACCGACCAGTACGAGTCCCTGCTCATCCTGGCCTGGTGCGTGGGCGCCGGCGGACTCATCGCCCGGCGCAGGTCGGGCGTCGCGGCCGTCGGCGTCCTCTCCTGCGCGTCGTGCGCGGCCGCGCTCGCAGGGGCCTCCTTGCTGGACCCTTCGGTCCGGCCGCTCATGCCGGCCTTGCGCTCGGACTGGCTGGCCTATCATGTCCTGACGGCCATGGCCTCCTACGCGGCCTTCGCCCTGGCCGCGGCGGCGGGGGCCTGGCGCTTGATATCCTCGCGCGGGGCCGGCGCGGACGAGCCCCTGGAACGGCTGATGATCGGCGCGTTGAAGGCCGGCTTCTTCCTTCTGACTTTGGGCATCGCCACTGGAGCGGTGTGGGCGCAGAGGGCGTGGGGGAGCTATTGGAGCTGGGACCCCAAAGAGACCTGGTCGCTGATCACTTGGCTGGTCTACGCCGTCGTCCTGCACCTGCGCCGGGCGGAAAGGCTTTCTGGCCGTGCTCTGGCCTGGTCCTGCATCGCCGGGGCGGGCGTCGTCTTGTTCACTTACATCGGAGTCAACCGTTTCCTGGGAGGCCTTCATAGTTATTCCGGGCTTTAAGCGCCTGCGCTTGTTTTTGGCCGCGGCGGCGGTGGCGGCGGCCTTGACGCTCTTTTTGCTCTTCGGCCCGCCGCGTCTGGTCGAGCATTCGGAGTCCCCGGAGTTCTGCGCGACCTGCCACGTCCATGACTCCCATTACGAGTCATTCAGCCATTGGGGCGCGCACCGCCGCGGCCGCTGCGTGGACTGCCATCTGCCCAACGACACTGCGGCCAACCACTTCTTTTGGAAAGGCGTCGACGGCGCCAAGGACCTGGCGCTCTTCCATTCGGGCCTGTTCTCGGAGCGGCTCCGCCTTACGGAACATGGCCGGCATGTGCTGCAGGCCAACTGCATCCGTTGTCACGAGACGACCGTCGCCCATATCGACCCGGATCGTCCCTGCTGGGAATGCCACCGGCGCGCGGGCCATAAGGGCGCGGCCCTTGCCAAGATCCAATAATGAGGAGAGACCCCATGAAAAGAATCCTCGTCCTGACGCTGTCTGCGGCGGCCTGGCTGAGCGCGTGTTCTCCGCCGCGCGGCGAGGCCGTGCGCGCCGTGAAGGTCGAAGACGGGGAGATCGAACCCGCCCAATGGGGCAAGGCCTGGCCGCTCCACTTTGAATCCTGGAAACGGACCGAGGAGCCCACTCCGGCGGGCCAGAGCAAGTACAAGCGGGGCTGGGACACGGACCGGAAGGTCTACGACAAGCTTTCGGAGTTCCCGTACCTGGCCCTGCTTTTCAAGGGTTGGGGCTTCGGCGTCGAGTACAACGAGCCCCGCGGCCATATGCACATGCTCTCCGACGTCCTGGCGATCGACCCCTCGCGGGTCAAGGCCGGCGGAGTCTGCCTGACCTGCAAGACGCCGTACGCCCCGGCGCTGGAACAGAAGCTCGGCAAGGACTATTACTCCAAACCCTTCCTCGAGGTCCACTCCCAAATCCCGAAGGGTCATGCCGCGCTCGGGACCGCCTGCGCCGACTGCCACGACTCGAAAGACGCCTCCCTGAGGATATCCCGAGGCTTCACGCTGGGCCAGGCCTTGCGCTCGATCGGCAAGGATCCGGATAAGCTCTCGCGCCAGGAACTGCGCAGCGCGGTCTGCGCCCAATGCCACGTGACCTACGCGATCCCGAAGGACAAGGAGATGCGCTCGACCGGGGTCTTCTTCCCCTGGGCGGGCGGACGCTGGGGCAAGATAGCCATCGAGGACATCATCGCTCACGTCCGGAAGACCCCCGAATGGGTCCAGTCCGTCACGGGCTTCAAGCTGGGCTTTCTCCGCCATCCGGAATTCGAGCTCTTGTCGAACGACAGCGTCCACTGGCGGGCCGGAGCCGCCTGCGCCGACTGCCACATGCCCTATGAACGCGTCGGCTCCTACAAGATATCGGACCATCGGGTCATGAGTCCGCTCAAGAACGGGTTGCAGGGCTGCATCCAGTGCCATTCCGAGGACGAGGACTGGCTCAAGGAGCGCGTCCTGGCGACGCAGGATCGCGCGGCGTCGCTGCTGTTGCGCGCGGGCTACGCGACGGCCGGGGTCGCCAAGCTCTTCGAGAAGGCCCATGCCGCGCAAGCGGCGGGAAAGAAGATCGATCCCGCCCTTTACGCCTCGGCCAAAAGCCATTACGAGGAAGCGTTCTACCGCGCGACCTTCATCGGCGCGGAGAACTCGATGGGCTTCCACAACCCGGCGGAGACGATGCGGGTCCTGGCGGACGCGACGGCCCACGCCCTGCGCGCCGAGGCCCTCCTGCGCCAGGCGCTGGCCGCGGCCGGAGTGCTCGTGCCCGAGCGCATAGACCTCGAGCTGGCGAAATATCTCGAGAAGCGAGGAGATAGGAAGCTCGGCTTCGATCGGTCCGCGGAGTTCCAGGACCCCTTCGGGACCCAGAAGGATTTTTAGAGGGGGCTCTGCGCCGCGCCCTTCTTGTCCGTTCTTGATGAGCCGGAACGCGACGCGGCCGGCGGATTTAAATAAGTAAAATATGCGGGTGTTGGAAAACTTGAGCAAGGAGGAGCTTGTCCGGCACATCGCGCAGATGAACGCCGATATGCTCGGGCTGCAGGCGAGGCTCCGGCAGGCGACGGACCAGTCCGACTGGGTCGCCGAGGCGATGAAGGCCCGGACGCGCGTCCTCAACGAGAGAGTCAAGGAACTCAACTGCATCTGTCAGGTAATCCGGATTTTCCGCGATCCCGACCTCCGGTTCGGGCAGCGGGTCGGCAAGATCGTCGACCTTCTGCCGCGGGCATGGCAATACCCCGATCTGGCATGCGCCAGAGCCGTGGTAGACGCGCAGGAGTTTAGAACGCATCAGTTTCGCGAAACCCCATGGACGCAGCGGGAGCAGATACTGGTCAAGGGATATCCCAGGGGATGCGTCGAGGTGTGCTACTTGCAGGAGCGTCCTGCGGCGGACGAGGGGCCGTTCCTCCGGGAGGAACGTATGCTGCTGAGGGTCATCGCGGAGTGCCTGGGCGCTATCTGCGAGACGGATAGGCTGCCGTGAGGCCTTGGCACCCCGGCCAACGGCGGCCTCAGGGGCCGGTCGAGAACCGGTACGTCGATTTCGTCCGGTAGACCTCTCCGGGGCTTAGGACGGTGCTCGGGAACCCCGGCTTGTTGGGCGAGTCCGGATAGTGCTGGGTCTCCAGGCAGAAAGCGGTGCGAAAGTCGTCCGTCTTGCCGCCCTTGATTCGGTTCTTGCCCTCCATGAAGTTGCCGCCGTAGAACTGGAGCCCCGGCTCGGAGGTCTCCACGGTCATGACGATGCCCGAGCGGTCGCCCGTGACGACGGCCGCGCGCGGCCCGTTGAGGACGAAGTTGTGGTCGTATCCCTTCCCGTGCTTGAGCTGGTCGTTGGGCTCCTCCAGCCGGGCGCCGATGCGCGCGGGCTTGCGGAAGTCGAAGGGTGTGCCCGCCACGGGGGCCAGCTCCCCGGTCGGGATGAGCGTCTCGTCTACGGGCGTGTAGCGGTCCGCTTCGATCATCAGGACGTGGTCGTTGATCGTCCCGCTGCCCTGGCCGTTGAGGTTGAAGAAGGCGTGGTTGGTGAGGTTGACGACCGTCTTCTTGTCCGTAGTCGCCTCGTAGTCCAGGGTCAGCGCGTTCTCGGTCAGGGTGTAGGTGACCTTCGCCCGCAGGGCGCCCGGATAGCCCTCTTCGCCGTCCTGGGATACGTAGCTCAGCTCGAGGGCGTTCTTCCCCACGGGGCGGGCGTCCCACACCACGTACTGGAATCCCTTCTTGCCGCCGTGCAGATGGTTGGCGCCGTTGTTCGTCGCGAGCTCGTAGGCCTTGCCGTCGAGGGAGAAGCGTCCCTTGGCGATCCGGTTGCCGTACCGGCCGATCGTGGCCCCGAAGTAGGGCTCGGTGGCCTTCTGGTATTGCTCCACGGTATCGAAGCCGACGACCACGTCCGTGGGGCGGCCGTCCTTGTCCGGCACCAGCAGGCTGACCAGGCGGCCGCCATAGTTCGTGACGGCGGCCTTCCAACCCTTCTTGTTCTTCAAGACGTACAGCGCGGTCTGCTTGCCGTCGATCTTCATCTTATAGGCTCCGGCCGATGGTATTTGGGACTGCGCCCGCGCGCAGGGGAAAAAGGTCACGGTCAGGACCAAGGCCAACGACGCAGCGATCATTTTCATGTGGGCTCCTTATCCATCGCCGAGCCGGCGGCCCGGTCGGCGGTCTTGTAGTGCGTTTGGGGCAGTTCTCTCAAGGTCGCGGCCGCCCGCTCGGGGGTGATGTCCCTCTGCGGGTTGGCCAGCATCTCGTAGCCGACCATGAACTTGCGGACCGTCGCCGAGCGCAGCAGCGGCGGATAAAAGTGCATGTGCCAGTGCCATTCGGGATGGCCGCCGTCGTTGACCGGGCTCTGGTGCATCCCGGCCGAGTAGGGAAAAGAGACGCAGAACAGGTTGTCGTAGCGGGCGGTCAGGCGCTTGAGGATGTCGGCCAGCGCCCGGTCCTCGGCCGGATCGAAGTCGAGGAGGCTGGGCACTGAGCGCCGGCTGACGATCATCGTCTCGAATGGCCATACCGCCCAGAAGGGGACCAGGGCGACGAAGCGCTCGTTGGAGCACACGATCCTCTTGCCCTGCTCGAGCTCCGCGGCCAGATAGTCCGCCAGCAGGGTCCTTCCCGTGCGCTCGTAGTGGCTTTTCTGGCGCGCCGACTCCTTGACCATCTCCTCCGGAGGCGTGCTCTGCGCCCATATCTGGCCGTGGGGATGCGGGTTGCTGCATCCCATGGTCTCGCCTTTGTTCTCGAATATCAGGATGGAGCGGATCCACGGCCGGCCAGCCAGCGCGCGGTACTCTTCCCGCCACAGTCCGATCACCCGCTCGATGTCCGCCGGCTCCAGCTCCGGCAGGGTCAGGTCGTGGCGGGGGGAGAAGCAGATCACCCGGCAAAGCCCCCGCTCGCCGCGCGCCTGGAGCAGGGAGCCCTCGCCGCAGCCGCCGTCCGGGACGTCCGGCAGGAGGGCGGAGAAGTCGTTGGTGAAGGCGTAGGGCCCCGTGTACTCGGGGTTCCGGGCGGAGCCGGCGCGCTGGTTGCCCGGGCAGAGGTAGCAGGCGGGGTCGCGGCGCGCCGCGGCATGGGCCGCGTGCGTCTCGCGTTTGCCCTGCCAGGGCCTCTTGGCCCGGTGGGGGGAAACCAGAACCCACTCCCCGGTCAGGGCGTTGAGCCGCCTGTGCGGGTGGTCGTCTAAGCTGAAGGCTTCAGGCATGGCAGAGCCCTTGGATCTCGGATGTTCCCTCGGATATCCGGGTCACGTAGGTCTTCATCGCGGTCTTGAAGCGCGATTCGTACTCCCGGGCGACGCGCGCGGCCACGGCCTCGACCGCCTCGGCCTTCACCAGGTTGATCGTGCAGCCTCCGAAGCCGCCGCCCATCATCCTCGCGCCGAGGACCGCGCCGTCCTGGCGCGCGCGGTCCACCAGGAAATCCAGCTCATCGCAGCTCACCTCGTAGGAGCGGCTGAGGCCCTCGTGGGCGGCGAACATCCGGCGTCCGAACGAGGCGATGTCTCCGGCGACGAGGTCCGCGCAGGCGTCCCGCAGGCGCGCGTTCTCCTCCACCACGTAGGCGCAGCGCCGGTAGACCAGCTCATCCTTGGGCAGGACGTGGCGGCGCAGCTGTTCGAGGCTCGCGTCCCGGAGGCTGCGGATGGAGGGCACGCTCTCGGCCAGGAGGCGTACGCCCGCCTCGCACTGCGCCCTGCGGGCGTTGTACTCGGAGGAGGCCAGGGAATGCTTCACGCCGGTATCGAAGAGCACGACCCGGATTGCGCTCGTGTCGAACGGGACATAGGCGTAGTCAAGGGAGCGGCAGTCCAGCCGGATGACGTGTCCCGCGCGGCCCAGCATGCTGGCGAACTGGTCCATGATCCCGCACTTGACGCCGACGAACTCGTTCTCGGCCCTTTGGGCGATCTTCACCATCGCCAGCCGGTCCAGCCCCAGGCCGAAGAGCCGGTCCAGCGCGAAGACGACCGCGCACTCCAAGGCCGCCGAGGACGACATGCCGGCCCCGATGGGGATGTCCCCGCCGAAGACGCAGTCGAAGCCGGACAGGGAGTGCCCCGCCTTCTGGAGTTGGTCCACGACGCCGTTGATATAGTCCGACCAGTGCCTCTGGGGCTTTTTGGCGGGATGGACGTCGCCCGCGTATTCCTCGCTCAGGTCCGCGGCGATGAAACGGCAGCGCGCGTCGCAGCGCCGGGCCGCGGCCACGAATATGGCCTGTTCGATGGCGGCCGGCAGGACGAAGCCCTCGTTGTAGTCCGTGTGCTCGCCGATAAGGTTGATGCGGCCCGGCGAGCGGACCAGCAGCGGCTCGCCGCCGAACGCCGCGCGGAACTTCCGCGCGGCCGCCTCCGCCCGCGAACGTGGCTCCCTGCTCATTTGTTCGGAGTTCCCGCCAGCTTCTTGATAAGTTCGACCTCGTCGCGCCGGTAGGGGGAGCCGTCCTGGCGGAAGATGTCGTGAAACCACTCCGCGGGTTCGGAGCCGTCCTCGAGGGGGGTGTCCCAGGCGTAGATCGTGTTCGACTTGCCGGCGACGAAGCCCCAGTTGATGGCGCCCACGTTTTTGCGCTTGAGCAGGGGAAGTATCGTGGAGAAGCGCGAGTTGCGGGTGCGGGCCATGTACTCGGTACAGATGAGCGGCCGGCCCGACGCCTTGAGCATCTCGATGACCCGCTGATGCCAGGGCGCCTCCTCGTAGTCGTGGTAGGTGATGACGTCCGAGTTCATGGCCTGGAAGGCGTTGAGCGTCTCGAAGTCCCAGGCCCACAGGCCGGCGCTGAGCGGCTGGTCCGGGTCCACGGCCCTGGCCCACTCGAAGACCTTGGCCAGCAGGGGCAGCGAGCTTTCCTTCTTGCCGGAGTTGCCCGGCTCGTTGTAAAGGTCCCAGAGCAGGATGCGGGGATCTTTCTGGAAGCGGGTCATCACGTCCTTGACGTAGCGCTCCAGCTCGGGATATAAAGAAGCGTCCTTGTGCATCGGATCGCCGGGGTCCTGGACCCAGCCCGAATTGTGGATGCCGGGCTTGGGCTCGGGCTGCTTTCCGGCTTTTGGGACCTTGTTCCAGCAGTCGTCGAAGAATACGAAGATGGTCCGGATGCCGTGCGCTTGCGCAATGCTCAGGAAGCGGTCCATGCGGTCCTTGAAGCCCTTGGGATCCTGCTTCCAGGCCAGGCTGTGCAGGTAGACGCGCACGGTGTTAAATCCGATGCCCTGGGCCCAGCCCAGTTCCCGGTCGATGGTCTCGGGGTCGAAGGTCTCGGCCTGCCACATCTCGAGCTGGTTGACCGCCGTGCGCGGGATATAGTCGGCGCCGACGAGCCACGGCTGGGAGGCGTACCACTTGTTCGCTTTCTCAACGGACCATGTTTTTCCAGCCGGCCGGCCCTCGCCGGACTGGGCCGCGGCGGGCGGCGCTCCGTGGAGAGCGGCGAAGCTGACGGCGCCGGCCAGGACCACGGCCACGGCCGTCTTTATTGGCGAGATGTCTTTCATGAGAGTCATGTGGTCTTCCTTAATATTAAGCTGATGCGTGCTGGGGCATCGCGCTGCGAGTCCATGGGGGAACGCCGGTTTATCGAACCGCCAGCGGCCTTACGAAACCCTCGCAAGTTTATGTATACTAGCACTTCCTAAATTCAGACTCAACAGGAGCGCTCTAGATGTCTTTGACTTTCATCGATTGGCTCATCATGGCGGTTTACTTCGCTTTCGTGCTCGGCATCGGAGCCGCCCTCAAGCGTTTCATGAAGACCAGCGACGATTTCTTCCTGGCGGGCCGTTCGATGCCCGCCTGGGTGGCGGGCCTGGCCTTCATCTCGGCCAACCTTGGCGCCCAGGAGGTCATCGGCATGGCGGCCTCCGGCGCCAAATACGGTATTGCCACGAGCCACTTCTACTGGATCGGCGCCATCCCGGCCATGGTCTTCGTGGGCCTCTTCATGATGCCGTTCTATTACGGCTCCCGCGCCCGCTCCGTGCCGGAGTATCTGCGCCTGCGATTCAACGAGCAGACGCGCGCCCTCAACGCCGTTTCCTTCGCGGCCATGACCGTCTTCTCCTCCGGCATCTCCATGTACGCCATGGCCAAGCTGATCGTGACCCTGCACATCTTCGACGGCCTCTGCGCGGCCGCGGGCATACCCGCCGCCTGGATATTCCACGTGAGCATCATCGTCTCCGCGCTCATCGTGCTGATCTATATATTCCTGGGCGGCCTGACCAGCGCGATTTACAACGAGGTGCTCCAGTTCTTCCTGATCGTCGCGGGCTTTCTGCCGCTCGTCTGGCTGGGGCTCAAGGACGTCGGCGGCTGGGAGGGGCTGACGGCGCGGTTGCCGGACCCGTCCTTCGCCCATTCCTGGGTCGGCATGGGCAGCCCCCAGACCAACGCCTTCGGCGTGGAGTGGTTCGGGCTCGCCATGGGGCTGGGCTTCGTGCTGTCCTTCGGCTATTGGTGCACGGATTTCCTCGTCGTGCAGAGGGCGATGGCCGCCGACTCCATGAGCGCGGCCCGGCGCACCCCTCTTATCGCCGCGCTGCCCAAGATGCTGATGCCCTTCCTGGTCATCCTGCCGGGCCTCATCGCCGTCTCGCTGGCCGCCGGCGCGGCGCAGCCCGCGCGGATCGTCGAGGGCGTTGCCTTGGAGGCCGCAGCACAGCCCGGAGGCCGGGGCATCATCCCGGTGAAGATGGAGCCGGGCACGGACCGGCCGGCGCTGGACAGCGAGGGCAAGCCCCAGCTTGACTACGACATGGCCATCCCCATGATGCTTCTGCATTACTTCCCGACCGGCCTGCTGGGGCTGGGCCTGACCGCCCTGCTGGCCAGCTTCATGTCCGGGATGGCGGGCAACGTCACGGCGTTCAATACGGTGTGGACCTACGATATCTATCAATCCTATATCAAGCCGAACGCCTCGGACCAGCATTATCTATGGATGGGGCACATGGCCACGGTCTTCGGCATAGGCCTTTCCGTGCTGGCGGCCTACGCCGCGACCCGCTTCAACAACATCATGGACATGCTCCAGCTGGTCTTCGCCTTCGTCAACGCGCCGCTTTTCGCGACGTTCCTGTTGGGCATGTTCTGGAAGCGGGCCACCGGGCACGGGGCCTTCTTCGGCTTGCTCGCGGGCATCGCCGCCGCCGCGGTCCATCACGGCATGACCCTGCCGGCCGGCGCGGTCTGCGGCATCAAAGGCGGCTGGGCCGTCGTCGTCCATCACTACCCGAGCGAGATGGCGCAGAATTTCTGGACGGCCATCTGGGCTTGGTGCGTCTGCTTCGGCGTGACCATCGCGGTGAGCCTGCTGACCCGGCCGCGCCCGGACAATGAACTGGTCGGGCTGGTCTACTCGCTGACCGAGAAGCCCGAGGAGGACCGCCTGCCGTGGCTGCGCCGTCCGGCGGCGTTGGGGATCGCCGTCCTCGTCTGCACGCTGGCGCTGAACCTGATCTTCTGGTAGGAAAGGAGCGACCTATGGGCCTCGATATCCGCGTTCCGATAGGCTTGATGTTCGTGATCCTGGGCCTGCTGTTGGGGGGCTTCGGGATATTCAGCGACCCCGCCCTCTACGCCCGGTCCCTCGGTGTGAACGTGAACCTGTGGTGGGGGATCGCCTTGGTCGTTTTCGGGGGCGGTTTCCTAGGGCTGAGCCGACGCCGCGGCTGAGGCTCGGTAGGCCTCGACTAGCCGCGTGTAGCGCCCGCCGAGCGCCATAAGCTCGGCGTGGGTCCCGATCTCTGCGACGATGCCTCCCTCGATTACGGCGATCTTGTCGTAGCTCTCGCCGCGCTCCGGCAGTTCCGAGAAGACGAGCGTGGTCTTTCCCTTGGACAGGGCCTCGAACGTCCGCCCGAGCAGGCGGCTCCTGCCGGTCTCGAGTCCTTTGCCGATATCCTCGGCGACGAGGAGGGTCGGGTCCTTGAGGACGACGCGTGCCAAGGCCAGGCGTTGGCGCTCCTCGGCGTCCAGGACCGCCCCGTCCGTCCCGAGGGGCGTGTCGAGTCCCTGAGGCATGCGCGACATGTCGAGCAGGGACATGGCTCCGGCGGCGCGCAAGGCCTCCAAGAGTTTCTCGTCCGGGATGGGGCCCGCAATTCCGAAGAGAAGGTTCTCGCGCAGGGTGCCGGGCAGGGTCAGCGCCTGGCCGTGGACCAGGGAGGTTCGCCCCACGAGGCTGGCGCGCTGGAGTTCCGCGACGTCCGTCCCTCCGACCCGCACCGTGCCGCCTATGGGGGAGTCGAGGCGCAGGAGGAGGTCCACCATGGCGCGGCGGGCGAGATCGTCGCCGCTGAGCACGAGCAGGCGCTCTTTCGGCCGTAGCGACAGGTCGATCCCGTTGAGTATCCGGCCTTTTCCCGGGATGGCGTAGCTCACGCCCTGGAAGGAGACCTCGGAGCCGGAGACCTCTTTCGCCCCGGGCTTGTCAGGGGCGGCCTCGGGAGCGTTGAAGAGTTCGATGACCCGGCGCATCCCGCCCTCGGCCGATTTGCTTCCGTTATATTGGTCGAAAATGCCCGTGGCGGCCCCGCGGAGATCTCCGGCGTAGCCGCGCAGGGCCATCACCTGTCCCACGCTTGGGGTGCCGAGGAAAATGAAGCTCGCCAAGCCCGCGCCCAGCACTAGAAGCTCCGAGAAAATGGTCTGCAGGAAGTCCCGCACGGTGGCGTAGGTCGAGTCCAGCTTGGCGACGTCGATCCAGATATTCTCGTAGCGCTCCGTGCTGCGGGCGTAGCGGGACTTTGACTCGCCCTCGGCCCCGTCCGCACGGGACACGCGGCTGCTCGCCAGCAGTTCCTCCCCCGCGCGGACCAGGTCCGCCTGCAGCGCGGCGACGTGCTCCTGCTGCCGGGCCACGTTGTTTCCGTAGCGCCAGGACATGATCGCCACGATCGGGATGGAGGCGAAGATCGCCAAGGCCAGCTGCCAGCTCGTGCTGAAGGCGAAGGCGCTCGCCGTCGCCAGCTGGATGAGGAGTTGGGGGAAGGCCAGCGGGATTTCGAGGTTCTTGACCGTGATCCTTCCGACATCCTGGAACAGGCGCATGGAGTATTCGGCCGGGTCGCCCCGGCCGGCGTACGAGGCAGGCAGGCGCTGGAGATGGCCGAACAGCTTCACCCGGAAGTCGGTGCGCATGCGCACCTTGATGCGCTCGATCTGGACCCAGTTGATCTTCCAAAGGATGACCCTGAGCGCCGTCAATGCGATGAGCCCGCCGAACCAGCCCAGCGCGAGCGCGCCGGCATGGGCCAGGGCCGCGTCGATGAAGGCGCCGAAGGAGAAGGAAAGGATCGTTCCCAGGGAGCCCTTGGCGATGAGGACGCCGCGGGCCCAGCGGGTTTGGCGCCGGTACGGCCGTGTGGCCTCGGTGAAGGCCGGGTCTCCGAACATCATCTCGCGCAGGGTGCGCCCGATCTGCCGCAGGGCTTCGCGCGGACCCGCGCGAGGCGACTGGTCGCTCGCCTGAGGCGACGGTAATCCCGGCCCGGGCCGCTCGAATCTCGCTTCGGCGGGAAGCAGGCCGGTAGAGGATGGGGACCATCTCTCGATGTCGCGGTCGATCCAAGTGTCCAGCCTCGAGACGCGGGGCGTCGTTGAGTCGTCCGTCCGCCGCTTGCCGGCGCCCGAGAAGGCTGCTTCGAGAGGGGCCTCGATGCCGCGTCCTTCGGGGGCCTCGCGGCCGCGGGCGATCTCATCGGCGAGGCTCTCCAGGGCCGGACCGGCCGCCGGCGATCCCTGGACCGCCGCGGCGGCATGCGCTTTGGCCGGCGTCAGTGAGCGCGCCTGCTCCGCCGGCGGAAGTGCCAAGGCCCGCGCCGAGGGAGCGGCTTCGGTCTGCGCGCTTGCCGGGATCAAGGCGGGCCGGACAAAGGCCGAGGGCGAGCCGGGCAGCGCGAGGGCCGAGTCAAGCCGGAGGCCCGCGCCCGGCAGCGGGCCGAGGTTCATGGCCCCGGAGAGCGGCTGGACGCGAGCGGCCGCGCCCGCCGTGAAGATCGAACCCCGCGTCGCCGGCGCCGGGGCTTTGAAGGTCTGCGCGAGGGCCTCATATGTTCCGGCGCCCGGCGTGTAGGCCAGCAAGACCGCCGCGAGAGCGGCGCATAAAGGACGCTTGATGGCGCGCATACGTGGAGCCAATTATATCGCGGGTAGTCTCAGGTGGGGCGGGACCTTTGGCGTGCGCTCTTGGCGGCATTGGGCCTATGAGCATTTAGGCCCTACGACCCACTTGCTTAGCGGTGTCACTCATTAGCGGTCCCCGGAACTTTGTGAACTTTTGAAGCCCGCGTTCACGCGGCACAGTATCCGGACTTTTTATCTAGATGGATCTTCTGGTTTACCTTATGTGACGCATACGGAAGCGGGCGTGTTCATGCTATTCTATCTGTACGGTTGCACCAAATGCGGGGTGAACCTGCGGCAACGGCAGGTCCCCGCAAGACCATGAATTGGACGTCCCGTCGCGGAGTGAAAATTTCAACCTTCTCGATGAGAGTATAAACCCATGAAAAAACTTCTCGTCGTTGTGGGAATATTGGTTGGCGCGTCCGCGAGCCAGGCGGCGGCGCTTCTGCCCGCGTTTCCCGGAGTTCAGGGCCAGGGCGCGACGACCGTGGGAGGACGGGGGGGGCGGGTTTATAAGGTCACCAATCTCAATGATTCGGGGCCAGGCTCTTTGCGCGCCGCTGTCACGGCGTCCGGACCTCGGATCGTGGTTTTCGACGTTTCGGGAAACATCAATCTGGCCAGCCGGCTCGTCATCACCCAGCCGTATCTGACCATCGCCGGCCAAACCTCGCCGGGCGGCGTCTGCGTCACCGGCTGGGAGACGGAATTTCAGCGGACCCATGACGTCCTGGTGACGCATATGAGGTTTAGGGCCGGCTCGCACGGCCAGGGGGCCGTGGATCCCTCCAAGACCCACGCGGTCATGGTGGCCGGAGGCGCCGGCTCCAATCCCGTCTACAACATCGTCTTCGACCACTGCTCGTTTTCCTGGGGCATCGACGAGACTGTGGACGTGGCCTACAACGCCTTGGGCGTGA
Organism: Elusimicrobiota bacterium; assembly: GCA_003452935.1. Classification (GTDB taxonomy): domain Bacteria; phylum Elusimicrobiota; class Elusimicrobia; order UBA1565; family UBA9628; genus UBA9628. Next base: position 62,083 of record DMMY01000021.1, read on the forward strand.
CTTTTTCCTGGTGCATCATCGGGCCGGGACTGTACAGCGCCGGCCACGAGGAGGGCAGCCATGGGACCGGGATGGTGTTCTGGGGAAAGTACGCCAAGCCCAACCAGGAAGCCTCGGTTCATCATTGCTTTTTCCCGAATAACGACTTCCGCGATCCGGAGATCGGCACCGGCGTGAACTTGGAAGTCAAAAACGACGTGGCCTATAATTGGCATAGCGCCTTGTCTCCTCAATTCAACCATGCGCCGGACGACCAGCCGCACTCGCACCTCAACTATATCCACAATTACGCCAAAAGCGGCCCCAATGGGGCGAATAATCCCTGCGGCGTGGGCAGCGCGGAGCTGTTCTTCTGCGATGCGTACGGGGCGAACTGCCATGAGGTGGCGGCCAACGCTTATCCGGCGATTTATTACAAGGGGAACCTGGGCTGCGCCCGGAAGAGCCAAAGCGATCCCGAGTGGCGCATCATCGCGGGCTGGTCTCCGACTTCCTGGTTGTCCTCCGGTTGGCGCGCGGCGACCCCCTTTGCGTTTACCTCGGAGGGCATACCGGTCACGGAGACGGTCATGAGCGACGCTTACGCCGATTACGTCGTGGCCCATGCCGGAGCCACCCGGCCGGGCCGCGACAGCGAGGATAAGGGCTTGGCCGATGACTACTTCAACGGAACGCAGCTCCATCGCCGCGCGAACGTGTCCTATCCCGCGGACTTTCCGATTTTGTCGGGAGGGGCGGCTTTGTCCGACGCGGAAAGCGACGGCATGCCGGACGTCTGGGAAAGGGCTCATGGACTCAATGCCGCCCTGGATGATTCCGCCGGCGATGTGGACGGCGACGGCTACACAAACATCGAGGAATACCTGCACGAGTTGGGCGGATATGCGGGCGGCGATGCGCCTGTCCGCGCGGGGATTATTTTTGAAGATAATTTCGACGCGCAAAAAGACTGGTCTGTCCCATATACCGAATCGAATCAATTGTGCAACAAAGAAACCGGCTGCGCCAACGTCCCTTCCGGTTATTACGGGTATTATATTTCCAAATCCGTCATCGCTCCTGTTACCGGCCATGGATTGCACTTGAACGGCGTCAACAGGCGCGGGCCTTCCGGAAAAGGGCTGACATTCTGGGATCAAACCGATGGCTCCGCCAACTGGACGTCCGGAATGCAGATCGGCCTGGATTTCCCGGCGCAGAACGGGATATATGTTCGCTACTGGATCAAGATGCAGCCGAACTATGTCTACTATAAGGGCGCGCTGGCCAACATGCTGCGCAAGATGAATCATATCAGCCATTATAGATACAACGGATATCCGTTTACTTTTTTCAGCAGCGGCGGATTTTTTCCAACAACCGTCAATCAGGTGAGATTCGGAAATGCGAACGGTTTGGCGAACATCCAGAATTTATATTTCATCAGGCCAGACCCCAGCTACAACGGAATTCAGCCTGCATTCACGCCGGCTTTGGGCACCAAAGACGCGTCGAACACCGGGCTGTATAATTATTTCGACAAGCCCGGAGACAGTCTGCCCATGGGCAATTGGAACGGGACCGGGACGGAATATAATTCGCCGGGGATGTTCGCTGACGGCGACTGGCATTGCCTTGAATATCACGTCAAAAACAATTCCGCCCCGGGCGTGGCGGATGGCGTTTATAAATTCTGGCTGGACGGCGTCCTGCAGATAGATTCGGGTCCGCACATGCTTTACCGGGAGGCCTCTTCCACCCTTCCGGACAATATCTGGAATTTCGTCCATATCGGCGGCAATGCCCTCAATCCTTACTTGGGCCCGGGGGGCCGCGGGGAACAATGGTACGCGGTGGACGATCTTGTGGTGAGCACGTCTTATATCGGGCCGGATTATGTCATCGGCTCATCGACGGCCCCTTCCGCCCCTCCCGCGGCGCCCAAGGGACTGAGAATGAAATAGCCGCGCTCGTGAAAAGCGGGGCGGATCAGCGAGGAATATGGTTTCAAGCTGGGGGAGGTTGCGGGCATGGGTTCAAAGGCGGCGAGTTCGGCTTTGATAGGGGCTCTCGCGGCGGCCACCGGCGCTGACAGCCGGCGGGAGAATAATCCTTTCGCCTGCGCGGAATGCCTGTTTTGATCCGATCCAAGAGTTGCGCGGCCCTGCTCGTTGCCTTCCTGCCTGCTGCGGCCTTGGCCAAGGGCCGCTCCCCTGAGATCGGCGGGGGCATGACCTTCGCCAAGGGGACCGACGACTACCACCGGTTTTCGTTTTTCGGCGACGGAGACTGGAAGGGCCGGGTGGCGGACCCTTACGGTTGGGCGCAATTGGATATCGACAGCTTTATCACGCGCTTCGGTTTCGGCGGCGGCGTTTGGAAGGACCTTGATCGCTATTCCAGGGTCAAGGCCGGGTTGGGAATCGCTTTCGGAAAAATCCACGACTCGGATTCGAGGGCGAGATCGCTCACGTTGGAAACGGGCGCCGAGAAGGATTATGGACGATCCGTTTTGGGCGCCGAATACTATCTGACCGCCGGCTCGCTCGGCTCGTCGAACGTCAGCAACGCCAACGACCGGAACGTGCACGAGCGGTCCAAGGAACGAGCGGCCAGGCAGCCCGGCGCCCGCGCCGAGTCCTACACCTACCACGGGCTTTCGGGTTACGCGCAGCTGCCGGTCGGGACCTCCAAGCTCGGCTTGCAGCTGAGCCTTGGACTGCCTTCCAACGCGCGGCGCATCCTCGCCGAGACGGTGAGCTTGAGAGTTCCGGTGGACCGATCCTTGTCCGTGCTCGCCGCCCTCGCCTTCGAGCAGCAGGGCCACGATTCCGACGTCTACTTCTCCGCGGGATTTTATTTCCGGTTCCTGTAGGAAGCGGTGCCGGTGGCGTCCGTCCGATGATTGCTTTTGGCAGCTCTCTTAGATCCTGCTCAGATTGACAATATTACTATTCTAATGTATAATTATTCTGGCGAATAATATTGGAGGCGGCCAATGTCAAGACCTTCTCGAAACACCGACCAGCTCCTGATCCAAGCGGGAAGGAAGCTCCTGCCGGAGACCGGGATAGCCGGACTCAGTCTGCGCCGAGTCGCGGCCGAAGCCGGCGTCAATCTCGGCATGTTCTACTACAACTTCAAGACCAAGCGGAAATTCACGCAGTTGGTGCTTCGGGAAATCTACGACGAGTTCTTCAGGGGTTTCAGCGTCGAGACCACCGGCGATTCCTCGCCCATGGAGCGTTTGCGCAAGGCGCTCATCGCCTTGGCCCGGTTCGCCCGGGACAACCGGAAACTGTTCTTGATGATGCTCCACGACGTCATTGGGGGCGAAGCGGAGGCGGTCCGCTTCGCGCAGGAGAATCTCCCGCGCCACCTGGCGATCATCGCCGGCTTGATACGCGACTGCCAGAGGCAGGGGCTTATAAAGGAGGTGCCTCTGCCGTCCGCCATAGCGTTTCTGGCCGGCAGCGCGGCCGTGCCCAACATCGCGATGGGCTTGATCGAGAGAACGGCGGCTAAAAAACCATTCGGCCTGACGCTGAAGCAGGCGGAGCCCTTGCTGATCTCCGATGCCGCGATAGCCAAGAGGGTGGATTTGGCCTTGGGGGCGTTGGCCAAGGAGGGCGCATGAGCCCGTTGGCGCTGTCCTTCGTCGCGTGCTGGCTCGGCGGCGTTGCTGCGGCCGAGGCTCCGCGCTTAAGGCTGGAACTGCCGGTCGTCGAGAAAGCCGCCGAGGATAATTCCCCGACGCTGCAGGCCGCCCGGTCCGATTGGCTGGCGGCGCAGGGGCGGGGGGAGAGCCGTCGCAGCGACCTCTGGCCGCGGCTCACCCTGGACGGCAGCTACAAATATCTCAGCGAAGTCCCGGCCTTGTCTTTGGCGCCCGGGCGAAGCCAGAGGTTCGGCGACAACAACAATTACTCCATCGGCCCGACCCTGAATTGGACGCTTTGGGACCAAGGCGCTTTGCGTGAAGGCTGGCGGTCGGCGGACTTGGCGGCCAAGGCCAAATCCGAGGAGCATCAGGCCGCGCGCAGGCAGATTCGCCTGCGAGCCCGGTTGGCTTATTTTCAGGCCCAGCTGGCGTCGGAGCAGGTGAGACTCTTGGGCGACTCTTTTAAGCTCGCGGTGTCCCAATACCAGGATATCGAGAAGAGGCGGCAGGCTGGGACCTCCAGCCGCACGGACTCCCTTTCGGCCCATCAGGAAGTTCTCGCGCGCAAACGTCTGCTCCGTCAGGCGCGCACCGACTTGGCGGTCTCCTTGCGGGAGCTTTTCGCCCTCACCGGCCAGGATCCCGGCTGCGACTTGTCCCTGCCTTTAGATGGGGGGATGACCCAGCCTCTGCCTGACGGCATCGAGCCCGCATCCGTGCTCGTATCATTGGACGCCCCGAGCGCCTCGCAGCGCTTGCTGGCCTCCGCCACGGCTCACCCCCCCGGCGAATCCCACCCGTCCGTGCGGGCATTCGGCAGCCTCGCCGAATCCGCCCAGCGCGCCGCACGGAGCGCCCGCGCGGGGCTTTGGCCCAGGGTCCTCTTTTCGGCGCGGACCAGCCTGGATTATCCCAACGGGCCCAGACTCGAGTCTTTCAATCAGAATATGGTCGGCGTCGCCGCCAGCGTTGCTCTCTTTGAGGCGGGGCGTACCCGTCGTGACGCCGCGCAGCTGGACAGTCAAGCTCGGGCCGGGGATTGGCGCAAGGAGGCGGTCAAGCAAGACCTGATGCGGGATTGGCTCAAGGCCCAGGACCAATTGCTGGGCCTGAATTCACAGCAAGAGATCAATCGGCAAGCGGTCGCGGAAGCCGGAGAGCTTGCGAAACTCATTTACGACTCTTATAGGGGCGGCCGGTCCACGTTCATCGAGGTCGAGACCGCCAATCTTAGGGAGCTGGAAGCGCGGGTGCAGTCCGCGAAGACGGATTCCCAGATCCTGATGCAGTTGGCCGTCTTGGCGAGTCTGTCTGAAAAGGAGTGAGACCATGAGATCAAAGAAAATATTGATTCTAGCTCTGCTTGCGGCCGTCATGGCGGCGCTGCTCGCCTGGAAATTATTCCGGCGGGACGACTTCTTGTACGCGGGAACCATAGAGGCTACTGAAGTCGACATATCCCCCCGTTTGAGTTCGGTGATTGCGTCCTTCGACGCCAAGGAAGGGCAACGCCTGCGCGCGGGAGACCCGATGGTCCGGCTCTCCTGTGAGGACGTCAAACTGGCGGCGGATATCGCGGAGCGCGACTTCAAGCGAGCGCAGAGGCTTAAGGACAGCTCCATGACGGAGGAGGCTTATGACCGCCTGAAGCACAAGCGAGACGACTCGGCGCTTAAACTCGACTGGTGCGCCATCAAGGCTCCTATGGACTCCACGGTCTTGTCCACCTATCACGAGCCCGATGAGCTGGTTTCTCCCGGCATGACACTCCTGACTTTGGCGGATCTCCGGCGGGTATGGGCCATCGTCTACGTCCCTCAGCCGCTGCTGGCCAAGCTGTCTTTGAACATGGAGGTCGAAGGCAGTCTGCCGGAGATGCCGGCAAGGAGACTCAAGGGCCGCATCAGCCACATTAATGATGAGGCCGAGTTCACCCCAAAAAACGTCCAGACGCGGGAAGAACGCACGCGACTGGTCTTCGGCGTCAAGGTCGAGTTCTCGAATACGGACGACGTTTTGAAGCCCGGAATGACCGTGGAGATACGTCTTCCTAAGGCGTGAGGGGAGTCCCGCCATGTCTTTGCTCGGCATGAAAGCGCGCGGTCTGCGCAAGCGTCTGGGGCCCAATCAGGCCCTGGCCGGCGTGTCCCTGGATTTTTCCGCCGGACTCCTGCATGGGATCATCGGGCCCGACGGTGCCGGCAAGACCACGCTCCTGCGCGCGCTCGTCGGGCTCCTGCGGCCCGACCAAGGCGAAGTCCTCTACGCGCAAGAGGGCCGGCCGGCCGACTTTTCCGCGGTCCGGCCGTTTTTGGCCTACATGCCGCAGCAGCAGAGCCTCTATCCCGACCTCTCCGTCGCGGAGCATATGGAGTTCTTCCGGGACCTTTACCGCCTTCCCGCCTCGGTCTACCGACCGCGGGCCGAAGAGCTCCTGCGCATCACGCGGCTCGATAAGTTCGGGGACCGGCGCGCCGGACAGCTTTCGGGCGGCATGTATAAGAAGCTGGGGCTTATGTGCGCGCTCCTGCAATCCCCGTCCGTGGTCATTTTGGACGAACCCACCAACGGCGTCGATCCTATCAGCCGCCGTGAGTTCTGGGACCTGCTTTACCGCTTGTCGGATCAGAAGATCCTGGTGATCATCGCCACTGCCTACATGGACGAGGCCGAGCGCTGCTCCCGGGTGCACTTGCTCGATTCGGGAGAGGTGCTGGCCAGCGGCGAGCCCCGAGCGGTCCTCCAAGAGGCCGGGGCGGACCGGTTCGACGATATATTCATCAGGCGCGCCGTCCGTAAGGACGTTCGTCCGGACGGCGCCTGCGGAACTTCAAATGCCGCGGGCGGAGCTGCCGATGCCGCCGGCGGGGAAGGGACCCATGCCTGAGGCGGCCTGGGCCATCGAGACGCGGGACCTCGTCATCCGTTTCGGCGAGTTCACGGCCGTAGATGGGGTCTCGTTCACGGTGCGGCGGGGCGAGATATTCGGCTTCCTGGGAGCCAACGGGGCCGGCAAGACCACCACGATTCGCGCGCTCTGCGGCCTGTTGGCCCCTACCTCCGGCGAGGTCCGCGTGGCCGGCTTGGATTTTTCCGACGGCGGCAACGCGATCAAGACCAAGGTCGGCTATATGTCTCAGAGGTTCACCCTCTACAACGACCTGACCGTATCCGAGAACCTGGCCTTTGCCGCCGGCCTGCGCAAGCTCGACTACGAAGCCGCGCGCGAGCGCACGCGGGAGCTTCTCGGCTTCATCGGCTTCGACCATCCTCTGAGCGCCATGGTGCGCGATCTGCCCGGGGGGCTCAAGCAGGAATTGGCCCTGGCCGCCGCCATCCTGCACGAGCCGGAGATCATCTTCCTGGATGAGCCGACCGCAGGCGTGGCCCCGGCTGCGCGGGAACGGTTCTGGGGGCTCATCCGCAGGCTCACCGACTCCGGGAAGACCGTGCTCGTCACCACGCACTACATGGATGAAGCGGAGCAATGCGGACGCATCGCCCTCATGCGCGCGGGCCGGCTCATCGCCTTGGACGCGCCCCAAGCGCTGAAGGCCCAGGCCTTTCCCGGTCCGATGGTGGAACTGACGGCGCCGGATCGCGCCTCCGTCTCTGATCTTGCCCGCCGCGAAGGGGTCCTGTCGGTCCAGCCCCACGGCATGCGCTGGCACCTGAGCCTTAAAGACGAGGCTGCCTGGAAGGGACTCGCGGCCGTTCTGCCCGTCGGGATTTCCCACCGGCGCATCGCGCCGTCGCTTGAGGACGTGTTCATCCGCCTGGTGGAAGGGGGCCAGCGTTGAGCCTCGACTTCGCCCCGGGCCGGGCTCTGGCCATCGCCCGCAAGGAGGTCCGACATATCCGGCGCGATCCCTTTACTCTGGCGCTGGCCCTGGGCTTGCCCATGGTCCTGGTCGTGTTCTTCGGTTTCGCCATCGATTTCGACGTTCGCGACATCACGCTCGTGGTCCGCGACTCGGACAAGTCCAGGGTCTCGCGACAGTTCTCGGAGATCTTCGCCAGTTCCGGGTATTTCCGGATCGCGCGGCCCGCGCCGGGCAACGGGGTCCTGCGCGAGCTCGACACGGCGCGCGCCAGCGGCGTCCTTCTGATCAAGCCCGATTTCGCGAGCCGACTGATCGGCGGACGGACGGCTCAAGCGCAGTTCGTCCTGGATGGGGCCGACAATACCCGCGCCAGCGCCATCCTGGGCTATCTGCCGGGGCTGCTCCGGGCCGCCCGGCGCAGGCTCGCGCCGTCCGCCAGCACGCCCGTCCGGGCGGCGCCTGCGGAACTTCCGCTGCCGTCGGCGCAGGATGGTCCGGCCGAGCGCATCGCGCTGTCCACGCGATTCCTCTACAACCACGAGCTCAACACGCGCTGGTTCGTCATCCCGGGCCTCGCCGTCATCGTGATGGGCCTCTTGGCCATCATGCTGACCGCTTTGACCGTGGCGCGGGAATGGGAGAACGGCTCCATGGAACTCCTCCTCTCCACGCCGGTGCGGCCCTGGGAGATTATTCTGGGCAAGCTCGCGCCCTACCTGGCGCTGGGCCTGGTTGGCGCTGTGTTCATCTATCTCGTGGCTCGGCTCGGCTTCGGCGTTCCCTTCCGTGGCAGCCACTGGCTTTACTTGCTGCTGTGCCTTCTGTTCCTGACTGCGAGCCTGGCCCAAGGCTTGCTTATTTCCATAGCGACCCGCCAGCAGCAGCTGGCCATGCAGCTCTCCATCATAACGGGCCTGCTGCCTTCGCTGCTCCTCTCCGGCTTCGTCTTCCCCATCGAGAGCATGCCGGTATTTTTCCAGTACTTCACCTCCATCCTGTCCCAGAAATGGTTCATGATGATATCGCGCGGCGTTTTTCTCCAGGGTTCCGGAGTGATCGATCTCGCCCGGCCCATCTTGGGGCTGGGCGTCATCGCGGCTTTGCTGCTGACCGCGGCCGCGAAACGCTTTAAGAGGGACTTGGAGCCATGAACCGCGCCATCCTGGCCTTCATCCGCAAGGAACTCAGCCAGAGCTTGCGCGATCCGCGGATGCGGCTCGTCATCTTCGTCCTGCCCATGATCCAGATGACCATATTCGGCCTGGCCATCTCGACCGAGATTCGCGGCATACGCTTGGCCGCGGTCCATGCGCCGTCGGACGCCGCCGCCCGCCGGTTGGCGGACCGGTTCTACGCCTCCGGCTGGTTCGTCCCGGTGGCCGGCGGCGGTCATGATCCTTACCGTCTCATCGCCGCGGGCCTTGCGGATGCGGTCTTGGTCGCCCCGACCGGAGGCCTTACCAAGGCCCTGGGGCGCGGTCCAGCCAGCCTACAGCTCCTCGTCAACGCCACGAACGCCACCAAGGCCCGCAGCATCGAGTCCTACGCGACCGCCATCGTCGCGCAAGAGACCGCGCCGGAGCGCCGTCTAGGAGCTCCCCAACCGGGCATCGAGCTCGACGTGCGCATCCTCTACAACCCGGCCATGGAATCCTCCCTCTTCATGGTTCCCGGCGTCATGGGCATGATCCTGTGCCTCGTCACCATCATCCTGACCAGCATGTCTTTGGCCAAGGAAAAGGAGTCGGGGACATTCGAAACCATCCTGGCAGCCCCGTTGGAAACCTGGGAGATCCTGCTCGGAAAGACCATTCCCTACGGCCTCCTGGGTCTGGCCGACGCGCTCCTGGTCCTGGCCGCGGCCGTGGTTATCTTCAGCGTGCCTATCCGGGGCCCGTTGTGGATGCTGGCCTTGGCCGCGGTCTTTTTTGTCGCCACCACGGTAGGGGTGGGGACCTTGGTCTCGACCATATCGGCCAACCAGCAGCAGGCCATGCTGGGCAGTTTCCTGTTTTTGTTCCCGGCCGTGCTCATGTCCGGGCTCATGTTCCCGATCGAGAACATGCCGCCGGCCATCCTATGGGTGGCGCAGCTCAATCCCCTTAAGTATTTCGTGACGCTCGTGCGCGACATCATGCTCAAGGGCGGCAATGGTTGGGTCTTCGCCTACAACCTGTCGGTGCTCGGCGTCATGGCCGCGGCCGTAGGAGCGACGAGCTATCTCCGATTCCGTCAAAGACTCAATTAGTCCGACTTGGCGAAATTTCAGCAGGCCGACGCCTGCTTCAACGCGTCTGTGAAAAAGCCATGTCAGCGCAATCGGCCTTAAGTGACCGGCATGGAGGTTGGTAAATACCCCCGCCAAACAGAATCGCGGCAACCGCGAGATGGGGCTACCAGAGCCACCACGCAAAGGCGATAAAAACGGGGAGTAAAACCACAAGGACGGCTTGCTGCACCTGCGCTCCAGGCAGCCCAAGAAGGCCAGGGAGCCAATGACTCGCCAGGATGGCAAGGCCCAATATCGAAGCGAATATCCAGAAGGCGGCCCGTGAATGTCGGCTCGGCGCTCCTCCCGCTGAATGATCAGGCTGATCCGTCGGTCCCATTCCCTATCCTCCCCAGTCGAAACTCGTCATGATGAAGGCCGCAAGCATGAGCAGCAAGATCGCCATCGTGATCCGGGCCTTCCATTTCGGATTCATCCCCGCCTCCTTCAACCCGCGGCCATAGCTTCGAGCCGCTTGACCCTTTCCCGGACCGGCGGATGGGTGGAGAACAGGCTCATGACGCCGTCCCCCCGCAAGGGGTTCACGATGAAAAGGTGGGCCGCGGCAGGCTGCACGTCCATGCGCGCCCTACGGCCCGCCTGTTCCATCTTGCGCAGGGCGCTGGCCAAGTCCATCGGGTTGCCATGGATCCGCGCGCCCTTGGCATCGGCCAAGTACTCCCTTGACCTGGATATGGCCATCTGGATGAGCATGGCGGCCAAGGGAGCCAATATCATGGCGGCTATCGCCGCGATAGGATGGCCGCCTTCACGGTCGGAATCATGCCGTCGTCCGCCGAGCATCATGCCCCATTGCGCCATGTGGGCCAGCATGGAAATGGCCCCCGCCATGGCGGCCGCGATGGTCGCGACCAGGATGTCGCGGTTCTTGATATGCGCCAGTTCATGGGCCAGCACGCCCTGCAGCTCCCTGGGCGAAAGCATATCCAATATCCCTTCCGTGACCGCGACCGCCGCATGCCGCGGGTCCCGGCCCGTGGCGAATGCGTTCGGCGCGGCCTCGGGCATGACATAGAGCCTGGGCATGGGCAGTCTCGCGCGCTGGGCGAGTTCTTCCACCATCTCGAAGAGCCGGGGTGCCTGGGCTCTCGTCACTTCCTTGGCCCCGCTCATCATCAGCACCATCTTGTCCGAGAACCAATAGGCGAAGAAGTTCGTGCCGACGGCCATCATGAAGGCCATCATCATGCCCGACTCGCCTCCCAAGGCTCGCCCGGCGGCCAGGAAGAGCAGGGTCATGCCGGTCATGAGCAGGGTTATCTTCAGAGTGTTCATATGAGGACCTCCTCGCGAATCGCCTTTCGCCTCAAGCGCACGACCGCGCCAGCCGCATCACGGCCCGGCTCGGCCTTGTCGATTTGGTCAGTGCCGCCGAGATGGCGTCCTCGCGGCCTCTTGACACGTCCTCGATGAGATCGTCGATGCGCGCCGTTTCCTTGGGCGCGAGCCGCCGGGCCAATCCCAGCCACGCGGGGATGTTCCTGGCCAGATCCTCATCGTCTATGTGATATCTTTGGCCGCTCCAATCCGGCTCTTGCATGGTCAGATGATAGACCCGCGCGATGAGGTAGGCGTCATCCAGGTAGCCGAAGAGGCCCACCCCGCGCTCCGGCATGACATCCTCCGGGTGGTTGAGGTAGGCCAAGGCGAATCCGCGCAGCAGTCTGTGGCGCGAAGGCAAGCCGGATTCTTCCGCCCAATTCTGCAGCTGGGCGATCATGTAGGGCATGGCCAGGATCAGCCGGCGCAGAGGCTCCTCAAAGCACGCGGCGTCGCGCTTTCCCGCCAATCGTTTGATGATGGCAGGATAGGGGTCGGCGGGATTCTGAGACAGGACCTTCAGGTTTTCGCGCAGAGTCTTGAGCATGTATCCTCCTTGCCTATGGCCGGCATCAAGTCCGATATCAGTATAACCGGCGCACATTCATTTGTAAAATAGATAATATAGGTCTTATCATATGGTTTATTAAATGATTGTTCTGAACCATCACCACCTCTACTATTTCTGGGTCGTGGCCAGGGAGGGAAGCATCGCCAAGGCCTGCGGCAAGCTGTATCTCGCCCAGCCCACGATAAGCGCGCAGATCATCCAGCTTGAAAAATCACTGGGCAAGAAGCTTTTTGAGCGGGAAAAGAAAAAACTCATCCTGACCGAGGACGGACGGCTGGTGCTGGAATATGCCGACGCGATCTTCAATACGGCCCAAGAACTGTTGGACGCCGTCCACGACCGGCCCTCCCCCCGCGTGATGCGCGTGCAGCTCGGGATAGTCGACCAAGTTTCGAAGCAAGTGGCGCAGATGCTGCTCAGGGAGATATATCGCTTCAGGCCGGATGCCCAGGTCACGGTTTTCGAAGGCGCCCTGGAGCCCATGCTGGCGCAATTGAAATCCCACGCGACGGACCTGGTCCTCTCGAATATCGAGGTCCCGATCGAGGCTGCCGCCGATTACGAAAAGGTGGAAATCGGGGCTCTTTCGATCATCTTCGTCGCAAGTCCTGCTTTGGCAAGGCAGGTCCGCGCATTTCCTGGCGATTTGACGAAGATCCCCTTGCTCCTGCCTACCCGCGCAAGTCCAGTGTGGGCGGGCGTGGAAAGATATCTCAATGAGCGAAAAATCACGCCCAGTATTTCAGGTGAAATCCAAGATGTCGAGCTGCTGCGCCTGCTGACTATCGACGGGATGGGGGCAGCCCCTCTCAATCCGCTCACGGTCAAGGAAGACCTTCGTTCCCGCAGGCTGGTTCGCCTGGGGCGCGGTCCCGGCGACGTCAAGGATCCGGTCTGGCTCGTGTCGCCCAAAAGGCATCGGCTCAATCCGATCGCGCAGCACCTCCTGCGGAATTTTAGACTGCGAATGTAGTCCGGCCATGGGGGCTTGCCTGGGGCTGCTTTGCCGCTCACTGAAATAGACTGGGTCTGCTCACCGAAACGGACCCACCGCCAATCACATAACCCGCCATTTTTGAAGGTTTTCAGACCGCCGCGGTCTCCGTGAGCAATGCCTCCCTACGTTCGACAAACGATGGGGAGCAGATACGACCGGAGGCTCCGAAGTCCGCCCGCATCCGCAGGCTGAAGGCCGGCGGTCCGGGCGCGGCTGTACTGGCTTCAGAAGCGCGGGATGACGCTGTACCGGGATGCCGAGGGGCGGGTCCAGATTCGATAGGTTTTAGATAATTGACGACAGGGCACAGACTCGGATTCGTGTTCTAGCGACGCGTTCCGGATGGCCGCAGCACCGTTATCTTGCGGGAATGATCGGATCACAGTCTCTACAATGCCTTCATCGATGGACACGCCGCATTGGGCGTATCAATCGCCCAGATATACGGAAAGGAGGACGATGATGAAAAGTCTGCTGCGAAGCCTCATCCCTGCTCGACCTTCCCGGTTTCTAGGAGCTCTTTCGCTCGTTTGAAATGTTCTCGTTCGCCGAAGAGGACCAACTCGTCTTCCACTTGAAATCGAGCTTCTGGACTTGGGGATGGGATCGCTTCATTTCCCCGGTTGATTTGCAGAAGGCTGACCCCGGTTTTTGAGCGCAGTCCCAGCTCTATGAGAGACTTGCCAACGGCCCAGTGGCCGCTCATGAGACGCAATGACGCGACGTGCACCTTTTCAGGGGATGACGATTCAACGAAAATCGAAAGTGCCCTAGCAGTGGCTTCAGGCTCGGCGTCACTGTGGGCTATGGATTCACGTAATGCCCCCTGCAGGATGGAATAGAGCCGGCTCATTCTCCTCCACAGCAGGAAAGCGGCCAGGCCGATGACCGTCAATGGGAGGATTGCGTATGGCCAGGGCGGCAATAGGAAAAAGCTGATGCTGAGATACCACCAGGCTATCAGGGCTGAGGATATCGCGAGAATCGACCTTGTCAGAAGCGGATGCGTCTCGCTGGGAGGCCGGCTGTTCGGGCCTGAATAGACCATGACTTCAAGCAGGATCAGGGTGACGGCTTGGGTTTTCCTCAGAAGAGCGATCAGAAACGGCAGAGACATCAGCGTAGCTGCCATCCAGACGGAGCCCGGGAATATCTCAAAGACGGGATACTTCTCTTGCATCGCCTTTGCTGCCACGAATAGGCCGCTGATGCCGATGATGTTGAGCGCGATCTGGATGATGGAAGGTCTGATCAGCTTCCAGAGTTGCTGCCATCGGCTTGGAAACGCGAAGCGGGCAAGTCCCGCGCGGTAGGAGTCCATTCCAGCGCTGAGCCGATCGGGAATCAAGTGGGCGACACGCTCTGCCTTGGCCCGGGGCAACAGTTGCGCCGAGACGAGAGTGGTCCCAAGACACAGCATCACTGAAATCGGATAGATGGGCCTCGAAGTAAGTCCTTCCCGCTGCGCCAATTGGGCGAGGATGAATGAGAATTCCCCGATGGGGAGCATGGCCAACGTCGCCTGGATCGAGGAGGTCGGACTTTCTCCGACACTCGCAAGGGCAAGGAAATTGACTGCCGCGCGTGCTAGTATCACGGTAACGGTCAGCCCCAGGGCGGCCTGCCAATTTGCAAACAGCCAGCGGGGCTCGATGAGCATGCCGACGGAAACGAAGAATATCGCTCCGAAAACGTCCTTGAAAGGAGCCGCTGTCTCGTGCAGCTTCGATGTCGGCCCGCCCATGGACGTCATGGCCCCGGCCAGGAACGCTCCCAAGGCCGCGGAATAGCCGAGCTTCTGCGTCAGGAGCGCTGTCCCGAAGCAAATTCCGACGATGACGATGGACCGGACTTCGTCCATGCCCGCGCGCTCGGCCGCTTTCAGTATGCGCGGCAAGACGATCAGCCCGACCACCATGAGCACGGTCAGCAACATGCCGAAGCGGGCCAACATGGATAATATGGTCCAAAGGTTGAAGTCGGTGAAGTTGGATGCGGAGGAGAAGAATGCGATCAGGAATACGGAGAGGATATCCTCGGCGATAAGCATCCCGGCGACCAGTTCCTCCCATCCGGAGGGATGCTGTGCGCGTTCGAGCAAAGTCCTGGAAACGATGGCCGTCCCCGTGACCCCGATCACCCCGCCTAAAATGAGCCGCTCTATTGGGCTCCAACCAAGCCAAGCGCCGACTCCATAGCCGACGGCTGTCATTAGGCTGAACTCCACTCCCGCGCAAAGAATGGATTTTGCGCCGGCTTTCGCCAAGCGGCGAAGGTTGAATTCGATGCCCAACGCAAAGAGCAGGAAGACGACGCCAATATCCGCCAAAGCTTCGAGGCTGTGGACATCGGTGACCAGCGGCATCGGCGGGGTATGGGGGCCGATGATGAGGCCCGCGATCAGATAGCCGATGATTGGCGGCTGGCGTAATCGCCTGAATAGCAGGATGACCGCGGCGGCTATGGACAAGACCACCGTCAAGTCCTGAAGAAATTGGACGGAATTCATCATCGCTATTCTAGGAATTTAAGACTTGGACTGGAAATTCCTCGTTCAGGGCTTATGATTTGGCGCGAAAAACAGGGGGAACGTCAAGTGGCCTGCGTCGCTCTATCATCTCTGGGCGGACGAAGTGTTTTGGGGTCACCAGGAAGTCGATGATCGATATCTCAGATTCGCGTATGCCCCGTCGACTATCTTGGCGCCGAAGGAGGTCTTCTTGCTCTTGAGCTCGCAGCCTTCCCCGCAGTTCGGGCAGGAGAAGTCCAGCACGGGCTGGTTGTTGGGAGCTTTGTTAATCGAGGTGCCGCAGGCTGGGCAATAAGCCCAAGCTTGGACCCAGGACTCGGTGAGTACCCGAATCTTCTGCGAGGCGCTTTTGTAGGCGCTGGCATCAGCGAACTCCATTCGCAGTTGCATGGATGTGCGTCAGCTCAGCAGGTAGCGCGTGCTCTTGTGTATGCCGATGGTCTTGATCACCCCGGCGCGCAGGAGCGGTTTGAGGGCGTAGTGGGCTCCTGGGGGCGTGACGCGCAGCGCCCGGGCGATCTCGCGAATCGCCAAGGGGCCTCTTTCCCGGAGCAGGCGCAAGAGCTTTTCTTGCCGCAGCGTGAGAGATAGCGGCTCCTTCCCGGGAAGGCCCAAGGCCTGGATGCGCTTCTGGACTCTTTCCAGTGTTTCCAGGACGGCTTCAGCCATGAACTCGAGCCAGCCGCCCAGGTCTTCCCTTTCGACTTGGACGCGTTGGAGGTTCTTGATGTAGAAGGCGCGGTTCTCCAGCAGCACTTCATCGAGTGCGAAGACATGGAGCGTGTCGAAGCCCATGCGGTAGAGCTGCCAGGTCGCCAGGGCCCGGCCGACTCGGCCGTTGCCGTCCCGGAAAGGGTGTATCTCCACGAATCGGAGATGCAGGATGGCGGAGGAGAAAACCGCCGGGAGCTCTCCGGCTGATCTATTGAGCCAGCCCAGCATATCCTTGGTCAGCGGGGGCACCTGCCGCCATGGTGGGCACACATGCAGACCGGCCCTGACATCGCTGCGCCGATATGACCCGATAGGGCCGTCATCCGCGGCGCCTTCGGCTATGATCTTGTGGAGATGCAGGATATCCTTCTCCAGGATTTCTTGGGACGGGTTGCGTCCCTGGAGCCAGTTCAGGGCATCCAGGTAGTTCTGTGCCATGCGGACGTGGCGGTCAGGATATCCGAGGGCTGCTTTCCCTTCCATGAGGCCTTTGATGGCTTCGAGGGACAGCGTGCAGCCTTCGATCGCTGTTGACCCCCACGCGGCGCGGGCCATCGCGTCTCTGACTAGAGAGGGGACCCACGGTACCTTGACCAGCGAGGAGCGCAACTGTTCCCTGATTGCGGATATTTCCTCAAGGAGCTTGTAGACACGGGGCGCGATATGGAATTGGGGAGCGTACATTGTTCATAAAGTTTACATAAAGTCTATCGTAAAGTCAACCTTTTGCTTCGACGGGAAATTTCGATGTCGGCACGGAGCTCTCGGCAGGCCTGGATGTTAAGGTCGAGGGTGGCCCTCTGCGAAGTTTAAATCCCGACCACCCTGAACCACGAAAAGCAAAAACCACTGCTGCTGAGAACAGCGGTAGTGGTTTTCTCTAAAACTGGCGGGCACGGCGGGGGCCCCAGACCACTGGCCTAAATCCCGAGCCTGTTCAAGCGTTGGAAAAAGTATATATTTCCCCGTTTTTTCAGTGACCTGGTATGTCGCCTGGAGCCGCATCAAAAACGGCGAGCGAGTCGTAACTGAAACTATCTCCTCCTACGGGCAAGAAACCACCGATTTTGATGTGCCAGAGTTCAAATCCCATGCAGTTTAGTTTTGCCGTCAGCTTGCCCGGCCTTCATTCCATGCCGACTTGTGAGGAGTCCCGCTGGGCGTCGGTCGGTACCAGGACGACCGGCTTGGCTTTATCGAAGTCGCTGTTGACCTCATAATAGAGGCGGAAGGTGCCTTGCTCGGGATGCGCATAGGAGATGGGAGCATCGACATAGCGATGATGCGCGTCTGGCTCGGGGCAGGTGGGGTTGAAGTCTGTGTACTGTTGAAAGGTGGAGCCGGCATCAACCTTGACGGCCTTGACCGCGGCGATGCGCTGGAAGCGGCGGCCAGCGATGGTCACGCTGTCCGTGCGTGCATTCTGAAACTCAACGCGGAAGGGTTCAGGCGTTTTCCCGACGAAATCGTCAAAAAGGATGTGGTGGGTCTCTTCGATGAGGCGGATGACAGCGTCATCGTTCACAAGGTAGACTGTCGCGGCGTCGCCGGACTGGGCGTTGGGGCAATCCGTGCTGCGAAGAACGAGGGCGAAATTGTTGATGGCGAAGAGGCTTTGCTGCTCGATGACTTCACGGATGATGGCGCAGATATTATTCTGCGCGGATGGTTCGGCGGAAGTTGGCGTGGCGAATGCGGGGCTGAGAGCGGCGAGACCAAAAACGACGGCTGAAACAACGATCTTCAAGTTGAACATGAGTAAATGATAGCAATGTGCCTGAACGGGCAGCTATTCTCGTCGGAGAAGTTGATCCAATCGCTTGATGGGCCGAGCCGGAGATGCTCAAGTCTCGACGTGGAAGTGTCGATCCGAGGAAGAAAATTAAAATCCCGACCACCTCAAGGGGTGGGGGCATAAAACCACCGCGATGCGAACAGCGGTAGCAGAAGTGCGTCAAAACTGGCGGGCCAGTCTGGTCAATAGATAGAACTCGCCGGGTGGCCTTCACCTGGGCGGAATAAACGGATAATGCGGTTATTCATTCTTCGCCGCGTTTGAGTTTCTGAACGAAACGCAAGCCCTTGTGCACGCTCTTCCAACGCCTCTTGGCATTGGCTTTCATGGCTGGATCTTCCCGACGGCGCTGGTACTCCTGCTCTTTGAGCAATTTGATGTAGTTGTCATAGTGCGAGCGAGCCAGAAGGCCGTCGTGCAGAGCCTCCAGCACGGCGCAGCCGGGCTCGTCAGTATGGCGGCAATCGCGGAAACGACAGCGTGTCGATAGAGTCCCGATGTCCGCGAACGTCCTGCTGAGGCCGGGGGCGGCATCTCCCAAGCGCAGTTCCCGCAATCCAGGCGTATCGATGAGCAGCCCGCCGTTCGGCAGGAGGAACATCTGCCGAGATGACGTCGTATGGCGGCCGCGTTGGTCCGAAGCGCGGACGTCTCCCAGCCGCTGAAGGTCTTGACCGATCAGGCGGTTGAGCAGCGTGGACTTGCCCACTCCGGAGGAGCCGAGCGTGACCGAGGTGTGGGCGGGCTTGAGATACTCCCGCAACGGGTCCAGTCCGCGGCCATGCAGGGCGTTCAGTGCGTGGATGTCCACGCCGGGGAATGCCAGGCCGGCTTGGGCCAGCAGTCCGGCATGATCCGGATGAAGGTCGATCTTGTTGAGGAGGATGACCGGCCGCGCGCCGCCGCTCCAGATCATCGCGAGATAACGCTCCAGGCGGCGCGGATTGAAGTCCCGGTCGACCGTCGTAACCACGAATGCCGTGTCGACGTTGGCGGCCAGGATCTGCTCTTGTGCCGGGCGGCCCGCGGTCCCGCGCGCGATGACGCTCTTCCTGGGCAAGACGCGGACCGCCAGCCCTATCCGGCCATCCGGGGATAACCGTACCGCCAACCAATCTCCTACCGCCGGCAGTTCGCGCGGGCCGGCGGCATCGAAGCGAAGCCTGCCTGACAACTCCACGGGCAGTTCGCCTGATGCGGATACGGCCCGATAGAGGCCGCGTTGCTCTGAGATTACGCGGACGGGCATGCCGCCGTCCGCGCCTAGGTGTTGTGCGAAATGCGAGTTCCAGCCATACGTGGCGAGCAGTTCCATGTGGGTCTCCTGGTGAAATGGTCGAGCGAACCGACCCCAAAGACGGTGAGGTCTTAAAGGATGCCTGCAGCCTTCGGTTCGCCCGGAGGCGGACGACGAGGCCTGTCAGAGCTAGGCGAGGGACCCGAAGGCGAGGACGGCGGCAGAAGCGACAGTCTCCAACATGTATCCTCCTTCGAGTTGCGGAATGAGCAGGAAAACCTGATAAGCCAAAGTATAACAGGGATGTCGGTCAAATTCAACCATTTGTCGAGGCGGGGGCTGGGGAAATGGAAAACCGCAAACGCCTAACAGCGCTTCCGGTTCGCTGAAAAAGTTCGGGGACAAGACGATCTTCTACTCGGCAGAGCGTGATGTCCAGGGACGCATCCAGGTTCGATAGAGAGACCTGAGCTTGCGGGATGGCGGCGCCGCTGTTCTATGTGGGGCGCATAGGGCCGAAACCATTCCCGGCAAAACAGACATCGCTTCTTGGCCATCGGCTATCCTCGCACTCAAACGGCAGGATAGCCAGCTTAGGTTTTTGCCCACAGATAGAAGGAAGGCAACAACGACCTCAGAACATCAGGGGTGGCTCAGTTTCGGTGAGCAGGGGTGGTTCACTTTTGGTGAGCGCTGAAGGGCCGGGTGCATATCCGTGCTGCATAGGCGCGCGAGGCAGGATATGCGACAGTCTCATATGCGACAGAACTTTACGAGGATGTCGCATATATTCCCGATGTCTACCGTTCGGTAGACATGGGGGATAACGTAGACACCTCGAATCTGTCGATCTCCATGGCGGCCAGGTCGATGAGCGCGTAGCTTAAGGCCCCCGACCGCGGCTGTCCAGGCTGTACGCAGACCGTTCGGCCCATCTGGGCCTTCCAATGGCCGCCGCGCTTCGGCGATTCGTGGATATGCCCGTGCAGGGTCAGTAGAGGCTGCGTCTGCTCGATGAACTTGTAGATGGCTACTGATCCGACCTCGTCTCCGCTCTGGCAGATATCCAGATCTATACGGGCGGGCGGCATGTGGATGACGTAGATCGCCTTAGATGCGTCCTTGGGCTTGGGCAGGGCGGCCAGTTCTTGCTCAATGGTGGGCAGCTTGGCGGCATAGGCCGGCCAGTCCGCCAGTTCCTCGAATCCCTTCTCCGTGGACAGCACGCCGAGGCCGAGTTGCTTCTGGAATACGTAGTCCTCGCGGTCTTTCCGGCAGCGGTCCTTGAGTTGGAAGGGGTAGTCCGCCACCCAGTTCATGCCGATGAACTCGAATGGGCCGAGGTCGTATTTCCGTTGGGCAAGGTTGATGGCGTGCGGGTACTTCGAGCAGGCCTTCTCGAAACAGGGGTCGTGGATTCGCAGGTCATCGTTGCCGAGATAGCCGATGTGATAGATGCCGGCCTTCTCGTACTCGGCAAAAAGGGGGTCAAGGAAGTCTTCAATGAAATCCCGCTGCGTGCGGTGGAGATCGTCCTCCATGGTCAGCATGTCGCCGCCGTTGACAACGGCTGTCGCCCCGGTCGCCCGGGCGAGCTCAAGAAGGCGGCGGTACTTGGCCTTGTCGCCGTGGAGGTCGGTGGCGTAGACGATCTTCATGTGGTGCGCCTACCCCAAAAAGATGTGCGTGGGGTCGCGGTTGATCTCATCGAGCAGGCTCTGGATGGCAATGGCGGGCTCGGCGTCGTCGTAGAGATGCCAACGGCTGTTTCTGTCAGCCCAGTACAGGGTCCAGCGCTTCTCATTCGCGCTGTAGCGGAACTGCGCCACGGCGTGGGATGTCCAGCGTTTGGGATCGCGGAAGTATGGGCGCTCCTCGATCAGTGTGACGGTGTTACCTCTCCAGCGGTAGGTTAGCCGGACTTTGTCCCGAACGCGCGCTGGTATCCGATTTTCACAGTAGCGGTTCAGGGATTGTTCGGCCAGGAGCAGTTCCTTCTTGGGAAGCATCGTTATTCCCCGGGCTTCCTGGCGTGCTGGTAGCCTTTTCCAAAGGAGGTCAGAAGGGCGACGCCCTCATCCCGTCGTTTGTCCGCCGTCTCGTCCATTGCGCCCGCGGCAAGTATGTCCATGAAGGGGGAGTAGCGGTCTGCGGATTCCCGTAGGAAGCGCTCCACATATGCCCCGGCCTCGGCCGACGCCAGAGCGCCGACCTCTTTGCCAAGCAAGACGGCTCCTGCGGTGTCGTACTCCTGGCCGGCGAAATCCGGTTCTGTAGCGAGACCGTAGCGCCGATCGTCGTTGGTGCCTCCGGCGAAATTTTGCAGCCAGTAGGCGATGTCCTTGGCGTCATCCTTGTACTTGTCGCCGCCGCGTTCCTTGCGATCAAGGTAGGCGATGATTTTGAGAAGCACGAACCCAGGCACCGTAATGACCATCATGGGCGCGGCTTTTACTCCCTCGGACTTGCGCGCAGTCGCGCAGGCTTCATCAAAGCCCGTGACCGTCATCTCGAATTCCGACTCCGGCCACGAGAGTTTCCCGCCAGGGGCGATCTGGGGGCCGTAGGGGATGAGGTCGACCATTGCGGCACCAAGGTGCAGTCGATGCTCGATATGCGTGTCGGGCTTGAAGTCCTTCTTGAGCAACGCCTCCCGCAATTTCTTGTAGGCCGACCAGTCGTGTGTGGTGAACGCGAAGTCGGCGTCGTTGGTCCTGCGGAATTGAGGGTAGTCCGCTTCGATCTCGGGGGTGAACTCCGACATCAAGGCCCCGACGAGCACGATGTCGATGTTTAGGGCCTTCGCCGCGTCGGTGACTTCCTGGACGGCCTTCTGGAGTTCACTTTCCATGGGGGATCGTCGGCTCTATGAATTGGTCGTAGATCATCTTAGCTGTCTCCGTATCCCGAGCGCCGCCTGCCTCGAGGAGTTCCGCGTAGACCAGGAGGGGGGTGGTCAGGGGCCAGGGGTTGTGCGGCCGTTCGGCTATCGCGGCATGACCGAAGAGGTTGAGCAGGATGACGTTCCCATTGGCGTCGTCGCGCAGCAGGGGTTCATCCTTGAGCATTGCCCTTGCCTGCTCGTCGATAAACAGTGTTACGTTGTCGGGCTCCAGGTACTGGGTCATTTGCCGGGCCGCCATACCTCCAGTCACGGCCCAATGCCCCTCCATGCCTTTCAGGCGTTCCGCGAATTTGTCGATGATCTCGTGGGGAGCGCGTAGTTTGTGCTTATAGCGAGCGATGACGCATGCGGGCCGTAGCTTGAGTGCGTAGCCCCGCACGAAGAGCTCGACTAGACCCTTGAAGTCTCCGAATCTGCGCTTGTCCCCAGCTGCGGGCAGAAGCCACTGCCCACGTTGGAGTTCCTTCATGACGGCGTGCGCTGTCCCGAGGGCGACCCCCGCTTCCTCGGCTATTACACGCAGGGCATTCCCTGCGCCTTGGGGATAGGTCAGCAGGTAGTGGATGATTTTTAGGCCGGTCGGCTCGATGAGCTTTCCGGGTTCGGCTTTCGGCGTGCGGTCTGGTTTCTTGCCCCTGATGTCCAGCACGACTTGGGGCGGCTTGCGGATGAAAGCGTTCCCTTGAGCATCCGCGAAAAAGATTCCGGCTTTCCGGAATTCATCAGCTACGAGGTCCGGAACCCACTCGGTGAAGATGATGACTTCCCCCGCCATGGTTTGCAGTTGAAGGATTAGGTGTAGCGCTTGGTTTCGGGTGGCGATCCTGGGCCTGGTTTCCACGTTCAGGCGCAGGTGCGGATTCGGGCCTATATTCAGATGCTCTGCGCGTGGATCTAGGCGGACTGCCATGCCTGGGCCTAGAGCCAGTTGGAGCTTTGCAAGGCAGGTTTCGGCTATCCGGCCGGCGTTCGTTATATTGGCCATGTTCATTACCCATGAACATTATAATATGTCGAACATGGATTGTCAAGGGCGGCAATATTTACTCTATCTTTCTTAGATTTATTCGTCTAGATCAGATGCTGGGCTGCGAGAAACTTAAAAACGTCTATTCCGGAAGAAGGGCTCTAAGGCCTTGATCTATGACTTCGTGGAGCAGACGGATGCGGCCGGCAATCAAGGAGCGATTCTCCGGCTTCTCGTTCTCTGCAAGCCCACGAAGGCGGACACCAGTCTACCGCGCCGTCCCCGGCCTTGCCTAGAAAGTCCTGTTTTGCGACGGATATCATCCTCGTTCTCGACGAGAAACGGCGGTCATCGTTCCTGTTTTGCGACGCTTTTCGAGCGCCCGGTTGCGTTTCATGCGTGCCTTCTCGCGCTCGCGGTAGATCGGCTTTCCGGCCCTATAGGTCGCCCAATACCTTCGCGCCGCGGCCCATGCTCGCCGCTTACCTTGCGTGACCTCGCGCCATCGCGGATCGCGTCGCCGCCACGCGCGGTCCAGCATCCGCTTCAGCTTCCGTTTGCATTTCGCCTTGCCGCATATCAGTTGCCGTCCTGCCTGGGGCGCATAGGGCCGAAACCATTCCCGGCAAAACAGACATCGCTTCTTGGCCATCGGCTATCCTCGCACTCAAACGGCAGGATAGCCAGCTTAGGTTTTTGCCCACAGCTAAAAGGAAGGCAACAACGACATCGGCTCCGACCGGAGTGTCGGAGCCGGGGTTCCCAGCCCATACGGCCGGGCTGGGAACCTCAGAACATCAGGGGTGGCTCAGTTTCGGTGAGCAGGGGTGGTTCACTTTTGGTGAGCGCTGAAGCTGGCGGTGCGCAATTCCTAACGCAGGATATTAGATCCACGGCGAGGTGAACGTCAACTTGTTTTTGTTCTAAAGGCTGGTAGCATTCGGTGAAACTGTGTTGGCATTCAGGCAGGTTGCAACCTTTGTTTGACGTGAGCCAACGGTACAGCATGGCTGAATTGCATCCGGGATGCTTGCAGCTGGCTGCAATAGCTGTTCTTCGAACGCGAGGGGGAAATTTGCGTGGGGCTACGGTGTGAGTAACACGTTGCTGTGGATTTTCGAATATATTGTCTGCAAATTCGAAGTTTATCCGGCATGTGCGCTTGGCGTGGATAAAAAAAGAGGGCCAGGAATTTTGAGTTTCAATCGCTGCGCGCGTTCTTGATTCGGAGACGGCATGTCCCTCAAACCAGCCGCCATAAGCGCGGACTTTTATGTCAAGAGCAGGTGCTATCGACAGTCTGGCCGCAATCGAGTCGAGCCAAGCTGTAATGATGGGCAGCGGCTTTGTTGTGCCATGAATATGGTTGTCATAATCCAGAAGTAACAGAAAACTGTTGTATTCCAGGCCCATGTGTTAGGAACAATTCGCAAAATATTTTGTGGACATCCCGGGCCTCTCTGCGGCAAGTCCGCAATCCCGGCGTCCTTTCGTGGAAGGGCAAAACTGTCCAGTCCCACCAATCGGAAC
>DMMY01000020.1 GCA_003452935.1 Elusimicrobiota bacterium
GTCGAATCGGTGGGACGCAACAGGCAAAACAAAAGCGATGTGTCGACGACGGCGCTGCGAGTCTTGGCCAGCTTGCGCGAGACTCTATTGCGAACAGTCGTAATAGAATCCCGCCTAAGCTGGCGGGGAAGGCAGGATTCAAACAGTAAGGCCCTTTCGGAGCCCCCTGTTCCAAGCCCCGAAAAAGTCCAATATTTTCTACCTGCTTTTGAAATCTCCTGGCCCATGACCTGGGACAGCATCACCAACGGAGAGCGTAGAACCAGCGGCGGGGGGTGGACTCCCGACTTTGCGATAAAGGGGTGTTCGGCCGGAGACCCTGTTCAGCGGTTAGAATCCCGGAGGTGTCAGAAGCCGGGGGTGAAGCGTAATTTCGGGCCGGAACAGGCCCCAGGATATGCCTAAGCTCAAGATCGGGGAGCGCTACGCCACCGCCACGGGGCTGCCCGTTCTCCTGGTGGGCATGGAGCCCGGCTCCCTGCTGCTCCAGAGCCTGGTGACCGACAACCAGATCGCCGTCCCGGTGGGATACCCCCTGGAGGCCCCCGTGGGCGCGGTAGCGGCCTTCTCGCCCCGCTCTCGCCCCTACAGCCCATTTGTCCGACCTCGTCGCGGGCGGTCGGAACCCAAGCCCCTGGCCGTCACGATAGATGCCCTACTTCAAGAGGGCGGTAGGAGCATGAAGGGGCTCGAGCGGGAGGTCAGGCGCAGGGCCAGCGTGGCGTGCAGGGGCAAGAATGTGAAGGCTGGCATTCGGGCGCGGATGTATTGGCTTCAGAAGCGCGGGATGACGCTCCACCGGGACGATGATGGGCGGGTCCAGATTCGGTAGGGGGCTGGGGCCGTCAGATGATGCCCGACCCCAGGAGCAGGGCGATACAGATAAGCAAGCCGCCCGTGAGGCGCTGCACGGCTTTCATGGTTACCTTGTGCAGGAACTTCTTGGCGACGATGACGCCGGTGAATGCGGCCAATGTCCCGGTCGCGATGATCCAACCCTCGCGTGTCCCGGCCAGGCTCGGGAGCTTCCCTCCGAACAGGACAGCCCCATAGACCGACAGGCGCGTCAGGTCGACGAGCAGTGCGATGAGCGCGTTGGTCCCCACGAAGGATTCTGGGGTGATGCCGGCCTTGGCCAGGAAGGCCGAACGGAAAGCGCCCTGGTGTCCCGAAAGTCCGCCGAAGAAGCCCGATAGAGCGCCTCCTGCCGGCAGGTGCCTGCTGTCGAACTGGAGAGCCTCGAACCGCGGGTGGAGCTCGAGCGCGGAGAAGGCTAGCATGAGGACGGAGAGCACGAGTTTTATGGGTGTGATGACCGCGGCTTTCCCGAGAAGCTCGTAGGTCGCGATGGGAGAGAGCTTCGACACGACGGCCAACAGCCAGGCCCCGATGAATGCCGCCAGGATGGCAGGGATGCCGAACCGCAGCACTACGCGCCTATCGGCCAGCCTGCCGAGAAGCAGTGCTTTGAGCACGTTGTTGGCCCCATGCACGAGCGCGGTGGCGGCCACCGCCATGTCCACTGGGAAGAAGAGCGCGAATACCGGCAGCAGGAGTGTGCCCAGGCCGAACCCCGAGTACATGGTTAGAGCCGAGGTGAAGAGCGCTGCCGCCGCGACGACTACGAACTCCATGGCTGTGTTTTCTGGTCTAGAAGGTGACGACCTTATCCGAATCCCGGATCAGCTCGTACAGGTCCTTCATGGTCGAGAGCGGGCAGAGCTCAGATCCGCTCGAACCTCGCAGCTTCAGGCAGGTGCCGCAGGCGAGGATCTTGCCGCCGCCGTCGACCAGGGACTGCATCTGCTCCGTGACCTTGAACTTGTCCATATCGAGCTTCTCGCACTCCACGCCCTTGGCGAGCAGGAAGACGCGAACCGCGTCGCCCTGCTTGAGGGAGAACACGCCGAGGCGGAAGGCGTTCCAGACCGTTTCCGGGTCCGTCGAGTAGACGACGATGCCGAGTTTCATGGGTTGCCTCCGAGCTTCATGTCGAACTCCCTGGGTTCAGCTTCTGCGGCAGACCTTGGACGAAGTCACGCATTTCATCGCGGACCCGCCGAAACACGGACAGGACCTCGTCCTCGCTTCCCTTGGCTGCGGCGGGGTCTTCGAACCCCGCGTGGATGATCTTCGTCTTGAGAGGGAACAGAGGGCAGCTTTCGCGTGCGTTGTCGCAGACGGTGACGACGTAGTCGAACGGAATATCCTTCAGGGTGCGGACGTGCTTGGACCGCTGTTCGGAGATGTCTACGCCCGCCTCGGCCATCACCTTTACGGCCAAGGGATGCAGCCCCTTGGGTTCAACGCCTGCGGAATAGGCTTCGACCTCCGCGCTCTTGAGC
The DNA here is from genome assembly GCA_003452935.1 of Elusimicrobiota bacterium. Classification (GTDB taxonomy): domain Bacteria; phylum Elusimicrobiota; class Elusimicrobia; order UBA1565; family UBA9628; genus UBA9628. The sequence continues at coordinate 2,346 of DMMY01000020.1, forward strand.
GCCTTGGCCCAGCCCTCCGCCATCTGGCTTCGGCAGGAGTTGCCCGTGCAAAGGAAGAGAACTTTCAGCATTTGTTGACTATCTTATAGCAAAACTGCCGGATATCGCATTGCAGTTGTCAGGTGCTTTCTTCTTCCCGTGCCAGCAACTCTTCAGCTTCTCCTTCTGAAATCTGCGGAGAGAACCACCTCTGGATGGGATGAAGGGGATGATCTGCGACGTGGGGCCAGTGCGGCCTGCAAGGGGAAGGATGTGGGCGCCAACATTCGGGCCCGCGGGAGGCGCGGATGGTATTGAGTCGGCCAAGAAAGAACTACGGGATATAGAGGCGGCGAAGGCCACCCTTGAGGCTCGTTTGGGGGAGCTGGACGCCAAGATTGGTTTCCAGAAGAAGGCCGTCTATGACGCTGACGTGATCCAGGCGACCCTGCAGCGCTTCGCCCGTTTCATCTATCGCCTGCCGCCGGAAATGCAGGCGCGGATGATGTGTCTCTTGTTCAAGCAGGTGCGGGTCTACAAGGACAGGATTACCGCCGAGCTGCATGAACTGCCCATCGCGGATTTGCCGAGATTCCTCGACTTGAAGGTGGCTTTTTTGAGAACAAATGCGCTATGGAGGCACAAACGGCGCGGCGGGGATGTGATGGTAGGTATCCGGGTGCGGATGCGGTTGGCCAAGAAGCGCGCCTAGATGAGGGGTTGACATTGTTGTTGGCATATGCTAATAATAATGTATGCCCCGACCATTTAAATGCCGTTTTGTGGCGCATGAGCCTGGCGTAACCTATTTCAAGCCGCGCGGCATCCCGATGACTGATCTCGAAGAGGTCGTTCTGGGATTCGACGAGCTGGAAGCCGTCCGGCTGGCCGACCTGGAAGGTCTTTACCAGGAGGATGCCGCCGAGAAGATGAAGGTGTCCAGGCAGACCTTTGGCAATATCATCCATTCAGCCCACGCGAAGATCGCCGATGTCATTGTCAGAGGGAAGGCCCTTAAAATAGAGGGAGGCGTGTGCAAGATAAAGGGGATGCGGAAGTTCGTGTGCAACGCCTGTAGGCATGAGTGGGTTGTCCCGTTTGGAGCCGGAAGGCCCGTGGAGTGCCCAAAATGCAAGAGCGCGGACATCCATAGGTCTCCCGAACATCGTGGCCAGGGCCGGGCAGGCGGGGGAGCGGGTGGACGCGGTGGCGGTCGAGGAAGGGGACAGTGCTGGGGTCAACGGAGAAGCTGATTTGAAGCTACATGAAGCTCTTCATGATACCTGCCTGCTGTGCGGGAGCAAGAATCCTGTAGGGCTCAAGCTGGAATTCGAAGCGGAGAATGACGGATCGGTTGTGGCGCAGTTCCTTTGTCAATTTAGGTTCGAGGGCTATAAAGGATTCCTTCATGGCGGGGTCGCTGCGGCTCTGCTCGACAGTGCGATGACCAACTGTCTGTTCGTCCGCGGCATTGCAGCGTTTACCGCCGGGCTGAATGTGGCTTATAAAAAGCCAGTGCGCTGCGGCAGGCCCGTGCAGGTGAAAGCATCGCTGGAGAAATCATTTCCGCCTTTGTATGAGCTGAAAGCCCATTTGTCGCAGGACGGCGAAATATTGGTCACGGCGGATGCGAAGTTCATGGAAAGCGAATTGATTAAGCCGCGTGCAAAAGAGGCGTAGAATGTCGGACAAACAAAAGGAGGAGAATAATATGCCAGGAGGAGATGGGACGGGACCGTTGGGTTCGGGACCAAGCACCGGCTGGGGTCGCGGGCGCTGCCGAGGCGGTGGATTCGGGGGCGGAGGCCGCCATGGTTGGCGGGGAGGACAAGGTGCTCAAAGCCCTGCGGCAAGCGGCGGGACGACAGAAACCGCCCGCCTTGCCGCTGAGGTGGAGCAACTTAATCGCAAGCTGTCGGACATGGAGTCCAAGCTGAAGGGCCAGGATAAATCGGGCGACGCGACGAAGTAACGCTCGCCCTGTAATGTCGTCATAGGAGAAAATAAATGAAAATCGGAATAGTGCTGGGTGATTCGGGCGGTTTGGATAGCGATGTCTGCTCTCATTTTGGGCAATGCAGCCATTTCCTGATCGTGGAAGTGGAAGGCAAGCGCATATCGAAGAGCAAGGTCGTGCCCAATGATGCGCAGCACGGCGGCGGAGGCTGCCAAGCGGTGGGCGAAATTCTCAAGCATGGGGTAACCCACGTGATCGCTGGCGGGATGGGCATGGGAGCCCAGCAGAAATTCGCCGCAGCCGGGGTCAAGATATTCGCCTTCTCCGGCAAGGCCAAGGACGGCGTTGCCAAGCTGTTGGGCGCTTCACTGCAAGGCGGGATCGAACCGTGTAAAGATCACGGCGGGGAGTGCCACCATTGAGGAAGTTCATATGAAGATCGCGGTATCGGCCATGGGCGGCTCCATGAGCGCCCTAGTGAGCGAGCAGTTCGGGCGTTGCGCGTATTTCCTCATTGTCGATTCGGAGAACATGAAGTTCGAGCCGGTCTCAAACCCCGCTTCAGGGATGTCGGGGGGCGCGGGCCCCGAGGCGGCTCGTGTGATCGCGGCAAAAGGCGCCGAGGTCGTCTTGACCGGCAGGGTGGGGATGAATGCGGAGAACGCGCTTAAGGCGGCCGGGATACGAGCGGTGGTCGGAATTTCCGGCTCCAAGACCGTTCTCCAGGCCGTGGAAGAGCACCTTAAGGCACCCAGCCGGTGATCGTCGCCGTTGCGAGTGGGAAAGGCGGGACCGGGAAGACCAGCATAGCGTGCGCCCTGGCGCAAAGCGCGGGAGGCGAAGTGTGCCTCCTGGATTGCGACGTGGACGAACCCAATGCTCATATACTTCTGCGCCCAAGCATAAGCCGCACGTTCCCGGCGAACATCCTCCTGCCATGCGTCGATGAACACCAGTGTGACGGTTGCGGCGAATGCGCGCGTGTGTGCGAATACCATGCCTTGACCGTATTGGGCGGGCGTCCGGTCTTTTTTGATCATCTTTGCCATAGTTGCGGCGGCTGCGTCCTGGTGTGCCCGAGGCATGCCATCAGCGAAACAGCGAAGGCGATCGGCAAGATCAGCGTCGGTGATGCGGGCGATATCCGGTTCATTTCCGGAGAACTCAACGTCGGGGAAGCCATGTGTCCTCCCATCATCAGACAGGTGAGGGCGCAGGCAAATGGCTGCCGGGACGTGGTCATAGATTCGCCGCCTGGTACGTCGTGCCCCATGGTGACGGCGGTTCGGGGGAGCGACTTCTGCATCCTGGTGACGGAGCCGACACCTTTCGGTCTTCACGATCTGACGCTTGCGGTCGACGTCGTGCGCAAGCTCGGGTTGGCGTTCGGGGTGGTCGTCAATATCGCGGATATCGGTGACGATGGGGTTGAGAACTATTGCCGTGAGCAGGGGATAGAGATTCTCGCGCGCATACCCTATGACCGAACCGTGGCAGAGGCCTACTCACGGGGACGGTCGATCGTGGAGGCCAAGCCTGAATATCAGGCGGTGTTCGTCGGGCTTTTTCAGAAGATCCGGAGACTCGCAAGGAGAAACGCGTGAGGCAGCTGTCCATCCTCAGTGGCAAGGGCGGCACCGGGAAAACCAGCGTGGCCGCGGCTTTTGCCGCACTGATTCCCAGTAAGGTGGTCGTGGACTGCGACGTGGATGCGGCGGACATGCACCTCATCCTCGACCCCCGGATTGAGAGGCGGGAGGCCTTCGTCGGCGGCAAGGCGGCCGTGATCGATACGGGACGGTGCAACGGCTGCGGGAAATGCAGAGAGCTTTGTCGTTTCGGAGCCGTCAGGGAGGACTTCTCGGTCGACCCAATCGCCTGCGAAGGCTGCGGTGTCTGCGTTTGGAACTGCCCCGAGAATGCGGTCGCGCTCGTTGAGGACGGGTCCGGTGAGTGGTACGTATCGCAGACGCGCTGCGGCCCACTGGTCCACGCGCGGTTGGGGCCGACGCAGGAGAACTCCGGCAAGCTCGTGACGATCGTGCGCAACGAGGCGAAGAAGATCGCCCAGGAGCGAGGGTTGGAGTACGTGCTTGTAGACGGTCCACCTGGGATAGCGTGTCCGGCCATGGCGTCTTTGACCGGAGCCGACGCGGCGCTCATCGTTATGGAGCCGAGTCTTTCCGGACTGCACGATTTTAGAAGGGTCGCGGAGTTGCTGGCGCAGTTCAAACAGCGGGGCTGGGCCTGCATTAATAAGTGGGACATCAACCCCGACCTGTCCGATCGGATGGAGAAAGAGGCGGGAACTATGGGCATCCCCGTCATTGGGCGAATCCGTTACGACGCAGCCGTGATCAAGGCGCAGATAAAGCGCCTGGCGGTGGTTGAGAACGGGGCGAGCCCGGCTGAGAGCGACATGCGGGCGCTATGGGGGAGGGTCCAAAATGAAATCGGCTGAAACGGTAAAGTTACCAGGCATATCCCAGCGGATTGAGACGCTCCTTCTTCCCGCTGCGAGGGAGGCTCGGGTCGACGATGTTCGCATCGGCCTAGGGTACACGGCTGTCCTCCTTGATGAAGGCCGCCTCGGCGTCGCCTACACCTTCCGCCATGAAGCCCAGGGAGGGTGTTGCGTGTTCGAAGGACTCCGCCCTATCTCTGGCAGGCCGGCGTCCGACCTCCTGGCGCTGATCGGCTCGTCTGACCGTATAGAGGCCGCGGTGGGGCTGGCCTGCGCCAATGCTCTGGCCAACCGATCCAGCGAGGGGGTCCAGGAGGGGGATGTCTTGGGCCATCTCGGTCTGCGGCGCGAGGATTGCGTGGCCATGGTGGGGTGTTTTAGCCCCCTCGTAGGGCCTATTCAGGAACGGGTAAAGTCTCTGACCGTGTTCGATCTCGTGGATCGTCCGACCGTGGTGGTTCGACCCGCTGCAGAGGCCGCAGATGCGCTGCCGCGCTGCCAGATCGCCCTCATCACCGCCACCGCCATCATCAACCATACGATGGACGCCCTCCTGCATGCGGCCGCAAACTGTCGCGAGGTGGCCGTGCTGGGCCCGTCGACTCCGATGCTGCCTGGGGCGTTCGGTGCGACGAATGTTACGCTGCTTTCAGGCGTTGTCGCGAACCGACCGAAGGACATTCTGCAGGTCGTTTCTGAGGGCGGCGGCATGCGGCAATTCGGTCCTTGCGTTCGCAAGGTATCCTTGAGAATTCCCGGCTTCAACAAGAATTGAGGAGGTTTTTGGAAATGACGACCGATAAGAATTGCGGAGTGTGCGACGATAAGGGTTGCGCGGCTCAGGGCAAGCGGCCTAACGAGCGCGATGAGGATTTTAATGACCGCCAGACACTGTCGGCCAGGATGTGCCGGATTCAGCATAAGGTAATGGTTCTGTCCGGGAAAGGCGGAGTGGGCAAGAGTACGGTCGCCGTGAACCTGTCCGCTGCTCTAGCTATGGCGGGTAAGCAGGTGGGCCTGCTCGACATCGACATCCACGGTCCGAGCGTGCCCAAGATGCTCCATGTCGAAGGCTCGCCGGTCTCCTCTGCCGGGGACACGCTGCATCCGGTCAAGGTCCAGGTCGGCAACGGAGCGATCCATGTGATGTCCATCGGGCTGCTTTTGAGCGCGAGGGACGATGCCGTCATCTGGCGCGGCCCGAGGAAGCACGCCGTCATCAAGCAATTTCTCAAGGACGTCGAGTGGGGCGAACTAGACTATCTGGTGGTGGATTCCCCACCCGGCACCGGAGATGAGCCATTGGCCGTAGCCCAGCTCATAGACAAAGCCGACGGCGCGATCATCGTCACCACGCCCCAGGAAGTATCCGTCCAGGACGTCCGCCGATGCGTGGTCTTTTGTCGGCAGGTCTCGCTCCCCGTGCTCGGCGTAGTGGAGAATATGAGCGGATTCGCCTGTCCCAAGTGCGGCGAGAAGGCGGACATCTTCGGTGTCGGCGGTGGGCGGGCCATGGCCGAAGAGATGGAAGTCTCCTTCCTGGGTGCCATACCGATAGAGCCCGCCGTTGTTTTATCCGGAGACTCTGGAAAGCCCATAGTCCAGTCCCATCCCAGTTCCATTACGGCAGAGGCGTTTGGCCGCATCGTGCGAACGCTGCTTGAGTCGGAAGCCGCAGTCGAGGCGAAGACCGGTATGTCCTGAACAGCGAATGTCCATCGAACACCGCCTGGCCAGCAGGATCTCCAGCCGGCGACCCCTGGTCGTCGCGGCATTCTTCTGTTTGGCGGGGGTCGCTGTGTCTGCGGGTCTCACACGCATTCATGTGTTCGCGCATACCGATCCCGCCTACCACTCTATCTGCGCGGTCAGCGAGGGGGTCAACTGCGAGACCGTAGCCCTCTCGCCCTACTCCGTGTTTGCCGGACTTCCTATCTCGGTCTGGGGAATCATCGGATACCTGGCCATGGGGGGGCTCGCGGTGTCCTCATTCAGTCGGTTGCGTCCGCACGCAACGTGGCCTGGGGGGGTGCTCCTGCTGCTGTTTGCCTTCTCGGTCTGTGTCTCTGCTGTGTTGGCTTACATCGCGGAATTTCGGATAGGCTCGTTGTGTCCGTTGTGCATGGCATTGTACGCGATCAATTGCCTGCTTTTGGTGATTGGGATCGTTTGGCTCCAGCGTTCGGGCATGAGCATCGGCGCGGTTCTTGCCGAAGACCTGGCTGTGTTGACCGCGCGGCCGCGACTGACTGTGGCTGTCCTCGTCCTGGGGTTCGTTGCCCTGGGTGCGCTGCAGCTTTTTGTGAAACCCTACTGGAAGAAACCGGGCTGGACCGATCTGCCGGCACTTGCCGCTGGAATTGACTCGACCGGCAGGCACTGGCTCGGCGCTAAGACGCCAGGCGTAGAGATCGTGGAGTTCTCCGACTATGAGTGTCCGCACTGCCGCGGTGCTCATAAGGACATTCGCCTTCTGGTTGCTCAGCAATCGGAGAAGATTCGGCTCGTGCATCGGCATTACCCCCTCGACAGAGCGTGCAACCCGCGTTTGGCCCGGCCATTCCATGAGCATGCCTGCCGATTAGCGGAGGCTGCGGAGTGCGCCGGGCAGCAGGGACGTTTTTGGGAGATGAACGACGCGATTTATTCCATCCAGGAAACGATCAAGGCAGACCAGGTCGATCCCATGGAGCTTGCGGTGAGGCTCGGCTTGGATCGTCCGGCTTTTCGAAAATGCTTGGAAGGACACGCCGCTGCGGGGGCTGTGGCCAGAGACGTCCGGGATGCCGTCAGTCTTGGGCTGAGCGGCACGCCGACCTTCGTGGTGGGTGGCAAGCTTTTCTTGGGCAGGATACCGAAGGCGGAGCAGGATAAGATGATGGGAGGCGGCGCACATTCGCAGGAACCTCAGGGGAGCGCACTGCGATGACGCGGCCCCCTGCTGATGGCGGGAAGTCGGGACGTCCGGTCTATTCCGGTCCGGTTATCTACTACAACCAAACCGTGATCGAACATTTCACCCGGCCGCGCCACGTGGGAGAATTAACGCCGGAAGAGACGGACGGGTTCGGCTTGGTGGGAGATCCTTCCTGCGGGGACCAGATGAAGCTCTGGATCTGCGTGAGATCGGGCAGGATCGCTAAGATCGCGTTCAGGTCGTTCGGCTGCCCTGGAGCCATCGCCACGAGTAGCATGCTGACGGTTCTTGCCCAAGGCAAGAGCCTCGAGGCGGCCAAAGGCATCACCGACGACGATGTCGTGGAGGCTCTGGGTGGCATTCCCGAGCGCAAGAAGCACTGCTCCATTCTGGGAGTGCGAGCTCTTAAGGCCGCGATCGCGGATTGGGAAAGCAGGCGTGCGGGCGCTAAGGAGGATCAGGGTTGATATATTTTGACCATAACGCTACCACGCCTTTAGCCCCTGAGGTTTTGGAAGCCATGGCTCCCTATTTGAGCGGCTGCTGGGGCAATCCGTCGAGTCCATATCGTTTCGGTAACGAGGCCAGGACGGCCGTGGAAGGCGCGCGTGGCCGTATTGCTGGCTGCCTCGGCTGCAAGCCGTCCGAGGTCGTTTTTACCGCCAGCGGCACCGAATCGGACAATCTGGCCGTGCGCGGAGTCGCCTGCGCGAGCAGGCTTCGGGGCAATCACATCGTGACAACCACGATAGAGCATCATGCTGTGCTCAATACCTGCAAGGCATTGGAGACTGACGGTTATCGGGTCACCTATCTGCCGGTTAATCCAGCCGGGGTCGTTGAGATCGAAGCTCTGGCCGGAAGTCTGACCCCTGAAACGGTGCTGGTCACTGTCATGCATGCAAACAACGAGACGGGCGTAATCCAGCCGGTCGAGGAAATCGCCCGGATCGTCAGGGAGCGCGGCATCGTATTCCATGTGGACGCGGTACAGACCGCAGGAAAACTCCCGTGTCGGCTCGCCGAGCTCGGGGCCGATCTTGTCTCTTTCTCCGGCCACAAGCTTTATGGCCCCAAAGGGACGTCCGCTCTATATGTCCGAGAGGGCACGGCACTTTGCCCCATCATTACCGGTGGAGCGCATGAGATGGGACTACGGGCCGGAACGGAGAACGTGGCCGGCATCGTCGGCTTGTCCGTGGCGCTGGATTTCGCGCTGGCTTCATCGCAAGACGGGTGCCGCCGATTGCAGGGCCTGCGGGATCGTTGTGAGAGTATGATCCGGGAGAGGATTCCCAGAGTAAGGTTCAACGGGGCATCTGTTGCGCGGGTGCCGAACACATCAAGCCTCAGTTTTGATGCCGTGGATGGCGAATCAATCGTCCTGGCTCTCGATCTTGCGGGAATCTGTGTTTCTACAGGTTCGGCATGCTCAACGGGCGAGCCGGAGCCGTCGCATGTGCTTTTGGCCATGGGCCTTACCGCCCGAGAGGCGCAAGGCACGATACGGATATCGCTCGGCAGGGACACTCGAGATGAGGATATTGATGCGGTGGTAAAAAACCTAGTTGACATCATCGATAGGCTGCGTTCCATATCGAGCGCCTAGGTTTATGACGATATCGTGTTGGATGGTGCGGAGGTTTCGATGAAGGACGATTCTGCATTGGATGAAGTCGTGCGTTTTCATGGCCATTTGTGCCCCGGCTTGGCCATCGGCTTTCGTGCAGCTAAGCTCGCGCTGGAGCGACTGGGGGCGCAGCGGTCCAAAGACGAAGAATTGATCGCGGTAGTAGAGAATGATTCGTGTTCCGTGGACGCGGTCCAGTACCTCACCGGCTGCACGTTCGGGAAGGGCAATTTCTTCTTCAAGGACCACGGCAAGCAGGTCTTCACGTTCGCTCTTCGGTCGTCTGGACGCGCTGTGCGCATCGCGCTCAAGAGGCGGGATCTGCGCCAAGGGGAACCATCGGTTGATGACCGGGAGGCGAGGACGAGATGGCTTCTCGACGCTCCTGTGGGGCAGCTCTTCGATATCCGTGAGACTGAGATGCCCATGCCTGCCGAAGCTGTCATCCGGAAAAGCGTGGTATGTGACCGCTGCGGCGAAGAGGCCATGCCGTGCCGGACCAAGAAGGACGGTTCGCGGACGCTGTGTATCCCATGCGCGCGGGAGGCAGGACTGGCATCACTGGAATGATGTCGGGCGATTGTAATGGGGATATGGCGTGATAATTCATTCGTAATCGAGGAGGTGTTTATGCCCGGAAGAGATGGTACGGGACCGCGTCGGGGTGGCGGCCTGGGTGGTGGGAAGAGAGGCCGCGGCGGCGGGTGCGGACGCCGTGCTGGGCAGGGGAGGAGCAGCGGGATTGGGTGCGGCGGGTCCCAAGGAGTTTCTGCCGAATTACTGAAGCAAGCGCACAATCGAAATGCGGCTTGCGTTGATCTTGAGAAATGCACCGGATGCGGGGTGTGTGAGGAGGTCTGCCCGGCGAAGGCGATCGTAGTCGGCGACACCGCAAGGGTGGATCTTGTGCTATGCACAGGATGCGGCACGTGTATCCCCGAGTGCCCGAATGCGGCTTTGACATTGAAGCGTGTGGCGGCCGAGAAAGAATAAAGCGGATGAAGAGCGTGAGGCGGGTTCTGATCCCCATACTATCGATGGGGCAGGGCCTTGCCTGGACGACTTAGGAGCACTATGGAAAATATAGTCGTTTTTGGGAAAGGGGGGATAGGGAAATCCACGATTGCCGCCAATTTGAGCGCGGTCTACGCCCGCAAAGGCTCCAAGGTCCTCCATGTGGGGTGCGATCCCAAGCACGATTCCACGGTGAGTTTAGTTTCGGGTGCTCTCATCGAAACCTTTATGGAAAAGCACGCCAAGATTTTCGGGGTCCGTGACCGTGGAGATCTCAAGGCGGAAGACATCCTGACCAGGGGACGGCTCGGTATAGATTGCATCGAGGCCGGAGGCCCGGAGCCGGGGGTGGGTTGCGCCGGCCGGGGGATATCCCTGATGCTGGAGTCTTTCGAGGAACTGGGCATCATGAAGGGAGGCCGCTACGACATCGGGATGTTCGATGTCCTTGGAGACGTCGTCTGCGGCGGGTTCGCCGCGCCCCTGCGCAAAGGCTTCGCCGAGAAGATCGTGATCGTTGTGTCTGAAGAGTTGATGGCCCTCTACGCGGCGAACAACATCGCCAAGTCCGTGCGTACATACGCCTCGAACGGCGTCTACCTTACGGGCCTGGTGGCGAACCTCAAGGACGGCGATGCTGACCGAGGCCGGATCAACCGATTCGCCCGCATCATCGGGACACGGGTCCTGGAGTTCGTGCCGCGAGACTCGGCAGTGCGCAAGGTGGAAATGGCCCGGAAAGAGACAACGGTCGAACGCTTTCCCCAAGCCCCTTTCTCCAAGAGCATCCGCTCTTTAGCCGACAAGATCGCTAAAATCCGCAAGGAGAGCTGCCCTGTGCCGAAGCCTATGGACGATAAGCGGTTTTACGGGGAATGGTGAGGAGGTCTATATGCGTCTGAATTTGCTAATTGACGCGGCCATGTTGTTGCTTATGGCTGCAATCTCTGGAATAGGGATATTGATGAAACGTGTGCTGATCACGGGCCAGGAGCGTTGGTCGGTCTACGGCCGCAATGTGGATATCTCATGGCTGGGTCTCGACCGCCATGAATGGGGGGACGTCCATCTGGTCTTGGGCTGCTTCCTTCTGGGGCTTCTGGTGTGGCATCTTCTGCGGCATTGGAACAGTGTCGTCGGGATGGTGCGCCAGCTCATGGTTGGCGACGCAGCGAGGCGCATGGTCGTTGGTTTGTTCGCGGTGATTGGCTTGGGTTTGATGATTTTTCCCTTTTTCATCAATCCCGAAGTCACTGAAATCGGTCGGGGCGAAGGCCGCCAGGTGCAGGCAGCGGTCCGTAGCGTTGCCATCGAGAGGACTCGTGCCGTCGTCCAACATGGGGCCGGCCAAGAGCACAGCCGCGGCCGCACGGATATCCGAGGTTCCATGACCCTTGGCGAGGTCTCTGGGAAATACGGTGTTTCCGCGGAATATCTTAAGAATAGGCTGGGCCTGCCGGCTGCGACCTCGGGCGCCGAGAAGTTGGGGGACATCCGGCGGAAAAGCGGCATTCGGATGAGCGAGGTGCAAAGCGCAGTCGAAGATTGTGGCGCGGACGATCACGCCTGCAGACCGAAGTGAATCCGATTGAGGAGGAGATAATTGTGCCCAATCCCAAGCGAATCGTAATCGTGGGAGGCGTGGCCGGCGGCGCTTCTGCCGCAACCCGCGCCCGCCGCTTGTCCGAGGATGCTGAGATCATCGTGTTCGAGAGGGGGGCTTATGTGTCTTTTGCCAACTGCGGGCTTCCTTACCACGTGGGGGGAATAATCCAAGACCGCCAGCGACTTCTGGTGCAGACTCCTGAGAGCCTGCGCGCAAGATTCGGCGTGGATGTCCGGATTCGGACGGAAGTTCTGAGCATTGATCGCGCGGACCATGCAGTGTTGGTGCGTGAACTTGAGACTGGGAGGGAATACCGCCAGGGCTATGATGCCCTCATCTTGAGCCCAGGGGCTGAGGCGCTGAGGCCTCCTATCCCCGGGGCCGATGATCCACGAGTTCTTACCTTGCGCAATATGCAGGACATGGATGATCTCATCCAGGCGGCCCGGGCCGGGGGCAAGGCCGTCGTCGTGGGAGCGGGTTATATCGGCCTTGAGCTAGCGGAATCGTTGAGTCGTCGCGGCCTTCACGTCACGCTTGTGGAAAAGCGCACCCATGTCCTGGGACTTGCCGATGCCGAAATGGTGGCCCCACTCCATGAAGAACTCTCCCGGCATGGCATTGTTTTGCGTCTGAGGACCTCGGTCCAGGCAGTCCATCCCAATGAGATGGGCTTGAATCTGATTCTGGAAAACGGGGAGCGGCTGCCCTGTGACCTGGCGGTGTTGGCTGTGGGGGTAAGGCCGGAGACGGGGCTGGCCAAGAAAGCCGGACTGGATATCGGGGCGAAGGGTGGTATCCGCGTGGATGCACAGATGCGGACCTCGGACCCCAGCATATGGGCCGTGGGAGACGCGGTGGAGGTTAAGGAATTCGTCACAGGGGACCTTGCTTTGATTCCACTGGCCGGGCCCGCCAACCGCCAAGGACGCATCGCTGCCGAGGCGATCATGGGACGGGAGAGCCGCTATGCGTCCACACAGGGCGTGGCCATCTGCAAGGTGTTCGATCTGTCCTTCGCCATGGCCGGGCTTACTGAAGAGGCACTTCAGGCGAAAGGGAAGGCATTTCGAAAAATCTATGTGCACCCCGCACAGCATGCCACCTATTATCCTGGTTCGCATCCGGTGAGCCTGAAGTTGCTTTTTGATCCTTCCGATGGGCGCATTCTGGGTGCCCAAGCCGTCGGCGTGGACGGCGTGGATAAGCGTATCGATGTGCTGGCCGTGGCCCAGCGGGCGGGTTTGAGTGTGTTCGATCTGGAAGGGCTGGAGCTCTGCTATGCGCCGCCCTACGGCAGCGCCAAGGATGTGGTGAACATGGCCGGCTTCGTAGCGTCGAACGTGCTGCGGGGGGATGTGGAGCTTTGGGAACCGGAGGAACTGCTCGCGAGCTCAGGCCAGGCGCTCATAGATGTCCGCACCGAAGAAGAGTTCCGCGGAGGCCATATCGCCGGAGCCATCAATGTCCCGGTGGACTCGCTCCGCGGTCGTTTGAAGCAATTGCCTAACGGCAAGGAACTTCTGGTTTACTGCCAGGTGGGTTTGCGGGGGTATATTGCTTGCAGGCTCCTCACTCAGAGGGGATTGCGCGCCAGAAATCTTTCCGGAGGATTTAAGCGTTGGCAGATGTGCCAGGGCGCGGGATTCGTGCCTCCGGCCAGAGAAGCGGAGATGCGCAATGAGGAAGGCGGTCCGGTTGCCGGGAAGGGGAGATGATGGAATATTTTAGGAGGGGACCAATATGCCATGGATAAAACAAGAGATATGTGATGGCTGCACGACCTGTGTAGGGCAATGCCCGGCGACGGCAATTTCCATCCGTGAGCACATGAAAGCATGGATTCATGACGACAGGTGCATCCATTGCGGCACTTGTCAGGAAGTGTGCCCGAAGGGAGCGGCGCGTCCTGATCACGAGAGGCTTCCGTCGGATGTGGAAGCTAACGTGCGCAAGGTAAAAAGCCTCATGCAGCGCAGGCACAATCCCTGCATGCGTGAGAAATCCCTCAGGTGTGTTGTGGATTATTACGAAACGCAGAGACGGCTGGCAGAAACGACTTTAAGGAAACTGGCCGTGTTGTACGGCCATACGGCAACGTCGTGTCGGGGCGCAGGGCGAACGCCGCAGAAGAAGAAATAGCATGGGCGAGACATTCCGTCCGGTGCCGCGGCACTGAAAGACCGGATCCATGAGATCATACTGCGATTGTTTTCAGTGTTTCGTCAAACATGCGCTTGAAAGCGCGCGCCTGGTGACTTCCGACGAGGGGACGCATGAGCGGGTGCTGCGCGCTGTCCTGCGTAAATCAGCGGAACTGGACATGCGCCAATCCCCGCCGGCCATGGTGCAGTTCATCCATGGGGTCATCCGGCGTGCCTTAAAGGATGCGGACCCTTATCGCAAGGTCAAAGAACGGCACAATGCCCTGGCCCTGAAGCTGCTGCCGGAGCTGGAACGGCGCGTGCGGCGGGCAAAAAGTCCGTTTTCAGCCGCCGTGCGGTTCGCCATCGCCGGAAATTGCATCGATATGGGGACTCGAAGGGCGCTGGACGAACGTTATATCCTAGACACCATCGCGCGAGCGGCCCATGCCCCGCTGTTCGGTGATATCCGCGCCCTGGTCCGTTCAGTCGAACGGTCGCGCCGCATCCTCTACCTGGCCGACAATGCGGGAGAGATCGTTTTCGACCGCCTGGTTCTGGGTCGTCTCCCTAGGGAAAAGCTTACCGTCGCTGTCCGAGGCTCCCCGGTCCTCAACGACGCGACAATGGCGGATGCGCGGTCGGCGGGACTTGTGGGACGGTTTCCATTGCTTGCCAACGGCTCTGATGCTCCGGGGACGATTCTCGAGGACTGTTCACGGGTCTTTAAAAGTCGTTTCAACGAAGCGGATCTAGTCATCTCCAAGGGGCAAGGCAATTATGAGACGTTGAGCGACTCGGATAAGCATGTCTTTTTCCTGTTCATGGTGAAATGTGCGTTGATTGGGCGTCAGCTGGGACGTAATCAGTATGAGTTGGTGATTTTGGAGCGCGGACGGCTAGTCTGAAATGGGCTGTAAAAGAATGAGGAAATTGTTGATGGGTTATTCTAACTGCTACAATTCTTTCCAGATGAAGCCGTCGGTCAAAACTTTTTTCAGAAAGGTTGGATGCGTCCTGCTCCTGGCCGTGTTTTTTCCCGCGGTCACCGGCGATTCTCTCACCCATGCCGTTGCTCCCCATGACGACTGCGCCATATGCGCCATGGTTGCTCATGGGATGGTGCCGGGCGACCCCGGGCCGGTTTTGTCATGCGCTCTTATCGCAATTTCCTCAGTAGTCGTAGATGTATCTGCCTCGGTCCTATCTGTTGAACACCCGGTCTACCTGAGCCGGGGGCCTCCCACCGTATAACCTCCCCCTAGCATAGTCCGAGTTGCGGGCTTAGCTGTTGGCATTGGCTCCTATATGGAGTTCAGTGCGGTTTCTTGAAACATGGAGGATGTAAATGAACAGAAATTTGGCAGTTTTCTTTTTTAGTTGCGCAGCACTCGTAAGAGCGGCGTCGGCAGCGGAACCAGCCCAAGAATCCGCCTTCACCACGGGACGCATGGAAGCCGCAGCACCGCCGCAAGGCATGCGCGGCAAGCCCATCAACCTGCCCGACATCAGCATCATCGGCGTCATCGACGCCCATCTGAGCGACGATAGGACTGACACGACCAAGGATCGACTGGAGTTCCGCGAGGTGGAAGCCGCTTTCCAAGGCTTCATCTATCCCCAGATGCGGGCCGATGTGTTCCTGGCTTGGCACAAGCACGGCACGAAATACGAGGCTGAGATCTGCGAGGCCAAGGCCAGCTTTCTGCGCCTGGCGGAGGGCCTCGCCGCGGAGGTTGGTAAGATCCACGTCAATTTCGGCAAGCTGAACAAGGAGCACTCCCACCACAGGCCCATGATCGACCAACCCCAGGTCCTGACGAACTTCCTAGGCGACCACGGCCTGGTCGGACAGGGCGGCACAGCGAGCTATCTGTTCCCGCTGCCGTTCTATCTTCAGGCTGAGGCCGGATTCTGGCAGGCTCCGGGGCATGAGCACGAGGCGAGTGCCAAGACCACCGTGGTCGATACGAACGGCAACACGGTGGAAGTTCCGGTCTATGTCGAATCCGAGGAATATTCCCTCGCCGACAAGGTCTATACCGGAAGGCTGAAGACTTCCTTTGCGCCGACTCCCAAATCCGAGCTTGAGTTGGGCAGCAGTCTAGCCACCGGCCACGGGGCGCATTGGGAGGAGCACCAGGACGAAGCCAAGGTCTATGGCGTAGACCTAACCTTCAAGGCCTGGCCATCGTCCTATCAGAGATGGACCTTCCAGAACGAGTATATGCATCTTGCCCGCAAAGTCCCGGTCGGCAGGCTTCAGCGTGACGGCTTCTACAGCTTCCTCAACTACCGGTGGAACAAATATTGGGACACGGGAGTGCGCTTCGACTATGCCGAAGGGGCGTTCCCGACCCAGTCCATAGAGCGCGGTGGCTCGGTCCTGGCGAGCTACCACTTCACTGAGACCACCCGGGCCATGGTCCAATACAAGGTCCGCCGGATCAACGGTCGGACCGTCAACGAGGGCTGGCTGCAACTGGCCTTCGGCCTTGGGCCGCACAGCCATGAGCTGGAATGATGCGCGCAGCACAGAGATACCAATGAAACGAAGAATACTTTGTGCGGCTCTTGTGGGCCTGTTGCTGCCCGTGACCGCCTGGGCGAAGTTGCGCGTCGTGACGACCACCACGGACTTGAAATGGCTGACTGAGGCGGTGGGGGGAGACCTCGTGTCTGTGGAAAGCTTTTCCACCGGCGACCAGGACATCCACTTCGTGGAGCCGCGGCCCAGCATGGTGATGAAGCTCAAGCGGGCGGATGCCCTGGTCCGGACTGGGCTCGACTTGGATATGTGGGCGGACAGCCTGTTGGGGGCGACGCGCAACGGGAAGGTCGTCTACGGCGCACCCGGCTACGTGGACACTTCGGTCGGGGTCGAGCTGCTGCAGATACCAACGGGCAAGGTGGATGCTGCCATGGGCGATCTCCACATCTACGGCAATCCCCACTACTGGCTCGACCCTGCCAACGCGGCGGTCATCACTAAGAACATCCTGGACGGGTTGGTGCGCAATGATCCGAAGAACGAAGCTGCGTTCACTGAGAACCGAAAAAGACTCCTGGCGGATCTGGATGTGAAGCTCAAGGAATGGGAAGGAAAGGCGACGGCGCTTAAGGGGATTAAGCTCGTAACCTATCACAATTCCTGGGTTTACTTCGCCAAGCGGTTCAATATGGAGCTCTTCGGCAATATCGAGCCCAAGCCCGGCCTGCCGCCATCGCCGTCGCACTTGGAACGTCTTATCTCGATGATGAAAGAGGACCGCGTCCCGATCATCATGGTTGAGACATACTACCCTCTTCACGGACCGAAAATGGTAGCGGAGAAGACCGGGGCCAGGCTCGTGGTCGTGCCTAGTTCCGTGGGCGGGCTGCCGGGGATCAAGGGATATTTCGACGTGTTCGATTACGTCCTGGACCATCTTGTTGATGCGGCCAAGGCAGCGCCGCATGGAGGTGTAAAATGATCAGCTTGATGTCCCTGCCATTTATCGCATGCCTGATATTGGTCGGGATACACGCCTACCTCGGGATTCACGTCGTTGAGCGGGGGGTGATATTCGTCGACCTAGCCTTGGCCCAGATCGCGGCATTGGGCGCGGTCTTGGCGGTGCTTATGGGATTCCCACTGTGCAGCCCCCAGGCTTATTTCACATCCCTGAGCCTTACGTTCATAGGAGCGGTCGTCTTCTCTCTGACGCGCTTTAAGGAGTCGGAGATACCGCAGGAAGCCATCATCGGAATAACTTATGTGGTGGCTGCCGCGGCGGCGGTGCTGGTCCTGGACCGGATTCCAGGGGAGGCTCAGCATATCAAGGAGATGCTGGTCGGCAACATCCTGTTCGTGGATTGGAAGCATGTGGTCAGGATAGCCGTCCTCTACAGCGCGATTGGTTTCTTGCATTTCATATATCGAGATCGATTTGTCCTCGTCTCTTGCGACCCTGACAAGGCTGCCGAAAAAGGGATATCCGTCCGGTTATGGGATTTCCTGTTCTACGTCACATTCGGCTTCGTAGTGACGAGTTCAGTGGAGCTTGCCGGAGTCCTTCTGGTCTTCTCATTCCTGATCATCCCGGCTGTGTGTGCCATGCTCTTCACGAAGGACTTCCGCAAGCGGCTTGCCATCGGCTGGACAGCCGGCGCTTTTACCAGTCTGGCCGGCATCTATGCATCCGGCGCTTGGGATCTGCCAACCGGGGCTGCCATGGTCTGCTGTTTCGGTCTCCTGGTTATAGGATGTGGGTGCGTAAAATACATCATATCGAGCCAGAAGCCGGCTTCCGTGGGTTAGGCGGGCGAGATGAAGCACAGGCCCTTGATTGCTGTGTTGAAGGAAGATATTGAAGTGATGTGGCCATTGATGTCTTACGGCAGGAGTTCCTGGAATCCCTGAGACTACGCCAGGGCCTCTAGGTGAGGGGGATGGTTCTGATAGTGAATCCCACTGTCCCCTAAGACGGCGGGGGCAATCCCCCAATAAAAGCCACTCCCTCTGCAATCCTGCAGGCGAACACCATGAGCAGAATTAGGGAGGGAGTGGCGGGGTCGACGGGATTT
>DMMY01000013.1:0-1643 GCA_003452935.1 Elusimicrobiota bacterium
CGTCACACCATGGGAGTTGGTTGCACCAGAAGTAGGTAGCCTAACCGCAAGGGGGGCGCTTACCACGGTGTGGCTAATGACTGGGGTGAAGTCGTAACAAGGTAGCCGTACGGGAACGTGCGGCTGGATCACCTCCTTTCTATTTTTTCCATCTCACGATGGAGAGATAGGTCGAGCCCTCTAAGACGGGGCGCCTATTGGCTGGCAAAACGGATCGGGCCCTTAGCTCAGCTGGGAGAGCGCCTGCTTTGCAAGCAGGAGGTCAGCGGTTCGATCCCGCTAGGGTCCATTAAGCGATCCGAACCGATTTTTGCTCTTTCAAAAATTATAAGGATTCTCTCGAAACACCGCGTCCTGTAAAGACCCCCTGATGGGCGAGGAGCGTCAAGCCGGGAGAAGATTATCAAAGAATACGTAAGCGTCTCACTCATGCCTGGCCCTTTTGACCGGGGACCAGGCGCGATGGAAGAATATGGTCAAGCTACAAAGTGCATATGGTGGATGCCTTGGCACCAGAAGCCGATGAAGGACGTGATAAGCTGCGATAAGCCTCGGGGAGCCGCAAATAGGCTTTGATCCGAGGATTTCCGAATTGGGCAACCACCGTGGTTGAAAGACCACGGATCGCGGGATAAAGACCTGGCCGTCAGGCCAGGGGATAGTCCCGCGGAGACAACCCGGGGAAGTGAAACATCTCAGTACCCGGAGGAAAAGAAATCAAACGAGATTCCCCTAGTAGTGGCGAGCGAACGGGGAATAGCCTAAACCGCGGCGGCGTGCCGCAGCGGTGTTGCAGGGCTCATCCGGTGCAGAACCGGGGAGTTACCAACTGGCGGATAGCGGAACGGTCCTGGAAAGGCCGACCGAAGAGGGTGCAAGTCCCGTACGTTAAATCCAGCCAGCTCCCGATGAGTTCCTAAGTACCACGGGTCACGTGCAATCTCGTGGGAATCCGGGGGGACCACCCTCCAAGGCTGAATACTCTCTGGTGACCGATAGTGAACTAGTACCGCGAGGGAAAGGCGAAAAGAACCCCTGACGGGGAGTGAAAAAGAACCTGAAACCGTATGCATACAAGCTTCACGAGGGCTATGCCCGACCCGCAAGGGGAGGGAACGCCTGAGTGAGTGCCTGTTGAAGAATGATCCGGCGAGTTGATGGGTCGAGCAAGGTTAAGGGTCATACTAACGTATGGTCCGCAGCCGTAGCGAAAGCGAGTCTGAAAGGGCGATTAGTTCGACACATCAGACCCGAAGCCAAGTGATCTAACCATGGCCAGAGTGAAGCGGCGGTAAAACGTCGTGGAGGCTCGGAGTGTTAATCGTTGAAAAGATTCTACATGAGCTGTGGTTAGGGGTGAAAGGCCAATCGAACTTGGTGATAGCTGGTTCTCTCCGAAATAGCTTTAGGGCTAGCGTCCGGCGTTAAACCGCGGGGGTAGAGCACTGGTAGATGTAGGGGAGGCAACCCCTCCTCCGAAGTCTGTCAAACTCCGAATACCGCGGCGCAGCTCCGGGCAGTCAGTTCGTGGGGGATAAGCTCCACGTGCAAGAGGGAAACAACCCAGAACGTCGATCTAGGTCCCAAAGTGTATGCTAAGTGGAAAACGCTGTGGATTTGCTTAAACAGCCAGGAGGTTGGCT
>DMMY01000013.1:1771-2961 GCA_003452935.1 Elusimicrobiota bacterium
GGCTTAGAAGCAGCCATCCTTCAAAGAGTGCGTAACAGCTCACTGGTCTAGCGAATCTGCGCGGAAAATGACACGGGGCTCAAGCATGCCACCGCAATCGCGTCTGCGCCGACAGCTTGCTGTCGGCGCGGGGTAGGAGAGCGTTCATAATGCAGTGAAGGCATACCGCAAGGAGTGCTGGAGCGTTATGAAGTGAGGATGTCGGAATAAGTAGCGAGAAACAAGGTGAGAATCCTTGTCGCCGAAAACCCAAGGTTTCCTTGAGCAACGTTCGTCGGCTCAGGGTTAGTCGGTCCTAAGCTGAGGCCGAAAGGCGTAGGCGATGGGCATCCGGTTAATATTCCGGAACTAGGTCGTTGGCGTTAACTTAAGGGGTGACGCAGAAAGGTAGGCGGTCCCGTGTAAAGGTTGTCGCGGGCCAAGGCCGTAGGGGTGCTCTTCCAGGAAAATCCGGAGGGGCGTCAACCCGAAAGCTGATGGGGACTGCGGGGAGACCCGTGGGAAGTCGCTCAACTACGCTGCCCAGAAAACCCTCGTAAGTTGCCGATGATCTAACCGTACCGTAAACCGACACAGGTGGGTGGGGTGAAAATCCTAAGGCGCGCGAGTGAGACTTGGTCAAGGAACTAGGCAAAATGATCCCGTAACTTCGGAAGAAGGGATGCCCCTCGCAAGAGGGGCCGCAGTGAAAGGGGGACCGTGACTGTTTAGCAAAAACACAGGACTCTGCTGAAATCGCAAGATGAGGTATAGGGTCTGACACCTGCCCGGTGCTGGAAGGTCAAGGGGAGCCGTCAGTCCGCAAGGGCGAAGCGGCGAACTCAAGCCCCAGTAAACGGCGGCGGTAACTATAACCGTCCTAAGGTAGCGAAATTCCTTGTCGGGTAAGTTCCGACCTGCACGAATGGTGTAACAAAGGTCCCGCTGTCTCGACCAAGTGCTCGGCGAAATTGTGGTACGAGTGAAGACGCTCGTTACGCGTGGTTAGACGAAAAGACCCCGTGGAGCTTTACTGTAACTTGACATCGTGTTATGGTTTTGAATGCGTAGTATAGGTGGGAGCCTTCGAAGCCCGGGTTGTGGCCCGGGTGGAGGCGCAATGTGAAATACCACCCTTTCGGGACTGTGGCACTAACCTACGGCCGTAATCCGGCCTGGGGACAGTGTCAGGCGGGCAGTTTGACTGGGGC
>DMMY01000013.1:3099-3387 GCA_003452935.1 Elusimicrobiota bacterium
AAAGAGTAACGGAGGCGTTCCAAGGTACCCTCAGGCCGCATAGTAATCGGCCATTGAGCGCAATAGCAGAAGGGTGCTTGACTGCAAGGCCTACAAGCCGAGCAGGGACGAAAGTCGGATATAGTGATCCGGTGGTACCTCGTGGGAGGGCCATCGCTCAACGGATAAAAGCTACCCCGGGGATAACAGGCTGATCTGGTCCAAGAGTTCACATCGACGACCAGGTTTGGCACCTCGATGTCGGCTCATCGCATCCTCCCGCTGGAGCAGGTGGGAAGGGTTGGGCTG
>DMMY01000013.1:3527-17636 GCA_003452935.1 Elusimicrobiota bacterium
AGCGGTACGTGAGCTGGGTTCAGTACGTCGTGAGACAGTACGGTCTCTATCTACCATGCGCGTTAGGAAACTTGAGAGGAGCCGACCATAGTACGAGAGGACCTGGTTGGACGGACCTCCTGTGTACCAGTTATCCCGCCAGGGGTAGCGCTGGGTAGCGGTGTCCGGAAGGGATAAACGCTGAAAGCATCTAAGCGTGAAACCCGCCTCAAGATTAGGTTTCCCGCCCCGCAAGGGGCCTGAAGGACCCCGGAAGACTACCGGGTTGATAGGCCGCGAGTGTAAGCGCCGCGAGGCGTTGAGCGAAGCGGTACTAATCGTCCGAGAGGCTTGGCCATATTCTTCGATCGTGTGTGGACGCCTGCGTTATTCTTTGAAAAATTAGGGTCAAACCCAGGGAAGTTCGCCCCGCATAGGAATCGGGGCGATGTATGCTTCGGCTAAAGTGTCGGGGCATCCAACCATACTCCCGCCTTGAATTTAGCCCTTCGTCGTTTTTTTTGAGGGCTTTGGTCAAGGGGCGAATGAGACCGGTGATATTTCCGATAGGGATACACCCGTTCCCATTCCGAACACGGCAGTTAAGCCTGTCAGGGCCGATGGTACTAACGCCCATCTCGGCGTTGGGAGAGTAGGTCGTCGCCGGTCTCGTCCGCCCCTTGACCCAGAACCGTGACGTAACGCGTGAAGGGCATATTATGGCCGTTTGCCTTGCTGTTGCTCTCCGCCCACCCGGCGGCGGGCCAGTCATTGGCAACGACGGCTCGGCAAATGCCCAAGGGTTCTTTGAAAATACTGGCTTACTACCAGGGAGCGCAGGAGCAGGCGGTCAACTTCAATATCGTGGCTCCGGCGGTTTGCGGCACACAGGCCGGCGGGGTGAGTTTCGCCTGCGGCCAGGGCGGCGACGTCGAGGCCGAGGGCCGCGGCGGCGCCGGAATGATCAAGGTTTTGTTTCAGCCTTGGGACAGCTTGCAATATTACGCCGCGTTCGGCGTGGGAGATTACAGCCTCAGCGTGCCGTCTTCTACTATAACGAACACCTTGACCGGAGACAACCCGGGCACGATTCTGACGGCCGGCGTCAAGGCGGTTTTGTTTCCCGACACGGTGGTGACTCCGGCGATAGCGGTAGACGGAAGCGTTTCCAGGTCGCGCTATTGGTTCAATCGCCGCTTTCCTGGGGGGGGCGCACCGGGAAATATCGACCAACGTCTGGATTTGACGCAGTATCAGGTCGCGATCGAAGCCAGCCACATGTTTACGATAAAGGATGCCGATGAGAAGACGGATGAGAAGGCGGACCTGGTGGCGTGGCGCGGCGCGGGCTTGAAGCTGGAGCCTTACGGCGGGGTCAAGTGGAGCCGGATTCAATCGGATTTGAAGGATTTGACGGACGGAGGCCACGCCGGAGGGCAGGCGGATGCGGTTTCTCCGTTCGTGGGGTTGCGGGTCCCGATCTATCAGCATGAGGGGCTTTTTGCCGAAGCCTCGTTCGTGGGCGGTTATCAGTATGCGGCGGGTTTGGAGATACGCTTTTAGCAAGGGGTTGCGATGAAATTGACGAAGAAAGAGAAGGTCGAGAAGTCCCAGAAAATGGCGGAAAGCCTCAAAGGCGCTCCCCATCTTTTCTTCACTGAGTACCAGGGCCTCAAATTCCAGGAGCTTGATGAACTGCGCGCGAAACTTCGTCCCTTGCGTTGCGGCTATGCGGTCATCAAGAACAGCCTGGTGCGCTACGCGCTCAAGAACGCCGGGCTCGATGTCGCGGACGCCAAGCTGCTCAAGGGGCCCGTCGGAATGGTGGTTTCCCAAGGCGATGATCCGGTGGCCCCGGCCAAGGTCCTTGCCACTTTCGCCAAGCAGTATCCGTTTTTGAAAATCAAGGCCGGCTTGGTCAGCCAGAAATGGATCACCCCGGCTGAATGCCAGAAGCTCTCGACCTTGGGCTCCAAGCCCGAGCTGCTCGCCAAGCTCGCCGGAACCCTCTACTCGGCCGTGGCGCAGTCAGCCGGAGTGCTGCAGGCGCCCATTCGTGATATGGTGCTGGTCTTGAGCGCTTTGGAGGAGAAGAAGAAAAGCGAATCTCAAAACAACTGAGGCAGTCCCCCCGGGGGATAAAGCCCGCAGGCAGGGCGCTGTCCAAGGAGAATAACATGGCAACCGCAACGAAGTTGAGCAAGGAAGAGATCGTGGAAGCGATCGCGCAGCTCACCGTCATCGAACTGTCCGATCTCGTTAAGGCCGTCGAGGAGAAGTTCGGCGTGAAGGCCGCCGCCGTCGGCGCGGTCATGGCCGGCCCCGTCGCCGGAGCTCCCGCCGCCGGAGCCGCCGCCGCCGAGGAGAAGACCGACTTTACCGTGTTCCTTGCCGCCGTGCCCGCGGACAAGAAGATAGCGGTCATCAAGTCCGTGCGCGAGATCACGGGGCTGGGTCTCAAGGAAGCCAAGGATCTGGTGGAAGCCGCTCCCAAGGCCGTCAAAGAAGGCGTTGCCAAGGCCCAGGCCGAGGAGATGAAGAAGAAGCTCTCCGAGTCAGGCGCCACCGTCGAGTTGAGGTAAGAACGGACTGATGCCGTTATTCATGTAGCGCGCCGCAGGGGCTGTCCCTGGCCCGGCACATCGGGCCAGGGGCGGTTCTGTTTTCAAAGAACAAGCGAGGGGTGAAAGAGTGAAACAGATCAAATTCGGAAAGATCCCGCAGGCCATGGAGCTTCCCGATCTGCTCGAGATGCAGAAGAAATCATTCCGGGACTTCCTGCAGCTTGAGACCGAGCCCGATCAGCGCAAGCTGTTGGGCTTGCAGGCCTCTTTCCTGGATGTTTTTCCGATTGAATCCAGCGACGGCAGCATGGTGCTGGACTTTGTCCGCTATGAGTTCGCTCCGCCTCGCTACGAGAATCCCGAGGAAGCGCAGGCCCATGACGCCAGCTTCTCCCGGCCGCTCAAGGCCATACTGCGCCTCTCTTCCCGACAGCCCTCGGGCAAGCTCAAACAGATCATGGAGCAGGAAGTCGTGCTCTGTGAGGTTCCCATGATGACGGAGACCGCCTCCTTCATCATCAACGGCGCCGAACGCGTCGTGGTCAGCCAGCTGCACCGCTCCCCCGGCATTATTTTCGAAGAGGACGAGGAGAAGAAGATCTCGTCCTTGGGCAAGAGGCTGTTTTTCGCCAAGGTCATTCCCTACCGAGGGGCCTGGGTCGAGTTCGAGTTCGACCTGAACAATATCATGTACGTTCGCATCGACCGCAAGAAAAAGTTCGAGGCCACCACCTTCCTGCGCGCCTGCGGAATCGAGACCGATTCCGATATCCTCAAGATCTTCTATCCTTATGAAGAGGTGGCCGTCTCCTCCGAGACCATGATGGGGCTGTTGCACCGCATTTCGGTGGAGGACGTCGTGGACCAAAACTCGGGAGAGGTTCTGCTCGATGCCGGCAAGAAGATCACCCATGAGGCCATCAAGAGGATGCTCGACAAGGGCGTGCGGGCCATCAAGCTCTTAACGGGCGATCCAGAGAAGGAAGACCCCACCATACTCGAGACCTTGCGCAAGGACAAGATTAAGAGCGTCAAGGAGGCCCAGCAGGACATATACAAAAAACTACGCGGCCAGGAATTCATCGTCCCCGGCCAGGCCGAGGCCTATCTCGACAACCTGCTGTTTAAAAATCTGCGCAAGTATGATCTGAGCAACGTCGGCCGCCATAAGATTCATGCCAAGCTCCACCATTTCCTCTGGAAGCTGGCCGCGCGCCGCGACGTGGTCTGCCGTCCCAACAACCGGCGCCACAAGTATTTCGCCCTGCCGGCCTACAACCGCCGCACGCTTTGCATCGAGGATGTCGTGGCTACGATGCAGTATCTCATTGCGCTCAACTGCGGGATATCGCATTATGCCGACGGCTTGCCCAAGACTACGACCATGCCGGTGCGGCCCGTTCCTTACGAAGCCGCCAGCGAGTTCAAGGCCATATTGCAGGAATACGCCAAGAAGATCAACAAGGAAGCCCTGGAGAACATCCCGACTATCGACCTGCATGAAAAGGACTCGGATGAGGATCCCGAGGCGGCCAAGCAGGGCCTGAAAAAGGACCGCGTCTCGTTTTTTGACCTCAATGAGGCCGTGGCGCGTTGGCGGGATTCCGTGCCCACGTTCTTCGATCATAACTTCGCGGTCAAACTCGACGACATCGATCATTTGGGCAACCGCCGCGTGCGCGGCGTGGGCGAACTCCTGGAAAATCAGATCCGCGTCGGTCTGGCCCAGATGTCGCGCGTCATCCGCGACCGCATGAGCGTGCAGGATAAGAGCACCCTGACCCCCCGAAATCTTCTCAACACCGCGCCCATGGTGGGCATACTGCGCAAGTTCTTCGGAACCTCGCAGCTTTCCCAGTTCATGGACCAGATCAACCCTCTCTCCGAGATCACGCACAAGCGCCGGCTCTCGGCTCTGGGCCCCGGCGGCCTCAATCGCAAGCGCGCGGGATTCGAGGTTCGCGACGTGCATCATACCCACTACGGGCGCATCTGCCCCATCGAGACTCCGGAAGGCCCGAACATCGGCTTGATCACGAGCCTGGCGACCTACGCGCGCATCAATGAGTTCGGTCTTATCGAGTCGCCTTACCGCAGGGTCGTCAAGGGCCGGCTGACTGGCGATGTCAACTACTTGGGCGCCGACGAGGAGTCCGGTCAGATGGTGGCGCAAGCCAACACCCCCTTGGCCGGGGAGCGTCTCGCCTCGGATTTGGCGAGCTGCCGCTCGCGGGGAGACTTCCCGCTGGTGGAGCCCGCACGCGTCGACTACATGGACATCTCCCCCATGCAGGTCGTCTCGGTTTCCGCGGCGCTCATCCCGTTTTTGGAGCATGATGACGCCAACCGGGCGCTCATGGGCTGCAACATGCAGCGCCAGGCCGTGCCTCTGCTCGCCGCCGAGCCGCCGCTGGTCGCGACCGGCATCGAGGAGGCGGTGGCGCGCGATTCCGGCGCCTGCGTCACGGCCCGCCGCACCGGCCGGGTCATCTATTCGGCGGGCGACCTTATCGCCGTGCACCCCGAGGGGGCCAAGGAAAAAGACGGCATCGATCTCTACCAGCTGCGCAAGTATCGCCGCTCCAATCAGGACACCTGCATCAACCAGGTTCCCGCGGTCAAGACTGGAGACCATGTCAAGGCGGGCGGGGTCCTGGCCGACGGCCCGGGCACCAGCGACGGCCAGCTGGCATTGGGGCGCAATCTCCTGGTCGGCTTCATGCCCTGGGAGGGCTACAACTTCGAGGACGCCATTCTCATATCCGAGAGGCTGGTCAAGGACGACGTTTTTACCTCCATTCATATCACCGAGTTCGAGGTGGAGGCCCGCGACACCAAGCTCGGGGCCGAGGAAATCACCCGGGACATCCCCAACGTGGGGGCCGAGGCTTTGGAGACCTTGGACGAGCAGGGCATCGTCATCCCCTCCACCAACGTGGCCCAGGGAGATATCCTGGTGGGCAAGGTGACGCCCAAGGGCGAACAGCAGCTTACCCCGGAAGAGAGGCTGCTCAAGGTGATCTTCGGCAAGAAAGCCGAGGACGTGCAGGACGCCTCTTTGCGCGTGCCGCCGGGAATATCGGGCAAGGTGATCGGAGTGCGCGTGTTCGTGCGCCGGGAGAAGCTCTCCAAGCCCGAGGAGCGCAAGCGGCTAGACGTCATCAATGACCGACTGGAGAAGGCCTTGGGCTCCCTGCGGCAGCACCGCAAAGACTCCCTGGCCGCCCTGGAGGAAATGCCCGCTGCCAAGCGCAATGCCGAGGAAGAGCGGCTTACCATGTTCTATAAGATCATGGAAAAGAAGTTGCGCGACGACGCGGCCCGTGAGAAGGAAGGGGTCCGCCAGGGAGATGAGCTGGCCGTCACCGTCAACAAGGTGGTCAAGGTCTACATCGCCTCGCGCCGCAAGGTGCAGGTTGGAGACAAGCTGGCCGGCCGGCACGGCAACAAGGGCGTCGTGGCTAAGGTTCTGCCCGAGGAGGACATGCCTTTCCTTCCGGACGGGACTCCCCTGGACGTGGTCCTTTCCCCGCTGGGCGTGCCCTCGCGCATGAATATCGGCCAGCTCCTGGAGATGATGCTGGGCTGGGCGGCCCATCACCTGGGAGTGCAGACCGTCAATCCGGTTTTCGACAGCGCCACCGAGAAGGATATCGTGGAGAAGGTCAAGGAGGCCAAGGAAGCCTTGCGCGCGCGGGGCGTGCCGGAGAAGTACCTTCCCTCGGATGACTGCCGCATCACGCTTTTCGACGGGCGTACCGGCGAGCCGTTCCATGAGAAGGTGTCGGTCGGCTACATGTACATCCTCAAGCTTAATCATCTCGTCGAAGACAAGGTGCATGCGCGCTCGACGGGTCCCTACAGCCTGATCACCCGACAGCCTTTGGGCGGAAAGGCCCAGTTCGGCGGCCAGCGTTTCGGCGAGATGGAGGTATGGGCCATCGAGGGCTACGGCGCGGCCTACGCCCTGCAGGAATTCCTCACGGTAAAATCCGACGACGTGGCCGGCCGCACCAAGATGTACGAGGCCATCATCAAGGGCGAGCCTCCGGCTCAGCCCGGAGTGCCGGAGTCGTTCAAGGTCCTGGTGCGCGAACTGCAGGCCTTGGGGCTCAACGTCGAGCTCCTCAAGCTCGGCAAGGACGCGGAGGCCGTTGCGGCCTCCAAGAAGGATAAGGCAAAGGAAGCGGGCGTGGAATCCGCGAGGAAGGCCTAAACATGGGATATCTAGCGGTCGCGGAAAAGAAACTGGCGCTGGGCGGCAAGAAAAAGAAAAAGACCGACAACCTCGACTTTTTTGATTTCGACGCCATCCGCTTGTCCATGGCCTCCCCGGAGCAAATCGTTTCCTGGTCCTACGGCGAGGTCAAGAAGCCCGAGACCATCAATTACCGGACGCTCAAGCCCGAGCGCGACGGCCTCTTCTGCGAGCGCATTTTCGGGCCGGCTCATGACTATGAGTGCGCCTGCGGCAAGTACCGTTGGGTCAAGTTCAAGGGCATCGTCTGCGATCGCTGCGGAGTCGAGGTCACCGAGGCCAAGGTTCGCCGCGAGCGCATGGGACACATCGAGCTGGCCGTCCCGGTCGCCCACATCTGGTTCCTTAAGAAGACCCCTTCGCGCATCGGCATCGTGCTCAACATGAAGACGGTGGACCTGGAACGGGTCATCTATTACGCGCAGTACATCGTTCTTGAGGATCTCGTGGATTCCACGGGCCGGACCGTCTACAAGGCTTGCGACCTGCTTTCCGAGGAAGAGGTGCGCAAGGCCAAGGCCGAATTCAAGAGCAAGCTCAAGGTTGATATCGGCGCCGGCGCCATCCGGACCCTGCTCTCCAAAGTGCGGGCCAAGGAGGAGGCGGCCAAGATACTGGAAGACATATCGGGCGTCTCGTCCGAGGCCGAGCGTTCGCGCCTCATCCGCCGCCTGCGCATTCTTCAGGGTTTCGCGGAGTCGGGCAACGAGCCGCAGTGGATGATCATGACGGTGCTGCCCGTCATCCCGCCCGAATTGCGTCCCTTGGTCCCTCTCGAGGGCGGCCGCTTCGCCACGTCGGACCTCAATGATCTCTATCGCCGCATCATCAATCGCAACAACCGCCTCAAGCACATCGAGGCTTTGCGCGCTCCCGAGGTCATGGTGTTCAATGAGAAGCGCCTCTTGCAGGAGGCCGTGGACGCCCTTTTCGAGAACGGGGCGCGCGGCCGCGTGGTGGTGGGCGCGGGCAACCGTCCCTTGAAGTCGCTTTCCGACATCCTCAAGGGCAAGCAGGGACGCTTCCGGCAGAACCTGCTGGGCAAGCGCGTGGACTATTCCGGCCGGTCGGTCATCGTCGTCGGCCCCAATCTTAAGATCAACCAGTGCGGCTTGCCCAAGGAGATGGCGCTCGAGCTCTTCAAGCCTTTCATCATCCGGGAACTCATGAAGTCCGAGAGCCTTACCTTGAAGGCCGCCAAGCGCATGTTCGAGAAGGTTCGTCCCGAGATCTGGGACATCCTGGAGTTCGTCACAAAGAAGCACCCGGTCATGCTCAACCGCGCGCCGACCCTGCATCGATTGGGCATCCAGGCTTTCGAGCCGGTTTTGATCGAGGGCAAGGCCATCCAATTGCATCCCTTGACCTGCGCCGCCTTCAACGCGGATTTCGACGGCGACCAAATGGCCGTGCACGTGCCCCTGTCCCAGGAGGCTCAGCTCGAGGCCAAGGTCCTCATGATGGCGTCCAATAATATTCTCTCCCCGGCCTCGGGCAAGCCCATCGCGGTCCCCTCTCACGACATGGTCCTGGGGATTCACTACCTGACCAAATACAAGCATGCGGAGGCGGGCGAGGGGATGATTTTCTCCGATCCCGCTGAGGTGATCACGGCTTATCAGAATCACAAGGTCGACCTCCATGCCAAGATCAAGGTCCGCGGCATCAATAATGTCTGCGAATCCGATGGAAAAGGCAAGAAGGCCGATGCGATCCCTGCGGCGCAATGGAAGGACTGGACCACGGTCGGCCGCGTCATGTTCAATCAGATCGTGCCGCCGGAGCTTGGATATCTCAACGCCCCGCAAGGCAAAAAAGAACTCTCGCGTCTGGTGGAGCGCTGCTACAAAACCCTGGGGCACTACCGTACAGTGCTTCTACTCGATGACCTCAAGCGCATAGGCTACCACTTCGCGACCGCCGCTGGCCTGTCCATTTCTGTCTCCGACATGCATATCCCGGCCCTCAAGAAGGATGCGATCGTGGAGGCCCGCCGCAAGGTCAAGGAGATCGAGAAGCAGGCCAAGAACGCCCTGATCACCGAAGCCGAGCGCTACAATAAGATCATCGACATCTGGACCCACGTGACGGACAAGATCGCGGATGTCATGTTCGACGATATGAAGAAGGAGGAGTTCGAGAAGTACGCCGTGGGCAGCCCGCGCTTTAATTCCGTTTTCCTCATGGCCGACTCCGGGGCGCGCGGCAGCCGTCAGCAAATCCGGCAGCTCGCCGGCATGCGCGGCCTCATGGCCAAACCCCAAAAGAAGCTCACCGGCGGCGTGGGCGAAATCATCGAGCAGCCCATCATCTCGAATTTTCGCGAGGGCCTTACCGTCCTGGAGTACTTCATTTCCACTCACGGAGGCCGCAAGGGTCTGGCCGACACGGCGCTTAAGACCGCGGACGCCGGCTATCTCACCCGTCGCCTGGTCGATGTCGCGCATGACTTGGTGATCACGGAAGAGGACTGCGGCACCATCAACGGCGTGCGCCTGGGAAATCTGACGGCCGGCGACGAGATCATCGAGTCTCTCGAAGAACGCGTCCTGGGCCGGGTGGCCCTGGAGGACGTGGTCACGGCGGTCACGGACGCCAAGGGCAAGACCGTGGAGAATGTCGTGGCCAAGGCCGGCGAGGTCATCACGGCCGAGATCGCCACCCAAATCAAGGATTCGGGAGCCGAGGTCATCCGTACCCGTTCGGTGCTGACCTGCGAAAGCCGCCAGGGCGTATGCGCCAAGTGCTACGGCATGAACAACGCCACGGGCCGCATGGTCGAGATCGGCGAAGCCGTGGGTATCATCGCGGCTCAGTCCATCGGCGAGCCCGGCACGCAGCTCACCCTGCGCACCTTCCACATCGGAGGCACGGCCTCGCGCGTGACCAAGCGTTCCCATGCCCTCGCCGTCAAGGGCGGCAAGGCGGAGTTCCGCAATATCCGCACCGTCACCAACCGGGACGGGGAGAGCGTCTGCGTCTCCCGCACCGGCGTGATCATGGTCACGGAAAAGACGACCAACTTCGTAGACGAGCTGAAGGTTCCTTACGGGGCGCGCATCAAGGTCAAGGACGGCGCGACCCTCGAGCCGCGCGCTCTGCTGGCGGAATGGGATCCTTACACCATGCCCATTATCGCCGAGCACGAGGGCAACGTCCGGCTCATGGACGTCAAGGAAGGCGTCACGCTGCACGAGGAGCGCAACAAGATCACCGGCATCATCGAGCGCCGGATCATCGAGCAGGAAACCCGCCGCGTGGAACGCGAAAGCGGCTCCAAGCGCCTTAACCCGCGGGTTCTCATCGAGCGGGGCGGCAAGGACGTCGCCAACTACCCTCTGCCCACGGACACGATTTTGACCGTGGAATCCGGGCAGGAAGTCCACCCCGGCGACATTTTGGCCAAGATTCCCCAGGAAGTCACAAAATCCAAGGATATCACCGGCGGCCTGCCCCGCGTCTCGGAACTTTTCGAGGCGCGCCGGCCCAAGGCCTCGGCCATCATCTCCGAGATCGAGGGCGTGGTCTCCTTGGGCATCGGGCCCCGGGATCAGCGCATGGTCTCGGTGCGCAACGAGGAAACCGACTTGGTCCGGGAGTATCTCATACCGCAGGGCAAGCACTTGGTGGTCTATGAAGGCGACCGGGTGGGCGTGGGAGAAGCCATCACGGACGGGGCCATTAATCCCCATGACATCCTGCACGTCAAGGGCGTCAAGGAAGTCCAGGAATTTTTGGTCAACGCCATCCAGGAGGTCTATCGCCTGCAGGGCGTCAACATCTCGGACCGGCATATCGAGTGCATCGTGCGCCAGATGCTGGAGAACGTGAAGATCGTCACTTCCGGAGACACTTCGTTTTTGAAAGGCGAGATCGTCAACCGTTTCACCTTCGCCGACGACAACCGGACCATCAAGACCAAAGGCGGCAAGGAGGCTCAGGCCGAGCCGGTTCTGCTGGGTATCACCAAGGCCTCCCTGGCGTCAAACTCCTTCGTTTCCGCGGCCAGCTTCCAGGAGACCACGCGGGTCCTGACCGAGGCGGCCACCACGTCCAAGATCGACTACCTGCGGGGACTCAAGGAGAACGTCATCATCGGCCACATGATCCCCGCGGGGACCGGGCTGCTGCCTCAGGAAAAGATGCGGGTCTTGCTGGAAACCCAGACCGAGGCCAAGCCGTAAGGAGAAAGACGAAATGCCAACCATCAACCAACTCATTCGGATCGGGCGCAGCCGGAAGCGCAGCCGCCCCAAGGCGCCGGCGCTCAACGCTTGCCCCCAGCGGCGTGGAGTCTGCACCCAGGTGAAAACCACGACTCCCAAGAAGCCGAATTCCGCCCTGCGCAAGATCGCCCGCATCAAGCTGACCAACGGCATTGAAGTCACGGGTTATATTCCGGGCGTGGGCCACAATCTCCAGGAGCACTCGATCGTGATGATCCGGGGCGGCCGCGTCAAGGATCTGCCCGGCGTGCGCTACCATATCATCCGGGGCGTCCTCGACACCGCCGGAGTCGAAGGCCGGCGGCAGGGGCGTTCCCTATACGGCGCCAAGAGGCCCAAGAAGGAAGCGGCCAAGGCTTAGGATCGCTTTATTAATTAAGGAGACAGAGTATGCCCAGAAAAGGACTTAGACCGCGCGACCGCCGCAGCCTTCCCCCGGCGGATTTCAAGTACAGCTCCGTGCTGGTGTCCCGGCTCATCAATAAGCTCAATTATCGCGGCCAGAAAAACGTGTCCGAGCGCATCATGTATGGCGCCATGGACATATTGGCCGAGAGGGCCAAGGAGGACGCGTTGAACGTTCTGACCAAGGCCATCGAGAACGTCCGGCCGCTTTTGGAGGTCAAGGCCCGCCGCGTGGGCGGCGCGACCTATCAGGTTCCCATCGAGGTCAACCCTACGCGGTCCTCGACCTTGGCTATGCGCTGGATTCTGGACGCCGCGCGCGCCAAAACCGGCAAGCCCATGGCCGTCCGCCTCGCCGAGGAGCTCCTCGCGGCCAGCAAGAAGGAAGGGGTGGCTTTTAAGAAGCGCGAGGATACGCATAAAATGGCGGAAGCCAACCGCGCTTTCGCGCACTACAGGTGGTAGTCCATGGCTAGAGAATTTCCCTTAGAAAAAGTCCGCAACATAGGCATCATCGCCCATATCGACGCGGGCAAGACCACGACGACGGAACGCATCCTTTACTATACCGGGCGCATCCATAAGATCGGCGAGGTGCACAACGGAGCGACCACGACGGACTGGATGCCCCAGGAGCGCGAACGCGGCATCACCATCACCGCGGCCGCGACCTACTGCAAGTGGCGCGATTGTCAGATCAATATCATCGATACCCCGGGGCACGTGGATTTCACGGCGGAAGTCGAGCGCAGCCTGCGCGTGCTCGACGGCGCCGTCGTCTGTTTTGACGGCGTGCAGGGCGTTGAGCCTCAATCCGAGACGGTTTGGCGCCAAGCCGACAAGTACAGCGTTCCGCGCATAGCCTATATCAACAAGATGGACCGCATGGGCGCGGATTTTTATATGTCGTACAACTCCATCCGCAAGATGCTGGGCGCCAACGCCTGCGCCATACAGCTGCCCATCGGCGCCGAGGCCCAGTTCGCCGGGATCGTCGATCTCATCGAGATGAAAGCCCTGATCTGGCACGGCGAGGAGCTGGGCGCCAAGTGGGACGTGACCGATATCCCCGCCGACATGGCGGAGAAGGCCAAGGAATGGCGGGAGAAGATGATCGAACAAATCGTCGAATTCGACGACGCCGCCATGGAGAAGTATCTGGGCGGCGACCACAACTTCGCTCCGGCCGATTTGCGCAAGATCCTGCGGCGGGGCGTTCTGCAGTCCAAGATATTC
Organism: Elusimicrobiota bacterium; assembly: GCA_003452935.1. Taxonomy (GTDB): domain Bacteria; phylum Elusimicrobiota; class Elusimicrobia; order UBA1565; family UBA9628; genus UBA9628. The sequence goes on from DMMY01000013.1 coordinate 16,196, forward strand.
CCGGTCTTGGCGGCCTCCTCCTACAAGAATAAGGGCGTGCAGCCCATGCTGGACTGCGTTTGCGAGTACCTGCCTTCGCCCGTGGATTTGCTCCCGGTCAAGGGCGTCGATCCCGGCAACGAGCAGCCTACCGAGCGTAAGGCGTCGGACCAGGAGCCGTTCTCGGCGCTGATGTTCAAGATCCAGACCGATCCCTTCGTCGGAAAGCTGGCCTTCTTCAGGGTCTACTCCGGGACGCTTAAGACCGGCGAGACGGTCTATTTCTCCAACAAGCGCGCTTCCGAGCGCGTCGGGCGCCTGCTGCGCATGCACGCCAACCACCGCGAGGAGATCAAGGAAGTCATGGCCGGCGACATCGCGGCCACGGTCGCCATGAAAAACTCGGCGGTGGGCATGACCCTGTGCTCCGAGGAAAAGCCCATTGTTCTTGAGCAGATAACATTTCCGGAACCGGTTATTTCGGTGGCCATCGAACCCAAGTCCAAGGCCGACGAGGAAAAAATGGGAATGGCCCTGGGCCGGCTGGCCGAGGAAGATCAGACTTTCCGGTTGAAGACCGATACGGAGACCGGTCAGACCATCATCTCCGGCATGGGCGAATTGCATCTGGATATCATCGTGGACCGCATGCGCCGCGAATTCAATGTCGAAGGCAACGTGGGAACTCCCCAGGTGGCTTATAAGGAAACGGTGCGCCGGAAGGTCACCGAAGAGGGCAAGTTCATCCGCCAGACCGGCGGTCGCGGCCAGTACGGCCACTGCATCATTCAGATCGAACCCCAGCCCATGGGCAAGGGTTTTGAGTTCGTCAACGAGGTCCGGCAGGGCCGCATCCCGCGCGAGTACATCCCGGCCGTGGAGAAGGGAGTGCGCGAGGCCCTCGAGGGAGGGGCCCTGGCGGGCTTTCCGATCGTGGACATCAAGGTGACGCTCCTCGACGGATCTTATCACGAGGTGGACTCCTCAGAAATGGCGTTCAAGATATGCGGCGCCATGGCCCTGCGCTCGGGCTGCAAAAAAGCCGACCCGGGAATACTCGAGCCCATCATGAGATTCGAGGTGATCACGCCGGAGCAGTATATGGGCGACGTCATCGGCGACCTGAATTCCCGTCGCGCCAAGATCCAGGATATGGGAGACCGGGCGCACCTGAAGTACGTCAAGGCCACGGTGCCCCTGGCCGAGATGTTCGGCTACGCCACGGTCGTACGTTCCATTTCACAGGGCCGGGCTTCCTTCACGATGGAGCCCAGCCACTATGAGGAAGTGCCGTCCAACGTCATGAAAGCCATCGTGGAGAAGAACGCCGCCGCCATGGCATCCAAGAGGTGAGGTCATGTCCAAAGCCAAATTCGAGCGCACCAAGCCGCACGTCAACATCGGAACGATCGGGCACGTGGACCACGGCAAGACCACGTTGACCGCGGCGATCACGCACTAC
>DMMY01000006.1 GCA_003452935.1 Elusimicrobiota bacterium
ATACGCCATCAGCTGCGTCGGCGCAGACGCCTTGGTAACGGTCGATGCGGCAAGCGCGAAATTAGGATGGGAATTCCAATTCAAGGACGCCACGCGGAAATAGTAGGTGGTGTTGGGATCCAGATTCTGGACCACGAGTCCGGAAACGTCGCCGTTGGCCGCAGCCGAGGAATAGACCGCGCCTCCAGGCCAGGCCGCCCCGAAGTTCGTAGACGACGCCTCCAGGCGGTAGCCCTGGCAGGCAACCTGGGTCCACGAAAGAGAAACGCTGGATGTAAACACGGCCGAGACCGCGGGCTCTACGGGCGGATGGGCCCAGGTCACGGTGGTTCCCAGCACGGTATCGGCCGGAATGCCTCCAAAATTCAGGACCCTGACCCTGAATTGATAGGTGGCGTCCGGCAGAAGACCGGAGATAACGCCGCCCAGGTTAGCGGTCACGGACGTCACGACGGCCGCGTCGGAGGCGAAGTCCTTTGACGAAGCCTGCAGATAATACCATGTTCCGTCCGGATTGGCCGGGCTGCCCGCGTTCCACGCCGCCGCCGCGCTGGTCACGGAAACGGCGCTCAGGGCGGGACTCCCGGCCCCGGGGAAACTCGCCAAGGTCGATGTCGCGTCCAACGCGGCATAATGGCGCATGTCAGCCCAATTAAGCGAAGCCACGCGAAAATAATAGGTGGTGTTGACGGCCAGCCCGGTCACGGTCAGGGTTGACAAGCCCACGTTGGCGGTTCGCGAGGAAAGCACGGCTCCGCCCGGAAGCCAGCCGCCGAAATCCGTGCTGGAAGCCTCCACGACATAGCCTTCCGCGGTTTTTGAGGAAGCGTCGGGAGGCGCCCCAGGCAGGGCCGACCAGTTCAAAGTCGCGCTCGTTATGAAGACATTCTTGCAGGCGACGGCCGCGAGTCCGGGCGCAAGAGTCGCGGTCGCGAGGGTCGCGGAGTACTTCGTCTCCTCTTGCCAAAGCGCCGCGACCCGGAAATAGAATGTCGTATTGGGAAGCATGCCCGTCGAAACCAGGCTGCTCCATGCCCCTTGCGAGGTGCCGGTGGAATAGATCGTTCCCGTGAAATCCGAAGACGTGGAGGACTCCACGAGGTAGCCCATATCCGAGTTGACCGAGGTCCAGGCCAGGGACACGCTCGACATGGAGACGGACGCGACCCTGGCGTTGCCCGGCGCCACGGCGCCGGCCTTGGTCTTGGAGGAGCCGGCGGCCGCGAAGTTGCCCCGGCCATCGTGCCCTAGGCTGCCGACCCGGAAATAATAGGTGGTGTCCACCATCAACCCCGCCACGGTCAAGGTGCTCAACTTCACGTTCGGCGTGGCGGAACTCAGGACCGCTCCTCCCGGAAGATACGCGCCGAAATCCGTGCTGGAGGCCTCGACTTTGTAGCCCTCGGCCGTGGCGGTCAAAGGAGAGCTGGGCAAAGGCAGCCAGGTCAGGGTGGCGCTGGTGACGAAGACATTCTTGAAGGAAGTCCCGCTCACGGCGACGGGGAAAGTGGGCACCGTGGTGCCATTGGCCAGCGGGCTCAAATTGCCGTCCGCGTCCTGCGTCCAAAACCCGATATAATAGGTGGTATTGGCGTCGAGGCCGTCGAGCACGACTTCCTGAAAGTCGCCTGGATTGACGGCCTCGGTGTCGATGCTCACCTGGGCATATCCGAAGAACAAGGGCGCGGAGGAACTCGTTTCGCGCTGGATAAGATACTTGCTGCCCGGCTGAAGCGCGCCCTGGACGCCGTCATAACCCGGGGCTGTCCAGGAAAGGTTGATCGAGGATTCGGCGAGGCTCAGTCCGGAAAGGTCATCGACCCGGCCGGGATAGGACCGGGTTTGCAGCAAACCGGCGCGCATGACCGAGGTTCCATCCGTCGCGGTGGAGAAGGCAACGCCTCCGACCACGCCGGAAAGAGAATCGGCGCCGTTGGACATGCCCGCGCGGCCTCCGAAGTCGACATCTCCAGGCTCGATGCGGCCGTTGGTTCCCACGAACGCGGCGGCCGCCGCCCAGCCGGCCAATAGAAGCCCGGCCCCGCAGCAGCAGGCCGCGCTCGCGCTTCTATGCCGGAACCCTGGCAGACTCATCAATATCCGTTCACTGATTGAAGCTTAGAAAAGGCATGCTGGTCCCGTCGCTCATCGCGCCGAGGTTGAGATACGAAGGCAGGACCGCGCCCCCTCCGGCCAGAGTCCCGACCCCCTTGATCAAGCCCGCGGCCGATACGGTAAACGTCCGGATGGCCGGGGCCTGAGCCCCGACAACGGCGGTGATGGCCGCGTAATACTGTCCGGGTTGGATAGTCACGGGAGCTCCCGAGACGGTCACCGGCCACACCTGGGCCGTGCCGTAATCAACCGAGCCGCTGCCTCCGCTGGCCACCAGATTTCCCGAAGTGTCATAGATTCCCACGTCGCCCGTCAAGCCCGCGCGACCCGTGGTGACCTGCAGCCTGATCTGGCTCAAGCTCAAGGTTCCCGAAATGGCGAACGGAGAGAGATATATAGTGCCGTTGGCCATGGACAAGGTGGCGACGGCCCCATACGCCAGGGTCGTGGCCACGGTGATCGTCGACGCGTAGGCGGGGACCCACTGCGAGCCTCCGGCGTTCCATTCGAGCGTCATGCCGTCCGAGGGAGCGTCCGCGGCCAGGTCGCGGGTCCGCAATTTGGTGGCGTCTACGGAGTTGCCGGCCGTGGAATCGAGCGTCTTGTTGCTCAAGACCTGGCTGGAATCCGTGTCCGCCATGGTCTTGCTGCCGGCTCCGGTTCCGATGGACAGCAGATCGTTGGTCGAATTCCAGCGCGCGACTCCATCGATGATGGACGCGGCCCCTGGCGGCAGGAACAAGCCGCTCGTGGCGGACAAGGTCGCGGTCTTGACCGTGGTCAAGACGTCGATGCCGCCCGAGCCCTCGACTTTCAGGGTGCCGGCTTGAAGACGGATGCCGGAACTCGTATTGAGGCTGTAGGACAGATTCCCGCTAGCGGTAAAACTCGACGGACCGGTCGCCATGAAAGCCCCTGCGACCGTGCCGCTGGCCACGTGAAAAACGGCTCCGGCCTGCAAGGCGGCGGAGACCTGGACATAGCTGGTGTTGCCCGGCGCCAAATCATCGGCCAGCATGGCTCTAAAGGCGTAGGGCGCCATGAGCAGGAGCTGCCGAGGCGCCATGGGCGCATCGCCGACTTGCACCTCAAGATACGCCGAGGCCCCGCTGAAAAGCCCGGTCGTCAAGGGGTTGACCGCCCCCAGGGCCGCGCTGAAAACGCCGTTGACGACGGACACGCCGGACTGGGCCTCGCTCCAGAGTGGGCTGCCGTCGGTCTCCACGTCATATATCCTGAACGTCATGTCGTAATTCCCGTTGCGCGGATTGTTCAAGGAATCCAGAAGCTTGCCCTGGAACCCGATCTTTTGCGGCATATTCGCCGGCCAGCCCGGCGTCATCGGCCCCATGCACGTCATGGCGAGCGCCAAAAAGAATGTCTTCCGAAAAAGATTCATTCGAATTCTCCTTCCGATCTTCGCGTTGCTTGTATACGGTTGCGTGCGACATATTTTACTCAAGAATCACAAATAATTCCCGAAATTTAAAAACAATGTTTGCGAATATAACTTCGCAACAATTTCGCGGGCCGAGGCTAGTCCCGGTTCTTGACGGGTCGGACTTTAGGCGGGGAAAGACGGTAGCCCACGCCATGGACCGTCTCAAGGCAGGCTGCGAAACTCCCCAGCTTGCGCCGCAGGGTCTCCACGTGCTTATCCAGGGTGCGCGTGGTCACCTCCTGGGGATAATTCCAAACCGCCTCAAGAAGCTCCTGGCGCTGGAAGGCCTGCTCCATGTGGCGCACCAGATAGGCGAGCAAATCGAATTCCAGACGCGTGAGCACGATGGGATGGCCGGAAAGCAGAACCTGGCGGGAAACCAGATTCATGGACAAGCCGCCGCACATCAGGACCGTCGCCTGATCTTCCTCGATATCTCCGGACCAGACCCGGCGGCGCAGAAGGGTGCGCACCCGCGCCAGGAAGATGTGAGGATTGAAGGGCCGGTTGATGAAATCGTCGGCTCCGGAATCGAGATACGCCACGCCGTCGCAGGCGCCGCCACGCGGATTGACGCAGAGGATGGGAAGCTGGCGCAGCCCCGCCTCCTGGCGGATGGACTTGAGCAACTCCGGGACGGAGTCGCGTTCGGGCCCCGCGGCCACGACGAGAAGGTGGGGGGGAAGTCCCTGGAGGGCTTGCCGGATGCCCGCCAAGGGACATACCGTCGTCACCTTATGGCTCTGGCCGCGCAGCAAAACCTCGAGCTGCGCGCAGAACTTCGATTCCTCGCCGGAAACCGTGATGAACAATCCCCACCCCGCTTACGGCTGCCGCCGCCTGAGCCTCTCGCGAATGGCGTTCTTGCGTTCCTGCATTTTTTTCTGGTCCTGCCTCAAGCCCGCGGGAGCCGGCTTGGCGGCGCGCTGGCGCCGCTGCTTGACCTGCTCGCGGGACTGCGCCGCGCGCCGCCTCCAGCCCTGACGCAGTTCCCGGCGCTTCTCCACGGGCAAGGCGCGCCAATTCTTGCGCAAGGCCGACAGGCGCCTGCCCCAGCCGCGCATGAACTGGCGATCACGCACGAAGCGCCGCAGTTGATAAGGCGCCTGGGGACGGCCGCCGCGCAGGACGCGCGTCTCCTCGCTGGCCTTGAGAAGCTCGGCTGGCCCGGAATCGCCGCGCACCTCGACGAGGCCCTCGTCGAACACGCCCACATGGGTCTCTCCGGAATTCCCGGCGGCGATTTCCACCGCGAATTCAGTGCCGCGCACCGAGGCCACGGCCCCGGGCGAACGGATGCTCAGTCTCTCCCCCGCCAGGGCCTGAATTTTCGCCAGGACGCCGCCCAAGGACAGTTTGAGTTCGCAGTCAGCGCGCTGAAGCGAGCCCAGGGTGAACTCGGAGTTGGAATGGAGATGAAGGAAATGCTCCGAGGAGAATCCGATCTCCGCGCTCGAGCCGGCGCCGGTCTTGATCCTGTCTCCGGCTTCCAGAGGCATGCCGCGCTCGGCCGGACCGCCTTCCGGCTCCTCGGCCGTATAGACCGTCACGTCGCCTTTGGCTTCGACCAACTGGGCCTCGTACTCCCGAGCGTCGTCCGGCTGCGGCAAAGAAGCCTCGGTCGCCGCAAACGGCGGCGGAGCGGGCGCGGCCTGTATCCACCGCGCGCCTAGCCCCAAAGTCGCAAAAACAAGACAAATTTTCAATCGCATTTTAAGAGTATACAAATTTTGCGCTAATTAAAATAAATCGTACGGATCGACGTTGACCTTCAAGCGCACGACCGACGGCAAGGGAGTTTCCCGCACGCGCGCGATCACCATATCCAGATTCGCCTCGGGCTCGCTCACCTTGACCAAGGCGTGGTAGCGGAACATGCCCCGAGCCTTGGGCAAAACCGCGGGCGCGGGGCCCACGACCTCGTGGCCGGAAGGCCCGATCTGGCCGCGCAGAGCCTCGGCCGCCTCCTGAGCGGCCCGCGCCAGCCGGCTTTCGTCGCGGCCGGTCCAGAGCAGGCGCACCAGGGCGGAAAACGGAGGGTAGCCCAATTCCCGGCGCAGGACCAGCTCCTGGTCCGCGAAAGCCGCGTAATCGCCGACGATCGCGCCGCGGACCGCCAGGTGCTCGGGATGCAGGGACTGCAGAACCACCTCGCCGGCCTTGTCCGCCCGGCCGGAACGGCCCGCCACCTGGGCCAAGAGCTGCATGGTCCGCTCCGAGGCGCGAAAATCCGGCATGTGCAGCATGGTGTCGGCGTCGACCACGCCGACCAACGTCACCGCCGGGAAATGGAAGCTCTTGGCCACGAGCTTGGTGCCGACGAGGATGTCGGCCTCTCCGCCAAGAAACCGCTCATAGATGCGCCGGTCCGCCTCGCGTTGGGAAAGGGTGTCGCGGTCCATGCGCAGCACGCGGGCCTCGGCCGCGAGTCTCTTGAGCTCAGAGACGACCTTCTGCGTGCCCATGCCGATGGCGCGCAGGCCGGCGTTGGCGCACTGGGGGCAGCTCGGCGGCACGGGACCTTGCCGGGTGCAATGATGACAGCGCAGGACGAACGACCCGGAGCCGTCCTCGTGGCGGATCTTGGCCACCCCGCAGGCCGGGCAGCGGTCGACCCAGCCGCACTTGGCGCACATCAAGACCGTGGAAAAACCCCGTCGGTTGACCAGCAGGATGACCTGCTCGCGGCGCGCGACGCGGTCGCGCACCTTGGCCAGGAGCTCCTCGGACAGGCAGCGTCCCGCGGGGGGCAGAGGCAGCACCGTCATGACCGGCCGCGCCACGCTCGAGACCCGGTCCGGCATGGCCGCCAGCCGCATGGCGCCGCGCTTGACCGCCTGCCAGCTCTCCAGCGAGGGAGTCGCCGAGCCCAGCACGGTCACGGCGTTGAAAGCCGCGGCGCGCCGCAGCGTCACCTCGCGCGCGTGATACTGGGGAGACTGCCCCTCCTGTTTGAAGGACTCGTCTTGCTCCTCATCGAGGACCGCCAAGCGCAGGTCGCCAAAAGGCAAGAGCGCCGCGGAACGCGCTCCGACCACGACCCGGATCATTCCGTTGCGCACGGCCAGCCAGGAGAGACGGCGTTCGCGCTCGCCCAGGCGGCTGTGCCAGAGAACCACCGGGACCCGCAAGGAAGCGCAGAATTCACCGAAGAATGGGCCGGTCAGGGATATCTCCGGGACCAGGAAAAGGGCCTGTCCGCCCGCGGCCGCGACTTGCCGGATCAGGCGAAGGTAGACTTCGGTCTTGCCCGAGGCCGGGACTCCATAGAGCAAGAATGAGTCGTGACGTCGCTCGGCCAGGGCCCGGGAGATGGTGTCCAAGGCTTGGGCCTGCCCGGCGGTAAGCTCCCAAGCGGGCGGCGGGCAAGGGCCCGCCGTCTTCGCAGGAGCAGTCTGTTCTCCTCTCTCCGGAGAGAATTCCTCCAACGACTTGAGGTAGGCCGGAAGCACGGCCCTGACGCACTCTCCGATGGGAGCGCTGTAGCGCCGCGACATCCAAACCGCGCAGTCCAGGAGTTCCGTCGATAGCGCGGGCTCCCGGTCCAGGACGGCGTCGAGAAGCTTGAGCTCGCGCTGGGGCTCGCCGTCGAAGACGGACAGAATCGTCCCGACCAGGCGGCGGGGGCCGAAAGGAGCGCGCACGCGCGCGCCGGGCCGCGCGTCGAGGCCGGCGGGGACCTGGTAATGGAACGCCTTGTGCAGGGGAACCGGAAAGGCCACCTCCGCGATGCGCATGGCTTGTCGGGCCCCGGGCTCAAGGCGCCCCGGCCTCCAACTCGGCCTGGATCGCCTTCATGTCCAGCCAGACATCCTTCTTGAGCTCCGGGTTGCGCAGAAGGGCCGCGGGATGGTAGGTGGGCATGAGCCGGGCCGTGAAGTCCCCGTCGCGATAAAGGCGCCAGCCTCCGCGCAAACGGCTGATCGGCTCATCCGCGGCCAACAGAACCCGGGCCGCCACCGCGCCCAAGGCCACGATGACCCGGGGCGCCAGAACGCGCAGCTGTTCCCCGAGGAAGGGCCGGCACGCCGATATCTCTTCGGGCGAAGGGGGCCGGTCGTTGCCCCGCAAGTGAGGCGCGGCCGGGTCTTTCATGGATTGGCACTTGACGACGTTGGTTATAAAGACCGCGTCCCGGGACAGCCCGATGGAAGCCAGGATGCGGTCCAGAAGTTCTCCGGCCTCGTCCACGAAAGGCTCCCCGCGGCGGTCTTCCTCGCAGCCAGGCCCCTCGCCCACGAAAACCGCGCGCGCCTCGGAGGAGCCGACGCCGGGCACGGCCCGAAGACGCTGGCTGCCCAGCGGGCAGAGTCTGCAGGCCTCTATGCGCCCGGCCAGCGCCGCCAACCGTTGGGAACGGCTCTCCTGCCCCGGGCCCGCGCACAGCCGCCAGGAGGAGGGATGGGTTTGCTCGACGCGGCGGCGCAGTCGCCGGGCCAGGTCCAGAAGTTCGTCTCGCACCGCAGACCTGTCGTCCGGGCGGCTACTCCTTGGGCTTCTTGGCTTCCGCGCCGACCGATGCGGCGGCCGCGCCTCCGGCCGCGGCGGAGAGGTTTTTCTTCACGCTCTTCCAATCCACGGTCCCGCCCAGGACCTCGCGCAGGGCCAATTCGAGGATCTCGTTGGCGGTCAGGTGCCGGTTCTCTTCCCGCCGGCGCAGTTCCTTGGCCCAGACCGCGGCCAGAGGGATGGCGGAATATTTATCGTGCTGGCAGTCAAGGATCATTTCCTCGATCGGTTTGGGCGTCGGGAGCGGCGTATCGGCGTCTTTCTTCGACATGAGTCCTCCTAGGAGTCGCGGGTGCGCGCATCCTTGACCGGCAAAAGCGGCAGGCTGGCGGGCTCCTGGCGCGAAGATTTCAAGCTCTCCGCCGTCAGGATGCTCTCGACTTGCTCGACCGCGGCGTCGAGCTCGTCGTTAACCACGATATAATCATAGCTTCTGGCCGAGGCCAATTCCGCGCGCGCGTTGGCCAGCCGGGTGGCCACGCTCTCGGAGTCGTCGCGCCGGAACGCCAGACGCTCCTTGAGGGCCTCCCACGAGGGCGGGACGAGAAAGATCAGCACGGAATCCGGCAGCTTGCGCCGGATGGCGGCGGCTCCCTGGACGTCGATGGCCAAAAGTATCCAATGCCCGTCCTGCACGCCATCCTCGATGAAATGGCGCGGAGTCCCGTAATAATTGCCGTGCACCATGGCCCATTCCAGGAATTCATGGCGCTGGATCCGGCGCTTGAATTCCTCGGGGCTGAGAAAAAAATAATGGCGGCCGTGCTTCTCGCCGGGACGCGGCACGCGCGTCGTGCAGGACACCGAATAGCGCAGTTCCCGGCGGCGCTGCAGGAGCTTGCGGCATACCGTGGACTTTCCCGTGCCTGATGGTGCGGATATGATGACCAGAGCGCCTTTTGGCATGAGCTTCATATATTATTAATTTTCAGGATAAAACACAACAAGCCCGGGGATTCCAATTCCGAAAAAAAATGCTACACTGGGCCTCATATGGAAGAAAATAAAAATTCCCTGCAGATAGATATCGAAGAATCCGCGTCCCGCGGCGTCTACGCGAACCTGGCCATGATCACGCACAGCGACACGGAATTCATGCTCGATTTCATTTTCATCCAACCGCAGGCCGCGAAAGCGCAAGTCCTCTCGCGCGTCATATCCTCGCCGGCGCACGCCAAGCGCCTGCTCTGGGCGCTCAAGGACAACGTGGCGAAATACGAGGCGCGCTTCGGCGTCATTCCCGCCGGGGACAATCCCGCCGAGGCGTCCCCGCCCACGGACGTCTACCAGTGAAGACCGCCTCCCGGCAACAGACCGCCGCGCGCGAACCGGCCATCGAGCTGCTCTGCGCCGGCACGGAACTGCTGGCGGGCAAGACCAACACCCATTCCGCCTTCATCGCCCGCAGGCTGCGCGCCGCCGGCCTGCGGCTGGCGCGCGCCACCTCCCTTCCGGACGACCCGGCGCTTCTCGCCGAGGAAATCCGCGCGGCTCTGGGGCGCTGCGACGCCCTGCTGGTCTGCGGAGGCATGGGCCCGACTTTCGACGACGTGACCCGCGAAGCCGCGGCCGCCGCCCTGGGTCGAGATTTGGTGTTTCACCCGCGGCTCTTCACGGCCATCCGCCGCAAGTTCTCTCGCCTGCGCTTCCCCTTGCCTAGGGAAAACCGGCGCCAGGCGTTCCTTGTGCGCGGCGCCATGCCGCTGGCCAACCGCGTCGGCTCGGCTCCGGGACAGCTGCTCGCCCTGCGCCGAGCCCCGGGCCGGGCGCCCCAAACATTGGCCCTGCTGCCCGGACCGCCCGACGAAATGGCGCCCATGCTCGACGAGGCGGTCATGCCGAGGCTGCGCGGGTCCTACGCACGAGGCCGGCATGCCGCCTCCCTGACCCTTCATCTCTGCGGCCTGCCTGAATCCGTCGCGGACGAGAAGCTGCGCCCGGTGACGAACCTGGCCGGTCCGGAGCTCGATTTCACCATTCTCGCGTCCGCGGGCCAGGTGGATTTCCATGCCTTTTCGCGCTGCGCCCGGGCCGCGCGCGCGCGCCGGCTCATCGCGCGGGTGCGCCGCCTGGCATTGCGCCGGGTGGGACCTCATGTCTTCGGAGAAGGACCCCAGACCCTCGAGTCGGCGGTCGCGGGCCGCCTGCGGCGCCGGCGCCTGACCCTGGCCGTGGCCGAATCCTGCTCCGCCGGAATGCTCGCGGCGCGGCTGACCTCGGTTCCGGGCAGTTCCACCTACTTCCGCGGAGGCGTCCTGGCCTACCATGACCGGGTCAAACAGGAATTGTTGGGCGTCCGGGACAAGACCCTGTCCCGTCACGGAGCGGTGTCGATGGCCAGCGCCCGGGAGATGGCCGAAGGCGCGCGCCGGGCTCTCAAGGCCGGCGTGGGCGTCGCGCTGACGGGCATCGCCGGGCCCGGCGGAGGCGGCCCGCGCAAGCCCGTGGGCCTGACCTTCATTGCCATCTCCGGGCCGGGCCGTGGTTCGGCCCGTCTGCGCCTCATGCTTACCGGCGACCGGGAGACCATCCGGCAGAAGGCCGTGGCCGCGGCCCTGAAACTGCTTTGGAGCCATTTGCAGCCATGAAACGAAAAAACATCAGCAACGCGGGCTCTAAACTCTCCCGGCCGCGCCGCGCCGCGCCGCTTTCCCGGGGCGCCAAGTCCAAGCCGGGTTCCCAGGCGCCGAACCTGGCGGCGATCATCGCCCACGCGCCCGTGATCCTGTTCGCATTGGACGCCCAGGGCCGCTGCACGCTCTGCGAGGGGCAGGGCCTCATCGCCTTGGGCCTGAAGGCGGGGCAAGCCGTGGGGCGTTCGGCCTTGGAGATGTACCGGGACATTCCGGCCCTGACCGCGGATGTCAAGCGCGCCCTGGCCGGCGAGTCGTTTTCCTCGGTGGCCAAGGTGGGCCGGGTTTGGTTCGAGACCCATTATCGTCCCTTCTTCGACCTGACCGGACGGCTGCTCGGGGTCATCGGCCTGTCTTGCGACGTCACCGAGCGCAAGCGCATGGAGGAGGACCTCAACCGCAGCGAGCGGCGATTCCGCCACCTCATCGACTCCATGCATGAAGGTTTTTATCTGGCCGACCGCGAAGGCAAGAGGCTCTTCGTCAACCGGGCCCTGCTGCGGATCTACGGCTGCTCCGACGAGAGCGAATTGCTGGACAAGAGCGTTTTCGACCGCGTGGAGCCGGGCGTGCGCGAAAATATCCAGGAGCGCTTCCAGGAAGCGATGCGCACGGGCGTCTTCCCCGAAAGCGTGCAAGTGCCCTTCATTCGCCAGGACGGCAGCCAGGGGACCCTGGAGCTCAATCCTTCCCCGGTTTACGAGGACGGAAAGCTGGTGGGCGCCAGCGGCGTGGTCCGCGACATCACGGAACGCAAGCAGGACGAGGCGGAACTCGTCAGTTCCCGCCAGATGCTCCAGCTCGTCCTCGACAACATACCGCAGCGCGTCTTCTGGAAAGACCGCAACTCGCGCTATATAGGAGCCAACCAGCCGTTCCTGAGGGACGCCGGCCTCAAGGACCTTTCCGAATTGCGGGGCAAGAACGATTTCGATCTGAGCTGGAAAGAAACCGCGCCTCTCTACCAGGCGGACGACAAGAGCGTGATGTCCAGCGGCAAGCCCAAGCTGGGCTACGAGGAGCCCCAAAGCAAGCCGGACGGCGGCAAGATGTGGCTGCGCACCAACAAGATCCCGCTCAAGGACGCGCAGGGGCGCATCATCGGCGTGCTCGGCGCCTACGAGGACATCACCGAGCAGCGCCAAAACGAGGACGCGCTGCGCCTGAGCCAGTTCTCCATGGATCACTGTCCCATCCCGGTTCACTGGGTCGACGAAAAGGCGCGCCTGCTCTACGTCAACGACGCCGCCTGCGCGGCCATGGGCTACGAACGCTCCGAGATGATGAAACTCTCCATCGGAGACATCGACTGCAACTGGACTCCGGAGTGGTGGCGGAACTTCTGGAAGAACCTGCGCCAGCAAAAAACCGTTTTCCTGGAGACCCTGGAGACCGCCAAGGACGGACGCAAATTCCCGGTGGAACTGGCCGCCAACTACATGAACTACCAGGGGCACGAGTACTGTTTCGCTTTTGTCCGGGACATATCGGAGCGCGCGCGCCTGCTGAAGTTCGAACAGGCGGCCCGCGCCGAGGCCGAGGCCGCCAGCCGCGCCAAGGACGAATTTCTCGCCATCGTATCCCACGAATTGCGCACGCCCATGACCGCCATCCTGGGCTGGAACTGGCTGCTGCGCTCGGGCGAACTCAGTCCCATGGAGCGGGACCGGGCCTTGGACGTCATCGAGCGCAACATGCAACTGCAAAAACAGATCATCGAGGACCTCCTTGACGTGTCGAGCCTGGCGCGCAGGCAGCTCACCATCAAGAAGCAGTTCGTCGAGCTCTCCAGCGTCATTCAGGACGCCGCGGCCCGCGTCCATGAGTCGGCCGAGAACAAGTCGCTGAAAATTTCTCTGGAGACCGCGGCCAACCTCATGGTGGAGGGAGATCCGGAACGGCTGAGGCAGATTTTCTGGAACCTGCTCACCAACGCGGTCAAGTTCACGCCCGAGGCGGGCCTCATCAACGTGCGCATGCGCGCCGAGCGCAGCGAGGCGCTGGTCACGGTGGAGGACACGGGCCCGGGCCTCAGCCCCGAGTTCTTCCCGCACCTCTTCGAGCTCTTCCGCCAGCAGGAGGACTCCCTGACCCGAGAGCACCGCGGCCTAGGGCTGGGATTGTCCATCGTCAAGCGCCTCGTGGAGCTGCATGGCGGCCGGATATGGGCCGACCCGCCCCAGGCCGGGCCCGGGGCCAGATTCACCGTGGCCCTGCCGCTGGCCGCGCCCCGCCCGGGAACCTCGGCCGCAACCCCGGACGGCGCGCAATCCGAGGCCTCGTCCCAATTCATGGGCGCGCTCAAGGGCGTCAAGATACTTGTCGTGGAAGACGACGACGATACGCGCCAGATGCTGACCTCGGTGCTGTCGCACTGCGGAGCCGTGATCGAGGAAGCGGTCAACGCCGCGGACGGATTCTCCCGCTTCGCCCGCAACCGTCCCGACGTGATCGTCTCGGACATCGCCATGCCCGGAGAGGATGGATACTCCTTCATCCGCCGCATCCGGGCGCTCAAGCCGGAACAGGGGGGGGAAGTCGCGGCCGCGGCCTTGACCGCCTACGCCACGGCCGAGGATCGAACCATGGCCCTCAAGGCCGGCTTTCAAATCTATCTTCCCAAGCCGGTCGACCCGACGGAACTGGTGGCGGTGGTCCGCGCCCTGTCCCAACGCCGGGCCGGCACCGCCCAGCCCTGAGCCCTCGCGCGTCCGGCCCGTCATCTTGTTATTAAGAGGAAAAGTTTCTTTTTAATTATTTGTCGGGGCGAGGTCGAAAAGTCCAAGAACTCAAGCCCCTGACACCAAAAAACCGTTTTATTGACACCCTCGCCCATTAACTCATATAATTCTTTTATGATAACCAAAGATAATCGCAGCGAAACAATTAAGAAGTACGCGAAGAAAACCGGGGACACGGGAAGCCCCGAGGTCCAGATCGCGCTCATTACCGAGCGCATCAAGTCCATTTCATCCCATCTCAAGGCCAATACCAAGGACCACGCAACCCACGTGGGCCTTTTGCGCCTCGTCAGCCAGCGCCGCCGGCTTCTGGATTACCTCAAGAAGAAGGACCTGGCCTCCTACGGCAACGTCGTCAAGCAGCTCGACCTGAGGAAATAACCATGGCTGACAACTTCCAGAAGATATGCCTGCAGGAGACTGTGGGCGGAAAGATCATTTCGCTGCAGACCGGGACCATCGCCAAGCAGGCGGGCGGATCCGCCACCGCGCATCTCGGAGAAACCGTCACCCTTTCGGCGGCCACGGCCGCCGCGACCCCGAGAACCACTGATTTCGTTCCCTTGACCTCGGAGTACCGGGAGCGCACCTACGCCGCCGGCCGCATACCCGGCGGATTCTTCAAGCGCGAGACCCGGCCCCGGGAAAAGGAGATTCTCTCCTCGCGCCTGGTGGACCGGCCGATCCGGCCGCTGTTTCCCAAGAGCTGGCGCTACGAGACCATGATCCACACCATCGTGCTTTCATCGGACCTGCAAAACGACGCGGATGTCCTGGCCATCAACAGCGCCTCGGCGGCGCTGATGCTCTCCGATATCCCGTTCAACGGCCCGGTCGCGGCCGTGCGCATCGCCCGCATCAACGGTCAGATCGTCCTGTTCCCGACTTTCGAGGAGCGGGACTCGGCCGAGATGGAGCTCGTGGTCGCGGGAAAGAAGGGCGCTCTGCTCATGGTGGAAGGCAGCGCCAGCGAGGTCCCGGAAGACGACTTCATCCAAGCCCTTGAGGCCGCGGCCGCGGCCATCGACAAGCTCTGCGACCTGCAAATCAGGCTGGCGGCGGCCAGCGAAGCGGCCGGGCGCAAGATCGTCAAGCGCGAAATCCCGAAGATCGAGCGGCCCGCGGCCGTCGTGGAATTCGTATCCCAAAAGGCGCGGGAGCCGATCATCCAAGTCCTGCGCGCGAAGCACCCCACCAAGGAAAGCTTCTCGGACGCCATAGACGCCGTCCATGAAGGCCTGGCCAAGGAGCTTTCGGCGATCACGGACGAAGCCTCGCCGTTGTTCGGGGGACAGGCGCACTGCGCCGCGATCGTGGACGACGTCCTGCAAAAGGAAAGCCGGCGCCTCACGCTGGAGGAGGGCCTGCGGCCCGACGGCCGCAAGTTCGACGAAATCCGGCCCATCTCCATCCAGCTCTCGGTGCTGCCCCGGCTTCACGGCTCGGTCATCTTCACACGGGGCCAGACCCAGTCCCTGGTCTGCGCGACCCTGGGCACCCCGGGCGACATGCAGATCATGGACGAGCTCGAGGGCGAGTATAAGGAGCGCTTCCTGTTGCATTACAACTTCCCCGGCTTCTCGGTCGGCGAGGTCAAGCCGGAGCGCGGTCCGGGGCGCCGCGAAATCGGCCACGGCGCGCTGGCGCGCCGGTCCCTGGCCATCCTGCTGCCCGCGGAGGAGCAGTTCGCCTATACCATCCGGCTGGTCTCGGAGATCATGGAATCCAACGGTTCTTCGTCCATGGCCTCGGTCTGCGGAGGCTCCCTGGCGCTTTTCGACGCCGGGGTTCCCATGAAGGCGCCCTGCGCGGGCATCGCCATGGGACTCGTCCTGGAAGGGGAGAAGTACGCCATCCTCACGGATATCGCCGGAGTGGAAGACCACAACGGCGACCTGGACTTCAAGGTCGCGGGCACCGCCAAGGGCATCACGGGCTTTCAGATGGACATGAAGGTGGAGGGTCTCAAGATATCGATTCTAAAGGAGGCCCTGGAGCAGGCGCGCCGCGGCCGGCTCTTCATCCTCGACAAGATGACCGCGGCCATCGCCGAGCCCCGCAAGGAGCTTTCGCCCTTCGCCCCGCGCCTGATGCGCTTGCAGATACCGGTGGACAAGATCGGGGCCCTCATCGGCCCCGGCGGCAAGAACATCCGGCGCATGATCGAGACCTACGGCGTCGAGATCGACGTGGAGGACGACGGCTCGGTCTTCATCGCCGGGGTCGAAGCCGACGGCTGCGCCCAGGCCCAGGCCGAGGTCGAGGCCCTGACCAAGGAAGCCGAGGTGGGCCAGATATACAAGGGACGCGTCGTCTCCATCAAGGAGTTCGGCGCCTTCGTGGAGATATTCCCGGGCCGAGAAGGGCTCCTGCATATCTCACAGATCGACGTTAAGCGCGTCGCGCGGGTGGAAGACGCCTTGAAGGAAGGCGACGAGGTTGATGTCAAGGTTCTTGAAATCGACAACGACGGCAAGATACGGCTCTCGCGCAAGGCCGTCCTCGCCCCGGGCTCGGAAGGCGACTCGCCGCGGCCGCCGCGCCGCGAAGGTCCGGGCGATCGTCATCGCCATCGCGAAGGCGGCAGGAGGCGCTGACCTCCCATGCCCCAAAAGGAACCGGCCAAGCCGAAGCGGCCCGGCCCCGATGACGGGGTGCCGCCCAGGCTCAAGGAAGTCTACGGGTTCATGACCGAAAACAACCTGGACACGGTCGAGATCGACGAGCCCGGCTTCAAATTGCGCCTGGTCCGGCGCAAGGCTCCGGCGCATATTGCCGTGCCGGTGGCCGTGGCGGCGGGGGCCGTCGCGGCGGCCCAGACCGCGGCTATCCAACCCGCGGCCCAGCCCGAGCCCGGAATGCCCGCCGGAGCCGTAGCCGTCAAATCCAGCATGATGGGCATTTTTTACCGGGCTTCGTCGCCGTCGAGCCCGCCGTTCGCCAAGGAAGGAGACATCGTCAAGCCCGGCCAAGTCCTGTGCATCATCGAGGCCATGAAGGTGTTCAACGAGCTCAAGGCCGAGTGCGCCGGCACCGTGCTCAAAGTGCTCGCGGAAAACGGCAAACCGGTCAAGGCCGGCCAGGACATCTTCTGGATCCAAAGGGCCTGACGCCGCCGCGATCATGGCCCAACCCGTCTACCGCTACTACGCCAGGAACAGCCGTTCCTCCAAGCGCGGCCGGGCCTTCTGGTCCGCGGCGCGCTGGAGCATGGCCCTGGCCGCGGCGCTTTACCTCTCCTGGCTGGTCCTTTTCCCGGCTCTCTCCGGATCCGTAGGTCGCTGGATCGGCGAGCGCCTCTTTCTTCTGCTGGGAACCGCGGCTTATCTGATCCCCATCCTTATCGGAAACGGAATCGCGCGCTATTTCAAGGAAGGCCGTCCCGCTGGGATATTCGTCATCAGCGCCGCTTCCGCCGCGTCTTTGGCCTGCGCCGCGGGAGCCCTCGACGTCCTTATAAGCCCATTGAGTCCCTCGCCGGTCCAGTGGGGAGGCAAAGTCGGCCTGGCCCTGGGCAGCGGGCTGGGCGATGCCTTGGGAGGATTCGGCGCCTTCCTGCTCTGCGCCGCGGTGCTGCTTTTCTGCCTTCAAATCGTATTCGGCATCCGAGTCTCGGCCATGCTTTCTTGGGCGACGGCGGCGGCTTGCGAAGACTACCAGCAATGGCGCCGATCTCGCCAGGAGCTTCGCACCCGCCTGGAACGCGCCCCGAAAGGCGACTCCGCCGTCAGAGACGCGGCGCCGGGGCGCTCCGTCGCCGAAGAAGAGAGCCGTTCTCCTCTCCGCGAAGGCGGCGCGCCAGTCAACGTCAACGAGACAAAATCCGCCCAAAAGGAAAAATCCTCGGCGGCCAAGCCCGCGGAAAAGCCCCGCCGCCGACCCGCTGCCGGCGACTACGCGCCGCCGCCTCTCGATCTTCTCCACCCGACTCCAAGCGAGACCAATCGCGGCAAGCCCCTGGAAAGCGAGATCAAGACCGCGGTCATGGACCTCGAGCGCACCTTCAAGGATTTCGAGATCGAGGCCAAGGTTACGGGTTACGCGCCGGGACCGGTCATCACCCGATACGAGGTGAGCCCCGCGCCCGGGGTCAAGGTCAGTTCCATCGTCACCCTGCAAAACGATATCGCCCTGGCCTTGAAGGCCAAGGGCATCCGCATCATCGCTCCCATTCCGGGCAAAGCCGCGGTGGGCATCGAGATCCCCAACGCCCGGCCGGCCCTGGTGGTTCTGCGCGAGGTCCTGGAAAGCCGGGCCATGGCTCCGGACGCGCCGCTGCTCACGTTCGCCGTGGGCCTCTCCTCCTCCGGAGAGGCGCTCAGCGCGGATCTTCAAAAGATGCCCCACCTCCTCGTGGCCGGAGCCACGAACTCGGGAAAATCCGTCTTCATCCACTCCCTCATTCTCTCCATCCTTTATCGAGCCCGGCCGGACGAAGTCAAGTTCCTGCTCATCGATCCCAAGCGCCTCGAGCTGACCTTCTACGAGGGCATTCCTCACCTCTTCGACCCTATCGTTCCGGCCGACAAGGTCACCGTGGTCACCAACCCGAAGGAAGCGGCCAACTCGCTGTCCAACCTGGTCAAGATCATGGAGAGCCGCTATCAACGCTTCCAGCTTTACGGGGTGCGGAATATCGACGGCTACAACAAGGAGGCCGACAAACGGGGGGAGCCTCGGGAATACTTCATAGTGGTCGTCATCGACGAACTCGCCGACCTCATGCTAGTGGCCGGAGGCAAGGTCGAGGACAACATCCAGCGCCTCGCCCAGATGGCCCGCGCCGTGGGAATCCACATGGTCCTGGCGACCCAGCGTCCCTCCGTCGACGTAATCACCGGCGTCATCAAGGCCAACCTCCCCTGCCGCGTGGCCATGCAGGTCATTTCCCAGATCGACTCCAAGGTCATCCTCGACGTGGGCGGAGCCGAATCCCTGCAGGGGCGGGGGGACATGCTCTACCGCAACGCAGGCTCGCAGCTCCCCGAACGCTGCCAGGGCGCCTATGTTTCCGAGGACGAGATAAACAAGATCGTGGCCTATCTGCGCGGACAGGGCAAGCCCGAATACCCGGAGCTCGAGACCATGCCCAAGCCCGGAGAGGCGGATTTGGCCTCTTACGGGGTGACGGCGCTGGAATTCTCCCAAGCCCTGAAGCTCGTCCTGGAGCGCCGGCGGGTCTCCCAGGACCTGCTCAAATCCCAATTCGGGTCATCGGCGCGGGCCACGAACCTATTAAGCCTGCTCGAGGTCAAGGGGCTCATCCACAAACCCGACGGATCCAACCGCTGGGAGATACATTTCGATGAAATCGAGGCGTGCCTGCGCGCCGACTTTCCGCAGGTTCCCATAGAGGACGGCAGGCGCTGATATGAAATACATCGTTCTGACGCTCCTGGCCGCGCAAATGGCCGCGCCCCGGACTTTCGCGGCCGGTTCCAAGAAGACGTCTCAGGCAATCAAGAAGCCAGAGGCCTCCGTTGCCGTATCGACGACCGCGACCAACCTTCCCCAATTCTCACCCAGCACCAGCCCCATCACCGTGCCCTTCGCCATAGAGCAATTCGAGCGCTTCGACCGCGAGATGGCGACGCTCACCGCCACGTTCCGCCAGACCGTGCGCTCCGACGACACGGGCCAGACCCAAGCCGTGGAAGGGAGGTTCGCTTACCGCAAGAAAGACCTCATGCGCATAGAGCATCGCGCGCCCGAACGGCAGACCCTGGTCTGCGACGGTCAGCGCGTCTGGGTCTGGCGGCCCTCGAACAACCAGGTCATCCGCTCGCGCCTGGAGGATTGGAAGAGGTCTCAGCCATTGGCGCAAGGCATACTCGATTTCGGAAACTACGCCCAGCTCCTGCGCCGCTACGACGTCTCCGTAGGCACGGTCTCCTCTCCCGGGAGCGACGGACACAGGAACTTCTCGCTCGTGCTCACGCCCCGGCCGGAGGCCGGCGCCGCCAAGCAGGAGCCATTCACGCTGACCCTGCGCCTCTCCACCCGCGATTTCTTCCCGTATGACTCCGAGCTGCGCGTGGGCTCCGTAACGGCGAGCACTCTATTCCACGCCGTGCGCTACAATCCGGAACTGCCCGAGAACTTGTTTCAATTCAGCCCGCCCGCCGGAGCGGATGTTCTCGAGTTTCCGGCCGCGCCGGCTCCCGGGACGCGCCAGCCATGAATAGCGACAACCAGCCTCTGAACCCGCCCGGCCCGGTTCCCGCGCCGGAATCTGCCGCTCCCCGCTCGCCGGAAGCGGCGGCCAAGGAGCCGCGGTCGTCGCCGGAGTCGCCAGCCTCGGTTTCGCCGGCGCATGCCGTCGGCTCAGAGCTCAAGACTACCCGCGCGGCCCGCGGCTATTCCCTGGAATCGGTCTGCCAGCACACCCGCATCCCGCGCCGATTCCTGGAAGCCCTGGAAGCCGGTCGTTTCGACGAGCTGCCCGCCCCGGTCTATTTGCGCAGCTTCCTTAAGGGTTACTGCGATTACCTGGAAATCGAGTTCGATCCGCTTTGGCAAGCCCTGCATCCGCCCGTTCCTCCCGCGGCGCCCGCCCACGAGCCGGGCCCGGAGCCGTCTCCGGCGAAAGGAACACGCCCTGCGACGAGCGCGGCCCCTGGGCCGCAGGCGGCAACGCCGGGCTCCGCTGCGCAGGTCCGGGAAATACCAGTATCCTCTCCGATCGAGCAATCGCCTTATTTCGCGGCCTTGGGCGCCTCGTTGGGCGCCATTCTGGTCGCCGTGGCCCTGACCGCGGCTTTGATCATTTCCATAGCGCGCGAGCACAAGTCTGAGCTGGCCCAGGAGGCCTCGCGTCCCCAAACCCTGTTGCCTCTCAAGCCGGTCTTGGAGCCGCGACTATCCATCGTGCTGCGCGGCGACGCCTGGATCAGCATCAAGGCCGACGAACGCCTGCTTTTCGAGGGCCGCGTACCCAAGAACGCCAAGCAAGAATGGCGGGCCCAGAGAATACTGCTCCTTCGCGCCCATCCTCCCGAGAACCTGGAACTCGCGCTCAACGGCGCCGTCTTCCGCCTGCCCCGGCCCGAGCCGGACGGCAGCTACCGCATCGAGTCCCCGTGAGAGCCGGGGCGGACCGATGAATTTACCCAATCAACTCACCATGCTGCGCATGCTTCTGGCCATGGCCATGTTCGTCGCGTTGATGCGCTCCGACACAAGCAGCCATATCGCGGCCCTGGCCTTGTTTCTGGCCGCCATCGTGACTGACTGGATAGACGGCTACGTGGCGCGGAGAATCAACGCCATCAGCGCTTTCGGCAAGATCGCAGACCCCATCGCCGACAAAATCCTCGTGCTGGGAGCGTTTATCGCCCTGCTCAAAAACCGAGAACTGGGCATCCCTCTATGGGGAGTATTCCTCATCCTGGCCCGGGAGCTTCTCCTGGGCGGAGTGCGCACCCTGGCCGCGGTCCAAGGCAAGGTCCTGGCCGCGGAGCGGTGGGGAAAATGGAAAATGGCCGTACAGTGCATGGCGGTGCTGCTCATTTTGACGATCCTCGTGCTCCGAGGCCGAATGGCCGGGCTGCCCCCTTGGATGATGCGGCTGCCCCACGACCTGACCGTCCTTTGCGTCGTGGTGACATGGGGCAGCGCCGTCCTCTATTTCCGGCAGAGCCGGGGCGTGATCGAGAGCTCATGGCGGTAGGTCTGGCGAACCGCCTCGCCGTCCTTCTTGCCACCGGACTCTATTTAAGCTATATTCCATCGAAGTTCTTTGACGCCGTCGCCAGAGCAGGGGACGTCAAGGGCTTCTGGATTCGCATGAAGGGTCGACGTTGGACAGGCTCGGGCCTGGTAGGCGCTCTTGAAGGCTTGGCCCTGGTTTCGTTTTTGCCGGCGCAGCCGCTGAAGCTGGGAGCATTCCTGGCCGTCGCCACGGCAACGGCCTGCTGGGTCTGCGACCGCGCGGAGAAAGCCTTCGGCGTCCGCGACGACGCTCGTATCGTGCTCGATGAAGTCGTCGGATTTTGGACGGCCGTGGCCTTCTTGCCGGCGACTTCCGCGGTCTGGATCGCGGGATTCGTTCTGTTCCGTCTGCTCGACGCGGTGAAGCTGCCTCCTTACCGGTGGCTGGACCGCCTCCCGGGCGGGCTGGGCGTCGTGGCGGACGACGTGGGCGCCGGCCTGGCGGCCAACGTCGTGCTGCGGGCGCTGCTGGCGTTCGTGCCTGGATTGGGCTTATGACGATAAGATTCTCGACGCTTCTTCTGGCGTTGGGCCTGTGCGCCTCCGGCGCCCGGGCGCAGCCGCTTGCGCCCGTTGCCTCGGCCTCCACCGCGACCGCGGTCAATCTCTCCGCCTACCTAGGCAACAATCTTCCGAGGGGGCGCGGCCCATGGGTCCTGGGAGAGGTCCTATTTTTCTCATCCAACCGCCTGGTCAGCGAATACACCTGGCGCGAAGCCGTGCGCGGAAATCGAGGCGCGCTTTACTCCAACGCTGACATCGAATCCGACATCGAACGCCTCATGGGGCTCAAGAAGTTCGACAAGGTGGAAGCCGAGCTCTACGAAATCCCCGGCACGCCCGTGCCCCGCGAGTTCGAAGGGGTCGCCGCCTCGACGAGCCAGGTCCGCCTGGTCTTCTCCGTGGTCGAGAAGGTCGTTTCCGAGACCACCACCAAGCCCAAGGCCCAGGCCCCGCCCGCGGCTCTCTCCGGCGTGGTGCTCACCCCCACCGCGTACCGCGGGGCCGGACGCTACACCACCCCGGGCATGGGCCTAGACATAAACGCCGCCTACTTCATCGGCCGGCTTTACGGAAAGAACGACTTCGCCAACGCCCCGCGCAAGGTCAATTACATCGACCGCCTGGGCGTATGGCTGCTCACCGCTGACGGGAAAATGCAGATACAGTCCGAGACTTGGCTGCGCCCCGCCATCTCCGCGGGCGGCCAAGCCGCGGCTCTTTTGCGAGACTCCCCGCAGCCCCAGCTCCAGGACCCGAACACCACGCTCACGGTCAAGGCCTCGGACAAGAGCACGAAGATACTGACGGACGGCTACATCGTGGCCAGCAAGAAATTCGGGCCCGCGCGCACGAGCCTGGGCCTGATGCAGGGGACCATGGGCGACCTGGTCGCGAGCCTCTCCGAGTTTCTAACCCCGGAGGCCCTGCGCTTCTACGCGGGCAAGCCCAATCAGCGGGTCACCAGCCGCACGGTGCCCTTCGCCAGCGTCCTGTTCCTGCCGCGGCCCGAGTATCCCCTGGCCGTGGAGGTCATGAAGTTCAACGGCTCGCCGCTCAATCCCTGGCTCGTCAATTTCAAGATCGGCTACTTCCTCAAGCTCAACTTCGACGTGGCCTTCCTGAAATACCAGGGCGGCTACGACGTGCTGGGCGTGCTGCAGTTCCGCTACAACCACTTCCCGCAGCGCTGAGCCCGTCCGCCCTCAAGCGGCTGCGGCGGGCGCTGGCCGGGCCGAGCCTTTACCGCGGCCGCTTCCCGCGGCGGGCAATCATTCGCGCCGCGGACGGCGGGCTTGCTCTCCGAATATCTCGCGGGACGCCAATTGATTATGAGCGGCGCACAAGAGCCGGATATTGTCCGGGTCGTCCGACCGGCCGCCCTGCGCCCACGGACGGATATGATCGAATTCCAGCCTGCACCGCGCCGCGCAACGCTTACCCTCCGGCGTCACGAAGCTGCATTGCCCGCCGTCGCGATCACGGACCTTGTCCCTGACCCATTGAGGGATATAGCGCCCACTCGCAGAGCCGCCGCTCCCCTTGGCTGAATTGTCTTTCATTGATCGAGGAGATTTTCGCGCCATTTTTCTTTCCGGGTCGTTCATTTCAAGATAAGCAATGACCGCCTCATGAAACACATCCTCCAGATTGCCGGCAGGATACTTGCGCCTCAATAGCTCCCGAGCGCGCTCGACCGCGCGCAAAAGCCCCTCGCTGGCAGTGAAGCAGAATCTCACTTTTGGCAGAGGCTGCGCCGCGCCCGCCTCCGGCGGACCGAGAACGTCCGACGCCCGCGACAGCCGAGACTCCTTGGCCGCAGCGGCCTCCGACGGATTGAGCACGGCGGCCGTCCGCGGCGGCCGAGGCTCCTTGGCAGCGTCTTGCGACGGTGCCTCGACAGGCGCGATTTGCTCCCCTGCAGACAACACCTGGGCAGGTTCCAGGCTGGGAAACAAGCGCTCGCCGGCCTCGCTGGGCGGCAAGGAATCCGGCTCCGGGGACACGCACACCATCCTGATTACGTCACGCCTCATTGGCTGGGGCGCAAATTCCGAGACCAGCCTCTCCAATTCGCGCTTGCGCTTGCCTTGCGCCTTGGCCAGCAAGTCCATGCGATTGGCATCGTTTAAATAGGGCGCCAGCATGGATATAGCGCTGAGAGACAGCGCCCCATCCGCGAGGAGGGAGAATATTTCCGCAAAACTCCGGGCCGCTCTTGCGGCATGAATGCGCCGGGCGGCGGCGCCTTCGGAATAGCGCAACTCTCCGACGCAGTAGGCGAACATGGAGGGATACCCCTGCTTGGCGAACAGCTTGCGGCGGTCTACCTCGTCGAGGCAGGCCAGCAGGCCGACGAGATGGCGCTTTTCCTCGTCGACCAAGGATTTCAGGCGGGCCAAGAGTTCCTTGTCGCCCAGCCGACGGTACGCTCTGATCGGGTCCATGACAAGAATACGATTGATGTGAAAAAAAGTTCCACTGATCCAGGCTGCGCCCAGCCGCAGCGGCTGCATCGGCCAAAAAGTTCCTAGCGGATAAAAATGACCGCGAAATCAACTCAGGGCTCGCTACGGAATGAATGATGGGAATTTGCGCGTCGAGGCGCCAACCGGCAAGGACCCTCCATGAGAATCAGGTTAAAATTCACGACATCATCAAAACCTGGATGAGCTGTAAAATCTAAAAGTTATCCCCAAACATATCCCGGGATATGTTTGGGGATAACTCCGACAATGCCTTGGCGTCCTAAAACGCAAGGATGATATCGGCCCACGCCGAGGGCGACAGGAACCGGAAACGCGGCTAGGCGGCATTGCGCCGCAATCGCATATGAGAATAGTGCTGGTAGTCGAGCAGAGTTCGGATCAAGGAATGCGCTTCGCGCCCCTGCTTGCGCCAGGTTGAAGACGAGCGCCAGGGCCACGCTCGCGCCCACGGCGATGCTGGTCAGGGCTCGTTAACCCTGGCTGGCTTGGTTGGGAATGTCGTCCTAAAACGGTCATTTATTTCTTAACGAGCCCCGACCTTCGCAAGCCGTGTCAAAGTGATGCGTCGCGACGCATCGCTCCGACACGGGTCCGGAGAATGCATCCACACGTCCAACCAGCCGAATTATCCTCGGACGGCAGATCGCCGCCCGAGGATAAACGAGGGATTTCCTGCCCGTGTCCAAAGTCCCGGGGAAAAACATCAAAGGGCCCAGCTTATGAGATCAAAACCCCTAGCCCGTTATTTGGGCCGAGAGCGCAAGATCATCAGGTACTTGTTGGCCTCGGAATGGTTGGGATCCAAGCGCAAGGCCTCGACGAGCTCGGCCTCGGCGCGGACCGGATCGCTCGTCCAAAAGAGCACCGCGAGATTGTAGCGGGTCTGCGCCGCCGGAAAAAGGGCCAAGGAACGCTGATACGCGGCTTCGGCGGCCGGGACATCCTTGAGCTTCTCGCAGGCCACTCCCACCTGCATATAGGCGTCAGCCGCGGCGCGCAGCACGCCGGCTTTCAAGTCCGGCAGGGAATGGTACTCCTCGGTCAGGCGCCTGGTGGCCTCGTTGAGCCGCGCCGCCAGGGAATAGTACCTGCGCGCCTCCGGAAAATCCCCTCGGCTAAACGCCATGAATCCCAGGAAATTAGCCGGCTCGGCCAAGGGCCATTGCATGGCCCAGGCGGAGAGAAACGCGGCCTGGGCCGCCGCGGCCAAGGGGCCGCGGCCGCCGAAGGCGGCCGCCGCTCTTTTCTCGCCGGAGGCGGCGGCGAAAAGACGGCGCCCCTCGGCGCAGCGCGCCTGGGCATAATTGCCCACCAGGTCCGAGGTGAAGAAATCAGGCTGGTCCTCGTAGTCGTAGCGGCCCCTCCGGCTCATCAAATCCCAAAGGGCCTGTTCCTGGCCGGGAGCCTCGCCCGCCACGAGATCCCAGGCGTAGACCAAGCCCCGGCCGCGGCCGCTCGCCAGGATATCAGAAGGGAGTTCCGCATCCATGGTGGCGAATGCCGGCGCGTCGAGGTCCAGGAAGCGCCGCCAGTCGGCGCCGTCGCGCAAGGGTCCGACATAGAGATCGGGCTCGGCTCGGCGCATGTCCGCCTGGTACCACGATGCTCCGGCCAGCCCCTGCGAGACAAGGCGCAGATCCGGCCGCCAGCCTTGCACGTTGCGGTAATGCCAGAGCGCATAGAGCTGGACGTCCTTCTTGGCCGCGATCGTGCCCCCCGGAGAAACGGAGCGGAAAACGTTTCGGGCGAAGTCATAGCTGAAGAAATGCTGGCGCCGGTTCATCTGCGCGAGCCGGCCGCTCCAGAGAGGCACGGCGGCCAGCAGGGCGCACGCGGCCCAAGCCCAGGCCCGGCGAAGCTGGATCCGGGAAACCATGAGCCCGCCGATGCCCTGCGCGGCCCACAAGACCAGGATCATGTCCGAAAGAAGATAATGGGGCTCGACGATCGCGGCCGCGTGGGGATTGGGAGGCATGTTGGCCATCAACAGAAATACCGGCCCGCTCCACCACCAAGCCGCGGCCATTCCCAGCCAGCGCCTGGGCCGCGAGCGCGCGCACTCAAAGCAGCCCCAGGCTGCCGCGGCCAGGCCCACGATCGAAAAGTTCTCCCAAAGATGGCGTCCATAAAGGACCAAATTGGCGCCGAACAGCTCGCCCTTGGCATAGTTCTTGGACAAGAGGTCGAGGGTCCCGCCGTAGCGAGTGCGCAGGAGCGATTCCAGGAAATTGCCCAGAACCGCCGGATGGTTCCAGTCGAGAAACGGAGCGGTCGCGGAACGGATGGGCAAAAAGAGATACACGGACAAACCGAGCAGACCGAAAAACAGGCTCTGCAAAAGCCAGCGCCAACGCCTCTCGTGCGGAGCGCGCCACAAGACCGTCCCCAGGACAAGCAGCGCGATGGGAGCGTTGCTTCCTGAAATCACCATCAAGCCCGGGAAGATCAGGAAACAAGCTCCGGCCCAGTAAGCGACAGGCCGCCTAGGGCCATCGGCCCCCAGCGCGATCCAAAGCAGGCCCGGCGCCCAGAGCAGCATGTCGAGACGATTGGCAAGGCAGAGCCCATAAGCCAAGGCGAAGAAAAGCCATATCCTCTCGGAATATCGCTCCGCCAGCCTCCAGACCAAGCCTTGAAGAAGGACTCCGAATAACAGGCCGAGGGCATACATCTCCTGCACCTGGACCACTGACCAGAACGTGGCGTTAAGGCCCATGAGCAAGGCCGCGGCCGAGCCGGCGCCGGCGCCCCAACGCGAGCCCAGATAAAAAAGCCCGGCCAGGACCAGGGCCCCGCAGAAAGCTGAAAGCAGGCTGAGCCGGTAGGCGGGATTCGCTAGAGGAACGCCCTGAGCCGCGTGGCCGAGCTGGACATAGAGCGGATAGCTCGTGGGATGGGCCACGCCCAGGGTGCGGCTCGCCACGGACATCTCGCCCGTGTCGCGATAAGGAGCCAGGGCCGGAGGCATGGTCGCCACGTAGAGGACGAAAGACGCCAGAAACACCGCCGCGGCCGTTTTCATTAAATTCCAGGGACCGTTGTTGCTCTCAATCCGTTGCTATGCGCTGACAGCGCGCCCGCGCTGTCAGCCGCGCACGCCCTTTCCTTGGGCGTGCGCACCTTCATGAAAGATCCTTCATTGGCCCCCCGCGCGCCGCCGCGCTTGAACCGCGTAGCGCGCGGCCGCCGCGTTGCGAGGGTCGATGCGCGCGGCCGCGGTGAAAGCCTCGGCTGCCTCGGCCCAGCGCGATCCCGACCAATGCAGAACGCCAAGATTATAGTAAGCTTTGTCCGATCCCGGGTCCAGCCGGATCGCCTCCTCATAGCATTGCCGCGCCTCCGGGGCGCGTCCCGCGCGCTCGTACGCCACGCCCAGGCTGGAACGCGCCTCGGAACTTCGCGGATCGGCCTGCAGGGACAGCAGCAGGGCCTCTCGCGCCAGGAGCCAGTCCTGGCGAAGGCTGGCTTCATAGCCGAGCCATTGCGCGTCGTGCGCCACGTGCGGACGCAGCCACAAGACATCCCGTCCCATGGCCCAAGCCGTTTCAAGTTCGCGCAGCGCGTCCTGGAGCCTGTGCTGGGCCACGCGGGCGGCGCTGCGCATCACCGGATAAAAGCAGACCAGGGCGCGGTCTCGATACTGGCTTTCCAGAAGACTCTCCTGCCAGCGGAAAGGATAGAAGTCCCACGGGTCGATCTCGGCAGCCTGGGTCGCGTTGGCGTCCGCCCGGCGCAACAAGCCCCAAGGACGAAGGACAAAACCGGGGAGAAGGGCTCCGTTCAAGGTGCTGTAGAAGAGATTCCCGCGCGCCGCCATGACCGTCTCGACTTCCTGACGACGCGTCTGCTTGGCTGGCCTGGCCAAGCGCCGGAAATCCGGGCCATAGGCGCTCTTGAACACCAAGCCGCCGCGGTCGAACAGCGCCGCGTCGGTCCTTCGGCGCTCGGCAAAGGCCAGGAAAGCCGTGGTATAAAACGTATCGTCTCCGCCGTCCATGAAAAGAGTCGCGCCGGGGGGAAGGCTTTTCAAGACGCTGCGGCCGTAATCATAGGCGGCGAAATCCCGCCTCAGCCACCATTGGCCGTGGGAAATCCAGGCTCCGGCCACGGGAACGAGGAGCAGCGCCCAGGAAGAATGCTTAAGACGCTCCTCCACGGCATCCACGCCGGCGCAAATCAAAACGGCCAATCCAAGCCAGGAGGCAAGATAAAACCTCTCCAAGGCCGCGCTCGTCTGGCTGTCGAAGGGGGGATTGCCCAGCATTAAGAAGAAAGGGCCCGTGAAAAAGACCCAGCCGAGCAGGCCGAAACGGCTTGAAGACCTGCCCGGCCAAGCCGCAAGTCCCAGCGCGGCCAGGGACAATCCCGACGGACCCAGACCGTCCCAACACGCGCGCAGATATCGCACGCTCTGGGCCCAAATCGCGGCCAGGGAGAACGCCGACTGTCCTTCCACGGTCAAGGACAAGGAGCCGTAATCCTTGCGCAAAAAGACCCAAAGAAAACGCGGCAGATCCACGGGATGCCCCCAATCCAAGGGTGGTCCGACGCGCGAGCGCAGCGGAAGGAACAAATACGCGGACAGACCCATCGCGCAAAATACCAGGAAATATCCAATCCCTTGAGCAAAATCCAGACGACGACCGCCTTTAACGCGCCAGGATCTCAAAACTTCCCAGGCGCAAGCCGGACCCGCGAGCAGCAAGGTGTGGTGGTTGGCCATTCCCAGACCGGCCAACAGACCCAGCGCCGCCATGGGCCGGGGGGCGAAAAGCCGATCAGAAAACGAAAAGAGAACCCAGAGCACGCACGCCAAAA
Organism: Elusimicrobiota bacterium; assembly: GCA_003452935.1. GTDB lineage: Bacteria > Elusimicrobiota > Elusimicrobia > UBA1565 > UBA9628 > UBA9628. Next base: position 28,958 of record DMMY01000006.1, read on the forward strand.
CGAGCCCCTGCAAGGCGAAAACCTCTGTCACTGCCGACTCATAGCGCCAGAGGGGGGCAAGGCCCAGCCACAGAACCGCGGCCAGGCGGCCGGCAAGCCCCGCGCCCGCACGCCGCAGAGCGCTGCCCAGCACGGCCAAAGCTCCGGCCGAGGCCAGGGCGGATAGGAGGTTGGTGCGCAGAGCCCAATTGCCCCAAGGCGCCAGGATTGCCAAAAGCCTGCCCATAAGAGCGGCCAAGGGATAGCTTGGCGCATGCGCCAGGCCCAAGGTAGCGGCGCAGGCCGTAAATTCACCGGCATCACCGAATGTCACGCTCGGGGCCCGGGAAATTATTCCCAAGACAGCGGCGCCAAGAAATACGAGAACAGGTTCCAAGAAAGGGGCGTCGCGCCTATGGCTCACGGATAGCCTTTCCAACGCCGCAAAGCCCAGTCTCCAAGGAAAAGCGCCAAGGCCAGAGCCAGCCACCACGAGGATGCCCAGGGATGCAGGCGCCGCTTGACCTCGGACTGCTCTCTGACCGGGGAAAGCCGTTCCAAGAGATCCGCGGCCCGGGCCGCGGAAAGTTCCGTCAACGTCCCGCCCGAGGCATCGGCCGCGCGCCGCAGCCACTTGCGGTCCATGGGCGCGTCCGGCAGTCCTTGCGCCCATTCGAAGCGGACTTCATCCTCGCCCCAAGGTTTGCCGCGGTAGCGCGCCATGGCCTTGAGCCGGTGCCAGCCCGGGCTCAAGCCGGTCAGCTCCAACGTGTAGGAGCCGGGTCCGCTTTCCCGGGGGACGGCCTCGCGCACCGCGCCGTCCGGGGCGGTCCACAGGACGGCAAGAGCGGTTTGGGCCGCCGCGGCCGGACGGAATCCCTCGTCGAAAACGCGCAGGCGCAGAACGGCCGGTTCGCGCGCGGGCAGGCGGTCGGCAAGCGGGGCGAACTTGACCTTGGAAAGATCGAGGCTGCCGGTAAGATACTGCACGGCCTTGGTCCAGAATCTGCCGTAAAAGGTCGCTATGCGCCAATCCAGCGCCGCGCCCAGCCGCCAGCGCCAGGTCGAATCCGAGCTCACCAGCATGACCTTGCCCCTGCCGTACTCGCGAATGGCGAAGATCGGCAGCGGCTCGCCGGACGACGCGCGCGCCTCGGGATGCACGGCCAGCACCGTGGAACCCGGCCGAACGGACTGGAATTGAGTGAACCCGTCCAGGTTCGGCAAGGACTCCCAAGCTTGGCGCGACTCCTCCGGGGTGTCGTAGAGCTGGATCAAAGGGTGAGTCAACGCCGCGGGACGCGCATGAAAAAGGCCGGGCCGGAAATCCGGGACTTGCTCCGAGAGCGCGACCGGCAGGATATCCTCCAAAGGCGTTCCGCGGTAGCCTCCCAGGGTGAAGGCGTTTTCTCCTCCGATGACGAGCAGGGCTCCGCCCGAGGCCACGAAATTCTTGAGGGCTCCGAGATAAGCGGTCGGCAGGCGGAAGCGCGTATAGGAAAAGTTTTCCAGGATGAAGAGATCGAACTGGGGGAGGGTCGTGACGAAAATCTCCTCCGCCGGGAAGGGGATGAGGGAGAGCTCATTGTCCGGGGCAAAGGCCGGGTTCTCGGGGTTGCGCAGGATGACGAAGGAGACCAATTCATGATTGGGATCGGCCTTGAGGAATTCGCGCAGGTTCGCGTATTCGGGGCTCGGGCGCCCGGCCAGGTACATAATGCGGTACTTCTGCCGGATGACCTCGACGCGGAACTCCTTTATCGCCTTGACGTTCTCCTTTCCCGAAAGGCGAGCCTCTAGCCGGTAGCGCTCGGAACCCAAGGACTGCGCCGTGGCCGTGAAGCTCGCGCAGACGGCCTCGAAATCCGTCCGCAGCCTGACTTGACGGCGATCCGCCACGGTCCATGAGCCGGAAACCAGCTTGGAAAGCGTCAGCTCCAGGACTTCATCGGCCAGGGCCGATGCCTCGACCGTGGCTTCCACGGAAATGCGGCCGTGCAAGAAGGCAAAATCAGGAGTCTTGAGGTCGGCGAAGACCGCGCCCTTTTCCCGCCGTGAAGGTCCTACGCCGATGACGTCGAGCGGGACATGCAGTTCCGCCAGGACTTTCTCCAGTTCCGGATCCGGCTCGGAAATCCCGTCGCTGAGCAGCCAGGCGCGTTCCGGATGCTCGTTGCCGATGTCGTCGAGAACGTCGCGCAAGGACGCGGCCGGATGGAAGCCGGCGGCCGAGGCCTGCAGGCCGGAGATGCCTTCCCAGCCGACGAACCCGCGAGCCCGGTCGGAGAGCGCGTAGAAGCGAGCCTCGCAGCGCGCGTCCAGCGCCCGCCTCTGGCGCGAGAGCCAGTCCAGGGCCGCGGCCAAGCGCGTTCCAGGCCCCTTGTCGCGGAGCCTCCACGCCGCGGGAACTCCGTTGCCGAAGGGCAAGGCCATGGTATGGCCATTGTCTACGAGGATCAAGAGCCTGGGCCGCGAGAGCTGAGGCTCGTAGACGGCCACGGTCGGCCGCAGCGCGGCCAAGGCCAGGGCCAGGGCCCCGAGGGCGCGCAAGGCCATGGGAGAGCGGCCCGTCCCCGCGGCCGCCGCGGCTTCGCGGCTGCGCCGCCAATGCCAGGCCATGGCCGCGGCCACCAACAGGGCCCAGGCCCACCCCGCCGTGCCGCCGCCCCATTCGAGCGCCACGTTCATGGGATGCCCGAACGCATCTTTTGCAGGAGATAAGGCTGGTGCACCGCGTCGGATTTGTAGCTCCCGGTCAGGGAATACATGATGATGTTCAACGTCAGCTTGCGGGCGTTATGCCGCTGCGCCTCGCCCCCGGGCAGGCACGGCAATAGAGGCCGCCCAAGCGGATCCTTGACCCAGGCTCCGAGCAAGTCGTTGCGGGAATAGACCACCGCGGCGCGGCCTCCCCAGGAGACGCCTTCCAACGTGCCGCGCACCATGACCCTTCCCGCCGCGCCGCGCAGGAGAAAGAAAGTCTTGAACACGACATGGTCGGATTCCAGGGCCCGCAGCTCGGCCTCGGGCAGAAGGTCCTTGAGGGTGCTCCGCACCCATCGATCAAACGAACTCGCCGCCGAGCCGGAAGTGTCCTCCAGCCAAAGCATGCCGCCCGCGGACAGATAGCCGCGCAGCCGCTTGACCTCCTCGGCATCAAGGGGGGCAGGCGCCTCCCTGCCCGCCAGGATCAAAAGGGGGGAAGCGAAGATATCCGGGTCTTTCAAGGTGATGACCCGTCTTTGCGGCTCCACCAATACGCTGGTAACCGACGCCAGCAAACCGTCGATCTCGCCCGGCGCCGTCGGATAGGGATCCCAGCCCGGGCCGAGCTTGAGTTGAGTCCATACGAAACGGTCGCTCCGCTGAGTCTCGGCCGTCGCAGGCACCGGCCAAAGAATGCTTGCCAGGATCGCGACGACGGCCAGGCTCATGGGCAAGCAGAGCAGCATCTCGGCGACGAGAAACGCGACGGCCGCGGCCATCACGGCCGCACGCAGATCCCGCCCCCGGACTTTCAGCCAGAAATCCTCGCGCGCGCGCTCCGAGTCGATCGCGATCCATGGGGGCGATGCGACGGCGGAGAGGTCGCTCTCCCCCGAGCCCCGATCAAAATTCACGCCATACACGCGGCTGTCTCCGACGTCGTCATCCATCGCGTAGAGCCCGGGCCGGGAAGTCAGGCTGTATTCCACCCGGCGGTCGCGCACCCACAGCGCCGTGGTCCGTCCCTCGGGAGAGCGCACGCGGACGCGGGCGGGCGCCGCCTCCCTGGAGCCCCAGACCCTCGTGATCGGGTCTCCCACCCGCAGAGCCAGGTTCTCGACTTGACCCTCGGGGGGCCTCACGAGGGAAACGATGGACGCCACCAACGCCGCATAAACCGGCTTGACGGGCAGGTTGCCGGAGACGGCGTCCAAGGGCGCGGCCCAGACCGCCACCCGGCCAGCCCCGTGCTCGGCGGTAACCAGAAGAGGTTCGCCCGCGCCGGTCCGCAGCCACGTCTTGGCCCCGGCTTGCGGCTCCAAACGCAGGAAACCCGCCAGCGCCACCTTGTCGAGCTCGAAATCACGCCAAACCTGGAATGAACCGGTGGACTTTTCGACTTGAAGTCCTCTGGCCCCGGACCCGGACATCTCCCCAAGCCGGACCCCAAGCCACGGCCCCAAGGGCGCAGCCGCGTCGGGCGGCGTACGGCTGCCGGGAAGAATCCAGAGCCCGCCCCCTCGCCGCACGAACGGCTCCACGGCTGAGGCAACGGCCGGGGGCAGGGACTGAAAATCAGCGAGAACGGCCGCGTCATAATCCGCCAGGCGCAAGGCATTGCCGGATGAGTCGGAGCCGCCCGACGCCAACAGATCCATCCCGGCGAACTCGGCGTCCCAGTCCAGGGCCCGTCCCTTGGCGCCGGAAAACAGCTCCTTGAGAAAATAGCCTGAGTTGGGCGCCTTGAGAAAGGCGGGGTTGCCGTAAAGGACCAGGAGCCTCGGCCGTCGAGGGTGGCGGAAGGAATAGAAAAACACGTCGTCCGCGGCCAAGGCGTCGGGCCGCAGTTCCACGCGGCCGGACCACCCTGCCGCGTCGGGGCCGGAATAACGAGGCAGAGGCAGGCTCAAAGAGATATCGCCGGCCCTCAATGCCACCGGCTCGCCGGCCAGGCGCGCGCGATCCTGCCACAGGTCCACGGCCGATGAGCCGGCCGCCGAGGCCCACAGGACCGTGCGCAGGGAAGGCTTCTGCGCCGAGCTGTCCCGCGCCGGTCCTGCGGCGCTCACCGCGGAATTGAAAGGCGGTTTGGGCCAGGCAAGCCCATAGAGCGCGATCCCAGGCTCCGCGGGCGGCAGTGCCGAGCGCAGGCCGTGCGCCGCGCCGTCGCTCAAGAGCAAAACGGCCCTCTGCCGCCGCGAAGCGGCCAGCAATTCATAAGCCCCGCGCAGAGCCGGGCCGTAGTCCGTGCCGCGCCATCCCGGCTGGCTGCGGCTGAAGAGTTCCTGGCACTCGCGGGCGGTCATCCAAGACAGCTTCCCTTCATTGTTCTCGATCCGGTCGGAGAAGACCGCGCACGCGACCCGGTCGCCCGGACGCAAGCTGCGCAGCATATCCTCCGCCGCGGAGCGAGCCGCGGCCCAGCGCGTCCGGCCCCGGTCCACAGCGCCCATGGAAACCGAAGAGTCAAGCAGCAGCGCCAGATCCAGGCCCTCGCCAGCGTCCGCGCCGGCCGCGGCGACTCCCCGGCCTCGAGCCTCCAGAACCGGGCCGGCATAAGCGCAGACCAGCGCCCCGACAATGGCGCAGCGCACCGCGGTCAGCAGCCACTTGCGCAGCCTGGTGCGGGGCAAGGACTCGGCGTGAACGCGGCGAAGCAGGACGAGGTCCGAGAATCTCACGCGTTGGGCGCGGCGGCGCGAGAGCAGGTGCAGGAGGATGGGCGCCAGGACCAGGGGAAGAGCCCATAAAACAGCGGGGTTGGCGAAGCTCATCAACGAGCCGAACCCCGGACTCCCAGGAGCCGGACCAAATCCTCATCCCAGGGCCGATCCGTATAGGAAGTAATAAATGAAACCGCCGCGCTGTTGAACCCCGCCTCGTAAAGCCGCTGCTGCCTGGCAAAAGCGCCGCGATAACCTGCCCTCAGCGCCGAGGCGTCGCAGTAGAGGCGGCTGGAATCCTCAAGGCTCTCGAACACGGTCGGTCCGTCGAAAGGAAAGTCGCGCTCAGCCGGGTCCAGAACCTGCAGCACCATGAGTTCATGCCTGCGTGCCTGCAAGGCACTTGCGACTTTGAGGACCGCCTCCGGCTCGCCCAGGAGATCCGAGACCAGGATGATCAGGGACCGGCGCTTGACGCGGCCGACGGCCATCTCCAAGGCATGGGCCAGCCGAGTCTCTGCGCCGGGCCGGCGGCGGTCCATGACCGAATCCAGCACCTCAAGCTGCCCGAAGCTGGTGCGCGACGGGACGAAATCCCGCGGTTCGGTATCGAAGCAGACCAAGCCCACGCTGTCGCCGCCCGCCAGGACGAGATAGGACAGCGCCATGGCCAGACGGCAGGCATTGTCCCATTTGGACGGCCGGCCGCCCGCCGAGAAAGCCATGGATCCGGACGCGTCGAGAATCAGCGTGCTGGTGAAGATGTTCTCGGACTGGTACTCGCGCACGTAGAAGCGCTCCTGGCGCGCGAAAACCTTCCAGTCCAGGGACTTGACCTCGTCGCCCGGGACATAGGCCCGGTGCTGGGCGAAATCGTGGGAAAGACCCTTGGCCGCGCTGCGGTGCCGGCCCGTGACGTGGCCCTCGGCCGATATGCGGCGCAATTCCAGGCTGAAATTGCGCAGCTTGGCCAGGGCTACTGGGTCGAGGTAGCGCATGTCGCGAAGTTGAGCATCTTAACAATGGGCGCGGCTATTCTTGCAGAAGCCGATCGATCAGCGCGTCGGCCTTGACGCCCTCGGCCTCGGCCTGGAAGTTGAGCACCAGGCGATGGCGCAAGACCGGCTTGGCCAGGGCCCGGATGTCATCGACGCAGATCGCGAAGCGGCCGGACAAAAGCGCCCTCGCCTTGGCGCCTATGATCAGAGCCTGGCTCGCGCGCGGGCCCGCGCCCCAAGCCACCCACTTGCGCACGTCCTCGCGCGCCCCCGCCTCGTTGGGCCGCGTCGAACGCGCCAGGCGCACGGCATAATCCACGCTCGACGCCGGCGCCGGAACCCGGCGCACCAGTTCCTGCAGGGCCAGCACCTCGGCGCCGCCGAGCAGGTGAGAGAGCTTGACCTCCTTGGACCCGGTGGTCTCGGTCACGATGCGCCGTTCCTCGTCGCTCGAGGGATAATCCACGGAAATCTGCAGGAAAAACCGGTCGAGCTGGGCCTCGGGCAGGGGATAAGTGCCCTCCTGCTCGATGGGGTTCTGGGTGGCCATGACGAAAAACGGCAGGGGCAGAGGCCGGGTGGCTCCGGCCGAGGTCACTTGGTATTCCTGCATGGCTTCCAGAACCGCGGATTGGGTCTTGGGCGGAGTGCGGTTGATCTCGTCGGCCAGCACCATGTTGGCGAAGATCGGCCCGGGCAGGAAGCGGAAGGAGCGCTGCCGGCTCTGGGGATCTTCATGCAGGACCTCGGTTCCCGTCACATCCGAAGGCATCAGATCCGGAGTGAACTGGATGCGTGAAAATTTCAAATCCAGCAGCCTGGCCAGGCTGGAGATCATCAAGGTCTTGGCCAAGCCCGGCACGCCCTCGAGCAGGCAATGTCCCCGGGAGAAAAGAGCGATGAGCAGTTCCTCGACCACATGATCCTGCCCGATGATCACCGATCTCAAGCCGCCCAGCACCGACTCCTTGGCGCGCAGCAAGCCTTCCGCCGCCTTGACGTCATCCGACAGTTCCTTTGTATCCATGCTTAGAGGCCTCGATTGCGCCACCAGAACCAGGCCGCGACGGCCAGGAGCAGGGCGAGAATAAGCGTGCTGGTCCAGGGAGACAGAAAATCGAGGCCCGCAGACACGGGCAATCGGGGCGAGGCGGCCACCAGCTTGGGCGACGCCGAAGGGCCCAGGGACAAATTGCCCAGCAGCTTGGTCGCCAGCTCCGGAGCTTTCGCGCCTCGGGCAGTGATGGAATAGCCCCAGTAGCCCCAGGGCATGTAGCCGGCCAGAAACAGGTTCTCTCCGGAAGCGTCGGCGAATCGAGCCCACGCGTAAATAAAATCCGGACCAGCCGAGGTGAGAATGGCGCCCAGGGGCGTCAGGCTCTTGGGGTCTATTCCCTCGATCGAGAGGACGGTGCTCTTGACGATGTCCGGCTGCTTCTTGACCGGAGTGCCGTCATCATCGAGTTTCATGACCAGGAATTCGGCGCCCGAAGCTTCAAAACCGGCCACGTACCCGGTCTGGCGCTCGCGCTGGCTCAGGACACGAGAGCGCACACCCGGCGGCAAAAGGAAGGTCAGCTGCCCGTCGAGGCTCGTAACGGACGGCGAGTCTCCGTCGACCGGAACGCCGGTAGGCCTGAGCGAACCCAGGATGGAAGGCAACAAGGTATCAGGGACGGCGCTGACCAAGGTGCCCAGCATATAGACTCCGCCCATTTCCATGACGGCCAAAGCCAAACGGGGCTTTTCATCGAGATTGGCCCGGATAAAGTAGACGGTCAGACCGTTGCCGTAAGTCGCGGCCTCCAGGTTGGAGGCCAGCTTGAACTTGAGGCTAGCGCGCTCGCCGACGTTGGAGAGCACGCCGGTCAGCAGAGTCCGCACGGCCGCGCGGTTCTCCAAACTGACCGGAGCGATGCGCGCCAGGACGAAAGAACTCTTCTCCGGCCCCTTGAGCGCCAGCACCAAGCTAGGATTCTTTTCCGCCGACTCCGCGAGGCTCCAGCCCGGAGGAGGCTCAATGACGAACGGCGCGGGGACCGGCTTCGCGTCCGCCGCCGCACCTTGGGGGACGGCTCCGCAAAGAGCCAAGCACAACGCGCACGCGCCCAAAAACATGGCATTTCAGTTTATCAAATATGGGGTCAGGTCTTGAAATTTGACAAATTTGACAAATCGGCCTCGAATGTCAAATGTCAATTGTCAAGACCTGACCCCATTTGACATAATTAGATTATGAATTTTCATGTGAACGTTAAGGATATACTTATCGCCGGGGGGGCGACTCTCTGGCTTCTTATCGCGCTCTCCGTCTATTCCATCGCCTTGATGTGGCAGCGCTGGCGCTTTATCAAGCTCACGACAACAGGGCTGCCGGATTTGATCCAAAAGCTGCGTCAACTGCTCAGCTCCGGCGGCCTCAACGAAGCGGTCAGGCTTTGCCAGGCTCACAAAGGCTTGGCCGGCCCTATTCTTATCGCCAGCCTGACGGGCTCGCCCAACCGCGACGACCGCAAGCGCGCCATCGAGCGCGCCATCAACCAAGCCGTGGCCAGTCTCCAGAAAGGAACCACGTTGCTCGGAACCATCGCCACAGTGGCTCCCTTCATCGGCCTGTTCGGAACCGTGGTCGGCGTCATGCGCGCCTTCCGGGACCTGGCCAGCGCCGCCGGAGCCGGGCCGGGCGTCGTGGCCATCGGAATCTCAGAGGCCTTGGTCTGCACGGCGGCCGGGCTTTTCGTGGCGATTCCGGCGGTGGCGGCATACAATTATTTCAATCACCAGGCCTCCCGCTTCGGCGAGGAGATGGCCTGGGTCTCGGATGAGGTGCTCGACAGCCTGACGGAGAGAGCTCGCCGATGAACGGGCCGAAGCCTAAACGGGTTTTCGCGGAGATGAACCTCATCCCGCTTATCGACATCTCCCTGATCCTCGTCATCATTTTCATGGTGCTCACGCCCATCCTGGTGCAGTCCCAGCTTACCGTCAAACTGCCCAAGGCCTCATCCGGAGCCCCGGCGGCCGCCGACACGACGGTGAACGTCCAGATCAGCCGCGGCGGCGCCGTGGTGGTCGACGGCCAGCCTATCAAGTGGGACAAACTCGAGCGCGAGCTGACCCTGCGCCTGCCCAAATCCGCGCAGAAGACGCTGCTCGTCCAGGCCGACCGCAGCGTCGCCGTCGAAAAGGTGGTGACGGTGCTCGACGTGGCCAAACGCCTGGGCGTGGGCAAACTCGGCATCGGGGTCTCCGCCGAGGGCGCGGACCAGCCGTGAACCCCGGACCAGGCCATCGCGCCGACGGCAACCTAAACCCTTATCTGACCTATTCTCTGGTCCTGCATTTGGCGGGCGCGGGCCTGTTCATTTTCCTCTCCCGATCGGCGGGGCTCAAGGCCACTCCCGTCTACATGATCGATTTCGTGGGGCCCTCGGCGACCGTCATCAGCAGCCCGGCGCAGTCCGAAGCCAGCAAGGGCGGATCGGCTGCGTCCTCGCCGCAGCCTCAGACGGAAGTCGATGAATTCTCGACGTCGCGCAGGCAAAAAGGCGCGCCTCTGCCCAGGCCCAGCCTCCTTCGCGGCTGGCGAGAGACCCATGCCGCGCCGGAACCAGCGCCGGCGGCTCAGGCGTCCGCGGCCGGGGCTCCGGCATCAGGAGCTCCAGGCCAAGCCGGCATCGCCACGGACCTGCCTAATTTCCCGTATCCCTGGTACATCAGCCAACTGCGTCAAAGCCTCTGGACCCAATGGTCCAGCCGCATGCCCAAGGAAACCGGAGTCTGCGTGGTGGTCTTCACGCTCCTGCCCAACGGCGGACTGGTCGATCTGCGAACCGAGGACAGTTCCGGGGATTCGGCGTTCGACCTAATCGCCATGAGCGCCGTTCATGACGCCGCTCCCTTTCCGCCCCTGCCGCGGGGCTTCCGGGAGCCGTTCCTCAAGATACACGTCACGTTCAAGACGCTTTAAGCCGGCTACTTGATCGGCGTGGCCTTGGGTCCCCGCTGCTCCTTGCTGAAGAAAAGCCACGGGGCGACCAAGCGGACGATCCCCAGAACCGAGGTCGCGATGCCCGCGATAAGCAGGGAAGTGGCTATGGGAATGCCGCCGAGAACGAATCCATAGACGTACGTCGAGATGATGGCGACTATAATGCCCATGAGCGATTGGGCGGCGAGTATCTTATTGATCTTGCCCTTAGCCTCCGGAGAATCCTCAGGTTTATCCGAATAGGACCCAAGGGTCTTTTGATAGAAACCGGTGGTGGCGAGCTCAGAGAAAACGGCCATGAACGCCTGGAAAGCGTAAAGTCCCAAAACGACCCACAAGGAAGGAGAAAAAATCATCAGCCAAAAAAGCGGGGCCTCGAGCGCCGCCATCACATAGAAAGGGATAGTGAGAGACTCCTCGCTTTTAAATCCCAACGTTATCAGGAGCCGGCGCAAGGGTTTGCTGACCAGACTGCCCAACATTCTGCCTAACTGCGTGCCCGCTGACATAAGCGCAAAGTAACCCATGGGCGTCTTGGTCAAGGCGTCCAAAAACCACCCCAGGCCCGGAATCCTCATGACCGCGCCCAGCGCGCCGGGGTTGGCGGCTACCACCCCCTTGACGTATTCGGGCAGGATGTTGAAAATGAGAGGATCTGCGAACAATCCCGCGATCAGAGACAGGATCAGCATGGTGCGTAGAAACCGATCCTTGAGCACCAGGCCCAGCCCCTGTCGGAAAGAAAACCACAAATTCTTGAACGTCCGGCCCAAGGACAAGGGAGCGGTCGTTTGCCCAGAAGGGATTGACTGCGTCAGCGCCGCCGACGATCCGGCGGCCGCCTCCCGGCTATTCTTTTTTCCTATAAGACCGACCGTCGCGAAAATAAGGCCGGCCAAGCCGCAAACCAAGGCATAGATGCCGTAAATGATCGCTCCGCTAGGACTTGCCTTCCCGAAAAGATTCTTGACGCGCGCGATCTGGCCGCCCAGCAGGGGTCCGAAAATAGACAGGATCGCGGTCGCGACGGTCATATAGGAATTAGCCTTATTTCGTTCTTCCTGGGTCACCTCCGGATCCCCCATGATCCGGGTCGTGGACGCGCCCTCGGAGGTCACGGAAACCCCTTGAAAATAGGAGTGGACCGCGATGAGGCCGTAAAGCGCCAGAAATGACGTCCCGACGGAAAAAAACCCGGAGGCAAAGAACAGGGTCGGGATGAGCGTCAGCACGCCGGCACGGATGAGGTAGGAGCGCACCAGCCACTTCTTGGGACCGCCGTCTGCGCTTCGGGAGAAGAGCGGAGCCGTGGCGTAGCTGAAGGCCTGCGCGGTCCAATGCGCGATACGGGCCAGACTGCGGTTCTCTCTCACCAGGGCGCTGATCGCCCCGGCGTTGCCGGCGCGCGGGTCATGATTCTCGCGCAAGGTGTTTTCAGCCAGGCCTGAAATATAGTACGGCAGGCCGAAGATGTACATCTTGAAGCCGAACAGGAAGGTGACGGAGCCGGCAAGATATCTCCAGAAAGCCCGATTTCTCTCGGGATTCTTAAAAACCTCGCCGAATGATCCTTTGTTTTTTTCCGAGGCCGTATCCGGCGAGAGGGAAGCGGCCGGCCGCGGCCCGGGGGCCGCGGCCGGCCGTAGCGGCGCCAAACCCCCGGCCTTCGGATAAACTGCGACCGACGCAGCAGGCGGCTCGTCGCTGGATATGACGCGCCGCTCACCGGTCAGGATCGCGAATTGGGCGTCAGCCGAACCCCGGGCATTGTCAGGAGAAGCCCGATGGAGTCCTTCGACGGCCCGACCCACCTCCGGCGAGGAAAGAACGGCCAGCGCCTGCGATACCGGAAGTTCCGCGGGCGCCGGTACCGGCGATTCCGGATTTGCAGGCGAAACCGACGGATCAAGAGCGGCGAAGGCCGGAACGGCAGGGATAGAGACTCGTCCGCTTCCGACGAGGGGGGAAGGCGCAAGTGAAAAGTTCGCCCCGCCACGCAGGGGCAGGGCCCCCAATGACAAGCTGCCGGAGGCGACGCGAAAGACGCGGGCCGAAGCACCCGCGCCCGCAGTTGCGCCGGAGGAAACGGCTCCGGAGCGCGACTGCGCAACCTGGACCCCAGCCAGAGCGGACTGCGCCGCGATGAGCTGCGCCAAGAAAAGACACAGGCCCCTGCTTGCGCATCTCCCAAAAAGCTTCACGCCGGCATTATATGTAAGCTGTCTTGATCGCCTAGAGGCCCTTGGACCTAATAACGAGCCGCCATTGGCCCCACAATAAGGTAGGTCTTTGGACCCTTAGGACACTCGCCAGGGCCGATATTCGCTGTTCTGCTCTTCCTTGGAATGAGAAGGCTCATCAAGCAGCCGTTTGACCTCGGCCCGGAGGCCGCCGAAATCAAAAGGCTTGGTGATATAGGCGGTGGCGCCCAGATCCAGAGCCTGCATGGCCAGCTTGAGATCGGTCTGCGCCGTCAGCATGAGCACGCGCAATGCCGGCCATTTTTCACGCACGTTCTTGAGCATTTCCAGACCGCTCATTCCGGGCATGGCCACGTCGAGCAGGACCAAATTCACCTTGGCGGAAGAAAGTATCTTCATTCCGGAATCCCCGTCAGGGGCTTCCAGGATTTCGTAATTCTGGCCCAAAAGGATGACCAGGCCCCCGCGAAGATCAGGGTCATCATCCACGATAAGGACTTTCTTCTTATCCGCCATCAACTTCATTATACAATAACGAGCCCCGTGGCGGCGGCCGATAAATTTTGTACAATAGCTTTCCGTTTTTGAATTTCGCGCATGGGCGGATAGCTCATTTGGCAGAGCGCCGTGCTGATAACACGGAGGTGCCGGGTTCGAATCCCGGTCCGCCCACCACTTTTTTAAAATGCCGCGCAAACAGCCGTTCTTGATTCCATGAGCCACGAACGCCCCGTCATGAAGCCCGCGCCGGCCATGCCGCGCCTGCTGGAAATCGACCGGCGCATCCTCGAATTCTGGAAAACGAACTGCTCTTTCGACAAGCTGCGCGAGCTGCGCCGCCACGCGCCGCCTTTCAGGTTCGTCGACGGCCCCATCACGGCCAATAACCCGATGGGCGTGCATCACGCCTGGGGACGCACGCTCAAGGACGCCTTCATCCGCTACAAGGCCATGCGCGGCTTCTCCTGCCGCTACCAAAACGGCTTCGACTGCCAGGGCCTCTGGCTCGAGGTGGAGGTAGAAAAGGAACTCGGCTTCAAGGGCAAGCCCGACATCGAGCGCTTCGGCATCGACAATTTCTCGCGCAAGTGCCGGGAGCGCGTGGAAAAATTCTCGCGCATACAGACCGAGCAATCCATCCGGCTGGGCCAATGGATGGATTGGGACCATTCCTATTATACGCACACGGACAACAATATCCTGGGCATCTGGCATTTCCTGAAAATATGCCGCGACAACGGCTGGCTGACGCGCAAGGCGCTGCCCATGCCCTGGTGCCCGCGCTGCGGCACCAGCCTCTCCGAGCACGAGATGGCGGGATCCCACCAGGAGATGCAGCATCTCTCGGTCTTCGTCCACCTGCCCTTGAAGGAAGACCCGCAGCGGCATCTTCTGCTCTGGACCACCACGCCCTGGACCCTTTCGGCCAACACGGCCGCGGCCGTCAACCCGGGGCTTGAGTACTGCGAGATTTCATCGCCCAAGCTGAAGCACACGCTCATCCTCTGCAAGGACGCCCTGCATAAGCTCAAGTCCTTCTCTCCCAGGGTGGAACGGACATTCCCGGGCCAGGAACTCGTGGGCCGGCGCTACGAGACCTTCTTCCCGGATTTCCCGGCGCAGAAAGGGGTCGACCACAAGGTCGTGGCCTGGGCCGAGGTGGACGCGGCCGAGGGATCAGGAATCGTGCACATCGCCCCGGGCTGCGGCCGGGAAGACCACGCCCTGGGCGTCGAGCAATCCCTGCCCGCCATCAGCCCGGTGGACGACAATGGCATTTTCCTGGAGGGCTTCGGCTGGCTCACCGGCCGCTCGGCCGAGGCGGTCGCCGACGACGTGGCCAAGTCCCTGTCCGGGGCCGGCAAGCTGCTCAAGTCCGAGATGTACACCCACTCCTACCCGGTCTGCTGGCGCTGCAAGAACGAGATCATCTTCCGGCTCGTCGACGAATGGTTCATCCGCTGCGAGCAGGTCAAGCCGCGGCTGGTCCAGGCCGCGCGCGCCGTGCAATGGATGCCCGAACATCTGGGCAAGCGGATGGAGGACTGGCTGGAGAATATGGGGGATTGGTGCATCTCCCGCAAACGGTTCTGGGGCATGCCCCTGCCCTTCTACGTGTGCAAGAACTGCGGGGAATTCACGGTCGCGGGCTCGCGCGAGGAGCTGCGCGCGCTCGCCGTCGATCCGGCGGCCGTGGACAGCCTGCCGGAGTTCCATAAGCCCTGGATCGACGCTGTAAACATTCGCTGCCCCAAGTGCGGCCAGCAGGTGCCCCGCGTCGTGGAGGTCGGCGACTGCTGGCTCGACGCGGGCATCGTGCCCTACTCGACCTTGGGTTACTTCACGGACCGGCCGCAATGGGAGAAGCAGTTCCCCATAGAATGGATCTGCGAGATGCGCGAGCAGGTCCGGCTGTGGTTCTATTCCATGCTTTTCATGGGAACGACCATCAGCGGCCGGGCCCCCTACGAAAAAGTCCTGGCCCATGAGCGCGTCATTTCAGAGGAAGGGACCAAGTTCTCGAAGACCGGCTACATGATCCGCTTCGACGAAGCCGTGGAGCGCCTGGGCGCCGACGCCATGCGCTATCTTTACTGCGGCCAGCCCGTGGCCCTGGACCTGCGCTTCGGCTTCAACCTGGGAGAGATCGCCGGCCGCAAGCTCTGCGCCCTTTGGAACATCTACGTTTTCTTCACGACCTACGCGATCGTGGACAAGCCCGACCTTATGGCCGATGTCCCCGACTCGGCCCGGCAGGTGACGGACCGCTGGCTTCTGGCCCGCACCCAAGCCATGCTCTCGGCCGTGACCAAGGCCTATGAAAGCTACGCCGCGCACGCGGTCGTGCGCGAGATCGACGAATGCCTCGAGGACGTGTCCAACTGGTACGTGCGCATCAACCGCCGCCGTTTCTGGAGAAGCGGCGCGGCCCAGGACAAGGCCGCGGCCTACCAGGCCCTGCACAATTTCATCAAGAGCACGGTCGCGGCCCTGGCGCCCATCGCGCCATTCATCACCGAGGAAATCTGGCAGAACGCCGTGCGGCCTCTGGTCGTCGACGCGCCCGAGTCCGTGCATCACGCCGACTGGCCCGCGGCGCCGGAAGCCTGGGCCGACCCGGGGCTGCTCGAGCGCACGGCCCTGGTGCGCCAGGTCATCAGCCTAGCCCTGCATCTGCGCGAGAAGGCCAACATCCGCGTGCGCCAGCCCTTGCGCGCCATTCTGGTCAAAGGCCCGGATCAAGCCGTCCAGGCGCTCGAGGAACAGCTGGGCATCGTCGAGTCCGAGCTCAACGTCAAGGCCATCAAGTTCATCTCCGACGCGCAAGCCCTCTACGTGCCCAAGCTGGCGCTCAATATCCGCGCTGCGGGCCCGGTTCTGCGGGGAGACATCAACAAGGTCAAGGCCCTGGTGGAAAGCGCCTCGGCCTCGGAAATGGCGGCCATGGCGGCCAAATTCGACGCCGGGCTGCCTTGCCGCGTCGCGGGCCATGACGCGGACCTGCCGCCCGAGATATTCACCCGGGAAAGGGGCATGGCCCCGGGCTTCGAGGTCGTAGACGAGGGGGACTTCACAGTGGCCCTGGACACCTCCATCGACGAGCCCCTGGAACTCGAGGGCCTGGCCCGGGACTTGGTGCGCCATCTGCAGGTCCTGCGCAAGGACGCGGGCCTGGAAGTCACGCAGCGCGTGGAACTGGGCCTCTCGACTTCGAGCGCGAAACTCAAGGGAGCCGTGGCCGAGCACCGGGCCTACATCACGGAGGAACTCCTGGCCGCCAAACTCATCGAGGGAGACCTCCCGGGAGAGGCCGCGCGCAAGGATTTCGATATCGGCGGCCAACCCGTGGCCGCGGCCCTGCGTCCTGTTTCAGCGCAAACAGTCGGCGCCTAAGGCTCATTACGAACATGGGGCGGGCCGGGTGTCGAACGGCCCGCAGATATTCTAAAATAGCCGTATGAAGACGTTGCACGGTCCCTTTCGCCCCCCGCGGCTCCCGACATCATGAAATTGCCCGCGCATGCGGCCGCCTCCGCGGCATTGAGCGGAGCCGTTTTCGCGGCGACCGGGTCCGCGACCATGGCCGTCGCGGCCACGCTCAGCGGAATCTTCATAGACCTGGATCACCTCGCCGACTTTCTCATCCTTTCCGGGGAAAAGTTCTCAATACGAGCCTTCTTCAGGTGGTGCGAGGATATGAAATGGGAGAGAATTTTCCTGCTGCTCCACTCGTTCGAACTCTGGTCGCTCGCGGCGCTTCTGGCTTTTTGGCTGCGCAATGAATTATTGATCGGTTTGACGCTGGGCGCGGCCGGACACTTGATCCTGGACCAGATAGGAAACCGGAATCTCAAGAACGGACGCCTTTGCGCCTGGTTCTATTTCCTGTCCTACCGCTGCCGGGTAGGCTTCAGGAGAGCGCTCCTGGTTCATGATCCCGTTGCGTGACCGACTCGACCCGCAAAGCTTCCGGTGATGATAATCACGCGAAACCATCCGCGGTCTCTTTGGACGCGCAAAAAACCAAGCTGTTAAATAAGTTCCGAAAGTTCACGTCAGGCACCACATATTGCGGAAGCTGGGGGAAATAGAGGATAATAAGAGCCGGCGTTCAATTTTGGAGAGGTGGCCGAGCGGCTTAAGGCGACGGTTTGCTAAACCGTTGTATCTGTGCAAACGGGTACCGAGGGTTCGAATCCCTCCCTCTCCGTACAATTTTACATGACCGCGATGGCAGAGGACGCGAATCCAGGACTGAGGGCATCCGGCCTCGGCGTCGTGGGCGATATCCCCTGGGGGACTCACTTTTGCCAGTTCTATCAAAGCAAGGATGACTTGCTTGACATCCTGGTCCCTTACCTCAAAGCGGGATTGGAGAACAATGAATTCTGCATGTGGGTCGTCTCCGAGCCCCTTGGCGAATCCGAAGCCAAGGCCGCCCTGCGCCAAGCCGTCCCCCAGCTAGATCGCTATCTCAGCCAAGGCCAGCTGGAAATCATCCCGCATACGGCTTGGTATCTCATAGACGGCGTCTTTGAATCCCGGCGCGTCCTCGCGGGCTGGGCGGAGAAACTCCAGAAAGGCCTGGCCAAAGGATATGACGGTTTGAGACTGACAGGAAACACTCTTTGGCTGGAAAGCAAGGACTGGAGCGATTTCGTGGCGTACGAAGCCGAAGTGGACCGGGTCATTTCTGACCGCCGCATGATCGCCCTTTGCACTTATTCGCTTGGCGCATGCTCGGCGACCGAGATCATCGACGTGGTCAACAACCACCAATTCGCCCTGGCCCGGCGCGACGGCTGCTGGGAGCTCGTCGAAAGCGCGGCGCGCAGGCAAGCCACCCAGTCGCTGCGCGCCAGCGAGGCCCGGCTGCGCCAATTGAACCGAACCCTCACCGCGCTTAGGAACAGCAACAAGGCCCTGGCGCGCGCCGCTGACGAAGCGGAGTATCTCAAGGAAGTCTGCCGCATCGTGCAGCAGGACTGCGGCCATGCCATGGCGTGGATAGGGTATGCGCACGACGACGCTGGCAAGACCGTCCGCTCCGTGGCGTGCGCCGGCTTGGACGAAGGCTATCTCGAATCAGCCCGGATCACCTGGGCGGACACGGAGCGCGGCCGCGGCCCCACGGGCACCGCCATCCGGACCGGCAAGCCGCAGGGCTGCGCGAACACGCTCACGGACCCGATTTTCGCTCCCTGGCGGGCGGAAGCCGCAAAACGCGGCTACGCATCATCCCTGGTACTGCCCTTGCTGGACCGCGGCCGCGCTTTCGGGGCTCTGACCATTTACTCCAAAGAACCGGGGGCATTCGCGCAGGACCAAGCGCGAGCGCTCTCGGATTTGGCCGACGACGTGGCCTCGGGAATAATGACCCTCCGCCTGCGCGCCGAGCGCGAGCGGGCCGAGGCGGTCATTGCGCAAAGCCTGCGCCGGTTCGAACTGCTCGCGCAGACCGCGGGCGAGCTCCTGCGCAGCCCGGACCCGCAGAAGAGCGTGGAATCCCTCTGCCGCAAGGTAATGGAGCATCTGGACTGCCACGTATTCTTCAACTTCCTCTCCGAGCCCGAAAAAGACCCGGGATCGGACTGCCCAGGCGCGCGGCTGCATCTCAACGCCTGCGCGGGCATCCCGGAAAGCGAGGCCCGCAAGATCGAATGGCTGGACTATGGCGCCGCGATCTGCGGGCGCGCGGCAAGAGACGCCTGCCGGATCGTGGCCGAGCGCATCTCGACTACGCCCGACCCGCGCGCGGAGCTGGTCAAGTCCTACGGCATCAAGGCCTACGCCAGTCACCCGCTCCTGGGAATCGAAGGCGAGGTCATCGGCACCCTCTCTTTCGGCACGCGCAGCCGGGAGACCTTCAGCCCCGACGACCTCTCGCTGATGCAGGCCGTCGCCGACCAGGTCGCCACGGCCATGGTCAGAACAAAAGGGGAGCGGCAGCTCCGGCAGGCCAAGGAGGACTGGGAACGGACGTTCGATGCGGTGCCGGACTTGATCTCGATCCTCGACAAGGACAGCCGGATCGTCCAAGTGAACCGGGCCATGGCCGAGCGCCTGGCCATCTCCCCCGAGCAATGCGTCGGCAAACCGTGCCACGAGGCGGTTCACGGGCTGGCTCGGCCTCCGGCGTCATGCCCTCATATCCTGACCTGCCGGGACGGCAAACCGCATACCGCCGAAATACGCGAGGAACGCCTGGACGGCGATTTTTTGGTGAGCACCACGCCCCTGCTCGACAGCCAGGGACGCAAGACCGGAGCCGTGCACGTGGCCCGCGACATCACCGAACGCAAACGCGCCGAAGCCGAGATGGCGCGCCTAGCCGCCTTTCCCCTGCACAACCCGAACCCCGTCGCGGAGACGGACGCCGACGGCCGCATCCATCTGCTCAATCCCGCGGCCGAGACGCTCCTACCCGACCTGCGGCAAAAGGGGAGAGCGCATCCCTGGCTGCAGGATTGGGAAGCGGTCATCGCGGAGCTGCGCAGCGACCCGAAGCGCACCATCTTGAGGGACATCGCCATAGGCGGGCGTTCGTACGAACAGTCGCTGCGGCTGATCGTGCAGACCGGGCATGTCCATATCTACGGCCAGGATATAACCGCGCGCAAGCAGGCCGAGGCCGCCCTGCAAGAATTAAACAACGAGCTTGAACAAAAAGTCGAGGAACGCACGAAAGGCATCAGGGAAGCCGAAGCGGAGAAGCTCAAGCTGCGGACGCAGTTCCTGCAGGCGCAGAAGATGGAGGCGGTGGGATTGCTCGCCTCGGGCATAGCCCACGACTTCAACAACGTCCTGACCACGATCAACGGAAACAACTATTTCCTGCTCGACGGCCTCAAGTCGGGCGATCCCTTGCGCTCCTGCAGCCTGGAGATCAAGCGCGCCACCGAGATGGCCGCGGCGCTCAACCATCAGCTCCTGGCCGTGGGCCGCGTGCAGGCCGCGCAGCCGCGCGTGCTCGACGCCAACAGCGCCATCATCGCGATGACGAAGCTGCTGCGCCGTCTGGTGGGCGAGAACATCGAGACCAGACTGGAGCCATATTCCGGCCTATGGCCGATCGTCATGGACAGCGGACAGCTGGAGCAGATCGTCTTGAACCTGGCGGTCAACGCCCGCGACGCCATGCCCCGGGGCGGACAGCTTTCAGTCTTGACCAAGAACGTCATGGCCCGGGAAGGCCGCAGCCCCGATCCCAAGATCGCCCTGCCGCCGGGCCAATACGTCATGTTGGAGGTGCGAGACACGGGCATCGGCATGAGTCCTGACCTCCAGCGGCGGATATTCGAGCCGTTTTTCACCACCAAGGAGCCCGGCCGGGGCACGGGCCTGGGCCTTTCCACGGTCATGAGCATCGTCGAGCAGAGCCGCGGCCACATCTCGGTCGAAAGCGAACCCGCCCGCGGAACGAGGTTCCGAATTTATCTGCCTCGGGCCGCGGAGGACGCCGCGGCGCCCTGCAACCAGCCCGCGTCGCAAACCAGCCGCGGCGGCAGCGAGACCGTCCTGGTCGTCGAGGACAACGACGGCTTGCGGGCCATCATCAAGAAGGCCTTGCACGAAAAGGGCTACCGGGTATTCGCCGCCGGCAACGGCGAGTCGGCCCTGGCCCTTAGCCGCAAGCACCACAAGGCCATCCATCTCCTGCTTTCCGACCTCGTCTTGCCCGACTGCGACGGCGCGGAGCTGGCCCAAGACCTCCTGAGCGCCCGGCCGGAATTGAAGATCGTCTTCATGTCGGGCTATCCCGGCAGCGTGCTGAGCAACGCCTCGGATCTGACGAAATTCGACTTCATCGAGAAGCCTTTCTCGCCGGATATGCTTCTGGGCACGGTGCGCCGGGCCCTGGATGCCCGCTGACCTAACGCCGCCTTTTGCCGGATTTCTTGGCCGCAGGGGCCGCGCCGAAAAAATCCGAAAGCTCGTCCATGGACCGCAATCGACGGCAGGAAGGCAACGCCTGAAGGAAAGCCTCGCCGTAGCGCTTGCGCAGGATGCGCGAGTCCAGAATGACCACGGCGCCGCGGTCGCTCGCGGCGCGGATCAGGCGGCCGAAGCCTTGCCGAAGCTTCATGACGGCGCGAGGCAGACTCCAGCATTCGAAGTAGGATCGCCCGAACGACTCGTGCCAGCGCCGCCGCGCCTCCTCCACGGGAGAGGCGAAGTTGGGGAAAGGAAGCTTGGCCAGGACCACGCAGGAAAGGGCCGCGCCCGGCACGTCCACGCCCTGCCAGAAGGTGTCCACGCCCAGAAGCACCGCGTTGCCCGCGGCGATAAAGTCGCTTAAGAGCGCCTCGTTGCCCGAAGCGCCCTGCACCCACACGGGCCGCCCCTTGATCCTGCGCCGGATAAGGCCGTGAACCTTGCGCAGCATTTTCCAGCTCGAGAAAAGAAGAAAGACCCCGCCCGGAATCCTGGGAATCAGGTCCCGGCACCGGTCCGCGACCGCCTCGGCATAAGCCTCGTCATCCGACGGCTCGGGCAGATCGTCCATGACCAGGAGCGCGGCCTGGTCCCGATAGTCGAAGGGGGAATCCAGGACCAGCTCCCGCGCGCCCACGAAGCCCACCTGGGACTTGAACTCGCCCAGGCCCCGACCCGAGGAAAGCGTGGCCGAGGTCATGATGACCGGGATATCCTGGCCCAAAAGTTTTTCCTCCAGGCGTCCGGACACGTCGAGAGGAACGGCGCGCAGTTCAAAGCCGAAATTCCGGGACGCGCCGGCGGCCAAGGAGCCGCCGCCCCCGGAGGGCGGCCGTTCTCCTTTCCCGCAGGGGGCGCCCAAGGGAAACCATTCCACCCAACGCGCCGTTTCGAGGGATCGCTCGCCCAGCAATTCGCGCAAATCCTGACGCAGGGCTGCGATCCGGGCCCGCAAGGCCAGGGCCTCGATTTCGTCCTCCTCGTCCGGGCACAGGCGCAGGACCTGCCCGACGCTTTTCTCCAGTTCCGGCAGAGTCTCCGGCTCCAGCTGCTCGATAGGCTCGTCGAGAAGCCTGCCGCCGGATTCGGCTGAATTTTCCAAAAATCCGCGCCCGGCCGCGATCCGCCTCAAAAATCCGGCGGACTCCTCGGCGCAGCGCGCCGCGCAACGCTGGGCCTCGGCCAAGGACCCGTCCCCATCCCCGCAGCGCGAAGCGACGCGGCGCGCCAAGGCCGCGGTTTCA
The DNA here is from genome assembly GCA_003452935.1 of Elusimicrobiota bacterium. Taxonomy (GTDB): domain Bacteria; phylum Elusimicrobiota; class Elusimicrobia; order UBA1565; family UBA9628; genus UBA9628. The sequence continues at coordinate 51,176 of DMMY01000006.1, forward strand.
TCGCAAAGGCGCAAAAACCTCCCCGGAGTCACGGCCACGCCGAAATGCCCGGCCGCGACCTCGCCGAACGTATGGGCCTCGTCGACGACCAGGGCGTCGGCGGGAGGAAGACGGGCCCCGGACAAAAGCAAGGCGTGGTTGATCACCAGGACCTGGGCCTTTTCCGCGCGCTCCCGGTCCCGGCGATAAAGGCAGCGTCCGCAAAAACGGCCTTTCTCCCCGCAGAGTTCGGGGTCGCGGCAGATGCGGCGCCAGAGTCCCTGGGCGACGAGATGAGGCAGGCGGGAGCGGTGCCCCGAGGTCGCGCTCCTGGCCCACCGCGCGAGCTCCTCCAGCATCGGGACCGAGGAGCTCGAGAAAAGCCCCGGTTCCTGGCAGAGCCTTTCGAGCCGGCGCACGCAGAGATAGTTGTCGGCGCCCATGAGCAGAGCGTAGCGCAGAGGGTGCCCCAGGCTCTTGAGCACGCGCGCCGTGACCGGAAGTTCCCGGTCGAGAATCTGCTCCTGAAGGGCGCGCGTGTGGGTCGAAACCATCAAGCGCCGATCATGGCCGACCGCCCAAAGCGCGCCGGGGATGAGATAGGCCAGGGACTTGCCCACGCCCGTGCCCGCCTCGACGGCCAAGCCGCGCCCCTGCTCCAAGGTCTCCATGACCGCGGCCGCCATGCGAACCTGCTGAGGCCTGAGTTCGTAGCGGAGCGCGGCTTGGGCCAGGGCTCCGTCGCTCGCGAAAAGCTCCTCAACGGTCATAAACCAGCCGGAGCAGCCTCATTGGGATATTATAACACAGCGCTTCGGGCGAAGAGGACTGCTTGGTTTTCTTGGATAAAATTGCATTTCGCCGAGGGAAATGTTATATTGCCACCATATAAAATCCTTCCTAGTTCGCGTCTCTCGGCGGCGAAAATCTCGATCATGAACACGCCAACCAATGATTTCCTCGAGATGTTTCGCGCTTACGGCGGCATAGGCCGGGGCAGCCTGTTTTTTTGTTATAGGTGGCTGGTCTTTTCTCATCAAACCGTCTCCAGCGCGGTCCCTGAAAGCGGGCTGATCTATGATCTGGGCTGCGGCTACGGGATTTTCAGCGTGTATTTGGCGCTCAAATGCCGCCTCAGACGAATTATGGCCGTGGATTTATCGCGAATCCGGACAAGCTCAGGCGCAAGGGCCGCGCGCGCCTTGAACCTCGACAACATCTCATTCGTAAGAGAAGATATTTTCAAAATCAATCTGCAGCCCGCCCAAGCCGTGATCCTCAACGATTTCCTGCACCACTTGCCCTCATGGTCCGATCAAAAGAAATTGCTGACGAACGCCTGCGCGGCCCTCGAGCCGGGGGGGAGACTGATCATCGTCGACGTGGCGCCCCGGCCCGCCTGGAAACATGGGCTCGGCTGGCTGGTGGATCATATTCTCTACTTCGGCGACGACATCTGTTACCCCGAGCAAGGAGAGTTGACGGCTTTTCTGGAAGACCATGGGATCAGAGGGATCAGCGTCCGCCCCATTCATGCCGGAAGGCCTTATGCCAACGTGCTGTACGTGGGCACCAAACAATGAACGGTTGGGCCCGGAAATTCAAGGATTGGAAATGGCCGGTCCTGCTCGTCGTGTTTCTGGGTTTTCGGCTGGGATATATTTTCCTGACCCCCGAAGGCGGCAAACCGCCCATAGCCGACGCTGAAGTCTATTATGCGATGGGCGTGAATATCGCCCACGGCGAAGGCCTGCATTTCCAGGGCAGCTATTCGACCCGGCCTCCGGCGTATCCAATGTTCCTGGCCGGGGTCTTCAAGATCGCGGGAGACTCGTTTGTCGCGGCGCAATGCTTTCAAGTTTTCCTGGCGGTCCTTGCCGGTTTCTTGATCAGCCGCATAGCGCGCTTTTATTACGGCGAAAACGTCGCGGCGCTGGCCTGCCTCATTTACGCGGTTTCGTACGATTCATACATCGTTCCGGCAACTCTGCTGAGCGAGAACCTGTTCGTATTTCTCCTGGCCGCGAGCATTTATCTTCTCATGACGGAAAGATATCTCCTGGCCAGCTTCTCGCTTTCCATGCTGTATTTCACGCGCCAGGAGGCGTTGCTCTTCATCCTGTTCGTCGTCTTCGCCTACGCCCTGTTCGACTTCCGGAAGAATTTCCGGAAGATAGCCGCGATCTTGGCGGTGTTCTTTGTCTTCAACTGCGCTTGGATATATCGCAACTGGCGCATCCACCACGCCTTTCTCGCCGGCACCACTTTCTCGGAAGCGCATCTGTTCCTCAGCAACGCGTATATCTTCCACAGATTGGGGGATACGGCGGACATCGACAACAAGATTATTCTTGATCCGCCCGCGGGGATGAACGAAATGCAAATGCGGCCCTTGAACAGACAAGCCTGCGTCGAGCTGTTCCGACGGCAACCGTGGCACAGGCTGATGCTCGCGCCCTTCTTGAAATTGGGCTTCTTGCTCTACCCGTTTCTTCCCGAATATGATTTCACCTACATGTTGATACTGCCTTTTTGGCTGCTGGGGCTTTACATGGAACGGCATGCTTGGAGAAAAAACTACCTGCTCTACGGAGTATTCTCCATAATTCTGGGACTGATCCTGGTCTTTCATGCGATCCCTCGCTACCGCAGCTCCATACAGCCTTTCATGGCGATATTCGCCGCGGCATGCCTCTCGAATCTTTGGGCCAGAAGCCATAGGCACCGCTGGGCGATCCTGGCATGGCTTTTGATAAACCTCGCGGTCTACGCGCAAGCCGGGCCCCTCAGATTAATCGTCAAAAGCTTATTGCCTTGATCTGACGGCGGCTTGACGATCCTGGGCAGACCTGCTAATCTCTTTGAAATGCAATCCGACGCCGCCTCTATCCGCCGCGTCTCGATAGTGATTCCCTGCCACAATGAGGCGCGCCACATCGCGGAGGTGATTTCCCGCGTGCGCGCGGTCGATATGGCCCCGCTCGAGGCCGAGATCATCGCGGTCGACGACGGATCGACCGACGGGACCGGAGACATCCTGCGCGGATTGCCGGGCATCAGGGTGCTCTCTCACGCGCATAACCGAGGCAAGGGGGCGGCGCTCAAGACGGGCTTCGCCGCGGCCCGGGGCGAGGCCGTGCTCATCCAGGACGCGGATCTGGAGTACGACCCGGGCGACTATCGCGCGGTGCTCGCGCCCATCATCTCGGGGCAAGCCGACGCGGTCATGGGCTCGAGATTCTCGCAGGAGCGGCCGCGGTTTTTCTTCGGCGCGCGACGCTCCCCGTTCTTCACCCACTATATCGGCAACATCGCCATCGTCGCGTTGACCAATATTCTCTATGGCCACCGGGCCACAGACTACGAGGGCGCCTACAAGGCTTTCCGCGCGCAAGTCATCTACGACGTCGCTGTCCAGGCGGACGGCTTCGAGTTCGACAACGAACTCATCTGCAAGCTACTGCGCCGCGGCTACCGGGTGACGGAAATCCCCATCAGCTACCGTCCGCGCAGCTACGAGGAAGGCAAGAAAATCCGCTGGTACCACGGGGCCCGGATGCTGTGGACCATACTCAAATGGCGCTTCCTGCCGTTCTGATATTCAGTCCGGTTTTTTCAGGCCCTGCGCGTAAATAACGAGCCCGAAAGACAGCTCGAAACGGGCCAACGCGCGCACCAGAAAACAGAGGCGGTCGAAAATCGCCAGTTGCAAGTCCGGGATCAGCCGGCGCTTGAGGACGCGGCCATTGAGCCACCAGCCCGGCACGGCCAAGGGATTATAGAAGCGCAAAGCCTCGACCTCAAAACCCGCCTCCGCCAGCTTTCGCCTCGCGTCCGCCGCGTCGTAGCGCCTCAGATGCGACAGCTCTTGATCCAAGGTTCCAAACAACCTCTGGTGCGCCGGCAGCATCAACAGGACCCGGCCTCCGGGCTTGAGCAGCCGGCGCATGGCGCGCAAGGCGGCCACGTCGTCCTGGACATGCTCCAACACCTGGAAGCACACAACGGTGTCGAAACTCCCCCAAAGGCGGTCAATTTCAGGGGAGGAACCGGGATTGACCAAGTCCAAGCGCATGGCCTGCACATAACCCCAGCCCTGGTAGGCGCGCTGAAGCATGCTCACGTAGCCGGAGTCCATGTCGGTCAGGACCAGCCGGTCGCGGTCCAGGAGCATGCGCGAGATGTTGCCTATGCCCGCGCCCACCTCAATGACCTCGCGTCCCAGGTGCGGCTCGATCTGCTCGAAAAGCAGGCGGTTATAGCGTCCGGCCCGAGCCATGATATGCAGGGTATGTTCTCCGCTGGAACGGCAGGCCTGACTCGATGACAACCAGGCCCGGATCATGGCCAAGGTGCCGGTCACTGCGTCTTGAAACCGGATCTTCTTGCCCTCTTCATAGGTGCGCCCCTCGTAGCCTATGGGCACCTCGTAAATGCGGCAACCCAGGCGCGCTATCTTGATGGTCACCTCGGGCTCGAAGCCGAACCCGGAGGAGCGCAAGTCCAGACGGCGCAGCAGGGCGGCCGGAAAAACCTTATAGCCGGTCCAGACATCGGTCAGATTCAAACCGGAAAACAGGTTGCACCAGGTGGTGAGCAGGCGATTGGCGACGGAATGCCAGAAGAAAAGCACGCGGCGGGGAGCGCCGCCGAAAAAGCGGCTGCCGTAGACCACGTCGGCTCGTCCGTCAAGAAGGGGAGCGATGAGGTCCGCGTATTCCTTGGGATTGTACTCCAGGTCCGCATCCTGAATGACGACCACGTCTCCGGTCACGCGCCGCAGGCCGGCGAGCAGGGCCGCCCCCTTGCCGCCGTTGCCGTCCCTGTATACCGCGCGCAAGGGGACCCGATGGGAGCCATAGCGGACCTCGAGCTCGCGCAATTGCGCCGCGCTGCCGTCCGTGGAACCGTCGTCCACGGCCACGACCTCATGCAGAAGTTCGCTCTGCTCGTAAACCCTGCGCATGAGCTCGCGCAGGGTCCAGCGTTCGTTGTAGACCGGAATCAGGACGGTGACTTTCATCGCGCTCCTCCAGGCGCCTTCATTATAGCGAATCCGCGCCGCCTTGAAAAATATGTGTTCTTCTGTTATAATTTATAATAATTCTTATAAGACAACCATAGGTATTTTAATTAGAATTATTACAAACTAATAATTTGATTTATTCCATAATTGACAACCTTAGGTTATCTTGAAAGAATTAAAATAAACCATGCAAAAAGAAACTTCACGAAACAAGCTGAATAATTTGCTTATGCACTGGCCTAAGGGCACGGTGGCAGTCCAGCATTGGCTGCGCGAACAAGGCATACCCAGACAGCTCGCGGAGAAATACCGACGCTCGAACTGGATAGAGCGAATAGGGCAGGGAGCCTATACCCGTACAGGAGACAAGGTGGAAGTCTTTGGCGCCGTGTACGCTCTTCAATTCCTGCTCAAACTGCCCGTTCATGTCGGTGCCAAAACGGCGTTGGAGCTTCAGGGGTACGCTCATTTTATCCCCATGAGGAATCTGCCGGTCGTGCATCTCTATGGGCAGCCGGGCAGGCCTCTTCCGGCTTGGTTCAAACGCCACTCATGGGAATCACGGGTGCGCTTTCATTTGGTTCGACTTTTCCCGGACAAGCCCGAACTGGGTTTAACAAAAAAACCTCGTGAATCAATATGGGCGCGCATGTCCGCCCCGGAGCGCGCCGCCCTTGAGCTTGTCGATCTCGTTCCCAAAGAGCAGTCATTCTCGGAAGCGCGTCTCTTGATGGGAGGTCTCACAACCCTTCGGCCCGAGTTAGTGCAGGAATTGCTCGAAGCCTGCCGCTCGATCAAAACCAAACGGCTGTTCCTCTTCCTTGCCGAGGAGGCCAACCATGCCTGGTTCAAGGAACTCAACACCTCGAAGCTCGACTTGGGCAAAGGCAACCGCTCAATAATCAAGGGCGGACAGCTCGATCAAAAGTATCAGATAACCGTCGAACCTAACCCGGACGCGCTCTCCGTGCGCGAAGGCCCATGAGAAAGGAATACCTTGATCAAGCGCAGCTGATGCTGCGCGTGCTTCCGCATGTGACCGCCGAAGAATGCTTCGCGCTCAAGGGTGGGTCGGCGATAAACTTCTTCATCTGGGATATGCCGCGGCTTTCCGTGGACATAGACCTCACATATCTCCCCATCGAGCCGCGCGAGCAATCCCTTCGCGGCATCAGCGAGGCCCTTCTGCGAATAGAGAGAGCTATTACGAAAGCCATCCCTGATGCCAACGTACACGAGGCCAAGGCCGGCGACTTCGTCTTCAAACTGGTTGTCCGCGCTCTTGCAGCTGAAGTGAAAATCGAGCCCAACACGGTGATGCGGGGCACCATCTACGGAACGAAAATGCGCGACCTATCCAAAAAGGCGCGCGATACCCTTGAAGTCGCGCTGAAGGCGCGGACCCTCTCGGAACCGGAACTTTTCGGAGGCAAGATATGCGCGGCTCTCGATCGCCAGCATCCGCGCGACCTCTTCGACATAAAATTGCTGCTGGCCGGGCCAGGAGTCACCGACGACATCAGGAAGAGCTTCCTGGTTCATTTGATCAGCCATGACCGCCCAATGCACGAAGTGATCGATCCCACCCGCAAGGATGTAAGAAATATTTTTGAATCCGAGTTCGCCGACATGACCGACGAGCCCGTGGAATGCGCGGCTCTCATCGAAGCCAGAGAGCGATTGATCGCGCGACTCAAGACGGGACTCACGGATGCAGAAAAACGTTTCTTAGTTTCCGTCAAGGAAGGCAGACCCGACTGGCCACTTCTAGGATTAGACGGCGTTGACCGATTGCCGGCCGTACAGTGGAAACTAAAAAATATCGGAAAGATAGCCCAAGCCAAACACCAAGAACAGCTCGGCAAGCTGCGCAAAAAGCTCGGGCTCGAGTGATTGAGTCCAGACTGGCTCCGGCCCAGGCCTCAGCGTTGTCCCATCAAATACCGATAAGCCCCAAGCAGGCTAGCAAACTGGATCAGACCATGTATGTTGGGATAACAGACCCCACACGATTTTCAGTCATGCTGAAGGAGCGTACGCTGGGGGGGCGCATGCCACCAATGGCGAATCCGGGCCGCCTTGACGCCCCACGCCAGACCTGCTAATCTGTCTGTGCCCATGGAAGCCTCTTTTGAGACGGCGACCGAACGATTGTGGCATTGCGCGCTGTTCCTGCCCGAAAGCGCTCGTTTGCTGGGGACGCGCTATCGGGTTTTATTCCTGGCCTACGCTCCCCGGACCCAGCCGCAAGGCGAGGTCCCGGCGGTCGCCGATGCCCTGGCTTTCCTGGACTTCTCCTTGCGGCAGAGCCGAATCGCCCTCTTGCCGCCGGAGCTCGCCGCCCTGCGCCGCGACAGCCGCCGATTGCGGCGGCGCTTCCGACTTTCCCGCCAAGGCAGCGCCATCAGCGCCGTTGAGCGCTGGAAGGTGCTGCAGTGGCTGGGTCTGTGACGGCCCGCCGGCAAGTCCAATAAGACTTGAAAACGTAACACAAATCCATTATCTTGCCCTTGGGATGAACCATTACGCCCGTTGGGCGCTCATTTTCCTGACACTTGTCATGCCCGGACCCGCAGAGGCTAGGGATCAAGCCCAGGCCCGGCGCTTCTATGATGAAGCCATGACATTCTACCTGCGGGGGGACTTCCGCGCCTCGCTCAAGGCCGTCAACGACGCCATTGACAGCGACTCTCGAATGGGGCTCGCCTTCGGCCTGCGGGCAAGGATTTGGCATGTTCTCGGCGACCCCCTGCGCCTGGAAAAGGACTGCTCCAACACATTGTCCATGCTCAAGCCCTTGCTCGGCACCCTCAACGCCGAAGAACTCATCGCTCAAGGCTCGGCTCACCTGCTTCTGGGGGATACGAAAACGGCGATGTCCGATTTTAACACCGCCCTGCGCGCCTGGAAGCAGTCATCGGAAGGCTACGCGGCGCGCGCCCGCGCCTGGCGCGCGCAGGGCGACCACGAGCGGGAGATCGCGGACCTTAACGAGGCTATAAAGATCGAGTCCCAGGCCCTTTACTACCACAACCGGGGCCACGCCAACTTCTATCTCAACCGCTTGGACAAGGCCGTGGCAGATCTGAGTATCGCTCTCAAGATCAACAGGGAGTGCTATATTTCCTGGGGGCTTCTGGGATCGGTATTCGCCAGGCAAGGCGACCTGGAGCGCGCCCTGAAAGCCTATAACCGGGCCATCGCTCTCAATCCGGTTTATTCCTACGCCTATTTGGGGCGCGCCGCCATAGCCCTGGCCCAGGGGCAGGACCGGCAGGCGTTTCAGGATTTCGCCGAGGCCATACGCACCAACACGCGAGATTTCTCCTCCTGGTTCAACCGCGCTGAAGCTTATAGGCTCAAAGGAAAGAAAGACGATGCCCTCGCCGACTATCGACAGGCCCTGGGCGCGGAACTGCGCGATCCGCGCTACGCCTTGCTCCTGGGAGACAGGTTCGGCCAGTATCAGTTGTGGATCGAAGCCGTCGCTGCCTACTCCCGATCCTACGCCTTGGCCGCGCGCTCCGCGCCCTTGCTGCGCCGCGCCCAGGCCTGGGAAGCTCTCAAGAAAAACGACCGCGCCATGGCTGACCTCTCAGAAGCGGTCAAGGTCGATCCAGCCTCCACCGCCGCCTGGGCGTCCCGGGGCAACCTGGCCATGAATCTGGGGCGTTATGAGATGGCCCTTTCCGACTTCAACGAGGCCCTGCGGCTCAGTCCCGATGACCCGGCGATATTAGTGGATAGAGGCCGGCTTTACACCCGAACCGAAAAGGCGGCTTTGGCTCTAAAAGACTTCAACACCGCCATAGCGGCCGACCCCGCCAGCGCTGAAGCCTACAACAACCGCGGAGTTCTCTACGCCAATCTCATAAAAAACCCGGACAAGGCTTTGGGGGACATCGTCTCCGCCGTGGTGCTGGATCCGCAGAACGCGGGTTATCAGTTCAATCTGGGCATGATGCGCCTCAAAGTCCACTTTTTCATCAAAGCCATCGAATCGTTCAACACGGCCCTGCAACTCAAGGCCCCTCTCGCCGCCGTGCTCCCGGCCCGGGCCTACGCCTATGCCCAGTTGGGAGACCACGGCGCCGCCCTGCGCGACATCCAAACGGCCCTGGAAAAGGATTCCAAGAATTCTTCCGTCTTCGACGCCATCGGCTCCATCCGGATGGCCGAGCACGACTACGAGGCCGCCGTGGGCGACCTCAACGAGGCCGTGCGTCTCGCGCCGGAATCCGTCCCCGCGCTGATCCACCGGGGCCAAGCCTACGGCGCCATGGACTCCTTCGAAAACGCCATTCGCGATTTTCGCCGCGCCGCGGAAATAGATCCCCGCTCCCGGGAGGCTTGGACCGGCTCCTGCATAGCGCGCCGCCTGAGCCGCGACTACAACGGCGCCGTGAAAGACTGCAGCCAGGCTATCGAGGCGGATCCCAGCCATGGTCCGGCCTATCTCCACCGGGGCCTGACCTACCTGCATCTGGACGAGGCGACCCGAGCCATCTCCGACATCAACAACGCCTATCAACTGGGAGTACGTCAAGCCGAGGGACTGCTGGGCCAATCCTACGGCCATGCCATGGCCAAACAGTATCGGGAAGCGCACAAGACCTATCTCGCCGCGACGGCGCTGGAACCCGACACGCGGACATTCCAGGCCGGCTTCGAGGTCCCGCGGGGGGAGGCTGAGGACTATTTCACGGCCATGACCAACCTGAAGACCCTCATGGCGCCGGAGGTCGCCGACCCCTACGTCTACCTAGCGCGGGCCGACGCCCTGCATAATTCCGGAAACTACGACAAAGCCATCCTGGAATACACCAAGGCCTTGCAGATCGACGCTTCGGTGTCCGAAGCCTACGTCGGGCGGGGCAACTGCCTCTTCGCCCAGGAATCATATGACGGGGCGCAACGGGATTTTACGCGCGCCATCGAGCTCGACCCCGAGGACACGTCGAGCCGGCTGCGCTTGGTGACCCTCCTGACCGCGCGGGGTCACTACAAAACCGCCATAGCCCAAGTCCGGGCGGCGCTCAAGCTCGACGGAAGGAATTCGGAAGCCTTTCTGCGCGCCGGCAACATCTATTGCCTCCAAAAGCTGTACCCGAGGGCTCTGGACAACTACCATCTGGCGGCCAAATTCGATCCCGCCTCGGCCGCGGCGCAAAACGGCCTGGGCTTGGCCTACTTCGGCCTGCGCAAGTATCCGGACGCGTTGGAGAGATTCAGCCGCGCCATCGCCCTGAATCCCAACTCCGACCGCTTCTACCGCAACCGCGGCTCGGTCTACATGGATCTGGGCCAATTCGCCAACGCCGCGTTCGAGTTCAAGATCGCCGGCCGGGTCAACACCGATCCGTCCCTGGTCGAGGAATATCAGAAGCTGGCCAAGGATGCCCAAGCGCGCCTCTCCGCGGGCAAATAGCTCCTCGACGGCATAATTCTCGCGCGTTGCGCCGCGCTAGCTTGCACTCTGCGTCTGATGAGACACAAGGGCCGATGTGCCCAAGACGGCATAGGTCTAAAAACAAGGTTTCCCGCACTCTTCGGCCCAGCCGCGCAGGCTTCGCCGCGCGGTATACTGAATAATCATCACGGTAAAATCTTACGCCGTCGGAAGGAAAGCCATGGAAACGAATTGTCTTATTATTATGACGTTTTGCCTCGCCGGCACGGTCCAAGCGGAGACATTTTCGGATTCCAATATCCCGGATCTGATGAAGACCCCGACTCTCGTCGAAAGCTTGACGAAAAGCCAAGCCGGCAGGTCGGCGCAGCTCTCGGTCCCGGAGGTTGCGAAGGCCCAGGCTGTCCCTTCCGAAAAGACGAAGGTCGACAGGCTGGTCGCCAGCTATCCTTTTTACCCGTCCGCCAGCATACAGCAGCTGGCCAAACAGGCGGCCGATAACAAAGCCAGGGAGGTCGGCGGCTGGGTGCAGGAGACCAGCGGCAGTTATGACGTTTACGCCGCGGTCGAGATAACCGCGGACCAGGCCCAGGTCCGGCTGGTCGCCGAGTATCCGTTCTATTGCGAAGGCGTGGAAAGCCTCGCCAAATCCAGCGCTGAAAAACATGCCCGGAAATTAGGAGGCGAGGCCGTCAGGACCTCCGGCTCCTACCAGGTCTGGGTCTATGCTCCGCCGCAACGCTCGCAGTGGCGGCTCGTCACTTCGTTCGCCTTCTATAACGGGAGCAGCACCATGCGGGACGCCGCGAAAGGGCCAGCCGAGGCCTTCGCCAGGAAAGTGGGCGGGGTCGTCAGGGAAAACTCGGCCTCCTACGACGTCTACGTCCCGGTGCCGAAGACGAGATAGCCTCGATGCAGTTCATCTAAGCTGCGCGCGCGTCGCCTCTCGGCTTGATTTTTACGTGCCGGTGAAAGCGCCTTCTTGGCCCCTTGTCTTGCAAGATGCTAATATAACTGCGTGAAAATCGCAGAACTTTTCGGCCGCCCGGACCCGGTTTTTTCCTTCGAGTTCTTCATACCCAAGACTCCGGGAGAGACGGACGCCTTCCTGGCCAACGTCCGCGCCCTTCAGGCCCTCAAGCCCGCCTTCGTGACCCTGACCTACGGCGCGGGCGGCTCGGCGCGGGAGCGAACCATCGAGCTCGCCGGCCGCATGCGCAACGAAGTCGGCACGGAGACCGTCTGCCATTTGACCGGCATCACCCACACCCGCGCTGAGATGTCGCGCAACCTGGAGCGCCTGCGGGCCTTGGGCATCTCCCACGTCGTGGCCCTGCGCGGAGACCGGCCCAAGGATTGGGACGGAGAACTGCCCGGGGACTTTCCCTACGCCCTGCAGCTCGTCGAATTCATCCGCCGCGCCGGAGGCTTTCATATGGCCGTGGCCGGCTATCCCGAGGGCCACCCCGAAGCCGTTGACAAGTCCGACGACCTGGCGCGTCTGGCGGCCAAAGTGCGCTGCGGCGGCGAATGGATCATCACCCAGCTTTTCTTCGACAACCGCCACTATTTCGCCTTCGTGGACGCGGCCCGCCGGGCCGGGATCACGGTCCCTATCGTGCCCGGGCTCATGCCCGTGACCGGCTTCGCGCAGCTCAAGCGATTCACCAGCCTCTGCGGGGCCTCCATCCCGCCGGAGATGGCGGCTGACCTGGAAAGAATTCATGGCGACGGCGAGGCCGTGGTGCGCTACGGCATCGACTGGGCGACCCGGCAATGCCGGGAGCTCCTGGAGAGGGGCGCGCCCGGCATCCACTTCTACACCCTCAACCGCTCCCGATCCACCGCGGAGATACTCTCCGCGCTTCGAAAATTGAATTGAAGGCGAGCGCGACGCCGAAGGCGGCGCTTCCGTTGGGGGTGGCCGTGCCGTTGTTGTTGTTGTGCCTTCTTTCCATCTCCGCCCAATCCCAAACCGTCTCCACCGCCGCGCTCATCGGCGAAATCAGAATAATCAACCGCCTCAATGTCTTCGATCCGCGCATACCGGGAGAGGACTGGTGGCCGTTCCGCGTCGCCAACAAGATACACTTCACGACCCGCGAACGCATCATCCGTCAAGAGTTGCTCCTGGGTCCGGGCGATCCTTACGACCAGCTCAAGGTCTGGGAGTCGGAGCGCAACCTGCGCGCCGCCGGATCGTTTCGGCACGTCGAGATCAGCCGCGCGCCGCGGCCCGACGGCCGCATGGACCTCGAGGTCCGCGCCCAGGATTCCTGGACCACCAATCCCCGCTTTTCGGTGGGAACCGAGGGCGGGGATCGATTCTTCAGTTACGGAATCGACGAAGGAAACCTCTTCGGCCACAACAAGGCCTTGTCGTTCTTTCATTCCCAAAACGGTCCCAAGGTGCGCAATGACCTGCGCTATACGGACCCGCGCCTGGCCGGTTCCCGCCTGCGGCTCTCCACCCTGCTGGCCAACACCTCGCGCGGAGATTCCATCGGAGCGGACCTGACGCGGCCTTTCTTCGCTCTCGACACCCCCTTCGCCTACGGCGTGGGCTGGACGCGGATCAACGACGAGGACATCCTCTATCGCGACGGGGAGGAATGGTCCAAATTCCAGGACTACTCGCGCACGGCCATGCTCAGCGCCGGGGCCAGGCTGCTCGATTCGGACTCGCTCACCCAGCGTCTGGAGGCGGGATGGATATACCAGCGCAGCCGCTTTACCCCGACCTCGGACACGATCGCCGGGACCCTGCCCGAGAACCGGGAAATATCCGGCCCCACGCTGGGTTACTCCTGGACACAGCCCCGCTATATCAAGGAAACCTACATCAACGGCATGGAGCGCGTCGAGGACTACAACCTGGGAAACGAGTTCAGCTTCCTGGGCGGCTACGCGGGCCGGCATTTTTCCTCGGACCGGGACCGCGTGATCTTCAATGTCATGGACCAGCAGGGTCTCAACCTCGGCTACGGACGATTCGCCCTGGCTCAGGTCGGGATGGCCGGCCGGACGGCCGGGGGGGACTGGGAAAACGCGCTGCTGTTCACGAACCTGGACCTCTTCTGGAAATCCGAGACGCCGCTGCCCAACACCTGGGTGGCGCATCTGGAAGGCGCGTCCGTGCGCCGGATGGACGCGGAAAATCAGGTGGTCCTGGGCGGAGACACCGGCTTGCGCGGCTATAAGAACAATGCTTTTATCGGCGCGCGGGCGGTGCTGGCCAACGTGGAGAACCGATTCTTCTTCCCGGGCGAATATTTCCATCTCGTGCGCTTCGGCGGCGCGATCTTCTTCGACTCGGGGGCCGTGGTACCGGAAGGCAGCGGACTTTCCCTGGCGCGCTTCAAATCGGACGCGGGTCTGGGCCTGCGCGTGAGCTCCACCCGCTCCCGGTCGGGCGGGGTGCTGCGCATCGACCTCGCCCGTGCCTTGGACCGCGGCCCGGGCCCGGACCGCTGGGTCATTTCCATCCGAGCCGGCCAGGCCTTCGAGATATTCAACAGCGCGACCGGACGCCTGCGCCGTCCTCCGACCTCGCGCATCAACTCGATCTCCCCGCCGGCCTTCCCCTCGCCGCGCTGAGACGAGCCGCCGATTGTCGACGGCCTTAAGTAACCTCAAGGGCGATGCCGTTCTCCTTCCAGCCAGAGAGATGGCCCTGTAGCGCGCTTTCCCTTCATCCTAGGAGCCTGAGCAATTAGTCCGGCCCTACGCAGACGAGAGCGCCCGGCGGCTGTTTGCCGGGCGCCACCGGCCGGAGCGAAGCGAAGGCCGGCAGTCTCCAGCAGGATCAACCGTGCGCGTCGCTTTCAGCGCCGCGCGATTCCTGCCCGGCACGCTATGCGTTCCGGGCAGGAATGCCAGGGTGCGGCACGCCCCATTGGGCAACAACGGTGGAAAACAGAAACGCCATCTCCCTGCATATCCTTGCCGGAGGCGTGTTAAAGTGATGCGCTTAAACGCATCACTTTAACACGGGGCCGGGAAAGGCACCCGCACATCAACCCCGCCGAATTCTCCGTCGGGAAACGACTTGCTGACCGATGATAAAATCCGCAAGCGAAGGCAATGTTCAGACCCTGCCAACAGAATCAGGAATTCCTGCTGCCCCCGTCGTTGATCGACTTCATCGCTAAGAACCATCCGGCCCGCATGATCAACGACCTCGTTGATCGGCTGGACCGGACGATGGCGGCTACCGGCTCTCGGATGAACTGGCGCGGCGGGAGAATCGGCTGGCAAAGATCGAGGCGGCCAGAAAGGCGTTGGAGGAGCGGGAACACCGGGACAATCCCGGCAAGCCTATCGACCCGAAGAAGCAGATTTCTTTTGCGGACCATGTGACGCGCGGTGCCGCAGCAAGAAAAGCGACGGAACGCAGTACGTCTACAATGGCCAGGCTGCGGTGGACATGGACAGCCAGGTGATCGTAGAGAACCACATCGAGGACTCGGTCACGGATGCGCACGCCGCCGAGCCGGCCCTGGAGAACATGCAGCAAGACTTTGGCGTCTTGCCCGAGAAACTGGTCACCGACGCCGGGTACGGCAACAAGGACACGGTGGGCGCTTGCTTAGAGCACGAGGTTGTGCCGATATGCGCGACGGCCGAGGAGTGATCGGCGCCTCAGCCGGGCATCTGGCCAAGAGGGAGCTGCGACGGATCATGGAGCAGCCGGGCCACCGTGATATCTATCGTCGCAGGAAGTGCACGGTGGAGCCGGTGTTCGGGCAGATTCAAGTCGGGATGGGATTTCGCCGGTTCTTCTACCGCGGCAAGGAGAACGTGGGCGGAGCATGGAATCTGGTCTGCGCCGCGTTCAACGTAAAGAAGCTGGCGGCACTGGTGCGCAAGGCAGGGGGGTGGACCGCCATTTTGCCTAGAATGGGCGACTATTTGCGTTTTCTGGCACGATGGATCGGCATGGCTGTACGTGTCATGGTGCATCAATGCCACATCCTACTTGAGCTTGGGTTGCCGACGATGACTACTTGCTCAGGCTCCTAGATGGACGTCTCCAAAGCCTCCCGGACGGGCGGGATTCCTCTCTTCGGCTTTCGTACGGTCAATTTCCTTGCCTAGGGAGCTATCAACCTCTCGCGTGCCCATTCGTTCGGGGCGTCGGCCCAGGCTTCAAAGATGAAATCGGTCCCGGCGGCTGAAATCCGATACGCTTGGGGGCCTCTTTCGGCGGAGCCATCAGTTCCCGAATCGCGTCGAAGACAGTCTTAAATTGAGCATCATATTTTCCCTCCAATTCATCGAGACGCCGGGACAACTCCTTATTGGCGTAAATTATTGCCCGCAGCCTACCGAATGTCCGCATGATCTGAATATTTACCTGAATAGCTCTGGGGCAACGAAGAATACTGGATAACATCGCCACCCCATATTCGGTAAACGCAAGAACGTTTCGAGAATGTCTGATATTTGTGTAATTTTTCGAACATATCACAACCTGTGATATGTTCCTGATTTCGTATCGGGCCAACTTGAACATAAAGTCGTCAGGAAAACGTTCGATATGCCGACCCACGGCCTGATTGAGAGTTCTCGTTTCCACGCCGTAAAGGACTCCCAAATCGACATCCAACATGACCCTCTGGCCTCGAATGAGGAATATACGTCGCTCAATATCACAGTTCTGGGGCACCCCATCCATGATTGATATACGATTCACATCGGAAAAAGTTCCGTTATGTTGTCAGTTTCCTGACTTGGCAATAGTCTCGTCGGGGGTTTACGCATTTCGGGTTTTCGGCGGCCAGAGATTGCGGCCCGGGATAATCTTTTATATAAACAAAGGGCCTTCTCCCATGGAAACCATCGATGCGGTCGTCGTCGGCGCCGGGGTCGTGGGCCTGGCCTGCGCCTCGCGCCTGGCCCGGCCGGACAACAACGTCGTGGTCCTCGAGCGGCACTCCCGCCACGGCCTGGAGACGTCCTCGCGCAACAGCGAGGTCATCCACGCCGGCCTCTATTATCCCGCCGACAGCCTCAAGGCCAGGCTCTGCGTGGAGGGACGCCGCCGCCTCTATGAACTGAGCCAACGCCACGGCGTATTCTGCCGGAAGACCGGCAAGCTCATGGTCGCCTGCGCCCCCGACGAGACGCCAAAGCTCGAGGCGCTCCTCAGGCAAGGCCGGGTCAACGGCGTCGAAGGGCTCGAAATGGTGGATAGAGCCGGGATCGCCGGGCTGGCCGACGGCGTGCGCGCCGTCGCGGGGCTATGGTCGCCGGAAACCGGCATCGTAGACACCGAGGAACTCATGCGCCATTTCCTGCTCAAGGCCCAGGACGCCGGCGCCATTTTCCTTTGGAACTCGGAACTCTCGGCCGTGGAACGCAAGGACGGAGTTTACCTCCTGCGCGTCAAGGGCATGGCTGACCCCATCCCGGCCCGCCGCGTGGTCAATGCCGCGGGCCTGCACTCGGACGTCGTCGCGGGCCTGGCCGGCATCGACGCGGCCGCGGCCGGCTACCGGCTTCACTGGTTCAAGGGGGAATACTTCAGCCTGCGCCAATCTCTGCCCATCAAACCCCTGGTCTATCCCGTACCCGCGACTCACAGCCTCGGCATCCACCTGGCCGTGGACCGGCAGGGCCGCCACCGCTTCGGCCCGAACGCCTTCCCGGTGACGAGCCTCGACTATGACGTCGACCTCGGCCATCGCCAGGCCTTCCATGAAGCCGCTTCGCGATATCTGCCGGGACTCAAAATCGAGGATCTCAGCGCGGGCACGGCGGGCATCCGGCCCAAACTCTCGGCGGACGGCGCGTTCCGGGATTTCGTCATCGCCGAGGAATCGGCCCGGGGCCTGCCCGGCTGGGTCAATCTCATCGGCATAGATTCCCCGGGCTTGACCTCCAGTCCGGCCATCGCCGAACTCGCGGCCAATTTGCTAGAATGGGACGCTTGAGAAAAATAGCGTTCCTGCTTCCTTTTTTCGCGTTTTCCGGGTGCAGCTTCAAGACCCTGGCTCTTCACTCGACCGCCGAGCTCCTGGATGTCGGAGTCGCGGCCTATTATGACGAGTCCGACACCCAACTGGCCAAGGACTCCATGGCCTCGCAGCTCAAGTTCGTGGAGGGTTTGCTGCGCAATGAGCCGACCAATGAACGCCTCAACCTGCTGGCCGCCCAAGGCTTCGGCAGCTACGCCTTTCTCTTCATCGAGGACGTCGAGCCCGAGCGGGCCAAACCCCTCTATTTGCGAGGCCGCGATTACGCCTTGCGCAGCCTAGCCGGCCGCCCGGCGCTGGCCAACCCGGCCGCGTTGACGCCGGACGAATTGGACCAAGCCCTGGGCCAGGCGGCCAAGGCCGACGCGCCGGCCCTTTTCTGGGGGGCGTTCTGTTGGGCCGCGTTCATCAATCTCTCGAAAGGATCGGCGGACGCGCTGGCGCAGCTGCCCAAGGCCGTCTCTTTCATGAAGAGAGCGCAGGCGCTCGATCCGCAGTACAATTTCGCGGGCGCGGACCTCTTTTTTGGAACCTATTTCGCGTCCCGGCCCAGGATGCTCGGAGGAGATCCGGAAAAAGCCAAGACTCATTTCCTCTGGGCGAAACGCATCACCAGCGGCAAATACCTGATGACCTACGTCCTGGAAGCCAAAACCCTGGCCGTGGCCCTCCAGGACCGGGCTCTTTTCGACAGCCTGCTGGCCAAGGTCCGGGAAGGGCAGGCCGGCGCCTTGCCCGGAGCGCGGCTCGCCGACGAGGTGGCCAAGCTCAAGGCCGCGGCTCTTAAAGAGAAGGCCGATGACCTTTTTTAGCCTCGCGCTGCCTTGGCTTCTGGCCTGCGCGCCCTCCTGGGCCGCGGACGCTGCGGGCGTTAAGGTCATCAAGTTCGCCACCTTGGCTCCGACCGGCTCGCCGTGGATGGAAGTGATGAACGGCCTCAACGTCGAGCTGCAGGCCAAGACCGCGGGGCGGGTCAAGTTCAAGATGTATCCGGACGGAGTCCAGGGCGAGGACAAGGACGTGGTCAAGAAGATCCGCATCGGCCAGCTCCACGCCGCCGGCTTCACGGGCGTGGGCCTGGGAGAGATCGCGCCCGAAGTACGCATCTTGGACGCGCCCTGGCTTTTCCGCAACGATGATGAAGTTGAATTCATCCATCAGTCCTTCGCCAAGGAGCTCAACGCCGCGCTGGAGAAGGCCGGCTACGTCCTGCTGGGCTGGACCGAGCTGGGTTGGGTCCATGTCTTCAGCAAGACTCCCATCAACTCGCCCGAGGACATGAAAAAGGCCAAGATGTGGGTTTGGGAAGGCGATCCCATCGCCCAGGCCGCCTATCGGGCCCTGGGGATAAAGCCCATTCCGCTTTCCGTCGTGGACGTCATGTCGTCTTTGGAGACCGGCATGATCGACGCGGTCTACGGCCCGCCCTTGGGAGTGACCGCCTTGCAGTGGTTCCGCCGCGTCAAGCACATCTACGCCGCGCCCATGGCGGACTCGTCGGGCGCGGTGCTCATCTCCAAGAAGATGTTCGAAAGCCTCTCCGAAGCGGACCGCAAGACCCTTCTCGAAGTCAGCGCCAAACATCTGCGCCGGCTCAACTTGCTCTCCCGCCAGGAGAACGAGGACGCGCTCGTCTCCCTCCAGAAGCAGGGCCTCAAGCTCTCCGCGAGGCCCACGCCCGAGGAAGCGAGGCGTTTTGAGGAACTGGGCCGGCAGGCCCGCCAGGACTTGGCCGGCTCGCTTTTCTCGGCCGAACTTCTCGAACGGGTGGAGCAAGCCCTGGCCAGGCGCAGGGCCGAGAGCGGCCAGCCAAAATCCGGAGCGGGACGACCCGGTGGAAAAGCTCAGAAGAGCTGAGTCGTTCCTGCTCGCCGCGGAAAGCGCCATCCTGGTGGCCATCCTTATCTTCATGATCGTCATGTCCTTCGTCCAGGTCATGCTGCGGCAGTTTTTCGGCGGCGGCACCCTGTGGGGGGACACGCTTCTGCGCCACCTGGTCCTATGGCTCGGCTTCCTGGGCGCGGCCCTGGCCTCGGCCGAGGAAAAGCATTTCGCCTTCGAGGCGCTCAGCGAGCGACTCCCGCCCCGCGTGCATGGGGCGGCCGCGTTCCTGTCGCGTTTGGGCGCCGCCGTCGTGGCGCTCTTGTTGGCGCGAGCCTCCTGGGCCTTCCTGCTCGATGAAAAAGCCGCGGGCAACGAGCTCTTCACCTTGGGACCCATGGCCGTTGCCGGCTGGCCCTTCGCCATTATACTGCCCGCGGGATTCCTGCTGGTGGCTCTCCACGCTTTACTGCGCATGTTCGGGCCGGCGCCTGGAGCCGGGAAGAGCCCATGATCTGGCTGCTGACGGCCGCTGTCGCGGCCTTGGCGTTTCTCGGCATGCCCATCTTCGCGCTCATGGGGGGGCTAGCCCTTTGGCTCTTCCACGCCGTCCAAATTTCGTCCACCGCGGTCATTATCGAGCTCTACCGCCTGGCCACCTTGCCCGCGCTCATCGCCATACCTTTGTTCACGTTCGCCGGCTTCGCGCTAGCCGAGAGCGGAGCGCCGCGGCGCCTGGTGAACCTCGCCGAAGCCTTCTTCGGCTGGCTGCCCGGCGGGGTAGCCATAGCCGCGCTGTTGGCCTGCGCCCTCTTCACCGCGTTCACCGGGGCCTCGGGAGTCACCATCATCGCCTTGGGAGGGCTCATCTACCCTCTGCTGCGGCGGCAGAAATACCCCGAGAATTTTTCCCTGGGCTTGGTGACGACCACGGGCAGCCTGGGGCTGCTCTTTCCGCCCAGCCTGCCCATCATCCTGTATGCCTTGGTGGGCAAGGTGTCCATCGACCGGCTCTTCGCCGCCGCGGCGGTTCCCGGGGCCCTGCTCCTGCTCATCCTCGGCGGCTACGCCATGCTGACCGCCTCGCGCCACGGCGTGGGCCGCATCCCTTTCACCAAGGCCGCCTGCGCCAAGGCCTTGCGCGAGGCGATCTGGGAACTCCCCCTGCCCTTTCTCATCATCGGAGGCATCTACGGCGGCAAGTTCACGGCGTCCGAGGCCGCGGCCATCATGTCTTTCTACGTCGTCACGGTCGAAGTCTTCGTGTACCGGGACCTCTCCTGGCGGGCCCTTCCCGGCGTCATGCGCCGCAGCATGATGCTCGTCGGCGCCATCCTCATCGTCCTGGGCGCGGCCTTGGGCCTGACCAACTATCTCATCGACGCGGAGGTTCCAGCGCGCATCTTCGGCTTCTTGAGCGGCCATCTGAGCAGCCGGTGGGCTTTCCTAGCCTGCCTCAACGCATTTCTCCTGGTGGTCAACATGGTGGAGATATTCTCGGCCATCATCATCGTGGTTCCCATCATCGTGCCCGTGGCGGCTCAATACGGAATCGACCCCATCCACCTGGGAACCCTGTTCCTGCTCAACCTGGAGATCGGCTACATGACTCCGCCCCTGGGGCTCAACCTCTTTCTCTCCAGCCGGCGTTTCGACAAGCCCCTGCCGCTGCTCTACCGGGCGACGCTGCCCTTCTGGGCCGTGCTCCTGGCCGCCTTGGCGCTGGTCACCTACGTCCCGCGCCTGAGCCTATGGCTTCCCGACATCCTAAAATTGGGGTCTTAACATGAAATCACCCTCACGAAACAGCGATCTCTCTGCCGCGGAGAAAACCCGGCTGCTGCAGCGCATCCAGTCCTCGCCCGCCTACATGAAAGCCTATGAGGATACGAAATTCCTCCAGCGCCGGGAATTACGACCCGTGCGTCTGCAGCTGGAACTCCTCAAACCCGAGATGATCCTCGCCGCGCACAAGATCAAATCCACCATCGTGGTCTTCGGCTCCGCGCGCATCGCCCATCCCGAGGCCGCGCGCCGCGAGCTCGCCGACGCCCAGGCCCGCGCCAAGGCCGATTCCGAGGACTACGATTTGGCCCAGGCCGTCAACCAGGCCCGGATGAAGGTGGAATTCTCGCGCTACTACGCGGAAGCCAGGCGCTTTGCCGCCATCATCTCCCGCGCCCAGCAGTCGGACAAGCGCCTGGAGTTCGTCATCGTCACGGGAGGGGGGCCAGGCATCATGGAGGCGGCCAACCGCGGAGCTTTCGAAACCGGCTGCCGGTCGATCGGCCTCAACATCACCCTGCCGCATGAGCAATATCCCAATCCCTTCATCTCGCCGGAGCTTTCCTTCCAATTTCACTACTTCGCCCTGCGCAAGATGCATTTCATGATGCGCGCCCGCGCCATGGTCGCCTTCCCCGGAGGCTTCGGGACTCTCGACGAGCTCTTCGAGACCTTGACCCTGGTCCAGACCAGCAAGAAGCGGCCCATCCCCATCGTGCTCTTCGGCAAGGAATTCTGGAAAAGGGTCATTGATTTCAACTATCTGGCCGAGACCGGAATGATCTCCTGGAAGGACACCCGGCTCATCGCCATCGTGGAGAAGGCGGAGGAAGGCTGGGCCCATATCCGCAACTTCTGGAAGGAGCACAGGCGCGGCAGCCGCATGCCGTAGGCGGCCCACGCCATTTACGCCGATGCTGCCGCGCGGGGGCGCCCTTATCGCCGCCTTGCTGGTCCTGCCGACGGCGGCTCAAGCGCGCCTGAGTCCGGCCGCGGAACGGCATCTCGACGAGGGCATCCGCCATCTTTACAGCCTGGACTACGAGGCCTGCCGCGGTTCCTTCAGGAAAATCATCGAAACCGAACCGGACAATCCAGCCGGATATCTCTTCGAAGCCGGGGCCATATGGTGGCAGGCCGCCGCCGAATACGGGCTTTTCAAGGGCACCCCGACCCTGCAGGGACTCTTCGAGCAGGACGTCGAAGCCGCGCTGCGCAAGTCCAAGGAGCTCTTTGACGCCAAGGACCGGGAAACCCGGGCCGACGCCTATTTCGTCTCCGGCATGGCGCTCGGCACGAAAGGGCAATGGGATGTACTGCGCGGCCGCTATCTGCAAGCCTACTTTGACGGCAAGAAGGCCGTCAAGCATCTCAAGAAGTGCCTCAAGATCGATCCGGGATACCACGACGCGTTCCTGGGACTGGGGATCTACGACTATCAAGCCGGCCACCTGCCCGGGGCGCTCAAGCTCTCCTTTCTCCTCGGAATCCGAGGAAACGTCAAACGCGGCCTGGAACGCATCCAGTTGGCGGCGCAAAAGGGCAGATATGGCTCCAGGCAGGCGGCCCAGTTTCTCGCCTCCATCTACATCATCGACCAGCGCGATTTCGCCCGGGCCCTGCCCCTCGTCCAAAAGCTGAGGCAGGACTTCCCGGATAGTCCCTACTTCCAATTCCTCGATCTTTACCTGCGCCACCGGCTGGGAGATTGGGACGGCTCCACCCGCGAGGCGGAAGCTCTCTTTGGCCGTCTCAAGGCGGACCCCCCGGCCATGAAGCGCAAGCTGCTCAGCCTCGTCTGCGGGCTTACCCTGGACAAGTGCCTCGATCCCGAGCTCATGAGGCGGACCCTGCCTTGGTTCGAGCACGCGCTGGAACTGGCCCCGAATGACAGCCCGGATCCATGGCTGTCTTTCTTGCATCTGGCCCGGGGGCAGATCGCGGACATAAGCGGGTCCCGCGAAACGGCCCTCGCGGATTACAGGTGGGCGCTAGCCCATCCGGACGCCCTGGGCCTCAACGCCCTGGCCCGAGATTGCCAGCGGAAGGCCTGCTCCCAAGCCAGCGCCCTCGACTTCCTGCGCGCGCTTTCCCGCCATCCGGCATCGGGAGGAGATATCATTGACCCGGTGACCGCGCCGATCCGAACCCGCGCGGCTCCGCCGGAAGACGACTCCAGCCAAGATCGCTGAGCCTATTCTCGCGACTTGAAAATGTAATATCTTCGGGATATCCTTTAAGGGCATGCCCGAGGAAGACCCCTACAAGGCCTGGCTTGATGACTTCCGGCGCGAGGTGGAAAGCCTCGCGGCCCATCCGATAGAGCCTGGTGAGCAATCCGGCCGCCAGGCGCAGGCTTCCTTCGCCTCCTGGTGGAAATCAGAGCAGGAGTCGATTCTCGAGCCCGAGCCGCGATTCGACGACGCCGGCTCGGCCTCGGGCGGGACCGAGGATCAAACCGTCTCGGCCCGCGACCTTGCCGACCGGCTCGAGCGAGTGGTCCAGGAGAAAGCCGCCCTGGAAAGCCAGCTGGCCCGGCAAAAGGAGGAAAGCGCCCTGCTGCGGCAAAGGCAAGGCTCTTTCCGCGGCATCGCCGCCGAATTGGAGGCGAAACTCTCCCGGGCGCGCGAAAGCTACGAGAGCACTATCGCCAGATTGGAGCAGCAAGCGCAGCTTCTGGAAGCCCAGCTTCAAGCTCTGCGCCAGGACAAGGATGTGCTGGATAAGGCTTTCCAGCGGCTGGAGGATCGCGCGCAAACCGCGGAGAACGAGTCGCGTCAAGCCCGGGAAAGGGCGGCCGCGGCCGAGGCCCAACTCCTCGATCTGCGCCGGCGCTACGATGAAGCCGTCGGAGAGCGGGAACGGCTGCGCTTGGCCCAAGCCTCGGTGGAGGCGACCGTTTCCGAGCTCAGGCGCCAGGCCTCCGGCTATCAGGAGCGCCTCGTGCAGGCCAAAGAGATCACCGATTCAGACGTGACGCTGCTGCGCCAAGAACTGCGCGAATTCCTGGTCAAGGTTAAACGGCTTCTCTGCGAGGCCAAAGGGGATCAATCATGAGATTCTGGGTCTACATCAACGGAGAGGTGCCCGGCTCTTTTTCTCCCGAGGAACTGTCCAAACTGTCGGGCTTTTCCGGCACCACCTTGGTCTGTCCCGCGGAAGGGGAAATCCTGGAAAAGAACTGGCGGCGCGCCGGGGAATTTTCCGAGATCATGCCGCTCTTGGCGGAACTCTCGCGGCAGCAACAGCCGCCGCCGCCAGCCGAGCCTCCGGCCCCGGCGGACGTCGACAAGCTTCTAGACAACGCCAGCCATCGGCTTTTCAGCCATGTAGCGGAGCTCATGAAGGAGCTTGAGAACCGGCGCGAGGAAAAGGCCCTGGTCTTGTCGCTGCAGCGCCAGATCATGGACCTTAAAGACCAACTTCTGCAGGCGCGCGAACAGAACGCAAAACTCGAGACCAACCTGCCCCGCCTCGCCGAGCTGGAGGCAAGCCAACGCCAAAGCGACGACCGCATCAGCAGCCTCGAGGCCACCCTGCACGGACGAGAGGACGCTTTGGCGCAACTGCGCATGCAACTCGAGAAGACCCGCGGCGAGCTGGAAACGGCCAAGCGGCGGTTCACGGAGACCGCCAACGACCTGACCATCCGAAACCGGCTCGTGGACAAGCTCAGCCGGGACCTCACCGAAAAGGAAGTCAGCCTGGCCAAAGCCCTGAGCCTCATCCGGAGGCTCGAGGAGGATTTGAACCGGATATGTCCCGATGCCATCCAGCCCGAATCCCGGGAACAAATCCAACAGCTCTCAACCTCCAAAGAGGGCAACGGCGCCAAACCCTCAGCGGCCGTCGACCCGGACGCGCCCCCGCGTCCCTCCTACACCACGGACGAACCTCGCATTCCCGCCAACGCAGCCGCGCCTTTGCCCGAGCAGCCCGCGGCGCAGACAGCTCTGACGAACCTCCTCAAGAAACTCATCCCTCGCCAAGATCACTGATCCGCGCCAAACAGGCGCCGCCCTTAAATTAGCACTCCAACAAATCGATTGACAGCTTTCAAACGTGCTTGCTATAATTAGCAGCATGAGACGTCGAGTGCTAGTTATGCCACTCACAGATACAAGACATATCATCCGGAGGTAACAACATGGCCGAAGCAACGCTGAGCAAAGTCAAGATCCAGCCTCTGGGCGACCGCGTGATGGTCAAGCCGGTCGAACAGAAGGAAACCAAGCGCGGGGGCATCATCATCCCCGACACCGCCAAGGAAAAGCCGCAGGAAGGAGAAATCGTGGCGGCGGGAAAAGGCAAGATGACCGAGGACGGAAAGCTCCTGCCCATGGATGTCAAGCCCGGGGACCGCATCCTCTACGGCAAGTATTCGGGCAATGAGATCAAGATCGACGATGTCGAGTACCTGATCATGCATCAGGACGACATCCTTGGGATACTCAAGTAGATCTTCCTTAATATAGGAACAGAGAGGTTAACACGAACATGGCAAAACAGATCGCTTACTCCGACGAGGCGCGCAACCACCTCAAAAGCGGCGTTGACAAGCTCGCCAACGCCACCAAGATCACTCTCGGCCCCCGCGGCCGCACCGTGGTCTTGGAGAAGAAATTCGGGTCCCCGTCCGTCATGGACGACGGCGTGACCATCGCCAAGGATATCGAGCTGCAGGACCCCTTCGAGAACATGGGCGCCCAGCTCGCCCGCGAGGTCGCGTCCAAGACCAACGACGTGGCCGGCGACGGAACCACCACGGCCATCGTCCTGACCCAGTCGCTGCTCGCCGAGGGGATCAAGAACATCACGGCCGGCGCCAACGCCAAGGCCATCGAGCGCGGCATGCACAAGGCGCTCGACCTCGTGGTCAAGGAGCTCAAGAAAAGCACCAAGCCGGTCAAGACTCGTGAAGAGAAAGCCCAGGTGGCGACCATCTCCTCCAACGACCGCGTCATCGGGGACCTCATCGCCCAGGCCATGGAAAAGGTCGGGCACGAAGGCGTGATCACCGTGGAAGAAGGAAAGTCCGCCGAAACCACCCTCGAAGTGGTCGAGGGCATGCAGTTCGACCGGGGCTACATCTCACCCTACTTCATCACCGACTCCGAGCGCATGGAAACGGTCCTGGAGAACCCGGCCATCCTGATAACGGACAAGAAGGTTTCCTCCATGCAGGACCTCCTGCCCATCCTGGAGAAGGTCGTGCAGTCGGGCAAGTCCTTCGTGCTCATCGCCGAGGACGTCGACGGCGAAGCCCTGGCCACCCTCGTGGTCAACAAGCTGCGCGGAACCATCAAGGCCGCGGCCGTCAAGGCGCCCGGCTTCGGCGACCGCCGCAAGGAGATGCTGCAGGACGTCGCGGTCCTCACCGGCGGCCAGGTCATCAGCGAGGAACTCGGCCACAAGATCGAGAAAGCCACCGTGGACATGCTCGGCTCGGCCAAGCGCGTGGTCATCGACAAGGAAAACACCACGATTGTCAACGGCGACGGAGACAAATCCGAGATCAAGAAGCGCGCCGAGTCCATTCGCAAGCAGATCGACGAAACGACCTCCGACTACGACAAGGAAAAGCTGCAGGAGCGCCTCGCCAAGCTCTCCGGCGGCGTGGCGGTGATCAACGTCGGCGCGGCCACCGAGACCGAGATGAAGGTCAAGAAGGCCAAGGTCGAGGACGCCTCCAACGCGACCCGCGCGGGCGTGGCGGAAGGCATGATCGCCGGCGGCGGCACGGCCCTGCTGCGCGCCTCCACGATCCTCGACAAGTTCGAGGGCGAGGATGCCGACGAAACGACCGGCGGCCGCATCGTGCGCCGGGCGCTGCAAGCCCCCATCCGCCAGATCGCCGAGAATTCCGGCCTGGAAGGCTCGGTGGTGGTCCAGAAGGTGAACTCATCGGCCAGCAACGTGGGACTCGATGCCGACACCGGCGAGTACGTGGACCTCTTCAAGGCCGGCATCGTGGACCCGCTCAAGGTCACGCGCACCGCCCTGGAGAACGCCGTCTCCCTGGTCGGGACCATCCTCACCACCGACGTGCTGGTGGCCGACATCCCGGAGAAGAAGGAGCCCATGCCGGGCGGACCGCACGGCCACGGCGGCGAAATGTATTGATCCCGGCGCGCCGCTCGGCGCTCTTGGACCGACTCAGCAACATCCCCCGGCTCCTTGCGGAGCCGGGGGATCAATTTTCAGCAGGTGCCAGACGTGAACTTCCGGAACTTATTCCGGTTCACTCTACCCAGAAGCCCAAAACGCAGAAGTTCACAAAGTTCACGTCTGGCACCTCCTCTAGTTTGTTTTGAGGCTGGCATTTTAGTATAATTAATCAGCATTGATCCTTGACAACTTAAATAAAATTCGCTACCGCATCCGCGCCGCGGCCCAGAGGGCCGGTCGGGATCCGGATCGCGTCAGCCTCGTCGTCGTGACCAAATACGCCAACCCGGAACAGGTTCGCGAGGTCATCGCCTCGGGCTTGGTCCAGGAAGTCGGGGAAAACAGGGTTCAGGCCGCGCAGGCCAGGAAACTCGAACTCGGCGATTGGGCCGGCCGCGTTGGCTGGCGACTGATCGGGCATCTGCAGACCAATAAGGCCAAAAAGGCCGCGGAGATATTCGACGCCATCGATTCCGTCGACAGCTTGCGCGTCGCCGAGGCTTTGGAGCGAGCTTTGGCCCAATCCGACAAGCGGATGCCCGTCCTGATCCAAGTGAAGATAAACGAACGGGAGACTCAGTCCGGAGCGGCCCCGGAGGAGCTTACAAGCCTGCTCAAAGGCATCGAAGCCTTCGAGCATCTCCAGGCCCGCGGGCTCATGGGCATCGCGCCGGCGACGGACGCGCCGG
Source organism: Elusimicrobiota bacterium (assembly GCA_003452935.1). Lineage (GTDB taxonomy): Bacteria > Elusimicrobiota > Elusimicrobia > UBA1565 > UBA9628 > UBA9628. The sequence continues at coordinate 79,031 of DMMY01000006.1, forward strand.
AACAGGCGCGACCGCATTTTCAGCGCCTGCGCAAGCTTTTCGAACAGAATTTTTCGCACATGCCGGAGGGGCAATTATCCATGGGCATGAGCACGGATTTCGAAGTCGCCGTCGAGGAAGGATCGACCATGGTCCGAATCGGCTCAGCCGTTTTTTCGTAGCTGTTATACATATCAGGGAGGCTATTGAATGATCGTCAAGGTCCGCGTCATCCCAAACGCAATGGACAATGAGGTAGTCAGCCGCATCGGAAGCGTCCTTCGGGTCAAAGTCACCGCCCCGGCAATCGATGAGAAAGCCAATGCCGCGCTGAAGAACTATTTGGCGGAATTCTTCGAAGTGCCGTCGCGCAAGGTCAATATCCTGCGCGGCGCCAACGGCCGCGAAAAGACCGTGGAAATCGTGGGCCGGACCGAAGAACAGCTTAAACGCGTAATGGAATCCATACCCTGAGCGCGCCTGAGCGCTGACGCGCTCAGGCACCGGCGGCATAGGGAATTGCCGTGCCGTCGCGTGTCAGCGCCCACTCACCGCCGCCATGAAGCCCTTCCCGCTCCGTGATCCTATCGCGCACATCGTCTGGAAAAGCGATCGCCTGCTCGTCCTCGACCAAAGGCTGCTTCCCCGCAAAATAAAATACGTCGCCTGCCGCACCGCCGCCGAGGTCGCCGAGGCCATCCGCTCCATGGCCCTGCGAGGAGCGCCCTTGATCGGCGTCGCGGCGGCCTATGGGATGGCCCTGGCCGCGCGCCGAGGACCCCAGGAACTCGCGCGCGCCGGCCTCTTCCTGCGCCGGGCGCGACCCACCGCGGTCAATCTCATGCACGCGGTCGACGCGATGATACAAGCGTCCCGCGCCTGCGGCAAAGAGGACCTGGCTCGCGGCCTGGCCCGCGCCGCCGTGCGCTTCCACGAGTCGGACTTGGAGTTCAACCGACGCATGGCCGCGCTCGGCGCCTCCCTGCTCAAAAAGGGCTCCCGGATCATGACCCACTGCAACGCCGGAGCCTTGGCCACCGCGGGCCTGGGCACGGCCGTCGGCGTCATTCGTTACGCCCATCACCTGGGCAAGGTGGCGCATGTCTACCCCTGCGAGACCCGTCCTTACCTGCAGGGCAGCCGGCTCACCCTTTGGGAACTCATGCAGGCCGGCGTGCCCTCCACGCTCGTCACGGACAACATGGCGGCCCATGTCATGAAAACCTGCGGCATCGACGCCGTGGTCGTGGGCTCGGACCGCATCGCGGCCAACGCCGATGTCTGCAACAAGATCGGCACTTATGGCCTGGCCATTCTCGCCCGCTATCACAGCATCCCCTTTTATGTCGTCGCCCCGACCACGACCGTCGATTTGGCGACTCCCGACGGCTCGCGCATTCCCATCGAAGAGCGCAGCGCCGCGGAAGTCCTCACCATCTTCGGCCGCCCCATCGCCCCGCGCGGGGCCCAGGCCCATCATTTCGCTTTCGACGTCACCCCGCACGAACTCGTCACCGCCATCGTCACGGAGCGGGGAATCGTCAGTCCCGCCAACGGGCCCAACCTCAAAAAAGTCATAGGGTAAAATCATGCCTCCAACGCCTCAATTCAGAGTCCTCTTCGTCACGGCTCCCGACGCCAAGACCGCCGAGGACATAGCCTCGGGCCTAGTGGAGAGAAAGCTTGCGGCGTGCGTCAATGTCCTGCCCGGCCTGACTTCCGTGTATCGCTGGGAAGGCAATATCCACAAGGACCCGGAGGTCTTGCTTATCATCAAGACTCGGGCCGGCATCTTCAAAGAAACCACCCAGTTCATCAGGGAGAAACACCCGGCCAAGGTTCCGGAAATCATCAGCCTGCCCATCAGCGAAGGCAGCCCGGCCTATATGCAATGGCTCGGCGCCAACACCCTCTTCGCGAAAGCCCCGGAGGGCATCTAGGAGTGTCCGTCCGCAACCGCTCGGCGGAATCTTGAGGGGTATCCGGTGAGGCCCTCGTCCGCCGCGTCCTCGCCGGAACTTATTCTCGCTTCCGCCTCGCCGCGACGTCGCGTGCTGCTGCGCCAACTCGGGGTAAAATTCCGAGTAGTCCCCAGCCGCGTACACGAACGCAGCCGGCAGCGGGCCCCACGGCGCCTGGTGGAAGAGCTGGCCCTGCGCAAGGCCAAGGACGTGGCCCGCCGCAACCCCAAGGCCGTTGTCCTCGGCGCGGATACCATCGTGGTCTGCCGGAGAGAAATACTGGGAAAACCTCGAGATCACGCGGACTCGCTGCGCATCCTGGGACTCCTTAACGGTCGTTGGCAACAAGTCTATACAGGCATCGCCGTGGTTCTGCAAGGGGGCCGCACGGTATTCGTGCGCAGCGTGATCAGCCGCGTCCTCGCCCGCCGACTCAACGAAAGTCAACTGCGCCGGCTGGCCGGCAAGCACCCCGACAAAGCCGGCGCCTACGCGGTCCAGGACCGCGAAGATCCTTTCATCGAACGAATTTCCGGAGACTACGACAACGTTGTCGGCCTGCCCTTGCATGCGACCCGCCGGCTGCTCCAGCAAGCGGGCGTCTTTCCGAAACGCTGAGCGCTCTCACGCCTCTCGCCGTACTGCAACATGTCTTTACTATCCTTTCATCAAAAATTAACCGTGTTTTTCCTTGATTTAAG
>DMMY01000030.1 GCA_003452935.1 Elusimicrobiota bacterium
TCAAAGCCATGCGCGATAGCGCATCACTTTGACACGAACCGGGCGACCTTATGCCGGATCGCCTTTGCGAGCGTGGTCGCCACAGGATCGTATCATCTCCGCATACGCATCGTGCGAATCCGTTGATTTTGGGCAACCCTCAAGCCCAGGCCAATTTTCAGCCCCCCAGCTGACCCTTCAATCCGGTCATATGAACAGGGATCCTCTGTCAAAGCCATGCGCGATAGCGCATCACTTTGACACGAACCAGTCACCCTGGATTTGGCAGGGCAACCGCCGATAACGGCGTAAAGAGGCAAAACCCTGAAATTTGGAGGATTCGGCCGACCAAGCCTGACGCCGGGAATGCTATAATTACATTTCGCGCACGCGCGCGTTCGATGATTGATGTCCAATAAAATCCTTATCATCCGGCTTTCCTCCCTGGGCGACGTGGTCCTGACCGCCCCGGTCTACAAGAACCTCAAGGCCCATTGGCCGGACTGCACGGTCTCGGTCCTGGTCAAGCCGGCTTTCGCCGGCATCGTGGCCGGCATGCCGGGCGTCGACGAGGTCATTGCCTTCACGGGACTCCGCAGCGTATTGCGCCGCATACGGCAATCGGGGTTCACGCATCTGCTCGACTTGCACGCCAATCTGCGCTCCTTGATTATCCGCCGGCTTTGCGGCATCCCTTGCGTCAGCGTGTATCGCAAGGACGCCTTAGCCAGGCGGCTCTTCGTCTTCCTGGGCCTGCCCTCCCCGGCCTTGGAACGGCATAATGTGGAGCGCTATCTCGCGGCCTTGAAGGCTTGGAAAATCCCAATAAGAAAACGCTGGGTCTCCCTGGGGGATTACGGGGTCAGCGCCGCGGCCGTCGATCGCGCGGGCCAGCGCGTCCCTGTTGCCCATTGCCCGCGCCATGTCATCATCCTCCAAAGCGCTTTTCTGGGCGACAGCCTCTTGACCTTGCCTCTGGCCCGCGATCTCAAGGGAATTCTCCCGGGCTGCCGGATCACGGTCCTGACCCTGCCCAAGAGCGCCACGCTCTTCCAGAACGCGTCCTATGTCGATGAGGTCATCATCGACGACAAGCGCGGCGCGCACCAGGGGCTTTCGGGGATGTGGCGCCTGGCCAAGCATCTCAAGAGCCGGGGTTTTGACCTGGCCCTTATCCCCCACCGGTCCCTGCGCAGCGCCCTGCTCGCCTATCTGGCCGCCGTGCCGCGCCGCATCGGCTTTGCCTCCAGCGCCGGCCGGGCGCTGCTCACCGATGCCGTGCCGTTTACCTGGCTCATGCACGACCTGGAGCGCAATCTCGCCTTGCTGCAGCCTCTTAAGCCGGACATCCGGACGCGGCCGGACGAGTCCATCTACGTGGACCGCGACCACGGGGCCACCGAAGCCATCAACCTTCGTCTGGCCCAAGCCGGCGTCAGCGCGCAGGCCCGGATCATCGGCGTGCATCCCGGTTCGGCGTGGCCGACCAAGCGCTGGCTGCCCCGGCGCTTCGGCGAATTGTGCCGCCGCCTGCGCGACGAGGGGTTCCAGGTGGTTCTCGTGGGCGGAGAGAATGACCGCGAACTTTGCGGCCGCATCTCGCAAGCCTCAGGCGCCCTGGATTGGGCCGGCCGCACGGACCTCGTGGAACTCAAGGCCGTCATGGGCAGGATGGCCCTTTTCGTCACCAATGATTCCGGCCCCATGCACATGGCCACGGCCCTGGGCATTCCGACCTTGGCTATTTTCGGTCCTACCACGCGGGAACTGGGCTTCTTCCCTTACGGCTCAGGGCATCGCGTTTTGGAGGCGGAGCTGGCCTGCCGTCCCTGCAGCCTGCACGGGACCAGGACCTGCCCGGCCGGCCATTTCCTGTGCATGCGCCTGATCACGACCGACATGGTCTTTGCCCGGGCTCTCGATATGACCCGCGCCATGAGCCTCGCATGATCATCCTGCAGCTGGAAGACGAGCCCTGGGACTCCGGCATCGCGCATTACGCACTGACCTTGTCGATCGAACTCAAACGCCGCGGCCATGAGGTCCATTTCTGGGGACGGGAGGGATCTGCGCCCCTGGCCGAAGCGGGCCGCGCGGGCCTGAAACCGCGCGGCCTGCGCCGGCCTTGGCTGGAGCTGCCCGCGCTGCGCCGGGAGCTGCGCCGTCTGCGCGTGAGCCTCATCAATGCCCATACAGGCAGCGGCCATGCCCTGGCCGCGGCTCTGGCCGCCGGCACGGCGGCGGCCGTGGTGCGCACCCGCGGCGACGTCCGTCCCGCGGCCCGGCATTTCCTGGCGCGGGCCTTGGCCCGCCGCACCCGGGCCTTTATCGCCGCCAACTCGCGCATTCAGCAAGAACTCAGGCTGGGCTTTCCCGGCTCCAGGGTCGAACTCGTCTTCCAGGGCATAGCCGACGCGCCCCGGCGGACGCCCCTGCCCGAGTCCCCGGTCTTCGGCATCCTGGGCCGGCTCGATGCCGTCAAGGGCCATGAAGTTGTTATGGAAGCGGCCGCGCGCCTTAAAACCGGCCGCTGGCTCGCCATGGGCAAAGGCGATCCGGCCCGTCGCGCGTCGTTGGAGCGCCACGCCCGACGACTCGGGCTCGACGACGCATGGCAATTCATGGGATTCGTAGACGACATCTGGCCCCGCCTGGGGCAATGCCGGGTAGGCGTGGTCGCGTCCTTGGGCTCCGAGGCCGTTTCACGCGCCGCCTTGGAATGGATGGCCGCGGGCCGGCCCGTGGTGGCCAGCGGCGTCGGATGCCTGCCCGACCTCGTCGAGGACGGGAAAACGGGTTTCTTGGTTCCCCCCGGCGACGCTCAGGCCCTGGCCGCTGCCCTGGCCGGATTCATATCGGAGCCCGCCCTTGCCGACCGGCTGGGCGCCGCGGCGCGGGAGCGGTTCGAGAAGCGCTTTTGCCTGGCGCGATTCGCGGACGAGACGGAAAGGATCTATGGAGAATTGCTGGGACGTCTTCCATCTTGACGGCGAGAACGGATTTCGTGGAGGGGAGCGCCAACTGCTTTACCTGGCCGCGGCCTTGCGCGCGGGCGGACACCGCAATACCGTGGTCTGCCGCAGGGACTCTCCTCTGGAGGCCCAGTCCCGAGCGCTCGGACTGGCGACGAAAAGCCTGCCGTTTTTGGCCGAATGGGACCCCATCTCCGCCTGGAAACTGGCGCGCGCGGCGCGGCGGGCCCGCAGGCCGGTGCTCCACGCGCATACCGGGCATGCGGCGGCCCTGGCTTCGTTGGCCGGGTCTTGGGGCCGCCTGCCCTGGGTGGCGCACCGCCGCGTGGATTTCGACATAAACGGATATTTGAGCCGCCGTCTCAAGTACGGCCGGGCCGGGCGGGTCGTGGCGGTCTCCGGCGCCATCTCGGACATCATGGCCCGCGCCGGAATCCCGCGCGCGCGAATAGCCGTGGTTGCCGACGGTCTGCCGATCAACGCCCAGGAATGCGCCTGGGCGGATATGCCGGCGGATCGTTTCTCCATCCCCTCGCCGTCCGAACGCTCCCGCTTGCGCCGCAACATTTGCGAAGGCTTCGGCGTGCCCAAGGACGCTCTCTGGATCGGGAACCTCGCGGCCCTGGTCCCGCACAAGGATCATGACACCCTTCTGGCCGCGGCCTTGCTGACGCTGCGCAGCAAACCCCAGGCCGTATTCCTCATCGCGGGCAAGGGACCCGAGGAGTCCAGGCTGATCAAGCAGATCAAGCTCATGGGATTGACCGGACAGGTCTTCATCCTGGGGCATATGCCTGAGCCCGCGTCTCTGCTCAAGTCCCTCGACCTCTTCGTCCTTTCATCGTGGGGCGAGGGCATGGGCAGCGTGCTGCTGGAAGCCGCGGCCTGCGGCATCCCCATCGCGGCCACGGCCGCGGGCGGCATTCCCGAGGTCGTGGAGGACGGACGCACGGGGCTATTGACGCCTCCCCGCCAACCCGAGGCCCTGGCCGAGGCCATCGTGCGGCTTCTGGGCGACGACGCCCTGGCCCGAAAACTAGCCGCCCAGGCGCGGGAGAATCTCGCGCATTTCGGGCTCGAACGCATGGCCCGACAGATGGAGGATATCTATGAATCCATCGCTTAGCGCCATCCTCATCGCCACGGACGAGGAGACCTCGCTGCCGGCCTGCCTGGAAAGCCTCCGGGGCCTGGTCGACGAGATCGTCGTCGTTATAGACCCGGCGACCCGGGACCGCACCGAGGAGGTCGCGCGCGCGGCCGGAGCCAAGATACTGCGCCGTCCATTCGACGACTATGCCGCCCAACGGCAGGCCTCGCTGGAGATGGCCACGGGCCAGTGGTGCCTCTGGATCGACCCGGACGAGACCCTGAGCCCCGAGCTGCGAGCTGAAATCAAGACCTCCCTGGCGTCGAGCCGGGTGGATGCCTACAGTCTGCCGTTCGAGGTTTGGTTCATGGGCCGGCGGCTGCGCTGGGGCGGACTCGGCTCTGAGCGTCACGTGCGCCTCTTTCGCGCGGGACGGGCACGATTCACGGGAGGCCTGCTGCACGAACGCCTCGACGTGTCGGGGCTTTCCGGCGGCCTGCTTTCGGGCACGATCCGCCACGAGCCGTATCGAGACCTTCGCGAGTATCTGGAAAAGCTCGACCGTTATACGACCCTGGCCGCGCGCAAGCGCCGGGACCAGGGCCAGCGCTTCAGCGCCTGGCGGCACCTCGTCCTGCCCTGGGAATTCTTCTCGCGCAGCGTGCTCAAGCTCGGAGTGCTGGATGGGCATGCCGGGCTGGTCTGGGCCGGCCTGGCCGCGTTCCATAGCTGGCTAAAATATGTCAAACTAAGAGAAATGGAATTATCCGAGGAACGGCCGTGATCGCGGCGGCGGCGGCGGGCGCAGCGGCGGCGGCAATCCTGAGCGCGCGCTGGAACTGGTGGCGGCCCCGGGTCCAGGGCCTGCCCACGCTCATGTACCACAAGATCGGCGACTGCCCGCCGGGATCGCGGCTCGCCAAGCTCTGGGTTACGGCTCGGGATTTCCGCGGCCAAATGCAGTACCTCAAGAGGCACGGCTATACGTCGCTGCTCTTCAGCGAACTGCGGGAGGCGGAGTTGGGCCGGCGGCCCATGCCCGCCAAGCCCGTGCTCATCACATTTGACGACGGCTACGCCAACAACCGCGAGATCGCGCTGCCCATCCTCCAGGAAACCGGGATGAAAGGCAACATCTTCCTGGTTTTCGAGACCGTGGGCGCGCACAATGCCTGGCACGATCCGGCCGGCGAGCCCTGGCTGAGGATGCTGACCTGGCAGGACGTCGACGAGATGCAGCGCGGCGGCAGCATAGAGTTCGGCTCGCACACCATGCGCCACCCTAATCTGGCGAAAATCCCCTTGGACCAGGTCCGCTGGGAGCTTTTCGAAAGCAAGAAGCGCCTGGAGGAAAAGCTCGGCCGGGAGATGGTCGGCTTCGCCTATCCCTACGGAGCCGGGGCCTTTGTCCCGGAGGTCCGGCGCTTGGCTCTGGAAGCGGGCTATCGCTATGACTTCAGCGTCAAGCAAGGCATCTCGCCATGGCCCTGGGGCAGGGATTCAGGGCCGCTCAAGCGTCTGCTCATCCGAGGGGACGATTACAAGTTCGACTTTCATCTCAACATGACTCGCGGGAGGGCCCGGCTGTGATGGGCCCGTCGCCGCGGCGGGTCCTCATTATCCAGCTGCGCCGCATCGGCGACGTCATATTGACCACGCCCGCCGTGGCCAGCCTCAAGGCCCGCTATCCCGACGCCGACATCGATTTTCTCTCCGAGGCGCCCGGCGCCCAGGCCTTGGCCGGCAATCCGCATCTGCGCCGCGTCCTCGTGTACTCGGCGGGGCCCTGGCAGACCTGGGCGTGGCTGTGGCGCTTGCGCCGGCGGCGTTATGACTGGGTCATCGACTATTTGGGCAACCCCCGCAGCGCCCTGCTCACGGCCGCCAGCGGGGCCGCGCTGCGGGCCGGGCCCGCCCATGTGGCGCATCGTTGGGCCTATAATCATCTTTGGCCCCAGCCAGCGCGCGTCCATTACGTGGGATTCGAGAAGATACTCGCGCTCCGGGATTTGGGGGTCGCCTGCGACGGGGCGGACTTCATGCCCAAGGTCTACCTGGCCAAAAGCCCGGTCCGCCCCGAGAACCTCGTGGGCCTGGTCCCGGCCTCGCGCAAGCCGTCCCGGCGCTGGCCGGCGGATTCCTTCGCGCGGCTGGGGCGGCTGCTGCGCGAGCGCCATGGCTGCGGCGTGCTGGTCCTCTGGGGGCCGGGCGAGCGCGGCCTGGCCGAGGAAGTCGCCGCGGGCATCGGGTCAGGCGCGCAGGTCAGCGCCGCCACCCCGGATATCGCCGCCGCGGCCCGGCAAATCGCGCGCTGCCGGCTGATCGTGACCAATTGCAGCGGCCCCAAGCATTTGGCCGTGGCCCTGGGCGTGCCCACGGTCACGATCCACTCCTCGAGCGATCCGGCCAGCTGGACCCCTCCCCATCCGCTGCACATCGCGGTGCGCCGGGAGGACATGGCCTGCCTGGCGTGCCGCCTCAACCTCTGCCCCCGCGGCATGGAGTGTCTGAGCGGCTTGTCTGCCGAGCAGGTGCTGGCCTCGGCTTCAACCCTTCTGGAAAAGGCGGCGGCATGAACTGGCATAGACGACGCTCTCGGATGATGAAGTCGACGTGGGGCCGCTCGCTGCTGTGGGTCGCCTCGATCTGTTTCGGGGCGGGCGCGCGGACGCGCAATTTCCTCTATGACTTGCGGCTGCTGCCCAGCCGCAAGGTCAGGGCCAAGGTCGTGGGCATCGGAAACCTCACCACCGGAGGCACCGGCAAGACCCCGGCCACGGTCCTGGCGGCGATGACCCTGCGGCGCCGCGACCAGCACGTGGCCATCTTGAGCCGCGGTTACGGCAGGCCCGTCAAAAGCCCCGATGTTTGCGTGCTTCATGACGACTCGGTCCTGGACTGGCGGCAATGCGGCGACGAGCCCTGGATGATGCACCAACTCCTCAAGGGGCAGAACATCCCCATACTCATATCTCCCGACCGCAGCCGGGCGGCCCTGCAGGCCGTGACTTTCTTCGATTCCCATGTCATCATCCTCGACGACGGCTTCCAGCACCGCCGCCTCAAGCGGGACTTGGATATCGTGCTCATCAACGCCACCAATCCCTTCGGCGGCGGGAAGTTCCTGCCTCTGGGCAACTTGCGCGAGCCGCTCCGGTCCCTTAAGCGCGCCGGGATGATCCTGCTGACGCACATCGACTTGGTCGCCGAGGGAGCTCTCGAGTCCCTGCGCCAAGAGCTCCACGCCGTCAACCCCCGCGCCGCGCTCCTGGAGTCAGTCCATAAGCCCGATTTCCTGCTTGAGGTCAAGACCGAGCGCAAGCAGCGCCTGTCCCACCTGGAAGGGCGCGAGGTGGCCGCGCTTTCGGGCCTGGCCGACCCGGTCCAATTCGAGGACTGTCTCGCCCACGTCGGCATGGCCGTCGCCCAGAAGTGGCGCTACCCGGACCATCACCGCTTCACCCGCCGGGAGCTCGCCTCGGTCGATCATCTGCTCCATGGGATGCCCCTGGTCACCACTTTCAAGGACGTGGTTCGATTCCCCACCGGCTGGCGCGAGCTGCTGCGCGGCGAGGTCTATGCCCTGGCCATCAAGCTCGATATCGTCAAGGGCAAGAATGCGTGGACCGACGCCTTGCTCGGGCTAACGGAGACCCCGGGATGATCCCCCTGGCCTTGATGACCCTGCTCGCGGCGGGAGCCTGGGGGACGGAGATTTCCAGCGCGACTATTTCCGCCCCGCACGAGCTCGTGGGCACTACGATACCCGTCTCAAGCCGGCTGGCGCGCCTGCCCGTTTTTCCGGAATCCCTGGTCTATGACGTCTCCTGGGGCATCGTGGCCGTGGGCCAGGCCACCCTCGGCGTGCGCGACGTCGTCGAGTTCAACGGCCAGCCCGCCTACCACGTGATCTCCGAAGCCAGGTCCAACGCTTTCTGCGACACGTTTTACAAGGTCCGCGACCTCAACGAGTCTTGGATCGACGCCCAGAATCTGACCTCCCTGGGCTACTCCAAGCAGCTGCGCGAGGGACATTTTTTTCGCGACGAGTGGGTGCTCTACGACAAGCCCGCGGGTGGTTTCCTCTCCAAGACCCTCAGGCGCGACGGCAGCTTCACGTGGTCGGCCGGCACGATTCCGGTTCAGGTCCAGGACATACTTTCCAGCCTCTATTACGTGCGCGCCCAGGAGCTGGTTCCCGGCGCAGAGGTCGTCGTCGACGTCAATACCAAGCGGACCTGGCCGCTGGTGATCCGCGTTTTGCGCCGGGAGACCATCCGCACCGGGGCCGGAAAATTTTCGTGCCTGCTCGTGGAGCCGGCCTTGCGCGAAGAAGGCATTTTCATCCAAAAGGGGCGCAGACTGCGCATCTGGCTCACGGACGACGAGCGCAAGATCCCGGTCCTGATGCAGGTGGAGGTGTTCTTCGGTCACGTGACGGCCCGCTTGGCGAAAATGTTATAATCGCGTACGGAACCATGCCCAAGACCCGCGCCGACAAGCTCCGTCTGCAGCGCTTCATCGCCCGGTTTCCCAAGACGCGCATATTGGTCGTCGGGGATATCATGCTCGACCAGTTCATCCGGGGGACGGTCTCGCGCATATCCCCCGAAGCCCCGGTTCCCGTGGTCCAGGTCCGGGGCGAGTCCTTCGTGCCGGGCGGCGCCGGCAACGTGGCCCACAACCTCGGAGCCCTGGGCGCCCGCGTCGAGATCGTCAGCGTGGCCGGCGACGATCCCGCCGGACGGCGCCTGAGCGACGACTTTTCCGCCCAACGCATCGAGACCGGCCGCATCGTCATCGACCCGCAGCGCGTGACTTCCCAAAAGTGCCGCGTCATCGCCGAACACCAACAGGTCGTGCGCTACGACCGGGAGACGCCCCAGCCCCTGTCCAAGGACGTCGAGAACGGAGTCATCAACAGCATAACCGCGGCTCTGCCGGACGCCCAGGGCGTGATCCTTTCCGACTACGGCAAGGGGGTCATTACTCCCCGCATCCTCAAAACCACCATCGCCCACGCGCGGCGGCGCGGCATCCCGGTGACGGTGGACCCCAAGGTCGAGCATTTCGGTCTTTATCGCGGTGTGGACTGCATCACGCCCAACACGGCCGAGGCCTGGGCCGGGATGGGGCTGCCCCCCCAGTCCGGGGAAAAACCGCTCACCGAGCTCGGTTGGGCCATCCGCCGGCGCCTGCTGGCCCGATCCGTCCTTATCACGCGAGGCCCCGACGGCATGAGCCTCTTCGAGCCCGATGGCCGGCTGACCCATATTCCCACGCGCGCGCGCGAGGTTTTCGACGTCACCGGCGCCGGGGACACGGTCATCTCCGTGCTCACCCTAAGCCTGGCGGTCGGAGCCGATATCCGCGACGCCGCCTACATCTCCAACTACGCGGCCGGCATCGTGGTCGGCAAACTGGGGACGGCCGTGGCCACCATGGCCGAACTGCGGGAGGCCCTCTGCGCGCGCGAGGGCTAGCCCTCGCGCGGCTGCGCGGTCGAGCTTTGCTGCCAACGACAGAGACGCTGGACAGGACGGTGAAGCGAGGCAAGACGAGGCCCGGCCTGGCGGCATGCATCGTCATCCCCGCGCGCTACGCTTCGACCCGCTTTCCCGCCAAGGTCCTGGCGAAGCTGGGAGGCCGGCCGGTCGTGCAATGGTGCTGGGAAGCGGCGGTCGCCGCGCGGGTAGGGCCCGTGATCGTGGCCGCGGACGACGAACGCGTGCGCCGAACGGTCGAAGCCTTCGGCGGGACCGCGGTCATGACGCCCCCCTCCTGCGCCTCGGGCAGCGACCGCGTCCATTGGGCCTCGCGCCGCCGCAGCGAGGGTTTGATCATCAACCTGCAGGGAGACATGCCTTTCATCAAGCCGTCCACCATCCGCCGCGTGGCCCGGCTGCTGCGCAGCCGCCCGCGGGCGCAGATGGCCACGGCCGTGACCCCGCTGCGCGACGAAATCCGAGGCCAAGACCCCAACGTGGTCAAGGCCGCCCTGGCCCGCGACGGCCGCGCCCTGTATTTCTCGCGCGCGGCCATCCCCCATCGCCGCGACAACGGGCCCGCCGCCCGGTTCGAGCACCTGGGCATCTACGGCTTCCGCCGCCAAGCCTTGGAGCGCTTCGTGCGCCTCAAGCCCAGCCCTTTGGAGCGCTGCGAGCAGCTCGAGCAATTGCGGGCCTTGGAGGACGGCATGGCCATCCATGCCGCCGTCGTCGATGAGGCTCCCGTGGCCATCGACACGCCGGCCGATCTCACGAGAGCCGAGCGCCTATTAAAAAAAATGCGAGGCAGACCATGACCAAGTATATTTTCGTGACGGGCGGAGTGGTGAGCTCCCTGGGCAAGGGCATCTCCGCCTCATCCATCGGCCGGCTCCTGCAGGCCCGGGGCCTCAACGTGGCCATGCTCAAGTGCGACCCGTACATCAACGTGGATCCCGGAACCATGAACCCCTTCCAGCACGGGGAGGTCTACGTGACCGAGGACGGCGCCGAGACGGATCTGGACTTGGGCCATTACGAGAGGTTCCTGGGCCGGGAGATGCACCAGGTCAACAATTTCACGGCCGGCAAGGTCTACGAGACGGTCATTTCCCGCGAGCGCCAGGGAGACTTTCTCGGAGCCACGGTCCAGGTCATCCCGCACATCACCGACGAGATAAAGACCCGGTTTCGCGCCATCGCCAAGGGCGCGGACGTCGCCATCATCGAGATCGGCGGCACGGTGGGAGACATCGAAAGCCTGCCCTTCCTGGAAGCGGCCCGGCAAATGGGCCTGGAAGGCGGCAAGGATAACGTGCTTTACGTGCATGTGACCCTTATCCCCTACATCCGCGCCTCCGAGGAGCTCAAGACCAAGCCCACGCAGCACAGCGTGGGCAAACTGCGCGAGATCGGCATAAATCCGGACCTCATCGTGTGCCGCACGGAGAAGCCTCTCTCTCCGGAGATCAAGGCCAAGCTGAGCCTCTTCTGCAACGTGCCCAAGGAATCCGTGATCGAGGCCCATGACGTGCCCAGCATCTACGAGGTCCCCCTGGTCTTCCAAAAACAGGGCCTCGACGACCAGATCATCATGCTCCTGCGCCTGCGCACCCACTCCAAGGACATGGCTTCCTGGACCGAGATGGTGGACCGCCTCTACCGCCCCAAGCGCGAGGTGACGATCGCCCTGGCCGGCAAGTACACCGATTACAAGGACGCCTACAAGTCCGTCAACGAAGCCCTCATCCACGCCGGCATCGCCAACGAGGCGCGCATCAGCATCCGCTTCCTGGACACCACGGACCCGGATATCCGCGCCAAGCTCGCCGACGTGGGCGGGATACTCGTGCCGGGCGGCTTCGGGGATCGGGGCATCGAGGGCAAGATCCAGGTCGCGCAGCTCGCGCGCGAAGCCCGCATCCCATACTTCGGCCTGTGCCTGGGATTGCAGGTCGCGGTCATCGAATTCGCGCGCAACGTGCTCAAGCTCGCCGACGCCAACTCCACGGAGTTCGACGCGCGCACGCGCTACCCCGTCATCGACCTCCTGCCCGAGCAAAAAGCGGTCAAGGAAAAGGGCGCCTCCATGCGCCTGGGAACCTACGAATGCGCCGTCAAAAAGGGAAGCCTGGCGCATCGCGCCTATGGCTTGACCTCGGTCAGCGAGCGTCACCGGCACAGATTCGAGGTCAACAACAAGTTCCGAAAGCTTATCGAGGAATCGGGGCTTTTGGTGACGGGCACGCACGCGCCCAAGAACCTGGTCGAGATCGTGGAGCTCAAGGACCATCCCTGGTTCCTGGCCGTGCAGTTCCATCCCGAGTTCAAGAGCCGCCCGGAAGCCCCGCATCCCCTGTTTCGCGACTTCATCGCCGCGGCCCTGACTCGCGCGTCCTCGGACAAAGGCCGCAATGCCCCCTCCCATGCGGTCTAGGAAGGCGGCGGTCAGCGTCGCGGTAGGCGGGGTGACCTTTTGCAACGCCGGCCCCGTCGCATTCATCGCCGGACTCTGCGCCCTGGAGTCCGAGGCCGCGCTACTCCGGGTGGGGCGGGCCCTGAAAGCCTCATGCTCCGCGCTAGGCGCGGGTTTCGTGCTCAAGTGCTCCGCTGACAAGGCCAACCGCACGGCTCTGGGCGGATTTCGCGGACCGGGCATCGAACCCGCGCTCAAGATCCTCTCCCGCGTGGCGCGTCGATTAGGCGTGCCCGTCCTGACCGACGTTCACGAACCGGCGCAGGCGGCCGTGGCCGCCCGCTATGCCGATATTCTCCAAATCCCGGCCTTCCTATGCCGCCAAACCGAGATGCTGCTGGCCTGCGGCCGCACCGGCAAGCCCGTTAATCTCAAGAAAGGCCAATTCCTGGCTCCCTGGGACATGGAAAACGCCGTGCGCAAGATCGAATCCACGGGCAACCGCCGCATCCTCATCACCGAGCGGGGGACGACCTTCGGCTACGGGAACCTGGTGGTGGACATGCGCTCCCTGGCCGTGATGCGCCGCTTTGGTTATCCAGTCATTTTCGACGCGACCCATTCCGTGCAGCTGCCCGGCGGTCTGGGCCACGCCACGGGAGGAGAGCGCCAGTACGCCATGCCCCTGGCCAGGGCCGCCGCGGCCGTCGGCGTCGCCGGGGTCTTCTTCGAGACTCACCCCCGCCCCGACCATGCCCTTTGCGACGGACCCAACACCCTGGCGCTCAAGGACGCCCCCGCGTTGCTGCGCCAGGTGTGCCGGATAGACTCGCTCGTGAAGCAGGAGCGCCTATGAAATGCATGAATTGCGGCCAGGAAAACAAGGAAACGTCCAAGGTCTGCAGGAAGTGCGGCCGGGGCCTCGCGATTCCGCCGGCTTGGTTTCCGGACGCCCGCTGGCATCTCAAGACCCTGGGCGTCATCTACGCCGTTCTCGTGGTCCTCTATTTCGGCGTGGACTTCCTGCTGCGCAAGCTGCCCAAGCCCTACAACGTCCGGAACATCCCCCTGGAGATGACCCCCTGGCTGCGTCCGGGCGTCAAGCACCTCCCCGAAGAGCAGCTCCAAGCTCCCCCCGAGACGGCCGGGGCCCAGGCCCCCGCTCCCCAGAAGTGATCCGAGCGCGCGCCTGCATCCTTTCGCTCTTCATGCTGTCGGCGGGCCTTGCGGCCTGCCGCCGCGGCGGCGTCGGCTCCTCCGCGGCGCGCCAGAACCTGGAGGACTTCACCCTGCGCCAATCCCAGCACGGCGTGGCGCTCTGGGAGCTGCAGGCCCGTTACGCGGTGCTGCGCGAAGACGCCGGCGAAGCCCAACTCTTCGAGCCGCGCATGCAGTTTTTCCGGGACGGCGCAGTCGCCTCGCGGCTGCGGTCCGTCTCGGGCCGGGTGCTCATCGACACGCACGACGTCATCCTATCGACCGGCGTGGTCCTGGAAGCCCTTCTGGAGCGCTCCATGCTCTTCACGGATTCCCTGTCGTATTCATCCAAGAAGGACTTGCTGTCCACCGACTCCGAGGTTCGCGTGCAGCGGCCCGAGGGCAGGCTCCTGGGCCGCGGCCTGCAGGCCAAGCCCGACCTCTCGGAAATCAGGATCTTCAATCAGCGCTCCGTCGTCGAGAAGGGAGACTCATGAGACTGCTCCATTTTCTCCTGGCTTTGGCGGCGGCCGCGGCCCCTCCCGCGGACGGCGGCCGCGGAGTGGTGGGAGGCGTGGTCCGCAGCCGGGAATGGGTCATCCGCCGCGCCCCGCGCAAGGAAGAGGAATTCATCGGCGACGTCAGCTACCGCAAAGGCCCCAGCTTCATGAGCGCGGATTGGGCGCTTTTGCGCCACGAACCGCAGATCTGGCAGGCCCGCGGGCATGTGCGCCTGGTCCACACCTTGCGCTCCGGGGATGTCATCGATGTGTCGGGAGATCGCGCCGAATTCGATCAGAAAACGGGGCGCGGCCATCTTTTGGGCCTTTCCGGCGGTCCGATCTCTTATCGCCGCGCGCCGGCCGACGTTCCCCCGGATTCGGGCACGGCGCTCCGCCTAGACTGGGAGGGATCCCGGCGCGCGCGCCTCAGCGGCGAGGTCCACGTCTGGGGCCCGCGCCTGGAACTTTGGGCGGCGCAGGCTGACTACGACGCGGATCAGGACGCACTGACGCTTTCCGGAGATCGCCCCACGCTGCGCCTCATCGAGGGAGACTGGACCGGCGCCGTCCAGGCCGACGTCGTGGTCGCCCGTCAGAAGCCCGATGTCCTGTTGGCCGACGGCAAGACCAGGGGCTGGATCAGATTCAAGGAGCGCCTGGAGAAATTAGCCCAATGAAGCTTTCCGCCCACGACATCCGCAAGTCATACGGGGAACGCCAGGTGGTCAAGGGCGTGTCCTTGGAGATAGCCTCCGGGGAAATCGTGGGGCTCCTCGGCCCCAACGGCGCGGGCAAGACCACCACGTTCTACAGCCTGGCCGGATTTATCCGGCCCGAGACCGGCAGCATCGCCATCGACGGCTCCGACGTCACGGCCCTGCCCATGTTCGCGCGGGCGCGGCGCGGCCTGGGCTACCTCGCGCAGGAGCCGACCGTGTTCCGGGGCCTGACCGTGGAACAGAACCTGCGCGCGGTCCTGGAACGCACATTGCCCAGCCGCCTGGAGCAGATGCGGCGGGTCAAGGAACTCCTGGAGGAGTTCGGGCTCTGGGAGCTTCGGCGACAGAAGGCCTGGACGCTATCGGGCGGGGAAAAACGGCGCCTCGAGGTGGCCCGGGCCATGATCAGCGAGCCCAAGCTGATCATGCTGGACGAGCCCTTCGTGGGCATCGACCCCATCACCGTCAACGAACTCAAGACCATGATCTCCCGCCTCAAGGAACGCGGCATCGGCATCCTGATCACCGACCACAACGTGCGCGAGACCCTGCCCATCATCGATCGCGCCTACTTGATCTACGACGGAAAGATCCTGGTCGAGGGCAACTCCAAGCAACTCCTGGAAGACCCCAATGCGCGCGAGCTTTACCTCGGCCACGACTTCAAGATCTAGGTGCCAGACGTGAACTTCCGGAACTTACTCCGAATCAGTTAAAAAAGTCCATCTTGACTTTTAGGTAAAAAGTTCAAGGTGAGTATGGATACCGGCGCGTCTGGCCCGGGCCAAGGCTCTGGCGAAGAGCCGCTCGGCGGCGAAGGTCAGCCCCTTGGAGTGCAATAGACCGGCCAGAGATGTCTCGCACAAGACCACGCCGCGGGTCTCTCCCCCGCGGGCAAAAGCGGTCAGCGCCAGCTCGAATCTTTTCTGCGCAGGCGCCAGCTCTCCGCGCCGCAAATGAATCCGCCCCAAGCCCCAGTCCACGTAAGCCAGATCCACCGGATCCTCGATGAGGCTGTAAAGCCGGTGCGCCTGGATATAGTGCTTCTTCGCGGCGGAGAGTTCCCCCCTCTGGCGAAGCACGTTGGCCAGCCCGCAATGCGCATAGGCCTGCCCGAAGATATCCTGGGTGCCTGACACCGCTTTCAACGCCGCGGCGTAATGACGTTGAGCCTCGGCCAATCTGCCCTGCACGCGGGTGACTCCTCCCAGGCCGAAAAGAGCATAGGCACGGCCGGCAGGGTCGTTGCAGCGGCGGCAAAGCGCCAAGCTTTGCGCGAAGGCGCGTTGCGAGCCGGAAAAATCTCCAGAGAACCGCAAAGCCCCGCCAATCGCCCAAAGCACGTAACCGGCGGCGGCCAGGTCTTCCTCGCGCAGAAAACGGATCAACTGCGACTTGAACTTGGCTAGGCTCTTCGGATACAAGCCCATAGCCCGCTCGATCAGCGCATCCTCCAAATCCAGGCGCTCCTGAATGGCTTGATTGCGCAAGGATGCCGCGACTTTGCGGCCGAGGGACAACATGCGGCGGGCTGCCTTGGTCTCGCCCAGGCTGCGCAGACAAGCGACGTTTCCCAGGCAAGCGTCAAGCCAGGCCGCAGGGTCCTTCTTTGCGGGCCGGCGCAAAAGCCTCCGGTAAGTCTCGACGGCCTGCGACAAAAATCCTTGCGCGCGCAAAGCCTCGGCGAGCAGAAAATCACGCTCCGGAGCGAACATCTCCGGGACAGGCCGGCGCAGAAGTGGCAATGCATCTCCAGGACGGCCCTGGTCCATGAAATCCTTGGCCTGTTCCAGGCGCAGGACTGATTGCGCGGCGCGTCGCTCGGTTGTCATGGACGCTAGATTATAGCACGGGTTTGCGGTCCGCTTCGCGCAGCACGGTCAGGGCCGCATCCATGAGAATGCGCGTGGCCGATGGCCCGACCGAGTTGGTCTCCTCGTAGTGGTCTCCCGGCATATGCGGAGTCATCAAGAGATTTTTGCGGACCTTGAAGTCGTATTCCGGCACGATATAACCCACTTCGTCATTAGCCAGCCCCACGAATAAGTTCACATGGTGCCTGGCACCATAAAGTTCCTTGAGGTAGGGCGGGCCAGGGGCATGAACCAGGTCCGGAGGGTTGGGATTGCCGGGCTTGATGAGCGGATGAGAACCCTTGTACCGGCCGTCATAGCCACCGATGAGCAATTCCGGAAATACCTCACCTGGAAATCCCAGCAAACGCGCATGGCCGACGTCGATTATCGCTACCTCGGTTTCGATCCAGGGCCGCTCCTCGGGCCGCAGACCGGCCAGAGCGTGCTTGATCGGCAGCCAATAAGTCTTCCAACGGGGAAGAGGCCGGCCGAAAGCGTCCATAAGCTGGTGTCCGAATGTTAAGGCGGGAAGGAAAAGAAGGTATCGGGAATTTTCCACCGGGATAAGGACTTTATGAGATTGGAAGGACAAGTTTGGCCGGCGCTTATAGGTCTTGGTTTTTGCCGCCAGCCTGAGCGCGGCTCCTGCAACCTTTGCGCCAATACGCCGAGCCTCGGCAAAGCCGTCCTGACCCGGGATTATTTCCGGAGTTAACAAGCCGCCGATGGCTCCATTCAAGTACAGGCAGGCTCCCCCTGTCGCCTTCTCTATGTCGGCGCACAAAGCGCCGGGAAAATCGGCGGTCAGCAGCCGGTTGTCCCGGCCCAACGCCTCGGGATGGCAGGCCCAGTTGACCACTGTCGCCACCGTGCGGCCGCGGCCATCGCGCAAAGACAGGACAGCGAGGTCCGGGTCGATGACTACGGGATCGCGGCTGTCGGTGCAGAGTTCTCTTGAGTCGAGCTGATCCTGATCCGCGGAAAGACTGACATCCGTCAGTTGCGCCTCGAGTTTGCGCAAAGCCTCGGCGATCTTCTCCTTCATTTCCCGATGATAGGCCGCAGCCACTCCGGAAAAGCCCGGAACCGGGCCCCATAGGCCTAGGGTATCGGGCCCGGAATGATCGTGCGTCGCCGCCACGAAAAGGTAGCGGCCAGGACCCGACAATCCGGACAGACGCCGGATATCCTCGACATCATCTCGATAAAGGCCGAGGATATCCAAACCCACGACCCCGACCGTGCGCTCTCCATCCCGCAGCACGAGCAAACGGGCGTAGAGCGGATCGTGGACGCCCTTGGGCTTGCGGCCCGCGGCGCCGAAGCCGGCCATATAGATGCGATGGCGCGTCAAATCAGGAGTGATATCCACCTTGGCGGCGGCCGCGGAAAGTCCCCAAGCCGGGGATAGCCCTGCCCAAAGCGCGACTAAGCTAGCGAGAATGGCCATGCCGGCAGACCTCCTTGAGCGGGCAGCCGGGACAGAGCGGCAGTTTGCGGCAATGTTTCTTGGCCAGGGCAACGAAAAGGGCGTGCATCTCGTTGTAAAGAGATGCGTCACGCGGGACCCTGCGCGCGATGTAGGTCTGGGCGCGCTCATAATCGGCGCGGCGCCACCAGCCCAACCGCGCGCCGATGCGCAAGGTGTAGGCATCTATCACGAAAGCGGGCCGGTGCGCGGCGTAGAGCAGGATGGAATCCGCGGTCTCGGGCCCGATGCCATGCAGCCCCAAGAGTTCGGAGCGCAAGGCGGGAAGATCAGAGCCGAGCCAATCCCCGACTCGGCCGCCGCGCCGGGACAGGTGCCTGACGAATTCCATGAGCTTGATGGCTTTCTGGCGATAATAGCCCGAGGACCTGATAAGGCCCTCGAGGCGCGCCCGGCGCAGGCCTTGGAAGTCCCGCAGATCGCGAATGCCGTCGCCATGAAGCCGCGACAGGGCTTTCTCCACGTTGCCCCAGTTCGTGTTCTGAGTCAAGATGGCGCCTACGCAGACCTCCAGTCTTTGACGTTCGCTCAGCCTGCCGTCCGAACCAGGGACATATCGGGGCCGGACACCTCGGGGCGGAGTGACCGGCCACCAACCTTGCGGTCCGAAAGTTTTTAAAAGGCGTCGGTAAACGGCCAAGGGCGCCGGCAGGTTCATGAGTTCAGGCCGCGGGCGGCCTGGGCGCGGACATAACCTTGGATATCTTCTTAAAAAGACGCTCCGAGTCGAAAGGCTTGAAAAGATAATCATCGGCGCCGTTGGAGAACGCGGTTTCCACGTCGCCATTACGGCCGAGTCCGGTCACCATGATGATACGGGCCCTTTTGAGGATCGGATCGGACTTTATGATGCGGCAAACGTCGAAGCCACCCATCTTAGGAAGCATGATATCGAGAAGTATGAGGTCCGGCAGCATTCGACGGGCCATAGCCACGGCCTCGGCCCCGTCGAAGGCGCAGTCCGCCTCGAAGCCCTTAGCCTGCAAAAGGGCCTTGATGTTCTCCGCGATGGCGGGCTCGTCCTCGACGATAAGAATCTTCGTGGGCATGACAAAAATGAGTGTAGCATAGAGGCCGGCTTCGCGGCCAGACTCTTAGTCTTACCCTTCGCGGCGCAACGCGCCGCGAAGCCGAACGCCCCCTATGAGGGGGCGTTCGTTCCGCCGGGGTGGCCGTTTGTAGTGGACTTTCAAAATAAGTTCAACAAGTTCAAAAAGTCAATCTCCGGCACCGTTACCGGGGAGAAACGGGCAAGGCCAGGGACAAGACCGATTGGCCGTCGGGTTGGACCTCGAAAGTCAGGTCCGCTCCTTGATGGCGCGCCACGGCGCGCAGGACTCCCAGGCCGAGCCCCACGGCGTTGAGGGTATGGGACTTTCCCTTCCGGGCGGGATAGAACAATTCCAAACTGCGCTCGGCTTCCCCGGGAGGCAGGGCCAAACCCTGGTAATGCAGGCGAAGGAAGACCTTGCCATCGGCATGCTGGCCGCTGATGAGCAAGTCGCCGCCGGAGCGGAACTTGCGCGCGTGGAAAATGAGGCTGGTCAAGGTGCGCACGGTGCGGCCCTGGTCCACGCGCACGCGGGGCAAATCCGTCGGCACCTCCAGCTTGACCTCGACGTTCGACTGGTCCACTCCGCGACGTATCGCGGCCAGGGCGCCGGCCGCCAATTCAGCGGGAGCCACGCTCTCGGGATTGAGCGCGAAGTCGCGCGAGACCATTATGTGGATGATATCCCGAAGTTCGCCGACCATGCCGTTGAGCCGGTAGACCTGCTCGCGCATCATCTCGATCCATTTGGCCTGCTCGGGAGGAAGTTCTCCAAATATGCCGCCCAGCAGATTGAGGACCGTGATGTTGATGGCCGTGATGGGAGTATTGATCTCATGAGCGGCGTGCGAGAAAAATCGGCCCATGAGCCGGTTTCGCCGGGAATCGAGGAACAGTCCGAGGGCCGTCATGGCCGCCGCGCTCAGGGCCACGCCCGCAAGGAACGCCTGCCAGACGGACATGCTTATGGAAAGACCACGCGGGATGTCTCGAGAAATTCCCGGGCCAGCCGCACATAGTCGGCGGCCGACCCGCGCAAGGCCGCCAGTTCCCGAGGGGTCAGAGGCCGGACCACCTTGCCGGGAATGCCGAGCACCAAGGATCCTCGAGGAATCCGCGTGCCCCGGGGCAGCAGGGCCCCGGCTCCAATAAGGCATTCGGGGCCGATGACGCATTCCAGCACCGTGGCTCCCATACCGACGAGGCAGCCGTCCAAGACGCGGCAGCCGTGCAGCACGGCGCCGTGCCCGACCGTCACCCCGCGGCCGATGACCGTAGGATAATCGTGGTCGCAATGCACCGTGCAATGGTCCTGGATGTTGGTCCGCTCGCCCACAGCGATGCGATGGACATCCCCCCGCAGCACGGCCATGGGCCATACCGAGGCGCCGGCGGCCAAAGAAACCCGGCCGATGACCTCGGCCGAGTCGTGCACAAAGGCCTTGGAATGTATCTGCGGCTTGTGTCGCCCGAAAGAGCGTATCATTTGATAAACTCTAGCATTCAAAACTTGGTCAGTCAAAGCGGCGTTTCATGAAATATTCTTGCGATTTTCTGGTCATCGGCAGCGGCTTGGCGGGCCTGCTCAGCGCCTATAAGCTTTCGGCCTTGGGCAGCGTGATCGTCCTGACCAAGAAGGACGCGGCGGAAAGCAACAGCAATTATGCCCAGGGCGGCATAGCCGCGGCCGTGGGACAAGACGACGCTTTCGACTCCCATGCGCAGGACACCGCCGCCGCTGGAGCGGGCTTATGCCGGGAAGAGATCGTGCGCCTCGTCGTGGCCGAAGGGCCGGCCCGCATCCGGGAACTCCAGGATCTCGGCGTGCGCTTCAGCCAGCGCGACGGCCTGCCGGACCTGGGCCTGGAGGCCGGGCACTCCAGGCGCCGCGTCCTGCACTCCGGAGACATCACGGGACGCGAGGTGGTGCGGGCGCTGCTGGAGGCCTGCCGCGCGCAAAGCGGCATCCGCCTTTTTGAAAACCATATCGCCATAAACCTCATTCAAGACGCCGAAGGGGCCTGCTGCGGGGCCTACGCCCTGGAACGCGCGACCGGGGAGGTCCACACCTTCCAGGCGCGGGCCACGGTCCTGGCCACGGGCGGGGCGGGCAAGGTCTATATCTACACCTCGAACCCGGACACGGCCACCGGAGACGGCATGGCCATGGCTTATCGCGCGGGCGCCGCCCTGTCGAACCTCGAATTCGTCCAGTTCCACCCCACCTGCCTGTACCATCCCCAAGCCAAGTCGTTCCTCATTTCCGAGGCCTTGCGCGGCGAAGGCGGACGGCTCATCAACCGGCAAGGGCGCGCCTTCATGGCCGAGGTCCATCCCTCCAAGGAACTCGCGCCGCGCGACATCGTGGCGCGGGCCATCGACGCGGAGCTCAAGCGCACGGGCGAGGAATGCGTTTATCTGGACATGACCCATAAGCCCTCGGCTGCGCTCAAGGAAAGATTCCCCAACATTTACGAGAAATGCCTGGCCTTCGGCATCGACATGGCCAAGACCCCCATACCCGTGGTCCCGGCCGCGCATTTTTTCTGCGGAGGGGTCCGGACCGACCCGCATGCCGCGACGTCCCTGCCCCGGCTCTTCGCCGTCGGAGAGGTTGCGCAGACGGGCCTGCATGGAGCCAACCGCCTGGCCTCTAATTCATTGCTGGAATGCTGCGTCTTTCCGCATCGCCTCTACGAGCACCTCAAGGATCGCCCGGACGCTTGGCCGGCCTTGGCTTGCCCACCGCCGCCGGACTGGAATCCGGGGCGGGCCGTCAAGTCGGACGAGGCCGTGGTCATCTCCCAGAACTGGGACGAAATTAGGCGGCTCATGTGGAACTACGTGGGCATCGTGCGCTCCAAGAACCGGCTGGAACGCGCCCTCAACCGCATGCTCCTGCTCAACCGGGAGATCGAGCAATACTATTGGGACTTCCTCCTGACCCCGGACCTTATCGAACTGCGCAATATCGCGGTCGTGGCGACCGCCGTGATCCAGTCCGCCATGGCCAGAGGGGAATCCCGCGGCCTGCACTACACCCTGGACTTCCCTGTTCCCGTCGAAGCCGAGCGCAAGGACACCCTGATCAGCCGCTCCGTGCCAGACGTGAACTTGCGGAACTTTCCCGACATTCGCCCGCAAAGGCGCGCCGCCTCTTAGGGAGAAAAGTCCCCCGTCCCGGACGAAGCTCCGAACCTGCGCCGCCAACTGATTTGGTTGTGCTCCCGGCAGAGCAGGCGGATATTCTTGGGATCATGGGACCTGCCGCCCAGAGCCCAAGGCACGACGTGGTCGAACTCAAGGCCGCAGCGCTGCGCGCAGCGCGCTCCGTCCGGCGTCCGAAAGGAACATCGCCCCTCGTCCCTGGCCCAGACCGCGTCCTTCACCCACTGCGGGATGCGGCGCGTCTCGACCAAGGCTTGTACAGGAGGAGTTTGTCGCCTGAGCCGGAGATTCCTTCGTGCCTGGCACCGAGGATCCATCTTGTCCAGGAGCCAGCGCAGGGCCTCGGCGAAGAGCTCTTCCAGTCTGCCGACGGGATATTTGCGCTTCAAGACTTCCCGCGCCCTTTCCAGATGGCGCAGAAGCTCCTCGTCTCCGGTGAAAGAGAACCGGACGCGGCCCGGCGAGACCGGCTCGACCCTGGGCGCCGGCGGCATGGACACCGACGTGGCCGGGACATCGGCTCCGGAGGCGGCGCAGGATTCAGCCACTAAAAAGTCCCCGGCGCGGCCCGCCGCAGGCGCGGACAGGCGCCGGACGCAGTCTCGCCGCGCAGGCTTCGGCGCCAGGGCCGCCACCAAGGCCTCGACTTCGCGCTTGGTCTTGCCGCTGGCCTGGGCCAGCAGAGCCTGGTGGTTTTCATCCGTCAGATGCGGGGCCAATAGCGCCGTCGCGGCGAGGTGAAGCTCTCCGCTGCGAAGCCGGTTGAGGATGTCGGGATATCTGTGGCAGACTCGCGCCGTCTGCACGCGCTTGTAGGCTTCATTTTCCGAGAGCCTCAGGCTCTGGACGCAGTAGCTGAAGAGAGATGGGTAACCCATGGCCGAATACAGCCGCCTCCTGTCGAATTCCATCAGATGAAAGATCACATCGGTCAGGGCAAAGCGCTCATCGGCCGCGAGCCGCTTGAGACGCAAGGCCAGTTCTATGTCGCCCAGTTTATCCGGACCGGAATTATCCATGGATACCCTCCAGCACATCAGCCGTCCCTTGGTATACGATCGAGCCCCAAAATGGTTCCCTGGTTTCGGCAAATGGTAAAATCCCTGCAGGAGTCCAATGGACAAGATCATCATCCGCGGGGCCAGGCAGCACAATCTCAAGAACATCAGCCTGACCCTGCCCCGCGGCAAGCTCATCGTCGTCACCGGCCTCTCCGGCTCGGGCAAGTCGTCCTTGGCCTTCGACACGCTTTACGCGGAAGGCCAGCGCCGCTACGTGGAAAGCCTCTCGGCCTACGCCCGGCAATTCTTGGAGATGATGGACAAGCCGGACGTGGACTTGATCGAGGGCCTCTCGCCGGCCATATCCATCGAGCAGCGCAACCCCTCGCGCAACCCGCGTTCCACCGTGGCGACCGTGACCGAGATATACGACTATCTGCGCCTGCTTTACGCGCGCGTCGGCACCCCGCATTGCCCCGAGTGCGGCAAGCGCATCAACAAGCAGTCCGTCCAATCCATCGTCAACTCGGTCCTGCGCGAGCACGGCGGAGAGTCCGTCGCCGTATATTCCCCCCTGGTCCGCGGCCGCACAGGCACCTACGAGGAACTTTTCAAGAGGCTCAAGCGCTCGGGCTTCGTGAGCGTGCGCGTGGACGGCAAGTCCCATGAGCTCGACTCGGTCCCGGCCCTTTCCCGCTACCAGAAGCACACCATCGAGCTTTTCGTGGACAAACTCAAGGTCGCGCCCGACGACCGCCAGCGCCTGGCCGACTCGGTGGAGCTGGCCCTCAAGGAGTCCAAGGGCCTGGTGCGCGTCGAGCTCTCCAGCAATCCCAAGGCCGGAACCCTCATGAGCGAGCACCATGCCTGCCCGGACTGCGGGGTGAGCCTGCCCGAGCTCGAGCCGCGCCTGTTCTCTTTCAACTCGCCTTACGGCGCCTGTCCGGACTGCGACGGCCTGGGGCACAAGACCGAGGTCTCGGAGGAGCTGGTGGTCGCGGACCCGTCCCTTTCCATTTCCGAGGGCGCGATCACCGCCTGGGCCGATCCGGTCACCACCCGCACCAACCGCTGGAAAAGATCCTGGTCGGGCTATTATGCGGAAATCCTCGAGCAAGTCTGCCGGCAGCACGGCATAGCTCAGGACCGCCCATGGAAGGACCTCCCCGAAAAGCACAGGCAGATCGTGCTGCGCGGCGGCGGCACCTACAAGCCCTCCTGGGCCAAGAACGACCAGAACTTCGAGGGTGTGATCCGCAATCTCGAGCGCCGGGCGGCGGAGAGCGAGTCTGAATTCGTCAAGGCCGCGGTCACCGACCGGTTCATGCGCAAGAAGCTCTGCCCGGCCTGCCGGGGCGCGCGCCTCAAGCCCGAGTCCCTGGCCGTCAAGATCAGCGGGCTGAGCGTTTCCGAGCTCACGCGCCTCTCCGTCCTCAAGGCGGGCGAGTTCTTCAGGGACCTAGGCTTCGATGACAGCCAGAAAACCATCTCCCGACAGATCCTCAAGGAAATCCGCTCGCGCCTGGAATTTTTATCCAACGTCGGCCTCGATTACCTGACCCTGGACCGCGCCTCCGAGACCCTGGCCGGCGGCGAGGCCCAGCGCATCCACCTGGCCACGCAGATCGGCTCCGGCTTGACCGGCGTGCTCTACGTGCTCGACGAGCCCTCCATCGGCCTGCACCCCCGCGACAACTCCCGGCTCCTATTGACCCTCAAGCGCCTGCGCGAGCTGGGCAACACCCTGGTGGTGGTGGAGCACGACGAGGAGACCATGCGCAACGCGGACTGGATCGTGGACTTGGGCCCGGGCGCGGGCGTGCACGGCGGGCATATCGTGGCCCAGGGGCCGCTCGATAAAATCCTTTCCGAGCCCAAATCCCTGACCGGAGCGTACCTCAGCGGGCGCATACGAACTCCCGAACCCGCGACCCGGCCCGAGATCCGCGGGCATTTAATCATCCAGGGCGCCCGGCAGTTCAATCTCAAGAACATCGACGTGGACGTCCCCTTGGGCCTGCTGGTCTGCGTGACCGGCGTCTCCGGCTCGGGCAAATCGACCTTGGTCCACGAGGTGACCTACAAGGCCCTGGCCAAGCGGCTTTACAACTCCAAGGACGAGCCCGGAGCGCACAAGGCCATCCTGGGCGCGGAGCAGCTCGATAAAGTGATCGTGGTCGACCAGTCTCCCATCGGCCGCACGCCCCGCTCGAACCCGGCTACCTACACCGGGCTCTGGACTCCGATCCGGGAGCTTTACGCCATGCTGCCGCAGGCCAAGGCCCGGGGCTATAAGCCGGGCCGGTTCTCCTTCAACGTCAAGGGCGGCCGCTGCGAGAACTGCCAGGGCGACGGCACCCTGTGCATCTCCATGCAGTTCTTGCCCGACGTCTACGTGCAGTGCAACGAATGCCACGGCGCCAGGTTCAACGACGAGACCCTGACCGTGCGCTACAAGGGCAAGAACATCGCGGAGCTCCTCGCCATGAGCGTGGAGGAGGCCCTGGGATTCTTGTCCGCCCACCCCTCCATCTGCCGCGTGCTGCAGACCCTATGCGACGTGGGCCTGGGCTACATGGCCCTGGGCCAAAGCGCCACCACGCTCTCCGGCGGGGAGGCGCAGCGCGTCAAGCTCGCCTCGGAGCTCTGCCGCCGCGGCACGGGCCGCACGCTCTACATCCTAGATGAGCCGACTACCGGCCTGCACTTCGCGGACGTGGACAAGCTGCTCGACGTCCTTCACCGCCTGGTCGCGGGAGGCAACACGGTCTTGGTCATCGAACACAATTTGGCCGTGATCCGCCGCTCAGACTGGCTCATCGACCTGGGCCCGGAGGGCGGAGACCGAGGCGGAGAGCTCGTGGCCTGCGGCCGGCCCGAGGACGTGGCCAAGAACCCTGAGTCGCATACGGGCAGGTATCTCAAAGAGATGCTGGCCAAATGCTGTTAAGCCGTTGGTATTAACTCGACGGCGCGCCGGGGTTGCCGCCTTCCGGCGGCTTGAATCCTATGGCCGGCCGCGGTTTTAGCGGCGGCGTCATGAGACGCCGGAGTGCCGCGAACACGGCGCGGATCTCCTCGGCATGCTCCCCGAGCGCGGCGTCGTGGAAGGCCAGGCGTCGCTCGGCCGCCTCCAGTCGCCGGGCCAGTGCCTTATGGCCGGCCAGCACCTCGCGCATCCTCACGAAGGCGCGCATGATGGCGATGTTGACCTGTACCGCGCGCGGGCTGGTCAGGATTCCTGACAGCATGGCCACCCCTTGCTCGGTGAAGGCAAGGGCCAGGTAGCGCCGGCCTCCCCGTCCCGACTGCGCGGCGCCAAGCCGGCACCTCAAAAGGATCGACTGCTCTCTAGGCGTCAACCGCAGCATGAAGTCCTCGGGGAAACGGCTGCTATGGCGTTTGACGGCCTGATTGAGGACTTTGGTCGCCACCCCGTAAAGCGCGGCCAAGTCCTGGTCCATGATGACCCTCTTTCCCCGGATGACATAGATGCGGCCATCAACGAAACCGGCCTTGATCAGCTCTGACATATCGAACACCTCCTGCTATCTATACGACGCAGGCGCCAAATTGTTCCCTCCAAGTCGGCTTTGAAATTGCAAAAGGAAATCTCCTATCCGACATGCCTCGCGCACGGACATAGTCTTTGAGGTCACAATCTGTGACCTCAAATCCCCAGACTCCGCCACCGGCAGAAATGCTGGCTGTCGAGAGATAAGTCTCGGGCGAAGGACGGTTACTGGCAGGTTCCAGAGAACGGCAAATCCACGCCGTTTTTCTTATCCAGGCTCCCGCCTATTCTCTCAGAGACTTGAACCCATTCATGGGCTTGATCGTGGTCGGGGCGAATCGGTCCTTGGGCTTGCCGTCGTGCGCCGGTGTCTCCGCGGCGCTTGGAAGCGGCTCCGCGGCCAGGGCCGCCTCGACTCGGTTTCTGTGTTCGGAGCGGCCGAGCCACTGGCGCCAGGCTTTTTCAAAGGCCGCGGCGCCGTGAAAGCGATAGGCCAGCCAAAGGCTCTCGTCGAGGCTCTTGCCGTCGCGCAGCTGGGCGCAGAGGTTTTTAAACTGCAGGCGCTGGTGGCCCCGATAGAGGAAATACACGACGGAATACGCCTGGACGTACCAATTCTTGACGGCTTCGTCCTGCCGCAGGTCCGTCGCGGGGTTGATGGCGGCGAATTTTTCCATGGGCATGAATGAGGCAGGCGCGGTGACGGCCATCTGCTGGTACCAGACCGTGCGTTCCGGATGGTCGGGGGCCTCGGCCTCCTCCATCATGGCCAGGCCTTCGTTGAGCCACGCGGGCGGCTCTTTTTTCGCTTCCTGCCAATAATTCCGGAAAAGCATGTGCGTCACTTCATGGCTGATCACTTGCATGAGGTTCTTGCGGTCAGGATTATCCGGAACCGCCACGGCCTTGAGCTCGTAAAGCGCCAATCCATTGGACCAGGCCGGAGGATTGAACTCCCCGGCCCGATAGGACGCGACGTCCTTGTAAAGGAACAGCTTGACGCGTTCCTTGGCCATCCAGGGCGTGAACATGCCCAGGTCCATGCGCAGCCGGCCGTGCATCTTTTCCAAGCTCACCAGAAAACCGTTGGGCGCCCAGGGAGCTTCATGGGCCACGGCAAAATGCAGGGAGGTCGACTCCCGCCACTTCCAGCTTTGCTGTCCGGCAGGGCAGGCGGCCGCCATAACCCATAAAGCCGCGGTCAGGATCAGCACCGCCATTGAGTATATCAGAAAACTCCTTTTATTCCCATGATGTTTTTGATAAAATAGATACGCTGCAATTTAAGCTTTCAGAGGTGACATGGCCACATTGCGCACGTTGTTCTTAAATCCTCCATCCTACGCCGGCTTCGACGGGGGAGCCGGGTCGAGGTATCAGGCTTGCCGGGAGATCAAGTCGTTCTGGTTCCCCACGTGGCTGGCCCAGCCCGCAGCCCTCATCGCCAATTCCAAGATTATCGACGCTCCGGCCGACGATCTCGGGCTCGAGCAAGTCCTCCAGATGGCCAAAGGCTTCGACCTCTGCGTGATCCATACCTCCACCCCTTCCTTCGACAACGATGCCCACGTGGCGGCGGAGCTCAAACGCGCCTATCCCGAAATGCTCGTCGGCTTCGTGGGCGCGCATGTGGCCGTGCTGCCGGACATATCCTTGCGCGCCGCTCCGGCCCTGGATTTCGTCGCCCGGGAGGAGTTCGACTATACCCTGCTCGAAATCGCTCAAGGCAAGCCTTTAGCCGACGTGGCCGGAATAAGCTACCGCTGCGACGGGGAGCTGCGCCGCAATCCGGACCGCGAACTGATCAAGGATATGGACAGCCTGCCCAGCGTCCTCGACGTGTACAGACGCGATTTGACTATCGAGAATTATTATATCGGCTACTTGCTGCATCCCTATGTATCGCTTTACACGGGTCGGGGCTGTCCTGCCCGCTGCACGTTCTGCCTCTGGCCGCAAACCGTGGGGGGCCGAACCTACCGCGCCCGCAGCGCGGCCAGCGTGATCGCCGAAATGGCGCGCGCCAAGGAGCTTTTCCCCCAGGTCAAGGAATTCTTTTTCGACGACGACACCTTTACCGCGGACCTTCCGCGCGCCGCGGAGATCGCCCGGGGCATGGGCCGCCTGGGATTGACCTGGTCATGCAACGCTCGGGCCAACGTCCCTTATGAGTATCTCAAACTCTTCAAGGAAAACGGGCTGCGACTGCTCCTGGTAGGCTACGAATCCGGCAATCAGCAGATACTCAACAACGTCAAGAAGGGATTGCGCCTGGACGTGGCCGAGGAATTCACGCGCAACTGCCGCAAGCTCGGGATATTGATCCACGGGACCTTCGTCCTGGGACTGCCCGGGGAGACCCAAGAAACCATCAACGAGTCTCTCCGCTTCGCCTGCCGGATAGACATCGACACCATCCAAGTCTCCTTGGCCGCCCCCTATCCCGGCACCGAACTCTACCAGCAGGCCATGGCCAACAAATGGTACGAACCGGCCAGCCTGGTGCGCAACGACGGGACCCAATCCTGCGCGCTCTCCTACCCGAACCTTTCCGCGGCCGCGATCCAGGCCGGGGTCAAACGCTTCTATTCCCGCTTCTATGCGCGGCCGACGCCCATTTTGCGCATGCTCCTGCGCATGGCCCGGGACCCGCTGGAGCGGCGCCGGCGCATCCGGGAAGGCCGGGAGTTCTTGCGCTATCTGAGCGGCCGGACGGCCTCTTCGCAAGCGCGCTGCAGCTGTCAGGAACTCCGGAAATCCGGCCCATCCGTGACCGCCGGGCGAGACTGACCATGGATTGGCAAGTCGCCCTTCTTTTTTTGTTGACCGCATACGCGGTAGGCAAAGCCATCCTCACATGGGCGGCCTATGCGACGGCCGCGTTTTCCGTCGTTTTCGCACTCGCGTGCATTCCCGCCGCCTTCAGACTCCTGCGCCGCCGCTTGCGCCCGCCGGAGGAACTGCCGCCCGTCACCATCCTAAAGCCGCTCA
The DNA here is from genome assembly GCA_003452935.1 of Elusimicrobiota bacterium. Lineage (GTDB taxonomy): Bacteria > Elusimicrobiota > Elusimicrobia > UBA1565 > UBA9628 > UBA9628. Next base: position 29,433 of record DMMY01000030.1, read on the forward strand.
AGGGCGCGGACCGCCGCCTGTACGATAATCTGGCCAGCTTCTGCCGGCAGGACTATCCGCGGTTCCAGGTCCTTTTCGCCGTGGCCAGCTGCGATGACGAGGCTCTGCCCGTGGTCGACCGCCTGCGCCGGGAACTGCCGGACCGCGATATACAGGTCGTGATATCGAACGGACGAATCGGCTGCAACCCGAAGATCAACAATATATCGAACGCCTATCCCTTGGCCCGCCACGGCATTTTGCTTCTGTCCGATTCCGACATCTGCGTGCCCCCCGACTTCCTGAGGCGCTCCGTGGCGCCTTTGAGCGACCCGCGGGTGGGCTTGGTGACCTGCTTCTACCGCTGCGCCGAGGCGCGCGGTCTCTGGGGGAGCCTGGAGGCGCTCTCGGTCAACGCGCATTTCCTTTTGCAGGCGGTGCTTGCGGGAGCCCTCGGCATGCGCTTTGCCATGGGCGCGGCCATCCTGGTCAGACGGAGAGTCTTCGACCGCATCGGCGGCTTTGGCGCGCTGGCCGACCACTTGGCGGACGATTTCGCCCTGGGAGCCGCCGTGGAAAGGGCGGGCTACCGCATTGAATTCTCCGATGTCGTAGTCGAGTCGGTCCCTCCGGAGGACGAAGGCCTCGCCGACATGTTCCGCCACCAGGTACGCTGGCAGCGCACGGTGCGCCTCTGCAATCCGGCGGGATATTGCGGGTCTTTTCTCCTGCATGGATTCTCCCTGGCCGCGCTGGCCCTGCTGTTCTTCGGCTGGAACGGCCGGCTGGCCGCTCTCGCCGCGGTCCTGCTCGCGGCCAAAGCCCTGGCCGCGCTGACCGTCCAATTTCTCAGCGGCGCGCCGCCAAGGCTCTCGGCCCTGGCCTTGCTGCCTTTAAGCGAATGGCTGGCTTTCGGCGCCTGGCTTTCGGGCTTCGGCCTGAGCTCCGTGCTCTGGCGCGGACAAACGTACGCCCTTCTCCCCGACGGACGCCTGATCCCGGCGGACCCGGCCGGAACGGATTTCCGCGAACCTCTCGAACCCGCGGCCCCGGTCGCGGCCAAGACCTAGGCCGGGGCATCGGGCCCCCCATGAAAATATTTGAAAGAATCGTGACCGTCCTTGGCTTCATCACCCTGGCCATCCTGCTTTGGAAATTCGACGCGGCCGTGGTCTGGGCTCAGGTCTCGAAAGTCGGGTGGGGATTTCTCATCATCCTGCCCATGCAGCTTTGCGACCACGTTTTAAACGCCGTGGGCTGGCGCTACGCTTTCTCCGCCTCGGACGCGAGCCGCATCCCCTTCCGGCAGTTGGTCAGGATCCGCGTCGCCGGCGACGGGGTCAATTATCTGACCCCCAGCGGCACGATCGCCGGGGAGATCATCCGACCCGGGATGCTGGCCGACCATATCCCCGCCGAGGCGCGCAACTCCAGCGTGGTGGTCGCCAAATTCGCCCAAGCCCTGGGCCAGGCCTTCTTCGCCCTGGCCGGCATGCTCGTGCTGCTGCCCTTGCGCCTGGGTTTTCTTCCCGGCCGCCAGATCATAAACGGATTGGCGGGCGCCCTGCTCCTCATGCTCGTCGCGGCCGCGAGTCTCTCCGCGCTGCTGGTCAGACGCCGGGACGGATCGTATTGGTTGCGTCTCTCCGGCACGGTCGCGAGCCTGCGCGAGCAGATGGGCCGCTATTTGCGCTGTTATCCCGGGAGATTCGCCCTTTCCGCCTTTTTCTTCATGCTGGGATTCGCCTGGGGCGCCTGGGAAGTTCTCGTCATCTGCTTCTTCCTGGGAGTGCCCATGGACCCGATCACCGCGCTATCGGTGGAGGTCCTTTCCGTGGTGCTCGACTCGCTGCTGTTCATGGTTCCCGCGAAAGTCGGCACGCAGGAAGCGGGCAAGACCGCAATCTTCGCCGGCTTGGGCCTGCCCGCCGGCCAAGGCCTGGCCTTCGGCCTGGTCCGCCACATCAGGGAGCTGGTTTGGGCGGGAACGGGCTTTCTGATCTACGCATGGGACCGCCGGCGACGGGCCGCGCGCGCGTCAGCAGTTCTACCCCCTCTTCCCGCAGAGCCTGCCGCACGCGCGGACTGAGCAGACCGCGCAGTTCCGTCACGCAGCGATGGGTGGGCGTGGGCCGGCCGGCCACGGCGCTGGCCGGCTCCTGGGACGGATGAAGATATATCTCCGTGAGGCCGGGCGGCAGGCGCCGGATCAGCCAGACCAAATAGTCCTCGTCCATGAGGCCCGAACGCAGCATGCCGTAGGCGCGCACGAGGTCGATCCCATGCGCGCGCCAGCCCTGCGCCAGACGCAACCCGGCATAAGCGCAGGCCAATGCGGCCTGCCCCGGAACGCCGGTCGCGTCGTAGGCCAGGCTCGGCCGCAGTTCGCCGCCCGGCCAGCGTATCCGCCTGATATCGTAGCGCCTGGCCAAGCGTACAAGCGCGGGAAACACCGCGGGATGGACATGGACGTTGAGATGGCTGTCCAGATGGGTCGGCACGAGGCCCCAGGACAAGAACCGTTCGATCTGCGCCGCCATAACCTCCTCTACGCGCCGCCGCTGGGCTGTCTCGCGCAGCAGCCGCAAACCCCATCGGGCCGGATGCTCTTCGCAAAGCACCAGATGAACTCCCACGCCCAACGTCGGCATAGCCCGGGCCCTGGCCACGGCATCCAGGGCGGCCGGGCCGTCGACCATGAGGCTGGCGAAACGCAGGATGCCCTCCTGGAAGGCCCTGGCCACGGCTTCGTTGACCTCGATGCTGGCGCCGAAGTCATCCGCCGTGGCGATGAGCAGGCGCTGGGATATCAAGACGGAGCTACCAGGTTTGAATTCGGCACTCCGCGCCCCTGGGCGTGACAGTGACGGTGGAGTGATAAACCGAAAGATATTTGCAGTTGCACGTGCCCGGAGAGCCGCTTATTATCGTGTAACCCGGGATCGGGCCGCAAGTCGCGCCGGCGCCGCCATTGGCCGCGTTCCAAGCCGCCACCACATGATACATCTCTTTTTCCGCTTCCTTGCGCGCCTGCAGCCCCTCCACGGAGCGCGCGATGACCCGGGAACGCAGCAGCAGCATCTGCATCATGCCGGCGGCGATGATGCTCACGACCAAGGCGGTCATGAGAACATGCACCAGAGCCGTGCCCGCGCGTTTTTTCAGTCCCATGTATTGGCGTACGCTTTGTTCATGCCGATTTTGTAATCCGCGTCGATATAGATGTTCTGGGAAACGCCTCCGATCACCTTGACGTCTCCCACCCTGTAGGTCAATCTGACCCCGCCGACTTCGTCGGCTCGGGTGAAATACGGTTGGCCGTTAAGCTTATTAAAATCGCGGGCCACCGCGGTATACCCGCCCGCCCCGCAGCCGCCGGGAGGAGAATAGGGGCAGGCGGCGCCCATGCCGTGCCGCTCATAGCGCAGAAGGGTCGGTTTGACGGGATTTCCCAAGGGCGCCACGCAATAATAGAAGGCCAGGGTTTCCTGGTTCGTATCCATGGCCGTATTGGTATAGCGCGAATAATTGATGCAGCCCGCGATCACGTCGGCGCCATAGGTGCAGTTAGGCCCGGGGCAATAGAGCACATTGGCGTCCTGCAGTTGGCGATTGAGATCGTCTAACCCCAGGAGCGTCCAGCCCATGACCGTGCCCTTGGCGGAAGTCTCCATCTCCACCTTGATCATCTGCGCCGCCAAGCCGATGATGCCAAGCAGCACCAAGGCGCTCAAGACCAGCGCCACGAGCAACTCGATAAGGGTGAAGCCCCGCCTGGTCTTCATGGGCCCCCATTCCAGGACACGGTGACGGAAACCTGCCGTTGCTGCCCGCCGAACCCGCCCGGCGAGACGCTGTAATTGAGCGTGGCGCCATAAGGCGCGGCCACGAACCAGGGCGGCAGTATGCCCGTGACTCCGTGGTTGCCGTCGGCCAAGGCCCAAGCGTTGCTGCCCCTGCTGTCGGTTATCCCCCTGCAGTTCAACGACCATGTGGCCCGCGCATTTCCCGCCGGACATGGCCCCAGGATGTCTGAATCTCCCGAGACCACGTAATTCGGATCGGCGACATAAGCCTTGAGATTCTGGAGCAGGGCTTGCGTGGCCTGCGCCGCGGCCTGCCGGCGTTCGGATACTCCCGTGCTCTGTTTGGCGGTCAGGGCGATGGTAAAAACCGCGCTGATCATGACGCATGAAAGCAGCAAGGCCACCACGATTTCGACCAAGGTGTATCCACGACGCTTCTTCATGTCGCCTCTTGCCTCGTCTTCAGCGCGTCGGCGGAGGCGGATCATTAGCCCCGCTGCAGGCGGATGTTCCGCTCGGCCGGCAATAAATCGTTCCGGTGTCGTCCATGGCGTAGCCCCAGCTGGCATACGGCGCGTTGCCGCCGGCGCGGCTGGTGCACGCGACCCACCGGCCGCCTCCCCCGCAGGCGCTGGGAGAATTCGGGTTGTCCGCCCGCACCGTCCACGCCTTGGCGTCCCAGTCGTCTTTCGCCAAGTAATTGCAGCCGATGAGGTTGCAGGGCGAGGAGGACCAGCCGCAGCCCGAGCTGTTGCAGGAGTTGGTAATCGCGCCGGAGGTGTAGGTGTCGCCGTGATCGATCGCGTACATGCGGTTGGTGGTGGCGACCATATTCAGGATGCCCACGGCCGCGTCCGCCTTGCCGTTCTCCAGAGATCTGAGGTATTTGGGGACGGCCACGGCGGCCAGCACGCCGATAAGGATAACCACGACCATCAGCTCGATCAAGGTAAATCCTCGCCTTAAAACGCGCTCCAGGCTCATCGCCCCCCCGCGCTGCCGATGGAAGACAGCTTGAAGATCGGCAGGAACACCGCCAGGACGATCACGCCCACCAGGCCGCCGATGCCCACGACCAGAATCGGGTCGATGATAGAAGTGAAACGGCGGGTGAACTGGTCGATTTGCTCGCGGTAGAACGCCGAGAGGGTCACCAGCATGTCGGGGAGCTTGCCCGATTCCTCGCCCATGAACATCATCTCCGTCACCAGCGGAGGCAGGACGCCGGTCCTGCGGAAGGCCGCGGAGATGGACTTGCCGCTGGCCACGTCGTTCTTGACCGAGTGCAGCAGACGCTCGAAGATGACGTTGGCCCCGAAGACCCCCTCCAGGACCGAGATGGCGTTGAGGATGCTGACGCCGCTTTCAATGAGAGTCGAGAGAGTGGTGAGCAGACGCTCGACCATCATGTTCTTGACGAAGGCCCCGAAAAAGGGGACGCTGAACACGATGTTCCATTTTGTGACCTGGCCGCTCTCCGTGGCGGTATAGGCGCTCCAGGCGAACCACAAGGCCACCCCGACGAAGACCAGGACCGCCAGGTGATGAACGAGGAGGTTGGAAATTATGATGATGGCCACGGTCAGAGGCGGCAGCTTGACCTGGAAGCTGCTGAAGATATCGGCGAACACCGGCACGATCCTGATGATGAAAAAGGCCAGCACCCCGCACGACATGCACGCCAGCACGCCCGGATAAGCCAAAGCCGTTATGACCTTGGCCTTGAGATCCGCCTGGGCCGCCAGATAGGCGGCGATCTGTTTGAGCACCTTGGGCAACTGCCCGCCCATCTCGCCGGCCTGAACCAAGGAAACCCAAAGGTTGTCGAAAGTCTTGGGATGCCGCTCCAGGGCCTTGTACAGGGCCATGCCGCCAGCCACGTCCTTGGTCACCATGCCCAAGGCGACGCGCAGTCCCTTGGAGGATGAATGTTCTCCCAGCAGAGACAGGGCCCTGACCAGAGGCACCCCGCCGTTGAGCAGCGTAGCCAGCTGTTCGGCGAAGAAGACCAGGTCGCGAGCGCCCACCCGGCCGGCTGTTTTTCCGGCACTCCCGACGTGAACCGCCCGGTCCTCCGATATCGACAGTATGAAATAGCCCTTGCCCTGCAGGGCCGCTATGGCTTCGTTCTCGTCGTGAGCCTCCAACCCCCCCGACGTGGTCTCGCCTCTGTTATCCTGAACGGTATAATTGAATCTTCCCATGATATTGGTTGTTTATCCTCTCCAGAGCGCATTAGAAGTGTAACAGGGCGGGACTGATTTGTCAATGAATGTCTTGTGAAATTTATCCAAAAAGAAAAGCCTATTCCCCGAGCGTGATGGATAGAACTTCATCGACGGAGGTCACGCCGTCGATGACCTTGCGCCAGCCGCTGGCGCGCAGCGTCCACATGCCGGAGCGGACCGCGGCGTCGCGCAGCCGCGTCAAGTCGCCGCCGTATTTATAGATGACCTCCCGCATCTCCTGGTTGACGCGGTAAACCTCATAGATGGCCGTGCGGCCGGCGTAGCCGGTACGGGCGCATTTCTCGCAGCCCCGCGCCTCGTAAAAGGTTATCGCGGCGGGATCCGGCCGAGGCTCGAGGAGGGATTCATCCACGCACGTCGTCACGTCCTTGGGGTCCGGCCTGTGGGGTTTTTTGCAGAAAGGGCAAAGCTTGCGCACCAAGCGCTGCGCGGCTACGACCGCGAGGCTGCTGGAGAGCAGGAAAGGCTCGATGCCCAGATCTATGAGCCGCACCACGGCCGAAAGCGCGTCGTTGGTGTGGAGCGTGGAAAGCACCAGATGGCCGGTGAGAGCCGCCCGCAGGCAAGTCTGGGCGGTCTCCTGGTCGCGGACCTCTCCGACGAGAATGACGTCGGGGTCCTGGCGCAGGAAGGAACGCAGGGCCGAGGCGAAGGTGAGCCCGATGGTGGAGCGCACCTGGACCTGATTGAGCCCCTCCAGTTTGATCTCGACCGGGTCCTCGATGGTCATGAAATTGAGCTCGGGAGTCTTTATGGTGTTAAGCACGGAGTAAAGCGTCGTGGTCTTCCCGGACCCGGTGGGGCCGGTCAAGAAAATCAAGCCATGGGGCAGCTTGGCGCCGTCAAGGAAGTCCTCCTTTTGTCGGGGCTCCAGGCCGATCCTGTCGATATTGAGCTCCACGGACCCCTTGTCGAGGATGCGCATGACCACCTTCTCCCCATAGACGGTGGGGCAGATGGAGACGCGCAGGTCGATGCTCCGGTTTTGAATCCGGAGCGAGAAGGTCCCGTCCTGGGGCAGCCGGCGCTCGGCGATATCGAGTTTGGAGAGTATCTTGATGCGCGACACGACCCCCAGGAAATCATTCTTGAGCGGGGCCATCCTCTCGTAAAGGACGCCGTCGATGCGAAAGCGCAGGACCACGCGCTCATCGTAATTTTCAAGATGGATGTCGGAGCAGCGCTCGGCTATGGCCTGCTTGAGGATGGCGTTGACCAGGGATATGATATGTCCGTCCTCGGAATTGCCGGCCATCCGGTCGAGATCAATGCGGGTATCCACCCCGTCGACGGATTCGGGATCCGGCCCGGAGGTCTCGCGGGCAGCGCCCGAGGCCATGGTCTTCTCGATGATGCCTTTGCCGCCGCCCTGATAAAAATCGTCTATGGCCTTGAGGATCTGCGCCCGGGTCGCCACGAAAGGCTGTATCTCGAGCCCCCCCGTCACCAGCCTGAGGTTGTCGATGAGCACCATGTCCTCGGGGCTGATCATGGCCACGGCCAGGACTTTGTCGTCGAGGAAAAGGGGCAGGACGGAATGCTCCCGGGCGAAGCCCTCGTTGATTATCTTTTCCAGATTCTGGTCCCGTTCCGTCTTGAGGATCTTGTTCTCGCGGGAGGCGTAGGGCACCTGCAGTTGCTTGGAAATGGCCATGGCGATGGCCTCGTCCTTGGCGAAACCCAGCTTAACTACGGCCTCGCCGACGGAGCATTTGCCGGTGATCGCGGCGTGCAGGGCCTTATCCCTTTGCTCCCGCGTGATGACGGCGCTGGCCACCAGGATGTCTGCGATATCCAGCTTTTGAGGCATCATTTCCCCCACACGAAGTATAGCCGGCTAGGAGAAAATGTCAAGTGCTCGCGCCGTTTTCCAACAGCTCAGAGGAACGGCACGAATGGCCTGGGGGCGCAACTTGTCCCACGCCAAGCGGCGGAACATGCGGCCTAGTCGCTGACAATGGTCGGCGTCAGGAAGATCACCAGATCGGAGTTGACCCTCCGGTTCGAGGTGCTCGTGAAAAGCCAGCCGAGGACCGGGATATAGCCAAGAATGGGGACCTTGCGCACCACCTTGGATTCCGTGGACCGCAGCAGGCCGCCCATGACCAGGGTCTGCCCGTTGCGGACCCTGACCAAGGACGAGGCCCCCCGGCTGATCGGATCGAATATGGGCTGCTTCTGGGTCGATATGTTGGACGCCTTGACGTCGGTGAAGCTGGGCTGCACCAGCATGGTGATATAGCCCTCCTTGTTCACCTGAGGCGTCACTTTCAAAATCAGCCCCGTATTGTAACGCTCCGCCGAACTGGTCGAATTCGTCAGGCTGCCGCCGCTGGACTGCTGCATCTGCAAGCCCACGGCCTCGTTGGACGCTATCTGGATGATGGCGGCCTTATTGTTCAGGGTCAGTATCTTGGGCTTTCCCAGGAACCGCGCCTCGGACCGGGATACCATGGCCCGCAGAGTGATCTTGAGCGAGGTCAGGTCCAGGATGCTCGTCATGAGATTGCTGCCCAGCATCGGGGTGGCCGCGCTGTCCGATCCGCTGCTGCTCGAGGATCCGCTGCTGGAGCTGTCGCTGCTGTCGCCGCCGCCGGCGCTGCCCCCCACGTTGCTGATCACGGATGTCAAGGGATCGAAGAAGTGGGTATTGTGGAGGTTCCGGGGCAGGTTGAGAGGAAACGTGGTGTCGCGCATGCCCCCGGAAAATGAAGCCAGCTCGCCGTTGGCCCCGCCCCATTCGAAACCGAGGTCACGCGAGCGGGTCGAGTCTATTTCCACGATCTGGGCTTCGATCATCACCTGGGGCGGCTTCTTGTCGAGTTCGGCGATGATCTGCTCGATTTGCGGAAAAACCTCGGGGATATCCGTGACCACGAGGGAATTGGTGCGCGGCTCCAGGGCCACATGACCGTATTTCGGGCTCAACACGCTTTTAAGAACATTGACGATGGAGACGGCGTTGTCGTTGTCGTCGCTGCCGTTGCCCGGCCCCCTCCCTCCCTGGCCCTGTCCGGAGCCGCTCGTCGCGCCCGCCGTAGGGCCCGCCGAAGCCCCCGAATTGCTCTGCGGAGTTATGGCGGACTGATCCTGGTTTATATCCCCCAAAGGAATCAGCGGGATGAAGGAAAGCGTGTAGATGCGGGTAATAAGGTTCGCCGCGGCCCTGGAGCGAGGCGCCACGACGTAGGTGTTGCTTTTGCCGATTTGCTGATAGGTCAATCCCTTGATCTCAAGAAGCACCTGCAAGGCCTCGCGCACCGTCACGTTCTGCAGGAAAGCCGTGATGCGCTTGTTTTCCAGGCCTTCGGTAATGATGAAATTCACCTTGGCCTGGGCGGAAATGGTGTCGAGAAACGTGGCCAAGGGAGCTCCCTTGACGCGCACCGTGACCCGAGTATCCATCGGAGAGGTCCCCGCGGTCGACGAGCGGCGCGGAGGAGCGACCGCTCCGATCTGAACGCCGGAAACGGAGCGGGGCGGCACCATTTCCGCCTCGACACCTCCCGAAGACTGGGGCTGAGTCGGAAGCATCGGCTCTCCGCCGAGGAGAGCCCCGTCTTCCCGAGAGCCCCGGAGCTGCTCCTGGAATTGAGGATTCGCTTCCGGCTCTCCGCGCCGGGGAGCCGCTTGAACCGGAAAGGCCATCCCGAGGGGAATCTGAATGGAGATGGCGAAAGCCAGCGATCGTCTCCAGAGGTCCGGCCTGCGCTCGTGGGTCTTCATATTGCTGCCTCCCTTGTCCTTATCGACTTATCGTCCTGGAAAATTTCTTGCCCTTGTAGCCAAAAACGACTCCTTCCTGGGTTATGCGCAGCACCTTGACGCCGCCTACGGTCTGGCCTTCCCTGACCGACTGGCCGTTAACGATGGCACGATTGCTTCCCTTGGCGTTAGAGATGACGCCCTGCAAGTGTATATTCAACAACGCGTCCCTTTTCTTTTTCCGAGCATTGTGCTTGGCATTCTCCAGAGCGCTCAGCAGGGCCTTCTGGCGGAGATTATTCTCCATCTCGATACGCTGCAGCCGCAGCATGTCGTAAGGCGACAACGTGGGATCGCGCCAGGAGGCGAACCGCTGAATGATCGACGCGGAAGCCGCTATGGGCGTTTCCGCGGGAGCCGAATACGGCGTTGACGCCGGCGCTGAGTCGGCTGGCGCGGCCGGCGTGGGAACCGGGACCGCAAGGAGCGATGGCGTCGGCAAAGTCGTCGCGCCCTCAGCCACTTGCGCAGAGGCGGCCGGCGAAGCCCCCGTGTCCGCGGCCGCTTGCGGAGATGAACTCGGCAAAGTCTCCGTGTCCGCGGCCAGCGACGGGGAAGAGGCCGGCATAGGCTCCAAGGACGAGGAATCGGCCACGGCCGCGGTGGACGCCGACAGCTCCGGCGGCTGGACGGCGATGGGATTGATCAAACGGCTTTTATTGCGAGCGCTGGCGAAAGGGCCTCCGTCCGGGATGCGGCTGCGCACCTTCAGGCTGAGTTCCCGCTTCTGGGCCTTATCCAACGGCGACCACCATTGATAGAGGAGCAACACCGGCACGGCCAGGACAAAGACCGCCAGAATGATCTTGCCGGCAGAACTCTTCGTCACCATCTCAGTAGCGCTCCGTTATAAAGACGGTGCTGACGATGCAGGTGACCTCATTTCGTCCGAGCGTGTGAGGTTTCTTGGCCAGTTCGATGAAGCGGACGTGGATCCTGGGCCTGGACTCCTCAAGACGGGCGACGAAGGCCAAGAGCTCGGGGAAACTCACGTCGATCATCACGTTGAGGCTCTGCACTATGCTCCCGCTGCCCGCCTCCTCCTGCGGAGGCTGCAATTGAGTCGCGACCAGGCCTTCGGCGCGCAGGGCGTCCCTGACCTTGTCGGAGAGCCATTTGGCGCGGTCCTGGGCCGGGGGCAGCTCGTCGTAGGGCGCCAACAGGCTGCTCTTGAGTTGCTTGTAGGAATCGGCATATTGGGACGTCGTCTTGGCCACGGAGAGCTCCTTGTCGAGCTTCCCGTATTTACCATCCGCCGCCAAATAGATGAACTTATAGACGCAGAAAGGAACGGCCATGGAAAGAATCAGGACGCGGCCGAACCGGTTGACGCCCTTTTCCTGAATCGTGGCCGTAATGAGCTTGAACTCGTCTTTGACCCTGTCCAATAAGCCCCAAGCGTTGATCTTGATCATCCGATCACCTCGCCCTCGCGTTAGCCGTCAAGGTGAACGAGGTCCTGCTCTCCTGTTTCTCCGCCAGGGCATCGGGGTTGAGCGACGCGACCGGTTCGCTCGTAGCGGCCGCGTCGCCCGAGACGGACAGCTTGATGTCCGGGTACGATTTCGCCAGCACGGGCGTCTTCATGAGCCGGTCTTGGAACTGGGAGGCCATGTCCTGCTCGACGGACTTGGTCTCCCCTACGGCGCGCCCCTCGATGGTCAAAGTGCCCGGGACGGTCGAGCTGTTTCGCACCGGACGTTCGAACGAGAATTTGACCACCCACACCTTCTCGGGAAGGCTATCCACGATGTCCTTGATGATATCGACGGCCAATATCCGGTTCTCGGCGCAAATTTCCTTGGTCAAATCCAGCTGTTCGCGCATCGACTTGAACATGCCGTTTATTTCTTCCGGGATTTTATTTTGGAACACCGCCTCTATCTCGGCGTTGCGTTGCAGCGAATGCAGTTCCCTCGCCCGGAATTCATAGAGCCCAAGCTTGAAGAGCCCCAGGATCAAAAACAGCGCCGTCAGCCCGCCTCCGGCGACGAGCAGGTCCCGCGCCGTCTGTTTTTCCTCGTCGCTTGATCTTCCCACGTCTCCCAAGTCGAGAGTCATGGCGCTGGAAGCCTGGAAGTGCAGGGAGGCCCCGATAGCCGCGTAGCCCCCCCAATCCCCGCCCTTGATCCCAAGCAGGGCGGGCGTATCCTGGAGCATGACGGGCAGGCTCAACGAGCGGGAAAAGGCGTCTTTCCAGACGGACAGATTAGCGCCGCTGCCGCTGAGCCATATCTGACTGATGGCGCCGACCCCCAGCTGTTTCTGGGCGAAGGCCACGCAGCCGCCGAGATCGACCTTGCGTTGGTCGCTGATATTGGCCTCCGCGCCCAGGAAGACCTCGCGGAAGAACACCGGAAATCCCCTGTCCGCGACCAGGATGCGCACGCTGCCTCCGTCGAAATGAACCTGGCAGTAAGGTCCCGCCTGCGAGCCCTTGCCGAGCGTCTGCCAAAGTTTCAAGACGGAGCAAGGCGCCACTTCCATGCCCGCGACCGTCAAACCCAGCCCCTCGAGCATGGCGGAGATGCTGGCAAGATTCTGTTTCTGGGTCACGGCGACGAGAGCGCCCTGGCGCGATCGGCCGCCGGCATCCGCGGGCAGGGGGACCACTTGATAATCATAACGCAGCTGATCAAGCGGTATGGGTATATATTTTTTCGCCTCCACCGGCACGGCCGACTTCCAAAATCGCCTCTCTATGCCCGGCATCGTGAAATAACGCAGCAGTCCCAGGTGGTGGGAAAGAGTGACCATCACATGCTTGCTGTTCCAGCGTATCTGCGACATGGACTGGCGGATCAAGGCTCCCAAACGCTGGTTTTCCGTCAAAAATTTCGTATTGAGAGTCCCCGTCGCCAGGGCGCCTGCCTTCCCCTCAGGAACCGGCACCGGTATGCGCACGAGATGATCCACGGCCAATTTCCCATCCTTGGCGAGCCGCGTCTCGGCGATATAAATAGTCTCGGGACTGAAATAAAGCCCCAGGCACGAAGAAAGTTCGCGCCTCTTGTTCCCGAAGGCCAGGCGCTCGACCAAAGGCTCCCAATTCATCTTTCGGCCCCGCCGGAAAGGCGAATTTCGACCGTCTGGCCGCGCTCGTCGGAAACCGCGGACCGGACCTGGATGCGCTTGGGCTCGGTCTGATACCTATTGATCAGAAGTCCGGCGATCATCTGGGCGCGCCGCTCCGCCAGGACGGAGGCGTCCGTCTCGGAAGCCCGCGCGTAGCCCGTCAGGCTGATGTTTTCAAGAGGACGGCTCGCGGCGAGCTCGGAGCACTTCTTGAGATACTCCTCGCCTCCAGGAGTCATTTGGTGGGAATTCTCCTGAAACGCGATATTATAGAGGCCGGCATCGGAGCCGCTTTGCGCCGCGGGAGAAGGAGCGACCTCCGCTCGCGGCGCCGCGGACGGACCGGCCTTGCTCTGCGCGGCCTTGGCCCGACGGCCACGGGCCTTGCCGCTCAAAGGCCGGCGCGCGCTCCTGCCCAGCTTGTTTTGTTCTCTCCTAGCCCGGGGAACTATCTGCACGCCTAGGGCGCGCGCCCTCGTATTCTTTAATAGCGCCGCCGCCTTTATCGGCGCGGAATGAGGCAAGTCCGCGGAAGGCGCCCGGCCCGATGAGGAAGCCGCGGCTGCGATCCCCGGACGCGTATTCTCATCCATGAGCTTCTCCGCCGTCGCCGCGGTCTGGCCTTGCGACAGCAGATGTATCCAGCGATGCAAAGTGCGGGTCCGGCCCTTGCCGTCCGTGGCGGTTACTACGCATTCGTAGCGGCCGGGCGGCAGGACGGGGCCGAAATGATTCCTGCGCCCGTTCCAAAATATCTGGTGAAAAATCGGCCCTCCGCCCACCACTTCCTGAAGAGGCGCCAGCGCGGAGTTGCCGGAAGAGGGCTGCAGAAGCTGGAACTTCCAGGAAGTCAAGCCCGCCGGAGGTTCCGAGACCGAGAATTCGATGATGGCGCCCTCATCCCGGTCGGGGCTGATAGCCTGGGGATAGACGCCCAAGGTGATGGGCGGGCCGGCCTCATCGCCGATCAGGCTGTCCACGGTCAAGGTCAGGGGACGGTTATATTCAAAGAGAACGATGATTCCTTTAAAGTCCCGCAGAGCCTTGGGGATTTCCACCTGGGTATTGAGGAGATTGATCTTGAGCCGCGGGGTGGCTATGCCGGCCGAGAACAGATGCGCGCTGATGCCCATCGTGCGCCGCATGTCCAGAACCTTGGCGTCTCCTACGGCCGTGCCTTCGGGCAGGATCGTCACCTGGGCGCCGCCCAGGCTGTAAACGATGCGGGTCAAGGCGTCCAGCATTTTGCCGGCGCTCTTCCGGAATGAAATTCCGGACACGAACAGCCGCGCCGATGGGATGCCGATAGCCTGAAGATCGCCGTTCTCGAGAGACACGACCCGGATTCCGGAAGCGGCCTTGAGTTCGCGCAATCCAGCGCCGAGTATGACGCGCAGTTTGGACTTGATCTCCTTATGCAATGCCTCCTTGTTGGCCTGGGCCTTGGGCCCGGCAGCGGGTTCGACATCGGCTTCGGCATCGGGTTGCACCGGCTGCCGCTCCGCGGGAGCCTCCGCCGGCCGCTCGTCGGCATCCTCATTGACCTTGGAGGCCGCGGCCGCGGGAGCCTCCGCCGGCCGCTCGTCGGAAACCCCGATGGCTTTGAGGGCCGCGGCCTTGAGGCCCGCGGGTTTTTTTTCATCCTTCGTCGGGGTGGTCATCCGATGGCTGATCAGATTGAGATATTCGTTGGCCACGGCGCGTTCGGAAGAGTTGCCCTTGGTCAAGATATCCATGAATTGATCCATGGCCTCGATGTCCTCGCCCTGTTCATAGAACGTCACGGCCTGTTTCATTTGCCGGCTCATGCCGGAGGCTGACCCGGCCTCGTCGTCCTGGGCCGAAACCGCCGCAGCGGCCATGAAAGCCGCCGCAAAGGAACCAATCAAAATTGGACGCAGTCTCATGAATTTATCGACGCAGTGCCCTCTGCGATAAATCTTAATCAAAGGGCATTGCTGATTTATTTCACGATCCCAATGCCCGAAGGCCGCTCTGGGCCGCGGCATTGCGCGGGTCCAGGCTCAAGGCTTCACGGAACTTCGCGGCGGCGTCCTTGGGCCTGCCCACGGAGGCATACGCGTTGCCGAGGTTGGCGAGGGCGGAAACATGCCGGGGCTCCCGGGAGACGACCCATTCCAGGTGCGGGATGGCCTCGGGGGCCCGGCCGCGAACCAGGAGCAGGCTTCCGGCCAGGAACCGGGCCTTGGTCATTTCCGGAAACTGCGCCGCCAGGCGCAGCGCCAAGTCGAGGCTCGCCGGGGAATAATCACTCCGCCCGAGGCGGGCGTCAAGCTCGCGCAGCAGCGCCAGCGCGTCGAGTATGGGAGGACGCGGCCGGCCCGACTGCCGCGCCACGGCCAGCAGGGCGTTCTCCGATATCGTCATGTCGGGCGCCAGGGTCAGAGCCCGGGTATAGGCGGCGATGGCTTCGGGCCAGCGCTTCTGCAAGGAGTCCAGGTAGGCCAGGTTATGCCAGTGATTGGCGTTATCGGGAAAGAAGCGGACGGCGCTCTCCAACAATTCCCGCGCCGGGACCGCGAAGCGGCCGGGATCCTGCAAATAGACGGCGCTGAGGCTGTTGTAAACCTCGGCCGAAACGGGGTTGATCAGCCGGGCCATGCGGTAAAAGTCCAGGGCGCGCGACGCCTGCCCGAGCCGCGCGCCCGTCACGGCGCCGACGTTGAAATAAATCTCGTCATATCCGGCATTGGCCGCCAGGGCTTGCCGGTAGGCGCGCTCGGCATCCGCGAAACGTTCCGCGCGGGCATAGGCGTTGCCCAACTCATAGATCGCGTTGACCTCGCGCGGGCCCCAAGACCGGGACGACTCAAGCTGCTTGATGGCTTGGGCCTGGGCGCCTTGGCGCAAAAGCTTGAAACCCGAGAAGTAGCGCGCCTCGCGGTTGAGCACCCTGACCCAATACCAGGACACCGCGAGCGCCGCGCAAAGGGCGGCTAGACCCAGGCCCTTGGCGACCGCGGCCTTGTTGACGCGGCGCCAACCGCCATCCGCGGCCGCCGGCAGGCCCATGACCAGTCCGGCGGCCCACCAGAACATGAAGCCAGGCACGGCAAAATGAAGAGAGACATTAAGAAGATTATCCACCAGCATCCCGGCCACGCCGGCCGCGGCGGCCGTCCAGACGAGGGCTTGACGGCGCCCGTGTCGGGCCCAACTCCAGACGCAAGCCCCGAAGACCGTCCAGGTCCAAAAGAACACGCCCAACCCCGATATCCCGGTCTGAGCCCAAATCTCCAGGATTTCGTTGTGCGAGTTATTGGCGTGCGTGCGCAGCGTCCGGAAGATTTCAAAGAAACTCAGGATATGACCCTGATAAAAGGGGTAGAAGAGCTCGAAAAGCCCCCACCCCTTGCCGCTGATCGGATTCTCGGCGCCCATGAGCCAAGCGCAGCTCCATATGAGAAGGCGTTGATGCCAAGGCGAATAGAGGGCCTGGGTCTTCGCGGCTCCGGATATCTCGGCGATGCGGCTGAGCACGCTCGGCGTGTAAACGGAAGTGACGGAACTCTGGGGCCAAAGCAGCACCAGGGCCAGGGCTATGCCGGCCAGGAGTCCGCAGGGACGGGGATTGCGCGCCGCGGCGCGCCGCATATCCGGGTGCAAGGCCAGCACCAGCAAGGCCGCGAAAGCTCCCGCCCAGGATGAACGGGTCATGCTGCACAGAAGCGCCGACTCGATGGCCAGGATCACGGCGCCGTAAATCAGCCTGGCGCCCGTGCCGCGCGCTTCCACGAAGAAAGCCGCGGCGATCGGCAGCAGGATGACGTTGTAGGACGACAAAAAGTTAGGATTGCCGAATGTCGAGACGCAGCGGCCTCCATACGGATTGAGGACGTTGGGCCAAATGAACTCGAAGTTGAAGTACTGGCAGACTCCGTAGATCGACGCCAGAAAGCCGACGCCCATGATCAGATGAAGGAAATCCGTCACGCGCCCGCGCCGGCAGAGCCACAAAGCCCAGCCCAGCCCCAGAGCCCAAACCAGGGCTCCGTACGGATCCCAGACCTGCAGCCACAAATCCGTCCCTGAATTTCCGGGAGAACGCAGCTGCGGATAAGCCAGCCAAAGGAAACCCCAAAGCGCGGCAAAGGCGCTCCAGCCGGCCAATGAGACCCCGGGCTCGCCGCCATCTTCCCAGGCAACGGCCGCGGACAAATAGAACGGGACCAGCGCATTGACGATAAGGAACAGGGCGTTCCGGCTCCCCTCGCTGATGATCGACGCGCGAAAAAACTGGACGTGGCCGAAGTAGGCGACGGACCAGCTCAGGCCGCAAACGGCCAGGGTAGCCAGCCAGGGCGCGTCCAAGGGAGTCCGCGGCACCCTCAAGGAAGCCTTGCCCCATGCTCCCGCCATGCAGTAGGCGGCGGCGGCCGCGGCCAGGGCGATGTTGAGCAGACAAATCTGGCTGATATAAGGATTGCGCGTGAGGTTCGTAAAAAAAAGCAGGGGACAGACGAAATGGCAGACGACGAGGCAGAACCTCAAGGCCGCGGTCATGAATATGGAGAAAAAAAGAAAGCCGGAGAAGGGATTCGAACCCTCAACCTACCGCTTACGAAGCGGTTGCTCTACCGTTGAGCTACCCCGGCGCGGAAACGATTGTATCAAATTATCGCTCAATTGCAATGAGGGAGCCGTTTTCGGTATAATTTCCGTTCATGATCAAAAAAATCGTACCGCAATGGCTGGTGCCTTTGGGACGCGGCTACAAGAAGCCCAAAGACTGGGCCGACAACCTCAGGCCCGATCCCGCCCCACCCGCGCAAAACGCCGACATCCCAGGCGAACTGCGCCAGACCGTCCGCAAGGCGCAGGAAGCCATCCTCTCATCCCAGAACACGGAAGAAGGCTACTGGTGCGCGGACCTCAAATCCGACTGCACCTGCGACTGCGACACCATCATGCTCTACCACTTCCTGGGGCGGGGCAATTCCATCAAGATCCGCAAGCTCGCCAACCGGATCATCAACGAGCAGCTCTCCTGCGGCGGCTGGCCCATTTTCCGCAACGGCCCGGCCGAGATTTCCGCCACCGTGAAGGCCTATTGGGCCCTCAAGTTCGCGGGCCACTCCCCCAACGAGCCGCGTCTGGCCGCGGCCAGACGCAGGATCCGGGAGCTCGGCGGCATCCACAAGGTCAACACCTACACCAAGTTCTATCTCGCCCTCTTCGGCCAATACGACTGGCGCGGAGTGCCCACCATCCCGCCGGAGCTCATGCTCTTTCCCAAATGGTTCTATTTCAACATTTACGAGATGTCCTCCTGGACCCGCGCCATCGTGGTGCCGCTTTCCATCGTCTGGGCCTGCCAGCCGGCCATCCCCTGCCCTCCGCACGCGGTCATTGACGAACTCTTCCCCGACTCCCGCCGCTACGTCCCTCTCAAGGAAGCGGTCCCGCCTCACGGACTGTTCTCCTGGACCAAATTCTTTCTGCTCTGGGACGAGGGACTCAAGGCCATGGAAGGCCGGGGCGGCCACTGGATACGCACCTGGGCCCTGCGCCTGGCCGAGGACTGGATGCTCGAGCGCCTGCAAAATTCCGACGGTCTGGGCGCGATCTACCCCGGCATCGTCAACAGCATCATGGCCATGAAATGCCTGGGCTACCCGGACACGGACCCCAGGCTCGTGGATCAGCTCCAGGAGCTCGACCGTCTGGAGCTTCCCGGCGAGGAATCCTCCCAGTGGCAGCCCTGCCGCTCCCCGGTATGGGACACGGCGATCTCTGTCATCGCCCTGGCCGAATCCGGCCTCGAACGAGAAAACCCCGCTCTCGTGCAGTCCGCCAAATGGCTCATCTCCAAGGAAATAAAGATCGCCGGCGATTGGCGGGTGACCAATCCCGCCGGGCCTATCGGCGGCTGGGCTTTCGAATTCAACAACGCCTATTATCCGGACATAGACGACTCGGCCATGGTCATGCTCGCGCTGCGCCACGTGCATCTCGACGAGCATACCGCCCATCTGCGCGAGAAGGCGTGCCTCAGGGGACTTAACTGGCTTCTCTCCATGCAGTCCTCGACCGGAGGATGGGCCGCGTTCGACAAGGACAACACCAAGATCATCCTCACCAAGATACCCTTCGCGGACCACAACGCCATCATCGACCCGCCCGACGCCGACATCACCGGACGGGTGCTCGAATTCCTCGGCTATATCGGCTATGACCGCGGCTACCCGGCCGCGGCCAAGGCCGTGCGCTTTCTCCAGCGCGAGCAGGAGGACGACGGCTCCTGGTTCGGCCGCTGGGGAGTCAATTATATATACGGGACCTGGCAGGTCCTTCGCGGCCTGGCCGCCATCGACGAGGACATGACGCAGCCCTACGTTTGCCGCGCCGTGGACTGGCTCAAGTCCGTGCAGCTGCCCGACGGGGGTTGGGGCGAGACCTGCGCGACCTACCACGACCCGGCGCTCAAGGGCACGGGGCCATCGACCCCGTCGCAGACCGCTTGGGCCCTCATGGGGCTCATGGCTGCCGGAGTCTACGACGAATCGGTCAGCCGCGGCGTGGAGTACCTGATCGCCTCTCAAAAGAGCGACGGGACTTGGGACGAAAACGAATTCACCGGGACCGGGTTCCCAAAGGTCTATTACCTCGAGTACACCATGTACCGGAATTATTTCCCCCTCCACGCCCTGGGCGTCTATCAAGCGGCCCTAGGCAACGGGAAGTAGCCCAAGATGCCCTCCCCATTGTCCATGCAATTGGCCGTCTTTCGCTACATCCTCGGCCGGAAGCTGCGCAAGGCCGACAAATTTCCCCTGGTCCTGATGCTCGAACCCCTCTTCGCCTGCAATCTGGAATGCGCGGGTTGCGGCAAGATCCAATACCCCCCGGACATCCTCAAGAAACGCATGACCCCGCAGGAATGCTGGCAGGCGGCAGAGGAGTGCGGCGCGCCCGTGGTCTCGATAGCCGGCGGAGAGCCTCTCGTTCATCCCCAGATCGATGTCATCGTGCAAGGCCTTATCGAACGGGGGAAATACGTCTTTCTCTGCACCAACGCGATTCTTCTGGAAAAGAACTTGCACAGCTTCGAGCCGAGCTCGCATCTGATCCTGTCGGTCCATCTCGACGGCTCAGAGCCGGTCCATGACCGAATCGTCTGCCGGCCAGGCGCCTTTCAAACCGCGGTCGCCGCCATCCGCGCGGCCAAGGCCCGGGGCTTTCGAGTCATGACCAACTCCACTATTTTCCAGGGCCAGGATCCGGCGACGTTTCGGAATTTCTGCGACGAACTCGCGGCCCTGGGCACGGACGGCATCATGATCGCCCCGGGCTTCGCTTACGGCAAGGCCAAGCAGCAGGAGCTCTTCCTTCAGAGGGAGCAGACCAAGGCTTGGTTCCGGCAGGCCCTTAAGGACTGGCGGATAAAAGGCTGGGATTTCAACCACAGCCCCTTTTATCTTGATTTCCTGGAGGGCAAGCGGGATTATGAATGCACCCCGTGGGGCCTGCCTCTGCGCAATGTCCTGGGCTGGCAAAAGCCCTGCTATCTCTTCGAGGAAGGCGGCTACGCCAAGACCTATCAAGAGCTTCTCGACACAACGGTCTGGGATAGGTATGGCCGGGCCTCGGGACATCCCGCCTGCGCCGATTGCATGTCCCATGTCGGCTTCGAACCGTCCTCGGTGCTCGACGCGTTCTCATCCCCGCGCCGATTTCTGGAACTCGTCCGGGAGTTCGTCGCGCTCGGCACGACCCGCAAGACCCGCGCCGCCGCGGCTGCCCCTGGCCGGCGGCCCCTCCCCTGATGGACGCCATATTTCTGACCGGAGGCACGGGTTTCGTAGGCGCTAACCTGGCGCGCCTGCTTATCGACAAAAAATTACGCGTGCGGGCGCTGGCGCGCAAAGGCTCGAGCCGCCGCAATCTCGACGGTCTCGACGTTGAAATCATCGAGGGCGATCTCCTCGACCAGGACGCCCTGCGCGCCGGCTGCGCCGGGGCGCGTTACGTCTTCCACGTCGCGGCGGACTACCGCATCTGGGTGCCGGACCCCTCGGCCATGCGCCAGGCCAACATCCAGGGCACGATCAACGTCATCGAGGCCGCGGCAGCGGCGGGCGCGGAGCGCATCGTGTATTGCTCGAGCGTAGCCGCCATCAAGCCCCCCTCCGCCCGCGGCCCGGTCGACGAGAATTCCCGCTACGGCGGCGTCGATCAAGTCATCGGCGACTACAAAAAATCCAAGTACCTGGCGGAATGCGCCGCCCTCGATTTGGCCGAAAAAGGCCGCCCCGTGGTGGTGGTCAACCCGGCGGCCCCCATCGGGCCCTGGGACGCCAAGCCCACGCCTACGGGGCGCATCCTCGTGGATTTTCTCAACGGCCGCATGCCGTCCTACGTGGACACCGGGCTCTGCGTCGTCCACGTGCGCGACGTGGCTCTCGGCCACTGGCTGGCCGCGACCCGGGGCCGCGTCGCGCAGCGCTATATACTGGGCGGAGAAAACCTCACTCTCCAGCAGATTCTCCGCGCCCTGGCTGAAATCTCCGGCCGGCCCGCGCCGCGATTCAAGACGCCCTACGCCGCGGCCTATGCCTTCGCGGCCGCGGACACGGCCCTTTCCCGGCTCACCGGCCGCGAGCCCCGCGCCCCGCTCGACGCGGTGCGCATGGCCAAATATTTCATGTGGTATGATTCCGGCAAGGCCGCGCGCGAACTGGGCTACCAACCGGTTCCGGCGCGCCAGGCGCTGGCCGACGCCGTGGCGTGGTTCAAAGCCAACGGCTACGTTCGGGAGCCCTCAGCCTCATGAGCCCCCTCCCCGAAGGGGCGTTGCTGCTATTGGCGGCTACCCGCTGGGAAGCGTGTCCATTGGCGCGCCGTTTGCGGCTCAAGTCGGTCGCGTCCGGGCGCTTTGAAGGAATCGTTTCCGATCGAGGGGTCGTACTGGTTCAAACCGGCGTCGGCCCGCGGCGCGCCGCCGCGGCGCTGAGCGCCATCAAGCCGGTTGCCCCGGGCTTCGTCCTGGCCGTAAGCACGGGCTACGCCGGAGCCCTCCGCTCGAAGTTTCGCCCGGGCGACGTCGTCGCCGACCTGCCCGCCTCCGCCGAGGACATGGCCTTGCAGGCGCGCGCCGCCGCGGCCCAGGCCGGGCTCGACATCCATTTCGAGCGGATCGCCCACAGCGACCGGGTCCTCGGCCGGCCCGAGGACAAACGCGGCCTCTCCGAACGCGAAAACGCCGGCGCCGTCGATATGGAAACGGCCGCCCTGCGCGATTGGGCCCGCCCCTACGGCATCCCGGTCCTGGCCGCGCGCGCCATCATCGACGCGGCGGACGAATTCCTGCCCGAGCAAGCGCCCGGAGACGGGGACGGCCGGGCGCTGTTCGACTACGCCCTGCGCCATCCCTCCCAACTGCCGGCCATGGCCCTCATGGGGTTGCGGCAATGGCGGATCATGCCTCGCTACAGCCTGTTTCTGGCCAAGCTGCTAAGCGCAACGGCACAGGCCCGGACGGCATCCGTGGAGATCAATTGACGCCCCTGCTCAAACGATTTCTTAAAGACACTTCCCGCCGGATCGAGCGGATTTTCGGGCAGTTGTTCGCCTCCAAGCCCCAAGAGCCGCGGATACTGCGCCAAGCCATGAGGTATTCCCTCTTCGCGGGCGGCAAGCGCCTGAGACCCTGCCTGGCCGCGGCAGCGGCCCAATGCTGCGGGGGCAGCGCCGGCCAGACCCTCAAAGCGGGAGCCGCGCTCGAGATGATCCATACCTATTCCCTCATCCACGACGATCTGCCCGCGATGGACGACGACGATCTCAGGCGCGGCCAACCCACGAATCACAAGGTTTTTGGGGAAGCCTTGGCCATCCTGGCCGGAGACGGTCTGCTCACTTACGCCTTTGAAGTCGCCGCGGCCAATGCCCGCGACCGCGGCCTCGACGGCGCCGCATCGGCCGAACTGATCCGGGCCATAGCCTCGGGCGCGGGAACCTGCGGCATGGTCGCGGGCCAAGCCGCCGATCTGCAGGCGGAATCCTGGCAAGGCCGTCTGTCTCGGCGTCAGGCCGCGAGCCGCCTTGAAGGCATCC
Source organism: Elusimicrobiota bacterium (assembly GCA_003452935.1). Lineage (GTDB taxonomy): Bacteria > Elusimicrobiota > Elusimicrobia > UBA1565 > UBA9628 > UBA9628. The sequence goes on from DMMY01000030.1 coordinate 52,384, forward strand.
ACCTGCGCAAAACCGCGGCCCTGATCATCGCCAGCTTGGAGGCCGGCGCCATTCTGGCGGGCGGCTCGGCGGCCCAGCGTCGCAGCCTGCGGGCCTATGGCCGGGCCATCGGTCTGGCCTTCCAGATCGCCGACGACATCCTTGACGTGGTCGGTGACAAGAAGAAACTGGGCAAAAAAGGCTCGGATGCCGAGAACCGAAAATTGACGTACGTTTCGCTCTACGGCCTCGACGGAGCCCGAGCCAAGGCCTCGGCCCTGACGGCCGAGGCCCACCGGCACCTGCTTTCCTTCGGACGCCGCGCCCAAGTGCTGCACGATCTCGCCGATTACATAATCACGAGGGATAAATAGAATGAAACTTCTGCCCAGCATCAACTCTCCATCGGACCTGCGCCGGCTCAAGCCGGAGCAACTCCCCCAAGTCTGTTCCGAAATCCGCCAGACCATCCTGGAGACCATCTCAAAAACCGGGGGACATCTGGGCTCGAGCCTGGGAGCGACCGAGATCATAACCGCGCTGCACTATGTCTTCAAGACCCCGCGGGACAAGGTCGTTTTCGACACGGGCCATCAGAGTTACGGCCACAAGATCATCACCGGAAGAAGGGAGAAGTTCCCCACCGTCAGGCAGTTCGGCGGCATCTCGGGGTTCCCCAAGCGCAGCGAATCCGAATACGACGTCTTTGGAACCGGTCACGCCTCCACCGCCATCTCCGCGGCCCTGGGCGTGGCCGCGGCCCGCGATCTCAAGGGCGAGAAGTTCAAGGTCGTGGCCCTGGTGGCCGACGGCTGCATGACCGGGGGCATGGCCTATGAGGGGCTGCAGAACGCCGGGATGCTCCAGTCGGACCTTCTCGTTATCCTCAACGACAACCAGATGTTCATCTCCAAGCGCGTCGGAGCCTGGGGGACGTTCCTCACCAAGCTCCTGACCCTGGGCGCGGTGCGCGACGCCGAGCAGTCGGTCAAGAAGTTCCTGGAACGCTTCAAATTCTGGGGTTCGAGCATCCTGCGCGTGGCCAAGCGGGCGCGGGTGCTGCTGTTTCCCGGAATGCTTTTCGAGGAGATGGGGTTCGCCTATTTCGGCCCCGTGGACGGCCATGACGTCGTGCAGCTTGTCGAGGTGCTTAAGCACATCAAGGCCCTGCGCGGCCCCATCCTCCTGCATTGCATCACGAAGAAGGGCAAAGGCTACCCCCACGCCGAGGAGGACGCCACCACTTGGCACGGACCGAGCAAGTTCGACCTGAGCACCGGGCAATTCCTGAAAAATCCGACGCCCAAGACCCCCCCGCCCACGTTCACCGCCGCTTTCGGCAAGGCCCTGGTCAGGGAAGGCGCCAGGGATCCGCGCATCGTGGCCATCACCGCGGCCATGCCCGAAGGGACCGGGCTGGATGCCTTCCGCGATGAGTATCCCCGCCGATTCTACGACGTAGGCATCGCTGAGGAGCACGCCGTGACCTTCGCCGCGGGCCTCGCCTCGGAGGGCTACCGGCCCGTGGTCGCCCTTTATTCGAGTTTCCTCCAGCGCGGCTTCGACCAGGTCATGCACGACGTCTGCCTGCAGAACCTGCCCGTGACCTTCTGCGTCGACCGCGCGGGCTTGGTCGGGGAGGACGGCCCCACTCATCACGGGGTCTTCGATATCGGTTATCTGCGCATGCTGCCGAACCTGACCGTGATGGCGCCGGCGGACGAGAACGAATTGCAGCACATGCTGCGCACCGCGCTGACCATGGGCGGCCCCGCGGTCATGCGCTACCCGCGCGGCGTCGGCGTCGGCGTGGCCATGGACCCCGAGGCCCAACCCTTGCCCATGGGCAAGGGCATGCGCCTCAAGGATGGAAGCGCCGTGACCATATTGACCATCGGCAACAGGACCCACCCGGCGATCGAGGCCGCGCAGCTTCTCGACGATCATGGCATCTCCACGGGCGTCATCAACATGCGTTTCGTCAAGCCCTTGGACGCGGAGATGTTGCGGGCAGCCGCGGCGAGCACGCCGCGGCTGGTCACGGTCGAGGACAACGCGCTGCAATGCGGGTTCGGCAGCGCCGTCCTGGAGGCTCTCCACGACCATCATGGAGTTCGAGTCCTGCGCCTGGGCATCCCCGACCGCTTCGTGGAGCACGGCTCGCTCGATCAGCTCTTCAACGTCGTGGGCATATCCGCGCCCGGAATCGCGCAACGCGTCGCGGCCTGGATGGAACGTCCGATCCGCAACGCGACCGAGCCCGCGGGCGCGATCGGATAGGAGTCCATCATGCGCGAAGGCAAGTGGCTTCAACCGCGGCACGCCAGCCAGGAGGTCTTCGAGCGGGACTTCCCCCAGACCGATTTTTCCGGTCTGGACGTCTACTGCCCCGGCTGCAAGGCGATCGTAAAGCTCTCGCGCAAGGCGCCGGCCGGCCGCATCGCGGGCTGGTGCAAGAAATGCTTGCGAGGCGTGTGCCCCTGACGGCGCCGTTTTTTAGTGTATAATATCAGAGGTATTGCCATGACCAAGACCGCCACGGAAGTCATCGAAGAAGTTCTCGCCGAGAAAGCCGTCGCCCCCGAAACCGAAGTCCGCGAAGAAACGGACGTCAAAAAAATCCCCCAGCGCACGCCTCCCAAGCGCGGGCTCTGCCGCCGCTGCGGCGAGAACAAACCCATCAACCGCCTGATGCTCTGCTATCCCTGCTGGGTCAAGAGCGAACTGGAGAACCACGGCTGGCGGGAAGGCATGCCGCACCCGGACTGGTGCCATTGCGAGGGCATCAAGGACCACGTCCGCCGTTCCAACGGCAACTAAGCAGCGGTGCCGGAGATTGCCTTATTCAACTTATTGAACTTATTTCTCGTCACACGCCAACTAAAAGTTCAACAAGTTCAATAAGTTAATCTCCGGCACCATCCTTTCGAAAGACCGCCTTGCGGTAAAAGGCCAATTCCGCGATGGAATCGCGGATATCCGCTAGGGCTTCATGCTGCTTGGTCTTTTCGTAAGCGTATTTCTTGCCGGGATACCACCTTTGCACCAGTTCCTTGACCGTGCTCACGTCGATGGAACGGTAATGAAAGAAGTCATGCAAGAGGGGCATGTAACGGACCAGGAATCTCCGGTCCTGGCCGATGGTGTTGCCGCACAAGGGAGCCTTGCCCTGAGGGCACCAACGGGCCACGAACTCCAGGCTGCGGGCCTGGGCGTCGGCCATGGTGACGGTTGAACGGCGCACGCGTTCGGTAAGGCCGGATTCTCCATGCTGGCGCACGCACCAGGGATCCATGCGGGAAAGGACCTCATCGGTCTGGTGAATGGCCAGGCAAGGCCCTTCGTCCAAGCAGTTAAGATCGCTGTCCGTCACCACAGTCGCGATCTCCAGAATAGTGTCCCGGTCCGGATACAATCCCGTCATTTCCAAGTCAAGCCAGACCAGATTCCTATCGTTAATCATAATGGGTCACAATCATAGCAAATCGAAGGAGGAATTCACCTTGACAATGATTTTGAAGTTCTGTTACACTTACTGCCGAAGGTACGCCGAACTTTTACGGCATATCCACAGGAGGACTTAGGAATGTATCGACTCGCAAAGCTGAGCACGCTTGTCTTCGCGGCCGCAACGATCTTCGTCATGGGTTGCTCGAGCGCGCAAAAGGCCAGCCCCATCGCCTCGAACGCTCCAGAATGGGTCAATAAGGGCTCCGGCGCATTTAAGGACGCGCAAGGCGGAGCGGTGTTCTACGGAGTCGGCATCGCCCAGGGCATCAAGAACCGCGCCCTCCAGGTGACGGCCGCCGACGATCGCGGCCGGGCCGAGATCGCCAAAATCATGAACAGCTACGTCGTTGTCCTGACCAAGGACTACATGGCCTCCACCACGGCCGGAGACATGACCAAGTCCAGCGAGGAGCAGCATGTCAGCCAGGTCCTCAAAAACTTCGCCAAGTTCACATTGCATGGCGCCACCCCGGTGGATCACTGGAAGGACCCGGCCGACGGGACGCTTTTTGCCCTCATCAAGCTCGACATGGCCGCGATCAAGAAGAGCCTCGAGGAATCCAAGGAACTCGACGCCAAGGTGCGCGACTACGTACGTTCCAACGCCGAGAAGGCCTTCGACGAATTGTCGGCCGAAGAAGCCAAGCACTAAGCCGCATCCGGTTGCCTGCACCCCGGCGGCATGACCCGACGTCTTGCCGCCGGGGTGTTGATTAGGCGGCGCCCCAGAGGCGCTCCAACCTCGGAGGTATGAAATGCTTAACAGACCATTGACTTCCCTTTTGATCGCCGCATTTATTTTCCCCGCCCTGGTCGGCTGCGCCACGACCCAAGTCCAGCGCATGGACGTCGGAGAGGTCAAGGACATCAGCGGCCGATGGAACGACACCGATTCCCGCCTCGTAGCCGAGGAGATGATCAAGGACTGCCTGTCCCAGCCCTGGCTGGGCAAGGCCAAGGCGGCAAAGGGCAAGGAGCCGACGGTCATCGTGGGCACGGTGCGCAACCAGAGCAGCGAGCACATCGCCACCGACACCTTCGTCGAGGACCTGCAGCGTTCCCTCATCAACTCCGGGCAGGTGGAGTTCGTGGCCTCAAAGGGCGAGCGCGGCGAGGTCCGCGACGAACGCCTGGACCAGGACAGCAACGCCTCGGAGGAGACCCGCAAGGAGCACGGCCAGGAGACCGGAGCGGACTTCATGCTCAGCGGCTCCATCAACACCATCACGGACAGCGAGGGCGGACAATCGGTCGTGCTCTATCAGACCAACCTCAAACTTCTCAACATGAAGAGCAATCAAATCGCCTGGAACGGCCAGAAAAAAATCAAGAAGTTCGTCAAGCGTTCCAAGGCGTCCTGGTAAAACGTCAGCGCGCCTCACAGCCTCAGGAGGATAAATGCCGAGAAAGGCCCTGTTCGTCCCTGCCAAAGCCGCGGCGACGGCCGCACTGATATTTGCCTTGGCTGGCTGCCAATCCGGCCCGTCCGGCAGCCATAAAAGAGGCGTCAACGCTCTCCTTGCGGCGGGCAATTACGCCGGCGCCCAAGAATACATCATCAAGTCGAAAGAAAACCAGTACGGCAAGAAGAACATGGTCTTGTACTATCTGGACCTAGGCACCGTGCTGTTCCACGCCGGCAAATACAAGGAAAGCGACGAGGCCTTCGACAAGGCGGAGCAGCGGATGGTGGAGCTCTACACGAAGAGCGTCACCAAGACCGCGGGCATGCTGGTCCTCAATGACGCCACGGTGGATTACGCCGGAGAGCCTTTTGAACGCGCCCTGACCAACGCGTACCGGGCCTTCAACTGGCTTTTTCAAGGAAAAACGGACGAAGCCGTGGTCGAGGCGCGAAAAGCCGGACTGTTCCTAGACGAGCTCAATCGCGCGCTGGGCGGCAAGTCCAAATACAAGGACGACGCTTTCGCCCAGTATCTCTCGGCGCTGCTTTACGCGGACGCGGGAAAGCTCGATGACGCGCGCATCTCCATGGACAAGGCCATGGAGGCATACTCCTGGTACGCGTCGGACTACGGCACGCCGGCCCCTCACTTCGACTTCCCCGCGGACGACAAGAAGACCCCGCGCGGCGAGCTGATATTCTTCCACTTCAACGGCGCGGCGCCCATCAAGATATCCAAGAGCTTCCAGATCGCGTGGAACCAGGCCATAGCCCTGGCTCGGGAGAGCGCGGACACCGAAGCCGACGGCGCCCAGTTCAAGAACGGATTGGCCGCCGGCATCACCGGCAAATCGATCACCGTCTCCTACCCCGAGTACCAGGCCCAGCCGTCCACCATCCGCGAGTCCGAGGTGATTGTGGACAGCGACACGGCCACGAGCGCTGCGACCGTCGTGGTGGAGGACCTCCAGGCCATCGCGTCGAAGACTCTCCAGGACCGCATGGCGCTCATCAGGACGCGCGCCATCGCCCGCGCGACCATCAAATACGTCATCGCGGAGGTGGCTGCCCGGGCCGCGGCGAAAGCCTGCGACCAGATGCCCGGCGGAGCCCTCGCCCAAGCCATCTGCAAGGCCGGCACGCGGGGCGCGGCGCACGGCGTCGCCGCTGCCAGCGAGATCGCCGACACCCGCTGCTGGGGCACCCTGCCGGCCCAAATCCGCATGGCCCGCATCAAGCTTCCCACGGGCAAGCACACGGTCGCGGTCAACTTCAAGGGCGCCGCCGGAAACGTGGTTTCGACATATATCTTCAAAGACGTGAATATCGAGAATTCCAAAAGAACCTATCTGACCTACCGAACGTTAGACGCGACCGTCCCGGTCCCATCGTCCGCCGGTACCGGAGCAAAGGCCGCAGCGAGGAAAAAATGAGAAGAATCATTCCAGCCGCCATCATCGCATCCTGCGTCGCAGCCGCCGCCTGGGGCAGTCCCAAGAACCCAAAACCGGACTGGGTCGACGGGTCGAGCATGGAATACCCCCGGGATCAGTACCTCGTCGGAGTGGGAAGCGCCGACGATCGCGCCGCGGCCGAGGACCGCGCCCGCGCCGAGATCAGCCGGATATTCTCATCGCAAGTCAGCGTCAACACCCAATTAAGCGAAACCGAGACCAACGCCGCCCGCACCGGGACGAAGGGCGAGAACACCTTCTCCCAATCCGTTTCCCAGAGCATCGAGACCGTTTCCAAGAAGGTCCTGGAGGGCGTGGAAATCCCGGAGACCTGGCAAGACGACGCCACTCGGGTCTATTATGCCCTGGCGGTGCTGGACCGCGCCAAGGGCCTCTCCGCGGTCAACGACAAGATCGCGGACTTCGACGCCGATATCCGCCAATGGTACGCCCAAATGGTGCAGGCAACGGACAAGCTGCCCCGCGTCAAGGCGGCGATGAAGCTCCTGGCCCTATTCAAGGCGCGCGCCGAGCTCAACGGCGAATTGCGCGTGCTCGACCCGGGCGGCAAGGGCTCCCCCAACCCGGTCGATGAGGCGGCCGTGCGCACGACCGCGGCCAAGGCTCTCGCCGAGCTCGACGTGGCCATCGACATCACGGGCTCCAAATCCCGGGAAGTCGAGACCGGAGTGGTCAAGGGACTGACCGGCTTCGGCTTGCAGGCCTCGGCCGGCGCCCCCAGCGGCTCGGTCGACATCCTGGCCACGGGAGAAGTCGAGACCAACCCGGTGGAGGGCACCGACAGCCGCTGGAAGTTCGCCCGCAGCTACGTGACCGTATCCCTCAAGGACGGAAGGACCAACAAGGTCTTCCTGCAGTTCGACGTCAACGAGAAGTCCGCGTCCGCGGACTACAACACGGCCGCCCGCCGCAGCCTGGCCAACCTCTCCAAAAAGGTGGCGCAGCAGGTCAGCGACGGCATCAACGAATACTTCGAGAACCAGTAGCCTGCCGGCAAAAAAGCCGCCCGACCATTTTGATCGGGCGGCTTTTTTTCGGTCTATTCCAGGCCAAGCTTAATACGATTTTTGCAATTCAGACAACTTGGCGGCTAAAATCCGCGTGTGACCGCTACCGCTGTCATAGGGCGGATATTTCAGAGCTTGCTGCGCGATTGCGACGGCCTGTCGCACGACCAAGGGATCCGCGGTCCGAAGTATATGATCGGCTTTATTTGAGAGCACAAAGTATTGCTCATCCGATATCCTTACGCTCATTGTCATCTGCAATGCCACTTCCGCCAGCGCATCCGCGGTTCCAATTCTGGCCAATTCATCAAGCGCATAGGCGCTGACATTCCCGGCAAACTCGCTCCATTCATTGTTCGCCATGAGTTTTTGCTGGAGTGTCGAGGGAATCACGAAATCGTTTCCCCACCCCGCGGTTCGCGCGAGAGACCTCAGCATGGAAATCTGCTCGGCTTTAGCGAGCCGGCCGAGGGCTTGATCCATAGAGGAAGCAAAGGTTTCAGACACGTTGGCCTGCAGCGCAACGTTGCTTTCCGCCAGTCCGAGAGCCTCAAAGGGGCTATCCTTGACGGTCACTGGATCGATCAAAACCGGGCGGCTTCTATGGGAGTCGTAATCATCCAACGCTGCTTTAAGATTTCGAATTCGAGCGCCCTGCTCGGTCGTCAGTTTCTGGGAGCCGATCAGCCAATCGAGGCTGCCGCTCATACGCATCGCCTCTTCTCTGGTCGCCGTCTGGGACGCATCGGTGAATTCGTCAATGGTTCTATCGATACCTGCCTTGAGGGCGAAATGAGCGCCGGATACCGCTGACCTGTCTCGGGACCTGGACGCGGAACTCTCGACCTCGCTCATGACCCGAGACCAAGCACTACGCATATTCCCCGTCACCTGTATCGCGGCAGCCTTGATGGGAACTGCGCTTGTCGGCGCTGGGACCTTCTCCGCCATCTCGCGTCTTTGCGTTCCCGGCTCCAAGCGCCGCAGCCGCCAAGCCTTTGGCCACAATTTCCACCAGGAGGATGCGCCCGCTGACGCGGCAACCTCCGCGCCGCCGTTTTCCATGTCAGGCTTGGATTGGCCCGCTAGAGCTTCGGCGATACGGCCCATCTTTCCCTTCAACTGGACTTGCCGTTCTCGCTCCTGCTCGGATATATAGGGAGCGACTATGGCGTTAAGTTCGGCCAGTTTTTGCGTGACAACGAGCGCCTCTTCCGGCGTGGGATTATCCAGCCTCCGGATAAATTCGGGGGCTTTGGCCTCCACCAAGCGCCGCCTATTGGCGAAACCTTGTTGCTGGACCTGAGCCGCTTGAACTCCAACGGCCGCTTGCGTCGCCGGCTGCGCGAGCGCGCGGATCTCCTGGCGAAGATCCGTGGCGTTATATGAAGGAGAGTTCAGAAAATTGCCGATGGCCGTATGCCACTGAGGCGGCACCGCGCGAAATATGCCGCCCACGGCCACTATGCCCGCGGTCTTGAACCCGCTGCTCGGATTCCTCGCCGCTGGCCCCGCGTGAATCGTCCCGGCCATCGCGAGCATGACGGCCATCGACAGCAGCGCCCCGGTACTTCGGCCCGACGTCCAAGACGGCTTTCTTGATTTCATGGCTCCTCCGGTCAGACGCCTGACGGGACCTTGAAAAAAGTCTCCAGTCCCTCTTGCGTGATCTGATACTTCTTGCCGAACCGCCTCGCGGGCAGCTTGCCCTCGCGGATATACCGGTAAATCGTGTGGGGGCTGACCTCCAGTTTTTGAGCCAGTTCCTCCACGGTGTGAATCACCAAGGTTCCTATTGTCGTCGGCATGATCTTTCGACCTCCGCGCCGGATCGATGTCCACTGTCATACAGTGATAGTCTGCCATGCGAAGCCATGTTCATCATGAGTCTTCAGGGTATATGCGACGTACAAAGGGCCCACGTCCCAATATAGGCCAAAGGTCTCATCCCGCACTTTACGCTGGCAGGGGTTGCCGAGTGAGTTTGCGGTGTTACTGGCCCTGCGGCTGGGAGGCTTCTTCCTGCGGAGGTCTCTGGAAGATATTCTTGATAAGGGCTTTGGCCGGGTCCGCGATGAACTTACCCAACTGCACCTTGGTCTTGGGCTTGTCGAAGCTGCCGGTCACCTTGATGTCCATGGGCGCGACATTGGCCACCTGCGCGGTCACGAGCAGATCGAGTTTCTCGGTCGGCAGGTCGATGGCGCCTGCCGCGCTGACCTGGGCCGCGTCGCTGTAGAGGTGGCTGTCCCTGAGCGTCATGAGCCCCTTGGCAAAAGCATAGTCCCCCGAGATCTCAGTGAAGGCGATATTGTTGAAGTCCGGGAAGATGCGTATCCCGCCGATGCCGCCGATCTTCTGGATGACCATGAAAGGCAGGGTCAGGACCTTGACGATGACGGACTGAGTGGCCATCTTGCCGATGTTGCTGAAATTGCCGCCGGCCACCAGGAGCTTGGCCCAACCGTCCAGGGCCTTGAGCTCGGGCGTGATGCCCTCGAGTTCCCAGGAAAGGCGCACGTCCTTGGCCGCCATGTTGGGGTGCATGAGCGCGCCGACCGTGAACTTTCCCTTGGTCGCGAGGGGAGGCGCAGGCTTGCCTGGAGCGGCGGCCTTGGCCGGGGCAGCCTCCTTTTTGGCGGCCAGGGCCGCCTTGGCAGCCAGGTATTTGCCCAAGTCGAAGCGATCCAGGCTGGCTTCCACGTCGACAAACGGTTCCGTCCGATAATTTTTCAGAGTCAAATCCATGTTCAAGGCGCCGTCGGCGACCTTGCCGGACAGGTTAGGCACGTCGATGCGCCTTTCATCGAAGGAAGCCGTGCCCGTGAAATCCGCCAGGGTCAGGCCGGACACGGTCGCGCCCAGGCCTTGGAACTTGAGCTTTCCGGAGAGCACGGGCTTGGAGACCGGCCCCGAGACGCCGAGGGCGAAGAAACCGCCTCCGGAAAGTTTGAGGTCCCGGGTTTCGGGGGTCATGGCCGTAAGCTCATTAAGGACGAAGGAGCGGCATTTGAGCATCAAGTCCACGTTCGGCGCCGCGCCGCGCAATCCCTTGACCGGGCCCGAGACCTCCAAATCGTTCTTGCCCAGGATCACGCGCAGTCTCTTGAAATTGACGGCGTCCAAGCCGCCTGCCGCATCCACATCCAGCCTGATCGCCGGAATCTCCAGGCCGGCGGGAACTTGGGCGAAGGGCAGGTCCGCGGACTTAAAAGCGGGAAGGTCGAACTTGGCCTGGGCCTCGATGTCCGGCTCCGGCTTGCCGGCCAGCGCGCCCTTGATCACCCCCTTCGCGCTCGCCTCGCCGGCCTTGGTCTTGAGATTAAGGGACTCCAGCACCACGTCCGCGCCGCCGCAGCGCAGCGATGCGTCCAAGACCGCGGCCGGGATGACAAGGCCGGCCGGGAGCTTGGCGAAAGGCACGTCCGAGGCTTTCATCTGCGGAGATTCTATGCGGGCCTTGGCCTTGAAGTCGACCGGCTGAGGCTTGCCGGAGAGCAGGTCGCGAAGGGTGCCGGAGGCCTCGACCTGGGCCGCGGCGGTTTTCAGGCGCAGGCTCGTCAGGGTCATATCCCAGGAGCGCAGGCTGAAATCCGCGTCCACGATGGAGGCGGGGATGATCAGCCCGGCCGGAAGCTTGGCGCCGGGGATATCCTCGCCTTTGAGTTGAGGAATATCCAGATGCGCCTTGGCTTTCAAATCCCGGGGGGCGGGCTTGCCCATCAAGTCGCGGACGGTTCCCGACAGCTCCACCCGGGAGTCTCCGGTCTGCACGCGCAAAACCGAGATCGCGGCGTCCCAGCCCTGCAAGGAGAATTCCGCATCCGCGGTCGCGGCCGGCACGACCAACCCTTCCGGGAGCTTGAGCCACGGCGCGGAGGAAGACTTGAACCTCGGCAGGTCGAGGCGGACCTTGGCCTTGAGATCCTTGGGCCGAGGCTCGGGGCCGAGCAGGTCAGCCAGGGTCCCCGAGGCCTCCACCTGGGCCATGGCGGTCTTGATCTTGAGGAAGTCGAAGTCGGCGTCCCAGGGCTTGAGGCGCAGCTGCGCGTCCACCTCGGCCTGGGGAATGACAAGCCCGGCCGGGAGCTTGACCATGGGCACGTCCGAGCCTGCGGTCTGCGGGATATCGAGGCGCACGAGAATTTTCAAGTCCGGTTCGGGCTTGCCGGAAAACACCCGGCTCAACTTGCCGGACATTTCCAGCTTGCCCAGCCTGGCCGCGGCTTTGACGTCTGCAAGCCCCAGGACGTTTCCGGCCAACTTGAATCGGCCTTCGACGCTGGCCTGCGGCACGATCACTCCCTTGGGCAGACTCACCGGCACGAATTCCGAAAGCCGCAGGGAGGCCGGGTCAAAGCCCGGGGTCCGCAGCTTGAGCGCCAGTTCGCCGGCAGCCGCCGGCGGCGCCCCCGTGCTCGTGACGACGCCCTTGGCTTCCACGGAGAGGATATCGGAGCCGGCCTGCCTCAGGTCAACCGCCACGTCCAGTTCGGGAGCGGCCAGGTTATGGATCTTGCCGGAAACACGCAGTTCCCTTCCCGACTCCTCCAGCCGCAGCTGTTTGATGGCCGCGGACATCCGCCGCACATCGCCGCCCCCGATATCCGCCTTGCCTGAAAACGAGACCGCGACATTGACCGGCTTGCCGGCCAGGCGCCCCTGCGCCGTCAGTTGGAAATCGGACGAAAAGGGGCCGTCCATGCGAAAATCCGAGACCTTGGCGCTCGGGACTCCGACTTTCCATGCGTCGCCCGTCTTGAGGTCGCGATATGAAAGCTGGGCGTTGCGCAGCGAGGCCTTGCTGATGGAAAGGCTCAGGCTCTTTTCCGGAGGCGCGGCCGGGGTCCGGGCCGCGGCGGTCGAGCCGGAAAGGTCCGAGAAGTTGAAGCTCCCGTCCGCGCGGCGGACCACGGACAACTTGAGGCCGTCGACGGCAACCTTGTCCAATTCGACTTGACGCCGCAGCAGCGGCATGAGGCGCAAGCGCAACGCGAACGAGCCGGCCTCCGCGAAACGTCCGGCTTTGAAGTCCGGATACTCGGAAATGGCAATATCCTCGACAACCAGGCCATGCACCACTCCGATCGAAATCCGGCCCGTGCTGACCTCGCGATGCAGGATTTTCTTGGCCTCGGCGAGCACGATCTGGCGCAGCCGCTCCGGGGGCAGATAGCGCTTGAGCGCCCAGGTGCCAAGGGCCGCCGCGATCAAAACCAACGCGGCCGCGATTCCAGCGGCTTTAGCAAGTCTTAAAAGGAGGGAGCGTCCGTTTATCATAGCGGGGGTGATTATACCAAACGAGCCTCAAAGTCAAAAACAAAACACGGCGACGACTCCCCAACGCAATGGCAGGCCCCCTCAAGGGGGCCTGCCAGGTTCTGCGCCGAAGGCGCAGAACTCCTCTTCTTGGCTCACCGCCCCGCCATATGATAAAGTCAAAGAATGAAAACAACACCGTTTCTTCGGACTTTACTCTGCCTGACCTTGGCTGCGGGCCTTGCAGAAGCCGCGCCCGCCAAAAAAAACCAGCCCCAACCGGTCAAGGGCTCCGGCATTTCGCGGCTGGTCTCGCGCGTCTCCAATTACCTTAATGCCGAGCCCGTGCGCAAGGCCCAGGTCAGCGCGGCCGTGCTCGCGGTGCGAGGCGGCATACCCACGGATCAGGGCGAGAATCTCGACCAACGGCTTCTCGACAGAGCCGCGCAGCTGCGCCAGCGGCTCCTTTCCAGCCCCAACCCGGAGTTCGAAAAGTCCCTTCGGGAAGTCTACGGCGCCTTGGCCGTGTCCCAATGGGTCCAGGCCATGGAATCGAACAAGAAACCCAACCTCGCGGCGGATATCCGATCCAGCCTCAAGGAATGGTCCGCCGACATGCCAAAGGACCTGCGGACTCTTTTGGCCGGATCGAGCGAGAAGCTCACCGACAAGGAACTGGTAGCCTCGGGCTGGGGAAAGTACTGCCGGGAATTGACCCCCCCATTGCCGGGAGATGAGCCGCAGGCCGCAGGCCTCATGCCTCATCCGGACACGGCGAAGCTTGATGAACTGCTCAAAAGCCTGCAGAACAGCTGGAGCCAGAAGGTTCTGCCCGAGCAGGAGGCGGCTCAAGCGCATTTCCTGGCCGGCCAGGTTTACGCGCAGTTGACGCTCGCCCAATACGAGGGGATCAAGGAACCCTCCCGCCCAGAGACGGGACAGACACCGGCCGCAGGGAACTCCGTCCGGCCGGCCGGTCAGGCTCCCGCCGCGCAAGCCGCCGCTCCCGCGCCCGAGCCGGATCTGGCCCCGGCCGTGGAATTCAGTCCCAGGAACGTCTACGCCAAAGCCGCGCCCGCGGTCGTTCTCATCCTCTGCGCAAGTCCGGAGGGCTCGGGAGAGCTCGGCAGCGGCAGCCTGCTCGATTCCTCGGGCCGCATCCTGACCAACGCCCATGTCGTTATCCGCGATTCCACGCGCCAGCCATGGCCCGTGGTGAGGGTCTATTTCAAGCCTCAAAAAATGACAGGCGACCCAAAGAAGGATCTCATCGACCCCGTTGAAGCCGACGTCCTGGCCTGGGACAACTCCCTGGATTTAGCCCTGATCAAGGTCAAGCAAGCGCCCGCCCGCTACGCGACCCTTTCCCTGGGCGACCCCGACCAAGTCGTGGTCGGCGACCGCGTCGCCGCCATCGGGCACCCCGAGCAAGGCGGGCTTTGGACCCTGACCACCGGCGTGGTCAGCACGGTCGTGGCGTCTCTGGGCGGGGTCAAGGGCAAGACGGGCTTCCAGACCGACGCCTCGATCAACCGGGGCAATTCCGGCGGCCCCCTGGTGGACGCCTCCGGCCACATCGTGGGGGTCAACACCCTGATGTCGCGCAAGGCCGCCGACGGCCTCGCCATAACGGGAGTCAACTACGCGGTCCGCGCCGACGTGGCCAAGGCCTGGCTCGAGGAAAAGATCGGCCTGCGATTAGCCTATGCGCAAACGGCGGCGGCGACGCCTCAGCCGGCGCAAACGCAAACCGTTTCCGCTGAGCCCGCTAGGGCTGCCGTCGAGAACGCGCCCGCCGCCCATCCCGCGGCGCCGGCCTCAGGAAAAGCCGTCCGGCCGGTGCCTGCGGAACTTCCGATGCCGCAGGCGCAGGCCGTCAGCGCGGCGGCCGCAAAACCCGCGCAGCCAGCCGCGCCGGCAAGACAACCGATCTCGATCGAACCTCCTCGCGCCGGCCGCGCCGGCCTTCCCGAGCCGCCCGCCGCCATGCGCAACGATATCAGACCGCCGGCTGCCGTCCGGCCCGCGTCCGTCCAACCGTCCGCAGCCGCGGCGCGCGCCCCGGCCGCCGCCTCCAAGCGCGAGACCGTCACGGAAAGCAGGCCGTACGACCGGGACCAGCTCATCGCCGAGGAAATCCGCGAGATGGAGGATATGGAGAAAGAAATGCACGAAGAAGTCATCAAGCGCGCGCGGAAACCCTGAACATGACCGCGAGGACAATCTTCCTCCTAACGGCGCTGTCGACTCTGCTGGCCGCGGCTCCGGCGCAGGCCCAGCCGCGCCAGAGTCTCATGGAGTACGTATCGGCCAACATCGGCAAGGACAAGGCGCTCTCGACGACGGAGCAGGAACGGCTCATGGCCGCTATCCGCGATCGCTTCGCCAACTACGCCAACACCGTCGTCAGAAAAAACGACACGGCGGCGGCCGACGTGGTCATGCGCATGATCATCGAGGGCACGTTCGACGAGAACTCGCCGGAGCGCATCGCGGAGGTGTCCTTCGCGGCTTTCCAGGCCATCTCGCGCGGCGCGCCGGCGGACGTGGTCGAGGGCATCGCCCTTTACGGCTACCGCAAGAAAATCCCGGGCGAGCGCATCAGCATATGGTCCAATGGATACCGGGAATTGACCGATTTCAAGGTTCCTCCGGAAGTCGCCGCCGACTTGGTGCGCAACGCCATGGAGCACGACTGGGACGACCAGACCTTCCGCCTGCTCAAACAAGGCCTCATTCAGGCGTCCAAGGAACGATTCAACCTGCGCGACTACGCGACATACGTCTTCGGCAACATGCTGACCAAAAAACAACGCCCCGGCGCCCTCTCCGCGACGGCCCTCGGTTATTTCCGAAAGATCGCCAAGACCAAAACGCCTCCGGAACTCCCCCCCTATGAGGGAGTGTTCTCGCGCAAGCCGACGGACAAACTGGTCTACGAGGCCAAGCCCCAGGAGCCGGCGCCCGCGGAACTTCCGAGGCCGGGCGGCGCTCCTCCGGCCTCGGAGTCCCAGCCTCCAGTCCAGGCCCAGATTACGGCCCCCCCACCCGAGCCTCAGCCGGCTCCCAGCGCGCCAACGCCCATGCCGGAGCAAGCGCAGCCGACCCATTCAACCCCGGCCGTCCCACGAAGCTCCCCGAAGACCGCAAAATCAGAACCGGCCCCAAAGCGCGCCCTCACCCCGAAGGAACTGGGGCTGGCCATGGCCACGCTTTGGCCCGGCCTGCAAGGCTCGGCGCGCTCCTATCTGGGCACGCCCTACGTTTGGGGAGGAGTCACGCACAAGGGCATCGATTGCTCCGGCTTCACGCAAAACTCCTACGGCGAGAACAAAGTCGGCATTCCGCGAGTGAGCCGGCAGCAGTGGAAAACCGGCGAACATATCGAATGGAACGATCTGCGCGAAGGCGACCTGGTTTTTTTCAACACCATGGGCGTGGGCGTTTCCCACGTGGGCATGGTGGTCAACGCCCAGGGTCCCAAGTTCATGCACGCCTCGTCCTCGCGCGGCGTGGTCCAGGACGAGCTGAGCAAAAAATACTACAAGACCCGCTACCTGGGCGCGCGCCGCATAGTGCCCTGACTTGTCTCGGCAAACGAGCCCCTTAAGAGCTTGTCGGCCGCTGGGGCGCGGCGCCGACCGCCGGCAATAGCCACCAGCAGGCCAGGGTGCAGACCGAGCCGATGACAACAAGGACCGCGGCCGCGCCATAGGCCGGGTCCGGCGCGGCCCGCAACAAATCGCGCAGCGCGTCGTAAAGCCGGCCCCCGGCCGTATTGGACGCCAGCGCCGCCAGATTAAAAACCGCCATATAGATGGCGAAGGCCGAGGCTTGCGCATGCGCGGGGCACGACTGGGCGGCCAAGTCCATCAAGGCCAGCCTGAACACGACCCCCAACACGCCGAAAATGACCGTGAGCACGCCGGCCGACACCGGTCCCACGTAGAAAAGATAGAGCAGGCTCGACGCCCCGGCCAGCAAGACTCCGGCGCGCAAAAATGCGGCGGTTCCCCAAAGCCGGACCTTCATGCCGAAAAAAGCCGCTCCCAGCACGCCGGCCACGCCGCCCAAGGTGCTCAAAACGCCGATGTAGAGCGGGCCCAGGCGCAAAGCCTCGCTTTGATAATAAAACTGCGCGGTGCCCAGGAATGGAGAAAAATTCCAAAGGAATATCATCAGGCACAGGGCCCAAAATCTCCGGCCCGAAAGCAGCGTCAGCAAGCTGCGCAGTCCTTGCCGGGGAGAGGCGGGCGACGGCAGTTCTCGAACCCAGACGGCGGAACCGGCCACCAGGAGCGGAAAAACGGCCGCCAAGGCAAAGACCGCCCGCGGCCGGGCATGGCCGGAAAGCCAGCCGCCTCCCACGCCGGTCAGGACCAAGGTCGCGTAAAGCGTGCCGATCTGCACGGCCTGATAGGTCCCGGTCTTGCCGCCGGCCTGGCCCAACTGCACCATGACCCCGTCGCAGACCGCGTCGCAAAACACGACGGAGAAATTGACCAGGATCAGCAGCGTCAGAAGCGCCGCGTAATTATGACGCGGCGTCCAGGCCAGGATCGCCCAGCACGAGGCGCCCAGGAGCGCGCCCAAGATCAGATGGGGCCGGCGCAGGCTGCCGCGGATCGGCGCCAGATCGCTCAATAGGCCGAAGATCGGCTTCAGAATGAACGGGAGAGTCATCCACCCCACGAACGCGGCGGTCTCTCCGGCGCTGAGCCGCAGTCCATCCTTGAGGAGGTAATTCACCGGCTCATAAACAATTCCGGCCATGCCCTGGGCGAAATAATTGACCGCGCAGAAAAGGTAGAGACGGTCGAATCGGGCCATCGGGCCCCATTGTAGCAGTTTGGCCGAAATCTATGTAAAATGGGTCCATGATCCGCATTCTCTTGACGCTGGTCCTATGGAGCTGGCAAACCGCAGCCGCCGAAGCCCCGCCTCAGCCCGCCGGGGAGGACTCCGCGGCGTCCGAGAAAGGCCCTGGGGAGGCCGTCCCGGCCGAGGAAGAAGACCCCTTCGCTCCAGCTTCCAAGAGAACCGCGGCTCCCGCAGCCGCTAAGACTCGCAATTCCAAGGCCGCCTCGGTCTCCGCATCCGACGCGCAGGAAGCGGAGGAAGCGCCCCCTTCCCAAGACGCGGCCTCCGGCCAGGAACCGGCCGCTGAGACGGCTCAGACCGGCTATGAGGCCATCGAGGACGCGCGCGTCAATTTCGCCACGGTCGTGGAAACTTTCATCGCCAAACGCAGCGAGCGGGGGTATTGGATATTCGCGCAGGAGAAGAACGGCAAAGCCCTCAAGCTCAAGCTCGACTCCATACTCGAGCCGACGGTCCACGCGACCGGGGTCGGCCATTACGCGGGAGAGGTCATGCTGCGGGAACTCGGGAGCAACCGGCTCATCAAGGCCGATTTCCAGGTGGACCTCGCCTCGCCGCAATGGCAGGTGGAGGACATAAGCCTGCGCAGCGAAGAGAAACCCGACGAGGCGGCGGCCAAGCCGGCCGCGCCCAAGACCGCTGAGAAGAAAAAGACTAAGGTTGAAGAGCCCTCCGCGCAACCGGCCGCCAAGCCTGCTGGACCGGGCGCAGACTCTCCCAAGAAAACCTAGCGCCTCAAAAAGCGCGTTGCGCAATGCCTTTATTGAGTTAACAGGCTGCTGATAAACCCCTGGACACCATCTTGAGAGGGCCAATTAAAGCGATATGGTTCATCTATTCACCCATTCGACATTGACTTCAACCCTTTTTCAGCAGCCTGTTAACCGGCTGCCGACAAATCCTCATCTTTATCCAGCCAACATATCCTGGCAATTCCCTGTCAAAATGATGCGTGATAAGACATCAGTTTGACAGGGGTTGCAAAGGCAGCGCCCCTCCGCGACAGCGTCACAGCACAATCGCATCCGAAATCACAAAATCTCTCGACGACTCTTATGCGCATGAGCATGCGGCACAGAGCCAGTTGGCTGCGGAGAGGTTAATCCAGGGCCAGAAGGGTCAATTCGAAAATGACGACGGCCGGCACGGCCAGGGCCGCCTGGGAGAAAACGTCGGGTCCAGGCGTGAGGATAGCGGCCGCGACAATGGTCAGCAGGTAGACATAGCGCCGCCTATTGGCCAGGCCGCGCCGCGTCACCCAGCCCGCGCGATTGAGGACAAAAAGCGCCACTGGAACCTGGAACACGCCTCCGAATGACAGCGCCAGGCCCGACATGAAATCGAGGTAGCCGCTCAAGGTCATGAGCGGCCGGACCTCTTCGCTGCCAAAGGCCAGGAGAAATCGCATGGCCGTGGGCACGACGAAAAAGATGGCGGCAGCCGCTCCGGCCAGGAACAAAAAATATGACGCAGGCACCAAAAAAAGGGAGAGGCGCCGGAAACCCGGATTCATGGCCCGCGCCACGAACAACCACGCCTGATGCAGGATCAGGGGCAAGGCCGCCAGAAAACCGGCCCAGGCCGCGACCTTGAGCCGCATCATGAAGGCTTCCGTGGGATAGGTGAATACCACTCCGCCGGCGCCGCGCGCAAGCCACGAAAGCAGAGACCCGGACCAGCCGTAACAAAGCGCCATCCCGGCCGCGAAATAGCCCAGGCACCAAATCAGGCGCTGCCGCAATTCGAGAAGATGGACGGACAAGGGCTCAGAAGGATCGTCGACTGCCCGGTCTAGGAGATCAGATGCCGGCATGCATGATGCTCCTCTTTTCCCGGACTCCAGGGCAGAACTATCACCCGGATGCCGAGCGCATCCACGATCCGTTTTGTTTCCGCGTCGGGCAAGCGCTGGTCATAGCCAAGCACCAGCACGCCGGGCCGGTAGCGCCTCAGGGAGTCGGCGAAACTGCCGCGCTCTCCCACGACCACCTGATCAGCCGTCCCGAGACCGAGCATCCGCCTCAGACGCAATGCCGCGGGCAGGGCGTTGGGCTTGTGGTTGTGCGCGTCATGGGCCAGGACCAGTATCAAGCGGTCCCCGTAAGTCCGAGCCCAGCGCAGCATGCGCAAATGGGCCTTGTGGACGCGGTTGTAACAGCCCGCGACAAAGACCGTCTCCGATGAGCGGGTCCGGTCAGGAACGGGGAGTCTGCGTCTGGTTCTTGTCATCCTCCAGGCCCTCGCGCATCCCCCGCTTGAACATGTTCACGGCCCGGCCGCAAGCGCGGGCCAGTTCGGGAATCTTATTGGGCCCGAACAAGAGCAGACCCACCAGAACGATGAGGAGAAGTTCTCCGTAGCCGATGTTACCCATGATCGCCACCCCTGCGCCTGTCTCTCGACCGCGCCCGGTCATTTTACCATTTTAGCCAGGAGCCCGCCGCAAATGATAGAATAGGCGTCATGGCTGTCGACATGCGTTTCGTGGCCACGGGCGCCAAGCGGGTCGTGGACTCGCGGCCCATGTACGCCCAAATGGTCGTCACGGACGACTGCAACCTGGCTTGCGCCTATTGCGACGAATACACGGCCAAGGCCCCGGCGCCCCCCATCGCGGAGCTCAAGCGCCGGGTGGACATCCTCGACCGACTGGGCGTGCAGGTCTACGACTTCCTGGGCGGCGAGCCCCTGCTCCATCCCCACATAGCCGAGCTCGTCGGCCACGCCAAGGCCAAACGCCGCGGCTCGAACCTGGCCACCATCATCACCAACGGCTTCCTGCTCAACGAGGACTTGGTCCGACAGCTCAATGACGCGCGCCTGGATTTCATGCAGGTCTCCGTGGACTCCATCGAGCCGACCTCCCTGTCCCACAAGGCCCTCAAGACCCTGCTGCCGCGCCTGCGCATGCTGGCCAAGGAGGCGCGTTTCCAGGTCGAGATACAGACCGTGCTCAACGAAGAGACGTTCGCCGCCTACGACCAATTCCGGGATCTGCTCAAGGATCTGCCCTTCGCCTTCGGGTTCTCCCTCATGCACGGCCCGGGCGGACGCATCGCCATCCGCGGAGACAAATTCCTGGGCCTGCTGGAAAAATACGGGGTTTTCGAGGGCGTCAATTTTTACGGGCAGCACCTGCGGGAGCTCATGCAGGGAGATTTCTCCCGGCCCTGGAAATGCCTGGCCGGCTTCAAGTTCCTCTACGTCAACGGCCGCGGCGAGGCCCAATGGTGCGGCCAGCAGAGGGACTGCCGCCGGTCCCTGGAGAGCATCGATCTGGCCTGGCTGCGCTCCAACGGCCGTCATAAGCCCTGCGAACCCGGCTGCGCCCTGGGCTGCGTGCGCTTGATCTCGGCCACCCTGGGAGAACCGGTCAAGACCATGGGCGCCAGCCTCGCCCTGGCCCTGGGCATGGGACGCAAGGCCTCATCCAAAACGCCCGCGTCGTCATGAGTTCACCCGGATTGGACGGCCGCGAAAGGCTCAGCGTCTCCGTGGTCGTGCCCACCTACAATGAGCGCGACAACATAGGCCCCTTGCTGCGCCAGCTCGACCGGGCCCTGGCGGGACGGCAGCGCGACTTCATCGTGGTCGACGACCTCTCGCCGGACGGGACCGGCGACGCGGTCCGGGAACTGGCCCGGGAGATCGCCAACGTCCGCCTGGTCACCAAGGCCCGCAAGGAAGGCATCGGCGCGGCCCTGCGCTGCGGCTACGATCTCGCCCGCCACGAGGTGATCGCGTCCACGGACGCGGACCTCTCGTTTTCCCCCGCGGACATGCCCCGACTGCTGGAGCGCATCGAAGCCGGCGCGGATCTGGCCCTGGGCTGCAGGCACATGCGCGGCGGCGGCTACGAGACCCCCTCCTGGAGGACTTGGCTCAAGTTCGCGGTGAGCCGGCTGGGCAATCGCCTGGTGCGCAGGGCCACGGGACTGGATATCCGCGATTACTCCGCCAATTTCCGCGCCATCCGGCGCGCGGTCTGGGCCGCCATCGAGACCCGGGACAACACGAATTCCCTGCTCCTGGAGATGATCCTCAAGGTGCGCAAGCGCGGCTTTCGCATAGACGAGGTCCCGGTCTCGTTCGCGGACCGCGTGCGCGGCGAGTCCAAGCTCAACCTCTGGATCGAGGCCCCGAAGTTCGCGTTCAAGCTCCTGCGCCACCTGGGCCGCCGTTAACCGGCTTGCCCGGTTGGCTCACGGCAACGCGGCAGCCACCCCGAAAGTCAGCCAGCCCACGATGAATATCCCGATGACCGCGGCCAGGGCGAGCACGACCGCCGCGATCTGCCAATAGCGGGCCGGATCAGCCGCGACCGCGGGCTGGGAAGCCACGGCGCGCAGGACCTCGCGGGCCGCTTCCGGGCCGCGGCCGCGCAGGACATAGGCGCGCGCCATGCGCGGATCAGCGGCGCCGCCCACGCTCAAGCTCAGTATGCCGGGCAAGGCCCGCTCCATGTTGCGGTCGGTTTCGTGGCCGGTCAATGGCAGGGGCCGGCCGCTCAAGCGTTCAGCCCAACGCAAAGCGGCGCGGGCCACGAATCCGGAGGTCTCCGGTTGCCTGGGAAGGTACATGCTGTCTCCCAGGACGAGGGATTCCCATGGCTCGGCTTTAAGCCGGGCGGCGATCTGCCTGACCACAGGCGATTTATTGACGATTGAAAAATTGACATACGGAGGATTGGCCGGATCCTTGGCCATATGCCCGGCGACAAGGACGTCAAAACCTCGCCGGGAAAGTTCCGTCTGAAAAGCCCGCGCCACATTATGAACCACGGGCTCCGGAGTGCCCACGGCGAGCATCATGCCGTAGCCGTAACGGTCCCAGCTTTCGGCCGGGATATTATGGTCGCCCGGAAATTGGGCGGTTCCCAAGCGAGGCAGCCGGGCTTTCAAGGAGTCTATGGCCTCCTGCACCCGCGCCTTGATATCTCCGTCCAAAGGCGGGAACTCCCATATCAGCTCAGGCGCGCCTTGAGCATCGTAGCGGTAAAGCTGACCTCCGTAGTAGGCGGCTACATACATGCCGGCCCGAACAGCGGCAGGGACCGAAGCCAGGGACTCAAAAATCGTCACAGGGCAGCCTTCGCTCTTGACGGCCGGCCGGTCCGAGATGATGGTTATTTCCTTGCCGGCCAAGCGCACCGCCGCAATGGCTGCGACCATATCCGGAGAAAGGACGCTTCTCCACGGCCCCAACGTGGAGTCGTAATCAGAAAAAACGACCCGTTTGCGCGCGGCCTGCGCCAGCACGCGCTGCTCCAGGCGCGGCCCGATCACCGGAAGGCTGGACACGATGCCGAAGGCCGAAGCGATCGCGGCCAGAGCCATTCTTTTCATGCCATAAACCAGACGACTCCGCGTCGGCCTCGATTCCCGCGTTGAAGCCGCAAGCGGGACTTTCCTGCCGTGGGGCAGGGAAGATGAAAGCGATGGCCGCGCCAAACCTGCCGGGGCAGGATCGGACACGGATGCGGCCAAGACCATAGCCCCGAGCTCATCCTTGTCCGCGACGGACTTGCCCCCGGTCATAAGATTTTCGAGCCGCTCTCCGCCGGAAGCCGCATTCTCGCCGGTCAGGGAAATATTTTCCAAGGCCGCGATTTCAGCCGCCGCCATATCCGCGGCGGCCGCGACCGACGGGATATCTTTCACGGCCGGACTCATGGTCGCGGTCGCGCTTCGGCCTGATAGGCCCGGCGCCAAATTCAAAACCGCTGATCCTGGCTCGAAGACTCTGAGCGCGCCCAACGCGGCCGGGATGCCGTTAAGAACAGGCGCGGGCAGGCGGCCCATGGCGAGAGTCTTTCCCAAACGGATATTCGCGGCCCAAATTCGCGGCGCCGGGAAGCCGGAAAGGATAATGACGCCGGCCAGAATGACGGACAGCGCGCGACGACTGCATATTTGGCCCATGAAACGAACTCCCCCGATAGAGATTTCGCTTATTATACACGCCCCGGAGATGAACGCTCTGGGTCTTTTGGGTAGAACTTTGAGAATTTTTGGCCTAGGCCAGAGCCCTGACGAGGAAACTTGATATCATACGCGGAAATGAACCCATCCTGGGGACTGCGAATGTGCGCAGAGGCGGCCGCGCTCAACGGCGCGTTCGTCGCCGCGTGCGCGTGGCTCGCGGCGCGAGACCTCCTGCACCGCCATTGGATACTTCCATCCCTTGCCGCCTTCCTCTCCTGGCAATGGATCCTCAGTTCGGCCGGGCCATGGCGCAAAGGCGAAACAGCCAAGCTGTGGCGCTGCGCGGTGCTCTCCCTACTGGCCTTTACGACCGCGCTCGGCATCGTCATTTATCCGGGGGTGCTTCAATGCGCCGAGCCCTGCGCGTTCAAGTTCGGCTGCGCGGCGCTGTTGGCCGGACTGGTATTCTACAACCATTCCTTGGCGGGAAAGGACTTCTTCTGGGACCAGTTGCGCTGCCGGCTGGCCGCGGCGGGATGTCTGCTCTGGGGCTTTTACCTGCTGCTCTTCCACAGGAACTTCACCTTCTGGATACTCGACATCGTCTTCTTCATCCTGGCCATGGGCCTATGGCTTGGCCGCAGCCGGGCCGTATTCCTCATCGCGTCTCTTGGCATCTTCGCCCTGGCCGCCATCCGCGGCGCCGACGACGAACTGGTCATCGTCCTGCTGGATCTCGCCTTCCTGGCCGCGCTCTTGCTCGGCGGGGGCCATTGGATCGAGACGCGGTTGGCGCGCGGCGCGCAGACGGCCGCGGAGAGCCGGCCGAATCTCGCGAGCCTCGGAGCCGCGACCGCGCTTCTCGCGGTCCTGGCGGTTTTTGCCGCGCGGCCGGCTTGGCTGATGGTCAACCCCGAAAAGCGGCGCGCGGCGCTGGAATCTCTCTCGCCGACCTTTCCCGTCCGGGATCCGAGAACTCTCTCCCCCCTGGCCGCGCGGCTGCGCGGACACGTCCGGGCCCTGGCCGAGGATATCGGAGAGCGTTCAGCCTATCTTCCGGGAGAGCAAGAACGCGCCAAGGAGTATATCGTCTCACAACTGCAAAAGGCGGGCTATTCGCCCGAAGTCCTGTCTTACACGGCCGCGCGCAAGACCGACTTTATGCGGAGCCAGCCCTACAGCAACGTTGAGGCGCGGCTCATGGGCCGAGACGACGGCAAGGGCATCTGGGTCGTGGGCGCCCATTACGACACCGCCCCGGGCACGCCCGGCGCTGACGACAACGCCAGCGGCGTGGCGGTCCTCCTGGAATCGGCGCGTCTGCTGCGGGGCAAGACCCGGAACCGGGAAATCCGGTTCGCGGCTTTCAGCACCGAGGAACCTCCGGCCTTCGGCACGCGCGACATGGGCAGCCTGCGCTACGCCCAGCACCTCAAGGACCGGGGCATGAGGGTCCGCGGCATGATCAACTTGGAGATGCTGGGCTACTTCAACCCCAAGCCCGAATCCCAGCTCTTCCCGCCGTTCTTGCGCCTCTTCTACCCGGACCGCGGCGACTTCATCGGATTAGCCGGGAACCTGTCCAGTTTCCAGCTACGCCGCTCATTCGTCCGGGCCTGGCCGCGGAATGCCGCGGTTCCCTTGATCTCGGCCGTGCTGCCCAGCGTCTTCTCGATCCTGGCCATATCGGACCAGCTCAATTTCTGGTACGCGGGCTTTCCCGCAGTCATGCTCTCCGACACGGCCTTCTTCCGCAACCCTCATTATCATCAAGCCAGCGATACCGCCGACAAGCTCGACTATGAAAGGATGGCCGCGGTGACCGATAGCCTGGTCAAAGTCCTGGGTGCCGGAGATTGACTTATTGGACTTGTTGAACTTTTTCAACCATTGGCGCGCTGGAGACTCGACTCCCCAACCTAAACAGGGACCCGCGCCAGCCGCGCGGCCAACTCCGCCACGTGCTTGCCCTGGAATCTCGCCGCGTCGAGCTCATTGGCGCTCGGCAGGCGCTCGCCCTTGGTCCCCGCGATGGTGGCTGCGCCGTAAGGCGAACCTCCCGATATCTCGTCGTTGCGCATCTGACCCTGGAAGGCATAGGGCAAGCCCACGACCACCATGCCCTGGTGCATGAGAGTGACCAGGAACGTGAGGATCGTGGTCTCCTGCCCGCCGTGCTGCGTCGCGGAACTGGTGAACACGCTGGCGACCTTTCCGACGAGTTCGCCCTTAAGCCACAGCCCGCCCGTCGCGTCGAGGAATTGGCGCATCTGGCCGCACATGTTGCCGAAGCGAGTAGGCGTACCGAAAATGATCGCGTCCGCCCGAGTCAAGTCCTCGAGGGCGCAGACCGGGATGTGCGCCATCGTCTTTTGGGCCTCGACGGCTCCCATCTTGCGCAGGACGTCGTCCGGGAGAGTCTCGGGGACGCGGCGCAGGACGGCGTGGGCGCCGGCAACAGCCTCGACGCCCTCAGCCACGGCTTGGGCCATGCGGTGGACGTGGCCGTACATGGAATAATAAGCGATCAGGATTTGCATTGTATTTTCTCCTTGCGGCCGCGAACGCCGACCGCGAAGAAAATTTAGCGCATGAATGTCAAAAGGAGGTCAACCCGACAGCAAGAAGCTTCACACCTATTGGCAGGCACAAAACAATGCCGACAAGGCCAACAACATGCTCTCCGGCACCGGCACTAGTTCAGGCGCAGGTTCTTTGGGGACTTGGGAGCTGGAGCATCGGAGGAAATCATCGACGGCGAATAGGAATGAGGCAAGCGGCCGTCCTTGGGCGAAGTGTTCCATAAAGCATCCGCGCTGGTCAGCGGGGTATAAACCACCAAGTCATCATAAGCCACCCAATGCTCCTCATAGCCCGTGTAGGAGTATTGGTTGTAGGCGTTGCCCCCCAAGGAGACGATATTGATGCCTTGCAGGGAAGCGGAATTCGAATCATTGAAAGGCACGGTTTCAAAAGAAGAAACCAGGACCCCGTCGATCCAGCCCCTCAGCTTGCCATCATTGGCCCCGGGAGCGGAATTGCTCTTATAATAAACCTCCCAAATATGCCAGCCTCCATCCCCGATCATCCCGGGCGAATCAGCAAAGAGCCGTCCCCCGGGATTCCAGGCCGCATCCGTGAAATCAGTGCCCGCGCCGCCGTAGCTGCCGGAGGGAGGGAAATAACAAGTGGAATTCGAAGCGTTAATGCCATTGTAGCATGTGGGGTTGAAATACTGTTTTGTACCAGGCACCTCTGGACATGCAAAATATCCGTTGCATCGAATAGCCAGTTCGAACGCGATATCGCTGGCTCCTCCCGCCCACTTGGCCAGGTCTTCAAGGACTTGCGGTTTCATGTGTCCCTTCAAAAGAGGATTATCGTTGTTTTCATTGGCGTCCCAGGGATCGCCGTGTCCCACATAATGCCCGAATCTCAGGAACTTTTTCGCCGGGCTCGCCGTGGTGCCCCATTTCCAATCCTTGTCGAACCGCACTTTCACGCGCACGAACAGTTCATTATATTCGCCGGGAAGATTCTTCATGATGATGGAGTCGCTCCCCCAGCCGCCGCTGGTCGAGAGAGGCGATTCCGAATAGGTTATATAGGATTTCCCAGCGGGGCCATAATGCACGGAGGAATTCACGAGACTTGAGGGATACCCCAGATTCGGCCCCCACCAGCGCCCCGTGATATACGACCAGTCCCAGCCTTTCGGCACGGACCCAGGAGGACATGAAACCGACGAACACGAAACAGTGCCCGGAGCAGCATCTACGATACCGGCCGGACGGGCCTGCCAATCAGGAATGGAATCAAAACTTTCCTCAAAAACGACAGCGGCTGCGGCGTTGGCTCCATGCCAGAGTAGCGCCAGTCCCGCCAGGACGCCATAGATGGGTGATTTCATTTTCATCCTTTGCGAAGTTTAAAATAATGCCGACAATGCCAACAACATGATCTCCGGCACCGTCACCAGAGGCCTTTTTTCTTTTTCTTCTTGCCGTTCTCGTCGAGGCCGAGTTCCTTGCAGGCGGCGTCCCATTGGCTGCGGTCCCGCAGGACCTCAGCGCCCGCGACCTTGTTCTCCTTCAGCGTGACCTTGTAACCGGGGAATGCGGGGCTGATCTCATAGGCGAACGGCTGCAGGAATTCCGGGACATTTTTACCCCCGCCGCCGCGCAGAGCCACCCGCCAGGGTCCGCCGAATCGGTCCACGGCGAACTCGACGGCAATAGGGGCGGTGGATACCTCGGCGCGGAACTTGGTCTTGGGCGCCAGGCGGCGAGCCTTGTCCACCAGCCGGTCCCAATCCAGCACGGGCTGGACGTCGAGGCGCTCGAAAAGCGAGCAAGCCGGCGCCTGAGCGGCATCGGCGCAATGAAAAGTCGTGAAGCTGCCTATTTTGTCGAAGGTAAAAGCGCGGCTCGAAACCTTCAACAATTCGATTTCCCCCTCGTCATCCTGCGCACCGGCCACGCCGGAAATTCCCAGCACCATGGCAAAAAACAGCCCGGCTTTCGCGAAAATCATGTTCCCCCCATGCACGACGATATTATACATCAAGCGCGGTTTGATATAATCCTCCGGCATCAATATCCCGATTCTCCCGGAGGCGGCATGCTCAACATACTCGGCCTCGGATTTCAAGTCGCCAAGACCGAGCTCGACAATGATTTTCTGCACAAGGAAGTCGGTCTGGCTCTCGGCCCGGATTGGGTCGATTCGCGCCTGGGCATCAACAAGCGCTACAGCGTCCTGACCAAGGACTATATCCTCAAGACCAAGAACGCGGACCCTCGGGAGGCGGTCGCTCTGGCCCGCTCTCAAAACCAGACTCCCGTGACCTTGGCCGCGGACGCGGCGCGGCAAGCCATGGCCCAGGCCGGGGTGGGGCCGGATCATATCGGGCTGGTCATCGCCAATAACGACACGCCCTTCGAGACCATCCCCAGCACGGCCAACCTCGTCGCCCAGGCCCTCGGCATCGGCTCCGGCCCGCATTGCGACGTCAACGCCTCTTGCTCCAGCTTCGCCCGGCACATGCACCTGCTCTCGGACATGGCCGCGGCGCTGCCCGAGTTCGCGCTCTGCGTCCAGACCGCGGCCTACACCACCCGGACCGACTACGGCCCCCGCTCCATGGACGGCTATATCTGGGGCGACGGCGCGGCCGCCCAGGTGGTCTCGACCCGGCGCCCGGGACGGCTCAAGGTGACGCCCTCGCTTTTCGCCACCAAGCCGGAAGCGGCCCATGACGTGGTCATCGACAACGTCGGCCATTTCCGGCAAAAGGGCGCGGCGGTCAAGGAATTCTCCCTCAAAAAAACGGAAGAACTTTTTCAAGCCGTGGCGCAACGCTTCGGACTTGACCTCAAATCCGTCTACACCGTGGCCCACCAGGCCAATTTCGTCATGCAGAACAAGATCATCCGCGGACTGGACCTGTCCCCGGAGCGCCATCTGCGCAATGTCCAGAATCAGGGCAATATCGCGGCCGCCGGCATCCCCTCGGTCCTGGCGCAAAGCCTGCCGAGGCTGTCGCCAGGCGACCGCATCATCTACGCGGTGGTCGGATCAGGGCTGGCCTGGGGGGCCGGACTTCTGGAGGTCCTCTAAATCCCGCGCTATCAAAGGAGACAACATGGGCAAGAAGTTTTGCGTGATGTTCGCAGGGCAGTCCGTGCAGGCCCCGGGAATGTGCCAGGAGCTTTGGAAGCTCCCCGCGGCGCGAGATATCCTTGAACGGCTCAAGCCTTCCCTAGGCGACGATCTGGAGGCTGTCACCACCGACATGCCGGCCGACGAACTCGCCCTCACCTTCAACGCCCAGCGCGCCATCCACGCCCATCACCTCGGCCACTGGTTCGCTTACCTGGCGAAAAATCCCGAGACCGAACTCTGCGGCGCCATCGGGCATTCCATGGGAGTGGCCGCGGCCCTGGTCGCGGCCGGCTCCATGAGCGTGGAGGATTCGGGCGCCTTTATCCGGGCCCGGGCCGAGGCATTCCGCGACGTGTGCCGGACCTTTAGCGAACCGCAGGGCATGGCCGCGGTGGTCACCAAGAACCTGCGCGATTTCAAGGACCGCATCGAGTCATTTCCCGGCGTGGCCCTGGCCCTGCACAATACCCAGGGCAAGGGAACTATCGGCGGCAAGCTCTCGGACATCGAGGCCTTCGCGGCGCATGCCAAGAAAGAGAAGTGGCCCATGAAGGTCCTGGTTCTCAAGGTGGAAGGCCCCTACCACACAACGGCTTTCGCGCCGTGCCGAGAAAGGCTCAAGGCGGCTCTGGAGAAGATCGCCGTCGCCCCTCCCAAGGCGCCGGTCTTCATGGGGACCTCAGGCTTGGCCGAATTCGACCCGGCCAGAATCAAGGACCTGCTTGTCGAGCAGGCGGATCATTTGGAGCGGCATTTCGACGCGGTCTGGGCGGCCTACGAGCGCGGCTGCCGCGATTTCCTCGAGGTGTCCTACAAGCCCCAGCCCGTCACCTGGCTGGGCGACCAGCTCACCGGCGCCGACGGCAAGGCCCTGCCTGACGTGACGTCCATGACGGTCAAGACCGAGGACTTGGCGTTAATGCTACAATAGGGCCCATATTTATGGTCAAAGAGCATAGTTATCCTCACGGCAACGTCTTTTATCGCGCTCTGCGGCGGCCCCTGCCCTGCATCACGCGCGGCGAAGGCTGCTATCTCTACGATCAAAGCGGCAAGCGCTATCTCGACGCCTCGGGCGGAGCCTTCGTGGCCAACCTGGGCCATGGCGTAGCCGAGATCAGCCAGGCCTGCTTCGAGCAGGGCCGCCAAATCGCCTACGTCAACGGCACGGCTTTCACCAGCGAGCCGGCCGAGGAACTCGCCGCGGAACTGGCCGAGCTTTCCCCGCGCGGCATGGATAAGGCCTATTTTCTTTCCAGCGGCTCCGAAGCCGTCGAAGCGGCGCTGAAGCTCGCCCGCCAGTATTGGGTGGAAACCGGACAACCCTCGAAGCACAAAATCATATCGCGAACCCCGGGCTACCACGGAAATACGCTGCTCGCCCTCTCGGCCTCGGCCCGGGAACATTACCGAAAGCTTTACGGCTCCTGGCTGGTCAAGGTCCCCATGATCCCGGCGCCCTATCCCTATCGCTGTTCCTGCCAAGGCGCCCCTGAATGCCCGGCGTGCACCGGAGCGGCCCTTGAGGAGACCATCCTGCGCGAGGGTCCCGAGACCGTGGCCGCGTTCATCGCCGAGCCCGTGGGCGGCTCGTCGACCGGGGCCAGCGTGCCCGGGCCCGGCTACTATCGCCGCATCCGGGAGATATGCGACCGCCACAAGGTCCTGTTCATCGCCGACGAGGTTCTCTGCGGGGCGGGCCGCACCGGCAAGTGGCTGGCCATGGAATACTACGGCGTCGTGCCGGACATCATCACCATGGGCAAGGGCATCAGCGGCGGCTACGTGCCGCTCTCCGCGGTGATCACCTCGCGGCGCGTCATCGACCCCATCGCCCAGGGCAGCGGGCAATTCAAGCACGCCCAGACCTTCTCCCACGTCCCTTCCATCTGCGCCGTGGGCTTGGCCGCGATCCGTTATATCAAGAACCGCGGGCTCGTGGCCCTGGCCGCGCAGACCGGCGCCGTCCTGCAAAAGCGCCTCAAGACGCTTCAAGGCCTTCCGGCCGTGGGCGACGTGCGCGGCATCGGGATGCTGGCCGGCGTCGAGTTCGTGGCGGAGAAGGCGAGCAAGAAGCCCTTCGCGCGGGGCCTCAAGTTCGCCGAGACCTTCGCCGAATCCGCCCAGGAGGCCGGGCTCGTGGTCTGGCCCAACATGGGACAGGCCGACGGAGAGAACGGCGACATCGCCATGATCGCCCCGCCCTTCATCATCAGCGAAGCCGAGATCGATTCCCTGGTCTCCCTGTTCAAGACCGCCTTGAATTCCACGCTCGCCAAGCTCGCCCAAACCGAGAGGAGGTGACCCATGCCGCCAAAAACCGCAGCCGTAAGGACCGACTACCCCCGCATCCTCGTGCCTCCTCCGGGGCCCAGGGCCAAGAAAATAATCGCCTTGGACCGCGCGTGGACCTCGCCGTCCTACATCAAGGAATATCCCCTGGTCGTGGCCACCGGAAAGGGCGCCATGCTCGAAGACGTGGACGGCAACCGGTTCATCGACTGGATGGCCGGCATCGCGGTCTCCGCCACCGGGTACAACCACCCGAAGATCAACTCCGCCATCCACGAGGCCGCGGACAAATTTCTCCACATCTGCGGCACCGACTTTTATTACGAGGCCCTGGCGCGCCTCTGCGAGAGACTCGCCCGCTGCGCGCCCGGCAATGAGAAATACCGGGTCTTTCTGACCAACTCCGGCACCGAGGCCGTGGAGGGCGCGGTCAAGCTCGCGCGCTACCACACCAAAAGGCCGCACCTGATCGCGTTTGAAGGCGCCTTCCATGGCCGCTCCTACGCCGCGGTGACCCTGACCTGCAGCAAGGTCAAGTACAAGGCCGGCTTCGGGCCCATGCTGCCCGAGGTGAGCCATCTGCCCTTCGACAACCCGTACCGCGGAGGCGACGCCCTGGCCGCGGCGCGCAGGCTTTTTGAGACCAAGGTCTCGCCCAAGGACGTGGCCGCGGTCTTCATGGAGCCCATCCAGGGCGAGGGCGGCTATATCATGCCCCGGCCCGAATTCGTGAAAGCCTGGCGTCAAATATGCGATGAACACGGCATTCTCCTGGTCTTCGACGAGATACAATCCGGCGTGGGGCGCACCGGCAAGATGTGGGCCTGCGAGCATTACAACGTGGAGCCCGACATCCTGCTCTGCGCCAAGGGGCTCGGCTCGGGCCTGCCCATCGGCGCCATCGTGGCCAAGGAGAGAGTCATGACCTGGGGCCAAGGCACGCACGGCACGACGTTCGGAGGCAACCCGGTCTGCTGCGCCGCGGCCCTGGCGACCCTCGATGTCGTGGAAAAAGAACTCTGCGACAACGCGGCCAAGATGGGCGAGCGCCTCTTGGCCGGGCTGCGCCGGCTGCAGTCCGAGCACGCCTGCATCGGCGACGTCCGCGGCGTCGGGCTCATGATCGGCGTGGAATTCATAAAGGACGCCAAGACCAAGGAACCCGACGCGGAGCTCGTGGCCAGGCTCGAGGCGCTGGCCTTCGGCAAAGGGCTGCTGCTGCTCTCCTGCGGCAAGGCCGTCATCCGCGTGGCCCCGCCGCTCGTGCTCAATCCCTACGACGTGGACACGGGCCTGGACATCCTCGACGACTGCCTCACGGAGCTAGGACGCTAGCGGCCGGACTTTTCCTAGCCGCGGCCTTGCTGGGGGAACTGCCCTTGGCGGCCGCGCGAGAAATCCCCGCAGAGGTCTTCGCGCGCCTGCGCGAAGGCGCCAGCCCCGAGGATCGATTGGAGGCCATCCGCCAACTGCGCGCGGACGCGGGCTCGCGCAGCCGCCATGCCTTGGCCGCCGCGATGCGCGAAGATCTCAACGACCGCGTCCGCCAGGCCGCGGCCCTGGCCCTGCTGGATGCCCCGGACGGCCAGACCATCCAGGACCTCGATGAATTTCTCTCCCAGGAGCAAGGAGAGGAGGTGCGCCGGGCCGTGTGCGTGGCCCTGAGTTCCGCGCCCGCGGACAATTCCGGCGCCATCAGCCTGCTCGGCGGCAGGCTTTTGCAGGACGGGTCCGGCGCGGTGCGGCTGGCCGCCGTGGAAAGCCTGCGGGCCCGGGGAGACCGCCGGGCCTTGGGAGACCTCAAGATCGCCGCGCAGAAAGATGCGGACCCGGCCGTGCGCCGTCAGGCTCAAGCCGCCTGGAAGATCCTCAACCAGCCCGCGCCCAAGCCCAAGGCCATGAAGACCAAGGCCGCGCCCGTCCAGGGGCCGTGCCAATGCTCGCGCGGCCCGATGAAGCTGCGCGCCCGCCAAACCACGCGCGAGGAGTGCGAGCACTCTTTTCGCAACAGCTACCAGCGGCAGGGATTTTCCTGCTCCTGGAACTCGATGCAGCTGGAGTAGTCAGCGGCCGCCGCGTTCGGCTTCGCAAAACGGGCTGATCTGTGAAGCCAAAAGTCCCAGGAACCACAGGCCCCTTAGACCCGTTCTAACTGCCCCCTTGGACCCATAAAGACCGGCCGGATGCCGATTATAATCTAACTATGCCCTCGGGAGCGGCGGGAAGAACCAGGCTCATCGTCGCTGTTCTCTACTTCCTTTCTTGCGGGACTCTGCCCGCCCCGCCAGCCTTTGCCGTCGTGGCCAAGGCCGTCGTCCGCATCCCCTCGGCCCAAACGCCCATAAGCCGTCCGGCGGCAGCGGAGTTCTTCCAGACGGCCCTAGACAAACTCCAAGGCGTCGCCGGGCTGAGCCTCGCGCCCAGGCTCGGGGCTCGCATGACGGCCGCCCCGCTTCCCGGCGACGCCCCTTCTCCCCTGACCCCTGCCGCGGGCATTGTCGCCGTTCCCGCCGAACCCCTGGCGGTCAAGGCACCGCCGAACGAGGTGCGGCAGACGCCTGACCAGGAGGATGTCCTTCCGGTCGGGGCCGGCCTTCGCCTCCAAACGCAACGCCTACAAGACGAAGCCGGAGCGATCCGGGAAGGGCACTCCGTCGGAAGCTCGGCTTTCGACACGCCCGAGCGCGTGCCGGTAGAAGCGCAGGCCGTTGACGGCTCCGCCGCCTCGGCCGGCTTGAGCTCGCGGTGCAGTCCGCGGCTGCTGGCCGGCGTCAAGTCCGAACTGGCGGAAACCTGGCCGTTTTTGACTTTCAACCAGGACTGGCTAGCCAGCCATTCCCAGGATCCCCGGACCTTGGCCAAGGTCCGCATCGCGCACGCCCTGACCTGGACCCTCGGCATGGGCGCCGGGGCCGCGGTCGCGGCGGCGTTCCTGCCCGCTTTCGGGATCCCGGTCTTGGCTCCGGCGGCCATGCTGGCCGCGGGGTCCCTCGGGACCGCGGCGGCGCATCTCGTCTACAACCACCTAGCCCGGCCGGTCCTAAACCGGCTCTTCCCGTCGCTCGCCCTGCCCCTTTTGACCGCTCCGGAGACGGAGCTCGCCCTCGAGACGATTCTTCCCGAAGAGGCTCGCGACGTGATCCGCAGGGTGCTCAACCGCGACATCGAGATGGCGGCCGCGGACTCCCACAATATCGGGTGGAAGAAGGCCAAGGACGAGGCTTTAGCCAATCCGAGCGACCCCTTCGTCGGCTGGGCGCCCCAGCGCATCAAGGTCTCCGGCGAGATCAAGGCCAAAAGCCGCGAGGAGCTCTCCCGCCTGACCGGCATCGAGATCAGCGAGGAGAAATATCGCGCCATCCGCGACTCGCCGGAGGGCAAGGACATCACCCATCCCGACTACAAGCCGTATCCCGAGATGCTGCGCGACCAGACTGACGGCGGGACCTATATGGCCGGCAAGAACGCCCTGCCTCTGCTGGTCTTATCCCTCTACCTCTCGGATTTCAGGACCCTGGAAACCCGCACCAAGGCGGGGCTCAAGAGGGTCCTGCAGGGGCTCCTGGACGGGACGGACAAGGCCGGCATCGATGAGCTCAGCCGCCTCATGCACATGGCCTTCGAGGGGTTCGTCCTCGGCAACGGAGAGCGCGGCTACGACAACACGGTGGCCGAGATGCGGCAGACCGGCAAGACCGTGACGCGCAAGAAGCGCGACGATTTTCTGCCTTTCAACGATCTTCACCAGGACGTGCAGGCGCTGGACTCCTACACCCTGCTGCCGGCGGCGAAATGGTTCATAGGGGCCCTGCAATCCTATGACGAAGCGCCGCCGCATGCCTTCTATGAGCTTCTCAACATGGACCCCGGACGGCTGAACCGGATGCCCATCCTGCCCGCCAAGGCGGCGATCCACTGGCTTCGCGGCAAGTCCATGGAATTCCAAGAAAGATTCCAGGAAGCGCTCGATGAGCTCAAGAAGATCAACCAGGAGACGGCCGAGAACACGAAACTCGCCGCCTCGCCCGAGGAAGCCAAGCGGCTGAAGGCTTCTTCCGAGCAGCGGCGCTCCGCCGAGCTTTGGCGGCTGATGGAGAGCCGAGGGCTCGGGAACCTCGAAGCCGACGAGATCAGCCTCGTCTTTTGCGCTTTCAAGGACCAGGGCCTCTTCCGCGACATGGTCAAGCTCTATGACCAGGCTCCCAGCCGGACCTTCAAGTCTTCCACGGTGATGCGCGAGTTTCTGGCCGTGGCCCTGCACAAGATCGGCGAACTGGACCGCAGCCAGGCGGTGATCGAGAGCCTCAATGCCACGCGCCCATCCGGCGAGGCCTATGGAATACTCGGCAAGATCGAGAAGCTGCGCGACCAGGCCGGAGACCCGGACGCCTTGCGGCGCTCCATAGAGGCTCTCGAGAAAGGGTTTCTTTTGGATTTCGAGTTCTACCCGGGGATCAACTTGGTTTACAACATGATTACCGCAGGCATGCGCGAGGGCTCGTTCGAGACGATCGGCCAGGCCGAGCACATCTGCCGCATGGTCCACCTCTCCGCCATGAAGGCGGGAGGGCTTGAATCCGGCGATTTCTGGACCCTGGCGACAATCCTGGAATCCTCAGTAATCCTGGGCTGGGACCAGGAAGTTCAGCAGGCCCTGCCGAAAGTCATGTCCAAGGCCTCGGCCGAATGGGAGATCCAGGCGCCCATCGAAAACCTCGAGAGGCTGCGCGGGCAGATCGCGCAGGCCGGAGACCGCTGGCCTCAAGGCGCGCAGAAGATCCGCAGGCTCGACGCCGTGATCGCGACCTTGCGCCAGCGGCTCGGTTCCCTGCACCAGAAAGTCTCCGACGCCCCGGCGCATGCCCGGCGGGCGACCGCGGCCGCCCGCAAGGCGGCGAAACTTCTCGACATCGGCTTCAGCTTTGGAGAGATCAAGTCCACGGCCTTGAGCGGCAACGTGCGCTTCGGCGGACAGACCCACGAGCAGATGGTCAACAGATGGGACTTCGCCGTGGTCAGGGCGATCTTGAAGCACCTGGGTCTGGGCCAGGCCGACGTGGGATTCGCGGCCTTCAATGAGAAGATCGACGAACTCATCCGGCAAAGGTTCGACACGCAGCGCGTGGAGTATATGAACACCCAGGCGCACGATGAATTCGATGATTTCATGCATGGATTCCTCGATGTGATGGACGTCGGCTCCCAGGCCGACTCGCGCACCAATCTGATGGTCGATTTTTGGCTGGGCCGCGGGGACTGCCGCCAGCACGCCTACGTCAAGCAGCTTTTCTTCGACGTCTGGAAGACCGACCAGCTCAACAGCCTCATGCGCGGCGCCTACGAGCAGCTCAAGTCCGGCCGCCTGGACGAGCACGAAAAGACCATGGACAAGGTCAAGGCGCTCGGCCGGCTGCACATGCTGGTCTTCGACTCCGTGATCTGGACGCCCACGGCCGTCGTGTCCAAGTATCATCCCGTGACCAAGAGCGTCGGCGGCGGGATCTCGCCGAGCCCGACGGGGGTCCTGACCGGGGTCTCCACGCTCGCCGAGGACCACACCTGGAACGGCTTGGCCGAGGTCGACGACGTCGGCAATCTGACCGGGTTCAAGCGGGTCGATGCCTTTTACCAGAACGTCTACCGGCTGGGAGGCGGCGAGGGCCTTGTCGTCGATCCCAAGGACATCCAAGATGACGGCGAGATTATGGTCCGCGATGCGTTCCAAACCTATAACCCCAAGACCGGCAGGCTGCAGTGGTCCGCTTTGCGCCTCAAGCCCACCTCCTATGCCGGCAGCCGCGAAAAAAGGAGCCGTCCCGGCTGGACCAACTGGGATGAGTACGGCCAGGTCCGCCTGCGCGGGGTCACGATCGAGGATCTGCCCAAGACCCACGACGGCGCTCCGGACGTGTCCGGATTCTTCGACGCGACCATGCAGGATGCTTTGAGCAGGTTTGCGCGGCGGGTCCGTCTGGAGAACCCGATGTCCGTGGCGGCCCTGCTGCGCAAGGCGCTCCATGAACTCGACATCATCAGCGCGACCCCGCCCTCGGTCCAGGCCTGGGAGCAGGATATCCGCCGCATCCTTGAGCTCGGCGGCATAGAGCCGACAGCCGAGAATATGCAGGCCGCCCTAGGCTTGCTGGAGGTCGTCGGGCCGGGAGAAAGCCCGGGGCGCAAGGCCGCCCCCCTGGAGCGGGAGTACCAACTGGTGCTCAAGTCCATGGTTTCGCCCGCCGATCCCTACGGCATGGCCGCCATCCGGGTCGTCGCGAAGGCCAAGGCTCGGATCGCATCTCGAGCGCCCCGCCTGGAGGCTTGGCCCGAGCTCGACGGCTGGATCCGAGATTTTTTGAGGCCGGCCCTGGCGGGCCGCGAGGCCGGCGACGAGGACGTCCGGCGCGTCAAAGACTCCCTGACGGTCCGCGCGCCGGGCCCTTTGAAGGGCCGCCGCTACTCTCTGCGAGTGAGCGTCAACTGACCACGCGCGAGGAGTGCGAGCACTCTTTTCGCAACAGCTACCAGCGGCAGGGATTTTCCTGCTCCTGGAACTCGATGCAGCTGGAGTAGTCAGCGGCCGTTGTCTTCGGCCTCGAAGCGGTAGCCGCTGTCCAGGACCGTGACGATGCGCCGGCCCAGCTTCGTGCCTGAATCAAATTCCGTGATCGAAGAATTGCGCTACGGAGAGGTCGGCCCGCGCGCCCCCGATGCGGACGGCCTTGGCCTCGGGGTAGCGATGCAGGAAGGTTCCCAGCCCGGGAGTCCGGTGTCCCGCGCCAGCCGTGATTTCAATCGCCAAAATCGTTTTACCGCGCTGGACGATAAAGTCGACTTCCTTGTTCCGGTCGCACCAATAAAAAACGCTCTCGCCCGCGTTGATGAGAGCCGCTCCTACGGCATTCTCGACAAGACGGCCATAAAAGTCCCGGTCCTTGACTGTCTCCGCAAAGGGGAGGCCGCGCAGCGCGGTGACGAGCGCGTTGTTGCGCGCGATGAGCTTGGGGCTTGAGGTCCGGACGCGGATGGCGCGGGAACTAAACTTGCGGACCGGCTCGACCAGGAAGGCCCCGGCGATGAGCTCCAGATAATTGGCCAGCGTGTTGATGCTGCCGCGATCCTGCAGTTGGCCCATCATCTTCTGGAGACTGATGACCTGGGCGGGGTGCTGGCAAGCCAGCCCCAGGGTCTGGCGGAACAGCGCGGGATGGTCGATGCGCTGCACGGCGGGGATGTCGCGGCCGATGACCGTCTCCAGGAGAGAATTCTGGACGTAGTCTTTCCAGGCGTTAAAATCGTCGATGAAAGGGACGGCTCCGGGATATCCTCCATAGAACAGGAATTGATCAAGTTCCCAACCGAACGCGCCCCGGCATTCCGAGTAGCTCCAATGGGGGCACTCGATGAGCTGGAAGCGTCCGGCGAGACTCTCCCGCATTCCATGCTGCAGGAGGAGGGCCGACGACCCGAGCAGAATGACCCGCAGGCGCCGCCGCTCCCTTACGTCTTCATCGTGGAGCATTTTCACGGCTTCGCTCCAGCGCGACACTTTTTGAATTTCGTCTATGACGAGCAGCGGCATACCCCCGGTCTGTTTTCGGGCTTGGCGCCAAGTCTCCGCCAGCCATTGGGTGTTGGGAGGCGTCAACTGATCGGCTGTGGCATAGACCTTGGGCTCCGGCCAATTTTCCAAAAATTGGTGGATCGCGGTGGTCTTGCCGACCTGCCTTGGTCCCACCAGAATCTGAAGGACATGTGCTGGCCGTGCGAGGTTCTCCTGAAGCGGTGAGAGTATGGTTTGGCGCTTAAATGTCATTAAAAAAACCTTTAAAAACAGTCATTTATTAATAAAGTAACGTTTTGTTCAGGGCACCTCTCAAAGTGTAACATAGGATTTTTCGCACTTCAAGTGGCCGGCCAAGCTGCGTCTCGGATCTTGAGTCAACGCCCGCCGTCTTCGGCCTCGAAGCGGTAGCCGCTGCCCGGGACCGTGACGATGCGCCGGCCCAGGCGGGGCCCCAGCTTCTGGCGCAGGGAGGAGAGGTGCACCGTGACCGTATGGGGATTGTTG
The DNA here is from genome assembly GCA_003452935.1 of Elusimicrobiota bacterium. Lineage (GTDB taxonomy): Bacteria > Elusimicrobiota > Elusimicrobia > UBA1565 > UBA9628 > UBA9628. Next base: position 91,848 of record DMMY01000030.1, read on the forward strand.
TAATCGGCCAGGTCATAGCCCCAGACCGACTCCAGAAGGAACTTCGAAGTCAGGACCCGGCCGCGCTTGCGCAGGAACAGGGTCAGCAAATCGAACTCCTTGCGAGTGAGGCTGACGCGGTTCTTGCCCAGCTTCACGGTCCGGGCTTGCACGTCCAGGACCGCGCCGTCGGCCTTGAGCACTTCCTCGACCTCGGCCGCGGTGGCGTAGCGCCGCAGCACGGCCTCGACCTTGGCCAGAAGCAGGCTGGGGACGAAGGGCTTGAGCACGTAATCGTCGGCTCCCAGATGAAAGCCCTCCAACTGGTCGACCTCGGCCTTGCTCGAACCCGACACCAGCACCAGGGGGATGGCCGCGGTGCGGCGGTCCGCGCGCAGGCGCCGGCAAAGCTCGAAGCCGTCCATGCCCGGCATCTGGACGTCGGCGATGACGATGTCCGGCTGGGAATCCAGGGCGGCGAGCAAGGCTTCCCGGCCCGAGTTCGAGGTCAGAACCGTGTGCCCGGCCTTTTCCAGAAAAGGTTTCAGCAGCCGGCAGGCGTCCGGCTCATCATCCACCAGCAGCATCTTATAGCGCAACGACACGACTTCTGACATGGCAATCACCCCCGGTCTCATCCAGTTATAGCATCTCGCGGCCGTCAAGTGAAGGCATTTTTCGGGGCTCTGAAACCACGCTCCAATTTAGTTAAAATATCGCTATGGAAAATAAAGTGCTCAGCATGCGGGAAGCGGTGGCCGAATTGGTCAAGGACGGCGACACGGTCGTCATCGAGGGCTTCACGCACCTTATATGCTTCGCGGCCGGGCATGAGATCATCCGGCAGGGCCGCAAGGACCTGACCCTGGCGCGCCTGACCCCAGACCTGATCTACGATCAGATGATCGCCGCGGGCACGGCCAAGAAGCTGGTCTTCTCCTGGGCCGGCAACCCGGGCGTGGGCTCCCTGCACGCCTTTCGCCGCGCGGTCGAGGCCCAGCCGCCCCGTCTCGAGATCGAGGAATACTCCCATTTCGGCATGGTGGCCCGCTTCTCGGCCGGAGCCGCCAACCTTCCCTTCTGGACCATGCGCAACTACAACGGCTCGGACATCCCAGGCTCCAACGCCCGCATCCGCACCGTCAAATGTCCTTACACCGGCGAGGAACTGGCCACGGTCCCGGCCCTGAGGCCGGACGTGACCATCATCCACGCCCAGCGCGCGGACAAGAACGGCAACGCCCATATCTGGGGCCTGATGGGAGTCCAGAAAGAGGCGGCCTTCGCGTCCAAGAAGGTCATCGTGGTGGTCGAGGAATTGGTGGACGAGACGGTCATCCGCTCCGATCCCAACCGCACCTTGATCCCGGGCTTCCAAGTCGACGCCGTGGTCCTCGAGCCCTGGGGCGCGCATCCCTCCTTCGCTCAAGGCTACTACGACCGGGACAACGATTTCTACGTCAATTGGGACAAGATCGCCCGGGAAGAGGCCGGCCTTAAGAAATACCTCGACGAGTTCGTCTACGGGGTCAAGGGCCGCAAGCAATACATGGACAAGCAGCCGGGCCTGGCCGATCGCCTCAAGGCCAAGAGCATGATCTGCCAAGGAGTCAATTATGGCTACTGAGACTGCGACCGACTACACCCTCAACGAGCTCATGACCGTGCTCGCGGCCCGGGAAATCCGCGACGGAGACGTGGTGTTCGTGGGCATCGGCCTGCCCAACCTGGCCTGCAACCTGGCGCGCCACACCCACGCGCCCAACATGGTGCTCATCTACGAGTCCGGCGCGGTAGGCGCGGTGCCGGACCGCGTTCCCCCTTCCATCGGCGACCCCGCGCTGGTCACCGGCTCCTTGATGGTCGCGAGCATGCAGGACATATTCCAGGCCATGCTCCAAAACGGCAAGATCCAGGTGGGCTTCCTGGGCGGGGCGCAGATCGACCGCTACGGGAACATCAACACCACGGTCGTGGGAAGCTACAAGAAGCCCAAGGTGCGCCTGCCCGGATCGGGCGGCGCCTGCGAGATCGCCATCCACGCCCAAAGGGTCCTGCTCGTGTGCAAGCTCGACAAGCGCACGTTCCCGGAAGCAGTGGACTTCATCACGAGCCCGGGTTCGGTCTCCCGGGGCAAGACCCGCGCGCAATGGGGCATGCCGGGCCGCGGTCCGGTCAAGTGCATCACCAACATGGGCATACTCGAACCGGACGGCGAGACCGGGGAATTCGTCCTGACCGCCATCTATCCGGGCGTGAGCTTCGACGCGGTCAAGGCCAACGTCGGCTGGCCGCTCAAGGCCAAGGAACCCCTGGGGTCCGTGGAATTGCCGACCCGGCGGGAAATCACGCTGCTACGCGAAAAGCTCGACCCAAAAAGACTTCACATCAAGTAATTCGAGGCTACGACTATGGCAACCACGGTAGACACCAAACAGATCATTTACTCCATGCTGGAGGTGGGCCGCATCCACCCGCCCAAAAAGCAGGTCCTCAAGGACATCTCGCTTTCATTCTATTACGGAGCCAAGATCGGAGTCCTGGGCGACAACGGCAGCGGCAAATCCACGCTGCTGCGCATCATGGCGGGCCTGGACAAGGATTACGTGGGCCAGATCACCATGTCCAAGGGCTACACCGTAGGGCTTCTGGAGCAGGAACCCCGGCTCGACAAGACCAAGACCGTCAAGGAAGTCGTGGAGGAAGGCGTGGCCGGGACCAAGAAGCTCCTCGCCGACTATGACGCGGTCAACGAAAAGCTCTCCGGCGAGCTGACGCCCGAGGAGATGGAGAAGCTCCTGGAAAAACAAGGCAAGCTCCAGGAGAAAATCGAGGCGTGCGGCGCGTGGGAACTCGACAACAAGCTCGAGGTGGCCATGGACGCCTTGCGCTGCCCGCCGGGCGACCAGGTGGTGGGCACGCTCTCCGGCGGCGAGAAGCGCCGCGTGGCCTTGTGCCGTCTCATGCTGCAGGAGCCGGACATCCTGCTCTTGGACGAGCCCACCAACCACCTCGACGCCGAGTCCGTGGAATGGCTCGAGCAGCATCTGCGCCAGTACAAGGGCACGGTCATCGCCGTGACCCACGACCGCTACTTCCTCGACAACGTGGCCGGCTGGATCCTGGAGCTCGACCGCGGGGAAGGCATCCCCTGGAAAGGCAACTACGCCTCCTGGCTGGAGCAGAAGCAGAACCGCCTGGCCGCGGAGGAGAAGTCCGAGTCCAAGTACCGCAAGAGCCTGGCCAAGGAGCTCGAATGGGTGCGCATGGGCGCCAAGGGCCGCCAGGCCAAAAGCAAGGCCCGCCTCAAGGCTTACGACGAGATGCTGGCCTCCCAGGACAAGGACGAGCGCTCCGAGACCCTGGAGATATTCATCCCGCCCGGACCGCGCCTGGGCGAGATGGTCATCGAGGCGCAGGGCGTCTCCAAGGCCTACGGCGACAAGCTGCTTTTCGAGGATCTCTCCTTCCGACTGCCGCCCAACGCCGTCGTGGGCGTGATCGGACCCAACGGCGCGGGCAAGACCACGCTTTTCAAGCTCATCACGGGCAAGGAGAAGCCGGACGCCGGGTCGTTCAAAACCGGGGACACGGTCAAGCTCGCCTACGTGGACCAGGACCGCGACCAACTCGACCCGACCAAAACCGTCTGGGAGGCCATCACGGACGGCCTCGACGTGGTCGCCCTGGGCAAGAAGGAGGTCAACTCCCGGCAATACGTCTCCCGCTTCAACTTCTCGGGCACGGACCAGCAAAGGCCCGTGGGCGTGCTTTCCGGCGGGGAGCGCAACCGCGTGCACATGGCGCGCATGCTCAAGTCCGAAGGCAACGTCCTGCTGCTCGACGAGCCCACCAATGACTTGGACGTTCACACCCTGCGCGCCCTGGAAGAGGCCATAGCCAATTTCGCGGGCTGCTGCGTGGTGATCAGCCACGACCGCTGGTTTTTGGACCGCATCGCGACCCACATCCTGGCATTCGAGGGTGAAAGCGCGGTTCGCTTCTTCGAGGGCAATTACACGGCCTACGAGGAAGACCGCAAGGCCAGGCTGGGCGAGGCCGGCAGCCAGCCGCACCGCATCCGCTACAAGAAGCTGACCAGAAATTAGGGCTGGCGAAAAGTCCTTTCGGGGGTTATACTTCTTATGAGGATACCCCCCATGATCCCGGTCCTCGGGCGCGCCCTGTTCGCGGCTTTCCTGGCGTTATCCTGCGGCTGGCCCGTCCATGCCTGCCGGCTCTGCGAGAATCCGCCGCAAGTCCCGCCCCAACAGCTAGCTCCGAACGATCCTTTCGACCTGCGCTCGCCTCCGGGCCTGCTGCCGGGAGACCTGGAGTACATCATCGCCTCCGGCAATGGAAGTTACCGGCGCCAGGAGCCGTATCTCGTCGATTACGCTGCCAAGGATGCCCGGCGGCATCTCGTCACATACGCGCAGGTCCAGCCCCTGCTTAGAAGCCGGACCAAGGAGCTCGCGGCTCAACTGCGTATTAAGGAGAAGAGCCGATCCTTGAACGCGGCCGACCGCAAGCAAGCCCTGCTCCTCTACTGGTACCGCGGGCCTTTCCTCGGCGGGCCGGACCGGGCTTTCCTGGACTCGCTCAACCCCACGGCCCTCGGGAAGCCCGGCTTGCCAAGCCTTGCGTCCAAGCCCGATTCAGGCGCGGTTTCATCCAAAGGCTCTAGCCGCCAAGCTGACTTGGCCGGCCGCCTCCTGGCTCAAATAGAATTGACCGGCGATGCGGCGCAAAAAGCCGCTTTGACGGAAGCCATCGCGCTCATACTGGCCACGCCCACGGGCCGCCAGCTCGCGGAGGAATTCGCGGCCTCAGGCGCCAAAGCTCGCATCTCGTTCTTATCCATGCCTAATTCCCGCGTCGTGAAAAAAACGGCAAAAAGGAAATACAAGGCCAGCAGGCTTCCTGCTACAGCGGCGGCGATCTGATTTCAGTGGCTTTCAACGCCGACTTCATGAAAATGGACCGGCAGTACCGCCGCCAATATATGCCGGGGACGCTGGCGCATGAGCTTCTCGGACATGGGCTCGCGGAGTTCCAGGCGCGCAAGGCCGGGGTCTTGGAAGCGTACAACCCCAACTATCGCGGCAACGAAGACAACGCCGCGCTCGTGGGTTGGACAGTGACCGCGGAGTTGGGCGCCAAGCTCTGCGAGACGGATATGTGGAGTTATCTAGAAAACCCCGAAGAATACGGCAAGAAGCGCCAGCTCATTCTCCCCGTTTATGCAATCACCTGCAGCCCGAAAGAAATCAAGGATGCCGCTTCCGTTCTGCGCTCGCGCCTGGCCCGGACCAAGAAAGCCCTCTCCGAAATTCCCGGGGACATATCGGACTGGCGATTCTGGCGGCAAGCCGCGGAGCATTTTATCGCAGCCCACAAGATGGCGCGGAAATCGTTCCGCTCCGTGTTCGATATCGCCGACAGCATGTCCGATCAGTATTTGCCCATGCGACAAGAGACCTTGAAAAATATTCAAGCCCGCCTGGAGAAGACCATCGCCCGTCTTGAAAGTCCTGCCGGCTCGGCTGAAAAAAAACGCTTGCAAGACCAATTCCAACAGAGTTTCTTCGTTCTGCAAGAAGCCCGGCTTAAGGCCCGCCGCGAACATTTGCAAAAATTAGTCCAGGGCCGAAGCTATGAACCATTTTCTCCCTTGCCGCCAGGACAAATCAGTCTCGATCAATTGAAGGCAATGTATAGCCAAGACCGCTTAAAACGCCCGGAGCACTGGACAAAATGAAACCCCATATTCTCGCCGTCCTCATCCTTCCGGCCCTGGCCTCCGGCCCCAAGGAGGCCAACATGAATTTTACGGATTTTGCCGGCGTAGCGAGCATCGAGTCCCCCGAGGGCTGGGAAGTCGATAAAGCAGAGGACGCAGTTGACCCGTCGCTGATCTTCTCATTGGGCCCTGACATCATCAAGGCGCGCCTCTTGGGCGGCGAGGGCTCGCGCTACGCTTCGCCCGCGGAGTATCTCAAGGGATTCGAGGCCACCACCATGGGCAAGCCTCCTGAAAAAATCCGCGCCATCAAGGTCGTCGGGGGAAAAACCTGGCTCTATCGCCACGGCTATCCCATGGCTTTAGGCGACCCCCATGTCGTCGGCGACATGCCTCCCATATTGGCGCAGGAGGAGTTTTGCATCATTCCCATCGGACGCAAGTTCCTGGTCTTGAGCTGGGCTCATGAAAGCGCGCCTGACCCGGAATTCGCCGCTGAAAAGGCCTGGACCCGATTTCTGGAAAGAATCTCTCTCGCCAAGCCGCGGGCTCGTTAGCCACGCCTCTATCACAATAACTTTACCCGAGCGCAATACCGCCAGTCTGCTTATATAACGTATAATCTTTTTTTTATAAACACATGGGCCGACGCCTCCGACGGCTTCTGTCCGGTATCGCGCTCGCCGCGCTCTGCGGCGCGCCCGGCCGCGGCTGCGGGCTATGCCAAGCCCCTCCCAAGTTCCCTCCTCTTGAGTTGGGACCCGACGACCCATTCGACGCGCGCACGCCGCCGGGATTTCTGCCCGGCGAGCTCGACGATCTGCTGCTCGCGGACGATCGCCGTTACCGACGCCAAGTCTGCTATTTTCTGGACACCAAGGCCCCTGACCCGCATAAGCATCTCGCCACCACGGCAAGGATTCAAGGCCTGCTCAGGGACCGGGCCCAACACGTCATTTCTTCCTTGCGCGAGAAGCTTAAATCCGGGCCCATCAGCGCCGAGGATCGCAAGCACGGCCTTCTGCTTTACTGGTTCCGCGGGCCCATGCTCGAGAACGCGGAGCGGGATTTCCTGGCTTCTCTCAATCGCGCCAAACCGAGCATGCCTTCTCTCTCAGCCTTGGGAGAAACCAAGCAGACGGCATTGCCCGCCCCCGTCCAACCCTCCCCAGGGGAACAACTCGCAGAGCGTTTCCTGCGTCAGGTCGAACTGGCCGGAGACGCCGGCCAGCAGGCCGAACTTCAAGCCTCAATTAGGCTCATGCTCCTTACGCCCACGGGCGAAAAACTGGCCAAAGAATTCATAGCCAGCGGCGTCAAGGCCCGAATCGCCTTTATCCCCTTTGCCAATTCCATGCTCATCGAGCAAAACGGCAAAAAAATGTTCAACGGCACGGGAGGTCATTGCGTCTGGACAAAAGACAGGCTCGAAATCGGCGTCAACCAGGATTATCTCCGGACGGATCGCGACTATCGATTATCCCGGCTGCCGTCAACTCTAGGGCACGAACTCCTCGGCCACGGACTTGGCGATTTCAACGCCAATAAAGCCGGGGTCCTGGACGCTTATGTCAATTACTACCGGGGCAACGAAGCCAACGCCGGTCTTGTGGGCTGGAGCATAGCGGCCGAACTCGGGTCCGAGATGACCGACTTTCTCATGTGGAGCTACCTGAAAGACCCGGAGGACTATTACCGCCAGGAGCAGCTCATCCGGCCCTATTACGCGCAGACCCTAAGTCCCGAAACGATAAAGGACGCGTCCAGCATCCTCGAGGAACGTCTGGAACGTTCCCAAAGCGCGTTGATGGAAATTCCCAGGCGTATCGCGGCATGGGAAAATTGGCGCGACATCATCGCACATTTCATCGTCGTCCACAAGATGAACAGCCAATCCTTTGACACCAGGATAGCGGACATCGACGTGATGGTCAAACGATCCTTGCCCGCGCAAAGCGCGCAGCTCAAGACCGTGATCGCGGGCCTGGAGAAAAACATCGCCTATCTGCGCGGCAAGGACGGCGCCGCCGAACTCAAGCGCATCGAGAAGCAATTCCGCGACGACTTCTTCAAGCGGCAAGCGGTTCAGATCGAGGCCCGGCGCGCGCATCTGGAAAGCGTGATCCGGGACATGAGCCTGGACATTCCCAACAGGAGCAACCTGGCGGCTTGGCGCGAATTGCAGGAGATGTATCGCAAGGACCGCGAAGAGTTCCCGGAGCATTGGTCGCAAACAGAGAATATTTCTCTCCGCCGCGCGGCGGCCCGCGACCTGCTATAATACCCTCATCATGGAAAACGCCAAGAATGAAGCCGTCCAACCCAGGGCCGGGATCGTGGACTCGGTCCTGCTCATCGACGCCGACAACGATCCCCACATGCCCTCGGATTTTCCCTTGAGTCCCGCGACCCTGGTGCGCGTCTTCCTGCGGCCCAAGGCCCTTTTGTCCCGCGCCCTGCAAAAACGCCTGGCCGGCCTGCCCTTGTGCGCCGTCATCGCCGCGCCCCAGGGCGGCAAGAACGCGGCGGATTTCGTCATGTCCATGCACGCCGGGCTTCTTCACGCGAGCCTGCCCATGCACCTGCCTTTCTCGGTCGTGACCAACGACAAGGCCCTCTCCGCCATCGTCGAGGAACTTCAACGGGTGGGCCGCGTCGCCACCCTCTGGACCTCGCATCCGGACCGCGCCGCCCAAGCCGCCGCGTCCGCGGCGCGGCCAGCCCGGCCCCGGCGGGGCTCCCGCGCCCGCAGCGCCCGGCCCAAGCCTGCGGCGCCCCCGGCCCCGGCCGTGTCGCCCGCCGCGCCCCCTCCCGCCGCTCCGGCTGCCTCAATTTCGCAAAAATCCATCGCCGACGTAGCGGCATCCTACGCGCGCATGCTCTCGCGCATCAAGGACCCGCCCAGCCGGCTCAAGGCCCTCTTAAACGATATCGGCAATCGCACGGTCAACTCCGGCTATCAGCCGGCGGACATACTCGAGGAGCTCAAGCGCTCCCACGGATTGCGCATCGACGAGCGCGGCCGGGTCAGCCGCCAATAAATTGAGCGACATCCAGCTGGCGGTCCTGCTCGCGGCCGTAGCCGTCATGGTCTGGTATGTTCGCGGCGGCTTGGAGCGGGAAAGCGGACATAGCGGCCTGCTGGAACCGGCGCCTCGCCCCGCGACCCCCGCGCGCGATGGAGTCCGCTGGCTGCTTTGGGGTCATGCCATAAACCTCATCGCCAGCATCCCGGTCCTGGCCAGCTCCCCATGGAGCCTCGACGAGGGTCATGCGATGATCCAGTGGCTCGCGCATTTCTTATCGCAGTGGCTGCACTGGGTCGGGCTGACGCAGGCCGCATATCTCATTCCCCTTTGGCGCAGGCTGCGCGGAACCGGCCGCGCTCTCGCGGCGAGGGTCGCGGCCCTATGCGGCGGAGTCACCCTTTCCCTTAGCCTATGGGCCTGGGCCATAGCGCTGCAACGCCGGCCTGGAGCGAGCTTCTCCCTTCAGGCCGCGGCCGGATTGCTTGTCGTGATCTCGGCCGTGGCGCTCTATTGGCTGGCGCGAGAGCTGCGGCGGACGCTGCGGTCGGCGAGTTAGCCGAAACAACTTCAACAAGTCGAATAAGTTGATCTCCGGCACCATTACCCGCTAAAATACGCGTATGAACAAGACTGAAAAGACCGTGAAGGCCGACGCCTCGAAACAGCCGTTCAAATACCCCTTGAGGCGCCAATACGCGGAGCCCGACTGGCGGCGCTTGCCCGGCTACAAGGACGTCACCCAAAAGGATTGGGAGAGCGCGCTTTGGCAGCGCCAGCACACGGTCAAGAACCTTTCCGAGCTCAAAGCCGTCCTGGGCGGATTCCTCGAAGACGACCTGCTCGCGGACATGGAGACGGACCAGCGCGACTGGGCCACCATGTCCATCCTCATCCCGCCGCAAATGATCAACTGCATGGACGAGCGCGACCTGCGCCGCGACCCGGTCCGGCGCTACATGCTGCCCGCGGCCGGCGACCGCCATCCCGAGTGGCCCAACCACCCCATGGCCTCGCGCGACAGCCTGCATGAAAGCGAAATGTGGGCGGTGGAAGGCCTCACCCACCGCTACCCCACCAAGGTCCTCGCCGAGCTTGTCGCGACCTGTCCCCAGTACTGCGGCCACTGCACGCGCATGGATCTCGTGGGCCTCTCGGTTCCCCAAGTCAAAAAAGGCAAGTTCCAGACCCCGCCCAAGGAGCGCTTCGCCGCCATCCTCGAGTACCTGCGCAAGACGCCCGCGGTGCGCGACGTGGTGGTCTCCGGGGGAGATATCGCCAACGTCCCGATCTCGCAGCTCGAGCCTTTTGTCTCGGCGCTCATGGATATCCCGAACGTCCGCGACATCAGGCTGGCCTCCAAGGGCCTGCAGGGCATTCCCCAGCACTTCCTGCAGGACGACGTGCTGCGCGGCCTCGAACGCCTGGCCCAGAAAGCCCGGCAGCGCAACATCGACATAGCCATGCACACGCACATAAACTGCGCCGCCCAGGTGACTCCTCTCGTGGGCCGGGCCGTGCGCAAGATCCTCGATCTGGGATTCAGGGACGTTCGCAACCAGGGGGTCCTTCTGCGCGGGGTCAACGGCACGGCGGCCGAGATGCTGGAGCTGTGCTTCATGATGATCGACCATGCGCGCATCATGCCCTACTATTTTTACATGTGCGACATCATCCCCAACAGCGAGCATTGGCGCATGTCCGTGGCCGAGGCCCAGTCCCTGCAGCACGACATAATGGGCTATTTGCCGGGGTTCGCCACGCCGCGCGTATGCTGCGACGTGCCCTTCGTGGGCAAGCGCTGGATCCACCAAAACGCGGATTACGACCGGGACAAGGGCATCTCCTACTGGACCAAGAACTACCGCACCTCCATAGAGCACGACGACCCCGAGGCCCTCAGCCGCCGCTATGAATACTATGACCCGGTCTACACGCTGCCGGCCGCCGGCCAGCAGTACTGGCGCCGGCAAAAGACCCAGGCCAAGGCGCGCTCCTGATGAGGTTTACGGCCACCCCCTATCGGATACCCGGACTGCTCCTCGTGGAGGGCCGTTCATTCCCCGATGAGCGCGGATTCTTCATGGAAAGCTTCCGTTCGGATGAATTCCAGGCCTTGGGTCTGCCGATCTTCGTGCAGGATAATCTTTCCCGTTCCGCGCAAGGCGTGGTGCGCGGGCTGCACTACCAGAAGGCGCCCCAGGCCGTGGCCAAGCTGGTGCGCTGCGTCAGGGGCCGCATCTTCGACGTGGCCGTGGATCTGCGCCGGGGTTCAGCTTTTTTTGGGAAGTGGGCCTCGATCGAGCTATCGGACGACGGCAATCGCTGGTTTTTCATCCCCGCTGGGTTCGCCCACGGATTTTACACTCTTTCAGACAGCGCGGACGTGACCTACAAGGTCACGGGCTACTGGTCCGCCGACGTGGACGCGGGCATCCGCTGGAATGACCCGGAATTGGGCATCGCCTGGCCCAAGGGCCGGGCCATAGTCTCGGCCAAGGACCAAGAACTGCCCCTGCTCTCGCAATCCGACCCAGGCTTCTGATTCCCGGCGCCGCCTAAGAGACAGCCTCCGCTTGCGCGGAGGCTGTCTCTTGCGAGAACTTAAGTCCTTACTTGGCGGCCGGGGCTGGAGCCTCGGTCGGGGCCGGGGCGGCAGGCGCGACCTCGGTCTTGGCCTCTTTCTTGGCCTCTTTCTTGGCCTTCTTGGTCTTCTTGACCTTCCTCGCTTTCTTCGCTTCGGCCTTGGGAGCGGCAGTCTGAGTCATGGCCGGCTTTTCTTCCTTAATCTCGGTCGGGGCAGGAGCCTGCGCGAACAGGGAGCCGGTGAACCCGAAGAGAGCCGCGGCGGTGACGATAAGCTTCAGCATTTTTACGATACCTCCATCATGATGTGGCCCGAAAGGGCCTAATGGTGCGCTATTATATTACGATCGAGCCGGCAATAAGTTCGAACCCTTCAGCTAGAGAGCGGCCCCGGCACGGGGCAAGTTATCCCGAACCTCTCCAAAACCCGGGAAAAGTCCGCGCCCGGAGGCGCCCAAAGGCGATAATGACCGTTGTCCATCCGGAAAGAAAGATTCCAGGCGTGAAGCATGAGCCGCTCAACGCCCCCGACAGGCCGGTCCTTGCCGTAAAGCCTATCTCCCAATATCGGATGACCCAAACTATGGAGGTGAACCCGGATTTGATGCCGGCGGCCGGTCAGGGGCGCCACTTCCAAAAGAGCGGCGCCCCGAGCCTGAGACATGATCCGGTAGCGGGTCAGCGATGCCTTTCCGGCCTCGGCCACGCCGCTTCTCCCGGACCCATACTCCCGCAACGGGCTCTCCACGCAGCCGTCACGGGCCACGCCGCCCTGCGCCAGCGCCAGGTAGAGCTTGCGAAGCTGGCGCTGCTCGAAGAGCAGGCACAAGTCCCGGTGCGTGGCCGCGTCCTTGGCAAAGACCACGAGGCCGCTCGCGTCGCGGTCGATACGGTGGACCACATAAGCCTTCCCGCCCAGATGCCGGCAGACCTGGGCCTGAAGCGGTTCCTCGGGCAAGCCGCGGCCCGGGATCACGGCCTGGCCCGCGGGTTTATCAACGGCGAACACGCGGTGGTTCTCGAAGACGACGAGCAAGGCCGGCTGGGGCATGGCCGCGGCCGCCCTAGACGAACAGAGGCACGACCTTGAAATTCACCGCGTCGATGAGGCCGCGATCCGTGATCTTGAGCTCGGGAATCGGCGGCAAGGTCAGAAACGACATGGCCATATAGGGATCATCCAGCCTGGAACCCAGACCGCGGGCCACGCGGATGAGGCGCTGGAGCTTGTCGCGGACGAACTCCGCGCTGCGATCCGACATGAGGCCCGCGATGGGAAGGGGCAGGGCTTCCAGGACCTGGCCATCCGCGGCCGCCACGATGCCGCCCTGCATCTTGACGACCTGGACCGCGGCCGTGTACATGTCGCCGTCGTCCACTCCGATGACCACGATGTTGTGCGAATCATGCGATATGGAAGAGGCGATCGCGCCCTTCTTGAGGCCGAAGCCCTTGACCAGGCCTTTGGCGACGCGGCCCGAGGCCATATGCCGTTCGATGACAGCGATCTTGAGCACGTCTCGCGCCGTGTCGCAGACCACGAAGCCGCCGTCCGTCCTGACCGGGCACGTCAGGCTCCTGGTGACGATCTGCTGCGGCACTATCTCGATGACGCGGGCCTGCCGGCCCTCGGCCTTGATGGCGAAATCCTCGTATTCGATCCAGCGCACGTTGATCGTCCCGCGCACTTTCCCTTTATAATCCGTGACCGCCGAGGGCAGCAGCGCGCCGTCGACGGCCACGAGCTTGCCGTCCTTGATCACCTGCCGGATGCGCAGCCGCCGGAAGTCGTCGAAGACGAGCAGATCGGCCCGGTAACCCGGGGCCACGGCGCCCAAATCCTTGAGCCCGAAATACTCGGCCGTGTTGATGCTCGCCATCTGGATGGCGCGGATGGGGTCCACGCCGAGACGGATGGCCGAGCGCACCAGGTGGTCCATGTGACCCTGGCTGAAGATATCCTCGAGATGGCGGTCATCCGTGACAAAGATGCATTTGCGCGAGTTCTCGGAATTGACCAGAGGCAGAAGAGCCTTGAGATTCTTGGCCGCGGTGCCCTCGCGGATCATGATGAACATGCCGGCGCGCAGCTTTTCCCGGGCCTCGGCCACGGTGGTGCACTCATGATCGGACTTGATGCCGGCCGAGACGTAGGCGTAAAGATCCTTGCCGCGGATCATGGGCGCGTGGCCGTCGATGCGCTTGCCGCGGGCGATGGCTATTTTCTCGAGCACTCCCGGGTGGCAGCCCACCACCGCGGGGTAATTCATCATCTCCGCCAGGCCCAGGACGCGCTCGTCGTTTAAAAGCAGGCTCAAATCGTGCCCGGAAAGCTCGGCTCCGGCCGTTTCCAGATGAGTGGCCGGCACGCAGGAGGGCAGCATCACGTAGACGCCCAGGACGCCGCCCAGGCTCGACGAGAGCATATAGCGGATGCCGTCTAGGCCCAGCACGTTGGCGATCTCATGCGGATCGACGACCGCGGTCGTGGTCCCCCGCGGCACCACGATGCGTCCCAGCTCCGGGATCTTGACCATGGAGCTTTCCAGGTGCACGTGCCCGTCGATAAATCCGGGGGAAAGGTACGAACCCCGCAGATCCAGGGATTTCTTGGCTTTGTAGGCGCCGAAGCCCACGATGCGGCCTTTGTGCACGGCCACGTCGCTCTTATGCACGTCCCCGGAAAAAGTGTTGATGACCCGGGCGTTGCGCAGGAGCAGGTCCACCCGGCGCTTGCCCCAGGCGATCTCGATGGTCTCCCGGATATCGGACGTGGATTTTTCCATGGCTGAATTGTAGCCTTTCGCGCGCGCGGGCCGCAACATGGGCAAATCCGCGAATCAAACTCATCGCCGCGGCTTCTTTTTGATATAATCGCGTTCTCATCAGCATTCATATTTTATTCGGAGGCATCCCATGGCAGTCACGAAAGACGACAAGAAGAATCTCATCATCATGGGCGCCGCTGGCCGCGACTTCCATGATTTCAACGTTTACTGGAAGCAGCAACCCAATTACAGGGTCGTGGCCTTCACCGCGGCGCAGATCCCGGACATAGCGGGCCGGGTCTACCCCGAGGAACTCGCAGGTCCCGATTACCCGAAGGGCATCCCCATCGAAAGCGAGAGCGAGATCACGGAACTCATACGCAAGCACCATATCGACGAGGTCGTCCTGGCCTATTCGGACCTCAACCACCTCGACGTCATGCACAAAGCCTCCGTGGTCAATGCCGCCGGAGCCGACTTCCGCCTCATGGGCTGGCGCCAGACCATGCTCCAAAGCAAAAAGCCCGTCATAGCGGTCTGCGCCGTGCGCACCGGCTGCGGCAAAAGCCAGACCACGCGCAGGGTCAGCGAGTACCTAAAGGCCCTGGGCAAGAAAGTGGCCGTGGTGCGCCATCCCATGCCCTACGGCGACCTGACCAAGCAGATATGCCAGCGCTTCGCCCAGCTTTCCGACCTCGACCTGCACAAGTGCACCATCGAGGAACGCGAGGAATACGAGCCCCATATCATGGCCGGCAACGTGCTCTTCGCGGGCGTGGACTACGCCGAGATCCTGCGCCGCGCCGAGGCCGAGGCCGACGTGGTGCTCTGGGACGGAGGCAACAACGACACGCCCTTCTTCAAGCCCGACCTGCACATCGTGGTGACCGACCCCTTGCGGCCGGGACACGAGCTGGCCTATTACCCGGGCGAGACCAACCTGCGCATGGCCGATCTGGTCATCATCAACAAGATCGACACCGCGACTGCGGAGCAGATCGCCCTGGTGGAGAAGAACATCCGCGCCGCCAACCCCAAGGCCCGCGTGCTCAAGGCGGAATCCCTGGTCACGCTCACGGACTCGGCCGCGGTCAAGGGCATGAAAGTCCTCGTGGTCGAGGACGGGCCGACGCTCACGCACGGCGAGATGCGTTTCGGCGCCGGCCACGTCGCGGCCCGCCGCTCCGGGGCCAAGGAGATCGTCGATCCCCGCCCCTACGCCGTGGGCTCGATCAAGAAGACCTTCGAGACCTACACCCACGTGACCGAGATACTGCCGGCCATGGGCTACGGCGACAAGCAGATGTCCGACCTGCGCCAGACCATCGACGCCACCCCTTGCGACGTCGTCATCGTGGGCACGCCCATCGATCTGACCAGGCTGCTCAAGATCAACAAACCTTCCGTCCGCGTGACCTACGAGCTCAAGGAGACCAACGGCGCCTTGCGCGAACTCGTGGGCAAGGCCGCGGCCCAGACAACCAAGGAGAAATGACATGATCACCACCGCCACCGCGGAAAACAAATCCGTCGCCCAGGAGCTCATGGAACTCGCCGAAAAGCACGGCGCGCACAACTATCATCCCCTGCCCATCGTCATCTCCGAGGCCAAGGGCGTCTGGGTCAAGGACCCGGAAGGCTGCAAGTATCTCGACATGCTCAGTTCCTACTCGGCCCTCAACCACGGCCACCGCCACCCGGCCGTGCTCAAGGCCCTCATCGACCAGGCCAAGAAGGTCACCCTCACCTCCCGGGCCTTTCACAACGACCAGATCGGGCCCTTCCTCAAGGAACTCTCCGAGCTGACGGGCTTTGCCATGGCCCTGCCCATGAACTCGGGCGCCGAGGCCGTCGAGACCGCGGTCAAGACCGCGCGCAAGTGGGGCTGTCTCAAGAAGGGCCTGGCCCAGGACCAAGCCGAGATCATCGTGGCGGCCAACAACTTCCACGGCCGCACCGTGACCATCATCAGCTTCTCCTCGGACGAGCAGTACCGCCGCGACTTCGGGCCCATGACCCCGGGGTTCAAGATCGTGCCCTTCGGCGACGCCGAGGCCCTGCGCGCGGCCATCACCCCGCGCACCGTGGCTTTCCTCGTCGAGCCCATTCAGGCCGAGGCCGGAATACTCATCCCTCCGCCGGGCTATCTCCAGAAAGTCCGGGAGATATGCTCCCAGTCCAACGTCCTGCTCATGGCCGACGAGATACAAACCGGCATGGGCCGCACCGGCAAGATGTTTGCCTTCGAGCACGAGGGCATCCGTCCCGACGTCCTCATCCTGGGCAAGGCCCTGGGCGGAGGCGTCATGCCCATCTCGGTCGTCTGCGCCGACGAGGACGTCCTGGGCGTCTACAAGCCCGGCGATCACGGCTCCACCTTCGGAGGCAACCCCCTGGCCTGCGCGGTGGCCCGGGCCGCGATCAAGGCCCTCAAGGAGGAGAACCTGGTGGAGCGCTCGGCGCGCATGGGAGAGTACCTCATGGGCAAGCTCAACGCGCTCAAGAGCGGCTACGTCAAGGAAATCCGCGGCCGCGGCCTGCTCGTCGGCATAGAGCTGCACGCCTCGGCCGGCGGCGCCCGCCGCTTCTGCGAGGACCTCATGCGCCGCGGCATGCTCTGCAAGGAGACCCACGAGCACGTCATCCGCCTGGCCCCCCCCTTGGTCATCACCGAGAAGGAGATCGACTGGGCCTTCTCCCGTCTCAAGAAGGTTCTGGGAGGATGAAGCCGGCCCGCTTGCCGTTGTCCGTCCCTTCGCGCCGCAACGTGGCGCGAAGCACAACGCCCCCCTACGAGGGGGGCGTTGTCTCCGTTGGGGGTGGCCTCTAGCCTCTCATGGAACACGAACTCTTCGTCGTAGCCCTGGGCGGCAACGCCCTGCTATCCCCCAAGGAGAAGGGGACCACCGAGGAGCAATCCCTCAACGCCGAGCGCACCTGCGAGCAGCTTGCCCCCCTCATCAAGCCCGAATTCCACCTCGTCATCACGCACGGCAACGGCCCGCAGGTGGGCAACATCAACCTGCAGCAGGAGCTCGCCAAGCCCGAGGTGCCGCCCCTCTCCCTGGACGCCTGCGTGGCCATGTCCGAGGGGAGCATGGGACATTTCCTGCAGATGGGAATGCTCAACTCGCTGCGCCGGCGGCGCTACCGGCGCTACGTGGTGACCTGCATCACCCAGGTCATCGTCGACCCCGACGACCCGGCCTTCAAAAATCCCACGAAACCCGTGGGGCGCTTCTACTCGGAAGAGGAGGCCAAGTCCTTGGCCAAGGAGCGCGGCTGGACCGTAGTCGAGGACGCCAAGCGCGGCTGGCGCCGCGTCGTGCCTTCGCCCAAGCCGGTCAAGGTCATCCAAAGGCACATGATCAAGACGCAGGTCCTCTTCGGCGACATAGTGATCTGCGTGGGCGGAGGCGGAGTGCCGGTCGTGCAAATGCCCGACAAGACCTACAAAGCCGTGGAAGCGGTCATTGACAAGGACCTGGCCAGTTCGGTTCTGGCCAGCTCGATCCGGGCCGACTGCATGATCATCCTCACCGCCGTCCCCAACGTCTGCCTCAACTTCAAGACCCCGCAGGAAAAAGTCCTCGCGCATGTCACCACGCGGCAACTGCGCAAGCATCTGGAGGAAGGACACTTCGCGGCCGGCAGCATGCGGCCCAAGGTCGAAGCAGCCCTCAACCACCTCGCTAACGAGGGGCGCAGGGTCATCATCACCGACATCGAAAGCCTGCCCAAGGCGCTCCAGGGCAAGGCCGGGACCCACATACAACGATACCATGAAGACTAAACACATGACCCGAACGCGCAAGGATCTGACCAGCCTCTCGGACGTGAGCAAGACGGAGCTCGAATCCTGGTTCGAACTGGCCCTCAAGCTCAAGAAAGAGCAGAAGGCGGGCAAGACCCATCATCTGCTGGCCGGGAAAAACCTGGCCATGATTTTCCAGAAGTCCTCCACCCGCACCCGGGTCTCATTCGAGATCGCCATGCGCCAACTGGGAGGCGCCGGGCTTTACCTATCGGGCAACGAGCTCCAGCTCGGCCGCGGCGAGACCATCGCGGACACCGCCAAAGTCCTTTCCCGCTACGTCGACGGGATCATGGCCCGAGTTTACGGCCACAAGGATATCCTGGCCCTGGCGGACAACGCCACGGTTCCCGTCATCAACGGCCTCTCCGATTATTCCCATCCCTGCCAGGCCGTGGCCGATTATCTGACCATCCTCGAGCACAAAGGCCGGCTCCAAGGCCTTTCCCTGGCCTACGTGGGGGACGGCAACAACGTGGCCCACAGCCTGCTTTTCGGCGGAGCCAAACTCGGGGTCTCGGTCGCCGTGATCTGCCCCAAGGGCTACGAGCCCCAGGCCGAGGTGGTCAAGCTCGCCGAGGAAGACGCCCGCAAGACCGGAGCCCGCATCCTCGTCAGCGACGACGTCGCCGCGGTCAAGAACGCGGACGTCATCTACACGGACGTTTGGGCCAGCATGGGGCAGGAGAAAGAGCACGAGGAACGCGTGCGCGTCTTCAAGCCTTTCCAGGTCAATTCCCGGCTCATGGGCATGACTGGCAAGGAGGACACCCTGTTCATGCACTGCCTGCCCGCCCACCGCGGGGAGGAAGTCACGGACGAGGTGGTCGACAGCCGAAACTCCGTGGTCTTCGACGAAGCGGAAAATCGCCTGCACGCGCAAAAAGCCATTCTGGTCAGCCTCATGGCCTAGGCTTCTTCTCTCAAGGAGATCACTTGAATACCAAGTTAATGACCGTTGCCGCGGTTTTCGCGTCCGTGTCCATATCGGGATGCGCTAACCGCATCATCGACTTCACCGCCCTTTCCTCGAAAAACGTGGACATCCCGGGCGTGCGCGGCGAGCGGGTGCGCGGCGAGGACATGGCTTCCATCGTCATCTTCATCCCCACCGGGACCCCCAACATCAAGGAAGCGGTGGATGACGCTCTCGAAAAAGGAAACGGCGACCTGCTCATAGACGGCGTCATCTACAATAAAATGTGGTATATCCCTTACGTCTTCGGCCGATTCGGCTTCGTCGTGGAAGGCACGGTCGTCAACACGAAGAAAGCGCCGCCGCCCGTCGGCGAACGCCAAGCGCTGCCCATGACGAAGACCGTCCCCCCTCCCGCGCCCCAGGCCGCGCCACCCTCCGCCCCCGCGGCGCAGGAGACAAAAATCGAGGCGCCGGCCCCGCCAGCGCCGCAGGAGCCCCCGGCGCCCCAGCCGCAAAAAAGCACCAAGTCCTACGACGACCAGCTCTAGATGACATCCGTTTCCAGCGCGCAAGCCAACCGGGAAAAATTCTCCGTCGCTCTTACCTCGGTATGCGCCGCGGTCGCGCTCACCGGCACCAAGCTCGCGGTGGGACTGTGGACCAACAGCCTGGGCATCCTCTCCGAGGCCGCGCACTCCGGCCTGGACCTGCTGGCCGCGGGCATGACCCTTTGGGCCGTGAGCGTAGCCGGCAAACCGGCGGACAGCGGCCATACCTACGGGCACGGCAAGGTCGAGAACCTTTCGGCGCTCTTTGAAACCCTGCTCCTGCTGTTGACCTGCGTTTGGATCATCTGGGAAGCGGCAGCCAGGCTTTTCCTGCGCCAAGCGCACGTCGACGTCAACGCATATTCCTTCATCGTCGTCCTGTTCTCCATCGCCATCGACTATTCCCGGTCCCGGGCGCTCAAGCGCGTGGCGGATAAGTACCAGAGCCAGGCTCTCGAGGCCGACGCCCTGCATTTTTCCACGGACATATGGTCCTCATGCGTCGTGCTCTTCGGCCTCTGCGGCGTGCTGGCCGCCAAAAAGCTCGAGCTGCCCTGGCTGGAGCGGGCCGACTCGGTCGCGGCCCTGGGCGTGGCCCTCATCGTCATCTGGGTCTGCTGCAAGCTCGGGCGCAAGTCCATCGACGATCTCCTGGACGCCGCGCCCAAGGACCTCCAGAAAAAAGTCGCGTCCGCGGCCCTAATCCAAGGCGTCCGCGAAGTCCGGCACGTGCGCGTGCGCCGCAGCGGCCCCGCGGTTTTCGCCGACGTCGCCATAGCCGTCGGCCACGAAACAACCCTTGAGCGCGCCCATGAAATCGCGGATCAGGCCGAAATATCGGTGCGCGCGTCTTTGCCCGGCGCGGACGTCGTGGTCCACGTGGAGCCATGCGTCGACAAGGACGATCCTCTCACCAAGGCCCGCGTCCTGGCCGCGCGCCACGGGCTCGGGGCGCACGGTCTGCGCATCTGCGACGAGTCGAGCCGGCTCTGCCTGGAGCTTCATCTGGAGGTCGACCCGGAGCTGAGCATCGAGGCGGCCCATAGCCTGGTGAGCTTGTTCGAGACCGACCTGCGCGCCTGGGCCCCGGAGATCGACGACGTCGTCACCCATATCGAGCCGGCCGGAGAACATCCCCAAGAGGCGCGGGCCGACCCGGACGGGGAAAGGCGACTGCGCGCGGCCCTGGATGAGTTTCTAGCGGCCGAGAAGCAGCCCGCCCGGCCCCACGAGATCAAGGTGCGCTCATCGGGCGGCGAGTTGACCTTGACTCTGCACTGTTTCCTTCCTCCCGAGACTGGAGTCCGCGAGGCGCACGACCTCACCGTGCGCCTGGAAAAGCATCTGCACGCCGCGGTCAAGGACCTGGGGCGGATCGTCATCCACGTCGAGCCTATGGAAGGTGCCAGACGTTGACTTTATTGACTTATTGACCCTGTCTGCATCTTGCCCTCTAGACGCCGGCGCCCTCGATTTAGTTAGATGCGGAGAGCAAACCAGTTTGATTGAAGGAGGTCCCGTGAACTACCAATTGCCTCAACTGCCTTACCCTCAAGACGCCCTGGCGCCGCATATCTCCGCCGAAACTATTGAGTACCATTACGGCAAGCACCACAAGGCCTACGTCGACAATCTCAACAAGCTCATCGTCGGCACCCCCTTCGAACGGGAAACCAGCCTCGAAGCCGTGATCCTCAAAGCTCTTAAAGGCCCTATCTTCAACAACGCGGCCCAAGTCTGGAACCACAGCTTCTACTGGAACTGCCTCGCGCCCAAAGCCACTCCCCAGCCCAAGGGCAAGCTCGCCGAGTCTCTCATCAAGAGCTTCGGCTCGTTGGCCAAGTTCCAGGAAGAGTTCACCAGCCGCGCCGTATCGCACTTCGGCTCAGGCTGGGCTTGGCTCGTGTACCGCGACAACAAGCTTGTGGTGGAGACGACCGCCAACGCGGAAACGCCCATGACCACGGGCGGCAAGGCCCTCCTGACCTGCGACGTATGGGAACACGCCTACTACATCGACTACCGCAACGCCCGGGCCAAGTATCTGGAAAACTTCTGGAAGATCGCCAACTGGGATTTCGCCGCCAATAACCTAGGAAAAGAGTGCCAGACGTGAACTTTCGGAACTTATTCTACTGCGCAAAAACAGAACGCCAAATATCAAACGCCTTGCAAAATAAGTTCCACAAGTTCACGTCTGGCACCGTTTAAAAATCAGGCAGGCGTTGGTGCCGCCGAAGCCGAAGGAGTTGGACATGGCGTACTCAACCTTCGTTTCGCGCGCCTGGTTGGGCACGTAGTCGAGATCGCACTCCGGGTCGGGGTTCTCGTAGTTGATGGTGGGCGGGATATTGCCGTGGCGCAGGACCAGAGCCGTGATCCCGGCCTCCACCGCGCCCGCGGCGCCCAGAAGATGGCCGGTCATGGACTTCGTCGAGCTGACCATAAGTCCGTTGCGCGCATGCGCGCCAAAGACCTTTTTGATCGCCATGGTCTCGAGCTTGTCGTTAAAGGGCGTCGATGTCCCGTGCGCGTTGATGTAGCCTATCGACGCGGGCCCGATGCCCGCGTCGCTCAAGGCATTGGTCATCACGCGGCAAGCTCCCTCGCCGTCCTCGCAGGGCGCGGTGATGTGGTAGGCGTCGCCTGACATGCCATAACCCGCCAACTCGGCGTAGATATTGGCGCCGCGGCGTTGGGCCTGCTCCAACTCCTCCAAAATGAGGATGCCCGAGCCCTCTCCCATCACGAAGCCGTCGCGGTCCCGGTCAAAAGGCCGGCTGGCGCGCAAGGGTTCCTCGTTGCGCCGGGACAAGGCCCGCATGTTGCCGAAGCCCCCCACGCTTAAGGGCGTGATCGCGGCCTCGCTGGCCCCGCAGATCATGGCGTCCGACTCGCCGCGCTGGATCATGCGGAAAGAATCCCCTATGGCGTGCGCTCCCGACGAGCAGGCCGTGCAGGTGGCGGTATTGGGCCCCTTGGCGCCGAGGCGAATCGAAACCTGGCCGGCGGCCAGATTGATGATGGTGGCGGGAATGAAGAACGGCGATATCTTGCGCGGGCCGCCTTTCATGAGTTCCGTGTGTTCAGCCTCGATCGTGGAAAATCCCCCGATGCCGGAACCGATATTGACGCCCACGCGCGACGCGTTCTCCGGGGTGATGACCAAGCCCGAGTCCTTGAGCGCGAAGTCCGCGGCCACGATGGCGTATTGGATAAAGGGATCCATCTTCTTGACTTCTTTTTTCTCGATCCAGGCCAGGGGATCAAAACCCTTGAGTTCAGCCGCGATCTTGGCGGGAAACAACTCGGTGTCGAATTTCGTGATAAGGCCGACGCCGCACTTGGCCGCCATGAGCGAATCCCAAGTCGGCTGAGAGCCTATGCCGACGGGAGTCACCAGCCCGATGCCCGTAACGACGACTCTGCGTTTCACGCTACCGCCTCCTCAGAAAAAATGATCTGCGCAGGCCGAAATAATACCAAATTCAGGTCGGCCGCGTCGTCGCGCCGCCTCGACCCGCGCTCGCTTAACATTTCCGCAACAGCGTTGGAGTTTAATGGAATAAGGAGCCATCGGATGAGTAGCGGACGCAAGCCGGTCTCAAAAGAAGGACGGCCGGATCGGCCGCTGACACTTGCCCAATCTCCAGAGGATGAACGCTCCGCAGGCCGCGGCGAAAGCCCCCTGCAAATGGCCCAAGGCCAAAAGCAGCAGGACGCATTGTGGCGACGGCTCCGCACCCTCGGGTAAGAGCCGTCCCACGGAGGCACGCAAAATGAAAACGTTGGTCGCCGAAGCAACGGACGTCATCGCCGCAGAAGAGCCGGCCGAGGAGCATCACCCCCTCCCGGCGGCCGTGCCGCAATTCTCCAACACGCTCGCCATGTACATCTCCCGGATCGGAAAGGTTCCCCTGCTCAAGCGAGACCAGGAGGTCGTCTTGACGCGGTGCATTCAAGAGCGGACCCGGGAGCTGCATCTGCTGATCATCCAATCGCCTTTCATGCGACGGGAAATTCTCAGCTGGCAGAGCCTCATAAAGATAGGAGAGATGACCGCCAAGGAACTCATGCCCCGCGGCCGCAGGACGACCCGGGAGCTCTCCGCCATGCGGCGCAAATTATTCCGCGCCGCCGCCTTCATCGCGAGATCCGAGGCCGCCATGGCCAAGATGACGGCCCGCCTCAACGGCAACGGCATCGCGGTCCGGCTTCGCGCCCGGACCCAGAGGCGCCTGGACGCGCGACGCCATGCCGTGACGTCGGCCATCATGGCGCTCAATCTCAACGAGCGCAAGGTGGCCCGCGTCGGCAACAAGATCAAGAGCCTGGCCGAGACGTTGGCGGGGGCCCGCTACCCGGCGGAGAAGCGCCGCCTGGCCGGCCACCTTCCCGTCCCGCCGGAAGAGCTGGCCAAGCTCGACGAGCGCATCCGCGCTCTCGAAGGCGTGATCGCGCAAGAGACCTACAAGCTCATAGAGGCCAACCTCAGGTTGGTGGTCTCGATCGCCAAGAAGCATTCCAGCGCGAACCTGGAGCTCTGCGACCTGATCCAGGAAGGAGCGCTGGGCTTGATGCGGGCCGTCGAGAAGTTCGATTATCGCAAGGGATTCAAATTCTCCACTTACGCCACGTGGTGGATTCGGCAATCCATCAACCGCGCCATCGCGGACAAGGAGCGCACCGTGCGCCTGCCCGTGCATGTCCGGGACCGCGCCATGAAGCTGCGCAAGGTCTCCTCGGACTTCGCCGAGGAGCATGGCAACACGCCCAAACTCCAGGACTTCGCCTGCCGCATGCACATCTCCATGGTCAAGGTCAGCGAGACCATGGAAGCGATCCAGGAGCCCGTGTCCCTCTCGGCCCAGGTCGGAGAGGAGGACGGCGACACCCTGGAACACACCCTGCAGGACAAGGGCTCCGAGTCCGTCCTTGATTGCCTCAATGCCCGGATGCGCCGCCGCGAGATCGACAAGCTCCTAGCCACGCTCAACGAGCGCGAGGCCGAGGTGGTCAGGCAGCGCTTCGGCATCGCCACGGACCGAGCCTGCACGCTCAGCGAGCTGGGACGCAGCTTCAACCTGAGCCGGGAACGGGTCCGCCAGATCGAGATGGAGGCGCTCGCCAAGCTGCGCGACTCATCGGCCAACAAGGCGCTGCGCGATTATCTATAGGGCTTACGCCACGGCGTCAGTCCCTGCGGACATGAGCCGGCCGCGCGCCTGATCCGGCGCCCTGCCGACCGCATCGGCATATTTTGATATTCCTTTGATCCTTCTTTGTTAGATTACTGGCGAAGGACATTTGAGGATATTCCCATGCCAATGACCCAGGAAAGAATCGAAGCGCGGTCGAGGCACGCGCGTCGCAAGCAATCCAATCGCTACCGTGAGCTCTTCGAGGCCGCCAACGAGATGATCTTGGTCCATGAGTCCTCCGGCCAATTGCTGGACGCCAATGAAAAGACCTGCCAGCGCCTCGGCTACAGCCGCGCCGAACTCCTGCGCAAGAACTATGTCGATATCCAAAGCCCGCGCTATGCGCCGCTGTTCACGCAACGCCTCTTCGAATTGAGCCGCCAAGGCGTGGCGGTCCATGAATCCGCCTACGTGCGCCGCGACGGCGCCGTCATTCCCGTCCAAACCAGCTGCCGCTCCTTCTCTTACGGCGGGCGTCCCGCGATCCTATGCATCGCGCGCGACAGCATGAAGAACAATCACCTTTCCACCGCGGCCTTGCTGACGAAGGTCCGGGAAGCCCTGAAAACCTGAATCCCCCAATCGGGCGTTCTGAACCTGGAGCGCCTGCCGCGACGTCCTTTTCTGGGAATGTCCCGCATCCGAGAGGACAACTCGACGCTCCCGCGGCGGCCCCGACATATCCCGCGCCCTCAGCGCACGGATATCTCGAGTTCGTCCAAGGGCGTGCCGTATTGCACCCGGACCGTCTGCACCGGAGTGATCTCCGTGCGCCCGTTCTTGTCCGTCACGTTGAGAGTCGCGCCGTAAGCGCCGGGAGCGACGACCATCCCATACGAAGTCCGCCCGTCCCAGGTCAATTCGGTCGGCGGCCTCCCGCTGCCCATGACCTTATAAACCACGTCGTTGTGCTGGTTGCGGATCTCGAAGACCCAGGCGTCGATGGGCGTGGAATGATTCAGCTTGATGGCGAAAATCGTCCGCTTGGTGAGTCCCATGGGCGAGAAGACCTCGGGGGCGGCGCTCAGGATGAGATCATAGCCTCCGAAGGCATAATCCATGCCGACTTTCTGGGCGAAGCCGTACTGGTTGCTGCCTATGGCCGCGCCGACGCTGCTCCTGCCCCACTGATAACCCACTCCGACGGAAAATTCCTTCATGGCAAAGTCGAAGCCGGCGCGCAGCTTGACCACCCTCCACAAAGTGCCCTCCGCGCCCAAGCGCCAATTGACGTCGCCGGATGAATCCGCCCCGCGCTCCACGTCCGCGGTGACCGCGAGCCTCTCCTGCAGCCATTTGCCGGCCAACCCCAGCGTCACGACCCGCGAAAAACTGTCAACGCCGGAATCATAGCTCAAACGAGGAGAGATCAGGTTGCGAACCCGCACGCCCGCTTGGTAATGATCCTGCAGCTTGGCCAGGGCGCCCAAGTCCATGCCCCAACCCTTCGCCGAAGCGCCGGACAACGATTGCTGGGCGAATTTAAACGTGCCGCCCAAAGACAGGCGCGGATGCACGGCCAGACCGTATCCGGCCATGAAAGCCTGCTGCAGATCACGAAACTGGCCGACCGTCCGGTTGAATTCATCCGTCTGGGGCAAGGCGCCGGAATCGAGCCGGGTATAAGCAAGCCCCAACGCGCCCCAGCGGTAGATGGGCTGGGCATAGCCGACATAATCCAGCCGGGCCTGTTCCTCGGTCTGAGTATGCATGAAACCGACGACATTGGGGCGCAGGAACCCCAACCCTCCGGGATTCCAGCTCACCGCGTCGGCTCCTTCGGCCAAACCGACGTAAGCCCTGCCCATGCCGCTGAGTCTGGGTCCGCCGACGAAGTCCAGATAGGCTCCGGGCAGCCCGGCCGTCTGCGCCCCATAAGCGCCCGCCGCCGGCGCCAGCATGAGCATGACCGCGCACGACATCAACTTTTTCATATTCTCACACGGTCCATCTTCTTCATGACTATCGCGTCCCTATCTCGGTGCGGTCATAGCCGTCCCGCCCCACCGCAGCGGCCCGCGCCCTCACCCGCTTGGGCTGCATCAACAAGGCCGCGCTGAGCCGACGGCTCAGGAGCTCGGCCTGGCGTCTGGCCAAATCCTGATCCCAGCCGTAGACGGTCACCTGCAGAGCTCCGGTCCCGGACTCGCGCAGCAGGTCCTGGACCTCGCGCAGCAGCAGCATCCCCTCGACGGAGAGCCTCGGTCCCTTGTCAAACACGATCGGCGTATCCAAAGCCACGACCAGTCGTCCCCAATGCTCATGCACCAGGCTTCGCAAGAGGATGGTTTTCCCGGGCAGATAGCTGGGAACCTCGGCGCGATCGAGGACATGGTAGGAATAGGCGTAGGGATGCCCGACCCGGAGCATCTCGCCGTTCTTGCCCCGCCCATCCCATGTCAGCCGGTCGGGAAGGCGGCCCTTGCCGTAGAGCGTCTGAAAAACCTGGCCCCGGTCGTTGGTGATCACCACTCGCCAGCGCTCCACCGCGAACTTCGGCTGCTTGACGAGGATATCCAGGATGGGCGGACGCGTCAAACGCGCGCGCCAGGGCGTCTTGGTCAAGGGAGACGCCAGGGTCACGGGAAGATAATCCGGCGCGAAAAGCAAAGCCTTGGCCGCGAAATCCGGCGTGCGCTGCTGCTGGGCCAAAAAACTCAAGACCGCCGGGGCCGGACTCAGATCGGGCGAATACAAGGGCTTGTCCGCCTGCACGTCGATGCGCGGCACTCCCTCGATCACGAATTCATCCAACTGGCCGGCCTGCCTCGCGGAGGCGGGCCGCTCGGCGGCCGCAAGCGCCGGGCCGCACATCAGGATCATCAAGCATGAGGGCAATCGTTTCATAACAGACCTCTCTGCGGCGTTCTCTTGAGCCGGAAATTGAAAGTCGCCACGCCCCACTCCTCGCGCGGAGTCTCATCTCCGGAGAGCGGCTCGAAAACGATGGTCAAGACGGCCTCCCGGGCCACCGCGTCGAATTCCGGGAAACCGGAGGACTGCTCGATCCAAGGCTCGGGCTTGACCTTGCCGTCGGCGGTCACGGAAAGCCGCAAGGATATCCGCGCCTCCACTCCACTCTCCTCCGCCCAGCGGGGGTATCTGGGCAGGGCCAGGCTGAGGATGCGCCTATGGCTCAAGGGGCCGGTGATGGAGAAGAAAGCGTCCGAGGCCTCCGGCAGCTCCACATTCTCGCGCTTGGCCGCCGCCTGCGCCTGAACCCGCGAGGAATAGCCCTGCAGAATAGCCTCGCCTTGGCCGCGCAGCGTGGGCCCGCCAGCGATCCCCCCCTCAAGGCGCTCCAACCCCGAGCCTGGAAAAGCCCGCGCCTCGGAGCCGGCCTTGAGGTCGACCGCGCCGGACCGCTCCGAGGCAGCTTCCCCGCCCTGGACCGGGACGCCGGCTTTCCAGGGTCCGGGCAGACGCAGGGCGCTGCCTGAAACATATATCTTTTCCCGGCCGACTCCGGCCTGCAGGCCGCGCCCGATGCCGTTGAAAATCGGACCTGAGGCGACGAGCCGGGAGAGCGCCGGTTTGCCCAAGGAAGACCGCCTCAGCGTCCGCGGCGCATGCGCCAACCGTGCTGCTGCAAAGCGGTTCCGAACCGCAACCGGCGCGGACGTTTTCGCCCTCGCCGCCAAAGCGCGCGGCGTCTTCGCCTGCGTCGGCGCGATGACCTCGCTGGCGGCCACGAGCCGGACCTCGAAAATCCGCGGAGCCTCGACCGGCGAGCGCGCCTGCATATCCAGGTCAAAAGCCAAGACCAGCAGTCCCAAAGCGTGGACAATCAAGGACCACGCTGCGGGCCGGGCCCAGCGCGTCGGCTCGGGTCCCTGTCGGGCCAAGAACAAGATGGCGTCTTCGCTCAAACTCACGGCCCCCTCCTGAGCATCGCGGCCGCGCCGGCTTTAGGCAGGGCCGCGAAAGCTATTCTTTCCATCCCCGCGCGTTTGAGATCCCGGACCACGTCCATGACCCGGCCGCTGGAGACCTCGCGCCCCGCGCGCACCAAGGCCCACGGCTTTCTGCCCGCGGCCAGCTCCCGTCGCAAGGCCTCAGCAAGCCGGACGGATGGGATCAGAGCCGCGCCCACGGCCAGCCCCCCGTCCGGGAACACGGAAACCCGGATGGAATCATTCTCGCTCAAGGCCGCCCGGGAGGAAGATGGCAAGACCAGCGGCTTGAGAACGTTGGTGAGGAAAGGCGCCACCACCATAAAAATGATCACCAGCACCAAGGACACGTCCACCAGCGGGGTCAGGTTGATCTCGCTGATGATCTCGTCGTCTCCAAACTCAGCTTGAACCATGGCTCTCCTCCATAGGCTCCAGGACGTCGAGCTCCGAGGCTCCGGCGATGGCCGCCAAGTCGAGCACCTCGATGACCCGCCCATGCTCCACGTCGCGTTGCGCGGACACCGCCACCGCCGTGACGCCGCGGCTCTCCATGACGGCCCTAAGCTCGTTGCCAAGTTGCTCCGCCGCGATCGGTCTTCCCTCCAAGCGGATGCTCCCCGTTGACAGCTCAATGAGGATGGGCTGCGTCGCGGCGGAGAGCGCCACCGGCTTGGCATGTCCGGAACGCACTTTCACGGCTTTCTCCATCACAAACGGCAGAGTGATCATGAAGACGATGACCAGAACCAAGGCCACATCCACCAAGGGCGTGACGTTGATGGCGGAGATGGGCTCGCCTTCCACGCCGCTAGTTTTCACGGGGGCCTCGGGCTCTCGCCTCCAGCGCTTGAGGCGACAGCAGGGCCAGAACCTCGGACGATGCCACGTCCATCTCCGTCAAGACCGCCTTCGCCTGCTTGAGGAAGACGTTGTAAAAAACCACGGAGGGGATGGCGACGGAGAGGCCAGCTGCCGTGGCCACCAAGGCCTCGGCGATGCCCACGGCCACCACGTTGGCCCCATTGGCCGCGGCCTGGGCCCCGGCGAGATCATGAAAGGCCTGGATGATTCCCAGCACCGTGCCCAGCAGGCCGATGAATGGGGCCGTGTTGCCCAGGGTGCCCAGCACCACCAAGTGTTTTTCCATGGCCGCCTTCTGCTTCAACTGGCAGACGCGCATCATTTCCGCCGCCTGTTCCTTGGGCAAGAGGCTGCTCCGGACCCCCGCCGCGATAACGGCCAGGACGGGGTTGCCCTTGACGTCGCCGAGGATGGACAAGGCCTCCTCGATGCGGCCCGCCAGGACGCTGGCCCGTATCCTCAGCAGGGTCGCCTCGGGCTCGATCTTGATGCGCCAAAAATAAAGCGCCCGCTCCACGATCAAGGTCAGGCCGATGACCGAGCATACGGCCAGCAGCCCCAGGATCGCCACCGAATGGGGATTGCGCAGCGCGGCCCCATTGAACAACAGATTCTCCATGTTCATTGTCCCCTCCCTCAAAGTCCGACTCTTCCGCCTGCAACGCGCCGGCCCTCTCGTCTTTTGGCCTGAAGCTTGGCCGACCCTTTCTGGGCCTCCAGGTACTCCCGGATCTCCTGCGCCCGCTTGGTCGCCGAGCGGACCCATTCACGCTGCCCGCGGCTATGCCTTATTTCGTCATAGACCTTCAGCGCCTCGACCCACTGTTCCCGTTCCTCGTAAAGGGCCGCCAGCTGAGCCAGTCCCACGAGACGGACATTGTGATTCGCCGGACCCAGCGTCAAGAGGCGCTGGTACGATTCCACGGCCTTGTCCTTATCGCCCGCGGCCCTGAAAAGCTCTCCGATCTGGGCATGGGCCTCCATCCCCAGCTGCGGCGCCAGATTCTTTCTCTTAAGCAGGCGCTCGTAGGCCGCCATGGCCAGGTCATTGCGCTCCATGAGCCGATGCAAGCTAGCCGTCTCCAGCAGGGCATCCGCGGCCCGGGAGTCTTCCGGGAACGCCGCCATGAAGCGGTCGTAGGCTTCCAGAGCCTCGCTGTAGCTGCGCTGCTTCTTGTAGGCCACCGCCAGGTTGTAGGCGGCGTTGGCCCGGATATCGGCCGGAGCCTGGCGCTCGGTGACGAACCGGAAGCTTCTCGCCGCCTCCTGGTATTTCTCGGCGCTGAAGCACAGCGCGCCCGCGCGCATGGCGGCATCCAACGCCAGGGCATGCTCCGGGAAAAGCTCCATGAGGCTGCGGTATTCGGCGATAGCGGCGTCGAATTTGCGCAATCGCTCCTGCGCGTGCGCCACGCCGATGAGCGCCATGGGCGCCTGGCTGGACCCGGGATAGTCCAGCAGCAGCTTGCGCAGGGCCGCGATCGCGGAGACCCAGTCCTGGCCCTTGAACGCGATCTGCCCGATCTGGTACTGGGCTTCGCTGGCCAAGGGGCTCTTAGGATAGACCTTCACGAACTCAGCCAAGAGCCTCGGGTCTTGGGCATGGGCCGCCTGCCGGTAGCGCGCCTGCATCAGCTGCTGGACGGCGTTGTCGCGGCGCGATTCCCGGGGGAAGCGGGCCAAAAAATCCGCGAAGGCTTGTATGGCCTGGGCGTCATGGCCCGCGTTATAGCGGCTTTGGGCAAGCAACCACTGGGCTTCCACGGCCAGGGGAGCCTGGGGCCAGCGGGTCAGGAATTCCTCGGCGGCCGCGGCCGCGGCCGCGTAACGGCGGGCTTGAAAGTGGAGCCGCCCGATCTCCAGCTGGGCCTTTTGCGCCAGGGGCAGGGCCGGATAAAGCGCGGTCAAGCGGCCCCAGCATTGCAGGGCATCGGCGCGTCGCCCCCTTTCCCTTTGCGCCGAGCCCTCGTGCAGCCAAGTCTCGGCCACGCGGAGGTCTTCGGGGTATTGCCTCCGGAAGCCCTGAAACGCGCTGATGGCGGAATCGTAATCCTTCAAATTAAAACGGCTGCAGGCGGTCAGGAACAGGGCGCCGGCCTGCAAGTCCCGGCCAGAGTCCGGCCGGCTTTGGACCTGCCGCGCCAGGCGCAGCGCCTCCACGTAGCGTCCTTCCCGGTATCGCGACCAGGCCAGGGCCAGCTGAGCCTGCGCGGCCAGCGAGGGCTCCCGCATGGCCCGCTCATAAAAGCTCGATGCCTCGGGATATTGCTTGAGGGCGTAGTAAGCCTCGGCGATGAGCAAATGGCTCTGCGACTGCCATTGGATGGCCTGCGCCGAGTATTCGGAAGATACCACGCCCAGCACTCGATTGGCATGCGTCACCAGCTCCTGGTAATTCTTGGCGTTGAAATACGAGGCCAGCATCATGGTCATGGCCACGTCGGAGAGCGGCCCATATTCATACTTCAGCAAGGCCGTCTCGAAAGCTGAGATCGCGGCATGCCAATCCTCGCGCTGATAGGACGCCTGTCCCGCCAGGATGTAGGCCGCGATCCCCAGCTTGTGCCCGGGCACTTTGCGCACCAACTCCATCAGGACCGAGGTCGCATCGGCGAGCTTGCCCACCTTGAGCAGGTAATAGCCCAGCAAGACATAGGTATTGGCGTAACGCTCGACCTTATCCCCGGACGCGGACAGGGTGCGCTGAACCAATTCCTGCGCCTTGCGATGCTCCCCTTGCTGGGCGGCCATCTCGACTTCGAGGTGCAGGGCCTCGGCGCGGACGTCCCGGCTGGGATTGCCCTCGCGCAGCAGCCGCAATGACTGCTCCGCTTCGTCCGACCGCCCCAACTGGTTGAAGGACCTGGCTTGCTGTATGACGGCATAGGGCTTAAGGCGGCTGTCCGGGAAATGGGAGATGAACTCGCCGTAGCCCGCGGCCGCCAGAGCGTCGTTTTGCGCCATGCGGAAGCATTCCGCCTTGAGATAGGCTCCCAATTCCTGATAGGAATTCACGCGCAAGCCCTCGAGAGTCTGGAAGGCCTGGGCCGCGGCCTGATACTTTTGCTGCTGAAAATGGCTCATGCCCCGGTAGAAGGCGGCCACGGGAGTCTCGATGCCCGCGAGCATGGAGACGGCGCCGCGATAGTCCTTGGCATTGAACCGGATGACCCCCCAAAGCTCGCGCATCTTGGGAAGATCGCGATAAGAAGGGTACTGACCGGCGATCCGCTGCAGGATTTTCTCGCCCTCGCGGAATCTGCGGTCGCGCAGCTCGCAGAGGGCCATGCCGTAGAGAGCCTCGGCCGTCAGCAGGGACTTGCCGAAGAAATTGTCCAGATTCTTCCAGGCTCTCCTGGCCTTCGCGATCTCGCCGGAATTGTAATGGATCTCGCCTACGCGCAGCCAGGCGTCGTTGAGGTAGGAAGGATCCTTCCGGGCGATTAGTTGCTCATAATAAGGAAGCGCCTCGTCGCGGCGCCCCGCCTGGCTATGGGTTTCGGCCATGGCGTACTGCGCGTCGGAGAGATGCCGGCCCCGCGGGTATAGCGCCACGAATCGCCTTAAATAATCCAACATGCGGCTATCCGACTGGCTCTGACGCGCCTGGCTGATCAGAGACCAAGCCTTGGCTTCGCGGGCCGCCCTTAAATCCCGCTCATTGGCGTCCCCTCTGCTCGCCAGCAGCAGAAGCGCCGCGACCACGATCCATTTCCGCTTGTCCATGGGACACACCTCCCCGCCGGCCCGGCCCTTCCCGGAAGCGCTCATTTCTTCACCCCGAAACGCGTCGATGCCGAGGTCGTCTGGCCGTTGGCCTTGATCGCCAAATGCAGGCCGTAAACGCCCGCGGCCACCACCTGGCCGTTTTGGTTGCGGCCCTCCCAGCTGATCGTATTGAAACCTTGCCGCCCGCCGGCGTTGCCCGCGCTCATGCCCGTCCGCCAGACCTCCCGTCCAAAGACGTCGGTGATCGTGGCGCTGACGTCGCTGTCAACGTCGAGACGATACTCGATGGTCAAGGGCCGCTGCATGATGGCCACGGGGCTGGGATACGCCGCCAGATCGCGGTCTCCCAAGAGGGAAGTCAGGATGCTGACCTCCGCCGAAGGGAGGTTCGCGGGAGGCTGCGCCCAAACCAGGATTTTATTCATCTCCGACATCATGCCGCTGATAAAGGCGAACTGCGTCCGGCCCGCCGAATCAGTCATGGCCTGGCTCTGCGTGACCGAAGCCTCGCCCACGCGCAGCCGGCCCGAGCCCTGCTGTATCTGGGCGGCCACGCCCACGCCGGCCGCGCCGTTGCCCACGGCGTCGGTCACCAACGCGCTTATCGCGCCCACGGCGCCCGCGGCCAGCCGCGTCGGATTCGCGGTCGCGATCAGCCGGCTCGCGGGCCCGGGGTTGACCTGCACCGGGCCGGCCAAGGATGTCGCCCCCGCCAACTCCGGCGGATAGGACTCGCCGATGAGCTCCAGCCAGATCGTCTCGGCCTTCTGGTAGGTTTGGTTGGGGATGGTGAAGGTAAAATTGCCGGAAGTCCCCTCGGGAATGGAAAATTCGACATGAGAGATGCCCAAAGCGCCGGCGGCGGGCGCGAAATGCGCAG